>NZ_CANMLV010000018.1 GCF_947498825.1 uncultured Cedecea sp. | reverse complement strand
ATGTGCCGTGCCCGCACGTTAGACGGGCTGCGTCGACGTCAAGGGAAGCTGGCGCCGGTGCTCGCCCGTTCCCGACATTCACGACGCGTTCAGCCCGCTCATGTCGCGCTGCGGCCTCCGCGCCGCCCCTGACGTCTTTGCCTGATGCCCGTCTGTTGTGAGGGCACGGCACAGATGGGTGCCGGATGCTGAGGATGTCGACGAATGAATAAGACTCAAACCCTGAGAGCCGCAATCTCTACTCTCGAAAACATTTACGAAACGGAACATGGTGCTGACTGGTTGTATGAAATTGCAGGGCAGACCGGAGGAAGTCTGATAGATATGCTAGAGCGTATCGTTACTGCGTTAGATACCAACAACCTTCAGGATGAAGACGGGAGCGGGGATGATGTCGCCAGTCCTGCTGTTGAAAGTGGTTCACCGGCCAGAAGAATGACCGTGGAGGCCTTCAGACAACGTCTGGCGGACTAGCCGGATAACACGTTGTGCTGCGGCACATTCTGGCTGGCTGATGATTTTCTTGCGCTGGATGATTCCCTCGATGAAGACACTATTGATGCCGCGATGGAGCAGGCAGAAGAGTGTCATGACGCGAATGTCGGGTTTAACTGGGAGTTCCTGCACCATGTTATCGAGGCGGTGAAAGAAAAAGAGCAATAACGGCGGCCGGGCAGAGATGCCCGGCATTTTAAATAAGTATGTCGCGTTGCTCCTCCTCATTGCCGCTGCGCGGGGTTATTCACTGCCCGGAGCCAGTGTGCCCCGACCGGACTGACACGGGACGGGCGTTTTTTTCCGCTCCTGTCTGGCGTTTGCGGTATTTTACGCCGCCACTCCCATTTAAGGATCGCCCTTCAAGCCGCTTTCGCGGCATATCCTCGCCGTCGAAAACACTGACGTCTTCGGTATTCCACGGTCAGCTTGACCCGTTTCCGGTCGTTGCGTACAGGCTCCGGGCAGCAGGGAACGGGCGTCATGGTGACGCCCTCCTGGGTGCTCCCTGTCAGTGCGAGGTATTCCTATGTCCCGTTTTGTCCTGGGTAACTGCGTCAATGTGATGACCGATTTTCCCGCAAATGCTGTCGATTTCATTCTCACCGATCCGCCTTATCTGGTCGGGTTTCGTGACCGTCAGGGGCGCGAAATTGCAGGCGATAAAACAGATGAATGGCTCCGTCCTGCCTGCGGGGAAATGTATCGCGTACTGAAAAAAGACTCGCTGATGGTCAGTTTTTACGGCTGGAATCGGGTTGATCGGTTTATGGGAGCCTGGAAAGCAGCCGGGTTTAAAGTCGTCGGTCACCTGGTTTTCACAAAAAATTATTCGTCAAAATCGGCATATGTCGGCTACCGCCATGAGTGTGCCTATATCCTGGCAAAAGGACGCCCGCGCCTGCCGATGCACCCGTTACCGGACGTTCTCGACTGGAAATACACGGGCAATCGTCATCATCCGACTGAAAAACCCGTATCCAGCCTGCAACCGTTGATCGAGAGTTTCACGGCGCCGGGGGGCATTGTTCTTGACCCGTTTGCTGGCTCGGCGTCTTCGTGCGTGGCGGCGTTACAAGCCGGGCGTCGGTATATCGGTATTGAGCTGATGCCGGAATATCACCGGGCCGGGACTGAACGCCTGGCCTCTGTTCGGCGGAGTATGCAACGCCCGGCTGCGAACGATCCTGTTTATCCGGAGGCGGCGTAATGAACTATGAAGGAAGCGAGGCATTGCGCGCAGAGGTGGCGGCGCTGGCTAATCAGATGTGCGATTTGCGAAGCATCATGAATGACATGGAACGGCGGTATCGTTTTGATTCTGACCTGCTGGCCGAACGCCTTGCCCGCCAGACACTGGCCCGCACCAACACACTTTTTATGGCGGCATATCAGGAAATCCTGGAGCTGGACGCCTGTTTTAAGGACTGAGGACAACCTATGTACGGAACACGAGAAACGATTTGCCAGATTCTGGCTAAAGAATATCCGGCTGATACCCCCCTTAACATTGTTGTCTGGTCGCCAGAAGACGTGGAGGCGCTGGCTGAGGGCATAGATCTTGATGTTTCAGAGGCGGAAGTCCGGAACGTTCTGGAGCGCATAGACACTATTTCTGAGGAGGAACGTCTTGAATACGGCGTGTCATGTGGGGCGGTGATGAATTTGATTAACCAGGTAAAAGTAGAAGCCCTGAACATCACGGTGCCGGTGGCGTTACTGGAAAGCATCCTTTCCACCGCTGAACAAGCGCTATGGCGGAAAGAATGGGAGGCGGGCGATAAGAGTCACCCCGTCCCGGAGAGTGTTGCCCGGCGTCTTTCCGATACGTCCAGAATGCGCGCACTTCTAAAAAAATAAAAGGGACCACGCCGCACAAGCGGCGTGTCTTTGATTTTATTCAGAGGGATTAATCATGCAGGAAACCACCACTCTCAACGCCCTGATATTGTGCCGGGCACGCAATTTAATAACAGAATACGGCTGGCCGTCACATACAGATGTGGATCAGCGAGATCCTGAAAACAGACATGGCTGGATAAATATATACGTTCGTCTTGATGCCTCAGACATCGTAAACCTTCTGCCTTTGCTGTGTCCGGGCGATGTTCCTGAACAAATACAGCGAGCGGTAAAGAAAATAGCCGGAACAAAAGCACAAATCATTGTTTCGGGAGGCCGCTACTCCAGTGTCCCACAATGGCCCGGAGAGGATACGGCGGTAACTTTTCCCTGGGCGGGGGAATGGCTCAACGAATCGGAAATTAAGGCGGTAATAAACTGCCTGTCGTCTTCCATTCAGGAAATCAGCAGACAGGTTTTAGTTGATTCGAGACATATTAAAGCGGCACTGACGACCCGGAGTGAAACCTTATTCAGACGCCAGACACGGAATTTTAGTCTGGTAGTGAAAGAGACAGATATGCCGTGCTGGATGGATGAGGACGATGAAAAATTACAGGCTGTTCTCGATGCTATTATAGAGAAAGGAGCGCGTTTCAGTTCGGTCGAGTGTTTTGTCGTCAGTGAGAAAGTGGACCAGATTTTGTCCAGCGGCGTCATGTGTGATGTGTTACGTATTCCGGGAGAACACCCCAGGAAATGGATAGATTTAACGGTTGTTCGTGACACGATAAAGGAAGCCAGGGCGGAAATAACATCGATCCGGAGTGCCCTTATACCGATGAAACCGGATTGATGAGCCAGCTTTAGTCCGTTAACGTCCGGCAGGAGGGGATATCACCTTTGGCCGGAATAAGCGGCTGTTAGCGCGCGGGAAAACCTTGCAGGCTTGCGCCTGCGGAGAAAGGGACGAATGCTGCGCTCCGCGCAGCTTTTCGTCCTCTCTCGTCTATTCATCAAGGGGGAATTTTACACTCAGCTTCGACGATGTGCATATCATCGGCATGAACGCTGTAGGGAACATTTCCCTTCATGTCAAAGATGTTTAATTGACATAGAAAATGATTATGTGTGGATGGGGCATCTTGTAAAACAGTGGATTTTTTATTGGATCTGGCATCACAGATTAAAAAAACACCACTTCCAAGAAAACCAGGGTCGTGTAATATGATTTAAGTAACATGCTGATAAATATAGAAAATTAACAATGTGATAACTATTATCATTTTAGTTGCGCTGATAACTTTTATTTTGCCCGTGTTTAAAGGGGAAAAAATGAAGAGATTTGTGATTTTCCTTAAAGATGATGAAACGAAAGTCGTCGTGGAAACAAATGTAACGCGCGAAATGTCTAAGGATTTAAAAAAGAAAGGGTTCGCCCGATATCCTTATGCCATTGAGGCTATTGACGGACATGAGGCTATAAATAAGTTAAATCAACAAGGTGAGAAGCATTTAAACGAATTGTCTCAATTCTCAGGCAGCATCTTTTTCTATTGTGCAATTTTGGTCGTCTTTGTCGTTGTTGCCTGGATTTTTTACTGACTTACACGGCTATCCATCTGATTATCCTGGTCATGCAATTCCTTCAGACTGGCACGGGCGAATCCCCTCCGGGGCCAGGCTGTCATGCTGCGCACTGAGCCAGTACCTGTCTCATCTCGGGCCCTTCGGGCCTGCGGGTTTCCATCCCTTTCGCTTTCCGCTTGCAGCATTCTTTTCGAATGCGCCGCTTTGTCGCGCCGTGGCCTGCGCTTTTCTCAGCCCGATAAAAAACACCGGGCTGTAAGGACCGGAGCGGCTTTGCCCGGCTTCGCTCTCGCAACAGCCGTTCCGGGATAGCGTCCTGTTTCATCCTCCGCTGTGAAATGAGCCTTTGTGTGTGTCTTCGACCGTCGCGGGATATCAGACCACACTGCCTCGCTCCTTCTGACAAGGCTGAAATGCACGCCTTTGGCGGCCTTGTCAGCGCTCCTCATTGTGCTCTGTGATTTTTTGCGACGACGAATACTCACAAATGCATCGAATCAACCACACAAGGAGATTTAAACATGACTCTACTTAACGTCCAGGGCGCGACAACGAAGCCTACAAACGCATCTCTCGAAGATTTCTGTGATCCTGATGAGTTCCGGGCAACCTATTCCCCGGATGATAACAAGCTGCGCCTCTATGCGGTTCATCGTCTCGATGA
This sequence comes from uncultured Cedecea sp., assembly GCF_947498825.1. Classification (GTDB taxonomy): domain Bacteria; phylum Pseudomonadota; class Gammaproteobacteria; order Enterobacterales; family Enterobacteriaceae; genus JGM124. The sequence continues at coordinate 90,527 of NZ_CANMLV010000018.1, read as the reverse complement.
GGAATTATATAAAAGGGTGAAGGATGCCGGGTTTAAATGGGCACCCAAACAGGGCTTTTTTGTGGCTCCTGCCTGGACACCTTCCCGTGAGGATTTTTTGCTGGCCCTGGCTGGGGAGATTGAGGATGAAGACAGTTCTCTGGTTGAGCGCCAGGAACAACGTGCCGAACGCTTCAGCGATTACAGCGTAAAACGTGCGGCTGAATCAGATCAGGCACTGGCGCATGTCGATAATATCGCGTCGGCTATTCCTTTCGGTCAACCCATTCTGGTCGGGCACCACAGCGAACGCCGCGCGCGCCGGGATGCTCAAAAAATAGAAAACGGCATGAAACGCGCCGTGATGTTGTTTGACCGTTCTGAGTACTGGGAGCAACGCGCCAAAGCGTCATTACAGCTTGCCAGATATAAAGAACGTCCGGATGTGCGCTACCGTCGGATCAAAAAAATTGAGGCCGATTTACGAAAATCCGAACGGGAGATAGCAGAGGCTGAGAAATTCAGCAAGATGTGGAACTCCGAAACTCTGGACATGAAAAAGGCGCTTCTCATCAGCAACTACGATCATGTTTCCTGTCGTTTCACACTGGAAAAATACCCGCGCCCGGCAGAGAAAAGCCAGTATGAAGGCATTATGTCGCTTTATTCTGCCCTTAAGGATGACATTATCACCGCTGAACAGGCGCGGGATATTGCTGTGCCGTGTCATGAACGCCGTATTCGCCATCAAAATCGCTGGGTTACGCATTATAACCATCGTCTGAGCTATGAGCGGGCCATGCTGGACGAAAGCGGCGGTGTTGTGACCCGTACCGAGGAATTTAAACCCGGGGGGCAGGTGTTCAGTCGGGGCGAATGGCTGACCATTCTACGCATCAACAAAAGCAACGGGGCGGTCAGTTCGGTTACCACGCCGTGTTATCAATTCCTGGGCTACGGCGGCACCATGAAGCTGACCCCGGACAGAATTTCGGACTACAAAGCGCCGACGGAGGAAGCCGCCAGCGCCGCAAAAGAAGCCGGAAAACGCCCGCCGATTGTGAATTATCCGGAAGAGGGTTTCGTAGAAATGACCAAGGCCGAATGGGCAAAAAAAGGCCGCGATTATAAAAGCGTCCGGGGCATGCCTGAAAATGAAAAACATGGCGCGCACCGTTTCCGGCGAGTGATGAATAACGCTTTCAGCCTGGATAATGTTTTTATCACCGATATGAAAATTGTCCATATTCCACAAAAATAATCATCCTCTCCCCGGCTCTGGTCGGGGAGTTAAGGGAGCCTTGCCCGTGAACAGTACTCTTAAATACCGTATTCAGAAAATGCGTTCAAAACTTGATGACCGATCACCCGTTGCTGAAATTCATGTCAGCTCGCAGTTGTTTATCACTCCTGACCCCATTTGCGATCGTATGGTTGCCCTGTCAGAGATTACGGACACTGACCGGATTCTGGAGCCGAGCGCCGGAACTGGGGCGATTTTGCGCGCGATAAAACGTGTCTCTCAGGTTGCACGCTGCGATGCTGTGGAGTTAAACGGCGAATTATTCATACACCTGAAAACACATTTCCCTGATGTCAGTCTCTGGAATGGCGATTTTCTGGAATATCAGCCAGACGTCCGGTACAGCAAAATTATGATGAATCCCCCGTTTAACCAGTCTGTCGATATTAAGCACATACAGAGAGCATTAACCCTGCTTGAACCGGACGGCGTACTGACGGCGATTTGTGCGAACGGGCCGCGTCAGCAAAAAGAGCTGAAGCCGCTTGCAGATGTCTGGGAGCCGTTGCCCTCCGGAACATTTACCTATACCGGGGTATCTACCGCTCTTTTACGCATCACCAGGTAAACAACCGGACAGTGTAGCCAGGCGGGGGGAAAGTGCCCCTGTCTGGCCGCGCCGGAAAAAGACGCGCGCCTGCGGCGCTGAAAAGGGCGCGCGCTTCGCGCTTCCCCTTTTCATTCGCGCCATTTTATTCCTTCAGCTCCTTGTGCCGGTGATATCTGTCCAGGGCTCTCTCGTATTGTTGATATCTGTATTCTGAATATAAGTATCAGGAATGTGTGTCCTGTTGAGGGAGGGTGTTTATCTTGTGTTGCCGGCATGACTCCGGGCGAATCCCCTCCGGGGTCAGGCTGTCATGCTCCGCACTGAGCCAGCAAGCTGTCTCATCCCGGCCCCTTCGGGTCTGCGGGTTTCCATCCTTTTCGCTTTCCGCTTGCAGCATTCTTTTGAATGCGCCGCTTTAACGCGCCGTGACCTGCGCTTATCGCATCCCGTCGTAAACAGTTTCGCCGGGATGTAAGGCACAACGCCGTTTCGCCTGCCGCGTTACGTCGTTGCAGCTGAACTCCATTTGATTTTAAAGAATAATAAATTTCTGTTCATTATTTTAATGCTAATAATTCTTATTATCACGACATGTTGTGTCTTTTTTTGAAAACATTGTGATTTTTATGTGAGGAATAAATTACCAAAAGTTACAATTGTATTCATAAGTTTTCGTAAATGGACTTTTCTATGTTTTATCCCCTTTCTGCAAGGTCTTTACTGCTGCTGGTCTGTCTGATATCGACAGGTTTATCCGGTGCACCATTGGGCCCGGCAGCACAGAGCACCATTGAACAGCAACAGAAGGCTTTGCTGGAACAGGCGCAACAGCAGCGCGATATTCTGCGTAATGCCTCGTCAACACCTTCTCTTCCGGAAACAGTTCTGACTGAAAAAACAGGCGAGTGCCTGAAGATTCAGCATATTCAGTTGCGTAACGTCAGCGCACTTCCGTTATCCGCCCGGCGCAAATTGACTGCTATCCCACAGAGCGGGTGTATGACGCTTCAGGATATTCAGCTGCGGGTACGGGATATTACTCAGGACCATCTTTCCCGGGGATTTATCACCTCACAGGCCTGGTTGCCGGAGCAGGATATTTCTGGCGGCGATCTGGTTATTGCCGTTACGGAAGGGAAGGTGGAAAGCATCCGTCTTGATGACCATCAGGAGAGGGCGCTGCAGATGGCATTTCCCGGAGTGGAAGGGAAAATTCTTAATCTGCGTGATATTGAACAGGGTCTGGAGCAACTCAATCGCCTGAGCTCCCGCCAGCTGACGATTGATATTTTACCCGGCAGTCGCGAGGGTTTTTCCCGTATAAAACTGGTACCTGTCAGCCAGCATTTTCCCGTCAGTCTGAATATGAGTCTGGATAACAGCGGCCAGAAAAGTACCGGCAGCGGGCAAATGAACGCTCTGCTGACCGTTGATAATCCGCTTAATTTGGCTGACCAGTGGACACTTGCCGCGGGAAGAGACAGTGAGTTTCACCGGGACAGACGCAGCAGCAGCCTGCAGGCGGGCGTTTCGGTGCCTTACGGATACTGGCTGTTCAGCGGCCAGTATGCCTGGTCTGATTTCTATCAGACCCTGGCGGTCGGTGGCTCCCCGGTGAACTGGCGCTATCAGGGTACCGTGGAGTCCCAGCGTCTGTCTGCCAGCCGCACATTGCTGCGTGACGGCAAACAGCGTCTGGTGCTGGATATGGCCCTGTCCCGCCGGAAAACAGAAAACCGTCTCGGCGGGGTACGCCTTGAGGTCAGTAGTCCGACGCTCAGCAGCGTGACTGCCGGGTTAAGCTACAGCCGGAGCATGGCGGGCGGTTATCTGACCTTTGCTCCGTCCTTTTCGCGCGGCCTGGCTGTTGGCGGCGCAGCCTCCGATGACCGGGCCTATTCTGACCTGCCGCGCAGTGAATTCCGGCGTCTTAGCGCCAGTGGCAGCTGGTTCTACCCGCTGACCCCTTCGCTTTACTGGCTGACTTCAGCCTACGGACAAACCTCGCCCGATAACCTCTATTCCAGTGAACGACTGTCGGTGGGCGGGCAGTACTCGGTACGCGGATTCAAGGAGCAGTACCTGTCGGGAAACCGCGGCGGTTACTGGCGCAATGAACTGAACCAGCAGCTTCTGACCCTGCCGTTTACGGACGGCATGCTGTCAGCCACTGCCGCCGTGGATATCGGGCATGTCGTCAGCCAGAAAGGCATTACCGATGGCGGCACCCTGTCTGGCGCCTCTTTGGGCCTGGGGCTGAGCGGAAAACAATTATCACAGTCACTGACGGTGGGTATCCCGCTGTCCTGGCCGGGTTCCCTTAACCCGGATAAACACGTGGTTTACTGGCAGGCCACGGTTTCACTTTAACTGCCGGCACACAGCAGAAGCCTCCGGGGCTTCGTTATACAGGATGTTCATATATGGATAAACTCACCCACCCGCTGGCCAGGTGCACCAGTTGGCTATTGATATACCTCACAGCAGCTCAGCCCTTACACCCCGCTATCGCCGCGGGTATTTCCGCTGCGAATAGCAATACCCAGGTCGTAACGGCTCCCGGAAATATTCCGGTAGTCAACATCGCCCCGCCTAATGCAGCAGGAATATCCCATAACACTTACAAAGACTTTAATGTTGATGCTCCGGGCGCGGTGTTAAATAACGCCACGCAGAGCGGTAAATCTCAGCTGGGCGTTACTGTTACCGGCAATACCCGACTGAATGGCAAACCGGCCGAGCTGATTATTAACGAAGTGACCAGCGGCAACCGCTCTGAACTGAAAGGCAAACTGGAAGTCTTCGGCAATAAAGCGGGCGTGATGATTGCCAACCCGAACGGGATCACCTGCGACGGATGTGGTTTTATCAATACCCCTTCAGTAACCCTGACCACCGGTAAACCGCAGTTTGACAAGCAGGGTGCGCTTGAGGCGCTTGAGGTTAAAAAAGGGGCGGTGATTATCGGCGGCAAAGGGCTGGACGGTGCCAGTCCTGAATACGTTGATATCATCAGCCGTGCCACCGAGCTGAACGGAAAAATCACCGCCAAAACGCTCACCCTGACCCAGGGTGCTAACCGGATAAGTTATAAAGACGGTACCGTCAAATCGATAGCCGGAGAAGGCAGCAAACCTCAGCTGGCGGTTGATACCAAAGCGCTTGGCGGCATGTATGCCGGGAAAATTCGCCTGGTGGCCACCGAGGACGGTGTTGGTGTTAACCTCAATAATCTGACATCCACCCAGCGGGATATCTCGCTCACCACTGCAGGAAAAATCACTCTCGGCAATACCAAGGCCCAGACTGACCTTAACGTCAGCGCCAGCAGCCTTTCCACAACGGCAGGGGCGAGCGTCAAGGCTGAACGTGATATCACGCTGGCCACCGCCACGCTGGAAAACAGTGCGACCACTACAGCCCAGGGCGATATGCGTATTTTTGCTGACACCATACGCAATACCAGCGGTGCGACGCTTCTCAGCAACAATAATATGTGGATCCAGAAAGATGCCGAGGGAAATAAAGCCAAACTAGTAGAGAACCGTTCAGCGATTATTAAAACTACTTCTGGTGATTTGTTGATACGAACTGACAGACTGGATAACGTGCTCAATGAAAGCGGTACGGTTTGGAAAACAATCCCTGGTAACTCTACAGTATTTGAACAACCGTGGATCGGTAGTTATTACGACTCACGGCAAAATAAACTCGCTGTTGTGAGATTAGCGCCTGAGCTGAAAATCCCCGAACTGAAAAACTGGTTCGGAAAAATAGATGTGTCGCTAGATAATAAGGTAAATGTGGGACGCGAAGAATATGTGGTTGTGAAATCTCAGATTCCGAGTGTGATTAGTGCAGGCAACGACGCATTTATTAATGCGACCTCACTCTTGAACGATCAATCCAGTATTAACGCGGGAAAAAATTTGATTCTGACAGGGAAAGATTTAGCCATAAAAAATGTCACATTAGGTCAGAAAGATCGCTACTGGATTTTAGGAACAACAACCTCAGGTATAGGAAGTTTTACCGGTGAAATGGATCTAATGCCTGATAACTTTGATCTATTGTTCTTCACAGAGTTCGTTCCCTATACCAAACAGCAAGAGTTCTTCACATGGCAGCCAAAAGAATATAAGACATCATCTCTTAGTGCAGGGAATAATCTAGTAGCTGATTTCACTGACAGTATTGAGAGTAATGAACCTTATGATACAAGCGTAAAATATTCCAGTGTTGTAGCACGACCAGACACTATGACGGCCAAGAATATTCTATTACGCGCTGGAAATATTACAACAACAGATACAATGAAAGCATCAGGAGATATTACTCTCCAGTCAGACTCCGTGACTAAAATAACGCAGGCTTTACTGACCGCAGGAAAAGATATTTCTGTGCTGGCAGGGGGCAATATAGAGTCCTTACAGAGTGAACTGAAAGGGCAGAACCTTACGCTGGTCAGCCGCAGCGGCAATGTCACCTCACGTTCCAGCGAGGCGCCGTACTTATTTAATAGTGATGGTTCCCGCTCGCTGGCTAGTCTGGCGGCTTCACGCGATTTATCCGTCACCGCGGGCGGTAATATCCTGCTGGAAAACACTCTCCTTCCGGTCGTCAGCCAGAATATATCGCTGGTCGCTAACGGCGATATTACCCTGGCAAAAACGGAGTCCATGCTCAGTCATGAACGCCCGGGAGTGACTCAGACTGCGGCCAGTAAACAGGCGCTGTTTAATCTGATGCTACCGGTTGAGCCCCTGAGGGCTACGGGAGACATCACCCTGAGTGGAAAGCAACTGGCGCTGAAGGGAGCCTCGTTTGATGCGGGCGGCAATATCAGCCTGTCGTCAGCGGCCGGTACCGACCTGAATATGCGCAGTCTCAGCGACAGTTATAGCGAGTTTTTCCCGGATAGCAGAACGCCTGAACTACGCAGTCGCCTGAAAGCCGGGGGAAATCTGCTTATCAGTTCCGCCGGGGATATCGGTCTGCAGGGCGCTGATATGACGGCCGGAAAAACGGCAACCCTGCAGGCAGGAAAACTTATCTCTCTGGGGGCCTACGGTTATGGTGTGACCGACAATGGTAATGACAATAACCGCGATGAACTGAATGTCCTGACCCGTTTACACGGCGCTAAAGGACTCACCCTGGCAGCCAATGGCGGTATTCTGGCCAATGGCAGCACCCTGACATCCGACGGAGATATCACCCTGACTTCCGGGGGGAATATGCAGTTTCAGTCCACCCGGGGAACCGCATACAGAGAGTCCGGAAATACCTGGAGTGAGTCCGTTAGCCAGACGGGCGTGACGCTGAATGCCGGTGGTGCCCTGACGATTATTTCAGGCGGCAGTATCCTGTTCCAGGCTTCCCGTCTGCTGGCAAAAGGGGCCATGGATGTGGCAGCCAAAGGCGGCTGGCTCTATGCCCAGGCAATGGAAGAGTCCAGCCATTACGTTCGTGAAACCACCAAAAGAAAATGGTGGGGTAAAAAAACCACCGTTAAGCAAACCACACATACCACCACCAACCGGGTCACTGAATTTACCGCCGGGGGCAATCTCAGCCTGCTGAGTCGGGATGACAGTGCCTATGAAGCCAGTAAAATCGAGGCGAAAAAGAACGCCACGCTGACAAGTACCAACGGGAAAGTGAATTTCCTGGCGGTGAAAAACACGTCCTTTGAGCAGACCGTCAGCACCTCCAAGGGGTTCTTTATTAAGCAGGCGGATAAGGGCTACAGCGAAGGGAAATGGGTCCTTCCCTCGGTGTATACCGGCGGAAAGCTGACGGTGAATGCTGCCAGCGGCATCACCGCTGATGTTAAAGTGAAAAATGGCCAGGCGCTGTTGGGGGCTATTACTGCACTGGGCACACAGCCCGGAACCGAATGGCTTAAGGGACTTAACACCCGCAACGATGTGCAGTGGAACACCGTCAAGGATGCCTTTGATGGCTGGAACTATAAAAGCCAGAGCCTGAACCCGGCCGTGGCTGCGGTTATCGCTATCGCCGCCGCCGCAGTCACTGCAGGCACATCACTGACTGCCACCGTCGCGACCTCGGTCACTTCAACCGTGGGCGGCGGGGCGGTGACCACCGGCGCAGTCACCGCCGGCATGTCCTCCCTCGCGGCACAGGCTGCGGTAGCCCTGGTTGAAAATCAGGGCAACTTGTCAAAAACCCTGGCTGCGCTGGGCAGCAGCAGCTCAGTCAAATCGCTGGCCACCTCTATGGTTATCGGTGGTGCGCTGGCGGGCTTTGATAAGGTGATGGATGTTGAAGTCACACCCGATAAGGCAAAACTCCCTGCGCTGGTCAGAGATGAGGGATGGGGGAAAATCGTCCAGCGCGTGGCCGGGCAGTCGGTTATCAGCTCCAGTCTAAACACCACCATCAATGGCGGCAGCTTCAGGGATAATCTGGTCAATGCCATGCTGGCGAATATCGGCAATCAGATTAATGCCGAAGGGGCGGGGCTGGTTGGCGATAACGGTGAAGTACTAGGATTACCTGGAAGAGCACTAAGCCATGCCGTGGTTTCCGGTATCAGCGCTGAAATTAGTCGGGGTAATGTGAAAGGTGCTGCTGCCGGAGCATTAGCTGCTGAATTGGCTGCTATTACTTTGGGGGAGGTTTTTGTTGAACCAGACACGCGTGAAAATCACATACTGTCAGCGGGTAGAATTATAGGAGCATTAGCAGGAGCGGCAGTAACTAACTCTTCTGCAGGTGCAAACAGTGGTGGTGTGGCAGCAGAGAATACACTGAAATATAATTTCCTTATGCATGATGAGCCAGCCGAAATGGCTAAGAAAATGGCTGGCTGTAAAGGGGATACGGACTGTATAAATAACGCGCGAAAAGAGACGATACAAAAATCAAACCAGAATGAGCAAAGGTTTGAAAGCTGCAGAGTTGCGGGAGATGGTGATTGCATTAATGAGATGTTGTTTGGGATATCGAATGCAAATGGATACAATGAGTTAGGCCTTCAGCTCGGGTTTGATATTTCTAATGCGTATGAGCAAATGGGAACATTTGCTTATGACAAATTTGAAACCTGTGGCTGGAATGTCGGAACTGGATGCGCGCTAAAATTATGGAGGAACGAAGTCTTAACAGAAGCCTCTTCATGGGTAGCAGGCTGGGGATTCGGTAAATATGTTGCTCCTTATATAGGAAAATACTTAGGTGAAGTAATTTTTTCTTCTCAAAAGGGCGCGTTTAACAATATCAGAACGACACAGACTGGTTTAAGAGATCCTGCATATGTTGATACTATTAAAAATGACATGAAAAATAATAATTTTAAATATACAGATGACAAAGCTATTATCGCAGGTTATGTTGATAAGAAAGGGGTTTATATTATAACGGAGGGTAATCATCGGGCGGTAGCAGCTAAGGAATTATATGAGGAAACTGGAAACTCTATTTATTTAGAAAATTTAATTAAAAATGGTCGGTGGACACTTACAGAAAAACATGCATCGATTGGTAGTGTTATACAGGGAAGAAAGTAATAGAAAATGTACCGATAGTCATTTTTAAAATTGTGGCTATCGGTCATTAAGAAAATGATGTCCTATCAGGAGAAATATTAAATGACAAAAAAAATAATTTATCTTGAAATGTTAAGATTGACATTGCTACATATGCGGTATCTGACTTCGCTAGGGGTTGTTTTAAGAATCAGAGATCGTTCTGCAAAATATGAAACTCAATTAGCCCACTCATTTTATTATCTTCTGCTAAATGAAGACTTTGAAAGTGAAGATATACATTTTCTGAATTCACATTGCCGAGATTATTATGAAAATTGCAATCAAAATATAAGTATACTTTATAATTCCCAGGTTGATAATATTGCAAAACTGTTTTCCATTGTGCCTGAGCATCTGAAATCCGAATTAAAATGGAAAGGGCCTGAGTGACTTAAAATGGAGGGTATGTTTTTAAATTAAATTCAAAATTGGTTGTCTCGGATATCCATGTCAGATTAAATCAGATATCCGAGCCATTTTTCTGGCTTCTGGGGAATTTCTGCCGAAATCAGGTTGGTTAACGAGGAATGAGGACTGACATGACAATATTCCTGTCGTTTGCATGCGATTTTCTTCTGAGTATCGTTTAGTGACTGCAACCAGTGAGCATTCAACGATATCCCCTCAGGCTGCCATTAAATAATTCGAAAAGCATTATCTTTGGCTTTTCAGAGCGTGAGCAGTTCATCGTTACCCTGTTTTCATATGCCAATCAAACCATCGCTTTCGCAATAAATTCACGACCCGGTTTGCATGCTTCGTGACATTTTCCTTAGAGACTGTTTTAACTGGTCGATGACAGCCATAACAGCAAATGCTCGGCTTTATCGCGCCGTAACCTGCGCTTATCGCATCCCGCCGCAAACAGCCTCGCCGGGATGTAAGGCGCAACGCCGTTTCGCCTGCCGCGTTACGTCGTTGCAGCTGAACCCTGCTCATTCGTCCTCGTATACCTCTTTGCCGTTTAAGTCCCTTCGCCCGGGCTGAGACAAGCACAACCCGTCTGGCTGTCCAGGGACGGCACGCCTTTCGCCATAAATTTGTTTCCGGCCATTCCGCACGCTTCATTAGACCGGAAAAAATTTCCGTCTCACTCCCGGACATCTGCGCCGTGCCGTGCTGGTTACGCCCTTGCGGCGAGGGTTCTCAAACGGGTGAAGGATAAACCACAGGGAACAAACCAGCAGGTTCCCGCAAACATCAAAACCGCGACTCCCGAAACTCAACGGGTGATGGTTTTTAAAAACAGGGAAGGGTGTTAACAGCGTTTGAAGAGTTATCAGTCGTAAGAAAGAAGATGCCCTGCCGGAGCAGACTCTCCGCAGGGCGGGACAATCATTAATAACTGCGAGGTATCAATTATGTCCGTAACCGAGTCTAAAGCAAAAACAGCCAAAAAGACTACCCGTAAGAATGAAATTCCGGTGGATTCCGCAGAGCTGGAGTCCGTTCTGGAGGCAGCAGAAGTCCGTATGACCTCATTTTCCCGCCTGTATATCGGGGAGCTGAACAGTCGTCTGATCCCCCATACGCCGGAAGAAATTCAGGAATATGCCGACAGCATTCAGGCCGTAGGACTGTTGCAGAACCTGGTTGTGGTTGAGCGTGGGGACGGACGCCTGGAAGTGGTCTGTGGGGGAGGACGAACCAAAGGGATCGGCCTGTTGGTTGAGGCTGGGCTGGTTGACCCGGACAAAGATTGGATTGCGTACAAAGCGGTTCCCCTTCATCTGGCGCGCGCGGCGTCCATGACGGAGAACGGCAAGCGCAAGAGCATGCATCCGGCTGAGCAAATCATCGGTTTTCGCAGCATGTCAGCAGACGGGAATACCCCGGCAGAGATTGGCGGCTTACTCGGGTACAGCGCCCGTCACGTCCAGAGAATGCTGAAGCTGGCCAGCCTGGCGCCCGAACTGCTGACGTTACTGGCCGAAAACAAACTGGATGTGGAGCAGTGCCAGGCGCTGAGTCTGGAACCCGACCAGAAGCGTCAGGTGGAAATCTATACCCAGGTGAAAGAGTCCTACAGTCGTGCTCCTGCCCATCTGTTGAAACGGGCAGTGACCGATACCGAAATATCCGTCACATCCCCCCGTTTTGTGTTTGTCGGACGCGAGGCCTATGAGGCCGCAGGGGGTGTGGTACGTGAAGACCTGTTCAGCGCTGAGGACGGCGACGGAACGGCTGACAGCGTGTTAACAGCCCGTCTGGTGCAGGAAAAACTCGAATCCGTCGCTCAGGCACTGAAGGACGAGGGCTGGGCATGGTCACGGGTGCGGGAGGGGGCCGTTAAAAATTACGGCGATGACCGGGTTAACTATCTGCTGTCACCGGAGCCTGACGCACAGTACTCCGCTGACGAGCAGCAGCGTCTGGATGAGCTTTACGCCACGCAGGAAGTCACCGAAACAGTTGAGGACGAGGCCGCACTTCAGGTGCTGATTGATGAGATTGAACAGGCTGCGGTGATACGAGCCTGGACGCCAGAGATGAAAGCCGCCTGTGGAGTAGTCGTCTGCTGGGAGTACAACGAGCTGTGTATCCAGCGGGGCGTACAGGAGAAAGTTCAGGAGCAGGATGCTGAAGGTCAGGACAATGCCGGGCTTCATGTCATCACCCAGAGTAAACCGGATGCAGCAGAAGGTATCAGCATCCCGTTGCTCAAAAAAATGTCCTCAGAACGAACGCTGGCAGTTCAGGCAGCACTGGTTCAGCAGCCACAGAAAGCGGTGGCCATGATGGTCTGGCGGCTGTGCAGCTGCGTATTTGACTACTGCCTTACAACCCGACATCCGTTTGTGCTGCGTATGGAGGAACACCACAGCATGCTCACCAGTGAGGCTCCGACCGGAAAAACGGGGCTGGCCTGGCAGTCTCTGATGCAGGAGAAAGCCCGTCTGGAAGCCCTGTTGCCAGAAGGGTGGAAAACAGATTTTACGACCTTCTTTGCGCTGGACGGACAAACCCTGATGTCCCTGATGGCGTTTTGTACCGCCTGTTCGGTAGACGGGGTGCAGACCCGTGAATATGGCCATACCAGTCAAAGTAATCTTGGCGGGGTTGAGGCCGCGCTGGGGTTCCATCTCCGGGACTGGTGGCAGCCGACAGCCGAAAACTTCCTCGGGATGCTCAATAAAAAACAGATTGTCGAGTCGCTGAACGAGGCGGGGCTGACTGGTGCGGCATCCGATGCAGAAAAAATGAAGAGAGGGGATGCCGCCAGCCATGCAGAGCAATGGCTTGCCGATACACGCTGGGTGCCTGGCTGGATGACATCCACGAAAGCCGCCATGCCGGAGGTCGGGAACACGACGGCTGACACTGACGAGTCTGACAATTCTGCCCCTCATGCTGCCTGATAAACATCACGCCGCCCTGCGGGGCGGCAATAAGGAGACTTTCCATGAAAAATATCATCACCACTGCTGTCCTGAAAACCATGCTCCCCTGTGAACTGGAAGACTATCGCTCTGCAGGGGAGGATTTACGCCGCGAACTGACGCATGCCGTGATGCGTGACCTGAATGCACCGCTGTCCTGGGCAATGAACGGCGAGTATGGCAGCGAGTTCGGTGGATTCTTTCCGGTTCAAGTACGTTTTACACCCGGCCATAACCGATTTCACGTGGCAGTATGCAGTCCGGGAGAGGTCAGCCCGGCATGGATGGTGGTGCTGATGACGGCTTCCGGTCGCCCGTTCTCTGTCATTTGCACGATGCCGGTGTTTAATCCTGAGCGCATTAACCACACGTTGAACCTGGTGGCCAGTCTCAATGCTGACGGGTATTCCACAGAGAGCATCATTAGCGTTATGTCTCTGGAGGGCGCGATATGATCCCGACAAATATGTCCCTGGTTCCGATGAGTCATGAACGCCGTTGTGTCATGCAGGCGATTGCTGAAACAGAGAGGAAAATTGAAAAGGGTTTTTGGGCTGGAGAATTTCCCTATGCCCGTGCGTTTTTCCGCATTCTCAACGGAAGTAAACGTATCACGGTCAGGGAAATCGGCTATTTCTCTCCGGGAATAACAACACAGGCGCTGCGGGGAAAAAAACGGGACTGGATAGCGGCGATTGACAGCCTGATTGAGAGCCGGGGAACATGTTGCTGTCTGCCTCTCTCTCTGTACGATGGCTGGCGTTTGTTCCCGGCGACGCGCTTACAGGACACGGAACGCATGCGCAGAAAGTCCGAGCTGAGTGCGGAAAAATATACCCGGCAGCGCCGAAAAGAAAGCTGCCAGCGGGAGCATGCTTATCAGGCCGTCAGAGGACAGGCGGAGATTGAACTGGCTTTTTGTACGCCTGAAACCGTGAGTAGCTGGTACTCACAGTGGTCCAGGTCAGATATTCACACGTATGATCTAGAAAAGATGTTCTTTACCTGGGCTGAACGTTTTCCCTCACTTGACGCTCTTGAGCGCGGGACGATGAGTGGTGAACCGTTCTGGCGCGTGATGATTGAATCTGATGAGCTGGCAAAAGAGAGTCCGGTTTCTGTCAGGCTACTGGAGCGCTGGATGGTACCCAACAAACTGACAGACTGTCATCGAGGATATCTGCCGGAAAGACAAGTAGTTTCGGGTTAAGGAGTGACAGAAAAATGGACAAGTCTGTGGTGAGATATTTGATATTGAACTTGGTGATAAATATTTTGTTTGTCATTTTCGTATTTATAGTCCAGCCAGAAATGTTTAAAAGTATTTATTTTTTTATTGGGATAGCTCTTAATAGCATGATTACTTTCCAGATTACATAGAAATATTAAGCATTTATGTTATTGGATTAGTACTCACCGAACGAGGAAAATAAGGATATGAGATACTGGATATTGGCTGTGCTGTTAAATGGTTTGTTCGCACTCGTCATGTATCTTGCTGCACCTGAAATGGTTGGAAGTAACGGATATTATGCAGCACAAGTCGGTTGCACCCTGATTGCTTTTGTTATCACCAGGAGAGATAAACCTGGAACACTGGATAACATACTCATTTTTCTCATTCAGTGGGGAATAATGATTGCTGGTATAGCCTTTTCTGTCTGGGGAGTGGGGTACAAGCTCGGGTTCTGGGATAACGATGATCCGAACGTACCTTTCAGCAGTGTGTTCCACACCCTCTTGCCTGACCTGGCGATACTGACGGGAATGTGTATTCTGGGCATCGTTTACATTCGTTATTTGCATCAGCAACGCTTTGGTTAACCCTTCAGCGCGTTGTGGCTTTCATGACTTGAGACATGGGAGCCTTTCTTTGATGGCAGAAACAGGAGATAAAAACTATGTGGGATTTTCTGAGGCGCAAAATCGCTAACTTTCCGGCCGTGAAAAAGATGTCCCCGGCGCAAAAAAAACGGATTGGAGGACGGATCATCATCACCGGAACACTACTGTTATTCATTCCGCTTACTGGGTTGTTTTTTAACTTCGGAAGCGTTTGGATGCATGTTCTCTTCCAGGTCATCTGGGGAGGCTCGATGATAGTCGGCTCCGTGATTGCTTTTGAATCGGATGGGAAACACCAGGGGCAGGGATGAGTGTTCCCCGACCTGAAGGGCGGGGCCTTACGGCCACCTGGTAAATTGCTAAGGATACTTTCATGACAGCAACAACAAGAGAAAATGGGTACGGCTCTATCCATTTCTTTGTTAAGAGATACAGCCCTGGCAAAACAATCAACATCGTCACAGGATATTGATTGATACATTGATATCCCCTCTGTCTGACAGGGCAGTTTCTACACTCAGATAACCCGGTGACACCTTCGGCTTCCCGTCCGTTCCGGCCGGGTCGTCAGTCACACTCCGCCAGACGACAGAAACCTGTCGTCAGTCTCCACCGAACCCCACGAGTGGGTTTCGGGCTTCGCTAGTGCCTGATGTCTGCGTCAAGGTCAACCCCTGCTGCTGGCGATAAAGCTGCCAGCGCATTCACTGCGGGCGATAAAGCTGCCCGCGCTGAGGTCGCCCCGTCGTTCCGCCGTGTCGGGTGTGTTCATTCTCATTTCACCTCTGGCGAGCTGTCTCTCGTTCATTCCCCGGCGGAGGGCTGGTCGTAGCACCGCCGGGCCCTCACACAAGGGGTAAATAAACTCCGCCAAAAACTTTTCGCGAAAGGCTGCAAAAACTTTTTGTCTCCGCCCCTTGTCCTCGTCCTTCCGTCGTTGCTCCTTTGCCCTTTGCCGCCAGGGAACTCACCGAGAGATGGATTAACCACCAGATAAGAGGAAAAACAGAATGAACACACAGAACGTCAACATCAAAACCGCCACCAAAGAATCTTCCGAAAGATGGGTTAAAGACACTGCCCTGCGTACAGATGGCTTTGTGCGCAATATCAAGTCTGCACATCAGTTCGATGTTATCCGCGCTGATGTGGTACTGGAGCGTATGGAAAAACAGGCTAATCGGGGATGCGGTCTGCACTATGAAATCTATGAATCCCGCCTGTTGAGTATGGCGATGATTTATCTCGAAGCGTTGCCCCTGAAAGATCGCCCTGTATTTATGGGCGCGGCGTCAAAGCGGGGTTACATGCTGACCCTGGCGGCTGAAGAACAGGCTCACCGTGAAGAAAGCGAACTGATGAACGAGTTAGCCAGCGACTACTGAATCATTAACCGGATGGCGGCGTGGTGCTGCCATCCCTGACCCCCAAGGAGAAAATTATGCACTTTACATTGAATGAATCATTAACCGCTCTCGATATGCAAGCCACAGCCGAAGCTGAACGGGCGTACTGGCTGAGCCGCGAGAAAGCAGCCGTAAGAGCACCAAAGGAAATAGATGTTCACGCCTTTCATTATGCGCTTGGGGTGATGTATCCCCTGAACTGGCGCTGTAGTGAAGAGGGAGAGTGCGAAACCTTCATGCTCGCGGAAATGTATTGCGGAAATGTGACCGAAATTTACGCGCGGATCGGGGTTAGTTATTACGAGATGCGCGATTACAGCAACCTGGACCACGCTGAGATTCTGGCTCGCGTTAAGGAGGTATCGCAGCACCAGAAATGAAAAAAGCAGACTTTCGTCTGCTCCCTCATGCCAGTTTAGCCCGTCGAAAAGTTGAACTGGCTTTCAATAATCAACATGGAGATGAAACCATGAATATTGAGTTATCCATCATTGCACCCTCTGCGCAGTATGTAAAGCAGTTATCCGCGCAAGGTGAGCCAGTAAAAAAACAGGTGCGTATTATGCGCGGTGATATTCCCGTCGCTGACCTTGATCCGGAAATGCGCGCATTGGGCAGACATATCGCCCGGTGCCGTCAAAAAGGACAGTCTGTGAGAGTTCCCGCGATGTCCTGTAGTGACTGGGGACACGTTCTGCGGGCGCTTGAGCTTAAACGGGCATTAGCCTGATAAAACAGGCCGTCCCTTCGGGGGCGGCTTTTTTTCTTCAGGACTCCCCGCAGCGGTTCTTTATCTCGTGGTTGGCAACGAAACCTGTCTGCCAGTGCGCCGAAAACATCTCGCGTGCCAGGGCACTGAAAAAACAGGTCGCGCTGACGCGCCACCTGTGTTCTCTCTTCGCGTGGTCAGTATTCATCATTGGATAGTTGTTTATTATCATCGAACAGTATGTCGGGTATTCATCATCGTATTTGTGTTAATACCTGGTTTGCTCTGTTCTCTCTACGGTAAAAAGATAAAAAGCTGAACCCGGTGACACCTTCGGCTCCCCGTCCGTTCCGGCCGGGTCGTCAGTCACACTCCGCCAGACGACGAAAATACCGTCGTCAGTCTCCGCCGAACCCCACGAGTGGGTTTCGGGCTTCGCTAGTGGCTGATGTCTACGTCCAGGTCAACACCCGCAGCTGGCCAGTGTTATCGAGGATCAAAAAAATACCTGGTTGAACTCTGCGGCGTATGGAATTTGCAACTGAGTCAGGAAAGCAAATCTGAAGAAGTAATGCGTCTTCTCTCTCTGATGCGTAATAACATCGAACGCGAGGGCATATTGTGGCGGGAACGAAGTAATCCGCTTGTTTTCATTTCATATCATCCCGCCATTGCAACAGGTGAAAACCTATTTATTTCGTTTGTACAGTGTTACTGGCTCTGAGGTATGGGAGATATCGCGAAAGCATCTTAAACAATACATCGACTGTAACCAGGAAATGATATGCCAGGAAACAAACAAATAAATAAACTTCATCGAGTAACACTCATCAATCAAAAAAGGAGAAACAATGCACTTAACTATTAAGGATGTATCGCAACATCTGAAATGAAAAAAGTAGACTTTCGTCTGCTCCCTCATGCCAGTTCAGCCCGTCGAAAAGTTGAACTGGCTTTCAAAAATCAACAAGGAGATGAAAGCGTAAATATTGAGTTATCCATCATTACCCCTCTACAAGGTATGTAAAGCAGTTATCTGCGCTAAATGAAACGGTAAAAAAAGGTGCGAATTATGTGCTGTGATGTTGCCACCTCAGATGTTGACCCGGAAATGTACGCATCAGGTATATGTGCTCGATGCCGCTACAAAAACCAGTCAGTGAGAATACAGGGAATGTCTTGTAATGACTGGTGACATGTTCTGCGATCGTTAGCATAAAACAAAAAAACGTCCATTTTGGAGACGGCTTTTTCAAATAAGCATTTTCAGGGATGGTTATGTAAAGCAGATGAATGTTTTTTTACCCATCATAAATCTACTCAAATTCCATTCAACTTCTATATTCAAAAAATGTAAGTGTAAAGAGTTAATGATGTTATTTTATTCAAACTCAATAGTGTGTTGAGCAAGTGCTTTTTTTCATTCTCAACCCATTTGAAAATGTAATCACTATCAACACCACTTGTATGAGTATGTTCTAATAATTTTTTATGAGAATCCTTGTCGAAGGGACTGTATGATGAAATGAGTTTTATTAAGATGTGATCTGTGATCCCGGGTGATTTGACTTTGCTATTTTTGACGAGAAGTAATAACCCATAAATTGGCAATAAGCATATGCTGAGGTCTCTTAATCCAAAAGTTGGATTTTTAATCCAGAAGGGAAGATAAACAAAGAAAGAAAAAATCCCAACCCCCAGAGCTGCCCAAGCACGAAGTTTATGAGACTGTTTTTTTTCCTTAATACTGAAGTTTACAAAGTTTTGTATTCTTTTTAATGCTTTTAGGTTGTCGGTTTTTTTTTGATGTCATTTCAAAAATCCTTTCGAAAATAAATTTTATATGGGGAGTGTAACTGAGATAAAATTGTTTTTTCCTAGTTACATAATTTTTCATTGGTTGTGAAATTATTTTTTGATGTAAATCAATGTTGATTTCATTAATATTAATAATCTGAAATTGATGGATTGTTTAGAAATTAATTCTTGGCTGATTGTTGTTTTTGGTTTTTAATCGCTTTGTATGTGGTTTCTATTTTTTTTGCGTAAAGGTATCTGCGTGCTGCCTGTTTTTCGGATAACCGAAATCCTGCATTATACGCACCCACTGACTGCCAACTAACCCCCCATTTATGAAATGCCTGAGATAATATATACGCACCTGTATAAATGTTCATGCATGCATCATGAGTCAGATGTTCCTTTGTAATACCAAAATTCTGTAACTTCGAAAAATGTTGTGAGTTGATCTGCATTAAACCGACGTCTATGCTGTTGTCTGTGTTTTTACCAATGGCGGCTTGCTTGAATCGAGATTCATTCCAGGATATGGCCCGCAATAAATCAGGATCGATTTGGTAGTCTCTGCCCGCTAAATCAAAACAATCCTGAGCATAAGTAATATTAGAAAATACAGATAATAGAAATATTCTTACGAAAATTCTCATTTTTCCCCCTTGGGCAGATTGACGGGAATACTCTAATCCACTCCAGACTCAGGTACAACTAATATGCACTCCTCACAACCAAAATCACCACACCCCACGCAAAATTACAATTTTGCAGATTTTTATTTGTGAGCAATGAGTTATCGCGGAAATAATGTGTGGTACATTATTTACATTCCCAAATGTGATTCAGTACTGAACCTATAACGAATCAGTTGTAAATCGTCGTAGGTTCAGTACTGAATCACAATAATATAATCAGGCTGTTATTGTGAATTGACTCTAGGGTCGGTTCGTGTTGTGATTCGCTATGTGATTCACTTATTTCTCTTGTGATACTAGGATTGAATCTAGAGTCGACCTGCCGGAAGGTCATGTTAGAATTTTTATTATTGTGATGTGTTAAATTCAACTAAAAATAAGGTGTCCCTTATGGCAAAGGTTCAGGCGTATGTTAGTAATGAGACGACAGAAAGAATAGATACTATCGTCGCAAAACGACGCGCGGAGGGCGCTCGTGAAAAAGATGTCAGTCATTCAAGTGTTGTATCTATGCTGATAGAGTTAGGTTTGCGAGTTTATGAAACTCAGATGGAGCGTAAAGAGACAGGGTTTAACCAGATGGATTTTAATATGGCTTTGTTTGAGAGTGTGATTAAAACACAATTCACCGTAAACAAAGTTTTGGGGATAGGGTGTTTAAGTCCACATGTTGACGGGATGCCAAAATGGGAATGGTCAAGCCTCGTATCAAATATTAAAGAGGATGTTCGGGAAGTGATGAATCAAACATTTCCTCATTTAGAAGATAGTGGGGATTAATAAGATTTTTCCGTGTGTTTGTTGTCGAATGTGAATATTAAATCGTCGTCTTGATTGTGATTTTTTATTCTTTTTATTCGGAATCTTTAGAATAAATGTCTGGTGTAATATAATGACATTATGAGTAGTAGTGTTTATAATTTCTTTGTTCGTAAAATGTAGAAAATTGTTGATGTAGAGAGCTGGTACCTCTCTACATCAACTATCCATAGACACCTTCTAAGGAGGCACCTATGTGTGCACTGGATCGTAGTAGCGATGACAGTTCAAGTCAATCTCTCAAAGAAACTCTTTTTCATATAAAATCAATATATCACACGTCTCCCGTGGCTGTTTGCGTCAGAAGTGAGCAACATGAAACCCTATACTCTAATAAATCATTTCAACTAATATATGATTTTATTCAGTCCGAAAGTGATAAAACTTTATTTAATGCAGGAACAATTAAATTTAAGGATGTGTTCGTTCAGTTTGAACAAGATTGTATATCTTTAGGTAAAGGCTGCGTGCTGTGTAAAAGCTTTCCCTGTGGGAACTATTTTTTCCAGGTTAGACTGGAGTATATGAACACTCCGGATGGACTTACCTGTGTTTTATGGCAAATCAATTTATCTATTCAACTCCCATTATCAAATAAGATAGTTGCTTCTGAATCTCAATCTGAAAATGATATTTATTTTGAAACGATATTTTCAACATTACCCAGGCAAAGTATTGAGGCTCTCTCTTTTTTTATTCTTGGTTTTTCATATACAGCATCTGCACTTCATTTAAACCTTCCTGTGTCGACTGTAAGAAAAAGAATCGAGCGAGCGAAAGAAATAATAAAAGGTAGTTTCTCTACCTATGAGAACTTCATTAATTATGTATATAAAACGAAGAGAATATTCTTCTTCGTGGATTATGTATCAGAAAAAATCTCTGTTAAGAAAATGTAAATAAAGAGGGGAGTTTCTACCCTTCCAATCATGCTTTTATCCGTGTAAGGTTTTGTCTGTCAGGTTTATTTCAGGGAGGGTTAGTGTCAAAAAACAATTCAAGTGAGCGAACAAAAAATACTGTATCAGTTTACCTAGATGATAAGACTCACGCCATTTTAATGAGTGCAAAAAATAGAAGTGGCAGAACAAAATCAACTGAGGTAGCCATGCGTCTTAAAGATCATCTAAGACGTTTTCCAAATTATCTGTTTTCAGAAAAAAATGAGGAGGTTGATGATTAATAGGTAGGTTACATATAGATATAATAATTAACTCGCTAACATAATTTTATTAAAGGAAATAAACATGGATGCTATTTTAAGTGTTCCGGGTACTGCTGTATCTGAAAAAGCTAAACCTTCTTTTTTCTCGCGCGTTTTTAATAAAAAGAAATCGTTAAAAGCTGCCAAGGTTTTGTTGCCAGTTGCCGCCTTGGCTTCTTTCTTTCCTGAAGTTGCGATGGCTTCAACAACAACGGATTTAATGCAATCGGGTGATAACACGGTGAAAGGAACCTTCGGGAAATCTTCCAGCGTCGTTAAATGGGTTGTATTGGCCGAGGTTATTGCAGGCGGTATCATGTATATGATGACCAAAAACGTTAAATTCCTTTTTGGCTTCGCCATTATCTCAACCTTTATCACGATCGGCATGTCGGTCGCAGGATATTGACAGGTAACAGGTGATGACGGGAGACGAATTAAAAAAATACCGTTTCCCGGAAACACTGACTAATCAGTCCCGCTGGTTTGGTTTACACCTAGATGAACTTATCCCGGCTGCTATTTGTATAGCCTGGGGTTTATTGTCCAGTAAGTTCATATTTGGTATTGCTGCAGCGGTGCTGGTTTTCTGGAGTATCAAGAAACTTAAAAAGGGACGAGGGAGCTCATGGATACGAGATCTTATTTACTGGTATCTGCCCACCTCCCTTCTTAAAGGTTTTTTTCACGATGTTCCGGACTCTTGTTTCCGGCAGTGGATTAAATAAAGCAACGGGGAATGAACTATGGAACATGGCGCCAGACTCAGCACAACTCGAATAATCGCGTTGGGATATATCTGTCTGGGAACTGTCTTGGCTCTCAGTCTGACGACGAATATTATTCAGGCTATTAATAATTATCGTCTTCAGACCGAACAAAAAGTGGCTGTGACGCCGATGCTTTATAGCGCCCCCTTTGCTGTATCGCAGAATCAGTCAGACGCATCCTATATCGAACAAATGGGCCTGAGTTTTATTGCACTGCGTCTGAATGTCACCCCTGAAACAGTGGAAGCACAACATGAACAGTTACTCCGTTATGTATTACCGGCTTCCCAAAATAATCTAAAAATTCAGCTGGCCGAGGAAGCCAAACGAATAAAAGGCAATAACGTTAACGCCAGTTTCTATGTAACGTCTGTTCGCGCCTATCCGGCCGAAGGACGTGTAGATATTCGGGGTGAATTGAAAACCTGGATTGGGGATTCCAAACCCTATACGGAAATAAAACATTATATCCTTCAATTAAATCGTGTTGACGGAATTAGCTGGCTGGCACGGTTTGGAGAAATAAATAATGAAAATAATTAGGCCGTTATTTATTTCGGGCTGCCTCTTTTTTGTTGTGCCCTCAATATCTTCGGCAACTGGCACACTGGCTCCTACCATTGTACCTCTGGTGAATGGTGGACAGGCCAATATTGCTATCAGTAACACCGATCCCAATCTCTTCACTGTACCTGGCGATCGCATCACGGCTATTAACAGCCTTGATGGTGGACTGACTAATCAGGAACAAACTGAAAGTGGTGGTGCCATTCTGGCAACGGTTAGTAAAAAGCCTTTCACGTTTATTGTGGAAACCGAACGGGGACTGAATTTTTCTATCCGTGCGGTACCTCGTGAAGGGGGGGGGGCGAACTATTCAGCTGGTCACTGAACTGACAGGCACCCCAAGCCCGGCGAAAGTCTGGGAGGAGTCCAGTCCGTATGAAAGTGTGTTGGTTGAGCTGAATAAAGCTGTCCGACAGCACCGGGTCCCGGATGAGTACCAGCCTGTTCCGGTCACGTTTGAAACATTGCGTGTATCAGGCAGACTGCGTGCAAGTGCGGAAAAGGTCTGGACAGGACACCATTTAAAAGTGGTGCGTTACCGACTGGACAACCTGTCCGCCTCATCGCAGATAGTACGCGAAAGTGATTTCTGGCAACCGGGAACCCGCGCCATCATGCTCAGTAATCCGGTAGGACCGTTGATCGGTGGCGGCAGTATGCAGGTCTGGGTCACCACGTCAGAAACAGGAGGAACTCGCTGATGGCGAATTTCAACACGCTAATTAAACGTAAACAGTACCTCTGGCTGACACTTATCCTGGTGGGCGGCACAGCTGCGGTGGCAGGAGGAATGTACCTGTCTGACTTAGATCTGAGTTCTGATGAAGAGACACCTGCCCAGGGTGAACCCGCGCCGGATATGACTGGCGTGGTTGACAGCCAGTTCAACACAAAAGTCGAGCAGCATGCCACCACGGAGATGCAGGTGACAGCAGCGGATTTGAATAGACGATTTGCTTCTCTGCAGGGCGAGGTCGATTTACTGAGCAAGGGGCGTAAAGCTGACCAGATAAATATCGAAAGGCTGACCAATGAGAATACGGCCATGCAGGAGCAGCTGAAGGTCCTGGGCGTAAAACCTGCAGTGACGGGCGCAGAACCCGTACCTGCCCCAGCATCGCCCCCACCGGGGCCGGAAGGTGAACCGCAGCCAGCCAATTATTCACCGTATTCAGGCAGAGGTGTCCCACCCCCTACAACATTTTATCCGGGGAATGGGGTGACTCAACCGCCCCAGGTGAACTACCAGTCGATACCGGTTCCGAACCAAATCCAGCGTAAAACTTTCAGCTACAGCAAGGTAAATAAAACCCGGGAACTACCCTATATCCCGTCAGGAAGTTTTGTCAAAAGTATTCTGATAGAAGGTGCTGACGCCAATGCGTCCGTCACCGGAAATGAATCCACCTCACCGATGCAAGTCCGTCTGATTGGTCAGGTTGAAATGCCTAATAACAAAAAATATGACCTGACGGGCTGTTTTGTCGGGCTGGAAGTTTGGGGGGATGTCTCCAGTGAAAGAGGAATAGCCCGCACCCGCAATATCAGTTGTATTAAAGGCAATAAAGTCATCGATCAACCGATTAATGGTCATATCTCTTTCATGGGAAAAAATGGCGTCAAAGGTGAGGTGGTGATGCGGAACGGAAAAATACTCGGTTGGGCTTGGGGAGCTGGTTTTGTGAATGGTATTGGTCAGGGAGTAGAGCGAGCCTCCCAACCGTCTGTGGGGTTGGGCGCCACGGCGATGGTTAGTGCTGGTGATGTGCTGAAGATGGGTATTGGTGGTGGTGCATCTGAGACGGCACAGACACTCGGCGAGTATTACATCAAACGTGCTGAGCAGTATCACCCCATCATTCCGATTGGGGCGGGTAATGAAGTTACCGTAGTCTTTCAGGATGGATTCCAGCTTAAAACGATTGAAGAACTGGAGGCAGAGCAAAACGGTCAGCAGCAGGCACACAATCAGACGCCTTCCAGGACGGATACGCGTGCCCGTCAATCAGGCGGAGGAATGAACGGATTTGATACTGATGAGATGTTGAAGAAACTGGGTGATTTAGATCCGCGCAATTTCTCTCCGGGTGTAGCGTCTCAGGGAGAAAGTAATGGATAAGCCGGTCATTAGTTTCATTTTGTCATTGCTGCACCGGATTAACTGGTTGATTCAATTTACTCTGGTATCCCCATTGTTGGCCAGACGTGACCCTTCAACAGGATTTGGCGAGGAAGATAGTAATGAAAATAAAGAGAAATAATGGGTTTCCATACGAAATGGGTAATAGCGTTCCGGTCGGTGAGACTGGTGCAGGAAAAACTGCTCTTTTATCAGAATTGATTCTTGGCCGATCAGATGTCACTCCTCTTAAACGAGTTTACGGTGCAATTAATCAAGGTAAAAAGGATAAATGAGTCCGGACAATTAAGTTCAATATCACAGTCAGGATAAACCTAGAAAGATAACTGATAAATAACGGGAAATATGATGAAGGAATTAATGCTGTTAATTCCTCTGGGCAGCGCTTTGCTCTTAACAGGGTGCGCTGGTACAGAGACAGAATTTCAATGTAATGCCACAACATCTGATACGTGTATGACGATGCAGCAGGCTAATGAGAAAGCCAAATCGCTGGAGGAAAGTTCTTCGGTAAAGGCGGTTGCGGCCGGGTTGCCCGTGCTGGCTGAAGGTAATTTCAGAACGTTGTCGAACCTATCACACCCGTTGCCGCCTCAATCTACACGTTTGGGTGAAAAGTCACCCACCGTTCAGCTAAATACCCAGGGAGTAACCGTTAATACTTCCCCGGTCAGTGCGATGGTATCCCCGTCCCACATTACCCTACCTGGAAATTATCCCCGTCCTTTGAGGAAGGGCGATCAGACGGCAGCGTTGTGGATAGCACCGTATATCGATTCCGGGGACGTGTATCACCAACCTTCAACAGTATTATTTGTTGTCACACCGTCGGCATGGGGTCAGCCCCGTATTAATTAATATCGGGTGTGATTAATCACACCCTCAACTCTGCCTATTACTGTGTTTCAAACGAGTGCCCTGTGCGTAAAAAGGGATGGGCGGTAGCGTATCCACGGGGGAAGAAAATTAATATTCATTCTTGGAGAAGAGAGGGGATGAGTTTTATTAAATGGCACATATGGAACATATTAGCGTTGACTCTGTCAATGGCGTGTTTTTTATTACCATCGTCTACTCCTTCAGATGAACAATCACAGCACTGGAAAAATGATTGCACGTTAATTGAGACCAATATCGATAGAGGTTTTTTTTCTGAGCCACAACATAAACTTCAATGTGGTGGGGTTACAGAAAATGTCAGGGCTAAAGAATATGACTGGGTAATGGGCAAAGATAAAACTGAGGTTGGTTATAAAACGATGAGTGAATTTTTTGAAGATATTTAAAAAAATGATGAGGGTGAGTAATGATTACGGCTTACATCAATGGCAGCGATCTGGGATGGCTTTTAACGCTGGTTTTACTCTTCGATTGTGTCTGTGGTTTGATAGCCCTTGCCATGTTGGTTATTCCAAAAAGATATGATCTGTATTTTCACAGGGGTTATATCTTTGTCATCACCGCATTTTCTGCCATTGCTGGCGTTGTGGCTTTCTTGGTCTTAAGTTTAAAGACCTTTACTCCTGATGAACTGGAGGTAGGCAGACACTGGCAAAATGACTGCACGTTGCTGGCCGTGAGTATTCCGGAAGGAACGTACACAGCGCCTGTTAATCAGCTAGATTGTGCAGACATCATAATTCATGTACCGACACAGACATTTAATCTCTATACCGCGCAGTGGGAAATGTATCAGGCTATTAATAAATAAAAATACGTTATTTCATTTTCACATTCTCATGTTTGTATATAAAAAGGTTGTTAAGTGAAAATACGAGCAAAAGTAAAGTTAAGAAGGTTTTTTGAAAATACAGGTAACCTACTTAAACTGGTGATTATAGTAGGAATAGTTATGTATACCGGGTTTATGGTTTTTAAAAAAATTAATGCAAAAAGGCTTGAGTATTTACCTGCTACGCCTGAACAAATTAAGAGGATAGCCAGTGAAACACCCTGTGTAACAACTCTGTTCAGAGAAAAGCTTAACGCGGATCATAATACTGATAACCTATTGAGTCTGCGAGAAGCAAAATCAATGGCAATTGATTGTATGAAGAGAGAGGAACTGATAGCTATTAAAAAAGAAAGAGAAGACAGAATGAATGTTACACAGAAAATGCAATTAGACGCATTAAATGATGTTAATTAAGCGAAGTATTTTTAGCGCTGATATTCGAATGCGTCGCGTTTCCACTATTTTACCTGATATATCCTCAGTCTGCGGTTTAATGTCGCACAGTTTTATTTTTATCTCTTATTAAGGACCTCCTTATGAGTAATAACCTTATGGATACCGTCACTCAGGCTGTGAACTCGCTGATGTCTGCGTTTAAACTGCCGGACGAATCCGCAAAAGCCAATGACATGCTGGGAAGCATGAATTTCCCACAGTTCAGCGGGGTGCTTCCTTATAAGGACTATGACTCTGCGACCGGGCTGTTTATTAACACGAAAACCGTGGGGTTCATCTTTGAAGCCCGGCCGCTGCCGGGCGCCAACAAAGACATGGTCGCCTCACTTGAAAACCTGATAAGAACCAAACTGCCCCGCAATGTACCGGTGACCGTCAATCTAATCTCCAGCAAACTGGTCGGGGACGATATTGAGTACGGGCTGCGGGAATTCAGCTGGAGCGGCAAACAGGCCCAGAAGTTCAATGACATCACACGTGCCTATTATCTGCGTGCGGCAGAGACACAGTTTTCACTGCCACCGGGTATGGATCTGCCCCTGACCCTGCGTAATTACCGCGTGTTTATCTCCTGCTGTGTGCCGAGAAAGAAAAACTCAAAGGCGCAAATCATTGAGTTAGAGAACCAAATTAAAATCATCCGCGCCTCACTTCAGGGGGCATATATCCCGACACGGATTATGAATGATCAGGACCTGGTGGATTTGGTGCGCGAGCTGGTCAATCCCGACCCTGAGGAAATGTACCGCAAGCCATATAAAATGGACCCGTATCAGGATCTGAATTATCAGTGTGTGGAGGATACCTTTGACATGCAGGTGACGGCGAATCACCTGAAAATTGGTCTGCTTAACCGACAGGGGCAGGAGAAGGTCACCCGCGTAACGAACTACCATCTTGCGCGTGATCCGGAAATCGCTTTTCTATGGAGCAGCGCAGATAACTACGCCAACCTGCTCAGCCCGGAGCTCTCCATCTCCTGCCCGTTTGTTCTCACTTTAACGCTGATGGTTGAGGATCAGGTTAAAACCCAAACGGAAGCGAATCTGAAATATCTGGATTTGGAGAAAAAGAGCAAAACCTCCTATGCAAAGTATTTTCCCTCAGTGGAAAAAGAGGTACAGGAATGGGGCGATATTCGCCAGCGGTTAGCCACAAACCAGTCCTCCTTAGTCTCCTATTTTTTCAATATTACGGCGTATACCGCTGACAATCCCGAGGCCTCGCTTGCCACAGAGCAACAAATCTTAAACAGCTATCGTAAGGGTGGGTTTGAACTGATCCCCGCCCGCTATCACCACCTGAGAAACTATCTGGCCATGCTGCCGTTTAAATCCGGTGAGGGGTTGTTCAAAGAGCTTCAGACCGCCGGTGTCGTCAAGCGCGCTGAAAGTTTTAATGTCGCCAATCTGCTGCCTGTTGTGGCCGACAGCCCGCTGGCTCCTGCTGGTTTGCTGGCTCCTACGTACCGGAATCAGCTGGCTTTTATTGACCTTTTTTATGAAGGCATGAACAACACCAACTTCAATGTGGCTGTATGCGGCACTTCCGGTGCAGGAAAAACAGGGGCGATACAGCCACTGATTCGCAGTGTGCTGGATTCGGGTGGGTTTGCCTGGATCTTCGACATGGGGGACGGGTATAAGTCACTCTGTGAGAATATGGGCGGGGTGTACCTGAACGGTGACTCGCTGAAATTCAACCCGTTTGCCAATATCCTCGATGACGCTAATTTTGACCTGTCTGCCGAGCGTATTCGTGATCAGATGTCCGTGATGGCCAGCCCGAACGGCAACCTGGATGAGGTGCATGAAGGGCTGCTGCTGCAGGCAGTGCAGTCGGCCTGGCTGAGTAAGCGTAACAAGGCGCGTATTGATGACGTGGTAGATTTTCTTAAAACTGCGAAAGGCAGCGAGGAATACGCCGAGTCACCGACGATCCGCAGCCGTCTGGATGAGATGATTATCTTGCTTGACCAGTACACGGCAGACGGGATTTACGGCCAATACTTTAATTCTGATGAGCCTTCCCTGCACGATGATGCCCGGATGGTGGTGCTGGAGCTGGGCGGGCTAGAGTCACGTCCTTCCCTGCTGGTTGCCGTGATGTTCTCCCTCATCATCTATATCGAAAACAGGATGTACCAGTCCCCGCGAAGCCTGAAGAAGTTGAACGTTATTGATGAGGGCTGGCGGCTGTTGGACTTCAAAAATGAGAAGGTCGGTACTTTTATTGAGAAGGGATACCGCACCGCACGTCGACATCTAGGAGCGTATATCACCATCACCCAGAACATCGTCGATTTTGATTCTCCGACAGCATCCAGTGCCGCACGGGCAGCATGGGGGAACTCTTCTTACAAAATTATCCTCAAGCAGTCTGCGAAGGAGTTTGCCAAATATAACCAGCTGTACCCGGATCAGTTTACTCCGATGCAGCGGGACATGATTAACAGCTTTGGTGCAGCGAAAGACCAGTGGTTTTCCTCTTTTATGCTGCAAGTGGAGGCACATACCTCCTGGCACCGCCTGTTTGTCGATCCGCTGAGTCGTGCCATGTACTCCTCAAGCGGGGCCGATTTTGAGTTCATCAAAGGCCGTAAAATGCAGGGAGTTGACATTCACGACGCGGTATATGAGCTGGCTCGTCAGAACTTCACTGAAGAAATGGATGTGCTTGAAGCACGAATCGCACGCGATAACGTAAGGAGTCCTGTCTGATGGAAACGCATACCTCACAGCAGACTAAACCACAGTTTCTCATACTTCGTCGGATTCTGGTCATTACGGGCCTTACTGTTGCCGTTTTAGCAGCCAGTGCTGGCATGACAAAGTTGATGCTGGCACAGCAACCCCCCCGGGTGGTGGGCTTTGATATGAAAAAGACTCTGGACAGTTTTATGGAGAGTGTCAGTCAAAAAACCTTGTCGGAAGTCCAGTCAAAGACGCTGTCTGAGCGGTTTAATACCGCGCTAGAGCAGAGTCTGACAGCTTATCAGCAACAGCATCATGTGCTGATTCTGGTTTCACCCGCCGTGGTGCAGGGGGCACCCGATGTCACACTAAAAATCCAGACAGATATAGCACGCCGGATGAAAGGGGAGCCAAATTGAAAGGGCTACGGCGTTACCTCATTATCAGCTGTCTGATATCACCGGCAGTCTCTGCCGCTGACTTCGGTACTTGGGGCGATCTATGGCCTATCCGGGAGCGTGACATGCTGGAACTCATCACAAAGCGTCTTCAGGGGCTGGAAAAATCTGGGCAGATGGGCCAACTGATGAACGAGTTTAAACAGCGGGTGGCCGATAACAGCCAGCGTCCACCGCCAGTGGAAGGAATACTGCGGGCGGATAAGTATGAACAACGTTGGTTTGATCCCAGTATCCGACTTGCAGAGGACATCCAGGACCACGAAGGCCGTATTTTTGCCCGTAAGGGGGAGGTGCTGAACCCCCTGAAAACGGTGCCCTTTATGCAGACTCTCTATTTTATTGACGGGGATGATCCTGACCAAGTGGCTTGGATGAAGCTGCAGGTGCCCGAAACACTGATGAGTAAAATTATCCTCGTTAAAGGCAGTGTGCTTGATACCTCGGAGGCACTGGACAGCCGAATTTATTTTGATCAGAACGGCGTGCTCTCTAAGCGGTTTGGTCTGACGACGGTCCCGGCTCGCATTACCCCGACACCTTCCGGCGAACGACTGAATATCGAAACCTTTCCGCCTGACCGTTAGTGACAGGGAGATATAACCCATGAAAGCTGCGTTTTTGTTCTTCACTTGCATTGTGCTGTCAACCTTCAGTAGCCGTGTGGCCGCAGACCCCGCCTGTGAGGGACGGTTTGTAAATCCCATCACTGACGTGTGCTGGCGCTGTATTTTTCCGCTGTCGCTGGGTAGTGTGCAGGTCGGTAAAGGTGACCTGCCTGATACCGCCAACCCTGGCAGCCCGCTGCAGTTTTGTCCGGCACCGCCTCCCCTTTTTATCCGCCCCGGTCTGGCTATTGGGTATTGGGAGCCGATGGCCATGACCGATGTCACGCGTTCACCGGGATGTATGGTTAATCTGGGTGGATTTAATGTGAACCTCGGAAAAACCGGAATGGGAACCGCGAAAAAGGATGCGAAAGATGTGAACGGGGCTTTCTACCATGTTCACTGGTACAAATATCCTCTAACGTACTGGCTAAATATCATCACTTCAGTGGGATGTTTAGAGGGGGGCGACATGGATATTGCTTATCTGTCTGAAATCGACCCGACCTGGACGGACAGCAGTCTGACCACGCTGCTCAACCCTGAAGCAATCCTGTTTGCCAATCCCATTGCGCAGGGTGCCTGCGCCGCTGATGCGATAGCCAGTGCTGTGCATATGCCGCTGGATGCGCTGTTCTGGTGTGCGGGTTCACAAGGCTCGATGTACCCCTTTAACGGCTGGGTCAGCAATGAATCAAGTCCTCTGCAGTCATCGCTTCTTGTGAGTGAACGGATGGCGTTCAAGCTCCACCGTCAGGGCATGATTATGGAAAGCATCGGGAAAGACAACGCGGTCTGCTACGAATACCCGTCCCCAATTATACCTAAAGAGCGCTGGCGCTATCAGATGGTCAATATGCACCCGGACAGCAGTCAGTGCCACCCAATGGGACGTAGCGTGATGGCCTGGGAAACGGGGCGTAATCCGCCCAATACGCGCAAGAATTACGGCTATCTGATGTGGAGAAAAAGAAACTGTGTCTTCTTATAGCAAAACAATAATGACCTCTCTTTTATTATTTTCTGCGTATATCTGCCCTGTCATCGCCACTCAGCCCCAGACATTACAGAAAGAGCAGCAGTGGTTAAAACAACAGGAAGATTTCAGTGAATATCTCCGAAAACAGGATTTTTCAGCGTTGGAGCGTGACGTGTTATCACAGATAAAAAACAATCCCTTATCAGCAACAGATAACGATTTTATTGCCCAACTTAAAGAAAAAAACAGGCGTAAAGAGGGCGGGGAGAATAAAGAGAGGCTACTGTACTTTATTTCTTTTTCGATACCCGAGGACACCTTGTCAAACATGCTGAGTGATGCCCGGCGATACCAGGCTGAACCGGTGATGAGGGGACTGATTAATGATGATATGAAGTTTACCGCCGCCGCCATTCTTAAGCTGGTGAATAAAGGCAGTACGGACGGTGTGCAAATAGATCCGACACTCTTTTCTGACTACAACGTCAAAGCTGTACCCGCTCTGGTGATGACCTGTGAGAGGGGATTTGATGTGATTTACGGGAATATTAAAATTCGTCAAGCACTGGAGAAAATAGAGAAGGAGGGCGATTGTCGTGAAAAAGCTAAAAAAATCATCCATCATTAGTTTTCTGTCGGTGGTCTTCATGCTCCTGATTGCTTTTCTCATAACCCATTCAAAAGACACTCGTGCACAGACTACAAATAATTATCAGGAGAGCGCTGACTATGCGAGACAAGTTCAGGGTTCAGGGATTAATGCGTTAAAAAACTTTAAGGGGGAGGACATCTTACCGAATTACAATCCGAATCCTGATGCCACACAATATTACGGCGGGGTTACCTCAAGCGGCGACAGTTCATTAAAAACTGATGCCAGCACGGAATGGAATAACAATGATGTAGCCTCTTCTATCACCGAGTCATTTTCAAACCGACCCACTGATATTATTTCCCCTGATGCGCCGTTTATTCAGGCCGGAAAGGATGTTGAAAATCGTGCTGAAGATATAATGGGTGACATCGGTGCGCAGTGCTCCGCACAGGTGGTTAATCGAAGTGAGTTTAAAAACCACACTTGTGAACGTGATGTTCAGGTCGAGAGTTTTTGCACCCGTGAGGCCACGTTAAAAGATAATGCCAGCGTAGAAACAGTGAAAAAAACCGTCAAGAAAACGGTGACGATTGCCTATAACAGAGAAAAGAGACAATGGGTAACGTCATTTTCTGTCGCAGAAGAAGGGCGCATTATCAGTGTAGCGGTGGATAGCGATAATATTATTATTGACCCAACTTATCAGTGCAAAAGAGATCCGGATACAAGTTGTAAAAATGCGGTGGCACAAACGATTAATCTGTTTGATAAAACCTTCCCCGTCACGATTGTGACCTACCCCAGTATTTATGACAAATGTATCGGCGGGAAGAATGAACACTGCACAACCGTCTATCAAGCAGGGAAGGGAAAAATACACGAACAGGCCGATGTTGATATCAATGTCACCCGGGGGCAGACAATAGCGGTATCAAAAGTTATTAATTACCCCTATGGCAACAATGACAGTCAATCTGACGTTACGGTCACTTATGTGATTGAAGAAGAAGTTGTTGTCAGTAAGCCGGAAGTCGTTTGGGTGGAAAATTGTCCCTTTAATAAAGAAGAAGGCACCAAACTATCCAGTGAATGTACCATTCCTGGCGGTACGAAAAGCATCATCGTGGACGGAAAAGAATTTTCTTTCACCGAAGCTTGCTGGGGTTACAAGGACACTTGGCTTCTACAGCCTGCTGATGAAGGAAGCTGTTCCAGTCTGATGAATGATAAAAGCTGCACGCTTTCCAGCCGTCAGTGCGCGTTCTTTGATGAAGACAGCGCTGCCTGTTTACATGAATATGCCACCTTTTCCTGCGAAACCCGGACAACGGGCAAGCAAATGATATGCGGAGGAGAAGTCTTCTGTATGGACGGAGAATGCGACAAAGTCCAGAACCATTCCAGCAATGATTTTGGTCAGGCGGTCTCTGAACTGGCGGCATTAGCAGCAGCGGGACAGGATGTTGCGGAGATTGATAATGTCGACGTCAGGGCGTTCACGGGTGCGCCCCGGTACTGCAAAAAATTCGCTGTCGGGTTCAGTAACTGCTGTGCTGACAGTGGATGGGGAAACAGCATGGGGTTAGCCCACTGCAGCAGCGATGAAAAAGCGTTAGGAAAAGCAAAAGAGAAAAAACTGATCATCAGTATCGGTGAGTTTTGTTCGAAAAAAGTGCTGGGCGTGTGTCTCGAGAAAAAACGGAGCTACTGCCAGTTTGACTCAAAGCTGGCGCAAATTGTTCAGCAACAGGGCCGTAACGGCCAGCTGCGTATCGGGTTTGGTGGGGCGAAAAGCCCGGACTGTCGCGGTATTACCGTTGATGAACTTCAGGCAATTGATTTTGATCTCCTGGATTTCACGCCTTTTATGGAGGATTTGATGAACAATCAAAATATTCCTGGTAACGAAGAACTGACAGAGAAAACCGCACAGCGAATTAAAGAGCTGTTAACGCAGTCAGTTAAATAACCCCCGATACTAATCTGTCTGTCCATTATTAATGGGTATATAAATATTTAGGGTGAGTGTATGAAGGTTATTTTTAACAATAATAAGACCGTTGATTTCTTGCTGAGATTACTGCTTACAGTCGTGATTATTTCTCCGGTTATCTATTATTCATGGGACGGAATCATTGGTACTACTGCCAGCGATTATATTGAGAGTGTGATTTTCATTCTTTTCATAGGCTTTATCTGGATGATGAGTTCTATGCTTTTTCTGCTTTTTCAGGGACAGGTGAAAAAATAAATAAGGAGTAAGGGATGGATGAGAAGAATACAGCCAGACTCGTCATGTTATTTGTTGCGGTATTTGTCACGATTCTGGTCATCAACATGTCTTACAGCCTGTGGCGGGATAAACAGAACAATGCGTTCCTGGCAACCAACAGCGCCTGGGGCGTCCAGTGCGATAGAAACTCCCGGGCGGCCTGGGTTATCAGAGACGGCAAA
The DNA here is from genome assembly GCF_947498825.1 of uncultured Cedecea sp. GTDB lineage: Bacteria > Pseudomonadota > Gammaproteobacteria > Enterobacterales > Enterobacteriaceae > JGM124. The sequence goes on along the minus strand of NZ_CANMLV010000018.1, from coordinate 55,832 downwards.
CGGGTGACCCTGACGGTAGATAATCTGACGCTTTACTGCAGCGGTTATAGATTTTCCGCCCGTGACGAGAGCGGAAAAGAGATACACATCCTTGATAAGAACGTGGCCTATCAGCGCCTGTTACGCCAGCCGAATTAACTAAGAAAAACAGGTATCCACTATGCGAAACATACATGCCGCCATTCTGGCGGGGTGCCTTTGCTGCACCCAAATATCGGCCTTCGCAAGGGACGCAGGCTGGCAGTGGTATAACGAAAAGCTCAGAGTCACCGAACAAGAAAACAAGCCTGTACCTGCGCCCCCCCCGGTTCCGATGGATATTATGGATAAACTCGCAGCACTGCAGGGTGCCACGAAACGTGCGATGTATGAGGCCATTCTGTACCCCTCATCGGATAATTTCGTGAAGTATTTTCGTCTGCAGAACTACTGGACACAGCAGGCTGGTCTGTTCTCGATGAGTGCGAAGCGCGCGATGCTTGAGAACCCGGAACTCGATTACAACCTGCAGCACAGCCACTACAACGGCACAGTGAAAAACCAGCTTGCCGCTGATTATGCTGAACAACGTCAGGCCATCTCGAATCTCGCCCGACACTATGGGGTGATGTTCTTCTACCGAGGCAGTGATCCCATCGACAGCCAGTTCGTCGAAGTGATTAAAAACTTCCGGGAAACCTACGGACTGAGCGTAATACCAGTGTCAGTTGATGGTGTGATCAATCCTTTGCTGCCTGACAGCAGGGCAGATCAGGGACAGGCCACACAGCTGGGTGTGAGGTTTTTCCCGGCCATGATGTTGGTAAATCCGCAAAGTGGCCAGGTGAAGCCTCTGAGCTACGGATTTATCAGTCAGGATGACCTGGCAAAACAATTCCTTTATGTCTCCAGTGACTTTAAACCTAATTTCTGAGGTGTACTTTATGCGAAAAATTAGTTTTCCCGATTTAGATATCACCGGAATGTGGGTGCTGGCGGTGGGCGTGTTTTTCCACCTGATAGCCCGGCTCGTCAGGCAGCATCCTGACTTGGCGGTGCAAGCCGGTGAAGTTTTCGGATTGGGCATGGTGATTTTTGGCGGCTATCGCATCATCAATGCCCTGATTGCTGAGGCAGAACGACAGGAGAAAGCCCGTGAAAAATAGCCTGAAGAAAACCACTAAAGCAGGTATCGCCGTCATGGGGTTACTCCTGTCCATGTCAGGAATAGTTAGGGGAGGAACGCTCAATGAGTTGAAATCACTCTGGAACCCACAAGGGATTTCCGGAGCACCAACGGTTTCCCCCATAGAAAATATTCCCCAGGCAGTGGCACCCATCTCCCCGCCTCGCTGGTTCCGGTTGAGTAACGGCAAACAAGTCGATTTACGTGACTGGAAGGTGGTGCTGTTCATGCAGGCTCAGTGCCCCTACTGTCAGAAATTTGACCCGCTGTTGAAGAACCTGTCTGCGCAGTTTGGGTTCTCAGTCTTCCCCTATACCCTCGACGGGCAGGGTGATGAAGCGTATCCGGATGCGCTGCCGGTTCCACCTGAAGTGATGCAAACCTTTTTCCCGAACATCCCGGTAGCCTCGCCCACCACGTTCCTGGTCAACGTGCATACCCTGGAGGCGTATCCCATCTTGCAAGGTGCCACGGATGCACCGGGTTTTATGTCCAGAATGGATACTGTTTTTCAGATGATGGAGGTGCCGGCACATGGGCAGTATTAAAAAAGCGGTACTGATGAGTGCATTTCTTCTGAACACGGTATTTCCCGCTGTGGCCGATGTGAACAGTGATATGAATCACTTCTTCAACAATTTGGGGTTTGCCTCAAATACCAGTCAGCCTCAGGTTTGGCAGGGACAGGCTGCAGGCTATGCCACTGGCGGTTCCCTTTATGCCCGAACCCAGGTCAAAAATATCCAGATGATCAGCATGACCCTACCGGACATCAATGCCGGGTGTGGGGGCATCGATGCCTATCTTGGCTCGTTCTCATTCATTAATAGCGAACAATTACAGCGTTTCGCAAAACAAATTATGTCCAATTCGCAGGGCTATTTTTTCGACCTCGCATTACAGACTACAGTTCCTGAAATCAAGACCGCGAAAGACTTCCTGCAAAAGATGGCGTCAGACGTCAACAGTATGAACCTCAGTTCCTGTCAGGCTGCACAGGGTATTGTTGGTGGATTATTTCCCCGTACTCAGGTCGCACAGCAGAAGGTCTGTCAGGATATCGCAGGAGAGAGCAATATATTCGCTGACTGGGCGGCTTCCCGGCAAGGATGTTCTGTAGGAGGACAGATGAACAGTGTGCAGGACAGGGCTGGCGACAAGGACAAGGAACGCGTGATGAAGAACATCAATATCATGTGGAGTGCGTTGTCCAAAAATAGGCTATTTGACGGAAATAAAGAGCTGAAAGAGTTTGTGATGACGCTGACCGGAACCTTGGTTTTTGGTGAGAACAGCGAGATTACACCCCTGCCTGCCCGGACAATGGACCAAGACCTGATAAAGGCACTGATGGAAGGAGGAACGGCTAAAATTTATCACTGCAACGACACGGACAAGTGCCTGAAAGTGGTGGCTGACTCAACCGTCACCATAGCAGCTAACAAGGCGCTAAAAAACCAGATATCCGCGTTACTGAGCAGTATTCAGAGCAAAGCTGTGGCCGATGAAAAACTGACAGAACAGGAAAAGGGCTTCATCTCCAGTACAACCGTCCCTGTCTTCAAATACATTGTCGATCCCCAGATGCTCGGGGTATCTAACTCACTTATTTACCAACTGACGGACTATATCGGCTACGACATTCTGTTGCAGTACATCCAGGAACTCATCCAGCAGGCCAGAGTGATGGTTGCTAGCGGAAACTACCCCCAGTCTACGATGGATATGATCCTTGATAATTTGAGTCAGGCAAGTATCCAGATTGCGGCATTTCAAACTCGTGTACAGGTGCAATACGATGCCTTGCTGATTGTTGATCGTCAGATGAGTTATATGCGACAGCAGGTATCTGCCCGCATGATGACCCGCTATCAAAATAATTACCATTTTGGAGGGAGTCTCTGATGCTGGAAATCTACACTGTCGCCGGGGGAGACTGGCTCCGGGGCTGTTTGAATGCTATCGCTGCTTTTATGCAAACCAGCACCTGGTCTTCCATCGAAAAAATGTGCATCGCCTTCTCAGTACTGATTGTTGCGGTCAATTGGGTAAAAAAACACAATGTGATGGACCTCGTTGGCTGGGCATTTTCCCTGACGCTGGTCATGATGCTGGTTAGCGTCCGTACCTCTGTTCAGATAATCGATTACAGCAATGTGGGCCAGGTCTATAAAGTCGATAATATTCCGGTTGGCCTGGCTATCCCTGCCTCTCTGACTACACGCATCGGCAATGCTTTAGTGCAGAGTTATGAGATGATTTTCGCTCTGCCTGACAGTGTGACTTACAGTAAAACGGGGATGTTATTTGGCGGAAATCTGGTCGCGAAAAGCACGGATTTTATTTCGCAGAACCCGGAGATCACGACACTGTTCTCCGACTATGTACAGAACTGTGTTATGGGCGATATCTTTCTCAACCACAAGTATACATTTGAGGATTTGCTGAACTCATCTGATCCCTACACTCTGATTTTTTCGCTTCCCAGTCCTCTGCGTGGCGTTTTTGACAAGAATAATCAGTTCAAAACCTGTCAGGAAGCTTCTGTGGAATTAAAGAAAGCCTTGGCTCTGGATTCTCAAACTGGTGGGAAAACATGGAGTTACTATGTACGTCAGTTGTTTGGCGGGAAACCCAATCCTGACTTGCTGTTCAGCCAGATGATCGGTGACAGCTATAACTATTTTTATCAATCCAGTCAGAATGCGAGTCAGATTATCCGCCAGAATGTCACGATGAATGCCTTGCGTAGTGGGTTCCAGAGTTATGCTGCACGTAGTGGAGACACGTCCAGTCTGGTGAATATTGCGAACAGCTCCTCACTGGAGAAACAGCGTCTGTCACAGGCCACGATGGGGCATCAGGCCATGCGTTCTCTGCCGATGATGCAGACGGTCATTCTGGGGATCATGATTGGTATGTTCCCGATTATGGTGATGGCTGGGATGTTCAATATGATGACTCTGCAGGTTGTGAAAGGGTACGTCTTTGCCTTGATATGGCTGCAGTCATGGCCGCTGCTGTTTGCCATTCTGAACAGTGCGATGGCGTACTATGCGAAACAAAATGGTGTCCCGGTGGTGTTGTCCGAGCTCTCGCAGGTGCAGCTGAAAAACTCGGATATCGCGACGACAGCGGGCTATATTGCCATGATGATCCCGCCACTCAGCTGGGCCATCGTGAAAAGTATGGGGGCTGGTTTTTCCAGTGTCTACAGTCACTTTGCCTCCTCCGGACTCAGCTCTACCTCTCAGGCCTCCTCCGCTGTGGCAGACGGGAATTACACGTATGCCAATATGCAAATGGAAAATGTCAGCGGATACAGCTGGGGAACCAATAGCACAACCAGCTTTGGTCAGAAGACCAGCCAGCTGGCTAACGGGGCGATGACAACAGAAACTCGGGACGGAACTATGGTCTCGAATGCAAGCACCGGCATATCAAACCTGCCAGTCGATATTAATTTGAGCAGACAGGTTGCCAGCGCGCAGCAACAGATGGCCAGAGAGTCGGATGTGCAGTCTGAAAGTGCGCTTCAGGGCTATAACAACAGCGTCACGAGTGCCTGGAACACCCTTAGTCAGTTCAGCACCAACAGGGGAAATAGCGCGACAACAACTGAAGGGGCGGATAACAGCCAATCATCGCAGGATTCTAAAATGGCCAGCCAGATGCGCAGTGCGGCTCAATCCTTCGCCAAGTCGAATAATATCAGGGAGGACCAAGCGTACCAGCACCTTATGGATGAGGCATCGCGCGGAAGTATTACTGGGAAGCTGAATGTAGGCGCAAAAATCGATTCGGGTGACCAAGCTATTGGGAAAATCGGTAAGTGGGCTACCGGGGCTAGCGTGTACGGTAAGATGGATTTTGGGGTCGCTGGAACAGGCAGTACGGGTTCAACCGACTCTGTGAGTCAGTCGGGTAATCGCGCTCAGGACAGTCGTCAGGATAGCAGTACTCAGGCGGCAAAAGACTTTAAAGAAGGCTTTGATTACTACACCAACCGTAAAACAACAACATCAGGCAGTCTCACGGACAACAATGCCAGCTCGAGAGCGGATCAGTTGTCAGCTTCACTCAGCAGTGCGAAAAACAGCTATGAACAATACACTGCCAGCCGAGCACGAAGCCATGAATTCAGTGAAATGGCTTCACGCACTGAAAGCATGAGCGGTCAGATGAGTGAAAACCTGTCACAGCGCTTTGCCAATTTTGTGCGACAGCAATCACCACACAATGCAGATGCTATTCTCACTGATGCCAATTCTCCTGAAATTTCCGCGCAGCGTGAGGCGCTGGCGCGTGAATTTGTTAAAGCCGAAGTGCAGCCAAAAGTGGACGGAGCGTATCAGCAAGGGCGTGAGCAGATTGGCCAAGGGATGTCGGGGATTGCCACCGGAGGAGACCGTGATTCTGTCATGTCCGATTACGGACAGCATTCAGGCAGTATTGACGCGATGACGCGAGACGCCAACATTAAAGATAATGTGGGACAGACGGTGGATGGAATGATTGCTCAAAATAAACAGGCGCATCATGAAACCAGCCAGAAAATAGATATGCAAGGCCGTGAGGTTAAACAGCAGAATACAGAGCTGGAAAAACAACACAAAAAAGAGGGAAATAATTTCACCGATCAATATAATAAAGATACTGATAAGCAAGTAAGTACTCCATTGGGGTCGATTAAAGATAACTTTAGAAAAAGAGCGGAAGAAAAAACCAAAGGAATGGAAGATAAATTTAAATAGAAGAATATAAGATGATATCTAATCATAAAATATTGCAAGAAGTTGAGGCATTAAAAATTCTGTTTAAGAAAGGCGGGAATGAGGTCCCCGGAATGTGGCGTTGTTTCTGGCCGGGATTGAGCGTAGTGGCATGGATGACAAGCTGGCCTCTGGTGCTCTATGGATATCAAATGATGCAATATGAATTATCGAATAAAGCGTCAATAGGAATAGCTGCCTCAGTGATAATAGGTTTTTTGGCCGGGGTTTTTATCATGTTACAGGTGGTAAATAGCAGAGCCTTGTATCTGTCTATCCCTCAGTCATTTCGTGAAACATCCGTGCTTTGTCGGTTTGTATCCACAAAATTCAGACGTTATTTGTTTACGTACTTGGTTAGCTATGCCGTCATAATTGTGCTGTGTTCATGGTTTGTTTATGGTGCGATTTATTCAACCATTGGGCTCATCATATCGTCCTTTAGTTTCATGATTTATCTGAATGTTGACCTGAACCGTTACCAGCTGACGGCATTAACGTCGTTGCTTGTATCCATCAAAAGCAAAGAGACAATATCCGTAGAGTGATTTGCCTGATAATAATTAACAAATCAATCTGATCAGTATTTATTTTCATTTCCAATCAGTAACTTCGTGATTTCATTATAAACGGCGAGCAGGTGCACAATTTCTTTGATTTGTGCGCCTGTAAGGCGTTTCCGTCCCCAGACGGTATTACCTCTCATTTTTTATTAAAGGTCAAACACGATGAGTTTTAACGCCAAAGATATGACGCAGGGTGGTCAGATCGCAAATATGCGTTTTCGTATGTTTGGACAGATCGCCAATATCATTTTCTACGTACTGTTTATTATATTCTGGGTCTTAAACGGACTGATATTAATGTACCGCCTTAGCTGGCAAACTTTTGTTAATGGCTGTGTTTACTGGTGGTGTACAACGCTTGCCCCCATGCGTGATCTTATTCGTTCTCAGCCTGTTTACACTATCCAGTATTACGGTAAATCCCTGGAATACACGTCAGAACAGATCCTCGCCGACAAATATATTATTTGGTGTGGCGAGCAGTTGTGGACCGGGTTTGTCTTTGCAGCCACCTTATCCCTGGTTATCTGCATTGTGACGTTCTTTGTTACAAGCTGGGTTCTTGGCCGTCAGGGTAAGCAGCAAAGTGAGGATGAAAATACCGGAGGGCGACAACTTTCCGAGAACCCGAAAGAAGTCGCGCGTCAGATGAAGCGGGACGGTATGGCCTCTGATATCAAAATTGGTGACCTACCGATTTTGAAAAATTCCGAAATTCAGAACTTCTGTCTCCATGGCACGGTCGGCTCAGGGAAGTCAGAGGTTATTCGCCGTTTGCTGAACTATGTGCGTGCCCGGGGTGATATGGCCATTATCTACGACCGCTCTTGTGAGTTCGTCAAAAGTTACTACGATCCGGCACTGGACAAAATTCTTAACCCACTGGACTCGCGGTGCGCGGCCTGGGATTTGTGGAAGGAATGCCTGACTCTGCCCGATTTTGACAACGTGTCGAACACACTTATCCCGATGGGTACCAAGGAAGATCCGTTCTGGCAGGGGTCTGGCCGCACCATTTTTGCCGAAGGCGCGTATCTTATGCGCGAGGATAAAGACCGTAGTTATCAGAAGCTGGTTGATACCATGCTTTCCATCAAAATCGACAAATTGCGTGCCTATCTGCAAAACACGCCAGCTGCCAATCTGGTTGAGGAAAAAATAGAGAAAACAGCGATATCCATCCGTGCCGTACTGACCAACTACGTCAAGGCCATCCGATATTTGCAGGGTATTGAAAAGAACGGCGAGCCGTTCACAATCCGAGACTGGATGCGCGGGGTACGCGAAGACCAGCCGAATGGCTGGCTGTTTATATCCTCCAATGCCGGTACGCACGCTTCCCTGAAGCCGGTTATTTCGATGTGGCTGAGTATTGCAATCCGGGGTTTGCTCGATATGGGTGAAAGCCGTGACCGCCGTGTGTGGATTTTTGCAGACGAACTCCCCACGTTGCACAAGTTGCCAGATTTAGTCGAAATTTTGCCAGAAGCCCGTAAATTCGGGGGCTGTTATGTGTTCGGCATTCAGTCCTATGCCCAGATGGAAGATATCTACGGTGTGAAGCCTGCTGCCACATTATTCGACGTGATGAACACCCGTGCATTCTTCCGTTCGCCGAGTAAACAGATTGCCGAGTTCGCGGCCGGAGAAATAGGTGAAAAACAAATTCTCAAGGCCAATGAGCAGTATTCCTACGGGGCTGACCCAGTGCGTGACGGTGTGTCGACCGGAAAAGAGCAGGAGCGTGAAACACTGGTCAGCTACTCCGACATTCAGATGCTGCCGGACTTGTCTTGCTATGTCACTTTGCCGGGACCTTATCCGGCGGTGAAGATGGCGTTGAAATACAAACCCCGGCCCAAAGTGGCTGAAGGCTTTATTCAGCGTAATCTCAATCCGCGCATGGACGCGAGGCTTGATGCCTTGCTGGCGGCCAGGGAAGAAGAAGGAAGTTATGCCCGGGCGTTGTTTTCGCCGGAAGCGTTAATGCCGGAGTTAGACCCCGTGGAAAACAGTCTCCACCCTGATACCGAACACAACATTCCCGCTGCTGTAATACAACCGACACTGGAGGAAAAACCTGCAACGCATGAGGTTGCAAAGGTAGCTGTTGCACCTGGAATACCCACTGTTCGCGCTGGAACGTCGACGACCACTCCGGTAGCTGCGTCAGGAGGAACAGAGATGGAGCTTGAACCACAGGTGCTTGAGGCCGATGGAGACATTTTGCCTCCGGGGGTGAATGACACGGGTGAAATAGACGATATGCAGATCTATGAAGCCTATCTGGCAGAGTCGCATACGCAGCGCGATATACAGCGGCGTGAGGAAGTTAATATCAATCACTCCCGTAAGGATGAACGAGGTGATGCTGAGGTCGGGGAGAGGTTCTGATGCTGAGTATCAGTCAAGTTAAGTCGGCGGGTGGAGCTGCCAGTTACTATACCGATAAGGACAATTACTATGTCATTGGCAGCATGGATGAACGCTGGCAGGGAAAAGGTGCAGAGGCTCTGGGGTTGGACGGGAAGGTGGATAAACAGGTATTCACCGACCTGCTGAAAGGAAAATTGCCGGACGGCAGCAACCTGAGCCGGATGGAAAACGGCGTCAATAAACACCGGGCTGGATATGATCTGACGTTTTCTGCCCCCAAAAGTGTGTCAATACTGGCCATGCTGGGCGGGGATAAACGTCTGATTGATGCACATAATCAGGCGGTCACCGAAGCTATCAGACAGGTGGAAACCCTTGCTGTGACTCGGGTCATGACGGAGGGGGTAAAAGAAACGGTCATGACTGACAATCTTATTGTGGCGAAATTCAATCATGATACCAACCGCAATCAGGAACCTTTGATACATACGCATGCGGTCGTGCTCAATGCGACACGGAACGGGGATAAATGGCAGTCTCTCGGTACCGATACCGTGGGTAAGAACGGCTTTATTGAGAATGTGTATGCCAACCAGATTGCGTTTGGAAAAATATACCGCGAAGAACTGAAATCGCGAGTTGAAAAGTTCGGGTATGAAACCGAGGTGGTCGGAAAACACGGTATGTGGGAGATGAAAGGCGTCCCGGCAGAACCGTTTTCCTCGCGTACCCGGGAGGTCAGAGAGGCTGCGGGGCCAGATGCATCTTTGAAATCTCGGGACATGGCGGCGCTTGACACCCGTAAATCCAAGGAATCCATCGAGCCGACTGAGAAGATGGCGGAGTGGATGGGGACGCTGAAGGAAACCGGGTTTGATATCCGGGGCTACCGTGATGCTGCCGATACACGTGCCGCAGAGACGAAATCTATTCCCGCCATTCCGGAAGTGGCAAACGTTGTCAATATTGACGATGTGGTGATGAAGTCTGTAGCTGGACTTAGCGACAGCAAAATGCAGTTCACGTATGCGGAACTGCTGGCGCGCACGGTCAGTCAGCTGGAAGCAAAACCGGGGGTGTTTGACCTTGCGAGAACTGGTATCGATAAGGCCATTGAGCGGGAGCAGCTTATTCCCCTCGATCGGGAAAAAGGCTTGTTTACCTCGAGTATCCACGTTCTTGATGAACTCTCGGTGAAAGCGCTGAGCCAGGAAATTCAGCGCCAGAACTATGTCTCTGTTACGCCTGATGCCTCATTTTCACGGCAGGTATCCTTCAGCGACGCTGTCAGCGTTCTGGCGCAGGATAAGCCGGTTATGGGGATTATCTCTGGGCAGGGTGGGGCATCCGGACAGCGTGACAGGGTGGCTGAGCTGACCATGATGGCACGTGAGCAGGGGCGTGATGTGATTATTGTGGCTCCCGATAATCGCTCCCGTGTTTTTCTTGCCGATGATGACCGCCTGTCCGGTGAAACGGTGACCGGGAAAAGCGCCCTTCATGACGGTACCGCTTTTATTCCCGGCGGTACACTTATAGTCGACCAGGCGGAGAAACTCAGTCTGAAGGAGGCTGTTTCCCTGCTGGATGGCGCCATGCGAAATAACGTGCAGGTGCTGCTCTCGGACAGCGGAAAGCGCAGTGGCACCGGGAGTGCACTGACGGTGCTGAAGGACAGTGGGGTGAATACCTATCGCTGGCAGGGTGGGCAGCAGACTACGGTGGATATCATCAGCGATCCGGACAAGGACGCACGTTATCGCCGACTGGCACAGGAATTTGCCGTTAGCGTGCGGGACGGGCAGGACAGTGTTGCGCAAATTGCCGGAACGCGTGAACAACCTATCTTGAATGGGATGATCCGTGAGTCACTTAAACAGGAGGGTGTACTGGGAGCGCAGGATATGACAGTCGCCGTCCTGACCCCTGTCTGGCTGGACAGCAAAAGTCGGGGAGTCCGCGACTCGTACCGGGAAGGTATGATGATGGAGAGATGGAACCCTGAGACAAAGCAGCATGATCGCTATGTGATTGATCGGGTCACGGCAATGAGCAACACGTTAACCCTGAAAGACAAAGAAGGGGCCAGCCTGATGCTGAAAATCCCGGCGGTAGACAGCCAATGGTCCCTTTTCCGTTCCGGTTCTCTGCCTGTGGCAGAGGGTGAGCGACTGTCTGTGCTGGGTAAAATCCCCGACACACGGTTGAAAGGTGGGGAAGGCGTGACGGTTCTGAAGGCTGAGAAAGGTCTGTTGACGGTTCAGCGTCCAGGGCAGAAGACAACGCAGACCCTAACTGTAGGCAATAGCATGTTTGACGGGATTAAAATTGGTCATGGCTGGGTGGAGAGTCCCGGCCGATCGGTGAGTGAAACGGCGACGGTGTTTGCCTCCATGAAGCAGAACGAAATGGACAATGCGACCCTGAATCAGCTGTCGCAGAGTGGAAGTCATGTCCGCCTGTACTCCGCACAGGATTCTGCCCGGACAACGGAGAAGTTGGACAGGCACAGTGCTTTCAGCGTGGTTTCCGGTCAACTGAAGGCGCGTTCCGGAGAAACCGACCTGGGTGCAGCTATCGCCCGGCAAAAATCCGGGTTGCACACCCCCGCAGAGCAGGTCATTCATTTGTCCATTCCCCTGCTGGAAAGCAACAGTCTGACCTTTACACGTCCACAACTGATGGCCACGGCACTGGAAATCGGTGGCGGGAAAGTCCCGATGGCAGATATCGCTAAGACCCTCCAGGCACAAATCAATTCAGGACAGCTGCTGAATGTTGCGGTCTCTGAGGGACACGGTAACGACCTGCTGATTTCCCGTCAATCCTGGGATGCTGAGAAAAGTATTCTGACCCGGGTGCTGGAAGGGAAAGGAGCAGTGAATCCGCTTATGGCGAGCGTTCCTGGTAGTCTGATGGAAGATTTGACCTCCGGTCAGCGTGCGGCAACCCGGATGATACTGGAAACTACCGACCGTTTCACCCTGGTGCAGGGGTATGCAGGAGTGGGGAAAACCACCCAGTTCCGGGCGGTGATGGGGGCGGTCAGTTTGATACCGGAAGCAGCACGTCCGCGCATCATCGGCCTTGGGCCGACACATCGTGCAGTGGGCGAAATGCAGGATGCAGGCGTTGATGCGCGGACCACGGCATCCTTTCTGCATGACGTGCAGCTACAGCAGCGTAATGGCCAAACGCCGGATTTCAATAACACGTTGTTTCTCGTGGATGAAAGCTCGATGTTGGGGCTGTCTGACACTGCAAAGGCGGCTTCCCTGATAGAGGCAGGGGGTGGTCGGGCAGTCTTCAGCGGGGATAATGATCAGCTGCCGCCCGTCGCCTCGGGTCAGCCGTTCGGGCTGATGCAGCAGAGGAGCGCGGCAGATATGGCCATCATGAAAGAAATTGTGCGCCAGACACCGTCATTACGGCCTGCTGTCTACAGCCTGATTGACCGGGACGTAAAAAGCGCGCTGGCGACCATTGAGACCGTCACACCAGATTCAGTACCTCGAAAACAGGATGCATGGGTGCCTGACAACTCTGTTGTGGAGTTCACGCCACAGCAAGAGAAGGCGATAGCGAGCGGGCAAAGTATGCCGGACGGTAAGCCAACCACCCTGTACGAGTCGATGGTGATGGACTACACCGGGCGTACTCCTGCGGCGCAAGCGCAAACCCTTATTGTCACGCACCTGAATGATGACCGTAGAGCGTTGAACAGCCTTATACATGAGGCGCGGCGGGAAAACGGTGAGGTCGGAAAAGAAGAAGTGTCTTTGCCTGTTCTGGTGACGGCAAATATTCGTGACGGCGAACTGCGCAAGCTGTCGACATGGGCAGAGAATCAAGGCGCAGTGGCTCTGGTGGATAACACTTATCACCGTATCGGCAGTGTGGACAAGGGGAATCAGCTTATCACGTTGCAGGGCGAGGATGGAAAAACGCGGTATATCTCACCCCGGGAGGCGTCTGCGGAAGGCGTCACTTTGTACCGGGAGGACATTATCACTGTCTCTCAGGGAGACAGAATGCGTTTCAGTAAGAGTGACCCGGAGCGCGGCTATGTGGCCAATAGTGTCTGGACGGTAAAGTCTGTTTCAGGTGACAGTGTCACCCTGTCGGATGGTAAAACGACCAGGACAGTTAACCCGAAAGCAAACGAGGCACAGCGACATATCGACCTAGCGTATGCCATTACCGCCCACGGTGCGCAGGGTGCCAGTGAATCCTATGTGATAGCACTGGAAGGCGTTGCCGGCGGCCGGGAGAGGATGGCCAGTTTTGAGTCGGCCTACGTGGGCTTGTCGCGCATGAAACAGCATGTTCAGGTGTACACCGATAGCCGGGAGGGCTGGGTCAAGGCCATCCAGTCCTCTTCGCCGAAAACCTCAGCGCACGATATCCTTGCCCCTCTTAACGATCGCGCGTTAAAAAACGCCATGCAACTGTATAGCCGGGCACGTGCACTGGACGAGACTGCTGCAGGACGTGCAGCCCTGCGGCAATCCGGTCTGGCAGGTGGCGTGTCGCCGGGAAAATTCATTGCACCCGGGAAAAAATATCCGCTGCCGCATGTCGCCCTGCCTGCCTTTGATAAAAATGGGAAAAAGGCAGGTATCTGGCTCAGCCCGCTGACCGACAATGACAGTCGGATGCCGACGCTCAGCGGTGAGGGCCGCATTATGGGAAACGAGGTTGCTCAGTTTGTGGCACTGCAGAACAGCCGCAACGGGGAGAGTTTGCTGGCCGAGGGGATGGCGGAAGGGGTCCGGCTGGCGAGGAACAATCCGGATACGGGGGTGGTGGTTAGCCTGACCGGGGATGAACGGCCGTGGAATCCGGGCGCGATCACAGGCGGAGGTATCTGGGCAGATCCGACATCGGTCACTCCACCATTTTATGCGGGAGGCGATATTTCTAACTTGCCTGATGTACAGGCACAGAAGGTCGTTGAAGAGGCACAGCGAAGGGAAATGGACAAACAGGCCGAACAGACTGCCCGGGAAATTACCAGGGAAGCTCGCAAGCCTGAAGATCGTGTTAAGGCCGTTGTAGGTGATGTTATTCAAGGCCTTGAACGTGACCGCCCGGGCACCGGGAAAACAGTTGTGACAGACGACCCACAGAGCAGACGGCAGGAGGATGCGGTGCAACAGGTGGTCTCTGACAATCTTCAGCGCGAGCGCTTGCAGCAAATGGAGCGGGAGATGGTGCGCGATTTGCAGCGTGAGAAAACACTGGGCGGCGACTGACGCGCCTGCGGCTTGTCTGCCCCGGCTGTTTCCCCGATTAAAACCAGGTATCCCTCCGGGGCCTGATAAAAAGGAAAAAATAATGTTAACTGTTCCGCTGCGCCTCAGTCATGCCGATCGCTGGCTTCAGGCATTGCTGACCTGGACACCCGGTCAGACGGATATGATTAAAACGGTGGCGCTGCTGTTGATGGTGGCTGATCACACGGGGTTAATGCTGGCCGGAAATAATGAAATCCTGCGCCTGCTGGGTCGGGGCTGTTTTCCGCTGTTTGGTCTGGTGTGGGGAATGAACCTGGCCCGATATGCTGAGATCAGACAGTCACAGCTCAACAGCCTGTGGTGCTGGGCGGGGATAGCACAGATCTCCTTTATGCTTGTCGGGTACCCGTGGTATGAGGGCAATATTCTGTTTGCCTTTGCAGTGACGGGGCAGGCGCTGCGCGCGTTCAGTAGCGGAAGGCGCCTTCACTATTTTGCCGGTATTGCCATTCTGGCTGCCTGGATACCCCTGTCGTCTGCGAGTTATGGTCTCGCGGGCGTGGGAATGCTTATTACCAGTCGGGCCGTCTGTCGGGCGAAGACTCCGCCGGAACGTTGCGGATATGCGATATTATGGGCGGCTATGGTGCTGCTGATGAATATGAACGCCGTGAGTGAGTCTGTCGTGGGTCTGTCCATTGCCTTACTGGCTCTGCTGGTCTGCTCCTCGAGCGGGCAGTATCAGAGACGTTTCTGGCCTAGGCAGTTCTTTGTGATGTTCTATGCTGCCCATCTCGCAGTACTGGGCATTGTCACATCAATGTAAGTCAGTACAGTAAAAGGTATAATCATCCTCTATCTGAATGTAAGTACAGGAATGTTATGTCAGAAGATAATCGTCCCGTCCTGACTCTGAAACGCAAAAATTCCGCACCCGCCAGCGCCCAGGAAAGTGTCAGTCAACCGCTGATTTCCCGGCGAAAAAAAGTTGTGACTGTGGTGGAGCCTCCAGCCTGGAAGGTGAAGAAGGCACAGCTGGAGCAGGCTAAACATGGGGAGGAGGCGAGAGCTGCTGCAGAAAAGGCATCACTTCGCCTCGCTTTACGTAGAGTAAAAGCAGTAATACCTTCCCCTCCGCCGCCACCGCGATATCTGAAACTGATTCCTCCGGAACTGGCCATCCGTACGCTGAAGGCGTTCTGGCCACAGCTTTTCGAAGGAGACAGACCTCATCTGCTGGCAATGGGCATACGAGATGATCTGTTTGCAGATATTGAACGGCAGGCTTTACCGCTCTCGCACAAGCAGGTCATTAAATGCCTGAAGAGTCTGACCCGATCTGAGTGTTATTTGTCACAGATGCAGGCTGGGGCATCACGCTATGACCTGAACGGCAATGTG
This sequence comes from uncultured Cedecea sp., assembly GCF_947498825.1. Taxonomy (GTDB): domain Bacteria; phylum Pseudomonadota; class Gammaproteobacteria; order Enterobacterales; family Enterobacteriaceae; genus JGM124. The sequence goes on along the minus strand of NZ_CANMLV010000018.1, from coordinate 40,315 downwards.
ATGGCTATTGTGACGCAGGAGGAGGAACGCTACGCCAAAGAACGGATAGTGAAGGAACGTCTGCGGGCTGAGCGCATGCAGCGTCACCTAAAGACGGTATCTAGCTTTTAAACAAACAAATGTAGGAGGAAAAAAGATTGAGCAGACGCCTGCAGGGATAAAACCGCTAATGGCATCTGTATATTCAGGGGCGCAGCTCACTCCCTGACTTTGTTATGCCCCTTGTTTTCAGAAAGCGTCTCAACAATACGCCAGTATTATTCATCACCAGTGGGTGCGTTGAGGATATTTTTTGCCTCAACGCTCAATCTCTCTTGCTGCGGCCAGATACAACTTTTTTATACTCTGCAGATACATCATTTATTAAATGAAGATTGCACATCAACCGTAATATTACCCGGATGATGTTTCTTGGAAATAATGCGGTGTAATCATCCTGTTTTATAAATGGACGTCTGAATGGAAGTTGTTCTGATAGTAACAGGAAGCATCACTATTGCCGTCAGTCTGCTGTATATGAGCCTTATCAGAAGTATTCGAGCACGCAGGGTTATACCAATCTCACATATTCCATAAAGAGTACATGGGCTAATTTGGTTGTATATCGCTACGTTGTATGAATGTTATTTTTTTTTAACTACCCGTTTTTTAAATAACATATTTGACTTGTGAACAGTATTTTTACAGAGAACTGTGCGCCAACACATTTTTTCTTAAATAAGTCAGTCGCTGATTTCAACAATCTGTAGTACTCTCCTGGAATGTGTGTGTTTTTCTTTGAGGGAGCAGAGGTGTCGCAGTCAGAAAAATCAGTAACTTCCTCATCGAAACGCGCTTACCGGAAAGGTACTCCACTCAGTGTAAGCGAACGGAAAATGCGTTCGGTATCCCGTAAAAGGGAGACTCACAAACCACTGAATGTGTTCATAGGCAATTCACATAAAGAAAAACTGGACGCATTTTGCCAGGAGAACGGGCTTACTCAAGCAGAAGCAATAGAGCTGCTTATCGAGCGAGAACTTTTATGTGACTAGTCACATTCCTTGATCGAATGACCTTTGAATGATAGATTGCTGTTTGTGTTAAGAATTCCTGGCTGGCCACGCCATAAGGTGGCAGGGAACTGGTTCTGATGAGGTGTCTACCCGGAGCCAGAAAAGCAAAAACCCCGATAATCTTTCTTAACTTTGGCGAGTCGGAAGATTAACGGGGCCTACTTAAACTGTATAGCCAACAAAGAAGCTATACGGGGAGTATAGATTCATGCTCAGAAAAGTTCAATACCTTCTGTGTGCATCACTCCTTCCGTGCATTGTAAGCGCAGGAAGGCATGGCTGACACTCAGACCCCGCTCTCTCACTACCGACAGGTCAAAAACCCGAATCCGGAATTCACTCCGCGAGAGGGAAAAAAGACCCTGCCGTTCTGCCGTAAACTGATGGAAAAAACCGAGGGATTCACCTCCCGTTTTGACTTCTCCATCCATGTGGCGTTTGTTCGTTCCCTGGGCCAGCGTCACCGTATGCCGCCGCTTTTGCGTCGTCGCGCCATCGATGCTCTGCTGCAGGGAATGTGCTTTCATTATGACCCCCTGGCTAATCGTGTTCAGCGCTCTATCACCAATTTGGCTATCGAGTGCGGGCTGGCCACAGAGTCGAAAAACGGTAATCTCTCCATCACCCGTGCTACTCGGGCGCTGAAGTTTATGGCGGAGCTGGGCCTCATCACCTATGAGACGGAATATGACCCGCAGATTGGCTGCAATATCCCGACCGACATCACCTTTACGCCGGCACTGTTCTCCGCGATTGATGTCTCTGATGTTGCTGTACTGGCCGCCCGCCGCAGCCGTGTCGAGTGGGAAAATCAGCAACGCAAAAAGCAGAACCTGGAGCCTCTTGGAATCGATGAACTGATAGCCAAATCCTGGCGTTTTGTGCGCGAGCGATTCCGCAGCTACCAGTCCGAACGTAAAGCACACGGACTTAAACGCGCCCGGGCGCGACGGGATAAAGACAGGCTCCGACAGGATATCGTCACTCTGGTGAAGCAGCAGCTGACGCGAGAATGCGCCAGCGGGCGTTTTACCGGTGGTCTTGACGCAATGAAGCGTGAACTGGAGCGACGCGTTAAAGAGCGTATGCTGCTGTCGCGCGGCAATAACTACACCCGACTGAATATCGTTCCTTCCTAGCCCTTTGTTTTTCTGAAAATCCGGTTGCCGCCGGAGGATTTCGTACGTCTGTCATACCGGAACGGTCACTTTACGCACAACTCAGCAATGTTTTTCGCTAACCCCTTCAAATCCTGATGGTCATTATGGCCGTAATATTCCCTGCTCTTGTCTCTTATTTCTGTTGTTTTGAGTTACCCACAGTTAACTGCAAGGGAACTTTCCATAAGGTTACAACCGATATGCGAGTAAGCCGCCAGGCGCTGAGTTTTTAAAGTGCGTGGTTTCTTTTAAACAACAGCTCTGTTCTTCTTTTAAAGACCTTTATCTTTTATTCATATAAAAAGAAAACCTGTTCGCCGTCTGCCCTGTGGACAGACTCATATAATGCCCGCCCTTGCAGCGAACCCTGGTTCGCGCCGGTTCGGTAAAGGGAATTAGGTACCTCCCATCGCTACGCGACGGGCCCGACGGACGGCATATTTAGTTACAGCATACGAAATTAATCCAGACTTTATCCGTGCACATCGGCAGCTTCTCTGCTCACCCCGACCCACTGAAAAGCCGCGCCGCCCCGGGCCTCTGGCCCGGAACTGTGTGGCTTTATAGTGAGTGTTGTAACTAATGAGGTTGGGTGTTGCTGTGAGAAGTGGTGCTGGAAGGTTTGGGTACACGCTCGTAAGCAGCCCTCACGGCCTGCTAACGCGGAGATACGCCACAACTGCGGCAAAGCCTTGTTGTGACCACTCCGACCGCGTAAAGAGGCTATTTTGTCGCTTTTAGTAGGGTTGGCTTTAGCAGGGTGAGGGGGTGGACAGGTGAAACCTGTCAGAACGGAACCGGCGATGCCGGGCGACGGCGCCACTGACCAACAGAGAAACATTCAACATCGGCTGGCACCTTTATGCCGCGATGCGGCATTTAAATATATGGCAGCCGAAGACTTCGACCTCCCATTGTGTGGAGGTAAAATATTATTTCCTGCAACTGTTACATGACACGAGGATAAAGCAATGAAAAATTATTTCCTGCATTCCATTATAAATTCGCAAAACGGATCAGAGATGCTCACCGCATATAGTATCTGGTTTGATAGCCCCAATTTTCAGTCCATGCTGATGTTTTTTTTAGCTGCAGCGATAGTAATGGCTGAGGAGTGGCATCTGGGAAGAAAAGCATAATCCAATGCCGCCTGTTAAGGCGGCATATTAGCGCACGAGAAAAATACTCCTCACTGGCAGCCGCCTTAATGCGGTCTTCAAATAACTGACTGCACACTGTTCGCCAATTTTCATCCAGGGTTCCAGCGACAAACCCTGTCGTTGACACTAGGGGCCAGTATTTCTATTATTTGTGTTAATAGTTAACACAGGAGGCATTATGGCAAGAACAACAAGCGTGACGATTGGTGAGCAACTCGATTCGTTTATCAGTCGATTAATAGAGAGTGGTCGCTACGGCTCTACGAGTGAAGTGATGCGCTCAGCCCTGCGATTGCTGGAACAACAGGAAGCAAACGATGAGGTTGTTCGCCTGGCTGTTATTGCCGGACTAGAAAGCGGTGAAAGCTCTCTTTCATTGAGGGAAATTGCAGCACAAAGAAAAAACAAACATCGTGTATAAACTCACCGAACGCGCAGCAGACGACTTCGCCGGAATTTATGATTATACGCTCTTAACATTTGGAGAGGCACAGGCTGACCTCTATACAGATGCACTTGAAGAATTTCTCGAAACACTGGCCGGAATGCCAGATATGGGACGGGATTATCATGTCATTTCCGGCGTTATGCGCATTGAATTTCAGCTACACACCATTTTTTACAGGGTTCGTGATACAGATATTTTGATTGCACGTATTTTGCATCAACAGATGAACCATAAACGACATTTACTGTAAAAATTAGAAAACGTATCGATGCTTTCCTGGTCAGTATCGGTCTTGCGCGAGGTCTGAAGCCCAAGTGTAAGAAAATTAACGTGGGATATTTTCCGTTTTCCAAGCGGACCCCATAAACATCACCTGTTGCCGGAGAGACTGCTTCCGGCAACCACAAGCGGCCCATTTACCAGTACAATGACAACCCATTATTTTATCTGGTTTGTGAAGGTGTAGAAACTGTCTTACCTTCCAGAGCCTTAGGGGGGATGCACAGCGCAGATGAAAACCACCGAAAATGGCATGAATATGATTTATCCCGGTTATATTCTGGCAGTGACGTACGATATCAATCAACCCACGATGACCACAACCGATAAAAATGATCAGCCCAAAGTCGGATTTATAAATTAAAACCCCCTCATCTTTTACATAATCCGCTTTCGTATTCTTATGACCGATTACACCGTAAGCACGCGGTTTGGCTACAGGGATCTCTCCTGACCACATAAAACGTTCCCCGATATGTAGTGGGGTACTGCTGTACTCCATGCGAAAACGTGAAAAATTATTCTGTATCGACAATTTTTTAATTCTGGCGGTATAGCCTGGAAACCTTACTGCCGAGTAGCGCTCATTCGCCACCATTGGATGGCATATTATCCGACATGTGTCAGGTATCCACGGAACACCGCCACAATGGTCATAGTGACCGTGGGAAAGTACAGATGCGGTAAGGTTTGTCAAATCGACTCCCATTAAACCTGCATTATGCATGAAGCTATCATCAGGGCCGGTATCAAACAGAATTGAATCATTTTCATCCTGGATCAACAGACTAAGTCCGGCTTTAGCACGCAGCAAATTTTTAGATCCGGGCTTAAGTCGGTTTTCCAGCAGGACGCTGATGGTTATGGACATGTTAGCTCTTTCCCTGAAGTAATTCGTTACCGCCAGGCCGTGATAACTGGGGTTTGGGGAGCAACGGAACAGTAAACACCGTTAAGCGGTCAATTTAAATGGCCATTAACATACCAATCAACAAATTACAGTTCTTCATTGAAAGCTCTCAACTCACCCTTACTAACGGATTCCGGCACCGTAAAGGAATAACGCCCCTGCATATTGATATGTCCGCACAGCAACGGGGACAGTTTTTCAACGTCTTCATCCTGAACCGGATAACCTTCATGCCTGAGCTGCTGAATTGCGGCATCCATGTAAATCGTGTTCCACAGAACAATAATATTGAGCACCAGACCTAACGATCCTAACTGATCTTCCTGCCCTTCACGGTAAGCCTGTCTCAGTTCTCCCCGTTTACCATGAAAGACATTTCTGGCCACTGCGTGGCGACCCTCTCCACGGTTGAGTTGTTGCAATGTTCTTCGCCGTTTATTTTCATCGTCGAGGTAAGTCAGCATATGGATAGTTTTATCGGCGCGACCTATTTCGGCTATAGCCTGCGCCAGACTGGTTGGCCTGTCGCCCGTTTGCAGTGTTTTCATGATGGACATGACGTTCAGTCGTCCAAGTTTGAGGGACGCAATCAGCCGCAGAATATCATCCCAGTGCGGCTCCGTTTTTTTCCCAAAATTCAGGCGATGCGAAGATATCGCGTTAAACGGGCCGTAATCTGCTTTAGGGTCGGTGCGCCAGAATCTGGCTCCCCCCGTGTCCACGATCCTTGGACAAAAACGATATCCCAGCAGGCGGAAAAGCCCGAAAATAACATCGCTGTATGCCCCCGTATCGGTCATTATCTGGTATGGCATTTGATCCGTTTGCTGCTCCAGAACGACAGCCAGGATGACCAGGCTATCCCTGAGCGTTCCTGGAACAACGATGTCGTTTATCCCCGAATACTGGTCAGATATCAGGTTGTACCATGTAACCCCACGTCCTTCTTTGAAGTATTTAGGGTTGGGGCCGGCATGTACCGTGCGCACAGGAACAACAAATCGCATACCATCGGCTGACGCCACCTCGCCACCACCCCAGATGTTCGCCAGGGGAAGGCCACTTTGTGCTGCGACCAGAATGACGTTGGCTGCCCGAATCGTTTCATCCCTGATGTAATTACTGTCTGTCCAGGTCAAGCGGTCACGCTTCAGTGCTGCGACATCGTTACGTATAAAGGGCTCCGGGCCGGTGTTACAGGCTTCTGCCATCAGCATGGCGCAGATGCTGATATTCAGGTCCGAGACGCGGGAGCTTTGCTCTGATGAATGGGTAAAGGCACCGGTGAAATGTGTCCGGGCATCGATTTCCAGTATCAGTTCAGGCAACTCAACGCGTGGCAACAATTACCGCTAATGGCCTGGATTGCGCTTTCGCCGCTGCTGCTGATGCATAACTTAGGCCTGAGCAAGCTGCATTACGCTCTGTGGCAACTGCCGATTTTCGGGGCGATAATTGCAGGTAATATTACGCTCAATTTTATTGCCGAAAAGTTTAAAATTGAGCGCCTGTTATTACTTTCCGCCTTCCCGGTTTTCTTTGGTTTAATATTGTCACTCATCCTTAACATTGCTGTTTAACAATGTCTTTGTGCTCATTGTTGGAATGTCTGTTTATGCTTTCGGTTTTGGCATTTGTAACGCCACACTATACAGAATTACACTCTTTTCCTGTTCGCACGGCCTTGGCGCAATTTCTGCCATGCTGGGAATGGTGTCGGTCAGCGTATTCAGTATAGGTGGTTCTCTGCTGGCGATGGCAGGGGCAGGCGATAGTCTGAGCAGCTACATTATTGCTGTTGCCATTCCAGCGGGCTTTGCGCCTTTTCTTATTATTAATTTGCTAAGTGATAAAAAGAACAATTCAGTTGTTGCTGAGTCAGCTAACCTCTGATTATCAAATGGACGTAAAAACTATTAAGGAAAATATAACGTGATATCCGTTCCTGCCGTCGATGAGCTGTGCGCGCTCACTCGCCCGTATCAGTGCGATGCAATGAGTGAGCGGTTGTTCCATAATGCGATGCTGGAGGTCGTCTCTTTCCATGTTGAGAATACGCCGGGCTACGCGCAATGGTTAATCCATCACCGTATTAACCCGGACAATCCGCAGCTGGGTTCATGGGGCGATCTGCCGCCAATATTTGCTAATTACTTCAAGCACCATCTTTTGCTCAGCAGCACGGGCCAGGATGCGCTGGAGCTGACGTCCTCAGACACCAGCGGGCAAAAAAGCCGCATGCGTTTTGACGATCGTAGTATTACGGCCGCACAAGGCATGGTCGACCATATTTTTCGCCACTACGAGTGGGATACGCCAGACGCGCCCTGTAATTATCTCCTGCTAAGTTACGAACCCTTTGAAACCATTACGTTAGGTACGGCTTATACCGATCAATTTCTGTGCAAATATGCGCCGGTCAAAAAGGTCTTTTATGCCCTGCGTAACACCGGAAAAGGCCATGAGTTCGATCCATTCGGTGTGATCCTGGCATTGCAAGCTTTCGCGCAGGATGACGCGCCGGTACGTATTTTCGGCTTCCCCGCCTTTATGTGGTTTGTTCTTGAAAGAATGCGCGATATGAATTTGCCGCCGCTTACCCTGCCACCGGGGTCGTTAACGTTTTTCGGCGGCGGCTGGAAAACGCATGCGGATAAAGAAATACCGAAGGCAATGCTGTACGCACGGCTTGGCGAACAGTTAGGGCTGCCTGACGAATGCTGCCGGGACGGTTACGGCTCCGTTGAGCACTGCGTTCCTTATGTCGAGTGTACCCATCACCACTTTCATATCCCGGTATACGCCAGAGCCTGGATCCGCGATACCCGCACGTTTGAGATTAAAGGCTACGGCGAACGGGGGTTTTTGCAGTTTGTCTCGCCATATATTACCTCAAGCCCGGCCCACAGCATCGTGATGAGCGATTTAGCCATTCTGCATCGCGCCCGCGAATGTGGGTGTGGAGTGCAGACAGACTGGTTTGAACTGCTCGGCCGCGCCAGCCAGCATCAGGCCCGGAGTTGTGCACTGGCGGCCTCGGAATTAATACAAGGAAAGTAATATGTATTTTATTTATGGCAAATGGTATACCTCCTCCACGATCGAACAGGTGCTGAGCCAACTGACCGAGCCGCTGCACGACACGCTGAGCCAGCCGCTGCCAGGGGATGCGCTGTTTGTCTGTGCGGAACGTTTTGTGAAACGCTTGGAAGATACCGCGTTTTTACCCCAGATTGATGCCGTGATGCGGGAAGAAGTGAGCCAGTTCTGCCAGCCGGATGCGCTGCGCTTCAAGCTTGAGCATGAACTGGGTGAAATCCCCTTCTCGTTACGCCGTTTTAATTTATCACAGCCGACTTTCGAGAGCTGGCGTCCGCTGGGCGTAGTGCTGCATATCACCCCGGCCAATGCGGAGTCGCTTCCTTTTCTGGCAATAGTCGAAAGCCTGCTGCTGGGCAATATTAACTGGCTGCGTCCCAGCTCCAGCGAACAGGGGCTGACCCATGAACTGCTGCAGGCCTTTCTTGACTGCGATGCGACAAATACGCTGGCTAACTACCTTGCCATCCTGCCGGTAACGACCGATAAGCTTGCGCTTCTGATGGCGCATGCGGATGGGGTTTCCGCATGGGGCGGCGATGCGGCGCTTAACGCTATACGCCAGCAGCTTCCCGGCGGCTGTCGCTGGATCCCATGGAGACATAAAATCAGTTTCTCCTGGCTGGTTCCTGAGGCGGTTGATGACCGGCAACTGGATGCGCTGGCGGATGAAATCTGTCGTTTCGACCAGCAGGCATGCTCCAGCTCGCAGACTATTTTCGTTGATACCGAGTCGCTGGCGACGTTAAAGGAAACTGGCAACGGCCTGGCTGCGGCTATGCATCGCCGCAGCGGCCATTGGCCAGTCCAACTGCCGGACGAAAAGTCGGCGGCAGATATCACCTGCGCGCAGGCCATTAACGAACTGGACCTGATCTTTACCGGCGCGGATAATCAGTGCTGGAGCGGTGAAAACTGGCGCATCTTGCTGGAAAACACGGTCGGGCTTGAGCCTTCGCCGCTCTACCGTACGCTGCTGCTGCGCCCGCTGCCCCGGCATAAACTCGTTCAGACCTTGCGCCCCTGGCGCACCTGGCTGCAAACCTGTAGCCTGGCGGCGCCAGCGAATGACACCACCTTCCTCAGCCAGCTTCTGCTGGCCGCCGGGGTTAACCGCGTTACAACGCTTGCAGGCATGCATTCAGGCTACAGCGGCGAACCGCACGACGGTCTGTTCGCATTAAGCCAGCTGGTGCGGCGTGTTACCGTCACCCTCGACGCAGACGCCCTGCCAGGATTAGCGACGCTCGATCTCCCTCCCCCCGCGCCGGGCTTGCCCGTCGACCAGCCGATCATGGATAAATCAGTCTTCACTGAAAACGCGATGCAGCCCAGCGCCCAGCTCTTCTTCCGTAGCGGAGGCAGCAGCGGTGCGCCTAAACTGGCCGGTTTTACCTACCGTGATTATCACCGCCAGATGCAGGCTGCCGCCGACGGCATGTTCGCCGCGGGCCTGGATCCGGCACAGGATAAAGTGCTGAATCTGATGTACGCCGGGAACCTGTACGGCGGTTTACTCAGTTTCTTCACCGTACTCGACAAATCAGGTGTTATGCATCTCCCGATGGGGGGACCGCATGATGATGATTATGAAGAGATTGCGAAAACTATCGTCAGTCAGAAGGTGAACACGCTGCTCGGTATGCCCAGCACCCTGAGCCAGCTATTCAGGCAGCAGGAGACATTGCTGCGCAGCTACAGCGGCATCCGTAAACTGCTGACCGGTGGTGAACATATGGGAGCCGATCAGCGTCAGTTTTTCCACGGTTTCGGTGTTGAAATGATTCGCTCTGCGCTGTACGGCTCCGTGGACGCCGGGCCATTGGGACATGCCTGCAACGCGAGTCCTGAGGGCGTGTTTCATCTGATGGCGGATATCCAGTGGCTGGAGATCGTCGATATGGAATGCGATAAACCCGTCAATCCGGGTGAAACCGGTCGTCTGCTGTTTACTTCCCGGGCCCGCGAAGGCCATAAAGTGGTTCGCTACGATATTGGTGATCTTGGCCGCTGGGTGGAAGGACGCTGCGCTTGCGGCGCACTGTCGCCGCGTTTTGAACTGCAGGGCCGCCACGGCAATCTGGTACGCATTGGCACGATGTTTATTCCGACACAGCAGCTTGCGCAGCTGGCAGAGGTGCCGGTGCAGCTCATCCTTGAAAATAACTCATCCAGCGGACTGGAACGTATCCGTATCCTGGCGGAAGGAGATGCCATCGAGGTGCGGCACCGTGTCAGCAGCAATCCTGAACTGTTGGTGAGTCTGGATGCGGGTTTACTGGAAATGGAGGTGACAAGCTGTCCGTTCATCGAGTTTGAACGGCATCCTCAAAGTGGTAAAACGCCGCTGGTTATCGATAAACGTCGCTGAATATTTGCAGTCTGATTTAACTATAAGGATATAAAATCATGGCTAGACAAGAGACGAACACCGCTGACGCTGCGGTCTTATCCCTTACACAACTTGTGGAATTCGCCCGTCGACACTCTTCCTATTACGCCCGGCTTTACCAGCAGATTCCGCAGACTGGCTGGCAGCTATGCGACTTGCCGCTGGTGAATCCCCGTGATTACTGGGAAGGAAGTAGCGAACTAACTCATTGGCCGGTTTTGACCGGCCCCGTTACCGACGGAATCGTATTTAAAACTGGCGGCACTACCGGTGCCAGCAAACTGTCCGTTTATACCCGCAGCGAATGGCGTGCATTTGTCACCAGTTTTGGCCGTAGCCTGGCAAACCAGCTGCATCCCGGCGACCGCGTTGCGAACCTGTTTTTCGCCGGGGATCTTTACTCCAGCTTTTTATTTATTCATGGTGCACTTACTCATATGGATACGCCGGTATGCGAATATCCTTTCAGCGGGATGATGGAGCCGCAGGCATTATTTGACCAGCTCAACCAGCATAAGATCAACGTCCTCGCAGGCGTTCCTGCTAAGTTATTACAATTTGCTGCAAGCATAGGGGGGAAGCAGCAACTGCCAGGGATCACGTTACTACTCTTTGGCAGTGAGAGCATATTTGCAGAACAATTGTTGCTGCTTAAGCAGGCATTCCCTAATGCCCGTATTGCTTCTGTTGGATGCGCTGGCGTTGACTCGAGTTTGATTGGTGCCAGTACTCCAGAGTGTCTTGCCGGAGAACATCGGGTCTTTGAACCCGAAACTATTGTCGAAATCATTGATGAAGTGACCGGAGAATCCATCCTTGAGGAGGGGCGCACCGGCATGCTGGTTGTCTCTAATCTGACACGCAAACTCATGCCGCTGATTCGTTATCCGGTTGGCGATCTTGCAGCCTGGCGTGAACCACCGGGAAAACCAGCGCGTAAGTTCGTTCTGCAAGGAAGAAGCAGTCTCGGGCACCGTATTCGCGTAGCTTGTTCTTCTGTTTTTCCTGATGAGTTCGACGCTCTCATCACTGAAATGTTCGGCAGACAGCAGTGGCAGATGATCCTGGATCATCAGGATAATTGCGATTGGCTGACTCTATGTATTGCGTTCACCGGTAGTGGTAGCCATGCGGACGCTCTTTATCATTCTCTCCAGGAAAGGGATCACTCATTCGCTGCTCTACTTGAAACAGGCCAGCTTCGAATAGCCATTGTGTGGTGCAAACAGGATGAGCTTATCTGCAACTCCCGCACCGGAAAATTACAGCGGGTGATAGATCGCCGCCCGTATGTAACAACAGGGGAAGAGGGAAAATGATCGTCATCAGAAACTTCCTGCCTGATGATGCTGATGGGATCAGTGAACTGTTTCGCGAGGTGTACGGCGACCGCTACGTTTATTCTGACCTTTATGTACCCACGATGATTGGTTGGCATAACGCACAGCGTCACTGGCAAAGCGCGGTAGCAGTGAAAGATGGCCGCATCATCGGCCATGCGGCACTATGCCGAGATGAAAATGCACCCAGCGCCGAACTTGCGATGTTCGCGACCCGTCCGGGGGGCCGGCATCGCGGCGTGGCTACGAGACTCGGGATGCATCTTTGCTGCGAGGCGCGTAAACAGCAGCTGACTACGCTCACCATAAAAATGGTGTGTAGTCATTCTTATTCACAGCGGATAGCGAAAAAACTTGGTTTTTATACCACAGCCCTGTTACGGGATTACGTCGTGTCGCCATTTAAACCAGACGATCGTGAAAGCGTGATGCTGGGCGTGCAGGCTTTAAAGCCACGGCCAGTACCACAGATAGAGGAAATAAGTGAACAGCATCCCTGGTTGTCGCTTCTTGGTATTCAGTTTGGTAATACGCAAACTTTACCTTTAATACAGACAGCCTTACCACTGGATATTACCGACATTGGCGATCGTACAGAAGTCACTCTTTACCAGACGACGCACAGGGTGATAGATGAAATAATTCGTCTTCCTTACAGCCGACTTGTCTATGTCCGTATCCGGTTCAATAGCACGCTTGCAGATGCTATTCCCACGCTTTACCGGGCGGGTTTTCGGGATATGGGCCTGACACCTGATAACAAAGGAGGCTGGTTTTGGTTATTTCAGCGCGGCTTCAGACGACATGACCTTCAGTTATGCTGTCCGACAGGCCAAATGTTGCAAACTCATTCACTATCAATCTGATTAGGCAGGCTGGGAGCTTTTAATGAAGAAGTATAATCTATTGATTAATAAATTAATGGCCATTTAAATTAACCGATTAACGGTGTTTACTGTTCCGTTGCTCCCCAAACCCCTATGCTCATACTGAATCTCGCGCTTCATAACAAAATTGATAATGCCCAAAGGCAACTGCGTATGAAACTTGCTAACCTGGATGCGCGACTCAAAAACTTACTGAATGAGTATATCTATGCCAATAGCAATGGTCATATACCATATGAGAACATACCGGCAAGCCAGACTCTGTACGGCTGGATATTGTTGAGGCAGCAAGATCTGAGCAATGCGGAAATAATTTACCACACTGATGAGAGTGATAAAAAAAAGCATAGTTTCGCAAAGCTGTATACTGAAGTGATTGATATTTATTCCTCATCTTCGAAAGACGGATACTCGCCCGAACAACTTCGCCTAAGAGCATTTGAACGCCTTGGGGAATCAAAGTCCAGAGCTCGTATAGCCCTTAAACTTTGTTATTACCTTAGTCAGACGACACAAATCCGTCAGTATATTGATGAGCTGACCCAGGACAGTGATAACCAGGAGACTGATGATGTAACCGTGGATATTCAGTCGCTTCTGCGTTCCCAAAATTCGTGATAAGTGGGGTTTGAGGGCCAATGATGCAAAAAACCACGCTAACAGCGTTAGTTCATTGTTTATATTGAAATTGATAGGTACTGCGTTTACAGCCACTTCAGTCGTCATGGTGGGCTGAGGGACAACGGAACGCAACACCAAGTAGATTGATGACATAAAGTTCCTTCAATTCCGATCTGCCCTCCCGCTTTCATTTTCTGCCGCAGATCACTTTTGTTGCCATTCCTTTACAACAGCTCCCCAATCGACAGTTCTCTCGACCAATTTCCCATCAGCATACTTTCTTGTCCAAACATCCCAGAAGTCAGGGTCATCAGAATGGGGTTGCTGATCTTTCGTCAAATTTTTCATTTTAACCAGGACAGGAAGCTCAGATGCCCAGCCCATCAGTATTGCATGTTGGGATGGCAGTGAAGGCAACTCACGGAGTAATCCTCGCAAATTATCAGGTACCATTTTATGAACTTGCTCCTGATCTTTGTCATTACTAATTCGATGCAGAAGAAAAGTATTACATTGAGATAAAACTGTAGGTGATAATTCTGATGGTCGTTGCGAGGAAACCACCATCCCAAGACCAAATTTTCTGCCTTCTCGTGCAATTTTCTCAAACACTTGGCAGCAAACAGCTGCGACATCCTGATTTTCAGAGTCATCACGATACCGTTTAATAAATGTATGTGCTTCTTCAGCTACAAGTACCGTAGGTAAAGATTTATTATATAGTCTTCTATAGCGTTGCAATGATTCAAAAATAATCCTTGAAATCACAGCAGTAACAATGTGAGTAATTTCGCTTGGAACTAGAGATAGATCTATTATAGAAATACAACTGTTATCATCTCTTGAACAATCGGTACCAAGATATTTCTCTAACCATTTAGCTAAGTCAATCCGATTATCAGCATCATTAGTAACAGATCTCATCCTTGTATCTGAGAGCATGGTGCGTATTCTGGCAACCAAATATTCAACATATTGTTCACTGCCATTTTCTTGAGCAAGAGCTTCTAAATAGGCAACCAAGTTATTACCATCAAATGGTAACGGTATATCTTCATTCTTTGGTAGTAACTCTTTCTCAAACCCTCCGAACTCTCTAAATGCAGAGGTAACACTCTCGATAATGCTATCTATTTCAGGCACGGTCGCTTGCATGGTTGCGTACTGTACATTCCTATCTTGTCTATATTTAGACATTATTGTGATTACATTCGTTAAGTTGTTATTTCCAAGTTTATCTCTGTATCCTTCAAAGCTTTCAATCCATTTACCCATTATCTCGTTAAAGCCTTTTGCAGGCCCCCAAGCTCCAAAGGGTTTCCCTGAACTTTTATCATGTTTTAAGGTTATGAGAACATTCCCTAGAAAACGTTTTATTTCTATATTTGAGGTTGTTTCAAGTTCAAAATCTTCGTTTCTCATTGCCCTTAGAGAACGCTTTAGTAAAGGAAGTTGGGCTTTAGGACTCGCTTGCGTAAATGATGCCCATTCCGAGCTATTCCAAAACCAAGATGGCACTTGGAGTTGATGCTCATTTTCCCCAGCTTCGACTTTAAAAATTCTGCCTTTAAATTTTGTAGTTGGTCCCAAAGCACGTACATACTCGCCATTGGGGTCTAATATAATAAATCTGGCGTTTGGTTTTACTTCTGACTCCATTGCAGCTTCGAGTGACCATTGGATTAATCCTGCGACAGAACAAGACTTACCACTACCAGTATTACCAAGTACTGCTATATGACGACCAAATAATCTATCAGGGTCTACGGCTACATTAGCATTGTTAGTAAGTGGACTTTGCCCAATAACTATTCGTCTATTATCACCAGACTCGACAATTGATCTAAGCTGTAAATCTGTTGGTAGTAAAATAGCTGAACCAATAGAAGGAAATGATTCAGAGCCGCGTTGAAATTTAAAATAATCAGTACCATCTTTGGAAAAGCGTTTAAGAGTTCCGACTGGATTTAAACTTATTTTTTTTCGAGGAAATGGTAGGTTTACTAGACCAAAATCTTGAATATCTCTTTGTTTAGGATAAGGTGAATGCTCAACTGCAAGCCACTCTATTTGCCCAACTAAGTAACCATTATCACATGAGACTAATACATAGCTGTTTACTCTAGGAAAATTTCTAGGTGTGCCTGCATTCAAAGCGACAGCATCAGGTGAATCGATATCTAATAGTGCTCTAATTTCATTGGGTGAAACAAAATCTACAGTACCTACCCTGAGTTGCTCACCTTGTTCAATGGGAAATGAGTTCATTCGGAATCCCCACTATTATTTGAGGTAGTTGCACGATACAAACCTCTTGACTTCAATAGCTCCGCCATACGAATTGATGATCTGTCTATCGCGGCTTTAGGAAGATAAAAATCTACTAATTTCTTTATATCTCCAAAGTGATCACCAAGCAATAAAGATATTTGAGCTTTTCTTCCACTATCGTTTATAAAACGCATGATTCTACCAAGTGGATCACCGTATGCAATTATTACTATATGCGTTGAGGGTATTGTCAACATGTCAATAATAACCCGATTTATATGCTCATCGCCAAAACTATAACCATATGTTACCAAGGTGCTATTAGGACGACATGTTGCAGATGCTAAATCCCTAAATAGCTCAACATAAGGATATTCTGATGTTTCACGGTCTTTAACTGAATTTGGATAAATCATTAATTGTTGATAATTTGCAGTTCCGGTAGTTTCCACCTGTAAAAAGGGTTCAACCGAACAGGCTCCAAATGGCAATCCAAAACGCCTTATAGCCCCTTCAGTAGCATACCAGTCCAATGAACCATGTAATTTAGTAAATCGCGCCACACCCTCCAAATATCTTGGTTCACCCCGAATCCCTGGTGGGTTGTAATGATAATCCACTTCTAACCGAGAAGATCTAAAAATTGGTGCTATAGTACCGACAAATCTGTCAATTAAACGAAGACCTGCTATTTCAGCGCCCGTTTCAATTATCCTGTCGTAATTTGTCGTAAAAATATGTAATCGATCCCTAGTTGCTGTTCGACTTGAAAAACTCATCAAAAAACTTACTAAATAATTAAATGTTTCTGTTTTTAAATCGTTGTTTGCATCACGAATTAATTTTTCACCATAACTAACTGAGTCTGAAAATAATTTCAGACACCTTGTTAGCTCATTATTTAACTCTACTAACTCACTTTTTAAATTTCGATATGAGGGAGCACCTGGTGGAGATGGTGGAACCGGTAGGTTTTGTACCGTTAAAATCTCTAGTCCTTTAATCAACTCATTAATTGAACGAATCTGATCTTCAATATTACCCTTTCCCCTTCCTGAGGCGTCTGCTGTTTTAGCTACATAACTGTCTATTTCAGCCTTACAAACTTTGAGATCTTCAATCCATCCCATACCTTGAGGTTTGGTGCCGGTCGCTGACTCTTGGATAGCCGAACTAAGGCCGGCGCCAATAAGTATATTTAAGTGTTCAGACTGAAAAAGTGCAGTTAACCAAGGTTCTACTCTTGAACGCAAAAAGTCAGGTGTGATTTTATCTTCTGGTTTTGCCCATGCGCAGTGTCCAACGACTTTAAATGCACCAACTTCGCTGTGTGGGTCCAACTGAACCGGAGACTGGTCATCGCCAAGCTTTAAATATTGACTCAATTTGAATACATCCTTTTTTCGAGTTTAAATATTGCTAAATAGAAGCCGTTCAGGTTTTTAAGAATGCTCATCTTTCTTATTTATTATTGGAAAGATTAATATTGTTAGTAACCGTTTTTCTTTTCAGCCTAAAATACGTCGCCCGTGATATACCCGTTTTTTCCATTACCTCTTTTACTTGTACGTCCTTATTGATCAATTCATTAGCTAATTCAGCCTTTCTATGAGGTTTTCTTCCGAATTTGACGCCCTTAATCATAGCTGCCTGCCGTCCATCGTTAGTTCGTTCCAAGATCCTTTCACGTTCCGCTTCGGCAACAGCAGCTAGTATCTGGATGACCATTTTTCCCATAGTGCCTTCAGTACTAAGGCCGTTCTCAAGAAAGCGAATAGCGATGCCTTTTTTATAGCAAGTATCCACGATGCGAATCATATCTGCGGTATTACGTCCAAGACGATCCATTTTTGTACAGAGAATAATGTCATCTTTCTCCGCTCTGGCAAGGAGTCGCTGCAGCCCTTCGCGCTCATCAGTTGCTCCCGACATCATGTCAGTAAACACTCGATCATCCCTCACTCCCGCTGTGTTGAGCTCAGTAACCTGGCTCGTCAGTTTCTGATGGCTGGTTGATACTCTTGCATACCCTAATAATGCCATTTTGGTCTCATAAATCGATATTGATACTGCGTAGTATCATAAGGCATAAATCACGATTTTTGATACTCATGTTTAGGGCAGTTTTCATTGGTCTCAAAATTTATAACATCTGAGACTATCAAAAATAGAACAGATCGCCAGTTTACGAAAGGATGCGCAATGAGTGATGACTTTCTGACCAGAGAGCAGACAGAAAACTACGGTCGCTATGTGGCCGAGCCAAATGAGGTTCAGTTGGCCCGGTATTTTCATCTCGATGAGCGTGACCTCTCATTTATCAACCTGCGACGGGGAACGCATAACCGACTGGGAATCGCTCTACAGCTAACAACAGCACGCTTCCTGGGAACATTTCTTTCTGATCCTCTTCAAATTCCCTCAATTATCCGTTTTTACATTGCTACGCAGCTGAACATCCGTCGACCAGAGATACTTTCCCGATATGCCGAAAGAGAGAATACCCGCTGGGAGCATCAGGGACTTATCAAGCGCCATTATGATTATCATGATTTTGGTGATTTCCCTTGGACGTTCAGGTTGAAACGTCTGCTATATACTCGGGCGTGGCTCAGCAACGAACGTCCTGGCTTGCTGTTTGATTTTGCCACTGCATGGTTGCTGCAAAATAAGATCCTGTTACCTGCGGCTTCAACACTGACCCGGTTGATTGGTGAAATTCGTGAACGGGCAAGTCGACGGTTGTGGCGGATGCTGGCTTTGTTGCCTGACAGCTGGCAGAAAGCACAACTGGACGGTTTACTTGAAATACCAGAGGGGCAGCGTATATCGATACTGGAAGAGATGCGAAAAGGTCCTGTTACAGTCAGTGGACCGGCCTTTACAGACGCACTTGAGCGATATACCAGACTGCGCAGCCTGGAATTTTCACGACTGAATTTCTCTGGTCTTCCCTCTATCCAGTTGCGAAATCTGGCCCGTTATGCCGGGATGGCTTCGGTAAAATATATAGCTCGAATGTCTGAAGAGCGACGGCTGGCGGTGCTTACCGCGTTTGTGAAAGCGCAGGAAGTTTTGGCGTTGGACGAGGCTGTGGATGTACTGGATATGCTGATACTGGATATTACGCGTTCTGCTAAAAATAACGGACAAAAAAAGCGACTCAGAACCCTGAAGGATCTTGATCGTGCTGCATTATTGTTGGCGCGGGCATGTACGCTATTACTTGATGAGAACACTGATAATGCAGCATTGCGGCAGGCTATTTTTCGCTGTATACCGAAGGACAGGTTGGTCGAGTCTGTTGGTAAGGTAAATGAGCTAGCTCGGCCACAGGATACCCACTTTCAGGATGAAATGGTGGAACAATATGGACGGGTAAAACGGTTCCTGTACGCGATGTTGCGTGACTTACACTTCCAGGCTGCCCCAGCGGGCGAACACACGTTGTCAGCAATCCATTATCTGGCCGAACTGAATGGCTCAAAAAAACGCATTCTCGACGATGCACCAGAGCAAATCATTTCCGGCCCCTGGAAACGCCTGGTCTACGACAGAGATGGTCGGATTCTACGTGCTGGTTATTCGTTGTGCCTGCTGGAACGTCTTCAGGATTCTTTACGGCGCCGTGATATCTGGCTGGAAAACAGCGACAGGTGGGGTGATCCACGTCAGAAACTGCTTCAGGGGGCTGAATGGCAGGCGCAACGGATCCCGGTATGTCGGGCTCTGGGTCATCCAACAGACGGAATTAAAGCAGCAGAACAACTGGCTACGCGGCTTGATGAAACATGGAAATCGGTCGCTTTGCGTTTTGCACATAACACTGCGGTCAACATCAGCAATGAGGGTAAGTATCCCTCATTGACGATCAGCAGTCTGGATAAACTAGATGAACCACCGGCACTGATACAATTGAATCGCAGGATCAGGGAACTGATCCCTCCCGTCGATCTGACCGAGTTGTTGCTTGAAATTGATGCCAGAACCGGTTTTACCCGTGAATTCAGCCACGTCAGTGAATCAGGTGCTCGCGCACAAGATCTTAACGTCAGTCTGTGCGCTACATTGTTGGCGGAAGCCTGCAATATAGGGCATGAATCTCTGATAAAACATAATATTCCTGCGCTTACTCGTCATCGGTTGAGCTGGGTTAAACAAAATTATCTGCGGGCAGAAACGCTGGTCAGTGCTAATGCTAAGTTGGTTGATTTTCAGTCGACGCTACCGCTTGCAGGATACTGGGGCGGTGGTGAAGTTGCTTCCGCTGATGGCATGCGTTTTGTTACACCGGTAAAAACGGTTAATTCCGGACCAAACCGCAAATACTTTGGTTCAGGACGTGGTATCACCTGGTATAACTTCGTTTCCGACCAGTATTCTGGTTTCCACGGCATTGTCGTTCCCGGTACGCTTCGAGATTCCATCTTTGTTCTGGAAGGACTCCTTGAGCAACAGACCGGGCTAAGTCCGGTAGAAATTATGACGGACACGGCAGGATCCAGCGATATCATTTTCGGCCTGTTCTGGTTGCTGGGCTATCAATTTTCCCCTCGCCTGGCAGATGCAGGCGAGGCGGTATTCTGGCGGGCAGATAAAACAGCATATTATGGTGCTCTAGATGAGCTTGCGCGGGGATGTGTAGAGCAGACAAAGATAGAATCTCAATGGGATGAAATGATGCGTATGGCGGGATCACTAAAGCTGGGGACCATCCATGCATCTGAGCTTATTCGCTCACTACTGAGGAGTACCCGACCATCAGGTCTGGCCCAAGCGATTATGGAAGTTGGGCGGGTCAATAAGACTTTGTACCTTCTTAACTACATCGATGATGAAGATTATCGACGCCGTATACTGACACAGCTCAACCGGGGGGAAGGACGTCATGCCGTGGCTCGAGCCATTTGCTACGGGCAACGCGGCGAGATCAGAAAACGCTACCGTGAGGGACAGGAAGATCAATTGGGTGCTCTGGGCCTAGTGACCAATGCGGTTGTGTTGTGGAACACGCTTTACATGCAAGAGGCGCTGTCACATCTTCGCCAGTCGGGCGAAATACCTGAGGAGGAACATCTGGCAAGGCTATCGCCGCTGATACATGGTCATATAAATATGTTGGGCCATTATACGTTTTCGTTATCAGAGGATATTCTGAACGGGGAGTTAAGGCCATTGAATTTCAACATAAACAATGAATTATCTCCTTAACGTGGTTTTTTACATCACAGGCCCTCGAACCCCATCTATGACTGGGAACTCGAACTTACGGACAGATATCTTCACGGACCCACGACTGTAATATTTGATACTAACGCGGTGACAATCATCGACGACATCGAGTACGGAACAACCGACTGGAATATCCTGATGAAGGAATCGTGATAGTTGTTACGCTCAGTAGATAGCAGTATGTACAAAAAACAGGCTTATGCTAAGGATATGCAGATACAAGGAGGCTGATAGCGTAAAAGCGCACTCAGTGTGTTTTGGCTGGAAAGTTATGTTGCAGGGGATAGTTTGGATATAGAAAATTATTGTACGTTAAGGCTGTTTTTTGACCTTTCGACTTTAGCTGGCCTCAGCCGACGAAAATTCTCGGGGGATGCTTAGTGACCTTTTCAGCAATTTATATTTTTTCTTGCCTTGAAAATATTGAATTGTGTATTTATTTAACATCATCAATTAGATTAACGCCTTATGATTTTTATCTATAATTAAAAATGCCTATTTATTTTCAAGAAAATTTGATATTATTTTTGATTACATAATGTAATCAAATTATTTTCATTAGGTATTCTATGACCGAAAATGAACTTCAAAGTCAAATAATGGCAGCTTTACAAGCAATTTGCCAAGATAACAAAATTGACTGTAGTAATTTATCTTTCTATGCCAACCAACAAGGAGAGGGACTTAATCGCTTCGCAGCAGATTTCTGTTCAATTATTGATAATGGTTACATCTATATGTTTGAGGTCAAAGTTTTAGATCTTGAAAAGAACGAATTAACTAAATTTGATAGCAATCAGTTTGTTATGAACTGTCACTTTGTGAATGATCTTAATTTGCCTATTTATTACATATACAACAATATTGAAATATTGTCAGCCACTTGTCCAAATAGACATTTCACATATTATTTAGATACACTAGAAGAAACTAATTTTTCAAAACCGACACCGTTGCCAGGTAAAAAACCAGACATACATAATCATGAAAAAACAATTAATTTATTTTCAAAAGGTCATAAGCAATATACACCTGAACATATGGGATTCATTCTTTCCAGTATAAATAAAAACACAGTAAATAAAAATGCATTACTTGTCTTTATTTATAACTCGAGTGTAAATAAAGCTATGTGTTCTGAGATGGGGGCTGATGATATAACTGCGTTGAATCTGCTCATGAAAAAACTAAATGAAAAACCAAATAAATTAAACAAAAAAGAGAATGAGATTTTAAAAAAATATCTTTCTGGTAGCGATATTGCCTTGGCGTTTTTCGAGAATGAACGATATAAATCAGAGGCTAAGAAGAATAAAAGGGATAAAAAGATATAAAATGATATCAATTTAAATATATATGTCTTATCTATGTATGGGATTATAGGGCCAACAGTGTAGAAACGATGTTGGTCAATTTTATTCTTGAGTTTTTTACTGTCAATTGTGCTTATGTTACCGTTGATAAAGGTAAAAAGAAGAGAACGACGCTCCGATGGCTCAAGTTGTGATTATTCCTGCAGTAGAGTTTCTTGACATCATTTTGGTAAGTAGAGGTTTTAGTTGTTCACTGATGTAATTCTAATCGATGCTAAAGATGGCGACTATCCGAATGATTTCACATCACCATATCTAGTTCATCATCTTACTTCACATATCTGTTTAACTAACTGAAAATTTATGGAGATCATATGATCTCTGGAATGTAAGTGTATAATGAAAAACATACAAACAAGGTTAAGGGCGATTTTATGATTGAAACTATAGTTAATAATGCTAGTGAGATTGAGCTGTTGTTAAAAAAATGTGGAGCTAAAGGCACAGGCATGATAAAGCTAATTAATTCTCTCGGGCTCAGGAAAAATAATTCCTTTAAGGAGATAATGGAAATCGCGCGCATTAGAAATGAAGTTGTTCATAGTGGTTATCAACCGACAGAAAAAGAAATGGATTTTTTTATCACTGAAGCGAAGAAAATTATAAAAGCATTAAATTCAATGCTCCTCATTGATGATGAAGAAAATGAATTAAAAATAAGAGAAGAAAAAATTGTTAACAAAATTGAAGAAAATGGAAGGCAGTCTGACATCTATACACAGGAATTAAGAAGGGTTAGAAGCAAAAGGAAACTATATCGAAGCGAAATATATAATAACGATTTATTCGAAGAGCTATTCATGGCAACACGACCATTGAAAGAAGCACTTGCCAAGGACATTGATACGCTGAATAAGACTGAGTTTGAAAATGGCATTAATCCGAAGTATGCAATATTGTCCCAGAAAAGGCTTGAGATTTTTATTGGTGGTGGGGATGAGTATAAAAAGTCAGAAAGGAGTGCGTTATTAATTATTGAAAAATATCCAGATGTTTTAAGAGATATTTTATTATATGTGAAAACAGTACAACCTATATATAAGTATATAACTATATTAAAAAGAGAGAAAGATTATTACTTGTTAGGACTTGAGTAAATGGTCTTTTCGAGGGCCAACCGTGCGAATAACCATATGTTAAAAAAATAATAATCTTAAGCCTGAATGTTTATGATACTGAATATTTCGGAAAAAATAGCGGTTTCAAATATAATTTTTAGCCGTTTCGAAACTAATGCGTATCAAAATCGATTTTTGATATCGCTTAGCTTGGTTTTTTTACATCATTAACCCCTCTCTAAACAGGATCGTTCTCCTCTCCTTGAGTACGATTACAGACGCGAATTACTGTCATTTTGACACGCCAGCCAGACGTGCAGTTTCTCGGAGTGATTTCCCGTTAGTAAATCGGAGAGTACGGATCAGTTCGTGCTTCTGCGCATCAGGCACCCTGCCCCTATATTTTCCTTCAGCTTTAGCCTTACTGATACCTTCTGCTTGACGGCGACGTCTGTCTTCATAGTCTTTTCGTGCGATGGCCGCAAGCATGTCTAACATCATCCCATTCACAGCTTTCAGCATGCTACGTGTGAAGGTATCGCTGGCCATACTGGTGAGCGCCAGGTGGCTCGCTGGCAGAGCAAGACTAACAATTCCTAGTTGATTGTTAGTCTTATGTTTTCTGAGAGCATCCTAACTGGAATCAGTATGGCTTTACGGGGGGGGGGGGAATAGGTGAACTTGTCATAACGAAACCGATGATGCTGGGCAACGGCGCCAATTACCGACAAAGGTATATTTGACATAGACTGGCGCCTTTATGTCATGATACGGCTTTATAACGTCCAGTTCTACCGACAGGAAAACTAGTCAATCTTCTTTGAAGCCTCCTCAATTAGTCTGTCAGTCTCTTGCATTAACTCACCAAGATGGCGGCGAATTTGACCGAAATTGAATTGTTCATGTTCTGGAAATTGTTTTTCATTCACATAGTGACTAGCATAAATCTCTTGTTTCGAAATTGCGGCACTAATCTTTGCACTAAGAAGCGTGTACTTTGCCTGCTCTTTTTGAGACTTTGCGGCTTCAGTGATTTGCTCTCTGGTGAGGACCAATTCTTCCCGTTGAATTTTAAGTTCATTTGACTGCAGAATGATTGTGTAAATCAAGGCACCAAAGGCCAGACTTGTGAAGAGTGAGTTTACCGCGCCAAATGTATCCCCAAAAGATCCGCTCTTAGCCCAGTCCTCAAAAAAACAATATATGACAACCCCAAATATAATTTGGACTGCTATGGCTACCCCTAAGAGAATATAAAGATAACGTTGTTTTACCATTGTCATAAACCTTTATTTTTTAATATGATTGTGATTGCAGCCTAGATTTCTTACTCAGAAACCAAACTTTCGTCTACGAAATGAGGGTAAGATACTTACCGTGATTCAGTTTTCTGGGCTTTATCTTCTAATTTCGAACAGCTTGTCGATACTGGGGTTCGAGGAAAAAATAGACGCATGGCTCTCTACCATTTTATTGAATTGTTCACTAACGAATTCATATTGTTCAGTCGACCTGGTCGCTAATGGTAAATACGTATCTCGAACGAGCTGATCCGATAATAAAGATGAGTCTGTCGACGGAAGTATTTTGAACTGTTCACGCGTCTCTTTCAACATCTGCAAAATTGAACCGGCACCATCAGCGGCATGCATATAGGCGGTGTCCAGTGCCCGAAAACGAGCATCAAACGCACCAGTAACACGAAGACCATAGGTATTAAGGCGAAAACGTATCTGCTGCATTTTGTCACGTCTTTCCTTATGCAGTAGAACCGTGAGCTCAAGTTTTTCTATCAACTCATCGACTGTAATTTTTGACTCGCCCATGCTTGTTCTGTCGTTCTGGTGTCGGATATAACGGACAGGAAGTTCTACATCGTTCAGTATCCGGTTTTGCACATCAAGCCAGAAATAGTGGTCATTGACCAGCTCAATGGCCAGCTTGTAGCCTTCCTGAGTCGTCAGCTGTGGCAGCCAGCTACGAGCTACCTTAAAAGCAAATACGGCGGTGATTGCCATCGCTGCGCTTGCCAGAGAGACAATCCAGTCCGCTGCACTGCCGGTACGGGATAACTCATAAAAAAGAATAAAAGTCAGCAAGCACAGGCTGGTCAGGCCGGCACTCACAACACCAACGATCAGATAACCGACCCACTTTATCCGAATGTACTGCATTATCTGACGGAGAGTCATGGGTTGTCTTCCTGATACTG
Source organism: uncultured Cedecea sp. (assembly GCF_947498825.1). Taxonomy (GTDB): domain Bacteria; phylum Pseudomonadota; class Gammaproteobacteria; order Enterobacterales; family Enterobacteriaceae; genus JGM124. The sequence continues at coordinate 14,818 of NZ_CANMLV010000018.1, read as the reverse complement.
GATCTTAAAATCTCCCTGTCCGTCTGGGGTGAAATTAATGTTCTTGTGATAATAGCGTACCAGCAACTTCTCGTGTTCACTCAAGGAGGAATACATACGCCCGGCCAGTGACGGAAGGCCTCCCCTAAACTCCGTATCTTTCTGTTTATCTTCAGCTTCTTTTTCCTGCAGTTGTTCGTCCGTCATACCGCCATAATCATACCCGAACAACTGACACTCCGTTTCTGACAACAAACCTGAATGCTCTTCACGTAGCCGTTTTATCAGTTCAACGCGGCAGGTTTTAGACGATAAACTCTGCCATGTTGCAGAATGTTCCCCGGCCAGTCTTTCAAAACTAGGCGCTACAATCACGTCTTCCGGCCAGCAGGCGGTTATCTCCGACCAGGTCTTTTCTGCCAGTCGTTTCCATACGCTGTCTTTGACTGACATGGAAGAAAGTATGTCGTTATCGGTGATATTGCCAATCCCCGTCTGGATCGCCAGACGCAACACTTCCACTTCTTTCACCGGCTGTTGCGTTAGGGTGACACAGCGAACGTAGAGTTCGTCAAGTTCGGCGGCTGTGCCGTCATCGATATGTTTCGTAGGCATGACTATCTCCTGTCTGAGAAAATTATTTATTGTCACCTGATAACTTATAAAACAAGAATCAAGAACTAAGTTTCTAAGTTTCTAAGTTTCTAAGTTTCTAAGTTTCTAAGTAATCTTAAATAAAAATATCATAAATGAGTTTCTTAGCAAGTGATCCTGTGTAAAAAAAACCTTTCTGTTTCTCCTTTTTCTATGAAGATCCGAAAACCCCAGGAGCCGGATCTCTTCCCGTCCTCCCGGGTATATTCCTTTCCGGATACAATATGTAGTAGGTGGTTCAGCTGGATATGACACTGTATGTTGTGTTATCTGCCTTTCCGGGACATAACACTACGGGGTGAAAAATGGCGAGATGAGACAATTATCCGGGTTTGTGACTTCCGGAAAGTGTAGAATAAAGGAAAAGTCGGATCAGGCCTCGACGGGTATCCGGTAATTGCCAGTGGTGACTATGAGTCTGATTATTAATTCTAATGTTATTATTTCTAAGCGTTGTTTTATGGGGTGGCAGAAATAATGTTGAACTGAATAATTATGATGAGTGATTATTGTGCTGACAAGATAGGAGTTCAGGATGGGACGTTCAATACCTGTGAAGTTTAGCCAGAAGGAATTCAAATCTAAAAAAGCCACGGTGGCTTATTTTAAGGATCAGCGTGAGGTTGTGAAAGAATCAGGCCCGATCCGTGAAGGGAGTTTCTTTGAGGAACTGAAAGAGCTTTATGTACGATATTGCGAGATCACTCAGTGGAATTTAAACAACCGGGAAATTTACGCATTCAGTGTGGATTATGAAACTCGTCATACCGGGCAGAACTATGGCACGCATCTGTGCTACTGGGTGCATTTTTCACCAAAGGACAGGTTGTCCTTTTCTGTCGAAAAGGCGGTGGATGCAATCGTGAACACTGCTGAAAATAACGATAGATGAGAGCGGGATTTTTAATCACAGGAGTACGGCAATGATTGGAAATGCAAGAACCATGGCAACGATGAGAGGACTGGTCCCTCTTCTCATGATCACGGTGCTGACGGGGCCCGCTGGCGCAGCGACGCTCAGTGAAATGCGGGAACTCAACGCAACTCAGAAGCCAGGAACCCAGGTAGTCTGCAACAGATTAACTGAAATCCGGGTCAAAGATGTGGCCAAGCCTATCCCCGTTGAAAGCCAGATGACAGGAGTGGTTTTGCTGAACGAAGGCGACCGGATGGTGTTTGATATGACGTACACTCAGACGAATATTGGCGGGCAGTCACCCTTCAGGACGGAAAAATACCGTCTGACTACCACGCTGGAAAAAACGCGGCTGAGGAATGAGGTTGATCCACAGACTATCACACTGTCGCTACCGTATGCGCGCGCCTATGAAGCTGAACTTCTTGCCATTCTGAAAGATTCGACCGTTAGCTGGGATGATTACAGCCTTTTCCGTATCACGACAATGCCCGATTACGAGGTTCTGCCTGGCCCGGACACTCCTGGTGACAACGTGATGTCCTGTACCCTCCGGGCTGCGCCACTGCCCTGAATAATATATTTTTGGCTGAACGAGATGCTATGAAACATAATGATTTAATCAGTATGGGTTACACATAATGATGCCATCGCCACTTACCGTTCAGGGTATGACCATTCCTTCTGCGCAACTGCCAGTGTCTATCGACTATCCTGCCGCGTTAGCTTTACGTCAAATGGCTTTAATACAGGATGAATTGCCGAAGTATCTACTGGCACCAGAAGTCAGCGCCCTACTTCATTATGTTCCTGACCTTCACCGCAAGATGCTGCTGGCCACGCTGTGGAATACCGGCGCACGAATTAATGAGGTTCTGGCTCTGACCAGGGGGGATTTTTCCCTGGCTCCGCCCTACCCGTATGTTCAGCTGGCCACACTGAAACAACGCGCTGAGAAAGCAGCCCGAACAGCAGGTCGTGCTCCGGCTGGCAGTCAGGTACATCGCCTCGTTCCGCTCTCCGATCATCAATATGTCAGCCAGCTGCAGATGATGGTGGCCACGCTGAAGATCCCTCTCGAACGGCGAAACAAACGCACCGGACGAACGGAGAAAGCCCGTATCTGGGAAATCACAGACAGGACTGTCCGAACCTGGATAAGTGAAGCGGTGGATGCTGCCGGGAATGATGGCGTAACATTTTCCGTGCCCGTCACACCGCACACATTCCGGCACTCCTATGCCATGCACATGCTGTATGCGGGGATACCGCTAAAGGTATTGCAAAGTCTGATGGGACATAAGTCGCTGAGTTCGACTGAAGTGTACACGAAGGTGTTTGCGCTCGATGTCGCGGCACGCCACCGGGTTCAGTTTCATATGCCGGAGGCTGATGCTGTGATGATGCTCAAAAATAACCGTTAGGCAGTCACTATAAATATTTTTCTCAAATCAAGTCTGCACAAAACGAATACACTCTTTGTACAGCATGATAATTCTCGTAAAGCTAGTATGAAAGGACAGAATAACATGTATATCTGATTGTCAGAGGAATAATACGAGAGGCAATAAAAAGGTCACTTTCGTGGCATTATTCTCTATGCGGGGCTAGTGCTAAGTATTCTTCTTGTATCCTGTCATGAGCTTCTAATTCAACAGGAAGAATATATGTTTCATAGTAGGCATCGGCATAACAATAGCGGATTGATTTCAAATTACCCATCCAAAGAAAGGGGGTTCTATTATTAAACTTACTGATAAATAGCGGTTTAATCGAATTAAATCGTGCTTTTGCTAAGTAATAGTTATAGATAATAAGCGTTAAAATATTATTGTTCTTCATCGCTATATCCTGTGTTCATTGTGTAATTATCACCCTTTTTGACGCATAACAGCCATTTTACCAAGCCAGATCCGGCTCTACCAGTAGAGCTAAGGTCAAAGACGTGACTTCACTTAGCTTCGGATTGTTATTTAATCGGTTTCACTTGTTTAAACAAATCATAAAAGCATTTCTTTATAAAAAGAGATTCGTTCCTCATGTTGTCTTATCAATCGATTCCTTTCATCGATGAGGTATTGCTGACTTGATATGCGCTTATACTTACCCCCCATTGAATCTTTAACAATATCTTCCCATTCTTCAGATTTTAATAATTCAATTCTATTAAAATGATATAATATTTCAGCATTGTATTTTTTAATTTTTTTGTTTGATAAAGGATTAGAAAAAGCTAAATAACTAAATATTAGTCCCCCTGTCAAAGCAGATACAACCGCCGCTGCGCCTGTGATTAAGAGCACTGAAATGGTAATTTCTTCAAATTTAGGACCAAGAAAAAAATTTTGTAGCACTAAAAACGCAACGGCAAATATTGAACTGCCCCCAAAGAATACAAAGGATTTAAGGGCGGTCGTTGCGAACTTTTCGAGTCTCACATAAACATTTTTCAATTCCATATATCAATCCTTTAATTGAGTTATTTCCTAAGTTTATCTAACTCTCTCGCTAGCCAGATTATAGACATCACTTCGCTCGCGTTTACCAACTGCAACCACTACAATAATCAACTGGTTATCAATTACTTGATATACAAGGCGAAAACCAGATGCTCGTAGTTTGATTTTGTAGCAATCTTTTATTCCGCGCAGCTTTGCTGACGGAATATGTGGATTTTCACAACATTTCTTAAGTTTCTTAGCAAATTGTTGCTGAATGGTCTTATCCAGCTTGTACCATTCTTTCTGAGCGTCTTCCCTGAACTTGACCTGATACGTCATAGATAGCTATCCAGATCCACATCGATAAGCTTTTGATTACTACGTTCGGTTACAAGTTTAACCAGTTCCTGGTCATCAAGAGCATCGAGCATTTTCTCATACAGTTCAGCCGGAACACAGTAGAACGCAGGTTGATTACGATTGAGAATAGCGACTGGATAACCATCTCCAGCACTGATTGTTGCCATTGGGTTTTTCTTCAATTCGCTGATGCTGGCGCTAGTGTCACTCAAAATAATGTTAGGCATAGAACACCTCTTAAGACTGTTTAATAGGTCTTAATAATGCGTGAAATAAGACCTATTAACAAGTCTTTTATCGTTTTTTTAAAGGTCGGTAGAATCACAACCTTAAGCAGGTAACGCGGGGATTAAACGAGAGGCAATAAAAAGGCCACTTACGCTACTTTTATTATCGAAGTGACGGGCTATCTGAGTTGGTGAGACAAATCAATGTGGGTAACGTTCCTTCACTATATGGCTGTTTACATTGTGACCTCTGAAACATACCGACGCTAATACCAAGCGGTATCGCTAAAACCACAGTATTAATTTTTGTTCCGAGTAGGCGTAGCTACTAGCGCGTCCTCAATATGATCTTTATACAATTGATGAACTGAAAGGCCAATGAAAGAGTCGCTACGCATATTGTGATGAGTTCACTGTTATGAAATCAGAATGTAATCAATCAGGGTATGACATTCAATGGGAGCAGTTCACCAATCACGTACTGTGACAAATCACCTTCAGAAAATCTGTGACAAATAACCCTCATACGAAGCGTTAAATTCAGCAAGATGTTAGATATCACTTTGAGAGTAACTATATTGAATAGCAATCAACTCAATAGTTGATAAGCCGTAATGCTATTGATGAAATTGTCGCTTACGAGCTGCTAACCGTGACAATTTGCACTTACAACTGTGACAATTTGCACTCACAACTGTGACAGAAGCCCCTTAAACTTTGACCTTAAATTGATTCTACATCCCTGAAAGAAAAGACAATATGTGATGTTTGTCTTCCTTTTTTCTTTTCGATATAACTCAAACGCATAGGTGTTCTGCTGTTGATTTCATCTATGCTCGACTGCAGGAATCTGCGCCGAAAATCAGGCATGCGCTGGTAGCTCTGTGGTAACTGGTAGCGTTCCATGATCCAATCAATACGTAAAGAAACAACTCCTGAACCATCCGCCTTCCTGTACTGGCATAAAGACTCATATAGGCGCATTGCATATGGGTTAGTAATCTCTTTCGTCTCGCTTAATCTGAACTGCGTGAAGCGATTCTGCAGGCCTATAAAAAAAGGTATGAGGTAGGGGTTTATATGAACACTATAAGCGCCTCTGGAAGGGCTATGCGCACGTTTAATGAACCAGGGAAATGATTCGTAGCCTTTGTCATCCCCTACATCCTCCTCAGGACGATAGAAGACAACCTCTTTACCAACGAACCCCTTTAATGCCTGTCTGATGTCTTTACTAGCCTCTGCAGAAGTAAGACCAAACGTTTTTGCATAGTGAGCTACTTGTATTTCACAGATACCGTCATGCTCCTGAAGTGTTCCGTCTGATTTCCTAATTTGCTCAACAAAAAGGTACAGCATCCGTTTTTGATCGCGAGATAAGCTGTAAGCCGCTTCAGTTAACTCATTTGACTGAACTATTCGTGGGCTGTTTTTTCTCTTTTTCTGATTGATCAGAGGAACGTTTGTCATTACTGCTCCATATAAAATGTGACAAGTAAATTTATTGTCACATCTATTCAGTAATAGTCAACTTTTAAGCATAACTCTGTGGGTAAGGAAGATAACTGAGGGCAGTTTGTCACATAGTTGAGGGCAGGTTGTCACAGACACATTGCTCTATTAAGGGTTATTTGTCACAGATAAAGGGCAAATTGTCACACTAACTCCTCTGAGAGCCTTACTGTGACTGGATTTATCGATGCTCTAAAAAGGATCTTAAAAATGATCATAAAAAGATTAATAAAAAATATCCCGTGGATATGTGGATAACAGCTAAATCAATCAGTACTACTGGCAGTATGGAGTGACCGTGGTTTTTACTTGATTGCAGAAATTGCGCTTCCTCACAATGACAGACTCCGCTAGTCATTGTTTGCGGCGAGCGCTACTAGTTTTTGAGTTTCGTATATAGCTCGCTTCATTCTCAGTTAAATGGCTAAATTTTGTTCTAACTGTAAGGCAGATCCAAATTTTGATTAAATTTTAAGAAAAAATAATGTTTTTATTGCTTTATGATGTTTTTAGTACAAAATGATAAAAAACATCATAAAGGTGAGATCATGGATAATCTGGAACAGCTAAAAAAAGTTGCTTCTAGGGCGAACAAAATGTTGTCCTCCCTAAGCGAGCATATTCAACAACAAAAAGATGAGTTTCAACTCAACGAGTTTTACCAAGCTTATAGTAAAGCATCACTATATAAGTTACCGAAACTAAGCAAAGGGAGTGTTGAATATGCAGTAACTGAGATGGAATCTCAGGGATATGTTTTTAACAAACGCCCATCTGGAAATACCACTAAGTACGCAATGACATTGCAAAATGTCATTGATTTATATAACCATCGAGGTGTGCCTAAGTATAGGAATCGCCATCATGAGGCATTTTGCATTTACGTTTCTAACCTTAAAGGTGGTGGTTCAAAAACAGTAACAACTGCTTCTTTGGCGCATGCCTTAAGAGCTCATCCACATTTGTTGTTTGAAGACTTAAGAGTTTTGGCAATCGATTTCGACCCTCAAGCCTCACTAACTATGTTTTTAAGTCATCAAAATGCTATCGGTTTGGTTGAAACCACTGCTGCTCAAGCGATGCTGCAGAATGCAAGCCGTGAAGAACTCCTTTCTGACTTCATCGTTAAATCTGTTGTTCCTGGAGTCGACATTATTCCAGCATCAATTGACGATGCCTTTATTGCTGAAAGATGGAAGGATCTCTGTGCAGAATATCTTCCAGGACAAAATGTTCATGCCATTCTTAAAGAAAACATTGTTGATAAACTGAGGCACGACTATGATTTCATCTTAGTTGATACCGGTCCACATCTTGATGCTTTTCTAAAAAATGGTATCGCTGCAGCAGACTTACTATTGACTCCTCTACCTCCTGCAACTGTTGATTTTCATTCCTCTTTAAAATTTGTAGCAAGTCTCCCTGCTTTAATTGAAAGTATTGAAGCTGAAGGACATAAATGTAATTTGATTGGAAATATTGGATTTATGTCGAAACTCCTAAATAAAAGCGACCACAAAATTTGTCACAGTCAGGCAAAAGAAGTTTTCGGTGCAGATATGCTTGATGTAGTTTTGCCAAGACTGGATGGTTTTGAGCGCTGTGGTGAAACATTTGATACCGTTATTTCTGCAAATCCAGCAACCTATGATGGCAGTTCAGAAGCATTGAAGAGTTCCAGAATAGCAGCTGAAGATTTTGCAAAAGGGGTATTTGACCGCATTGAGTTTATCAGAGCGAATAAGGAAGCATGATGTCAAAAAATAGAAGAACAATTGGTAGACAGTTTAATTCGCAAACGAATGCAGATGAAAACTCAGCAGCTGAAACAACCCAATACTTTACGCTGAATTCTGGTCGTAGGGTTAAGTTTACTCTTGAGGTAATCCCTGCCTCTGAAGTGGAAAAAAAGACATTTGTAAGACAAGAAACAAATGGACGAGACCAGTCAGCTCTGACAAAAGAGTCTCTCAAGGATATTCTTCGGACTATAAAATTTAATCAGTTTTTTGCTTGTATCGGTGTACGTAATGGTGAACAGATAGAAATTTTAGATGGTTCTCGTCGACGAGCTTCAGCAATACACGCTGGTACAGGTCTGAATGTTATGGTGACCTCTGATCAGCTCAGCACAGAGGAAGCTAGATTACTTGCAAAAGATATTCAGACAGCAAAAGAGCATAATATCCGAGAGATTGGATTGCGCCTGATGATATTGAAAAATTCTGGTCTCAATCAAAAGGACATTGCTTTGTCTGAAGGCTTGTCTCAGGCGAAAGTGACCAGAGCATTACAGGCTGCATCTGTTTCACAAGAGATTATTTCCCTTTTCCCTGTTCAGTCTGAACTGTCGTTTACTGATTATAAACTGTTAATGGAAATCGATAGCAACTTGAGTGAGAAAGGTATTTCTTTTTTGTCTTTGAATGATGAAATATCAAATTCGTTACACCAGATAATTTCTGATGATGAACGACCTGAAGACGTAAAAAAGGCAGATATTCTTAAGCTTATACAAAGAGCATCGTTATCTCTGATCAATCCTCCTTCTAAGGATAAATCAGTTATCACTCAGTTATTGAATTTTAGTGATAAGGATAAATTTGCTCGCAAAAGGGTAAAAGGAAGAAATTTCAGTTATGAATTTAGTCGGCTGTCAAAGGAGGTTCAACATGAACTTGATCAGGCGATTAACGAAGTCTTAGCTCGCCATTCGATGTGAAATATTCGCCAAGTACATTTGGCGTGTAACTGATTAATTTAAAACGAATAATATTGTAAATTTCATGGTGAAATCGCCAAGCGTTAAATTGTGAGATTTTAAATCTATCTAACAATAATTGCAGAAATATCAGTTATTTTTTCATATGTGCAGGGGGGGATATGCAAACTACGTTAGCCGATCCCCTGCCTTAGAAACTGTATGTTTGCCTAGCTATGAATAAATGGCCGTAATTTACCTCGGCAAAGGTTTTAAATTGGATTGTGATTTTTCTTGAAATGTTCGCCAAGCTGATTTTATGTCTAATCAATTGATTTTAATGGTGTGTTTTTTCGGATTTCACGGTGAAATCGCCAAGTTTAATTTCATTTTTTAAATTTATCTGATATTCGCTACAGGAATATCCGGCCATTTTGTTGTATATGACGATGACAATATATCTCGTTTTATCTGCTACACAGCATTGTTCTCCTCTCCTGAAAAACATTTTTTTCATGGACCGAGTGATTAGTGCTGTCCAAAACTTTCATCAGTTTGTCGCTGCCAGCCCTCGGTTGAGTATCACCAAACAAGTTCAGCTGCGAAAAACTTGTCGGTCTAAAATCGTTAAGCATTATTCTCGCCTTTGCGCATTGATGCCCAGGTATCCATATTCTGTCCATGGCATGCACAGCAGCGTTAATGATATCCCGGTTATCGCGAGTAGGGGGATGCGGTTTTTCTGTGCCTACGTTGCGGTGATAGACCATGACGCTATTCAAAAGCACAGTGTTATAAAACATCACAGAAATTATTAATGCTTTAATGCTGCTAAGAGCTAACAGTAGATACTTATCAATAACAGCTGAAATATCTGTTAATAGATGAAAGTATTCACGTAGTTGTTGTAGCCCTTATAGCTCTTATATATGATTTCAAAAAAACTGAATCATTAAGTATACCAAGGCGTATGACTATGAAAACCTTATCCAAAGGTGTGATGCAGCATCGGAAATCCCTGAAAAATGCAGCTTTAGAGTTTGCTAAAATGGTGCCAATTGCCGGACCTCATGTACAGGCGGCGGAGCAATTTTTTAAGGTGTTTTCGGAGATAAATTCTCAGTTGTGCCGTGAACGTTTCGATGACTACATCATGGGAATTGGTGAAATTTGCGAAGATGAAGTTGAAATATCCCGAGAGCATTTTTCAGCATTAGTCAAAAAATTGGTGCTTGATGATGAAGATAAAAAGACCGAGTACTACATTCGATTGACCGTCAGTTTGGCTCGAAGTTGTATCTCCGACGATGAAAAATTTTTTTATATTAACGCATTAAGCGATCTTACTTGCTTGGATATTGAGTATGCTCGCAAACTCTACATCATGACGAACTCATCCATCAGCGGTTTTAAATCAGCAACTGCTGCACAAGTAAAGTTCACTTCCCAAAAGAGTGGGCTAAATCTACGTTCGCTTAATAAACTCATTACATCGGGTCTTATATATGAGGTCAACACCACTCATCCTGAAACGAGTAGAATATTCAATTTAACTGAAGAATTGCAGTCTCTTTTAAAGTATCTTTTCCATAGAGAAGATTTTTTACCGAGTATTTTGGGTTTAGAATCAAAAAAACACTACGATGTTCTTATCATGGAAGGATATGAATTTTATGATGAATTTTGCCGAACATCGATTGAAGAAAAATTAAAATCAGGTGGTCTTAGCGTCCGCGTAGAGAAAAATGAAGAGGCTATGTCTCAAATTATTGCATCCTTTTACATTAAAACCCGTACGGGTGAAAATTTAGATGGCGAGCCATATGGAGTTATCGAGATTTTTGTGCATGACGACTCAAAAAGTTTCAGAAATACCGAACTTGTTAATTGGCAACAATTCGATCCAAAAATCATAAACTTGAATGGCAAAGATCTTTTAGAACTTACTCAAGCTATTGACGACAGTTGTGCATATATCCTCAATCGAATGACAGCTTCAACTTAATTTGCATTAGTGACTTGCCCCATTTTTTAGAGCACCTTGATGTTGTTAATGTCTTCATTTACAGCGAGAGGTCATCATTATGAGAAAACATTATCTGACGAATAGGTCGTCAGTATCCTGTGTTAAGTTGATGCTGGAGTTCTGCTCGGTTGCGTACTACAAGTCTGCTTTTTTCAATGCGCGGCGTTACCGGCTTTCTAATAAACATCTAATGATGTGACTAGGCTCTTTATATTTCGCATGCGAAATCTGTTGCTTGCTCATCGTAATATAGCCACTGGTAGTTCTTTCCATCTGGTTGTGTATGCCGGTGACAACATCTCACGCTTCATCTGCCATCCTGCATTGATACCCTGTCCCGCAAACCATACTTTTCCCATACCTGAGTGATTAATACTGTCCAGCACTTTCATAAGTTTGTCGCTGTTTGCCTTGGGTTGGGCATCATCAAACAGGTTCAGCTGCGAAACACCTGTCGGAGTAAAATCGTTAAGCATTATTCCCGCTTTTGCGTATCGATGCCCTGGTATCCATATTCTCTCCAGAGCACGCACTGCAGCGTTAATGATATCCCGGGTATCACGAGTAGGGGTATGCAGTTTTTCTGTGCCTACGTTGCCGTAATACGGCTGATTGGCGGCAAAGGGAGACGTTTTGATGAAAACCGATATATGTCGGCAGTACTGGTGTTCGCCGCGCAGCTTTTCCGCCCCCCGTTCAGCATACTGACAAACCGCCTGACGCATGGCCTCATAGGTGGTGATACGTTCTCCGAAAGAGCGGCTGCAGACAATCTGTTGTTTAGGAGGAGGGGATTCTTCCAGAGAGATACAAGGCTCACCATTGAGTTCCCTGACAGTCCTCTCCAGGACAACATTGAAGTTTTTCCGGATGAAAACTGAATTGGCGCGCGCCAGCTGCAGCGCAGTTGTGATCCCCATTGTGGCAAGTTTTTTTGAGATCCTGCGACCGACACCCCAGACTTCTTCCACGGGCTGCAAGGACAACAATTTTTCGGTTCGCCGGGGATTTCCGGGTGTTAAAGCCAGTACCCCGCCAAATTGTGGCCATTCTTTTGATGCCCATTGTGCAGATTTGGCCAGCGTCTTGGTTGGCCCGATCCCTACCCCGATTGTCAGGCCGGTTCCGTTGCCGACGTGCTCGCGCAGCTGCCGCCCAAAGTCTTCAAAATCCATGCAGCTGTCGATGCCCTGGACATCCAGAAACACCTCGTCAATTGAGTACTGCTCGACGCGGGGAGCCAGCTCCTCAAGATGGGACATGACCCTGTTCGACAGTGAGGCGTACAGCGCATAATTACTTGAGAACGCGATAACCGGCTCCGGGAAGTCGGCTGATTTTAACTGAAACCACGGAACGCCCATTTTTATGCCCAGGCGTTTTGCCTCTTTCGAGCGGGCGATTACGCAACCGTCATTGTTGCTTAAAATGATCACAGGCTTATCGCGCAAGTCGGGCCGAAAGACCTTCTCACAGCTGGCATAGAACGAATTTACATCCGCGAGGGCAAACATCAGTCGTTACCACGAGTTTTGTGTATGAATGTGGTCACGACACCAAAAATCTGCAGCTCTTCCGGATAAAGAGTAGGGTACGCAGGGTTCATCGGGATCAAGGCAATACGCGGTTTAAGCTGAAGGCGCTTAACGGTAAATTCTCCGTCTGTTTCCGCGATGACAATATCTCCCTGTTGGGGCTTCTCCGCTTTGTCGACGACCATCAGATCGCCGGACTGAAGACCCATGTCTTTCATCGAGTCGCCAATAGCACGAACGAAAAATGTAGAAGCAGGATGTCGAATACAGTAGTCATTTAAGTCCAGTTCGTCCTCTGTATAGTCCGCTGCCGGTGAAGGGAATCCTGCCGGGCAACGCTCAATAAATAAAGGCGCGGTGAACAGCGTGGGATCGGAAGCCGGTGAGAGAAAACGCAACATAACGGACACCTCATGATACATGTGTTTATATACAGTATTATTGGATATATTTGCTGTCCTGCAAGGAAAATTTTGCCCGTTTCAACCAGGTGGCTGTTCTGCCTGAAAAAATGGTGCCAAAACTATCCACAGAAACAGTGCATGTGCGACTCGAAGCTGATGATGTAATTGTTTCATGCGACTGACGGTTTTCTAGACTGCTAGTTGGCAGTGAAACCCTTCCTTCCGTGGGAGGTAGCCTAACTTGACATGCGTTGCGGGTAACCGTGGGGTGTGAAGCTCAAGTGACAATGTACCGAATCGCAGGTATTGCCGTGAGGTGAGACGTGGACCTGGAAGCTTCATCCGGGGCAGGGCTAGGCTGATTGGTATGGTCAACATAAGTGAATCGTTGATAAACTGAATAGACCCTAGTTTCCTAGACTGTTCCGTGCCTCATGAACCAGGCACTTTCATAAACTGCAGGGGGTTGATCCTCACAGGCACTGTGGCGGCGTTTAGCATTATAAAACATCTCGACATAATCGAAGATATCCGCCTTCGCTTCTTCCCTATTTTTATAGATCCGTTTCTTTATGCGTTCCCGTTTTAGCAACTGGAAAAAGCTTTCTGCCACTGCGTTGTCATGGCAATTACCCCGACGACTCATGCTGCTTTTTAAATTGTGAGCTGTCATAAAATGCTGACATCTTTCGCTCGTATATTGAGAGCCCTGATCTGAATGGATTAATACTTCTGCCGTTGGTTTACGTCGCCATACCGCCATCAATAATGCATCCATTACTAACTCAGCGGTCATTCGTCCGCCCATGCTCCAGCCGATAACTCTGCGTGAGAAGAGATCAAGAACAACAGCCAGATACAGCCAACCCTCATGCGTCCTTATATAAGTCATGTCACTCACCCAATGCGTATTTGGGGTTGGGACAACGAACTGGCGTTCAAGGTAATTTGGACTGGCAAAAGAAGGCTTTCCGCCACCGTAATAGCGTCGTTTTCGGTATCCAGTCTGAGATGCTAGTTCAGCGAGCCTCATCAGGCGCGCGATCCTGTTACGTCCGACGCATTCACCCAGATCTTTCATATCGAGCCAGATTTTTCGATAGCCGTAAACCGTACCGCTTTCAAGCCACAGTTGTTTAATCAAGCCTGTTTGCCGTTCATCTTGCCGGGTACGCAAAGATTTAGGCCGCTTTAGCCACTGGTAATAACCGCTGTGATGGAGGCCAAGAACCATGCATAACCTGCGTACAGCATAAAAGGACGACATTTTTTTAATGAAGGCGTACTTCAGCCTGACGTTCTTGCAAAGTACGCGGCGGCCTTTTTTAAGATATCCCGCTCTTCAGTTACTCGTTTAAGTTCTTGCCTGAGGCGCTTTACTTCATGCTGAAGTGCATCGTCCTGCTTACGCTGCGGCTCGGGCTTCTGGTAGCGCTTAACCCAGGCGTAAAGACTATTAGTGGATACACCAAGTCGAGAGGAGACCTCAGATACAGGGTATCACTGCTCAGTGATCTGTTTTACGGCTTCAATTTTGAATTCTTCAGTGAACGTTTTGACTGACATAAACACTCCTTCATTAGGCCTCCATTATGAGGCAAAAAAGTGTCTACGAAACCCGGGTCTATTCAAACTCAAGTATCTGTGGCATAGACAGTCTGGGCGTTGCCCCGTCTGTGGCGGGGCTATAACAGCAATCACCCGATGGCATGTTCATCATCTTATCCGTCGAATTGATGGCGGTTCCGATGCTGTTTCGAACCTCTGGCTGCTCCATCCAGATTGTCACAGACAACACCATGCTAACCCCAATTTGAAGTGGAAAATTGCTGGCTGAATCGGAGGGTTTGGCTTAGTTGTGATTGAAGCCGTATGCAGGGAAACTTGCACGTACGGTTTTTAGGGGGGAGTGCTTGCCGTAAGGTGGTACTCCTACCCAACAACCCTGTGGGTGAGTGCCATAAGAATGTCCGTATCTTTGCGTCGATGTGCCGTGCCCGCACGTTAGACGGGCTGCGTCGACGTCAAGGGAAGCTGGCGCCGGTGCTCGCCCGTTCCCGACA
>NZ_CANMLV010000017.1 GCF_947498825.1 uncultured Cedecea sp. | reverse complement strand
ATGAACCGCCGTATACGGAACCGTACGTACGGTGGTGTGAGAGGACGGCGGGAGTGATCCCGCCTCCTACTCGATTCAGAGGGCGTCATTCGCCATTGTTTCACCCGCAGTGAGTACTTCAATTTTCATACTGCTCAGCGTTTCCTGTGCAGTGATCGGCAATCCACCATCAGTAATCAGGCAATTAAACACCGTTAGTGGTGTGACAAGATGAGTGGCAATTCGACCATATTTTGAGGTATCACAGAGTAAAACATGATGACTGCTGGCCTCAATCGCCGCACGTTTTACCGCGACTTTATCTTCATTTGGCGTTGAAATACCACGCAGACTCCAGGATGACGCGGAGATAAACGCAATATCAATAAATAAATTGCGTAACGACTGCGCAGCGGCCTCACCGACCGAAGAACGGTTTTCGCGACATAGCGTACCGCCAGTATGGATAACCCGACATTCGCTGTTATCAATAAGAAAACCCGTAATAGCAAAATCGTTGGTGACTATCAGCAAGTCACTGCGTTCGGCCAGCTCGCGGGCCAGGGAAAGTGTTGTGGTTCCCGCATCGAGATAGATACAGCTATTCAAGGGAATATGTTGGGCGGCCAGTTTACCGATAGCGGCTTTCTGCTGGCTGAACATCACAGATTTATCCTGATGGGAAGGTTCGCTGGCCAGACGTTCAGGTGAGCGTACTCCCCCTGAAACTGAAAGCAGTAAACCGTCTTGTTCCAGCTTTTGCACATCGCGACGTACCGTCATATGCGAGACGTTAAGACGCTCAGTTAGTTCATTAATGCTCACGACGCCCCGGGAGGAGATCAGCGCCAGAATCTGTTGATGGCGTTCTATCGGGATCACAGTATCTGTCCTCTGTTCAAGATAAACCTCATGGTAAATATTGTGATTAATGTCTGTTAGTACATCATTATTATCATAAATTCACGTATCCTACTACCCGGGACGCCGTGATTTTTAACAATCCCTTTCGTTGTCTTGTTTTGTTAACTTATTGATATTAATGGGTGTTGTTGGGGTTGTTATACAGGTTGCTCCCTTGTGGATGTGTGGGGTTCTGGAGTGTTAAAATATGTGATATATATCACCGTAAAACACATTCAGATCCCTTACATTTAACATCAGAGAACAAATAATCACTAATTTTAACAAGGCTGCCATCATGAAGAACAATTCTGACTATGCTGTTGCCGTAATCGGCTTAGGTTCCATGGGGTTTGGTGCTGCGTCATCTTGCATCAAAGCGGGGCTGGCGACTTATGGTGTTGATCTTAATCCTGATGCTCTGTCACGCCTTCAGCAGGCAGGTGCAATCCAGGCGGAAACCAGGATAGATACTTTTGCCGATAAGCTGGATGCCGTGTTGCTGCTGGTGGTCAACGCCGCCCAGGTGAATGCTATTTTATTCGGTGAATCACAGGTTGCGAGCAAATTAAAGCCGGGGACTGTCGTGATGGTTTCTTCAACTATCTCAGCCCAGGACGCAAAACAGATTGAGCAACGTCTGGGTGAACACCAACTTATTATGCTGGATGCCCCGGTATCAGGTGGCGCAGCGAAAGCCGCTAATGGAGATATGACGGTAATGGCTTCTGGATCTGATCTGGCTTTTGAAAAGCTGGCTCCAGTACTGGATGCCGTCGCCGGTAAAGTGTATCGCATTGGCGAAGAGATTGGTCTGGGAGCAACGGTCAAGATTATTCACCAGTTACTGGCAGGTGTGCATATTGCCGCGGGTGCAGAAGCGATGGCGCTGGCAGCCCGGGCAGATATCCCACTGGATATTATGTATGAAGTGGTCACCAATGCAGCTGGTAATTCCTGGATGTTTGAGAACCGCATGAAGCATGTGGTTGATGGCGACTATACGCCTAAATCTGCGGTCGATATTTTTGTGAAAGATTTAGGCCTGGTGACGGACACCGCTAAAGCCCTGCATTTCCCTCTGCCGCTGGCATCGACGGCATTCAATATGTTTACCAGCGCCAGCAATGCCGGCTATGGCAAAGAGGACGACAGCGCTGTTATCAAAATCTTCAGTGGTATTACGCTGCCAGGAAAATCGGAGGCATGATGATTAAGCTAGGTGTTATTGCCGATGATTTTACCGGGGCTACGGATATTGCCAGCTTTCTGGTCAATAATGGCCTGGCTACGGTTCAGCTGAATGGCGTACCGAGTGCAGATTTTCAGGTGACTGCTGAAGCGGTGGTCATCAGTCTGAAATCTCGTTCCTGCCCGGCAAGTCAGGCGGTTGCAGATTCACTGCGCGCTCTGGAATGGTTACGAGAGCAAGGGTGCCAGCAATTCTATTTTAAATACTGCTCAACCTTTGATAGCACGGAGAAAGGCAATATTGGTCCGGTAACTGATGCCCTGCTGGATAAACTGGGAGAAACCCAGACGATTATTTCGCCTTCGCTGCCGGTTAATGGCCGTACGGTGTATCAGGGACACCTGTTTGTGATGGAGCAACTGCTGAGTGATTCGGGTATGCGTCATCATCCGGTTACGCCAATGACTGACAGTAATCTGTTACGCGTGATGGAAAAACAGGCTCAGGGTGAATGTGGTTTAGTGGCTTACTCTGTAATGGAGCAGGGGGCTGATGCCGTTCGGCAACGCCTTCAGGCACTGAAAAATGAAGGTAAACGCTATGTGGTACTGGACGCGCTGAACGAACAGCACTTGCTGACTCAGGGTGAAGCACTGCGTGATATGAAGCTGGTCACTGGGGGATCAGGCCTGGCGATCGGTCTGGCGCGTCAGTGGGCGAGTGAAAAGCAGGACCGTTTGTCAGCGACCGATGCGGGTAAACCTCATTCGGGTGCGGCGGTTGTGCTGTCCGGTTCATGTTCTGTGATGACCAATAAACAAGTTACCCGCTATCTGCAACAGGCTGCCGGTCAGGCGATTGATGTTGCGCGCGCTTTGCAGGGAGAGGTGGAACTGCAGGCTTATGTACAGGAACTCACTAACTGGATAGAAGCCCACCGTCAGGATGCACTGGCCCCCCTGCTTTATGCAACCTCTTCGCCAGAAACATTAGCGCAGATACAACAACGTTTTGGTTCTGAGGCCAGTAGTCATGCAGTGGAAAAACTCTTTGCCAGTGTTGCAGCCAAACTTCAACAGTCAGGTTTTGAGCGCTTTATTATCGCCGGGGGAGAGACTTCCAGCATTGTTGCTCAAACTTTAGGTATTCAGTCGTTTCATATTGGCCCGACGATTTCTCCGGGCGTACCTTGGGTGCGTTCAACCGATAACACACTTTCACTGGCATTAAAGTCAGGTAACTTTGGCGATGAAGATTTCTTCGCCCGGGCGCAAAAGGAGTTTCATGATGCGTGACGCAATGCCAAATCCGGAAAAATATTCTGCCAGCGAGTTACAGGCTCGTCTGGATATGGTGAAACTCGGGGCCTCTTTTTTCCAGCGTGGTTATGCCACGGGGTCCGCCGGGAATCTTTCTCTGCTACTGGAAGACGGCAACCTGCTGGCTACACCGACCGGCTCTTGTCTGGGGGAGCTAAGTGTCGATACGCTTTCAAAGGTGACGATGAGTGGTGAGTGGTTGTCAGGTGATAAACCCTCAAAAGAGGTGAGTTTTCATCGGGCTATCTATCAGAATGACCCTGAGTGTAAGGCCATTGTCCATTTGCATAGTACCTACTTGACGGCACTCTCTTGCCTGGAGGGTCTGAATACTGAAGATGCTATCAGGCCGTTTACCCCTTATGTAGTGATGCGAGTGGGTAAAGTCCCTGTGGTTCCTTATTATCGTCCAGGTGATGCGCGTCTCGGTGAAGATCTAGGCAAACTGGCTTCCAGCTATAAAGCATTTTTGCTGGCTAACCATGGTCCGGTTGTAACAGGAAAAAACCTGCGTGCAGCGGCTGATAATATGGAAGAGCTGGAGGAGACGGCCAAATTAATCTTTATTCTTGGTGAAAGAAAAATCCGCTATCTCACCGAATCTGAAATAGCTGAACTTTCCTGATTTAACGGAGTTAATCATGCCTAAATTTGCTGCCAACCTT
The DNA here is from genome assembly GCF_947498825.1 of uncultured Cedecea sp. GTDB lineage: Bacteria > Pseudomonadota > Gammaproteobacteria > Enterobacterales > Enterobacteriaceae > JGM124. The sequence goes on along the minus strand of NZ_CANMLV010000017.1, from coordinate 101,186 downwards.
TCGATGCAATTTACCGATGTGCCTTTTCTTGAACGTTTTAAGGCAGCAAAGGATGCTGGTTTTACTGCCGTCGAATATTTGTTTCCTTATGAATATCCCGCTGAGTTATTGGCGGAGAAATTAACCGAGAATGGTCTCAGACAAGTGTTGTTTAATACTGCGCCTGGAAATATTGCTGCTGGGGAATGGGGACGTAGTGCTCTGCCGGGTCGTAGTGCTGAGGCACATGCTGATATTGATAATGCGCTGGAATATGCCCGCGTATTGGGTTGTCCTTCGGTACATATTATGGCGGCAGTCGTTCCTGAGGGAGAAGAGGTTGCAACCTGCGAACAGGCTTTTATCGAAAATATTCGTTATGCAGCGGATAAATTTGCCCCTTATGGCATTAATATCATGCTGGAAGCATTGAGTCCGAAAGTGAAACCAGGTTATTTAATGGCGAGCCAATATCAGACTCTGGCATTACTGAAAAAAATTGATAAACCAAATGTGTTTATTCAACTCGATTTTTTCCATGCACAAATTGTCGATGGTAATCTGACGAAAATTATTCACGATTTAGCCGGGCATGTTGGACATATTCAGGTTGCATCCGTCCCTGAACGTCATGAGCCAGATGAAGGTGAGATCAATTATGATTATATTTTTGAAGAGTTAGACCGGGTTAATTATTCAGGCTGGATTGGCTGTGAGTATAATCCACGTGGAAAAACAACCGATGGACTTGAATGGCTTAATAAGTGGCAGTGAATATTAATTATTTCATTATGCCAAGTGTGAAATTGTAATTATCTGAAGAGAGTTATATCCCCTTTTATTATAAAAGGGGTAGTTTAACACCTGCGTTAAAATATATACATCGCTTGCCTAAGCGAATAATAAAAATATTCTTGAGGATAGAAATATGGCCACCTCGCTCTTACTCTGTATTGCACTGGCAGGCGTGTTGCTGCTGCTGTTGATGGTGATTAAATTTAAAGTACAGCCGTTTATTGCTCTACTGGTGGTCAGTTTGCTGGTCGCCTTGGCGACGGGTATTCCAACCCAGGATGTTATGAAGGTTGTCACCAGCGGAATGGGGGGGGTACTCGGATCGGTAGCAATTATTATCGGCCTTGGCGCAATGCTGGGCAGAATGATTGAAGTTTCTGGCGGGGCTGAATCACTGGCACACCGTTTTGCCGAAATTATGGGGCCAACCCTGGTGGCTGCGGCACTGACTATTGCGGCGTTTATTCTCGGTATTCCGGTCTTTTTCGACGTTGGTTTTATTATTCTTGCACCGATTATCTACGGTTTTGCCAAGGTTGCTAAAGTTTCACCGATCAAATTTGGTCTGCCCGTTGCTGGTGTGATGCTGACGGTTCACGTTGCCATGCCTCCTCATCCAGGCCCGGTCGCGGCGGCAGGTATTTTAAATGCGGATATTGGCTGGTTAACCATTCTTGGATTGCTGGTTTCTATTCCGGTCGGCGTGATTGGCTACTGGGTAGCCAAGCGCATGAACCGCCGTCAGTACTTGCTGTCAGTTGACGTGGTTGAGCAGTTACAGCTTTCTAAACCTGAAGATACGACACCTGGAACTGCACCGGTCTCTGCACCTTCGGCCGGGCTGATTGCTGCGCTGATTGTGATACCTATTGCTATTATTATGTTGGGTACCGTCTCTGCTACCGTACTGCCTGAAGGTAATACTATTCGCAATACCATGGCATTGATTGGCTCACCAACGGTTGCCTTGCTGATTGCTTTAGCCTTGGCAATGTGGCTTATCGGCCTGCGTCGTGGCTGGTCGCTGGAAAAAGCCAGCGGAGTGATGGGGGATGCCCTGCCTACCGCCGCGATGGTTATTATGGTGACCGGCGCCGGTGGCGTATTTGGTAAAGTACTGGTGGAATCGGGAATTGGTAAAGCGCTGGCTGATACCTTAACCGATATCCATTTGCCTCTGGTACCTGCTGCCTATCTGTTGTCCCTGGCATTACGCGCTTCTCAGGGGTCTGCAACAGTGGCTATTCTTACCACCTGTGGTCTGCTCAGTGAAGCGGCTACTGGTCTCAATCAACTGGAACTGGTGCTGGTTACTCTGGCGGCTTGTTTTGGTGGGCTTGGTCTTTCCCACGTCAATGACTCCGGTTTCTGGATTGTTACTAAGTATCTCGGGCTCTCGGTGGCTGACGGCCTACGGACCTGGACGGTTCTGACAACGATTCTTGGCTTCTCCGGCTTTGTCTTCACCTGGCTAATATGGTCATTTGTTTAATGTTCTGACTAAAAAGGGTGGCTCACAGGCACTATGTGAGCCACTTAATGTAATGAGATTCTCGTACCGCGCATAGTGAAGCCAGTTCTGATACACGTCCCTATAGGGGTTTAAAGCCTGATGGAACGAAAACGTACGTTAAGAACGTAACTATATGATTTTAAGTCTATAGATCCCATGGCAGCATCGGCCAGATTTACGTTGATTTGATGACTGGATTTTCAACACTCAGAATACCGCAAGTAGCATGGTTACTGACGTCAACGAAAAGAGTAAATACAAACCAAGTTTTCTTTACCCGCTAAATACGCTCAAAAAATGCACTTGGCGTACAATTTCGTACGGTTGGACTTCAGACCCCGAGGGAGTATGATGTGCTTGGTTTATAACCATTTATGTCATGAGGGATTATGGCAACGGGATTTTTTTTGTATCACCTGGACAAGACCACCTGCGGGGGGCGCATTCTTTCCGGAGCGTCTGACGATACCTACGAAATAGGCGGCATTGAGCGACAGAAAGCCAGGTCTGGAGACCCGGTGACCTGCGGGAAGCATGAGGGGCGCTTCCGCGTCTGCGGTGGCATGGGGGACACCTACGAGGTGGGCGGAGAGCTGAAAGAGTGGGCGGGTTCGCTGGACAGCTACAGCTCCTGCCCGTGTAGCGCCCGGTTTATCCCGTCAGTCCAGACAGACACTTATGAGAGCGACTCTAACGTCGGTCGTGTGGCAGAACGGGCTGAGACCGCGAGGAAAAAAGCGCAGGCGTCAGAGCCTGAACAGCGTGCACAGGCGGCGAAGAAGAAGCGGGAAATCACGCTGACGATTGGGGTGTTTTTTGACGGCACCGGCAATAATGCGGATAACAGTGCAGCGCGTCAAAAGGCCTGCAATGGTGATCATGTTGGGCTGAATGATGCCGATACCCATTCTGCTTTAATTCAGTGTACCCGACTGAAACGGGGTTACAGCGGCACCGCTGCCGGGAGCCATCTTGGTTATTACACCAATGTGCACTGGCTGAAAACGCTGTATAACCAAGATATCACCCCCGATGAAGGGTATGGGCAATATGCTATTTATATCGAGGGAATTGGTACGGAAAGCGGGGAAGGCGACAGCGGTTACGGGATGGCGACTGGCCGGGGTGAAACCGGCGTAGTCAGAAAAACTGATAAGGCGGTTGCTGCACTGGCTGCAGCTGTTGGCGGTTATTTAGTTAAATATTCCGATGCGCGTTCCTGTGTCATCAAAGAACTGCATTTTGATATTTTCGGGTTCAGCCGCGGGGCGGCAACAGCGCGGCATTTTGCCAACCGGGTATTCAGTCAGGACAGCGCCATTATTGCGGCCATCAGGTCAGGGCTGGGTGACGTTGAGTTCTCAGGTATCCCCGGCGGTAAAACCCGTTTTCTGGGGATATTTGATACCGTAGCAGCCATTGGTACACCTACGAATGGCCTTAATCCTCATAGCGCCGATACCGGGGACGTGAATATCGTGCTGCGTCCGGGTGTGGCGGAGAAGGTTTTTCATATCACCGCGCAGCACGAATGCCGGTTTAACTTTGCGCTGAACAGCGTAAAACCGGCGTGGCCGGAGCTGGCTCTGCCGGGTGTGCATTCCGACATTGGCGGTGGTTATAACCCCGTCGAACACGAAGCCTATTTTCTGACCCGGCCGCAGTTTGAAACTGTACCCCTTCCCACTTCCGATACGGAAACGCGGATTTACCGGCAGACCTGCGAGCAACTTAACGTGATGGACAGCTATCCGGCGATATCACCGCTGCTGAATGCGGTGGAGGTGAACGCAGATACCTGGCATGACGACAGGATGCCCGCTGACCGCTACGGCATGCTGCAAAAGCGTAGCGGTGCGGCGTTGATCATTGACCGGCCGACACGTAACGACTGGTCGAAAGTGGTGCTGCGGGTGATGCTCGATGCGGCACAGGATGCGGGTGTGGTATTCCATCCTATCCGAGACTCGAATATAGAATTAAAACTTCGGCCAGAACTTATTCGTTTATGTGAAAAAGCGATAGTGATGGGGCGTGCCGCCCGAAACGGTCAGTCTGCTATCGGCTTTACCACCCCGGAAATCCATGCACTGGCAGAAAAGTATCTGCACTGCTCGGCCAACTGGAACAGCGTGGTCAGAGACGGGCAGGGAATGGTTACCGGGGCGGTCAAACCGGCGAAATTGATGACCTTCACCAACCGACCGGACGAGCGCTGGCAGCGGACGGTCTACGATATGGACGGGAATAAAACATGGAAATAATTCGTCTGGCCGGACTGCTTTCTGTACTGACGTTGACGGCCTGCAACGGGGCCAGTCAGCGCAACGCCGTCGCCGCCAAAAACGATGTGCCCACCGAGTGGAAATTTGATTTTTTCACGCCGAAGGCGCTGCCTGCGCTGGTGACGTTTGCCATTGTTCAGGATGCTGACGGAACGATTTACCGGTTTAATACGCTGAACAGCACACCCGATCTGCCTAAAGTTATCGGTGAGTGGAATGATAAAGATCGCGCTCCCGGAGGCTACTGGAATCACGTTGAACGTCCTCCTAAACATATTCTTTTTTGCTGGGATTCCATTATTGATAAAAAGGTGTATGAAACACATCTCACTTTATCAGCCGCCGTTGTGGAAAAAATGCGCAGTCCCAGCGGGAAAAGCGATCCGTACAATAATACTTATGACACTGTGCTAATTGGTCTGGCTCCGGAAGGCAAGGTAGCTGTTTGGATACAGGGCATAGGATTTGAGCCTAATTATCGCGTAACGCCGTCAATCCTGAATACCGTGTCCGGGGATAAATTAGATATATGCAAAGGGATAACCAAGAGCGATTTTTCTTATGGGTATGACAAAGACATAAAAGATTTTATTAAGGGGAAGGTGTATCCGTATGGTGCCTGGTAGACCTAGCCTATTTCGGAAGATCAGGGGCTAAATTATAAAAGGATTCTTGAATCTGTGCCAGATTTTGCACTGCGCTCGGAACTCAACAGTCTGTGTGAAAAAGCCATTGTGATGGGGCGTGCCGTCCGAAACGGTCAGTCTGCTATCGGCTTTACCACCCCGGAAATCCATGCGCTGGCAGAAAAGTATCTGCACTGCTCGGCCAACTGGAACAGCGTGGTCAGAGACGGGCAGGGAATGGTCACCGGGGCGGTCAAACTGGCGAAATTGATGGCCTTCACCAACCGACCGGACGAGCTCTGGCAGCGGACGGTCTACGATATGGACGGGAATAAAACATGGAAATAATTCGTCTGGCCGGACTGCTCCCGGTGCTTGTTCTGACGGCCTGTCACAGTGCAGGCCAGTCCAATACTGTTGTCAAAAGCGATGTGCCGACAGAGTGGTATTTTAACTTTTTCACGCCGAAGGCGCTGCCCGCATTGGTGACGTTCGCCGTTATTTTTGATGCTGACGGTGGGGTATCGCGGTTTGTTACGTTGAACAGTACTCCAGATATGCCCGGCGTTATCGGGGAATGGAACGATCGAGATCGGGCGCCGGGGGGCCACTGGAATCACGTCCAGTACCCGCCAAAGCAGTTTTTTTTCTGCTGGGATTCGGTAATAGATAAAAAGGTGTATGAAACCTACCTGACCCTGCCTGATGACGTTGTGGAAAAGATGCGTAGTGCCAGCGGGAAAAGTGATCCGTACCATAATACCTATGACACCGTGCTAATTGGTCTGGCACCGGAAGGAAAGGTGGCTGTCTGGCTGCAGGGCATAGGATTTGAGCCTAATTATCGCATCACACCGTCAGTTCTAAAAACTGTCTCCGGGGATAAATTAGACATTTGTAAAGGGATAACCAAGAGCGATTTTTCTTATGGGTATGACAAAGACATAAAAGATTTTATTAAGGGGAAGGTGTATCCGTATGGTGTCTGGTAGACCTAACCGATTTCGGAAGGTCAGGGGCTAAGTTATAAAAGGATTCTTGAATCTGTGCCAGATTTTGCACTGCGCTCGGAACTCAACAGCCTGTGTGAAAAAACTATTGTGATGGGGCGTGCTGCCCGAAATGGGCAATCTGCTATCGGCTTTACCACCCCGGAAATCCATGCGCTGGCAGAAAAGTATCTGCACTGCTCGGCCAACTGGAACAGCGTGGTCAGAGACGGCCAGGGGATTGTCACCGGGGCGGTCAAACCGGCTAAACTGGTGACCTTCACCAATCGACCGGATGAGCGCTGGCAGCGGACGGTCTATGATATGGACGGAAATAAAACATGGAAGTGAGTTCGTCTGATCAGTTTTCCTAATCATAGAAATAATGGCCTGTCTGCAATGCAGGCCAAACTACTTACTGGATTTATCTTTTTTCTCTTATTTCTCGGGTCTTACCTTTGCTATCTAAATGAGGTATGAGTCCGTAATTATCGAAATTCATCATGAAATATTCGCAACCGTGGTAGTCAACAGATTGCTCAACCGAGGTTATAACCGGTTTTTTACCTGTCTGTTTAATCTGTAATTTAACCCATCCTTTCAACATGTCGTCATGAGTTTCTTTATCGTAAAACCCCTTTTCGTAGCATTGGTTGATGTAGCTTCCTGTATTTAATGTCTGGTTATTTTGTTTTTGGATACTGGAGGGAGCTGGTATGGCTGCATTACCATCTGGCCCTATATGTGGATAGCATCCAGATAATATGAACATCATAGGTATAAATATTGTGTAGAAGGCATTCCTTGGCATGATGATCTTCCCGTTTGTTCTTGGCGTAGTGCGGTGTCAGTACAGCCTTATGTTCAGATAATATGTTTTTTTGGGGATGCTGGCGATACAAGTATCAAAGGATCTTCTTGAGATCCTTTTTATCTGGGCGTAATCTCCTGCTCAGAAACGAAAAAACCCGCCAGAGGCGGGTTGGTTCGGGTTCTTTGAGCTTGCAACTCTCGGAACCGGACGGTAACTGGACTTTAGCGGGAACAGTCACCAAATCTGTACGGTCAGTTTAGCCTCTAAAGGCTGATGCCTTCAAGTAGTCGTATATATTTATATGAAGATATATGCGTAAGTAACCTCCCTCTGATTCCCCAGTTACCAATGGCTACCGCCACTGGAGATTCGTTGTGCCTTTCAGGGGTGGACTCAGGAGAACAGTTACCTGAACGGGCGCGGTAGTCGGACTAAACGGGGAGTTCGTGCATATAGTCCAGCTTGGAGCGAACTGCCTGAGCGGAACCGAGTGTCAGGCGTGGTATAAGAAAACGCGGCCAATAAGGGGTTTAAAGCCTGATGGAACGAAAACGTACGTTAAGAACGTAACTATATGATTTTAAGTCTATAAGTCGCGTGGCAGCATCGGACAGATTTACGTTGATTTGATGACTGAATTTTTAACACTCAGAATGCTGCAAGTAGCATGGTTACTGACGTCAACGAAAAGAGTGAATATAAACCAAGTTTTCTTTACCCGCTAAATACGCTCAAAAAATGCACTTGGCGTACAATTTCGTACGGCTGGACTTCAGACCCCGGCAACACCTTCTGTCAGTTCAGTTCCCGCTTCGCCGCTGATACATTAAATGGCAACACAATGTAGCAAGATTACATGAAGGAACGTGTTGAGTAGTTGCCACGGGTCTTATCGGCAGGCACAATCGTTGCCCGATATTTGTAGGATAAAACGTCTTTGACAGCACACGGAATTGTCTTAGATTGGCCTGATACCATTAATATTTACTACCGCCTTAGCTATATTGAGCTGAAAGCAACAATTCACTAACAGGAAATTCAAATACTATGATTCAGCGTATTCTCCCGGCTGTAATTGGGATAGCTCTTCTAATAAGCGGATGCGCAAAAAAACAAGAAAATCAGGAGAGTGCCAGCTTTAGTATGGGGGCAACCTTACTAAAGGTCGCACACCTTCCTTCACCAATAGCTGATGGTTCTGATTTGTTTATCACTGTCGATGGCAAAGAAGCGGGCCTGCTCCCGACGGGAGAAGCCATGCTGCTTCAGGTTCCTGCGGGTGAACATGAGGTCGCAGGCTATGCCCGATCCCTGGTAGGCCGAGTGACTATTCCTGGCTTAAAAGTCACAACCGTAGCAGACCAGCCACGCTTTGTTGCCTACCGGGTTGCGCGAAACACGCCGTTGTTTAGCGTGCGTGGGATAGATCCTCTACCCAAGTCGGCACCTCTTCCGGAAAAACAAGTGGCAGAGTCCGAACCCCTGCCAGCGAGGGTGCAACTTACTCCACAAGAACCTGAAAGCCCACCTGAAAGTACGCCACAGCAGTCACCTGAGGCAATGACCTCAGTAAACCCGGAAAGCCCCCCTACAGCGCTACAGAACGAAGCTGAAACAGAGTCAACTTCTGCAGATAGCGAAACGGCTGTCACATCCGAGGCATCTGATCCTTCCTCTGTGGCTGCAGAGCCAAGGGGCAATGCTGAATCATCGGTCGCTGAGAAGCCAAAACAGCCAGAGGCAACGGTTTCTGAAAATGCTGTTCCTTAGGCAATCGGTTTCAGGTTTTATGTTTTGCGCTTGATGGTTAAAAATGACATAGCGGCACGGTTTTCTTGTCATAATAAGCGTATTAATACCAGTAATGCAGGGTATATACCCGTCATACTTCAAGTTGCCTGGGTGTTACCTGCATCCAGCCCGCCGAATCACAGAGTTTATCTATGCTCATCGACGGGCTGAATTGGGTGCCTACAAGCAACTCGAATTATTTTGGGTATAAACCCGAAACAGGAATACATCATGGAATATGAATTTTTACGAGATATCACCGGCCAGGTTCGTGTCCGGATGTCGATGGGCCATGAAGTCGTCGGACACTGGTTTAATGAAGAAGTAAAAGGTGACTTAACCTTGTTGGATGAAGTTGAGCAAGCGGCGTTGTCCGTCAAAGGGAGTGAGCGCCAGTGGCAGCATGTCGGACATGAATATACGCTGTGGCTCGATGAAGAAGAGGTCATGATCCGCGCTAATCAATTAGCCATCTCCGGGGACGAAATGGAAGAGGGAATGAGCTATTACGATGAAGAGAGTCTTTCTTTCTGTGGCGTGGAAGACTTTCTGCAGGTGGTGGATGCCTACCGGGAATTTTTGCAGGGTAGGTAAATAACGTGGAGCATTACCGCTCCACGCTTGTCATCATACTGTCGGAATATTACGCGCGTAGTAGATTTCACGCATCTCTTTCCACAACAGGTCGGTTATTGTTTTACGTTCCTGTGGGCTGAGGTCATCAGGATTGATATTAAACAGGTAGTGTTTAAGGTCAAACTCCTTCAGTAACATCTTGGTATGGAAGATATTTTCCTGATAGACGTTCACATCCACCATGTCGTACAGCGCTTTCATATCTTCAGACATAAAATTCTGAATTGAATTAATTTCATGATCGATAAAATGTTTCATGCCGTTCACATCGCGGGTGAAACCACGTACCCGATAGTCGATGGTGACAATATCGCTTTCCAGCTGGTGGATCAGATAATTCAGGGCGTTCAGCGGCGAAATAACCCCACAGGTCGAGACTTCAATATCGGCTCTGAAGGTACAAATTCCACCTTCCGGGTGGCTTTCCGGATAGGTATGAACACAGATATGGCTTTTATCAAGGTGCGCGACAATCGCATCGGGTAGTGGGCCGGGATGTTCAGACTGATCGATACTCTGCGGATCGATGGGTTCTTCGCTAACCAAAATAGTGACACTGGCTCCCTGAGGCTCATAGTCCTGGCGGGCAATATTTAAAATATTAGCGCCGATAATAGAACAAGTCTCGCTCAGGATCTCTGTCAGGCGATTAGCGTTATACAGCTCGTCAATATAAGCGATATAGCCATCACGCTGATCGGCGGTTTTCGCATAGCAAATATCGTAGATACAAAAACTGAGGCTTTTGGTCAGATTGTTAAAGCCATGAAGTTTAAGCTTTTTCAATTTATGAGGATCTCCTCAGGCGGACGATAGGGATAAGGCATTTTGCAAATATTGTGGCAATGCAAATGCTGCTGTATGAATGGCTGGATTATAATAGCGACACGTTATACCCGCTTTATGGAAGCGTGCCTGAATCAGTTCACTCGACAGATGGCGCATACCTGGATTATCACTGGCCCATGCAAAAGTCATGATACCGCCAAAATAGGTAGGAATAGCGGCCTGGTAGAAACTGACATCCTGAAATGAGTGGCTGAGTTTACGATGGCTATCAATTGCCTCATCCTGCTGTAAAAAGCAGACCCCGTTTTGAGCAACAAAAATACCGTTAGGGTTCAGGCAGCGATGGCACCCTTCATAAAATGCCGAAGTGAAAAGTGATTCTCCGGGTCCGATAGGGTCAGTACAGTCGGAAATAATGACATCAAAGGTTTGTGATGTCTGATTAACGAAATTGACACCATCATCGATAACCAGTTTAAAGCGGGGATCGTCGTAGCTTCCGGCACTGTGATTGGGCAGATACTGACGGCAAAAAGAGACCACTCCTGCATCAATCTCTACCATCGTAATGGTTTCAACCGTTTTATGACGCGCAACTTCGCGGAGCATACCGCCGTCACCGCCGCCGATGATCAACACGTGTTTTGCCTGACCATGGGCAAACAAGGGGACATGTGCCATCATTTCATGATAGATAAATTCGTCACGCTCCGTCGTTTGTACTACACCATCCAGCGCCATAACGCGACCAAAAGCCGCATTTTCGAAAATAATCAGATCCTGATGACAGGTCTTTTCATGATAGAGCACATTATCGATGGCAAAGTACTGGCCAAACTTATCATGCAGCGTTTCTTGCCACACCGATTTTTGGGTCATCGCTGACACCTCCTCTATTGACTCTATTGAAAAGAAAGCAAAATATCATAGCTAACAATGAGCAGGGATGCACGGTCATTGTTTCAACAGAAAAAAAGGAGAGGGGAGGCTTATTTCACATAAGCCAGCAGATTAAGGGAGTCCTGCGCCAGTGCTTTACATTTTTTATCAGTGGCAATTTTTATACCGCTCAGATCGTTGTAACTTTCTTCACCCAGTGCCTTCATATTCACCTGATCGTAATTACTCAGATCCCATCTGTTCTGCCGGGCAAAAAAAACTAGCGCACGCCGTATCTGTTCATTGGGCAGATTCTGGTAACCACAGTCATTTTTCAAAAAGACAAAAACGGCCGTTAAATCAGCCAGATCTTCAGCTTCAGATTCACTCAATGCCATACTGCTGGCAGAGTAGCTCAGCAATGCACCCAGTAATAATGTCTTTACTCTGATGTTCATCACATCCACCATCTCGTATCAGGTAATAAACGTTAACACAGTTAAACCGGACGAGACGATATTTATTATTCGCATTATCATCGTCTTTCTCTTGACTGACAAAAGGAGTTGAATGTGCATCGTCGTGATTTTATTAAGTATTCTATGGCTATTGGCGCTTTCAGCGCACTGCCACTTTGGAGTCGTACGGCCTTGGCAGCGACACGCCCTGCATTACCGATCCCGGCATTGTTGACTGCTGACGCTAAAAATCATATTCGTTTAAATATTAATGCCGGAACGACACAGTTCGCCGATAAGCTTGCTACCACTTACGGTTATAACGGTTCTCTGCTGGGACCAGCATTAAAACTACGTCAAGGTAAAACCGTCACCGTTGATATCACCAATAATCTGCCAGAAGAAACTACGGTTCACTGGCATGGTCTTGAAGTTCCGGGCGAAGTTGATGGCGGGCCGCAGGGAGTCATTGGTATCGGCGCCAGCCGGAGTGTGACTTTTACGCCACAACAGCGGGCGGCAACCTGTTGGTTTCACCCCCACCAGCACGGACAAACCGGGCGTCAGGTCGCGATGGGGCTGTCAGGTCTGGTACTGATTGATGATAATGAAAGCGGTCAGCTCCGCCTTCCTTCCCTTTGGGGCATTGATGATGTGCCGCTGATAATTCAGGATAAACGCTTTACACCTCAGGGACAAATCGATTACCAGCTGGATGTGATGACGGCAGCGGTTGGCTGGTTTGGTGATACCTTGTTGTGTAATGGCGCAGTTTATCCGCAGCACGCCAACCCGCGCGGCTGGTTACGCTTACGTCTGTTAAATGGCTGCAATGCCCGATCGTTAAAAATTGCTGCCAGCGATAATCGTCCACTCTATGTTGTTGCCAGCGATGGTGGATTTTTAGCTGAACCGGTGAAGCTCAATGAACTGGAATTATTGATGGGGGAACGTTTTGAAGTGCTGGTGGATACCTCTGATGGCCAGCCTTTTGATATCGTCACTCTGCCGGTTCAACAGATGGGCATGACCGTTGCGCCATTCGACCATGCGGTGCCGGTTGTTCGTATTCAGCCGCTGACTATTCCGGGCTCCGGCGAACTCCCTGATAAGCTGGTAGATGTTCCTGCCTTACCTGTATCCAGTGGACTGGCTGAACGTCATTTCCATCTGATGATGGATCCTAAGCTTGATATGCTTGGCATGCAGGCCTTGATGGCGAAATACGGGATGCAAGCGATGGCGGGCATGGGACATGGGGCAATGGGCCACTCTGGAATGGATCATTCTGGAATGGCAATGGGGCAGAATGCTAAGGGGAATAACAGCGGCAGCTCAATGGGGCATATGCAACATGGCAAGGGACAGCATGGAGGGATGGCACATGGTAACGATAAATCCGCTTTTGACTTTCATAATGCCAATAGCATTAACGGTAAGCCTTTTGAGATGAATACTGCAGCCTTTACTGTACCGAAAGGGCAACTTGAGAAATGGGTGATTTCGGGGGTCGGCGATATGATGCTGCATCCCTTCCATATTCATGGTACTCAGTTCCGTATTCTGAGTGAGAATGGCAAACCGGTTGCTGCACATCGTCAGGGCTGGAAAGATACCGTAAAAGTGGAAGGAGCGGTGAGTGAGGTGCTGGTGCGCTTTGATCATCATGCGGCTAAGGAACATGCTTATATGGCGCACTGCCATCTGCTGGAACATGAAGATACCGGTATGATGCTTGGCTTTAGCGTGGCTTAGTTGCCATAAATGCTGCATTTCAGGGAGCCGATGCCTTGATATCATCGAGGCATCCTCTCCCTTATCTTAAGCTGAACCTCTTTGATTTAGCGTTCTTTGCGGCGGTGTTGTGCCGTTAACCATTGCACGGCGCAAGCTACGATGGCCATTATCCCCCCAAGCAGCGATACGCCGGTCCAGCCCGCCAGACCCCAGACCAGGGTCGCTGCCGCTGAACCGAGTGCTCCACCGAGAAACATCGCGCCCATAAAGACCGTATTCAATCGTGAACGGGCCTCAGGCCTGAGTGCATAGACAATATGTTGATTGGATACCAGTACACTTTGTACCGCAAAATCGAGCAGAATACATCCCACCACCAGACCTGCAACGGAAGTCCAGAAACCGAATAAGACCCAGGAGATCAGGGTTAATAGCGTTCCGCCTAAAATAATTTTATAAGGTCCCTGGCTATCGGCGATACGGCCTGCAAAAGGTGCTGCCAGCACCCCCGTTGCGCCGATAATGCCAAACAGACCTGCAGTTTGTGCATTCAACCCAAACATTGGCTCTTCGAGACGCAGAGCCAGCACTGTCCAGAAGACGGTAAACGAGCCGAATAATAGTGCCTGAGTTACCGCGGCAGTACGCAATTCGCTAAACTCACGCCAGAGATGGATGATGGAACCCATCAGGCGAACGTATGAGGTCTTTGCTGAGGGGGCACTCTTTGGCAGTGAACAAGCCATAAGCCCCCCGGCAATCAGTGCCAAAGGAACGCCCAGCCAGAACATGGCCCGCCAGCCATAGTGACTGGCAACAAATCCTGAAAGGGTACGACTGAGTAAAATACCGCAGAGTACGCCTGACATGACTGTCCCGACAACGGCCCCTCTTCTGCCCGGCTCTGCAAGTTGTGCCGCAAACGGTACTATCTGTTGGGCAACTGTTGATGCCATCCCGAGGAAAAACGAGGCGATCAGTAATATCGCTGCTGAGGGGGCAAGGGCCGCCGCGACCAGCATGACAGTCAGTATGGCGAACTGCGTAATAATGATTCGACGGCGTTCAACAAGATCGCCCAAAGGGACCAGGGCGAACAAGCCAATGGCATAGCCGAGCTGGGTGGCAGTGGGTACCATCGCTGTCAGTGAACCTGGAAGCTCTTGTTCCAGGATCCCCAGCATCGGCTGGTTATAGTAGATATTGGCAACGGCGAGCCCGGCGGAAACGGCCATCGCAAATGTCATGCCGGTGCTTAATTGTGGTGAACTGCTTAACTCTTTTTCCAGCACACTGATATTACCCATGATTATCCCTCTGGCCTCCTTCCACACATCTCAGACGTTGAGATGAGGGGGAGCGCGACTTGAGGTTAACTATGGCTCTATCACGAAAAATAGTGTAGATGTGTAATTCGTTACGTCAATATAACGGAAATCGAGATAATGAAGTTTGAGGATATCGAAGTTTTTGTTGAAGCAGTGCAAACCGGTAGCCTGGCGGGTGCTGCCCGACGGCTCTCTGTCAGCGCCATGGCGGCATCAAGAAGCTTGAATAATCTTGAATCGGAACTCGGTGTCAGGTTGGTCCATCGCACGACTCGGTCACTTTCACCTACCAGTGACGGGGAGATGTTTTATCCCCATGCCGTCTCTTTACTGGAGGGGCAGGCGAATGCGCTGGCAGATTTGCGTCCGGCAGGAAGTGCTCTTACCGGACACCTCAGGATCACAGCATCGGCAGCCTTTAGTCGAAAAGTTGTCGCGCCTATGTTACCCGCATTTATGCTGCAACATCCCTTGCTACGTGTTGATTTGGTGAGTACCGATGAACAGCTGGATATTGTGGATAAAGGCATTGATGTGGCGATACGTATTGCGCCTCTGCGGGACAACCGGTTAGTTGCCCGGCGACTGGCGAATAATCCACGGGTACTGTGTGCGGCCCCCTCTTATCTGAATTCCTATGGTTCCCCAGAGTCAGTCACCGACTTGCTGACTCATAGCTGTTTGGTCAATATCGGCACATCACACTGGTTTTTTGAATGCGGAGAAAAGCGTATTCGGCAGAAGGTCTCTGGCCGTTTTGCTGCGAGTTCGATCGACGCGATATTTGAAGCTTGTGCAGGGGGGTTGGGAATAGCCAATCTTTCCCGATGGTATGTTGCTCCCTTCCTTGAGACAGGCGCGGTAAACGAAATTGTCTTAGAAGATGCGAAGTCGGAGACGCTGAATATTTGGGCGGTCTATCCTACTTCCCGGCTGGTTCCCTTGAAAGTGAGAAAGTTTATCGAAGCTTTGGAGCAGCATCTTGCACAGAATGGAGAGGGGGGTTAACTGAGCTCTGTTTTTGATAGTGATACCGGTATTCAGAAAACCAAAAGCCTCAACTAAGAGGCCTTTTGTTTTCTTTATCAGTCAGGTGAAAATAACGTCTGGCTTATTTATCCAGCTGGGCAGTCATATGCACCCGGTTATTAACAATGGCGCTGGTGATGGAGTAGTTAGCACCTTGCTCAGCGGCTTTGGCTGCGATTTTAGCTTCTGCTGCATCCAGCGTAGAGGCGGTAGTACTGATACTTTGTGCGAAGGCACCCACAGACATCAGAGAAAGAGCAGTAACTGCAACAAAAGTTTTGATTGTATTCATGGTCATATTCCTTAAGCTTCATTATTCATTGGAAGGCGCTGTCGGCCTGATGTGGTAAATAATAGAGGACAGGATGATTGAATGAAATCAGAACTATTTGCTTTTCTTTGTCAAAATAATTGATGTTAAGTGCAGGCTAAGAGCAATAATGCCATTTTGTTTTACTGCTCAGCATTGAAACAGCCTCGATTGCAGATGTCAGGGTAAATTACTGGTATACTTCCGGCCTTAATATTTAATGCAGACATCAATTGCCTCTGCTTAAATTTATTTATCTTAAAATCAATTGGTTACATTTATGAAACATACCGTTGAAGTCATGATCCCGGAAACGGAACTTAAAGCCCGTATTGCAGAACTAGGACGTCAGATAACCGAACACTATCGCGATAGTGGTAGTGATATGGTGCTGGTGGGATTACTGCGTGGGTCATTTATGTTTATGGCTGACTTATGCCGTGAAGTTCAGGTATCTCACGAAGTCGATTTTATGACTGCTTCCAGCTACGGCAGCGGCATGTCTACGACACGTGATGTGAAAATTCTGAAAGATCTTGATGAAGATATTCGCGGTAAGGATGTGCTGATTGTCGAAGATATTATCGACTCCGGTAATACACTGAGCAAAGTGCGTGAAATCCTCAGCTTGCGTGGGCCAAAATCGTTGGCTATCTGCACACTGCTTGATAAACCTACCCGTCGTGAAGTTCAGGTTCCGGTTGAGTTTGTCGGTTTTTCCATTCCCGATGAATTTGTCGTCGGCTATGGCATTGACTACGCGCAGCGTTATCGTCACCTGCCATATGTCGGTAAAGTTGTGATGCTGGACGAGTAGAAACTCTTAGTAACAGGGCCTGAACGGGCCCGTCATCGTTTTCTGATACTCCACAGCTATCCGGAGCCTCTTTAAAGGCCGTTATCGCTAACTACATTCGTTGAATTTATTGAGAAGATGTGAGATCGCGATGACCGCGATTGGTTTGCTTAAAATTTGCGATGCCACAGCGATAACCTCGTTCCAGTGATTCACGGCTGGTTGATGTGACTTCCAGATCCCGTAAGCGTCCGTCATGGATACCATAAACCCAGCCATGAACGGTCACTTTCTGGCTGCGTTTCCAGGCTGACTGCAGGATGGTTGAGTGACCAATATTGTAGACTTGCTCCATAACATTGAGTTCACATAAAGCATCCATTCGTTCTTCTGAGGGTAATTGCCCCAGCAGCGAACTGTGCTTAAACCACAAATCACGAATATGCAGCAACCAGTTATCGATAAGACCGAGTTCAGAATTATCCACTGCGGCCTGAACACCACCACAACCGTAGTGGCCACAGATAATAATATGCTCAACTTCAAGTACATCCACTGCGTACTGGACGACGGACAAACAATTCAGGTCGGTATGAATAACCAGGTTAGCGACATTGCGATGAACAAAAAGCTCACCAGGTTCAAGCCCCGTGAGACGCTCTGCGGGAACACGACTGTCAGAACAGCCAATCCACAAAAAACGGGGTTTTTGGGTTTGCGCGAGTCGCTCAAAAAAACCGGGGTCTTCATCGACTATCAAAGAGGACCATTGTTCATTGTTACGAATTATCGTATCGATATCGGACATAAAAGGTGAACTGCCTGTAACTGGATGATTGCGTTCAGCTAATATAGGGCAACTTAAATTATTATACACGTCATACTTAAAGCTACAGGCTCTGGTCTATGTCATTTATCCTGGCCACTGAAGAGCATTCTTCTCCTGTAGTCCAAACTATTTTGTATACAGTAGCGAAAAGGTAAGTGAGTCCCCATGACAATTGCATTGGAACTGGAACAGTTAACCAAAACCTATCCTGGTGGTGTCCGGGCTTTACGCGGCATTGACTTGCGTGTGGAAGCGGGCGATTTTTACGCTTTACTGGGCCCTAATGGTGCTGGTAAATCAACGACTATCGGAATTATCAGTTCACTGGTTAATAAAACCTCCGGTAATGTACGCGTTTTTGGCTATGACCTGCAAAAAGATGTGGTCAATGCCAAGCGTCAGCTTGGGCTGGTTCCCCAGGAGTTTAACTTTAACCCATTTGAGACGGTACAACAGATAGTGGTCCACCAGGCGGGCTATTATGGTGTAGAGCGTCCTGAAGCGATTAAACGTAGTGAAAAGTATTTAAAACAGCTCGATTTATGGGAAAAGCGCAATGAACGTGCGCGCATGTTATCAGGTGGCATGAAACGCCGTTTAATGATAGCCCGTGCCTTAATGCATGAGCCGAAGCTGCTGATCCTCGATGAACCTACCGCAGGCGTCGATATCGAGCTACGCCGTTCGATGTGGGGCTTTCTTAAAGACCTCAACGACAAAGGCACTACCATTATTCTTACCACTCACTATCTCGAGGAGGCGGAAATGCTGTGTCGTAATATCGGCATTATTCAGCATGGTGAGCTGGTAGAAAATACCTCAATGAAGTCTTTGCTGGCAAAATTAGAGTCCGAGACATTTATCCTCGATTTAGCGCCAAAATGCCCGCTGCCGGTACTGGATGGTTACCGCTATCGTTTAGTGGATACTTCAACGCTGGAAGTCGAAGTGCTGCGTGAGCAGGGGATTAATAGTATTTTCAGTCAGCTTAGCGCACAAGGGGTACAGGTGCTGAGCATGCGTAACAAGGCTAACCGCCTTGAAGAATTATTTGTGACCTTGGTGAATGGAGAGTCCTCATGATGCATTTATATTGGGTCGCGCTGAAAAGTATCTGGGTTAAAGAAATTCATCGTTTTGCCCGAATCTGGATACAAACTCTGGTGCCGCCTGTGATTACCATGTCACTGTATTTTGTCATCTTCGGTAACCTGATTGGCTCACGTATTGGCGAGATGCATGGCTTCAGTTATATGCAGTTTATTGTTCCCGGCCTGATTATGATGTCGGTTATCACTAACGCTTATACCAATGTGGCCTCATCGTTTTATAGCGCCAAATTCCAGTATAATATTGAAGAACTGCTCGTCGCCCCGGTTCCGACCCATATTATTATTGCCGGTTATGTTGGCGGTGGTGTGGCGCGTGGTTTGTGTGTGGGTATTCTGGTCACCGTGGTGTCATTATTTTTTGTTCCCTTCCAGGTACACTCCTGGCTGTTTATCGCTCTGACCCTGATATTAACTGCGATACTGTTTTCTTTGGCGGGATTATTGAATGCGGTATTTGCGAAATCTTTTGATGATATCAGTCTGATCCCAACTTTTGTCTTAACCCCTCTGACCTATCTGGGCGGTGTATTTTACTCTCTGACACTGTTACCGCCATTTTGGCAGACGCTGTCGCAGCTAAACCCTGTCGTCTATATGATAAGTGGTTTTCGTTTCGGCTTCTTAGGGATAGCCGACGTGTCTCTGGCAACGACAGTTGGCGTGCTGATTAGCTTTATTGTCGGTTTTTATTTGCTGTGCTGGTATCTGATTGAACGTGGTACCGGATTACGTTCCTGATACCTTTGTTATGTCCTCCTGGTGACAGGAGGACTGAGCGGAGAACGACTTCTATGCTAGGCTGGATCATCGCCGGACATGACTCTTATGCACGAGACATGCTGGATACACTTGAAAAATGCCTGGGGCCCTTGCCTCAGTGCTGTGGCGTGAATTTTGAAAAAGGCATGAGTACCCATATGCTGTCGCGAATGATGTGCGATGCACTTCATGTCTGTGATTCGGGGGAGGGCGTTATTTTTCTGACCGATGTTACCGGCGAGGAACCTTATCGCGCAGCGGCATTGCTCAGCAATAAACATGATTTCTGCGAAGTGATTTCAGGTGCCAGTTTATCATTGCTGTGTGCGATGAACGAATACCGTACTTTGCTATCCAGCGACGCTTTTCGGGAGCAGATTGTGACGATGGGGGGAGAGTCAGTGACGAGCCTCTGGCATCAACAGCAAAAGCATCCGCCTTTTGTGCTTATCGAACGCACATATCCGTAACTCAAGAAAAGTGATTTCCCCGCCTGAAAAACAGACGGGGAAGGAGTCAGGCAACCTGTACCGGAACGGCTTTCGCAAGACGTTTCATCTCGTTTGCACCCTCAAAATAGGCTACTTTAGGCTTCCAGGTACGCGCCTGTTCATCCGGCATAGTGACATAGCTGGCGATGATTAAAATATCATCTACTGCGGCACAGTGCGCCGCGGCGCCGTTAACAGAAATAATCTTTGAGCCACGTTCACCGGCGATAGCGTAAGTAGAGAAACGCTGACCATTCGTCACGTTATAGATATCAATCGCTTCGTATTCCAGAATTCCGGC
Source organism: uncultured Cedecea sp. (assembly GCF_947498825.1). Taxonomy (GTDB): domain Bacteria; phylum Pseudomonadota; class Gammaproteobacteria; order Enterobacterales; family Enterobacteriaceae; genus JGM124. The sequence goes on along the minus strand of NZ_CANMLV010000017.1, from coordinate 80,940 downwards.
AGCATCTAAAAAGTCCTGATCTATAGCACAGGAACCTTCGTAGTGGAGACAGGCTTGAGTCACCTTGACACGGTGTAACTTGCCTTGCAGCATGGTGCGGATCATAACTAAACCTTTTTGGTTGATGACTTCTGGGCTATTAACGCCCATGTTTTGTCATCCTTTTCAACCGACTTTGTCGGTATCATCAATGAATGGACGCAGTATTACCCGTTTTTAGCATGTTGTCTACGGGGCTAAAATGACCACTTGATTGTCGATTAAACGTGCGTTGCCCAGCCAGGCTGCCGCCAGGATAACCGCTCTTTGACTTTTCTCACTCAGCGGTTGCAAAGTATCGGCATCACGAATATCCAGCGCATCGGGACGGAAACCTTTTTGCTCAAGTTCCTGATTAGCAAGCTGTACCATCGACTCCAAATCGCGCTGTCCGTTCAGCAGACTCTGGGCCAGGCTATTGATGACCTGATTGAGTCCCGGAGCCACTTTACGTTCACTTGCGCTCAGGTAACCATTACGTGAGCTGAGTGCCAGGCCATCTTTGGCTCTGACGGTCGGCACACCAATAATTTGAATGTCATAACCCATATCCGCGACCATTTTGCGGATCAGAGCCAGTTGCTGGTAATCCTTCTCGCCAAAACAGGCAATATCGGGTTGTACCAGGTTGAACAATTTACTGACAATCGTCGACACACCACGGAAATGACCCGGGCGGCTTTCGCCTTCGAGAATGGTCGATATACCCGGTACATCAACCGTTGTCTGGGTATCCAACCCCTGCGGATAGATATCTTTAGGTGCTGGGGTAAAAACTAAATCGACTTTTTGACGGTTCAGTTTTTCGCAGTCGTCTTGCAGGGTGCGTGGATAACGGGCCAAATCATCCTGACGTTCAAACTGCATCGGGTTAACGAAGATACTCACTATTACGATATCTGCACGTGCTTTAGCTTGTTCAACTAGCGTCAGGTGGCCTTCGTGCAGGTTACCCATTGTTGGCACCAAAGCCACACGCTTACCTTCCTGACGAAAACGACGGATCTGCTGACGCAGCAGTGGCAATGTCTCAATAATTAGCATGACAACTCTCTTCTACTGGAAACTGTGTTCATCACCCGGATACAGACCGGACTCGACTTCGGCAATATACTGACGAACCGCAGCACGCGCATCACCGGTTTCAGCAAGGAAATTTTTTGCAAACTTAGGAATATGGCCGCCGGTAATACCGAATGCATCATGCATGACGAGGATCTGACCATCGGTCGCATTACCGGCCCCAATACCAATAACCGGAATTATCAATGCTTCGGTAATACGTTGCGCCAGTTTGACTGGGACGCACTCTAATACCAGTAGTTGTGCACCTGCGGCTTCCAGCGCCAGGGCATCATCCAGCAGGGTTTGTGCCGCATCCGCGTCTCGTCCCTGAATTTTATAGCCGCCAAAAATATTGACCGACTGCGGCGTCAGACCAATATGTCCGCAGACGGGGACAGCGCGCTCGGTTAACAGGCGAACCGTGTCAGACAACCAACGTCCACCTTCTACTTTCACCATATTTGCGCCTGCCCGCATCAGCGTCGCTGCGTTAACAAAGGTGTGTTCGGGCGTAGCATAGGACATAAAAGGCAGGTCAGCGATAACCAGTCCGGCAGGTATGCCGCGGCGCACGGCACGGGTATGATAGGCAATATCGTCAACGGTGACAGGCAGAGTGGAGTCATGACCCTGAATGGTCATACCCAGTGAATCACCAACCAGAACCACGCCAATACCTTCGTCGGCAAATAATTTAGCGAAACTAAAATCGTAGGCCGTCAGTGTGGCGAATTTTTTCTTTTCTTGCTTTAGCTGACGCAGTGTTGAGATTGTGGTGGATTTCATCATCTTCTCCAGAGAAAAGAGCGGACAAATGGACTGATGTACCGATCACCAGGCGGTTATTCCCTCAAGGGAAAGTGCTGCCAGTGTGTCCCGTACAGTATGTCCATCAGGGAAACGACATTCAGGCGCAATTTCCAGTAATGGCAGCAGCATGAACGCCCGATTTTTCATGTCATAATGGGGGACTGTCAGACGCGAAGTCGTGATGACTTCGTTGCCAAACAGCATAATATCGAGATCCAAAGTCCGTGGTCCCCAGCGCTCCGCTTTGCGTACTCTACCCTGTTCCAGCTCGATGCGTTGTGTCTGAGTGAGCAGTTCGTCGGCTGACAAAGTGGTTTCCAGAGCAACAGCAGCATTAAGATAGTCGGGTTGATTGGGAGGACCTAAAGGCGGGGTACGGTAAAACGAGGAGACCGCCACAATGTGGCTGTCTCTAATGGTAGCAATCGCTTCCAGCGCTGAAGAGACTTGTTCCAGCGGGGAAGCCTGATTGCTGCCAAGAGCGATATACGCGAGGGTCATGCCTGGCCGCGCGGGGTATGTTTACGCGGACGACGGTGACGACGACGAATGGCGGGTTCATCACCAAGATTAAGTAGCATATCCTTTTGCAGTGAAGGTGTCGCAACCTGGAACTCTCCCCACCACTTGGTCAGGCGTAACAGTTCCTGGTTATTTTCCACTTCAGCACGTAAGGCCAGTAAATCATAAGCTGCACGGAACTTAGGATGCTCCATAAGCTTCCAGGCGCGCTTACCCTGACGACGTGACAGACGTAATTGCAGCCCCCACATATCACGGACCAAAGTCGTAATACGTTTAGGAATAGCCAGCGCACGACAGGCTTCATCCAGCACATCATTCATGGCCATCGCAAAGGCATCGTAATAGGCAAGCCCGCTTTCCTGGGTGATTTTTTGTGCCATTTCCAGCAGTGGATACCAGAGCATAGTGGCGAACAGAAATGCCGGATTAACGCGCATATCATTCTGAATACGGTTATCGGTATTTTTCAGTACCCGCTCAATCATATGTTCCATTGAGCTGTCATTCTGTTCCGTGAAGTTACGTGTAATTATCGGGAACATAGGCTGGAACAGATGATACTGACGCAACAACAAATAGGTTTGATAACCATAGCCCGCTTGTAGCAGCTTAAGCGACTCTTCATACAGACGTGCTGGTGGTACATCATTGAGCAGCGTGGCGAGACGGGAGATAGGTTCAGCAGTCTCCGGGCTTATCGTCATATTGAGCTTGGCGGCAAAACGCACTGCACGCAACATGCGTACAGGATCCTCACGATAGCGAGTCTCCGGCGTACCAATCAGACGAATAATACCTTGGTTAAGGTCAGACAGGCCGCCAACATAATCACGTACGGTGAAGTCAGCAACACTGTAATAGAGGCTGTTGATAGTAAAATCACGGCGCTGAGCATCTTCTTCGATCGAGCCGAAGATATTGTCGCGCAATAGCATACCGTTTTCGCCACGTTGCGATATCTGCCGGTCTTCAGAAGGTTGTTCTTCATGATGACCACGGAAAGTCGCAACCTCAATTATTTCTGGTCCAAACATAATATGAGCCAGACGAAAGCGGCGGCCGACCAGACGACAGTTACGGAACAGTTTACGAACCTGTTCGGGTGTCGCATTGGTGGTCACATCGAAATCTTTTGGTTTTGTACCCAACAGAAGATCACGGACACCGCCACCGACCAGATAGGCTTCATATCCAGATTTATTCAGGCGATAGAGCACCTTGAGGGCGTTTTCACTGATATCTTTGCGAGAAATAGCGTGCTTGTCACGCGGAATAACCGTGATGTGCGGGGAAGGTTCACTCTCCTCGGCCACGATATTTTCATTATCGCGGTTAAGCACCTTGCGGCAAAAATTAGCGACTCGGGTAAAAATGGTCCACCTCAGTAGTGTCAATCATGGGTACAAAAAAAACAGCGGCTAATAATAGCCTGGTGCAGAGCATTTGAGAATCATGTATTCACTGGTACCCGTAATAGAGACCAGTTATCGACAGCATTAACCAGCAATTTTTCCAGGGATAAATCCGCCCAGTTATTTTCAACAGGTTGATTTAAAAAGCGTAATGCTTGAACAATCACAGGGCGAGGGTCATCTGATGGTAACGCCGGGGCATGATTTTGCTTCGACAGTTTTTCTCCCTGTAAATTCAGCACCAGCGGCAAATGAATATAAGAGGGCGTTTGCCAGCCAAATTGCTGGTATAACGAAATTTGCCGTACAGTGGGCTCGATTAAATCAGCACCACGGACAATTTCAGTGACTCCCTGATGGTTATCGTCCACCACCACGGCGAGATTATAAGCAAATAAACCATCGCGGCGGTGAATGATAAAGTCTTCTCGAGCCAGTGCGCTATCGGCATACAGTGTACCGGATAACTGGTCAGTGAACTGCATCACCGGATGCTGCTGGATAAAGCGTAGCGCAGCATTCTCGGGGCCATTGTTACGTTTGCGACAAAAGCCATCGTAGATGCCCCCCATCTGATGGACTCGACTGCGAGTACAGGTACAGAAATAGCTCAAGCCGGCTACACGCAGGGTATCCAGGGCTGCCCGATAGGCTTCGTGACGCTGTGACTGCCATAACACGCTGCCATCCCAGTATAAACCGTAGTGTTCCAGCTGCTGCAAAATCGTCGTGGCGGCACCGGGTATTTCACGCGGGGGATCGATATCTTCGATACGCACCAGCCAGCGTCCCTGTCGGGAGCGCGCCTGGAGATAACTGCCAAGAGCAGTCACCAGTGAACCAAAATGCAGTGCGCCAGAAGGTGAGGGAGCGAAGCGACCGATATAATCTTGAGTGGGCATGTTCAAAGTAATGTTGTGGCAGGATGACAAAAACATCTCTGGAATTTCGGCTAACCAGCGTTTCTCTGGTCATCTGTTGATATTGAAGAATAAGGATGGCGGACCCATCCTTACTCTTAAGACGGGCTATTAGCCTGTCATCTGCTTTTCACGGATTTCTGCCAGTGTTTTACAGTCAATACATAAATCAGCTGTCGGACGTGCTTCAAGACGGCGAATACCGATTTCAACACCACAAGATTCGCAGTAACCGAAATCTTCGTCTTCTGCTTTTTTCAGCGTCTTTTCAATCTTCTTGATCAATTTACGTTCGCGATCGCGGTTACGTAATTCGAGACTGAACTCTTCTTCCTGGGCTGCACGATCTACCGGGTCCGGGAAGTTAGCAGCTTCATCCTGCATATGCGAAACAGTACGGTTAACCTCGTCCATGAGCTGAGAACGCCATGCTTCAAGAATACGTTTGAAGTGCGACAGCTGAGCTTCGTTCATATACTCTTCACCCGGCTTCTCTTGGTATGGCTCCACCCCAGCGATGGCGAGAATACTCAGGGACGACGTCTTACGCTTTTGCCCTTCTTGCATGTTTTTTCTCCTTGACACGCACTTATCGATCCCCTGTCGGGGTAAAATCAGGCCGCTATAAATAGCAGAACCGCTTCACGATGGCAATTATATAACCCCATCTATTGACAATCATGTGAAGAAACGCGTATCTGCGAAAACAACGATAAATAAAGTGTCACGCTATCTACTCATTATAAAACATTACGTTAAATAGACAGGTAACGGCGTAGTTAGAGTGATATGTGTGGCAAAAAGTTCTGCTTTTAGCGCAATAATTTCAACGCCACACTGCTGTGCTTCTGTTAACAACTGCGCGTACTTTGCGTCAATATGACGCGCCGGTGAAACGCTGGTAATAGCGGAATGCAATACGGCAAACAACATCACCGCACGCTCTCCCTGTTTAACGACATTAATTAACTCTCTTAGATGTTTTTGTCCACGTAAACTCACCGCATCAGGAAAAAAACCTTTACCTTGTTCAAATAAGGTAACTGATTTCACTTCGATATAGCAGTTTACCAGGCCATCTGCACTCAGCATGAAATCGATACGGCTGCCTTCGCTACCGTAGGTTACTTCGCTTTGGCAGCGGCTGTAACCTGCTAAAAATGCAGGGGGATCGCTAAGCAGCCGTTCCTTGACCAGCTGATTGGCACGTAGCGTATTTACGCAAATCATTTCCTGATGCTGGGTTTGGGTTAGCTCCCAGCTATTGGGATACTTACGTTTCAGATTATCTGAGGTTGAATACCAGACCGTATCGCCGGGTGTAGCACAACCGGTCATGGCACCCGTATTGGGACAATGCAGTGTGATAACTTCACCTTCCTGGGTGACGACATCGGCCAGAAACCGCTTATAGCGCTTAATCAGCGTTGCCGATTGTAGGGGGGGCGTAAATTCCATCTTCGGTTCCAGATTGCTGACAACACGTTCCAGAAGGTTGGTTGACGTGTTGTAATAAATAATCGGAAATCAGCCTGACCGATTTCCCTGAAGGCGTCAGTTTACTGCTCTGATAACGGCCATTTTTCCAGTACCTGGTATTGTGTCCGCCCCCGTTTGAAGTTTGAGGAGTAGAGTGCAAACTCGGTGGGACGAAATGACCAGCTAAAGCCCGGCGGTGGCAGGGCGACGGCTTGCGTGGCCTGACGATACAGCGTGATATGAGGATGAAATGGCATTGCGGGCTGATGACAACCACTGCGCGCCGCCTGAGCGCGCAGCATGTCAGCCAGTTGTAACAACCCTCTCGGGGCTTGCCGCGGCCCGACCCAAATAACGCCGGAACGAAGCCATTGCCCGGCATTATTAAGACATACATTAAATGCCGGTTGTCGAATACGCCCGGCTAACTGAGACAGCGCGCGTTGCTTTTCGGCTGAGATATCACCCAAAAAAGCGAGTGTCAGATGCAAATTAGCCTGAACCACCGGCTTGCCTGCCGAGTAGGGAAAATGGCTTGCCCGCCAGGAGATAAGCCCGGACTGTATCTCGTCGGGAAGCGCGAGTGCAAAAAACAGACGGCGAGTTTCGGTCATGGGTATCTCTCGGTTATGGGGGACTGATGCTACAATACCGGCCCTGTGATGTTAACCCCTGGAGCTGTTTGTGTCGTCATTACCGGTTGCGACCGTTTTGCCTGAGCTGCTTGCTGCACTCGCTTCTGCCCCGCAAGTATTATTAATTGCGCCTACAGGTGCGGGAAAGTCCACCTGGCTGCCACTGCAAATTCTTGCTCAAAGCACCGGAAACGGTCGTATATTATTGCTGGAACCACGCCGTCTGGCGGCGCGTAATGTTGCACAGCGTATGGCAGAACTACTGGGTGAGAAGCCTGGACAAACCGTCGGCTATCGGATGAGGGCAGATAGCTGTGTCAGCGCCAAGACACGGCTCGAAGTGGTGACTGAAGGGATACTTACCCGTCAGATCCAGCAAGATCCGGAGCTGAATGGTGTCGATTTGGTTATCCTCGACGAGTTCCATGAACGTAGTTTACAGGCCGATCTGGCTCTGGCTCTGCTCCTTGATGTACAGGAAGGGCTACGAGATGATTTAAGAATACTCATAATGTCCGCGACCCTGGATGATACACGCTTGCAGCAACGTCTTCCGGCCGCCCCCGTGGTCACTTCACAAGGGCGTACTTTTCCGGTTGAGCGGCGCTATAGCTCGCTATCAACACATCAGCGTTTTCATGAGGCGGTTGCCAGTGAAGTTGCCGGTTTACTACGGCATGAACCAGGCTCTTTACTGTTATTTCTACCCGGTGTCAGCGAAATTAAACGCGTACTTGAACTGTTAACCGAACGTGTTGCTGAAGACGTTCTGTTATGTCCTCTTTATGGCGCACTCTCCTTGAATGAGCAACGTCAGGCGATTCTTCCTGCGCCTGCGGGGCAACGTAAAGTGGTGCTGGCAACCAATATTGCAGAAACCAGCCTGACTATTGAAGGTATCCGTCTGGTGATTGACAGCGCTCTGGAACGTGCGGTGCGTTTTGATCCAATGACCGGGCTGACGCGACTGGTGACCCAGCGTATTAGCCAGGCTTCAATGGGCCAGCGCGCAGGGCGTGCCGGACGTCTGGAACCGGGAATTTGCCTGCATCTCATCAGTGCTGAACAAGCCGAGAGAGCCAGCGCACAAAGCAGCCCGGAAATTCTCAACAGTGATTTATCCAGCCTGCAACTGGATATTCTGCAGTGGGGATGCAATGACATCACCCAGCTTACCTGGCTGGATATGCCCCCGGCAGTAAACCTTGCCCAGGCCCAGAAAATATTGCGGCGGATAGGCGCTATCGATGACAAACTGTCTCTGACGACTTCCGGTCAGAAGATGGCTCAGATTGGTTGCGATCCCCGTTCAGCCAGTATGCTGGTGGCTGCGAAAACCGCAGATGAACAAGCCAGTGCTGCTTTACTTGTGGCACTGCTTGAAGATCCTCCGCGTTTTACCTCCGCAGGGGATTTACGCGTAGCTTTTGATAACGCGTCAAGTACCGTGCGTCAGCGAGCCGGTCAGCTACTTCAGCGGCTGAATAGCCGCGGAGGTAAAGCAGATCTCGCGCTGATTATGCCTCTGCTGGCCCAGGCCTTTCCCGACAGGATTGCCCGGCGTCGGGGAAGTGGAGGACGCTATCAGTTAGCGAATGGTATGGGCGCTATGCTTGATGATGATGATGCCCTGACTCGTTATGAATGGCTTATTACCCCTTTATTGCTGCAAGGTAATGCCTCACCGGATGCCCGTATTTTACTTGCCTTGCCGATTGAACTGGCAGCGTTAACGGCGAAGTGTCCTGGGCTTATCGAAACCGATAATTCCGTTGAGTGGAACGACGAGCATGGCGTATTAAAAGCATTGCGTCGGCGTAAAATTGATAAACTGGTTATCAGCGTTCAGCCGCAGGAGAAACCTTCGGAAGCAGAGATGCAGCAGGCCATTCTGAATGGTATCCGCACAAATGGACTGAACTGCCTGACTTGGTCATCGGCTGCTGAGCAATTACGTTTACGCCTGAGCTGTGCTGCACGCTGGCTGCCTGAATGGGAATGGCCGACGGTAGATGATGCGGCGTTACTGGAAAATCTTGAGCACTGGCTGTTGCCGGAAATGAACGGTATCTATTCTCTTAAGGATTTGAAAAAAATAGATTTAAGTAAAGCACTCACCCATTTGCTCGACTGGTCTCTGCGTCAACGGCTGGATAGTGCGTTACCAACTCACTACACTGTACCTACCGGTAGCCAGATTGTTATTCGTTATAGTGATGATAATCCACCGATACTGGCGGTACGTATGCAGGAAATGTTTGGCGAGTCCCGGACACCTTGTATTGCAGAAGGACGTATTCCCTTGCTGCTTGAGCTATTATCTCCGGCGCAGCGTCCGCTCCAGGTTACGCAAGATCTCACTGCTTTCTGGCAGGGGTCGTATCGCGAAGTTCAAAAAGAGATGAAAGGGCGTTACCCCAAACATGTTTGGCCTGACGACCCGGCATCGGCATTACCTACGCGACGAACGAAAAAGTACCAGTAAATTTTGAGAAATTTCTTCTTCCGCTCAGGGCGGAAGAGTGGAAAATCAGGCCGTTTCGCCTGAAATTTTGTGGAGATAAAAAATGGCGGGGAATGACCGCGAGCCAATTGGTCGCAAAGGAAAATCTACGCATTTTGCGAAAACGAAGGGCAAAAACTCACGGCTCTCGGACGATGATTACAAAGATGATGATTATAATGATGACTATGAAGACGAAGAACCTATGCCACCGGTAAAGAAAAAAAGAGGCAAGGGCGGGCGCTCACCTAAAAAGCATCGTCTGCTGAAGTTTCTGTTAAAGCTATTTGTCCTGTTTTTAGTGGGCATGGCTATTTACGGCATTTATCTCGATCAGAAAATTCGTAGCCGTATTGACGGAGAAGTCTGGCAGTTACCTGCGGCAGTCTATGGTCGTATGGTCAACCTTGAGCCTGATATGCCTTACAGCAAAGCAGAAATGGTTAAGCTTCTGGAAGCGACACAGTATCGCCAGGTGACGCGTATGACGCGTCCGGGGGAGTTTACTGTACAGGCTAATTCTATTGAAATGATCCGCCGTCCGTTCGATTTCCCGGACGGAAAAGAGGGGCAAATTCGTGCCAGATTAAAATTTGAAGACGGGCACCTGGAATCTATCCAGAATATGGATAACAACCGCAACTTCGGTCTGTTCCGGTTGGACCCTCGCCTGATAACCATGCTCTCTTCAACCAATGGTGAGCAGCGGCTGTTTGTCCCGCGCGCAAACTTCCCGGACTTACTGGTCGACACTCTGATAGCGACAGAAGATCGTCATTTCTATCAACATGACGGTATCAGTCTGTATTCCATTGGGCGTGCTGTAGTGGCGAACCTCACTGCCGGACGCGCAGTGCAGGGCGGCAGTACCCTGACACAGCAACTGGTAAAAAACCTGTTTTTAACCAACCAGAGAACGCTGTGGCGTAAAGCAAACGAAGCCTATATGGCCATCATTATGGATGCCCGTTATAGCAAGGACCGAATTCTTGAGCTGTATCTGAATGAAGTCTATCTGGGGCAAAGTGGTGATGAGCAGATCCGCGGTTTCCCTCTGGCCAGTTTGTACTATTTTGGTCGCCCGGTTGATGAACTGAGTCTGGATCAACAAGCGCTGCTGGTTGGAATGGTGAAAGGGGCTTCACTTTATAACCCATGGCGTAATCCGAAACTGGCTCTGGAGCGCCGTAATATTGTGTTACGCCTGCTGCAAGAACAGAAGATTATCGATCAGGAACTTTATCAGATGCTGAGTGCGCGCCCGCTAGGCGTTCAGCCTAGAGGCGGTGTTATTTCGCCTCAGCCTGCCTTTATGCAGATGGTGCGCCAGGAGCTGCAGGCGAAACTCGGCGATCAGGTGAAGGACTTGTCCGGGGTGAAAATTTTTACCACCTTCGATTCGGTTTCACAGGATGCAGCAGAAAAAGCGGTGACAGAGGGGATCCCGGCCCTACGTGAATCGCGTAAGCTTAACGATCTCGAAGCGGCAATGGTGATTGTTGACCGTGTCAGCGGCGAAGTTCGCGCTTTAGTCGGTGGCTCCGAGCCGCAGTATGCGGGCTTTAACCGTGCGCTTCAGGCACGTCGCTCTATTGGTTCTTTGGCGAAGCCTGCAACCTACCTGACTGCGTTAGGTCAGCCTGACCGATATCGTTTGAATACCTGGATTTCCGATGCGCCACTGTCGATCCCCATGTCAAATGGGCAGACTTGGTCCCCACAGAACGATAACCGACAGTTCACCGGTCAGGTTATGCTGGTAGACGCCTTAACGCGTTCAATGAACGTGCCTACCGTTAATCTGGGAATGGCGCTTGGCTTGCCTGCAGTGACTGAGACTTGGACTAAACTGGGAGTACCAAAAGATCAGCTTCATCCGGTTCCTGCGATGCTATTAGGAGCCTTGAACTTGACGCCGATCGAAGTCGCTCAGGCGTTCCAGACTATCGGCAGCGGCGGTAATCGCGCCACCTTGTCGGCATTACGCTCGGTGATTGCTGAAGACGGAAAAGTGTTATACCAGAGCTTCCCGCAAGCTGAACAGGCCGTTGCGCCGCAAGCGGCCTATTTGACGCTGTATACCATGCAGCAGGTCATTGCCAAAGGAACAGGCCGTGCGTTGGGGGGGAAATACCCTAATCTGCATCTGGCAGGTAAGACCGGTACCACCAACAATAATGTCGATACTTGGTTTGCCGGCATTGATGGTAAAGAGGTCGCAATTACCTGGGTCGGTCGTGATAACAACCAACCGACTAAGCTGTATGGTGCCAGCGGAGCAATGTCACTGTACCAGCGCTACCTGGCTAACCAGACGCCGATCCCACTGAACTTAACCGTTCCTGAGAATATCGTGGATCTGGGCGTTGACAGCATAGGTAACTTCCAGTGCAGTACCGTAGGCTATCGCGTGTTACCAGTCTGGACAAAAAATCCGGAAGGTTTATGCCAGCAAAGTCAGCAAGTTGACAACAATCCATTCAGTCAGGGTCAGTCGCAACCACAGCAGGCAGCCCCTACTCAGGCACCGGCAGAACAACCTGAATCTGATGGTGTTGCAGGCTGGATTAAAGATATGTTTGGTAACAATTAACGGTTAAAAATATAGCATTCAGGGCGAGTCTGCGTATCGACTCGCCCTTTTTAATGATTCTATTACCATTATTTATCCTAAACCCTACAGTTACATAACCCTGGAAAAACAGGGGTATAGCTTGGCGTAACTGGTTCGGCTAAGCGCTTGCTATAAACGTTTTGTATCGTCTATTATCTTCTCCTCGCAAGAATGATTCTCTTTTGCATTATCATTTACCTCTTCATTAGGAACACTGCCATGGCTCGTTTTACCCCTGATTCACTTGGCCACCTTTCCTTGCGAAAGATAGCCATAGTCGGCAGTGCCGCGGTGATGAATGAAGTGGTGAAATATGACTCAGGCCGTTTTGGTCTCAATGATATCAGTATTGCATTAAATATTAATAAGTTACTGAACCGTGAATACGTTGCCAGCTGCTTTCAGGCCTACGGCTGTTCCTGGGGGGCTGAACGTCAGGCCGTCGCTACCGCAACTTTTCGTTTCTGAATACTTTTCGGGCAGGTTTCCTGCCCTTTCATCGGATGGTTACTATGCAGGACATAAAGGCTCACCCTGAGACAACATTCAGCCTGACTGATGTGACTTTTCGGGTGCCGGGTCGTACCTTACTGGCTCCGCTGTCGATGACTTTCCCGGCGGGGAAAGTCACTGGCCTGATTGGTCATAATGGTTCCGGAAAGTCGACACTGTTAAAAATGCTCGGACGTCATCAGAAAGCGTCAGAAGGGAACATTCAGCTCAATGCCCAGGCTCTTGATAGCTGGAACAGTAAAGAATTTGCCCGCCAGGTGGCGTATTTGCCGCAACAGTTACCTGCAGCCGAGGGGATGACGGTGCGCGAACTGGTCGCTATTGGCCGTTATCCTTGGCACGGTGCTCTGGGACGCTTTGGGGCAGATGACCGCGAGCGGGTGGAAGAGGCGATTCACTTGGTCGGATTAAGCCCTTTTGCAAACCGTCTGGTGGACAGTTTGTCTGGGGGAGAGCGTCAGCGGGCCTGGATAGCCATGCTGGTAGCACAAAATAGCCGTTGCCTGTTACTTGATGAACCGACTTCGGCACTGGATATAGCCCACCAGGTTGATGTGTTGGCCTTGATTCACCGTCTGAGCCAGCAGCGCGGTCTGACAGTGATTGCCGTGTTGCACGATATCAATATGGCAGCCCGCTATTGCGATAATCTGGTCGCTCTGCGCGGTGGAGAAATGATCGCTTCAGGAACGCCCGCCGAGATAATGCAAAGCGATACGCTGGCAAAAATCTATGGCATCCCTATGGGTATTCTGCCCCATCCGGCAGGTGCCGCACCGGTGAGTTTTGTTTACTAATGCATAATCCATCCGATCTCTTTTTAACCCGCCGGCGCTTGCTGGCGGCGTTAGCTTTATCACCTGTTTTGTTTAATTTACCCCCCGCTCTGGCCGCTCTGCCAGACAGTCGCCGTATTATCGCCCTGGAGTGGTTACCCATAGAGCTGCTTATGGCGCTGGGTATCACGCCGATGGCCGTGGCTGACAGACCGAATTATCAGATTTGGGTTAACGAGCCCAAATTACCGGATTCCGTGATTGATATCGGGCTACGCACCGAACCCAATCTGGAGTTTATGGCACAGCTAAAACCCTCCCTGATTGTCTATTCTGCCGGTTATGGTCCGTCAGAAGAGAAAATTAAGCGTATCGCCCCCGGTATGGGATTTCCCTTCAATGATGCTTCGGGTAAACCCTTGGATGTTGCTCGCCGCTCGCTTACTGAGTTGGGGGATGCACTGGGAATGCAACACGAAGCCCGACGGCATCTTAGTGAGTTTGATGCTTATATTGAGAGCATGAAACCGCGCTTTGCTAACCGCGGCAGCCGTCCGCTGCTGCTGATGTCTTTCCTTGATAATCGCCATGTGCTGGTGGTGGGAAAACACAGTCTGTTTCAGCAGATAATGGACTTGCTCGGACTGGAAAACGCATGGCTGGGTGAAACCAATTTTTGGGGAACAGCGATTGTCGGTATTGAGCGACTGGCAGAGATCAAAGGGGCTGATGTACTGTGTCTTGAACACAATGATAATGCCACTATTGAACAAGCTACCTCGACACCGTTATGGCGTGCGATGCCTTTTATCCGTGAGGGGCGTTTCCAGCGTGTTCCCGCAGTCTGGCTTTATGGCGCGACATTGTCGTCAATGCATTTTACCCGAGTACTGGATAATGCACTCGGAGGCAAAGCATGATGCGACATCGCTCTTTGCTGCCCGTTAGCTTATTGCTGGTGCTGTTTATCGCGGCTTTCGGGTTAACGCTCCACAATATGCAGGCTTTGCTACCCTCAGACCAGTGGATGAATGCGTTCAGTTTGCCTGACCCGGATGCCATTAATCAGATGCTGTTTCACTACAGCTTACTGCCCAGGGTGATGATTGCGTTGCTGGTCGGGGCGGGACTTGGCTTGGTTGGCGTATTATTCCAGCAAGTTTTACGTAATCCACTGGCTGAACCCACAACCTTGGGAGTGGCCAGTGGGGCGCAACTGGGTATCACCGTTGCCACTCTCTGGGCTCTGCCGGTGGCCGTTCAGCCTTATGTGGCCTTAATCGGTGCCGCAGTGGTGGGATTAGTGGTCTTCGGGGTTGCCTGGGGACGGCGTTTGTCACCGGTTACACTGATCCTTGCCGGACTGGTACTCAGCCTGTATTGCGGTGCCGTGAATCAACTGCTGGCCATTTTTAACTATGACCAGCTACAGAATATGTTTCTGTGGAGTACTGGCTCGCTTAATCAGCAAGACTGGAGCAGTGTTCAGACGCTATGGCCGCGTCTGTCAGGTGGGCTGGTATTAACCCTGCTGCTATTGCGTCCACTGACCTTAATGGGACTGGATGATGGCGTCGCCCGCAATTTAGGATTAGCGCTTTCGGTGACGCGACTGGCTATTCTGAGTCTGGCTATTATTCTCAGTGCCCAGCTGGTCAGTGCGGTGGGGATAGTCGGTTTTATCGGGCTGTTTGCTCCATTGCTGGCAAAAATGCTCGGTGCCCGTCGTTTGTTACCACGGCTATTCCTTGCACCACTGATTGGCGCGCTGATCCTATGGCTTTCCGACCAGCTTGTTATCTGGCTGGCGAGCTTCTGGCGTGAAATCTCCACCGGAACCATCACCGCCTTAATTGGCGCGCCTATTTTATTATGGCTGTTGCCACGCCTGCGTACCTACAGTATGCCTTCCATGAGTATCGGCGATAACGTTCCGGCCGAACGTCAGGCTCGTTATCTGTGGATCTCAGTCGGGTTACTGCTGTTGGTTATCACCGGGGTCATTGCTTTATCGCTGGGACGCAACGAACAGGGCTTAAGCTGGTTAAGTGGTGCACTGTTTGATGAGGTTCTTCCCTGGCGCTGGCCACGGGTGCTGGCTGCGATGACTGCCGGGGTGATGCTGGCGGTAGCCGGGTGTCTGATTCAGCGTCTGACAGGGAATGCGATGGCGAGTCCAGAGGTATTGGGGATAAGCTCCGGTGCTGCCTTTGGCGTGGTGCTGATGCTGTTCTTCGTCCCGGGGGATGCGTTTGGCTGGATGTTACCTGCTGGCAGTCTTGGGGCGGCAGTCACTTTGCTTATCATCATCATTTCAGCGGGACGGGGCGGATTTTCGCCACCGCGCATGTTGCTGGCCGGGGTGGCATTAAGTACTGCATTTATGATGTTACTGATGCTGATGATGGCCAGCGGCGATCCGCGTATGTCTTCCATACTCACCTGGATTTCAGGTTCGACCTATAATGTGACGGGCATCCAGGCGCTGCAAAGTTTCGGCATTATGGTGGTATTACTGGCGATTATGCCATTTTGTCGGCGCTGGCTGGTCATTTTGCCACTTGGACGGGCGACGGCACGCGCGGTAGGGATGGCTGTGACCCCTGCACAATTACTGGTGCTATTGCTTGCAGCAACCTTGACGGCCTCTGCCACCCTGATTATTGGGCCTCTGAGTTTTGTCGGTCTGATGGCACCGCATATCACCAGTATGCTGGGATTCCGTCGGGCAATGCCGCAGATGATTATCTCCGGTATACTGGGCGGGATACTGATGATCCTCGCTGACTGGTTTGGCCGTATGATTCTGTTCCCTAACCAGGTTCCGGCTGGACTGTTGGCAACCTTTATCGGTGCACCTTACTTTATCTACTTACTGAGAAAGCAGAGCCGATAAGTGATATTCGCCCTCTCACGTTTTAGTGGGAGGGCGTGATAACTCAGAGCTCAGCGAAGGCTATACGCGCGGCATCAATGGTTTTTTGGATATCTTCCGGGGAGTGGGCAACGGACATAAAGCCAGCTTCAAAGGCGGAAGGTGCCAGATAAACGCCTTGTTCCAGCATTAAGTGGAAGAAGCGTTTGAAACGTTCCACATCGCAGGCCATCACATCGCTATAGCAGGTGACGCTCGGGGCATCGGTAAAGAACAGACCAAACATCCCGCCAACTTTGTTAATCACCAGAGGAATGCCTTCTTCCTGGGCGGCATGCAGTAACCCTTCCGCCAGCATCTCGGTCAGTTCGGTCAGTGTCTCATAAATTCCAGGCTGGGTGATTTCAGTCAGACAAGCATAACCTGCCGCCATAGCTATCGGGTTGCCGGAAAGGGTTCCTGCCTGATAGACCGGACCTACGGGGGCAAGGGCTTCCATGATTTCACGACGGCCACCAAAGGCACCGACTGGCATACCGCCGCCGATAATTTTACCCAGACAGGTCAGGTCAGGTTCCACGCCGTAATAGTCCTGTGCACCCGCCAAGGCGACACGAAAACCGGTCATCACTTCATCGATAATCAATAAAGCACCGAATTCATCACACAGAGCACGTAGCCCTGGCAGGAAATCATCATTCGGTGGAATACAGTTCATATTACCGGCAACCGGTTCAACGATAATACAGGCTATCTCTTGCGGGTAGCTGGTAAAGGCTTCACGCACCGAGGCCAGATCATTATAGGTACAGGTCAGGGTATGTTTTGCAAAGTCAGCAGGTACACCTGGCGAGTTCGGCTGGCCCAGAGTCAGTGCGCCAGAACCGGCTTTAACCAGCAAACAGTCTGCATGGCCATGATAGCAGCCTTCAAATTTAATAATTTTATCGCGACCGGTAAAACCACGCGCCAGACGAATAGCACTCATGGTCGCTTCAGTACCGGAGTTAACCATACGTACCATATCCATGGTGGGGACCAGTTCAGTGACCAGAGCGGCCATTTTGACTTCCATTTCGGTTGGCGCGCCGAAACTTAATCCCCGGCTGACAGCCTCAATCACCGCATTACGAATAGCCGGGTGGTTATGACCCAGAATCATCGGACCCCAGGAGCCGACATAATCAATATAAGCCTTTCCTTCAACGTCAAAGAGGTAAGCGCCATCTGCGCGTTCAATAAATAGCGGCACACCGCCAACACCAGTAAAGGCGCGTACCGGTGAGTTAACGCCCCCAGGGATGACCTGACGGGCGGCGGTATATAAACTTTCAGACTGACTCATGAATCGGCTCCTGACTCGGAAATAGATATTAACGCATAGTCTATGCGAAACAATGGGCGGGATGAAATGAACCTGCGAGATAAACTACGATATTCACAGGACGTCGGGTTAATCCGCAGGTAATATAGATATATTCCTTGCCATTATACATGACTGAGAGCTATGAATTCAGGAAACACTAGCCCCCAAGAGCAGTCTGACGTATCGAAGCGCAGAAAAAAGATTCTGCGTCGTTTATATGATGCAGATAAAACGCCTCTCGCAACGCTTCTGCTGGCAGCGCTGGTTGGAATACTTGCCGGTCTCGCTGGCGTTGGTTTCGACAAAGCGGTGAACCTGGTACAACAATATCGTCTTGGTATGCTCGCTGAAGTTGCTGATGATGCGTGGGTTGTCTGGCCGATGGCTTTTCTGGCTTCCGCTTTACTGGCGATGGTTGGTTATTTCTTAGTGCGGCGTTTTGCACCCGAAGCCGGTGGTTCTGGTATACCTGAAATCGAAGGCGCTCTGGAAGGGCTCAGGCCAGTACGCTGGTGGCGTGTTATTCCAGTGAAATTCGTCGGTGGTATGGGCACCCTTGGCGCCGGTATGGTCTTGGGCCGCGAAGGTCCGACAGTGCAACTGGGTGGAAGTTTCGGTCAGATGGTTTTTGATATCTTTCGTCTGCGTAATCCAGAAACCCGTCATTCGCTTGTGGCAACCGGAGCAGGTGCCGGACTGGCGGCGGCCTTTAACGCTCCGCTGGCGGGGATCTTTTTTGTCATTGAAGAGCTGCGTAAGCAGTTTCATCATAATTTTATCTCAATCAAAGCGGTATTTATTGGTGTCATTATGTCGACAGTGGTCTATCGATATTTTAACCCCGGTTTAATTTTGATTGATCTCGGTATGGTCGGCGATGTTACGCTGAATACTCTGTGGCTTTATCTGATTATGGGTATGGTTATCGGTGTTATTGGCGTAATATTTAATCGTCTGGTGTTGGCTGTTCAGGATATGTTTCAGCGTATCCATGGCGGTAATACGACCAAATGGGTCTTGATCGGTGGCCTGATTGGCGGTGGCTGTGGGGTGCTGGCTCTGGTGCAGAGTTCGCTGGTCGGCGGTGGGTTCAATATGATCCCTATCGCAACTGCCGGGAATTATAGCTTAAGCATGTTGCTCTACCTGTTCCTGGCGCGCCTTGCTATCAGCCTACTGTGTTTTTCCTCTGGTGCACCCGGCGGTATTTTTGCCCCGATCCTGGCCTTAGGCACCTTGCTTGGAATGTCATTCGGTATGTTCAGTGCATTGTGGTTGCCAGAATATGATTTACCGATGGGAGTTTTTGCTTTGGTGGGAATGGGGGCTCTGCTGTCTGCAACCTTGCGTGCCCCTCTGACCGCGATTGCGTTAGTATTGGAAATGACTGGTAATTATCAGCTTATTTTACCCATGCTGGTTACCAGTGTTGGTGCGACATTATTAGCGAATCTCCTTGGAGGAAAACCGTTATACTCACAGATCCTGGCAAGAACGCTGGCCAAACAAGAAGCTGATAAAGCGAATGCTGTATCCCCTATGTCCGGGGAGCAGACATCCGCAGAGCGGAATACTTGAACGATTTACCAGGGTGTCGGATAATATTAAACAGAGTGCGGGTGATGTTCTGCCCGACTTGTTCATTGTTTGGAGCAAAACATGAGTGATGACGTAGTATTGCCCCTTCAGTTTACTGAAGCAGCGGCAAATAAAGTAAAAAGCCTGATCTCAGACGAAGAGAATCCGAATCTGAAATTGCGCGTCTATATCACCGGTGGGGGATGTAGTGGCTTTCAGTATGGCTTTACCTTTGATGATCAGATCAACGATGGTGATATGACCATTGAAAAACAAGGTGTTGCCTTGGTCGTTGATCCTATGAGCCTGCAATATCTGGTTGGCGGTGCAGTAGACTATAGCGAAGGCCTTGAAGGCTCGCGTTTCGTTGTCACCAACCCAAATGCGACCAGCACCTGCGGATGTGGTTCTTCATTCAGTATCTAATCTGAGTCCAGTCAGGGGAGAGGGGACATACGCGTTTTCTATGAGATTTCTCAGGAAAACGATTAAAAACAGTCGACGGCTGTCCTCTCCCTCCCTCTTTAACTCTGCCCGAGCTTTCCATCAAACCATCGATATATTTTATTGATAAGTAACGTTTTATCTCCTGCTTAAGAATCAATACAGCCCCTTTTTAGCCTTCCCCAATATTTTAGAGATATGTAATATCCGGTAAATTTTTTATTTTTGTATGTAAGAGATATGCAATGGCATTCTGGAATGGCAGACCTTGTGTATGGCCTAAATTGTGGCGTTTACTGTGGGACGGCGATGTGGTGAATTTCTGATACTCAATCATGTAACCTTATGATTTAAAACTGGAAGAAAGACTCTCCGCGATTTGAAATATAACGCACATAGTACTCTGCTCTGGGGGATATGGCGGCCTCTCATTGTCTGGACAATTGTAATCTGTGCCAGAAGTTGAGGTGAGAGGATTACTGCGAGCCAGGCTCAGGGAATGCCAGGAAAACGGGTAGAAATGACCGCCGCTTATCGCAGGAATAGAGGAAGAAAAAGGCCATGTGAATAATATATTATTGCCTTTAGAGCGTTCAGACAGATTTATCAGTGAGGGTAAAAATATCATGTTCAATATATTAATCGAAAAATAAGCGCTTTGTTCTTGTATGAAAAATGTACATCCAATAAAAATGGATCGAGTAGTGATTTTGACTCATTGACCACGAAATAATATAAACAGGTTGAAATTTGATAAGTTGATCTCCTGGTCACTGTGGGAGATGAAAATGAAAGTGATTTTGGTTATGTTCCTCCGGGTGATTTGAAAGATGCCAGTGATTTTGAGAGAGAGGGAGAGATAAGATTAGCACTAAAATCACGTGAAATTATTAAGACAGAAACAGACGCTACGATGAAATTAACTATCATATCCGTATGTCTTTAATTTTGACCTAATTTGTACCCTTGTCATCGAAACAGGGTAAAAGAAAATGAAGTCAATTTTACATATAACTATTTTATCTTGTTGATTTTTAATCAAAAAAAGTAAGGGGTGACGATATTTCACAGAGGGCAGCTTAGAAATATTTTTGTAGTAAAAGTGACTATCTGTTTTCCTAAGAATGATTCAGAGAGACCCGTCCAGAGAAAAAATAAAATAATTAACAATGTTAATAAATAAAGGATTTTGAACGGAGAAAATCTCTGGGTGCCAAAAATATTTTAAATAGCATTTCTGATAATATAATAGACAAACGCCGTAAGAATTGAATGGCTAAATGTTTTTTAGAACAGATATAAAATTAATAAATTCAAATGTTCTTTCTTATTATTGTAATGTTCCATTCCTGCCTG
Organism: uncultured Cedecea sp.; assembly: GCF_947498825.1. GTDB lineage: Bacteria > Pseudomonadota > Gammaproteobacteria > Enterobacterales > Enterobacteriaceae > JGM124. The sequence continues at coordinate 60,030 of NZ_CANMLV010000017.1, read as the reverse complement.
CGTGATATTTATCTTTCTGTGCCCGATAAATAGTATCAGGCACAAATTGCATAATGGTAAATTGATTATTCCTGAGCATGTAAATATAAGGGGAAGTGTCCGAAATTCAGGACAGATAATACGATAACTTGGCAGTCTGTACCTCATTTATCTTGAGTTTGAATATTAGCCTTGATCGGGAATAGAATAAGCAGGCGATTGTAAATAACCGGTTTGGCAGCTGTGTTGACACATACCGGTGGAAGTGTAATCATTTATCCATGCAATAAGTAACACTTTTGCTACAACCAACAGAAGTCACCTGATACTCAGATACACAATGACTAACGGTATCAGGGAACAGCATAAATAGAGACGGGCAGTGACTGGATACCAAGGATGAAGCGCCACGCAGTGGAACTTCGGTATAATCCAGGCTGTCAGCCGATGAACAAAATGTTTTTCATCGGCAGGTAAGGGATGACGGAATTCTATTTAGATGTGCAGGGAAAGCCAAAGCTGTAGATATAAGTATCACTTCACGACTCTCGCAGTAACTGCCATAGAGCGAAGCTGGTTCATATTCCTCAGTACAATAAGCATTTTCACTCTTCTGAACCTCACCAGAGGGCATGGAGTGATAAGTCAGCGCATTTCCTCGAATGAAAGCCAGGATTCTGGCTGAACTGTTATTTCCCTACCATATGACTGCCGATGATATACCTCAAAGAGAAGGAATATCTGAAGCTAGCCAGCAAAACTATTAAAACTGTTAAAATACGGTTGAATAGAGAGCGGGCGCTATGTCAGGAACCGCGATAATGAACCCTGACATCATGCATGGATCTCATTTGCCCGAGTTTGGTTTTCTGACGTCAGTCGAATAGCAAATAAACGTTTTGAAGTATTTGATAAAATGTGTGGACCGGAGCATTGAGTACAAATTTGTCCATGGAGTATGGATAGTACGCATATGCATAGAGCCTGAAGAAGAATAAGAGACGGAATATAAAAATAAAACCACAGTATATTGATGGTTAACAGAGCAATATTTATCTATTCAAGGAGGAATTACCGGAAATAATATCAGTTATTTCGGAACTTAAAAAGAAAGAAACACACATAAACCAGCTAAAATTATTTATCTTAAAACTATAAATATCATAAGGTTAAAGTGGTATTTATTAAAAGAATGCAATAATTAATGTTTTCTAAAATATCAATTCAGCATTCATAAAAATTAACAGACTATTCTTCTTTTGGATGAAATGCTATTTATTAGAGAGGTTTAATTCACTATAGAATACATCAGGTAATTTTAACCAGAGTGGTTGTCAAAAAATATATTTGTAGATATATAAATATAGCGTATTTTGAAATCACAATAAAAAAGAGCATTATTCCTTATTCATTCATTACCAATAATGAATAAGGCATCTTATTGTCATTTCAAATGATTTTAAATTTACTATTAATCCATGATTATCAGAAGGACAAAATGAACAAATTTTCTAAACTGAAGAAAAACATATTGGCATCAATGCTCGTTCTTAGCGGAGGGATGTTATCAAACCTCAGTATGGCAAACGCATATGATGGAAAAATAACCTTTCTCGGAAAAATAAACAGCGCCACCTGCGATATCAGCGGAGGCAACACTAACGGCACGGAAACGACGAACCCCAATTTTTCTGTAAGGTTACCTGTTGTATCTACGACGGCATTTAAAGCCCAGGGAGACAGAGCAGGGGACACCGACTTTTTTATTAAATTAAAAGGTGCTAACTGTGTCGCTGGTGATGGTTATGCCATTAAGTTTGAGAAAATCAGTAGCAGTGATTTTATTGATCCTAAGACCGGATATCTTAAAAACATGAATCCAAATGGTGCTAAAAATATCCAGTTAGTGATTAGTGATGAAAACAAAAATGATTTTGATTTCACTACCAGTAAAGATACATCACCAACTAAAAACCGTGAAACAGCGGATGACGAAACAGTGTTTAATTTTGGTGTGCAATATGTCTCTACGGATGCCAGTGTCACTCCTGGAGAAGTCGAGGGTAATATCTACTATAGCGTAGTTTACCCTTAAAAAATAAGGGCTTCATGTTATACATCGTGAAGTCCTTTCAATAATTAATCATTCCACCTCATATTTTAAACTGAAAAAAATGAAAAAGATAATCGCTGTTTTGTTTTTATTAATACCTTTGTCTGTCTCAGGAGCAATACAAGTTAATACTACAAGAGTTATTTTTGATGAATTAGAAAATGAACAAACAGTTGAAGTCAACAACGTTGGAAAAAAAGCTGCATTAGTACAGGTTTGGCTATCTCAAGATGACTCTAATGAGAGAATTAAAAATACAGGATTTATCATTACGCAACCTATGTTTAAAGTAAAACCCGAAAAGTCTAAGGTTGTTAGAGTTATAGGAACTGATGAAATAAAAAATTTATATCCTGAAGACAGAGAAACTATGCTCTGGATAAATTTTTTAGATATTCCTCCAGAAAATGAAAATGGAGCTAACACTTTGAATATTGCAGTGCATACCAAAATGAAATTTTTCTATATTCCAGAGAGAATTAACATTACAAGATCAGAAGCTGCTGAAAAATTAACCTGGAGAATGGAGAAATCGGGAAAAGATAGTTATTTAATAGCTAGAAATAACAGTCCGATTTATGTGAATTTGGGTAAGTTAGCATTAAAAAATAACATGGCGGTTAAGTTAGATGTGAGTACTGTAGCACCCTTTGGTGAAACCAAATATAAAATTACAGGTGAGATATCTAATGAAAAAAATGTAATAGTTGAATATTCATATATAGATGATCTTGGTGCATACATATCAAAAGAGATGAATCTACCATGAAGCCACGTAAGCATATCATATTTATATTATTTTTTTTGCCCATAACGGGGTTTACTGATGAGTATAAAGGTTTTAAAACCGAGTTTTTGACATATCTGGGACATAACGAAAAAATAGATCTTGATGAAAAAATCAAGCCAGGAAAACATTATGTTTTAGTTTATGTTAATGGTGAAAAAATAAGCACTGAGAATATTGATTTTAAACAACATGAAAATGACCTTTTACCCTGCTTTAGCCAGCATAATTTATCTAAATTTAATCTTAACTACAATAAATTAAATTTGATAAACAAAACGTCATCTGCATGTTTTTTTATTGAAAATATACTTGAGGGTGCATATGCAATAGTGGATTTTGATGACGAGAGGTTGGATGTCAATATTCCACAAATATATTTATCATCTGAGGTAGATGATTATATTTATCCATCTCAATGGAACAGAGGTGTGAATAGCCATGCATTAAAATATGATATGAATATAACCAATATAAGAGATAAAAGATACAGTGACATATACTCCTATCATGGTCATTTCGAACAGCATTTAAACTTATACTCATGGCGTATATATACCAATAATGTTTTATCAGCAAGGAATAATAGTTCAATAAATAACAAATTTTATGATTTATATGCTGAGCGTTCCATTGCCAGTTTGAAGTCCAGTTTGACAATCGGCGAAATAAATACGAATGGCGATTATTTTAACTGGGTAAAATATAAAGGAGTCAAACTGGCTAGCGATAATAGAATGAATGCTACATCGCTGTCTGGTTTTGCACCCTCAATCAGAGGAATAGCGAATTCTCCGTCATTATTGAGTATCGAATATAATGGCAGAGTCATATACGAAAAAAATATTCCTGCTGGTGAGTACCATATTCAAGATCTTCCCAGAACCTATGGCAATGGCGTTCTGAATGTTATTTTAACGGGGGCCGATGGCGTCAGAACTGTACAAGAGATCCCTGTTTCAACGATATCCAGTTTGATCAGGCCCGGAAGCTATGAGTATAGCGTCAATATTGGTTCATTGGATTCTATGTATCCTGGGGACTATTGGCTTACACAGGCTAACGTTAAGTATGGTATTAACAATAATTTAACTATGTATAGTGGTTTACAATCCATTCATCCTTATGATTACGCTCAGACTATGATTGGCGGAACATTTAATACGAGGATTGGAGGTATTTCTTTAGATTATTACCGATCTTTTTCTGATGAAAAGAGACCTGAGCGTTCTTCTTGTTCTCTTTTTTGTAACGATAAGCTCGTATTGAATTACGAAGAGAATCTATCGTTGATCGATACCAGCTTATCCATGTCTGTAACTCGTTATTTAGATAAAAACTATTGGGAGTTGAATGATTTTATTGCTAATAAATATAACTATGAAGCCAATAGAGGGCTTGATAGTTTTCAAAATAAGCAGACTAGCAATTTAGTATTAAGAAAATCACTGCCTGATAACTATGGTAGCATTTCTGGCTCTGGATATTATGCTAAGCCTTGGAAAGGGAATGGGACAGATACTTATGGCTATTCATTAAGTTACGATAATAACTTTAAAAAAATAAATTACAACATATCGCTATTTTCATTTAAAAACAAAAACAATAGCTTAGATAATACATTTTTTATAAGTTCCAGCATTCCATTCGAGACTAAAAACAAAAATTTAAACTTTAATTCGTCATATGTTAATTATTCAGATAGTTATAATACTCGTATGTCATTAGCGGCAAATGATAAATCTTTCGATAAAGTTAACTATAATTTTTGGATGGATAGAGGAACTCAAAATAGTTTTGGGAATGGCGGTTCATTGAGCTATAACAATGGGGCCAATACAAAGCAAGCCGGTTATTCTAAAAATGAAAATAGTGAGATGATTTACGGAAATATAAATGGAGCAATGATATTACATGAAGGGGGAATTACAAAGTCGAGTGAGTTAGGAAAAACATTTGCTATTGTCAAAGCTATTGGTGCCGAGGGCATGAGTATTTCATTAAATAGTAATATAAAGATAAATGCCAATGGTTATGGTGTTGCACCATATTTGTCACCCTATAAAAAGAATTATATTACATTAGACTCGAAGAAAAGCAATAATATGTCTGAGATTGAAGAGAATAGATTGTTAGTTATTCCAGATAACGGTTCATCTCCCTTGGTCGAATTTAAAATAAAAAAAATAGGGAAAAATATTCTAAAAATACACAGTGTCAATTATGAAATCCCCTTTGGTGCTGAGGTTGTGGATGTTAAAAATAATGTTGTAGGTATAACAGATCAAAGCGGCTTTGTTTTATTACCAGAGGAATATGAAGAGTTAGCTGCGATTTGGAGTAAGGACAGCAAAGATTATAAATGTAAGATCATATTTAGAAAGGATTCTGACATTTCAAATTCAATTATCAATGCTGATTGCATTTAATATAACGAGTTGATTATGCGAAATATTTTACTAACACTAATATTAATTTTAATTCCTGTTGTTAGCAATGCTAACTATCGTGAAAATTTTTATGTCAGCGATGTCAATATAAAAGACTATCATGATAAACCTGAGGGGTACGTTTTCTCAGTTAATAGTTATCGGTTGAAAAGTGAAAATTTAAGAATACAAACAATCAATAACGAACAACAAATTAATATTAATGGTAAGTTTTCTGATTCCGTAATGACGGGGAAAGAGAATACTATCATAAGAACACCAATACCTGGTCTGGGATTAAGGATCAGTTGGGTCATGGATAGCCAGTCAAACAACGATATTCTTAGATACTTTCCATTTAACAGAACATGCGTATCGCCATGTCAGTTACAGGATGAAGTCGTTGTTGAGTTCATCAAAATAGGAATAATTAAAACAGGTACCATGAGAAGAGGTACTGAATTAGCAACAGTCAATTTGAGTCAGAATGTCACATATCCTGAGTATATGAGAATAGTTCTTAATGAAGATATTATTCTAAAATCCAAATCTTGTATTTTGTCAGATACCGATAAATATATTGATCTTGGTTCTTTTACTACGGATGAACTGGCAAATATAAGATATTCACCAAAATATATAGATTTTGATCTTACATTACAGTGCGAACAGAATTCTTCCGTTGGTATCTCTTACATTGGAACGACTGAAAATCAAAGATTAAAAAATAGCGGGACATCCGAGGGGGTTTCAATATTGCTAAATGATGAGCGGAATGAACCAATAAAAATCTCATCAACACCAATAGTGAGTAATTATGTCAGTGTGTTAGCCAATGAAAATAAACCTATAAAGTTAAAAACAGCAGTGAACGTAGATGACCGTCGTAATGTTAAATCCGGCACTATAGAAGGTAATCTGTTTATTATGTTAGAGATAAAATAATATGAAAAATAAAATAAAATCATCAGTAATATTGAGTTTATTTTACTTTTACTCAGGTGTGTCATTTTCTGTTGAACCAGATAATATGTCGGCCTCAACTCGTGAACTGGATAGAATTATCAGAGAACAGACACTTGAAAGTGTGAATAAAGAAAAATGGATCAATAATAAAATCATGAACAATAATAAAAATATTGTTGATGAAGATTCATCCTCTGATTCGGTAGCCGAAAGTCAGAGGAAATTTTTCATTAAGGAAATTTTAATTGAAAATGATGACAAATATGCAAGCTCTGAACAAAGGAACTCAATAATAAAGTCGTTCGAAAATAAAGATCTGGGAAAAGTTGAAATTTTAGAGTTAGTTAAAAAGCTTACTGACTTTTACATAGGCAAAGGATATTCGACTACGTTATTAACCATTAAGGAGGGGAACTTAAACTCACAGACAATTACATTAAAAGTTCTTTGGGGGAAAATTAATAATGTTCTTGTGGAGGATAAAAAACCTACATTATCACAAAAAACGAGGATCTACAGTGCATTACCATCCTATAAAAATGAAATTCTGAATGTTTCAGATATTGATCAGGCATTAGATAACCTACTGAGAATATCTTATCGTACCAAAATAAAAGTTATTCCTGATGAAAGTGAGGGGTATTCTAATTTGAACTTCTCAGATATGGGATATGATTTTTTTAATTTAGGTTTGAAACTTAACAATTCGGGACGAAAAGAGTCAGGATGGAATCAATATAGTGGGACCATGACGTTCAATAATCTTAGTGGCTTTAATGATATTTTGAGCTTCTATTATGGCTATAATTATTTAAAACAAAAATCTGATTCACAAAATTCATGGTCTTTATCATACTCTATTCCTGTAGGCTATTGGTCATTTGATACATCTTATTATCGATCTGAATATGAAAAAGTTATCGGTGGTAATTTTGGCGGATACAACAGCGATGGGAATTCTGAGCGCTATTCTAATAGAATAAATCGTGTTTTATTCAGAAATAATAACCATAAATTATCCGCCTATACATCGATAGATGTCAAAAATAATTTAAACAGAATTAAAGATATTGTCATTGATGTCAGCAGTAAAAATTATAGTAATGTTACTTTTGGTATCACTGACGTAACCACCATTTGGAATGGTACAACTTATTGGGATCTTTCTTTCACTAAGGGGACACCTTGGTTTGGTAGTGCCTGGGTTAATGATCCGGATTTAAAAGGGTTTGATATAGATTTTAATAAAATAAACGGATTGCTCAGTTGGTCTAAAAAAATACATCAGTTTGATCTCGTTAGTGTTAATTATGATCTGACAACATCTTTTCAATTTTCTAAAGATATTTTAGTAAGTGCACAAAATATTTCCATTGGGGATGAATACTCGGTTAGAGGCTTTAAAGAAGATTCAGTTTCAGGTAATAAAGGTGGTTATATCTCAAATACAGTGAAGTTTCCAGTTTATATAAATAAATTTAGCGGAATGAGCATGCTTCCTTTTGTTGGATATGATGTAGGTTATGTCAAAAATAATTGTAGAAACTATGTGATTAATTGTTCAGGAGAATTTATTTCAGGAGGTTCTGTAGGATTAAGACTGAACCAACAATATGTATCATCCTCATTATCGGCAGGATGGCCAATGACAAAACCTAAAAGTCTACGGAATAGAGATATTGATAATCTCACAATTTATTATCGTCTAGGTTTGAATTTTTAATAGTTAATTAAATATAAGGATATATAACGTGAAAAGCTCTCATTCAAATAATCGAGCATATTATTCAGGGAAGAAGATTTTTAAATTTTCGCCTGTTTATTTAGCGATTGCCTCATCAATACTACCTTTTGATGCGCTTTCGGCTATTATACCAGATAACAATTCTGGAAATCTTAATATAAATCAATCTGCTAATGGCACAACAACGATTAATATTGTTGATCCAAATGCGAATGGTGTTTCCCATAATAAATATCAAGAATTTAATGTTGACCAAAATGGCGTTATTTTTAATAACAGTAAAGATGATGGTGTAAGTCAGATTGGCGGCCATGTTATTAAAAATAACAACCTGAATAATGAAGCTGATGTTATTATTAATGAAGTCGGTGGAGTCAAAGGAACTCAGCTAAATGGTACGATGGAAGTATTTGGTAAAAGTGCTGACCTGATCATTGCTAATGAAAATGGCATTCAGGTCAATGGTGTTAAAACCCTGAACGCCAATAATCTTACATTGAGTACTGGGCGTATTGAACAAGAAAATGGACAATTTTTACTTAATGTGACAAAGGGCCAGGTACAAATATCTGGCAATGGTATTTCGACTGATGGATTATCTCATTTTGATATAGTCAGCCGAGCTATTCAACTGGATGGCCAGATTGCAGGGTCTGCTGATGTTAAATTATTAGCAGGAGCAAATAAATATAATACTTCAACTCGCCAATATCAGACGAGCGATGGCTTAGATGATTCTCGCCCTCTTGTTTCTATCAGTGGAAGTGAGTTAGGTTCAATTTATGGTAATCGAGTCGAGTTAATCAGTACTGATAGCGGTGTTGGTGTACATCATCTTGGCAGTATTGTATCTCAATCATCTTTAGATATTTCAGCTAACGGTGATCTTACATTGACATCATTACAGTCTAAAAATGATTCAGTTTCATTAAAAGGAGATAATATTAGCCTTGGTGGAAATAAGAATGGAGTGGCTGCAGTTTTAGCAAAAAAAGATATAAACATTGAAGCCAACAATCATCTTTTGTTATCTTCTGACCTAATATCAGAAAATGGAACTGTTGCTATATTTGCTGATTCTTTTTTACAGCAAGCAGCAGGGATTTTTGTTAATGAGTCTAAAAATTCAGCACAAGTAGATTCTATAATCATCAATATTAAAGGTGACTACAATATAAAAGGATCTTTGTATGCAACAAACAGTCGTGGAGAAGTTATTCCAGACGCCAAAATTGTTCTGCATGATGGTAATTATATTGTCTATGACCGTAATGGAAATATCATCAGTGATGCTGTTGTAGCTTCATCTGCAACTGTGATGGCTAACTCTGGCAATGTTAAAATTAATTCCGGTACACTCAATAATGAAAATGGAGTTTTGATTTCAAAAGAAAATAGTATTGTCTTTGATATCAAAGAGCTTTTCAGTAATGATGGTGCTATTTCAGCAGTTGGTGATATTCATATAACATCTAATGAGTTAAATAATACTGGGGTTGTTGACTCTCAGAAAAATATAAATATCAATTTATCCAGTTTCATCAATTCAGGCTCTGTTACGGGAAATAGTCTGAGTTTAGATACTGATACTGTAAAAAATGATGGGGTAATAGCATCCAAGAATGGTGGGGTGACAATTAAAGCAAAAGGAGATGTCGATAACTCCGGGCTAATACAAGGTAATCATATCCATATTAATCAAGATAGCGGTCGGTTAACTAACCGTGGTGAATTACTATCTGAAAATGATATTTCTATTGACTCCCAATTCATTGATAATAAAAAAACAATTGCTGCAAAGGATAAGGTTGTTTTATCTTCTGTAAACTCACTGAATAACGATGGTGAAGTGATTGCTGGAAATGAATTCTTATTATCTGGAAACGGGCAGACTCAAATTAATAATAATGGTTTATTGCAAGGTGGAAGTGTACAGCTGGAGGGGTTGGAATCTGTCAACAATAAAGGTTCTATTTTAGCTGATAAAGATCTGAAAATAAAAGACACCAAGAAATTAAAAAATGATGGTGAGCATGCAGTTATTCAAGGAGGGAATGTTGATTTTAACAACATTCAATCTATTGATAATTCTAACGATGCTAAAATTATATCAAAAGATAAGTTATCAGTGACTAACTCCGATGTGTTAATAAATTCGGGAAGTATTCATTCCAACAATAATCTCGTTATCTCTAATGTAAATGATGTTACTAATAACAATGGTTTTATTATCTCATCCGGTAATTTAAGTATTGATAATGTTAATAGTTTGAATAATACAGGAGATAATAAGAAAGCGAGTGGTATTTATTCTGATGGTGATTTAACGATTAAAGATGTTAATGAAGTAAAAAATCATTCTAAAACACAAATTAAATCAGAAAACGGCAAAGTTTCTTTCAAAAATATCAATTCCTTAGAGAATGATACGGGAAGCTTGATTTCATCAAATGATGACATGGTTTTTGATGAAATTAAAAAACTTAATAATAAGGGAGAGGTATCTTCAAAGAGCAATATATTCTTCAATAATATTAGTGAGTTATTAAATCAAGGCGGTGTTATATTCGCTGGTGATAATATATTCTTTAAGAAAGTAAATGAGATCTTGAATGAGTTGGGAGGGAGTATCAGAGCCTCAAATAACATCAAGGCTGATGATGTTATATATCTGAAAAATGAAGACTCTTTCATCGATGCAGAAGGTAATATTTATCTTAATGTTAATCGATTTGATAATGTGTCTACATATGATCGCTCTTTAGTACTTGCGGATGGAAATTTAGAGATCTACGCAAATGTAATAAAAAATGATAACTCGGTTTTGTATGCTGCGGGAAATATTAATTTAACAGCTTCTGATAAATTAATTAATAATAATGACGGTAGAATCGAGTCTGATGAAAATATTTATATAAAAGCAGATAGTATTTCTAATGATAATTCTAAAATAGACTCAAATAACAAAGTGGATATTAATGTATATAAAAGCATTGATAATAATGGTGGTACAATTGTAGCGACTAATGAAATCTATTTTAAAATTAGCAACGATTATGTTTACAACGCCAGTTCTGGTAGTTTTGAAGTTAGAAATAAGAAAGATGGTTTGTTGACATTAGAAAGCGAGCGCTCAATTACGATTGATGAGGTTTTAGAGTCACCGGCTGCTATTCAACTGATTGCCACGGGAAGCATAACTAATAATAAGGGTATTTTGAGTGGTAATAATATTCTATTGCAGTCTGATGGTGATATTACTAACTCATCCGGTGCTTTGATTTTCTCCAGTAAGAATATTAACGTTATAACTGATAATGGTACATTCTCTAATAGAGAAAAAGCGAATGTTATGGCCATGAATGATATTAATATCACTGCTTATAATATTAAGAATGTTGGTGGTCAGATTCGTTCAGAAAATGACATTAATATTGAAGCGAAAAACTTAGAGAATATTACAACTATTGATGAGGGAAATTCAGGCTGGGATTATACAAACTCTCAGATCATCGAGAGTCAGCATACTCAAAAAGGAAGTGGTTTCACCGCGAGTGATTATTTCAAACTCTCTGGTGCTATTCCGTTACCTATTGGCCATATTGAAATAAAAGATAAGGCGAGCATTTCCGCAAAAAATGATGTTAACATTAATAAAGAAAATAAATATCAAGGAGGCCAGCAAGTATTGAATCATGGGGGGCAGATTCAATCTGGTGGTGATATGTTTATTCGTGGTGATTTAACGAATAAAGCGATTAGCATTGATATCGGTTATGAACATATTTTAAATAAGAAACTTAATCCACCGCTCACACTTGAATACCATTGGAAAAATGGCTTTGGGGCCAGTGGCGGCCACAGGAAAATGGAGTTTGATACATTATATGATTTCATTGATTTTATTTTAGATCCAAAGACTGATGAAGGATATTTAAAAGTTACTAAAAATGTTGACGTCAGTAATGGTCAGGTTAATGTTCTTGATACGCACATGACTCAATTGTTTGGTAACACATGGAAAGCTAAAGGTAAACAGGATTTACAGAAGGATTGGGCAGAGTTAAATAAAATTGATTCCGATACGGGTGAGAAAAAATTCCATAATCTTAAGTTTTATGCTGTTTCTGAGCAAAATAGCTCTATCGCTGCGGGTGGTAATTTAACTCATAAAGACGGTAGTTTTAATAATGGTCTGGATAAAGAATTAGCTCTGGATAAAAAAGATAATGAGCATGTTGTTACTGAAAAAGTAGATGATAAAGAAATTCAAAGTAATAATTCCTCTTATGAAGTGACAAACAGTAAAAATGATCTTGCATGGCTGGAAAGTCCATCAGGTATTACAACTTCTGGCACTTATGAAGATATGATTAATATGCCGGGATTATTTGCACCTAATCATAATGTTTTAGGTGGTGCAGGTAATTTGCAACCGAACCCAGATCCTAAGGATAATATTTATGTACTTTATGAAACACGTCCTGAATTTATTGATCAGGATGCGTTTTATGGTTCAGATTACTTCTTCCAACAAGTGGGTTATGAACCCAATGACCCTGTTATTGTTTTGGGTGATAACTATTTCATTAGTGAGGTTATTCGTCGTGAAATTGATGATTCCGTTGGAACATTTTTCTTAACGCGCGATGGACTTGAAGGTGCTGATTTAACAAAGCAGTTAATGGAAAATGCGGGAGATGTCAACGGATCTGAAGATTTTGTTGTCGGGCAGCCTTTAACAGAGGAACAAGTACAAAATCTGGATAAAGATATTATTTGGTTTGTGACTGAGGAAGTTGACGGTGTTCAAGTGCTTGTTCCTCGGATTTATTTAGCGCCATCGACCATCGAACAAATAAATAATGAGTCCAACAATGCTTCCGCCTCTGTTTCTGCTGGAGGTAATATCGATATCAATGCTACTGAAGTTAATAATGTTAATGGAACGATTAAAAGCGGTGGAAACATTGATATACAAGCCGAATCGAATATTGTGAACTCATCTACAGGTCAAAATGGCGGTATTCAGTCTGGGGGGGATTTATCTCTTGTTTCTGAAAAAGGGGATATTCATAATTCCGGCGCTGCATTGAATGCGGGTAATGATATAAAACTGGATGCAAAAGAAGGGGATGTGTCATTAACGGCCAGTACGGGTTACGATGATACAGGTAAGAAGGTTGTCCATCGTTATGATGATGGTGTATCGGCTGGCGGTAATATTGATATCAGTGGTAATAATGTCACTGTTAATGCTGTAGATATTGAATCAGATAAAGATATTTCCATTACTGCTAAAGATGGGGATGTGATTTTTAATAATATATATGAAACAGATTCTACTTATGATAGCGAGTATTCGACCTCCGGTTTGTTTACCACTAATGGTAAAGAAACAACAACGTCATCAGCGACAAGCGTTGAGTCTTCAGTCAAAGCGGGGGGCAGTTTAAATATTAACTCATCTAATGATGTTGTGATGAAAGGTGGAGAGTATAGCGGTGCGTCCGGCTCTATTACTGCCGGTGGAGACGTTGATATTCAAGCGACTCAAGATTATACGCATTCAGAAGTGGTTGAATCATCATCTGGTTTTGTAATATCAGGCAGTGCTAACGGTTTTGGTCAATCAGTTAACAGTGAATCATACAGCGCGGGTGATAAAGAAACGGTTTCCCAAAAAGGTACCCATGATAACAAAGAGTCTGAAGTCTCTAATGCGGGTAGCGTTCGCCCTGGTGTGGCCCCGACAACAGAAACCGGCGGTTTTAAAGTAGGGGTTAAGACTGAGACAACAACAACGACTGAGAACAGTGTTAAAAATAATAATGCCTCGCTGAATTTTGGTAATGATCTTACTATTCAAGCTGATAAAACTGTTGATATCGGAGGCGCTGATCTTTCGGGCGACACGATTAAGATTGATGCTGATGAACTCAAATCAACTAAATATGAGGACGTTACCAGTAAAACCGTTACCCATGAAGAAACATTTATTGGTATTAAGGGCGAAGCACATTCCGATTGGGCTGATGGCGTTGATAAAGCTGCTAATAAAATAGAGCAAACGAGTAGTGATAAACAAACGGATGGATTATTAAATGGTCTTGAGCTCGCAGGTGCCGGTTCTAATATGTATTTTGGTGACGCAGCAGGAGGCTCGGTAAGTGTTGGTTGGGATCATACTTCTGAAACGACTCAGTCTACGGCATCAAGTGAAAATATTAGTACTATTAAAGGTAATAATATCGAAATCAATACCAAGAACAACGCTGAGCTGAATGGTGTTGATATTCAAGGTAATAATATTGATATGGATATTGGTGGTGATTTATCCGTTAATTCCGCTAAGAATGAATATACCGAATCGTCATCATCCCAATCACATTCAGCAGGGGTTAGCCTTGGTGCTTCTGCGGGTATGACGGGGGCGGGCGCTGGGGTTTCTGTTGATTACAGTGGCTCGCAGCAATCTTCGGTTGGATCTGGTACTTCACATACAAATAGTCAGATTACTGGTGATAATGTGAATATCAAAACCGGCGGTGATATGTCTCTCACTGGTGCCAATATTAAGAGCGATTCTGCGAATATTGATGTGGGCGGTGATTTAAATATTACCAGTGTTCAGGATACGGTTAATCGAGGTGATAATAATGAGCAGTGGGGAGCATCGGTTGGTGCGGCTGTTTCCTCCTCAGGTGTTATTCCTACATTCTCTGGTAGCTATGGACAAGGTTATGAGAATTATGAGTCTAAAACAACAACAGAGCAGTCTGGTATCAATACGACTGGCGAGTTAAATATTAAAACGGGTAATGACCTTAATATTACCGGGGGACATGTTATCTCTCAATCAGGGGAGGGTACGGTTGACGTTGCTGGTGATATCAATGCGAACTCTTTGAAGGACACTGTGAATCAGGAGGGGCTTTCTGCCGGAGGAGGTGGTGGCTTAACATTGAAAGGTAGTCCGACGGTCAATGGTTACGTTAATACAAGTGACAAAATTGATTATCAAGAAGATCAGAAAGCGACAATTTCCGTTGGTAATACTGTTAGCCAAAATGTAAATGGGGATTTAAATACAGATAAAGATAATCTGAGCGAAGTCAAAAAAGATGTTGTCGTTGCCGGAAATGATATTTCATTTACTCTCGGAAAAATAGGTTCGGATAAAAAAACATCAGGTTCGGCCTCGGAAAAACAGCCGACGCCAGAGAAAAAACCGACGCCGGAAAAACAGCCAACCCCGGAGAAAAAACCGACGCCGGAAAAACAGCCGACGCCGGAGAAAAAACCGACGCCGGAAAAACAGCCGACGCCGGAGAAAAAACCGACGCCGGAAAAACAGCCGACCCCGGAGAAAAAACCGACGCCGGAAAAACAGCCGACGCCGGAGAAAAAACCGACGCCGGAAAAACAGCCGACGCCAGAGAAAAAACCGACGCCGGAAAAACAGCCGACGCCAGAGAAAAAGCCAACTCAGGAAAAACAGCCAGCACAGGAGAAACCTGTAACGAAATGGCCAGAAGTGAAGCCGACAAAACCTGTGGTGACCTCACCGGGTGGTTCAAGCAGTCTGCCTGGATTTGTGCCACCAAGAGGCAATAGTCAGGGGAGTAATGGAGCCGGCGCTCCGTCGACAGGTAGCAATGGAACTCAGGGCGCAAAAAAATGGCCAGAAGTGCAGCCGGCAAAACCCGTGGTGACCTCACCGGGTGGTTCAAGCAGTCTGCCGGGATTTGTGCCACCAAAGGGAGGCAACAAAGGGAGCAATGAAGCAAGTATTCCGTCGACAGGTAGCAATGGAACTCAGGGCGCAAAGAAATGGCCAGAAGTGAAGCCGGCAAAACCCGTGGTGACCTCACCGGGTGGTTCAAACAGTTTGTCGGGATTTGTTCCACCAAAGGGAGCCAACAAAGGGAGCAATGAAGCAAGTACTCCGTCGACAGGTAGCAATGGAACTCAGGGCGCAAAAAAATGGCCAGAAGTGCAGCCGGTAAAACCCGTGGTGACTTCGCCGGGTAGTTCAAACAGTCTGTCGGGATTTGTTCTACCAAAAGGTGATAAAACAGCATCGATAGAGAATAAAAAATGGTTACAGCTTCTTGATGAGACGATTATAAGCTAAATACAGTCGGGGTTATTTGTCTGTTATCCCCGTCATACTTCAAGTTGCCTGGGTGCTACGTGCCTGAGGCGCGCCGAATCACAGAGTCTATCTATGCTCATCGACGCGCCTCACTTCGCGCCTACAAGCAACTCGAATTATTTTGAATACATATCAATGGCAAATACCCGTCATTCTTCAAGCTGCCTGCCCCCAGTCCGCCGAATCACGTGTCTGTCGATGGGCTGAGCTGGGCGCCGACAGGGAACTCGAACTGTTTTGGATATATCCCCATTATCTGTCTAAGCTTTATGCCTGGAAGAACCCGAATAATGTCTTCAGTGATTTTGAGTTGTCAGAGCTTGTCCAACGCCTCGCACAGCTGTTTTGCTGCCAGAATAATTCTCGGCCCGTTACGGGTAAATTCATCATCATCAACGGCAATAATCGGAACAGATAATTGCTCTTTCCAGCTTTTTTCTACCATCTGCGCTTTGCTATTGTCACCGGCGATAATAATGGCCTGGGGTTTACGAACTAATACCTGCTCACGACTGACCTGCGGCCAGGGAATACGGCTGTTAGCGAAGATATTTTGCCCACCGCACACTTCGACTATTTCATTTTGTATCGAATGTTTATTGACGGTAAAAAGTGGTTGCTCACTGAATTCGAGAAATACTTTTTTAGGCGTTCTGTTTTTATATTTTTCTTTTAATTCAGCAAACTGACGGGCTAACGTATCGGCTGCCTGATAGGCTTTTTCTGGAGTAGGGCTGAGGGGGGCGAGCTGGCGGAGGGTCTCCTCAACTTCGCTCACACTCTGAGGATCCAGCCAGATAATTTTACTACCCAAGGCTGCTAACTGATTGACCTGACGTTCAGGATTTCCGCCGCGCCATGCCAGTATGACATCGGGCTTTAGCGCGACAATACGTTCAAAACTCATCCCTTGCCAGTTTGCGACTTGCTCGATATCTTTTGCTTCAGGAGGATAATCGGAATAAGTACTGACGGCAATCGGCGTGATACCTGCGGCAAACGCCAGTTCAGTATTCGCGGGCGAGAGAGAAATTATCCTTGGGGCGGCCACCAGGGATAGTGGAAAACCGAGGATAAACAGGGCACCTGTCAGGCGCCCGAAAAAACTATTTACCATGCGCGATATTCTGCACCAGTTTTTCTACCATAAGGGTCGATTGTTTGGCTGCCAGAGCAAGAAACTCGTCAAAACTCAGATGTGACTCTTGGTCTGCGACATCAGAAATAGCCCGAACCACCACAAAAGGAACACCGAAGTTATGGCAGACATGACCGATAGCCGTAGCTTCCATTTCTACCGCTATTGCCTGTGGGAAATTATGACGGATTTTTGCCAGTATCTCTGAGCCATTAATAAAGGCATCGCCACTGACAATCAGCCCGCGTACCGCATGTAAATCGAGCGCGCGAATACAAGATTCAGCGGCTTCAATCAGTTCACTACTGGCGGCAAAGCCTGCCGGACAACCTGCCATCTGACCAATTTCATAACCAAATGCAGTTACGTCGGCATCGTGGTAACGCACTTCATCAGAGACAACGATATCGCCAACTTTCAGTGTCGGTGCCAGACCACCCGCTGAACCTGTATTGATAATCACGTCAGGTTTACAGTGCTCAAGCAGTAAGGTGGCTCCCATAGCGGCAGAAACTTTACCGATACCGGATTTCAGGAGGGCAACGTCAACGCCACCCAAAGTACCGGTGTAAATTTCACACCCGGCCAGGTTCAGCGTGTGACGATTTTCGATTTTGCCACGCAGCAGCGTAACTTCTTCTTCCATTGCCCCAATAATGCCTACTTTCATAGAGATACCCGATAATATGATAGAAAATGACGTCAACTTGGTGAATAGTCTATCATGGCATCTGGCCACAGATTGCTGATAACGCGCGAAAAATATGATACGGCTGACTCTTTGGCCGCTGAATGGAATTCAAGGTATTGATTTTAATTTATTTTATAAGTTTTCTGCTGAGTGCTGGTATAAACGATTGACCGAACAGTACTCCCTATCTTCTTAACGTTGACCGGAGCGAGCATGAGCGAGATCGATTTTCGGAAAAAAATAAACTGGCGTCGCTGTTTTCGCTCCCCTGAAGAACCGCAAAGCGAACATGATATTGCGCGTTTATTTGAAAGTGATCGAGGGAGGATCGTGAACTCACCGGCGATCCGTCGTTTGCAGCAGAAAACGCAAGTCTTTCCCCTTGAACGCAATGCCGCAGTACGGACTCGACTGACGCATTCTCTTGAAGTACAGCAAGTGGGGCGCTATATCGCCAAAGAGATCCTGGGTCGTTTTAAACAGCAAGATCAGCTTAAACTGTATGGCCTGGATGAGCTTACCGGGCCGTTTGAAAGTATTGTTGAGATGGCTTGCCTGATGCACGATATCGGTAACCCACCCTTTGGGCATTTTGGCGAGTCAGCGATTAAAGACTGGTTTTGTCAGCGCCTGATTCCGCCTGATAGTCCGGAGATCGCCAATCACAACGATAGCTGCAAGGTGCCAGTGCTGCGGTTGCAGGAGGGAGAGGCCGAATTAAATGAGCTGCGCTGTAAAGTACGTCAGGATTTGTGCCATTTTGAAGGTAATGCCCAGGGGATAAGAATGGTACACAGTTTACTGCGCCTGAATCTTACTTGGGCCCAGGTTGGCTGTATTTTGAAATATACCCGTCCGGCATGGTTTTCCGATCCCATCCCTGCAAATCGCAGTTACCTGATGAAAAAAACAGGATTTTATCTTTCAGAAGAGCAGTATATAAAGCAACTACGCGCTGCTCTGGATATGGATCAGTACAACCGCTTTCCGCTGACCTGGATTATGGAAGCGGCAGACGATATTTCTTACTGTGTTGCCGACCTTGAAGATGCGGTTGAGAAGCGTATTTTTAGTGTTGAGCAACTCTATCAGCATTTGCACAGTGCCTGGCAGCACCATCAGGCTGGGGATTTGTTTGAAAAGGTTGTCCAGGGGGCCTGGGAAAAGTCTCGTAGCTATGCTATCCCTGATAGTGCTGTCGATCAGTTCTTTATGTATCTGCGTGTGAACACCTTGAATCAGTTGGTGCCTTACGCGGCTCAACGCTTTATCAATCATTTACCAGAAATCTATACTGGAGAATTTAATCAGGCTCTGCTCGAAGATGACAGTTCATTTTCACAATTACTGGAAATGTATAAACAGGTCGCCGTTCACCATGTTTTCAATCATCCAGAAGTCGAACAGCTTGAACTTCAGGGCTATCGAGTCATCAAAGGCTTACTGGATATTTACAGTCCCTTACTTGATCTTTCAGAAGGGCAGTTTACACAACTTATCCATGACGAACGGTTATCGAAACACCCAATAGAGACCCGACTTTTTCATAAACTATCTATAAAACATAAAGTTGCTTACATTGATGCTGTCGCAGAATTAAATCCCTCTGCTGCAGATCACCCCATTTGGGAATATTATTATCGATCGCGGCTAATACAAGATTATATCAGTGGAATGACGGATTTATATGCGTGGGACGAATATCGCAGATTAATGGCTGTTGAATAAATAGCTTGCTACTTTTGTAAAGATGGACAATAAATTTTTACTTTTTCCAGTCAGTTAACAACTGAACTTCGTTAGCAAACATGACTCTTAGAGTGATGTAAACAGCAACAATAATTGGCTAAAAATTTGAGAGTGAATCCATGAAAAAAACTACATTAGCAATGAGTGTACTGGCAATGAGTCTGGGTTTAGCGCTGAGCCCAATGTCTGCTATGGCTGCGGAGAGTGCATCTTCTTCTGTTAGCGCCGGACAGCCGCTGCCGAGTCTTGCACCGATGCTGGAAACCGTCATGCCTTCTGTAGTCAGTATTACTGTTGAAGGAAATGCACCTGCTAGTGCACAACGTTCTTCACGTAACTTCCAGCAGTTCTTTGGCGATAATTCCCCATTCTGCCAGGAAGGTTCTCCGTTCCAGAGTTCACCTTTCTGTCAGGGCGGACAGCCAGGTGGCGAAGCTAGCCCACAGCGGAAATTCTCAGCATTAGGATCGGGCGTGATTATTGATGCTGCTAAAGGCTATGTGGTGACCAATAACCACGTGGTTGATAACGCCACTACCATTAAAACACAATTAAGTGATGGCCGTCGTTTCGATGCCAAAGTGGTCGGTAAAGATCCTCGTTCAGACATTGCCCTGTTACAGATTCAAGACCCTAAAAATCTGACGGCTATTAAACTGGCAGATTCCGACGGCCTGCGTGTCGGTGATTATACCGTGGCTATCGGTAACCCTTATGGTCTGGGTGAAACCGTGACTTCCGGTATTGTGTCAGCGCTGGGTCGTAGTGGCTTGAACGTTGAAAACTACGAAAACTTTATCCAGACCGATGCGGCGATTAACCGCGGTAACTCCGGTGGTGCACTGGTCAACCTGAATGGTGAATTGATTGGTATTAACACCGCAATTCTGGCACCAGACGGTGGAAACATTGGTATCGGTTTTGCTATCCCAAGTAATATGGTGAAAAATCTGACGTCGCAGATTGTTGAATTTGGCCAGGTTCGTCGCGGTGAACTGGGTATTATGGGTACTGAGCTGAACTCTGAACTGGCAAAAGCGATGAAAGTCGATGCTCAGCGTGGTGCATTTGTTAGCCAGGTAATGCCAAACTCTTCTGCGGCTAAAGCCGGTATTAAAGCAGGGGATGTGATTACCACTATCAACGGTAAAGCTATCAGCAGCTTCGCAGCCCTGCGTGCGCAAGTCGGTTCTATGCCTGTGGGTAGCAAAATTACCCTTGGCCTGTTGCGTGAGGGTAAACCTGTCACTGTCAATCTGGAGCTGCAACAGAGCAGCCAGACTCAGGTCGACTCCGCCAGTATCTTTACCGGTATTGAAGGGGCTGAAATGAGTAACCGTAGCGGCAAAGATCAGAAAGGTATCCAGGTGACCGAAGTTAAACCAGGCTCTCCTGCAGCCCGTATTGGTCTGAAGAAAGGTGATATCATCGTGGGTATTAACCAGCAGGCAGTTAATAACATCGCTGAGCTGCGCAAAATTATGGAAGAAAAACCGTCCGTCATGGCGCTGAATATCCAGCGTGGTGACAGCTCACTGTATTTGTTGATGCAGTAATCTGATGAGAACTAGCGGGGACTATCGAAGATTAGTCCCCACTAATCTCGCCGCCTTTCTTAATACATCTGCGACAAAACTCACCTCTTGTAGCGCCTGATCTGCTTCTGCAACAAAATCAGTAAAACTATTATTGAGTCCGGAAAGACAATCATGATGGTCTGTCTGGAAGTAAAATAGCCCTACCTACAGACACCCGAAAGCTATATACGATAAGACCGTCTACTTACCTTGTTCCGCGGCCAGAATAGTTTTAATACGCTCTGACATATCAGGATGTGAACTTATCCATTCAGGTAAGCTTATCCCTTGGCTATCTTTTTCGCCTGATTGCTGAAGCTGGGCATAAATTTCACCCATAGCTGCCAGAGAAAGCCCTTGTTCTTTCATTTGTGCAATGGCGTATTCATCAGCTTCCCGCTCCATACTGCGTGAAAACTGCATCTGATTCACAAATGCTGCCGATTGTAGCAATGTGTCACCAATACCGCTGACGTCCCCGGTTAACCACATATAGCTCAGAGAGATCAGGGATGAATGTACGAGCATTCGCATCGGATGGCGATAATAATGATGGCCGATTTCATGCAACATCACCGCCGCCAGTGCATCGTCGCTTTTTGCCAGCTGAATCAGGTCATCACTCATTATGAGTGTCCCGTTTGCCAGCATAAAGGCGTTTACTCCACCATCTAAATGCATGATCTTCAGCTGTAACGGTACTGCGTCCCGCCTAATCTCATCAGGAATAATACGGCTAAAAAGGCGTTCCATCCGCTGCTGCTGCGTCTGTGTTAATTTGGTTTCGCTGAAACCGCTGCTCTGTAACAGCGTCAGCGTTTGCTGCCCCACTTTCTGCTCGATAGACGCGGGTATATTTGAAGCTATCGTGGTGCTGAGCGCTGGCAAAACCCACAAGATATAGACGGCGATGGAAGCAATTGTTGCCAGAAGGGTTAATCCGACTCCCCGCCAGTGTCGCTCAAGACGGTGGATAAAGCTTGGGCGATGGCGCTGTTGTTGCCATTGACGAAACGCTGAATCATCTTTCGGTACAAAGCGGCCGCCGTCGGAAAAAGTTAGCGTGAGCGGGATGGTACCCAGCGCGTCGGAGACCTGTATTGAATCCAGTGATGCAATCTGTCGTTGCCCGTTACACTCCAGCACCAGATACCGCTCATGCAAAGTGAGGCGGGCAGCCTCACGAGCTGCCCGTCCGGGAGATTGATAATAGCCGCTAAGCTGCAACATCAGATTCCCGGGTTAAGATCGAATGCAGAAACTGCTTCTTCCGCTATCGCTGAGCGAGCAGAGTCATGGTGGGCGATAACCTCATCCAGTGAAATATCGCCTTCTAGCTCAGTATTGTTAGCCAGATAACGAGCCAGACGGATCTCAGCAACAGGGGCGCCGAATCCAAGGGTAAAAATAACGATTAGCGTATTGGTCAGCGTCAGAGCCAGGAAAGCGCCTGTTGACAACGTTGACTTCAGACGCAATTTTTCACCCAGTCGGGTCTGGCCAAAAACATAATTACGTTGAGCAACGACCAAATAAGTGGAAGAAACTAACCCTCCGAAAAGAATGATCAGGAAGGCCAGGAGAATACTCAGCATGTGTCCGGCTATCATATTAGCCATCATGCCAGGATCGCTTACCCCCATTGCCGCAGCATAGATGATTGAGGCAAAAAGTGAGCCTATCAGCAGGAAAGCCACAATCAGGAACGGCAGCATTATCATCAAACTGATCAGGACTATTTTAATAAATGTCTTTTTGCTCAGTTCTGTGTTAAACGATACCTGGCCAAATGCCATATTATTGATATACAAATTGTGATTCAGTGCAGCAGTGACACCCTGTATTACCGCAAGGCCTACCAGATACAGAATGAAAGCAATCACGCCAGTGACCAGCGTGATACTGATATTACCGCTGGACATGCCAGTCATTCCGATCGTTCCCGCAATCATAATGAGTAATATAACCATCAGTATCGGTGCCAGATACATTGTCCAGTATGCCCGCCCGATACGGCAGTGATAATTAAAACGCACGCCACGAAAACTGCTCATCAACGCGTTGTAGCGCCAACTGCGAATAATTATCCAGGGTATCAGTGCGAAGAAAGCGAGCATAAACAGCAAGGTAAGGTGCGGGGAAACCGAAGAGATAACAAAGAATAGTACCAGGCCAATAAAAATAATGATGCGGCCTATAAGAATATTGATCGGACGAGCATGATAATCAAAGCGATCGCCGGCAATCTCAGTATTGCCATAGAAATAGCGACGGCGGCGTACGGTAGCCCAGGCCGAATATATCCCTAACGTGACGATAGTCAGTAATACATTAACTAACCAGATTGAAAAGTATTCACCGGCACGACCGTGAAACGACACCGAATGGCGTTGAGAATGCGAGGTATGGTTTTCCATTAAATTCCCTTATAAAAAAGATCCCATTCCAACAGGATTTTCTTGAGATCCTTTGATAATAATTACAGTGCATTGATTTTTATGTAAAAAAACCGCCTCTCAGGGCGGTTTTCCAAGATTTTCATAGATGCACATTATTAGAACTTCGGCTTCTGACTTTAAGGTGTGCAGTTACCCTGTCTGTTCTAATAATAGTTTAGTCTTAATCTGCGCATACTTTCAACACTAACTTCCCTGCACAGGAAATAGGGCTTCGCTGTTGGGGCGCCAGACAGACTCACCTATTTATTACGGGTCAGTTTTTCCAGATCCGCTTCTATTTCGGCGATTTTATTTGCTACTACGGATTCGAGATGGCGCAGGTCGTCAAGGATCTTATGTTTCAGATCGACTTCAATGCGATCCCGCAGGCAGATCCTGTCGAGCTCATCGATAACATAACGCAGGTTAGGGCTAATCTCCTGAACCTCTCTGAATCCCTGACCGACACCATCGGCGACTACCGTTTTGCGCTGACGTGGATACTTAAATTTTACGCTCTTGGCAAAAAACTCGCCTTTATCCTTATGGAAATAGATCTTCAGAATATCGTTGTTGGCTTCCTGGCGCAGGCTGTAACGATCGATCTCATCAGGATTAGTAATACCCAGACTTTTTAAATTATCGTACATAAGCGGAACTCCTTTAAAATTAACCTGTTACTCTTTACGCTTTACCTGAAGAACTGATGAATCAGCCCATCAGAATAGTCTTCCGACTGCTGCGTGAATAATTCAGGATAGATCATTAACAGAAAGATATTATTCCGCCAGTCTCTTAGACAAAAAAAGCGGGTTTCCCCGCTTTTTTGAGTAAAAAACTTAGTCAATGGTGCGCAATAATTCGTTTATTCCTACTTTACCACGGGTTTTTGCATCGACTTTCTTGACGATCACAGCACAATACAGGCTATAAGAGCCGTCTTTAGAGGGCAGGTTACCAGAAACAACAACCGAACCTGCTGGTACGCGGCCGTAGTGAACTTCGCCCGTTTCGCGGTCATAAATACGGGTGCTTTGTCCAATGTAGACACCCATTGAGATAACAGAACCTTCTTCGACAATCACGCCTTCAACCACTTCAGAACGCGCGCCAATAAAGCAGTTATCTTCAATAATCGTCGGGTTAGCTTGCAGTGGCTCCAGTACTCCACCGATGCCAACACCGCCGGACAGGTGAACGTTTTTACCAATCTGCGCACAAGAACCCACCGTCGCCCAAGTGTCAACCATGGTGCCTTCGTCAACATAAGCACCGATATTGACATAAGATGGCATCAGTACCGTGTTACGGGCGATAAATGCACCCTGACGAACCGCGGCTGGTGGAACCACACGGAAGCCTTCTTTTACAAAGCGAGCTTCATCGTAGTCAGCAAATTTCATTGGGACTTTGTCAAAATAGCGACTTTCTGCGCCTTCAATAACTTTATTGTCGTTAATGCGGAAAGAAAGCAGAACGGCTTTTTTCAACCACTGGTGGGTGACCCACTGGCCTTCTACTTTTTCTGCTACGCGCAATGCACCGCTATCGAGCAGGGCAATAACTTGATTTACCGCTTCACGGGTAACGGTGTCTACGTTTGCCGGAGTGATCTCGGCGCGGCGCTCGAAAGCGGATTCAATGACGTTCTGTAACTGCTGCATTATCAAGTTTCCTGATTGACGTTACGCTTTATCTTTCAGGTTAAAAACTAACCTGCAACCTGAAGGATTAAAGGTAAAAATAAAAGACTGTTATTTATCGTTTGGATTAAGGGCTGCTGTCAACCGTTGACGCACTTCCTGTTGCAGCACATTATTAAGTGCACGCCCGTCTGCCGTCGCAATTATAAATAAATCTTCTACTCGTTCACCAATTGTCGTAATTCTGGCCCCATGGAGCGAAAGGTCCAGATCGGCAAATACTTTTCCGATCCTTGCCAGCAGGCTGGGCTGGTCGAGTGCAATCAGCTCTAAGAACGTCCGTTTATCGGTATGCGTTGGTAAAAAATTCACTTTAGTATCAACCGTAAAATGGCGGAATTTTGCTGATTGTCGACGGAGCTGTGGTGGTTTCCAGGAGGCCTCTGTAATTGCCTCTTCAAGATTCTGGCTTATCAGCGCATGTCTGTCGCTGGACAGGGGGGTTCCGTCTGGTTCCAGAACAATAAAGGTATCCATCGCCATACCATCACGGGTGGTAAAAATTTGCGCGTCGTGGACACTGAGATTCCGACGGTCTAACTCTGCGCAGACGGCGGCAAACAGATAAGGTCGGTCAGGGCTCCAGATAAAGATCTCCGTACCACCACGCGTTGCCTGTGGGCTGAGTAAAATCAGTGGCTTGCTTAAATCGTGATTTAACAAATGGCGCGCATGCCAGGCTATTTGACTCGGAGTGTGACGCAGAAAATAGTTGGCTCGACAACGAGACCAAATCGCATGCAGGGCTGGTTCATCAATATTGTCCATTCGTAGTAAAGCCAACGCCTGCCGCTGGTGATGGCGAACTCTGTCACGGGTATCAGGACTCTTCTGTACTCCCCGACGTAGCTGTTTTTCGGTTGCAAAGTAAAGCTCGCCCAGCAAACTCTGTTTCCAGCTATTCCACAGGGTTTCATTGGTGGCACAAATATCGGCGATAGTCAGACACAGCAAATAACGTAGTCGGTGTTCTGTTTTTACTTCTTCGGCAAACTGCATAATCACTTCAGGATCCTGAATATCACGACGCTGGGCCGTGACCGACATTAACAGATGCTGACGTACCAGCCAGGCAACCAGCTGTGTTTCGCGAGAGTTCAGACCATGAAGTTCGGCAAAACCCAGTACATCCTGGGCGCCCAGCACCGAGTGATCTCCCCCGCGGCCTTTTGCGATGTCATGAAACAGAGCAGCCATCAGGATCAATTCGGGTTGTGCCAGCCGCGGCCAGATTTCAATACAGAGTGGATGCTGAGGACGGGTGCTCTCATCACCGAAACTTTCCAGTTTTTGCATAACCCTAATGGTGTGTTCATCGACGGTATAGGCATGAAACAGATCAAACTGCATTTGCCCGACAATATGAGACCACTGGGGCATATAAGCCCAGAGTACGCTATGGCGGTGCATTGGTAGCAATGCACGACTGACGCCACCTGAATGGCGCAGAATGGCTAAGAATAGCCTACGGGCTTCAGGAATATAGCAGAGCGGTTGTTTTAAGTGCCGACGGGCATGACGCAAGAGGCGTAAAGTTGTCGAATATATTCCGGTTATCTCACTGTTACGCACCATCAGATAAAACATCCGTAAAATAGCTTCTGGTTCACGGATAAAAAGAGTCTCATCCTGCAAGTCGATTAGCGAACCACGTAGCTGGAAATCGTTATCTAACGGGCGGGGCTTTTCACTGGTATCGAGCGCCAGAATCGCTTCATCGAATAGCTGTAACAGCATTTGATTGAGTTCACTGACTCGCCTGGTGACGCGATAGAACTCCTTCATCATATGCTCAATCGGGGCATTACCTTCACCGTAATAGCCCAGTCTTCTGGCGACGTTTAGCTGGCGGTCAAACAGCAAACGGTTATCGTAGCGGGTCACTTCAAGATGCAGGGCGAAACGAATACGCCAGAGCAAGTGTTTACACTCGTCTAACTCATTGCGTTCTGCGTCAGTGATAAAGCCAAAATCGACCATTTCACTCATTGAGGTGGCACCAAAATGACGACGTGCTACCCACAGCAGGGTATGAATATCGCGTAATCCCCCGGGACTACTTTTTATATCGGGCTCCAGATTATAGCTGGTGCCGTGATAGCGTTTATGGCGCTCATTTTGTTCATTAATTTTGGCATCAAAAAACAGCGCAGAAGGCCAGAACCCTTCACTGAAAATATGTTTCTGTAATTCAAGGAACAACGCCACATCCCCCATTACCAGCCGGGATTCAATCAGGTTGGTGGCAACGGTAAGATCGGATAATCCCTCCAGCAGGCACTCTTCCAGGGTGCGTACGCTTTGGCCTATTTCGAGTTTGACATCCCACAGCAGGGTCAGTAATTCAGCAATTTTCTGCGAATGTTGGAGAGAAAGAGGAGCACGACTTAACACCAGTATGTCGATATCAGACAGAGGATGTAACTCACCGCGACCATAGCCACCAACGGCCACCAGGGCTGTATGGGGAACATCGGCAAAACCATATGAAATCCACAACCGCTGCAGTAACTGATCGATAAACTCGGTGCGGGCACTGACCAGCTGTTCGGCGACGATCCCACTATCAAAAGCCTCACCCAGCCATTGCTGAAATGCTTCTAAGTGTAACTTTATCTGGGCACAGTTAAGTTCATCATCAGTCCAGCTATTAGGGTAGTCGGGCTGACCGATAATTTCAGGTTCGGTCGTATTCGTAAACTGCTCGGGTAAAGTTAAACTCATGGTCCGTCACCCTAAATTCAGAAAATTTCACTGAAGGGATTGTCGCTCTTGAACAGTCAGACCGACAAATCATTTTTTCTTATTCCTCGGTTTGCAAAATGTCTGTTGCGGCAGGTAATGAGTAAATAAAGGGACAAAAATAAGGCCGGCATAATGCCGGCCTCAGAGAAAATGTTCAGCGTCTTACGCGCTATGCGAGATAACCCGAGGGAGGGTGTCATCGCTGCGTAATGTCAGAATTTCACAGCCATCTTCTGTGACCACAATAGTATGCTCATATTGCGCTGACAGGCTGCGGTCTTTAGTTTTCACCGTCCAGCCATCTTTCATGGTACGAATGCGGTAATCTCCGGCATTAACCATAGGCTCGATGGTGAAGGTCATGCCGGGCTGTAATACTACACCGCCGTCATCTGCATCGTAATGCAATACTTGTGGTTCTTCGTGGAAGCCACGGCCGATACCGTGACCACAATATTCACGCACCACAGAAAAGCCTTCTGCTTCTGCAAATTTCTGAATCGCGGCACCCAGCGTGCGTAAACGAATACCCGGCTTAACCATACGCAGCGCCAGATACAAACTTTCTTGAGTGACACGGCACAGGCGCTCACCGAGAATAGTCGGTTTACCAACAATAAACATCTTTGAGGTATCGCCGTGGTATTCGTCTTTGATAACGGTGACATCGATATTGACGATATCGCCATCTTTCAATGTCTTTTCGTCATCAGGAATGCCGTGACAAACCACTTCATTCAAAGAGATACATACTGATTTAGGAAAACCGTGATAGCCAAGGCAGGCTGAAACTGCATGTTGATGGTTGACGATATAGTCATTGCAAAGCCTGTCCAGCTCACCGGTGCTCACGCCCGGTTTTACATAAGGTGCGATCATTTCAAGCACATCGGCCGCAAGGCGACCTGCAACGCGCATTTTTTCGATTTCTTCAGAAGTTTTAATTGAGATAGCCATATCGGGTCCACAGTGGTCGAAAATTTCGACAATCATTAAGAATCTGTTTCAATGGATGGAGCAGACTCTTTACTGGTAATCAATAGGCTAATGGTATCAGCGGGGCTGCGTCCTGCCAAATCGAGAATCATTGAATGCTTAATACGCCAACAACTATTGGAGTCTGATGGCAATTTATGGTATAAAGCGCGCCGGACTTGCCTTCTTATTTTTGAAGAGCAGGCCAATACGCTCATATGTGTAAATAACACACACGTATCGACACATATTCCGGGGTGCCCTTAGGGGTCGGTAATATGGGATACGTGGAGGCATAACCCCATACATTTATATTAGAGGTTTTAAACATGGCTACTGTTTCCATGCGCGACATGCTCAAGGCTGGTGTTCACTTTGGTCACCAGACCCGTTACTGGAACCCGAAAATGAAGCCTTTCATCTTCGGCGCGCGTAACAAAGTTCACATCATCAACCTTGAGAAAACTGTACCAATGTTCAACGAAGCTCTGGCTGAGTTGCAGAAGATCGCTTCTCGTAAAGGCAAGATTCTTTTCGTTGGTACTAAGCGCGCGGCAAGCGAAGCGGTGAAAGATTCTGCTAACAGCTGCGACCAGTTCTTTGTAAACCATCGCTGGTTGGGCGGTATGCTGACTAACTGGAAAACCGTTCGTCAGTCCATCAAGCGTCTGAAAGATCTGGAAACTCAGTCTCAAGACGGTACTTTCGAAAAGCTGACTAAAAAAGAAGCGCTGATGCGTACTCGTGAGCTTGAGAAACTGGAAAACAGCCTGGGTGGTATCAAGGACATGGGCGGTCTGCCAGACGCACTGTTCGTTGTTGACGCTGATCATGAACACATTGCTATCAAAGAAGCAAACAACCTGGGTATCCCAGTATTTGCTATCGTTGATACCAACTCTGATCCAGACGGCGTTGACTACGTAATCCCAGGTAACGACGATGCTATCCGTGCCGTTACTCTGTACCTGAGCGCTGTAGCTACTACCGTTCGTGAAGGCCGTTCTCAGGACCTGGCTATCCAGGCTGAAGAAAGCTTCGCAGAAGCGGAATAATAAGGCCAGCTCGTTAGAGCCCTTATTTAACCAGGTAGTATCTAGTTTGGTTAGGGGCCTTTATATGGCCCCTTTTTCACTTTTAAATTTGTCTGTTTTATGACAGGCAAGTGACATCTCCGAGGATTTTAGAATGGCTGAAATTACCGCATCCCTGGTAAAAGAGCTGCGTGAGCGTACTGGCGCTGGCATGATGGATTGCAAAAAATCGCTGACCGAAGCTAACGGCGACATTGAGCTGGCAATCGAAAACATGCGTAAGTCTGGTGCTATCAAAGCCGCTAAAAAAGCAGGTAACGTTGCTGCTGACGGCGTGATCATCACCAAAATCGATGGTAACTATGGTCTGATCCTGGAAGTAAACTGCCAGACTGACTTCGTTGCTAAAGATGCTGGTTTCCAGGCTTTCGCTAACAAAGTTCTGGACACTGCACTTGCAGGCAAAATCACTAACGTTGATGCGCTGAAAGAGCAATTTGAAGAAGAGCGTGTTGCTCTGGTGGCAAAAATTGGTGAAAACATCAATATCCGCCGCGTTGCTTCCCTGGAAGGCGATGTTCTGGGTAGCTACCTGCACGGTGCACGTATTGGTGTTCTGATTGCAGCTACCGGTGCTGACGAAGAGCTGGTTAAACAGCTGGCTATGCACGTTGCTGCAAGCAAGCCTGAATTCGTTAAACCAGAAGACGTGTCTGCTGAAGTCGTTGAGAAAGAGTACCAGGTACAACTGGACATCGCGATGCAGTCTGGTAAGCCGAAAGAAATCGCAGAGAAAATGGTTGAAGGCCGTATGAAGAAATTCACCGGTGAAGTTTCTCTGACTGGTCAGCCTTTCGTTATGGACCCAAGCAAAACTGTGGGCCAGCTGCTGAAAGAGCACAACGCTGATGTGACTAACTTTATCCGCTTTGAAGTGGGTGAAGGTATTGAGAAAGTTGAGACTGACTTCGCAGCAGAAGTTGCTGCAATGTCCAAGCAGTCTTAAGGTTTAAAAAGAACCGCCAACTGGCGGTTCCTTTTTATCTGAGCGTTAAATTCAGTCAATGATTGTAACATTTGGCTGAAAGTGTCTGAATTAACCATCCCCGTTCGTTTACTGTTCTCAGGAAAGAAACATGGCTACCAATGCAAAACCCGTCTATAAACGCATTCTACTCAAACTGAGTGGTGAAGCTCTGCAAGGTTCAGAAGGCTTCGGGATCGATGCAAGTATTCTTGATCGTATGGCGCAAGAGATTAAAGAACTGGTAGAGTTGGGTATTCAGGTTGGGGTGGTGATTGGTGGTGGAAATTTATTCCGTGGTGCAGGCCTGGCAAAAGCCGGCATGAATCGCGTAGTGGGCGACCACATGGGGATGCTGGCCACTGTAATGAATGGTTTGGCTATGCGTGACTCGTTACATCGCGCCTATGTGAACGCCCGCCTGATGTCAGCTATTCCTTTGAATGGCGTGTGTGATAACTATAGCTGGGCGGAAGCTATTAGTTTGCTGCGTAATAATCGCGTAGTTATCCTTTCAGCGGGTACCGGTAATCCGTTCTTTACCACCGACTCAGCAGCCTGTTTACGCGGCATCGAAATTGAAGCCGATGTGGTGCTTAAAGCCACCAAAGTCGATGGCGTGTTTACTGCCGATCCAGTAAAAGATCCGACCGCTACTTTATACGAGCAATTGACGTATAATGAAGTTCTTGATAAAGAATTAAAAGTCATGGATCTTGCAGCCTTTACGTTGGCTCGTGACCATAAATTGCCTATCCGTGTGTTCAATATGAACAAACCGGGAGCGTTGCGTCGCGTGGTTATGGGCGAAAATGAAGGAACTTTAATTACTGAATAATGTTTGTTGGAGCAGGCTCAAAGTAGCATTTTGCTTTAACATCACCATGGAATAACGGGGCTATACTTTCTCGCACGTCGAAGACGGCTCATAAGCATGGTCTGCCTTAAACAAGTTTTCAAGGATTCATAACGTGATAAGCGATATCAGAAAAGATGCTGAAGTCCGTATGGAAAAATGCGTCGAAGCGTTTAAAAATCAAATCAGTAAAATCCGTACTGGTCGTGCCTCCCCAAGTCTGTTAGATGGAATTGTTGTGCCTTATTACGGCACGCCAACGCCACTGCGTCAGCTGGCGAGTGTCACTGTAGAAGATTCCCGTACCCTCAAAATTAACGTTTTTGACCGTTCTTTGAGCGCGGCAGTTGAGAAAGCAATTATGGCTTCTGATCTGGGTCTGAACCCAAGTTCAGCAGGAAGCGATATTCGTGTTCCGCTTCCTGCCTTGACTGAAGAGCGCCGTAAAGAGCTTATCAAAATTGTTCGCGGTGAAGCTGAAGGTGCTCGTGTTGCCGTGCGTAACGTGCGTCGTGACGCGAACGATAAAGTTAAAGTATTACTGAAAGATAAAGAAATCAGCGAAGATGACGATCGTCGTTCTCAGGATGACGTGCAAAAAATGACTGATGTTGCTATCAAGAAAGTCGATGCCGCGTTAGCTGATAAAGAAACCGAACTGATGCAGTTCTAATCTGCAACGCTGAAAATAACGCCGTCTGATGACCCCGAATGCATTATGGGGAAGCCAGGCGGCGTTTTGTTTTGTGAAAGGCATAGACAATTCGCCAATGTCGCCGCAAACTTATGCCCCATAAATAGTGTATTTACAATTCCGAGTATTCTCATGAAACAGATTACTGTTCTTGGTTCTACTGGCTCTGTGGGGGTCAGCACCCTGAGTGTCATCCAGAATAACTCTGATAAGTTTGCCGTGTTTGCACTTGTGGCAGGGCAAAACGTAGCGAAAATGGTCGAGCAGTGTCTTGCATTTTCGCCGCGTTTCGCTGTAATGGCCTGTGAGTCGAGCGCTAACGAGGTACGTCGTTTGTTAGCCGAGCAGGGGAGCAAAACAGAGGTTCTGTCCGGTGAGCAGGCAGCCTGTGATGTTGCCGCAATGGATGAGGTTGACCAAGTGATGGCCGCGATTGTTGGCGCTGCCGGGTTACTGCCTACGCTTGCGGCGATTGATGCAGGAAAAGAGGTCTTACTGGCGAATAAAGAGTCGCTGGTCACCTGCGGACGCTTATTTATGGATGCAGTTTCCCGCAGTAAAACACGCTTGCTTCCTATTGATAGTGAGCATAATGCCATTTTTCAGAGTTTACCTGAAACGATACAAAATCAACTTGGTGCAGCCGAACTCCACGAGCATGGCGTTTCTTCGATTATTCTCACTGGATCCGGTGGGCCTTTCCGTGAAACACCAATTGAAAGCTTGTCAGCAATGACGCCAGAGCAAGCCTGCCATCATCCAAACTGGTCGATGGGGCGAAAAATATCAGTAGATTCAGCGACTATGATGAATAAGGGCCTGGAGTATATTGAGGCTCGCTGGTTATTTAATGCTTCTGCTGCACAAATGGAAGTTCTGATTCACCCACAGTCAGTTATTCATTCCATGGTACGTTATCTGGATGGTAGTGTTGTGGCGCAATTAGGTGAGCCTGATATGCGAACGCCTATTGCTCATGCAATGGCATTTCCGCATCGTATCATTTCGGGTGTCCCTCCACTGGACTTCTGTAAAACCGGAGCACTGACATTCTGCGAACCCGATTTCCAGCGTTATCCCTGCCTGAAATTGGCGATAGATGCATTTGAGGTCGGTCAGGCCGCTACGACGGCGCTGAATGCTGCCAATGAGGTTTCGGTTGCCGCTTTCCTGGAAAATCGCCTCAGGTTTACTGATATTGCTGCGGTGAACAGTGAAGTTTTGTCTGCTATCAGCTCAGCTGAACCTGAGAGTATCGTGGAAGTGCTGGCTATTGATGCGCTTGCGCGTGAAGTCGCAAAAAAACAGGTGATCCGTTTCTCATGTCGATGATAATTATCGATTGCCTGGTGCCGCCATTTGTTCAGTTTGTGCTTCGGTGATATAGTCTGCGTCACTTAACTGGCAGATGTGGCTGACAGCTAAGCGTAAAGCCGTGTCACAACACGGCTTTTTTGTATGGCTGGCTCTGGTGTTTTGACTATCGCTTCGTCTTTATCAGGGAATTAATACGCGTTATGTTGTCTTCCAACGAACAATCAAGCGGTTCCTTATCGACGCACGGGGCCCGACATGTCGCCATTATTATGGATGGCAACGGGCGCTGGGCAAAGTTGCAAGGGAAAATGAGGGTATTTGGTCATAAAGCAGGAGCGAAGTCTGTTCGTCGTGCGGTCAGTTATGCAGCGAATAACGGTATCGATTCGCTCACGCTTTATGCCTTTAGCAGTGAAAACTGGAATCGCCCGGCACAAGAAGTTTCTGCGTTGATGGAACTTTTTGTCTGGGCTTTAGACAGTGAAGTAAAAAGCTTGCATCGTCATAATGTGCGTCTACGCATTATCGGTGATACCAGCCGATTTAACAGTCGCTTACAAGACCGGATCAAAAAAGCGGAAGCGCTGACTCATGATAATACCGGTCTGACACTGAATATTGCTGCAAACTACGGTGGTCGCTGGGATATCATTCAGGGTGTTAAGTATCTTGCCTCACAAGTGCAAGAGGGAAAATTGCGTCCGGATCATATTGATGAGCAACTGCTGGGCAATCATATTTGTATGAATGAACAACCTGCCGTTGATTTAGTGATTAGGACAGGAGGAGAGCATCGTATCAGTAATTTTCTTATCTGGCAGATTGCCTATGCGGAACTTTATTTTACCGATGTTCTTTGGCCTGATTTCGATGAACAAGACTTTGAAGGTGCGTTAAATGCTTTTGCAAATCGAGAGCGCCGCTTTGGTGGCGCCATGCCGGATAGTGAATAGGTCAGCGGGGGGGCACTTTTGCTGAAATATCGCCTGATTTCTGCATTTATCATGATCCCTGCCGTGATAGCTGCACTGTTTTTACTGCCACCAATGGGATTTGCGATAGCGACACTCGTTATTTGTGTTCTGGCAGCCTGGGAGTGGGGGCAATTAGCCGGTTTTGTGACCCGTTTTCAGCGTATCGGGCTTGCACTACTGTGTGGGCTTCTGCTGGGAGCGATGTTACTGCTATCGTCAGCCAATCTAATGACTGCACATTTGCCAGCGATAGAATTTTCGCTATGGGCGTCATTAGGCTGGTGGATTATAGCGTTGCTACTGGTATTATCTTATCCGGTATCAGCCTCGTTTTGGCGTGATTCAAAGTTATTGCGTCTGGTGTTTGGCTTGTTAACTATTGTGCCGTTTTTCTGGGGCATGGTGGTGTTACGTAGCTGGCACTATGAAACTGAACAGTATGCGGGTGCCATCTGGTTGTTATATGTGATGTGCCTGGTATGGGGTGCCGATTCTGGCGCCTATATGTTTGGTAAGATGTTCGGTAAACATAAACTTGCGCCTAAAGTTTCCCCTGGCAAAACTTGGGAAGGGGTCGTCGGTGGATTGGTGACATCAGCCATCATCTCGCTGCTGTTTAGTCGCTGGGTTGATTTTGACGTGACACCAACTATTTTGCTTATCTGCTCTGTGGTGGCTGTGTTAGCCTCGGTACTGGGTGATTTAACCGAAAGCATGTTTAAGCGTGAAGCGGGCATCAAAGATAGCAGTCATCTTATACCTGGACATGGCGGTATTCTTGACCGAATTGACAGTTTAACGGCTGCAATACCGGTCTTTAGCTGCCTGATGCTGCTGGTTTTTAGCACTATCTAATGGAATATTCTATGCTGAGCTTGCTCTGGAATTTGGCTGCATTTATCATTGCTCTGGGTGTTTTGATTACCGTGCATGAGTTTGGCCACTTTTGGGTTGCCCGGCGCTGTGGAGTACGGGTTGAACGCTTTTCCATTGGTTTCGGAAAAGCGTTCTGGCGTCGTACCGATCGCCATGGCACTGAATTTGTCCTCGCAATTATCCCCTTGGGTGGATACGTCAAAATGCTCGATGAGCGTGTTGAAACGGTCTCACCAGAAATGCGCCATTACGCATTCAATAACAAAACGGTATCACAACGCGCCGCCATTATTGCTGCCGGACCGCTTGCCAACTTCATCTTTGCGATTTTTGCCTACTGGCTGGTATTCATTATCGGTGTACCGAGTTTACGTCCGGTTGTG
The DNA here is from genome assembly GCF_947498825.1 of uncultured Cedecea sp. GTDB lineage: Bacteria > Pseudomonadota > Gammaproteobacteria > Enterobacterales > Enterobacteriaceae > JGM124. The sequence goes on along the minus strand of NZ_CANMLV010000017.1, from coordinate 23,680 downwards.
GGAGAAATTATCCCTAATTCTATCGTTGCTGAAACACAAATTACATCTGGAATGGAACTTAAAGCGATAGATGGCATCGAAACGCCTGATTGGGATTCAGTGCGCTTAGCACTTTTTTCTAAAATCGGTGATGACAGCGTGCGTGTTGCTTACGCTCCATTCGGTACCGCTCAAACGCGAGAGACGACACTTGATTTGAGCCACTGGCAGTTTGAACCTGATAAAGAGGACGCTATCACCTCATTAGGTTTCAGACCCAAGGGAGCCGAAGTCAAAACAGTATTGCAAGAAGTACAGCCTCAGTCAGCTGCTGATAAAGCAGGTTTGCAAGCGGGCGACAGGATCGTTAAAGTCAATGGTCAGCCAGTGACACAGTGGATGGATTTTGTTTATCAGGTTCGTGATAATCCAGGTCAGCCACTAATGGTCGAGGTCGATCGTAAAGGGGAGCCCCGTGAGCTAACGCTTACCCCCGATAGTAAACAGGGCAAAACGAAGTTAGAAGGATTTGCGGGAGTAGTACCAGAAGTCATCCCGTTACCTGAAGAGTACAAAACAGTAAAACAGTACGGACCGTTTGTTGCAGTCGCAGAAGCTACGGATAAAACCTGGCAACTGATGAAGCTCACGGTCAACATGCTGGGAAAATTAATAACCGGTGATGTAAAGCTGAATAATCTCAGTGGGCCAATCTCAATTGCCCAGGGCGCAGGGATGTCAGCGGAATACGGTGTGATTTACTACCTCATGTTCTTGGCTCTCATTAGCATTAACTTGGGTATAATTAACCTGTTCCCTCTTCCTGTTCTGGACGGCGGACATCTGCTGTTTTTAGCAATTGAGAAACTAAAAGGCGCACCGGTTTCTGAGCGAGTTCAAGATGTTAGTTATCGCATTGGCTCTGTTTTGCTGGTGTTATTAATGGGGCTTGCACTTTTCAATGATTTCTCTCGTTTATAGAGAATAGGTTAGGAATAACGCGTAACAACGATGGCGATGAAAAAGTTGCTCATAGCGTCGCTGCTGTTTAGCAGCGCCACCGTATACGGTGCAGACGGGTTCGTAGTGAAGGACATTCATTTCGAAGGCCTGCAACGAGTTGCCGTTGGTGCGGCCCTCCTTAGCATGCCTGTTCGCGTTGGGGATAACATCTCTGACGAGGACATCAGTAATACTATTCGTTCGTTGTTTGCCACTGGCAACTTCGAAGACGTAAGAGTATTACGCGATGGTGATACACTTCTGGTTCAGGTTAAAGAACGCCCAACTATTGCGAACATCACTTTCTCTGGCAATAAGTCGGTGAAAGATGACATGCTCAAGCAAAACCTTGAAGCTTCAGGGGTTCGCGTGGGTGAGTCTCTGGATCGTACTACGATTGCTGATATCGAAAAGGGACTTGAAGATTTCTACTACAGCGTAGGTAAATACAGTGCTAGCGTGAAAGCGGTAGTCACACCATTGCCAAGAAATCGCGTTGACTTAAAACTGGTATTCCAGGAAGGCGTTTCTGCGAAAATTCAGCAGATTAACATCGTCGGTAATAAAGTCTTTACCACTGAAGAGCTTATCTCTCAGTTCCAGTTAAGGGATGAAGTGCCTTGGTGGAACGTTGTTGCTGATCGTAAATATCAGAAACAAAAACTGGCCGGAGACCTTGAAACGCTGCGCAGTTACTATCTTGATCGCGGTTATGCGCGTTTCAATATTGACTCCACGCAGGTTAGCCTGACGCCAGACAAAAAAAGTATTTATGTCACTATTAACATCACTGAAGGCGAGAAATACAAGCTTAATGGTGTTGATGTGAGAGGCAATCTGGCTGGATATTCGGCTGAAATCGAAGGTCTGACGGTATTCAAGCCTGAAGAATTATATAGCGGAGCCAAAGTCACCCAGATGGAAGACAGCATTAAAAAGCTGCTAGGCCGTTATGGGTATGCTTATCCGCGAGTACAGACTCAGCCTGAAATCAATGACGTTGATAAAACGGTAAAACTGCACGTCAGTGTTGATGCCGGAAATCGTTTCTACGTACGTAAGATCCGCTTTGAAGGTAACGATACCAGTAAAGATGTCGTTCTGCGTCGCGAAATGCGTCAGATGGAAGGTGCCTGGCTTGGTAGCGACTTAGTTGATGCCGGTAAAGAGCGTCTGAACCGTCTGGGTTATTTTGAAACAGTTGATGTCGATACTCAGCGTGTTTCAGGTATCCCCGACCAAGTAGATGTTATCTATAAAGTGAAAGAGCGAAATACCGGTAGCTTAAACTTTGGTATCGGCTATGGTACGGAAAGTGGTGTCAGCTTCCAGGTGGGTGTTCAGCAGGATAACTGGTTAGGTACAGGTTATGCTGTTGGCATCAATGGAACTAAAAACGACTATCAGACCTATGCGGAATTGTCCGTAACTGACCCGTATTTCACTGTCGATGGTGTCAGCCTTGGCGGACGTCTTTTCTACAATGATTTTAAAGCCAATGATGCTGACCTCTCTGACTATACGAACAAAAGTTATGGTCTGGACAGCACCCTCGGTTTCCCTGTCAACGAATACAATACGTTGCGTCTGGGGTTAGGCTATGTTCATAACTCATTGTCGAACATGCAACCGCAAGTTGCTATGTGGCGTTATCTGGACTCGATGGGTGAAAATCCTTCCCGTGATGTCAAATCAAATGGCTTCTCTGCGGATGACTTCACGCTGAACTATGGCTGGACCTACAACAATCTTGACCGCGGATTCTTCCCAACTGAAGGCTCTCGCGTCAATCTGAATGGTAAAGTGACCATCCCTGGTTCCGAAAATGAGTTTTATAAAGTCACGCTGGATACTGCAAGTTACTTCCCTATTAACCAGGACAGAACCTGGGTGGTACTGGGCAGAACACGTTGGGGTTACGGTGACGGTTTAGGCGGCAAAGAGATGCCGTTCTATGAAAACTTCTATGCCGGTGGTTCCAGTACTGTACGTGGTTTCCAGTCTAATAACATCGGTCCTAAGGCCGTTTATTATGGACCGAATCAGCGTAACTGTGAGACTACTGATATTGGCAGTCAGTATTGTCGTTCCAATGATGCCGTAGGTGGTAATGCTATGGGTGTGGCAAGTCTCGAACTTATTACACCAACGCCATTCCTGAGTGAGCAGTATGCCAACTCTGTACGTACTTCCTTGTTTATGGATGCCGGTACAGTCTGGGATACCAATTGGGATAACATTGCAGGCTTACCGGATTATGGTAAACCAAGTGATATTCGTATGTCCGCTGGTATTGCCTTACAGTGGATGTCACCGCTGGGACCATTGGTCTTCTCTTATGCTAAGCCTGTAAAAACTTATGAAGGTGATAAGTCTGAACAGTTCCAATTTAACATTGGTAAAACTTGGTAATTTGTATTAGTGCAACCTGGAATGTGACATGCAGTAACAGAGTGAACCCACCAGCCTTAAGGCTGGCGGGGAATCAAAAAAGACGTGTTTTCGGACACAAATTGGTATGGTAAGGAGTTCATTTTGAAAAAGTGGTTAGTTGCCGCAGGTCTTGGAATTGCTTTAGTTACTTCTGCCAGCGTTCAGGCAGCTTCTGACATTGCAGTCGTTAATATGGGAAGTTTATTCCAGCAGGTTGCACAGAACTCAGGTGTTTCCAGTACACTGGAAAATGAGTTTAAAGGTCGTGCATCTGAACTGCAAAGTTTGGAAACCAATCTGCAAACTAAGATGCAACGTCTGCAACGCGATGGTTCTACCATGAAAGCCGCAGAGCGTACTAAACTGGAAAAACAGGTGATGACTGAGCGTGAAACTTTCGCCAGCAAAGCCCAGGCGTTTGAGCAAGACCGTAACCGTCGTTCTAACGAAGAACGTGGAAAACTGGTCACGCGTATCCAGGCCGCAGTGAAGAAAGTCGCAGACGACAAGCGTTATGATGTGGTACTGGACTCCAGTACTGTCGCTTATACTGGTAAAAACGTAACAGATATTACATCAGACGTACTGAAACAGGTTAAATAAGCCATGGTTTCGATTCGACTGGCTGATTTAGCTCAGCAGTTGGATGCGGAATTGCACGGTGATGGCGATATCGTCATCACCGGCGTCGCATCTATGCAAACGGCCCAAGCCGGCCAGGTAACGTTTATTGTTAATCCACGTTACCGTGAGCAGCTGGCAACTTGTCAGGCTTCTGTTGTTGTGATGAGCGAAGCAGACCTGCCTTATGCCAAAAGCGCTGCATTAGTTGTTAAGAATCCTTATCTTACTTATGCACGAATGGCTCAAATTCTTGATACCACGCCTCAACCGGCCAGTAATATCGCACCCAGTGCGGTGATTGATGCCAGTGCAGTGCTTGGTAAAAACGTCTCAATTGGTGCCAATGCCGTTATCGAATCAGGTGTAGAACTGGGTGATAATGTCGTGATTGGGGCGGGTTGTTTTATCGGTAAAAAGACGAAAATTGGTTCTGGCAGTCGTTTATGGGCTAACGTCTCAATTTATCATGAGATTGAAATCGGTTCAGATTGTCTGGTTCAGTCCGGAACGGTAATCGGTGCTGATGGTTTTGGCTATGCTAATGACCGCGGCAATTGGATCAAGATACCGCAACTGGGTAGGGTTATTATCGGCAATAAGGTTGAAATCGGTGCTTGTACCACCATCGATCGCGGTGCACTGGATGACACGATAATTGGTAATGGTGTTATTATTGATAACCAGTGCCAGATAGCCCACAACGTTGTGATTGGTGACAATACGGCGGTTGCAGGCGGTGTTATTATGGCCGGTAGCCTGAAAATTGGCCGCTACTGCATGATAGGTGGCGCCAGTGTGATTAATGGTCATATGGAAATCTGTGACAAGGTGAATATCACCGGTATGGGAATGGTTATGCGCCCAATTACCGAACCTGGTGTATACTCTTCTGGCATTCCATTGCAACCCAATAAAGTGTGGCGTAAAACCGCGGCATTGGTGATGAATATTGATGACATAAGCAAACGCTTAAAAGCCATCGAACGTAAGGTCAATCAACAAGATTGAGCACCAGTTTTGCCGTGTATACCGGCGTTAGCTCGTAAGGTTAACGTTCAGGATATAGCGTCAATTGATTTGCGGCCTGCGGCTTTCTCTGTATAGTCGCAGGCCGCGTTATTACTGCCATTTAGCATATTTAGACAGGAAGAGTATTTTGACAACTGACACTCATACTCTGCATATTGAAGAGATTTTAGAGTTACTCCCGCACCGTTACCCGTTCCTACTGGTGGATCGTGTTTTGGAGTTTGAAGAAGGCCATTTTCTGCGGGCAGTAAAAAATGTTTCTGTTAATGAACCCTTTTTCCAGGGGCATTTTCCGGGTAAACCGATTTTCCCGGGCGTACTGATTTTAGAAGCCATGGCGCAGGCCACCGGTATTCTTGCATTTAAAAGCGTAGGTAAACTGGAACCAGGCGAGCTGTACTACTTCGCGGGTATCAATGATGCGCGTTTTAAACGTCCGGTTGTGCCTGGTGACCAAATGATTATGGAAGTGACCTTTGAGAAAACCCGTCGTGGTTTGACGCGTTTCAAAGGTGTTGCAACAGTAGACGGTAAAATTGTCTGTGAAGCAACTATGATGTGTGCTCGTAGCCGGGAGACTTAATTCGTGATTGATAAATCTGCCTTTATACATCCATCCGCCATTGTTGAAGAAGGTGCCATTATTGGTGCTAATGTTCACATTGGTCCATTTTGCATTGTCGGTTCTGATGTCGAAATTGGTGAAGGGTCAGTACTGAAATCTCATGTGGTTATCAACGGCCATACTAAAATTGGCCGCGATAATGAGATTTACCAGTTCACCTCTATCGGTGAAGTTAACCAGGATCTGAAATACGCGGGTGAGCCTACGCGTGTTGAAATTGGTGACCGTAACCGTATTCGTGAAAGCGTGACGATTCATCGTGGTACGACTCAGGGGGGGGGATTAACGAAGGTAGGTAGCGATAATCTGCTGATGATCAACGCACACGTTGCGCATGATTGTACGGTTGGGAATCGCTGTATCCTTGCGAATAATGCCACCCTTGCGGGACATGTTTCTGTCGATGATTTCGCCATCATTGGTGGTATGACCGCAGTACATCAATTCTGTATTATTGGTGCGCATGTCATGGTCGGTGGCTGTTCGGGTGTGGCCCAGGACGTACCACCTTATGTTATCGCTCAGGGTAACCATGCTACGCCCTTTGGAGTGAACATTGAAGGGTTGAAGCGTCGTGGTTTCAGTAAAGAGGCGATTAACGCCATCCGTCATGCTTACAAAGCGCTTTACCGTAGCGGTAAAACACTGGAAGAAGCTAAGCCGGAAATTGCTGAAATTGCAGAGCAACACCCAGAGGTGAATGCCTTTATTGAATTCTTTGCGCGTTCAACGCGTGGCGTTATTCGCTAAATGAAGGCTGGGCGTCCCCTTACTATTGCCCTGGTCGCCGGAGAAACCTCCGGCGATATTCTTGGGGCCGGGCTGATTCGTGCAATAAAAGCGCAAGTTCCGGATGCACGTTTTGTTGGCGTCGCGGGTCCCTTGATGCAGGCCGAAGGCTGCGAAGCCTGGTATGAAATGGAAGAGCTGGCGGTGATGGGCATTGTTGAGGTATTTTCTCGCCTGCGTCGTCTGCTGCATATTCGTGCCGATTTGACCAAACGGTTTACCGCATTACAGCCAGATGTTTTTGTTGGGATCGATGCGCCTGACTTTAATATCACGCTTGAAGGTAATCTCAAAGCGCGCGGTATCAAAACTATCCACTACGTGAGTCCCTCGGTATGGGCTTGGCGACAAAAACGGGTTTTCAAAATTGGCAAAGCAACCGATTTGGTGCTGGCCTTCTTACCTTTTGAAAAAGCGTTTTACGATAAATTTAATGTTCCTTGCCGGTTTATCGGCCACACGATGGCAGATGCTATCCCATTGTCGCCGGATAAACAGGCCGCCAGACATGCACTGGGTATCGATCCACAGGCAAAATGTCTTGCGTTGTTACCTGGAAGTCGCAACGCTGAAGTTGAGATGCTCAGCGCAGACTTTCTGCGTACGGCTCAGTTATTGCGTAAACGCTGGCCAGCACTTCAGGTTTTGGTGCCGCTGGTGAACACCAAACGGCGGGAACAGTTCGAAAGAATTAAAGCTGAGATTGCCCCGGAACTTGACGTTCATCTGTTGGATGGCAAGGCACGTGAAGTGATGATTGCCAGCGATGCGGCTTTACTGGCTTCAGGTACTGCGGCTCTGGAATGTATGTTAGCAAAATGTCCGATGGTTGTGGGCTATCGCATGAAACCTTTCACTTTCTGGCTGGCAAAACGCTTGGTTAAAACGGACTATGTTTCACTGCCTAATTTACTGGCAGGAAAGGGACTGGTTACCGAATTATTGCAAGACGAATGCGAGCCCATAGCTCTGGCAACGGCTTTGATGCCTTTGCTTGAAGAGAGTGCTGAAAGTCATCAAATGCATGAAGAGTTTCTTCGTTTGCATCAGCTGATTCGTTGTAATGCCGATGAGCAAGCAGCAGCGGCAGTACTGGAGTTGGCGCAATGATTGAGTTTATCTATCCGCATTCACATTTGGTTGCTGGCGTCGATGAAGTCGGCCGTGGGCCTCTGGTCGGGGCTGTGGTAACGGCCGCCGTTATTCTTGACCCAGCAAGACCGATTAAAGGGCTTGCTGACTCAAAAGCACTCTCGGAAAAACGTCGCCTTGCACTGTTCGACGAAATAGTCGAAAAAGCGTTAAGCTGGAATCTTGGAAGGGCAGAGCCGCAAGAGATTGACCAGCTTAATATTCTGCACGCCACCATGCTGGCAATGCAACGTGCTGTTGCCGGGCTGAGTGTTGTACCGGAATATGTTCTTATTGACGGAAATCGCTGCCCGTCATTGCCTGTGCCCTCAATGGCTGTGGTCAAAGGTGATAGCCGGGTCGCTGAGATCAGCGCGGCATCAATACTGGCTAAAGTGACCCGCGATCGCGAGATGGTTGAACTGGATACGCGTTTCCCGCAATATGGTTTTGCCCAACACAAAGGGTATCCAACCGCTCTTCACTTGGAGAGGCTGGCTGAACATGGTGCAACTGAGCATCATCGCCGTAGCTTTGCTCCTGTCAAACGCTCACTTGGGCTGCTCTCCTGAACGACGGGAACCAGAGCAGAATTAATGGATGAAAGATGGCTGAACCTCGTTTCATTCACCTTCGGGTGCACAGTGATTATTCTATGATTGATGGCCTGGCGAAAGTCGGGCCATTGGTCAAAAAAAATGCGGCATTAAATCTGCCTGCGCTGGCAATTACGGATTTCACCAACCTGTGTGGTTTGGTGAAATTTTATGGCTCGGCGCATGGGGCTGGAATGAAGCCGATTATCGGCGCTGATTTTAATGTTGCCAATCCTCTGCTGGGTGATGAATTTAGCCATTTGACGGTGCTGGCCGCGAATAATACGGGTTATCACAACCTGACTTTGTTGATATCCCGTGCTTATCAGCGTGGCTACGGTGCTGCGGGTCCTTATATTGACAACGAATGGCTGGCGGAACTTAACGAAGGTCTGATTCTGCTCTCCGGTGGTCGACTGGGCGATATTGGTAAAATGCTATTGCGCGGTAATCAGACTTTGGCAGAGCAGTGCCTGGAATTCTATCAGCACTATTTTGCCGATCGTTTTTATCTGGAATTAATTCGTACGGGTCGACCGGACGAAGAGCGCTATATCCATGAAGCGGTTGCCTTCGCGCAGACTCACGATTTACCCGTTGTGGCGACCAATGATGTTCGCTTCATTAATGCCGAAGATTTTGATGCCCATGAAATTCGCGTTGCGATTCATGATGGCTTCACGCTTGATGATCCTAAACGTCCGCGCAACTATAGTTCACAGCAATATATGCGTAGTGAAGAGGAAATGTGTGAGCTTTTCTCAGATATTCCGGAAGCGCTGGACAATACCGTTGAAATAGCCAAACGTTGTAATACCACTGTCCGGCTTGGTGAATACTTCTTGCCTCAGTTCCCGACCGGAGAGATGACCACCGAAGACTTCTTGGTACTGAAATCTAAGGAAGGTCTGGAAGCACGTCTTGAGTTCTTATTCCCGGACCCTGAGGTTCGCGCTGAGAAACGCGGCGAATATGATGAGCGCCTGGATATTGAACTCAAGGTGATTAACCAGATGGGCTTCCCGGGCTACTTTCTGATAGTCATGGAGTTTATTCAGTGGTCTAAGGATAACGGGGTTCCTGTAGGACCAGGGCGTGGTTCTGGTGCCGGTTCACTGGTCGCTTATGCATTAAGTATTACCGATCTCGACCCGCTTGAATTTGATCTCCTGTTTGAACGTTTTCTTAATCCAGAACGCGTATCGATGCCTGACTTTGACATCGATTTCTGTATGGAAAAACGCGATTTGGTTATCGACCACGTGGCAGAAATGTACGGGCGCGAAGCGGTATCTCAGATAATCACCTTTGGTACTATGGCTGCCAAGGCGGTTATTCGCGACGTTGGGCGTGTATTAGGGCACCCCTACGGGTTTGTCGACCGGATCTCAAAACTGATCCCGCCGGATCCGGGCATGACGCTGGCGAAGGCCTTTGAAGCCGAACCACAACTGCCCGAGATCTACGAAGCAGATGAGGAAGTCAAAGCGCTGATCGATATGGCGCGTAAGCTTGAAGGCGTGACGCGAAATGCCGGTAAACATGCCGGTGGGGTTGTTATAGCACCGACTAAAATTACTGACTTTGCTCCCTTATATTGTGACGAGCAGGGGCAGCATCCGGTTACTCAATTTGATAAGAATGATGTGGAGTACGCGGGCTTAGTTAAATTTGACTTCCTGGGTCTGCGTACGCTCACTATCATCAACTGGGCATTGGAAATGATCAATGCCAAGCGTAAGAAGAAGGGTGAAGAGCCATTAGATATTGCGGCGATCCCGTTGTTCGACAAAAAAAGCTTCGATATGCTACAGCGTTCAGAGACGACAGCTGTTTTCCAGCTTGAATCTCGCGGCATGAAAGATTTGATCAAACGTCTACAGCCAGACTGTTTTGAAGATATGATAGCCTTGGTAGCATTGTTCCGTCCTGGTCCATTACAGTCGGGTATGGTGGATAACTTTATTGACCGTAAGCACGGACGTGAAGCGATTTCCTATCCTGATATTCAGTGGCAGCATGAAAGCCTGAAGCCGGTACTGGAGCCGACGTATGGCATTATACTCTATCAAGAACAGGTAATGCAGATAGCCCAGGTGCTGTCAGGTTATACTCTGGGTGGGGCTGATATGCTGCGCCGGGCCATGGGTAAAAAGAAACCCGAGGAAATGGCGAAACAGCGCTCGAGTTTTGAAGATGGGGCCAAAAATAATGGTGTGGATGGCGAGTTGGCCATGCATATCTTTGATCTGGTGGAAAAATTTGCTGGCTATGGATTTAACAAATCGCACTCAGCAGCCTATGCACTGGTTTCTTATCAGACCCTGTGGCTGAAAGCGCACTATCCGGCTGAGTTTATGGCTGCGGTAATGACGGCTGATATGGACAATACTGATAAAATTGTCGGGTTGGTCGATGAATGCTGGCGTATGGGGCTGAAGATACTGCCACCGGATATTAACTCCGGGCTGTATCACTTCCATGTCAATGATGATGATGAAATCGTCTACGGCATTGGTGCGATTAAAGGTGTGGGTGAAGGTCCTATCGAAGCGATTATTGAAGCCAGAAACGAAGGTGGATATTTCCGCGAGTTATTTGATCTCTGCGCCAGAACTGATACTAAAAAACTGAACCGGCGAGTACTCGAAAAACTGGTTATGTCCGGTGCTTTTGACCGATTAGGTCCGCATCGTGCCGCATTAATGAATGCGCTGGGCGATGCCCTGAAAGCGGCCGATCAGCACGCGAAAGCAGAAGCGATTGGTCAGGCTGATATGTTTGGGGTGCTGGCTGAAGAGCCTGAACAGGTTGAAAAATCCTATGCCAGTGTTGTTAGCTGGCCTGAACAACGAGTATTGGATGGTGAACGTGAGACCCTGGGTCTGTATCTGACCGGTCATCCTATCACTCAGTACTTGAAAGAAATTGAGCGCTACGTCGGTGGCGTGCGCTTAAAAGAGATGCATCCGACAGATCGTGGTAAAGTGGCTACGGCTGCCGGATTGGTGATTGCTTCGCGGGTTATGGTCACTAAGCGAGGCAATCGTATCGGTATCTGTACTCTGGATGACCGTTCGGGTCGTCTGGAAGTGATGTTATTTACAGATGCGCTAGAAAAGTACCAGCATTTGCTGGAAAAAGACCGTATCCTGATCGTTAGCGGACAGGTCAGCTTCGATGACTTCAGCGGAGGGCTTAAAATGATGGCCCGAGAGCTGATGGATATCGATGAAGCGCGTGAAAAATATGCGCGCGGACTTGCTATCTCGCTGACGGACAGGCAAATTGATGACCAGCTTTTAAACCGTCTCCGTCAGTCTCTGGAACCCCATCGTTCGGGGACAATTCCGGTACATCTCTACTATCAGAGGTCGGATGCACGAACTCGGTTGCGTTTTGGCGCAACCTGGCGTGTTTCTCCTAACGATCGTTTGTTAAACGATCTGCGGACCCTGATAGGTTCGGAGCAGGTGGAACTGGAGTTTGACTAAAACAGGAATATTATGAGTCTGAATTTCCTTGATTTCGAACAGCCGATTGCAGAGCTGGAAGCGAAAATTGATTCCCTGATGTCTGTGAACCGTCAGGATGAAAAACTGGATATTAATCTGGATGACGAAGTTAAGCGCCTGCGCGAAAAAAGCGCAGAGCTGACACGTAAAATCTTCGCAGATTTAGGTGCCTGGCAAATTGCTCAGCTGGCACGACATCCACAACGCCCTTACACGCTGGACTATATTCGTCTGGCGTTTGATGATTTTGATGAGTTAGCGGGCGATCGTGCCTATGCTGATGACAAAGCCATCGTGGGTGGAACGGCGCGTCTTGATGGGCGTCCAGTGATGATCATAGGTCATCAAAAAGGGCGTGAAACTAAAGAGAAAATTCGCCGTAACTTTGGTATGCCTGCGCCAGAAGGTTACCGTAAGGCTTTGCGCCTGATGGAAATGGCTGAGCGTTTTAAAATGCCCATTATTACCTTCATTGATACTCCCGGCGCCTATCCTGGTGTGGGAGCCGAAGAACGTGGGCAGTCTGAAGCTATTGCCCGTAACCTGCGTGAAATGTCACGCCTGAAAGTACCGATTATCTGTACCGTTGTTGGTGAAGGTGGCTCAGGTGGCGCGCTGGCAATTGGCGTGGGTGATAAAGTGAATATGCTTCAGTACAGCACTTATTCTGTTATCTCCCCGGAAGGCTGTGCTTCCATTTTGTGGAAAAGTGCCGATAAAGCTCCACTGGCTGCTGAAGCGATGGGGATTATTGCCCCGCGCTTGAAAGAGCTGAAGCTGATTGACACGGTTATCACCGAACCTTCCGGCGGTGCGCATCGCTCTCCTGAGCAGATGGCGGCATCTTTACGTACCCAGCTGCTGGCCGATCTGGCCGATCTTGATGTTCTGGATACTGAAGAGCTGTTAAACCGTCGTTATCATCGCTTGATGAACTACGGTTACGCGTAATCAGCGCTAAGTCTTCGCGTCAGTTAAATCACACCCTGTAAGTTGCTACAACTTGCAGGGTTTTTTTTGTAGATGGGCTTAAGAGGCTTTTATGTTAGGTTTAAAGCAGGTACATCATATTGCGATTATTGCTACCGATTATGCCCGCAGTAAGCAGTTCTATTGCGACATATTAGGTTTCACGTTACTGGCAGAAGTGTACCGGGAGGAACGTGATTCATGGAAAGGCGATTTAGCCCTGAATGGTCAGTATGTTATCGAGCTTTTTTCCTTTCCCTCGCCACGTGCCAGAGCCAGCTATCCTGAAGCTTGTGGATTACGGCACTTAGCTTTTAGCGTCGATGATATTCACCAGGCAATACAACATCTTGAACACCACGGAGTGGTGTGCGAAGCGGTTCGAGTCGATCAGGTTACTGAAAAACCGTTCACCTTTTTCACCGATCCTGATGGTTTACCTCTCGAGCTTTATCAACAGTAACCTTTTGTATTAACTCTGGTTGTTTTAGATAAAATTATGGATATCCGTCAACTTCTGATTTTTTTACAATCACATCGTCGCCTGCTGGTGGCCTTTAGTGGTGGACTGGACTCAACGGTCTTGTTACACCAGTTAACGCTATTACGTGACTCTGTCGCACCAGAACTCCAGATCCGGGCTATGCATGTTCATCATGGTTTAAGTGCGCGAGCCGATAGCTGGGTCACCCACTGCCAGTCCCTTTGTCGTCAGTGGGGTGTTGCCTTAGAAGTGGCTTATGTTCAGTTGCCAACGAGTGGACAGGGAATTGAAGCCGAAGCCCGCCAGGCCCGTTATCAGGTATTAACCCAGGCCCTCCTCCCTGATGAAGTTCTCCTGACGGCGCAACATCAAGACGATCAGTGCGAAACAGTATTACTGTCACTAAAGCGGGGGAGTGGTCCTGCGGGGCTGGCGGCAATGCCTGAGCGACTCGATTTTGCCCATACGCAGTTGCTACGTCCCTTACTTAACCTGAGCCGCATTGAGCTTGAACGCTGGGCTGCTGAGTATCAGTTAAGCTGGATTGAAGATGAGAGTAACCAAGATGATAAGTACGATCGCAATTTTTTGCGCTTACACGTATTGCCCGTTATCCAGCAGCGCTGGCCGCATTTTGCCCGCAGTGTGACCCGTAGCGCACAACTCTGTGGCGAGCAGGAGCAACTGTTGGATGAACTGTTGGCAGAACAACTTACGGATTTAATGTCGGACAGCGGTTGCTTAGATATCGCCCCTCTCTGCGAGATGAGCGATGTCCGACGTTATGCGATTCTGAGGCGCTGGTTTAAATTTCATCAGGCTCTGATGCCATCGAGGCTGGCTCTGCAACGTGTGTGGCAGGAAGTCGCCTTGAGCAGGGATGATGCGAGCCCGCGTTTACAGCTGGGGCAGCATGAAGTCCGACGCTTTCAGGGGGCGTTATACTGGGTGCCCGTTATGCAAAACGACACCGATAAAATTTATTCATGGCCTGCGCCTTTTGAACCTTTAGCGCTTGCCGGACTCGGTATTTTGTCGGTACAACAGAAAGGAATGGCGGTGCGTACCCCGAAAGCTGATGAAGTCGTGACGGTAAGATTTAAAGCCAGCGGCCTGCAATATATTGCCGGGCGAGACAGGGGACGTTTGCTGAAAAAAATATGGCAGGAACTTAATATTCCCCCCTGGCAGCGTGAAGTCACACCCTTGCTGTTTTACGGGGACAAACTGATCGCGGCGATAGGCATTTTTGTTACTAAAGAGGGGCAGTCTTCGGTCAGTGATAGCTGGTGGATAGATTTTAACAAGGGTGATTAATGATCGGATTGGCGAGACTGTAGCAGCCCCACCTGACAAGTCGTAGAGAGTGACCTGCCGGGTGGGCATTATTTCTTCAATAAAGGCTCATTCTTCACTGACAATAATGGTGCCAATATCAGGATGGCTGAAGCTGTGTATTCTATCGAGACGTATTTCTCGTTTACTCTCGCTGCTCTCTACTACCAGATATTCAATGTTCTTGCGAGATACCAGATCCTGAGCTTTTGCTTTGAAAATTTCAGCATCTTTTAGCTCCAGCGTGATAAGTAAATGCCGCTGGCAGGCAAGCTCAAGATTATCATAGTCGTCGCAATTGATGGGTTGGTAGACATCATTTATTGACATAATCGCTCACCAGTAAGTTAGCGGCAGCATAAGCCGCCTGTTCCCTGACCGACTCAGATATTGCTTCGCTGGATGCAACGTTGTTCAGAGCCATCAAAACGCAATTTAGCGCATCAGGGATGTACCCTAAGTCACCACTTGCGATTTCTGTATAGCGCTTTCGTATCAGCTCACAATATTTTTCCACACACCCTCCTTTCAGAAGCCTGATTTTGCGGCATGTAATCCGTTACTCTACGAAGATAAATGCAGTTTAGCAAGGCGACTATATCACAGTGATTGAATTGAAATAAATGAGTCTGCTTACGACAGAGATTAAGGCAACAGTCTTTTAGGGAAATCTTCGCTACAATAGCGACAATTATTGAAAGGAGGAATGATGGCGTTAAAAGCAACAATATATAAAGCAGTGGTGAATGTAGCCGATCTTGACAGGAATTTGTTTCTGGATAGCCATCTCACTCTGGCACGTCATCCTTCTGAAACGCAAGAACGCATGATGTTACGTTTACTGGCTTGGATCAAATACGCTAACGAACGGTTACAATTTACTCGCGGGCTGTGTGCTGATGATGAACCAGAAGTATGGTTGAAAAACGACCATCTGGGGATCGACCTATGGATAGAACTTGGTCTTCCTGAAGAGCGACGTTTGAAAAAAGCCTGTAGTCAGTCTGCTCAGGTCGCGTTATTTACCTACAATAGCCGTGCGGCTCAGGTTTGGTGGCAACAAAACCAGAACAAGGCAAACCAGTTTAAAAATTTATCAGTCTGGTATCTGGACGATGAGCAACTGGCAAAGCTAAGTGACTTTGCTACCCGAACGATGAGTCTGCAAGCGACTATCCAGGATGGGGCTATCTGGCTGTCTGATGAAACCCGTAATCTGGAAATTCACTTTAGCTGCTGGCAACAATCCGCATGATTAGAGTCTCGCAAAGATTATCTATTCCAGAAAATGAAGTCGTGATGACCGCTATCCGATCGCAAGGAGCTGGCGGGCAGCATGTTAATAAAACATCGACGGCTATTCATCTGCGGTTTGATATCTCTGCTTCCAGTTTACCAGAGGCGGATAAAGCCCGGTTACTGGCGCGACCCCATCATTTAATTACACCTGAAGGTGTTGTGATTATCAAAGCGCAATCCTATCGCAGTCAGGATATGAATCGTGATGCTGCGCTGGCTCGTTTAGTGGCACTTATCCTGGAATTAACTGTCGTACCTAAATGCCGTAAAGTAACTAAACCGACGCGTGCGTCGAAAGAGCGTCGTTTGGTGTCAAAGGCACAAAAATCAGAAACGAAAGCGCGGCGCGGCAAGCTCCGCGATTATTCCCATTAGCCACAGGGATGGGAACTTGCATAAGGAAGAGACAATGAGTAAACAAGTTCTGACCATAGCCGCAGTACTCAGCTTATTTGCACTGTTTGGTTGTAATAATCGCAATGATACTCAGGCGGTGGCCTCTGAACATGCCATGCCATTGAAACCAATGCAGCAAAGCTATCGCGGTATTATTCCTTGTGCCGATTGTGAAGGCATTGATGCGTCGCTGTATCTTGATGCATCAGGTACTTGGATAATGAATTATACTTATTTAGGGAAAGATACTTCGTTCGCGAGTTATGGTGACTGGGCTCGTACTGCGAATAAACTGGTGCTGACATCAAGCCAGGGGGAGAAGCAGTATTTCTTACCTAAAGAAGACAGTCTGATTATGCTGGATGCGAAAGGGGAGCCGATTAAGTCACCTCAGAATTTCACACTTAAAGCAGATAACCTTACATTGCCGACGACCCCGATGACGATGAAAGGGGAATATACCTACATGGCAGACGCCGCTATCTTTAAGGATTGTGGTAGCGGTAAAATTTATCCAGTAGACAGTAATGCTGCACTGCAAGAAGCTTATCTGGCAGTGCGTGATGAGAATGTTCTACCAGTATTATTGCAATTTGATGCACATTTTATTGAACAACCAAAGCCTGATAGCGACAGGCTTCAGAATGTGCTGGTGTCAGACGGTCAGGTAAAATTCTTTCCGGGGAAAAACTGTCAGAGTTAATTGAGTTTGCTGCCGGGGAAATGAACAAGAGAGCAGGAAGCAGAACAGGACCTGCACCAGCGCGAAATAAATCGCTAAAACGGGTGCAGGTCGGAGATTACTTTTCAGCGTAATACAACATTAGCCTTTGATTTGCTTAACCAGGAAATCAACGATTTCACCCGTCTTAATCATCTGCTTGTCGCCTTCACGACGATTTTTGTATTCAATCTCTTCGTTATCAAGATTACGATCGCCGATAACGATAGTGTGTGGAATACCAATCAGTTCCATATCTGCAAACATCACGCCTGGGCGCTCTTTACGGTCGTCCAGCAGCACTTCAATGCCTTGAGAACGTAATGTAGTATAGAGCTCTTCTGCCAGCTGTTGTACACGGAAAGATTTGTGCATATTCATCGGCAGGATGGCAACATGGAATGGTGCCATCGCATCTGGCCATAAAATACCGCGGTCGTCAAAGTTCTGCTCGATAGCTGCGGCAACTACGCGTGTCACACCGATACCATAACAGCCCATAGTC
Source organism: uncultured Cedecea sp. (assembly GCF_947498825.1). Taxonomy (GTDB): domain Bacteria; phylum Pseudomonadota; class Gammaproteobacteria; order Enterobacterales; family Enterobacteriaceae; genus JGM124. The sequence continues at coordinate 6,248 of NZ_CANMLV010000017.1, read as the reverse complement.
AGAGTCTGGTTACGACCATCTTCACCCTGAACAGCTGCTTTCAGCGCTTCGGAATATTTAGTTCCCAGCTGGAAGATATGGCCGACTTCGATCCCCCTTCTGATCATTAAGGTACCTTTGCCATCCGGGCTTGGATCGCCGGCGACGACATTACGAAGATCGGCAACCTCAGGGAGGGCGACATCACGATCCCAGTTAATCCCGATAAAGTGCTTACCATCGATATTAGCGCCAGCAGAGAAGTCACTCATTACTGCTACGCTACGGTCGACAATGACAGGAATATTCAGATTAACGGGTCCGAGCGAACCTGGCCCTGCTTTGACAACGGCGCGAATTTCTTCTTCGGTTGCGAATGTCAGCGGGCTGGCAACTTGTGGAAGTTTATCAGCCTTGACTTCGTTCAACTCATGATCGCCACGTACCAGTAAAGCGACCAGTGATGCAGCACTCTCTTCGCTCGCTTTAACCAGCAAGGTCTTGACGGTTTTTTCAATTGGCAGTGAGAATTGTTCCACCAAATCGGCAATGGTTTTCGCATTGGGTGTGTCAATCTGGCTCATTTCAACTGTTGGTGCGGCCCGGGCGGTAGCCGGCGCGACGGCTTCTGCAAACTCAATATTAGCTGCATAATCTGAACTGTCAGAGAAGATAACATCATCTTCACCGCTGTTTGCCAGAACCTGGAACTCATGAGAAGCACTGCCGCCGATTGAACCGGTATCTGCTTGCACAGCACGGAAATCCAGACCCATGCGGGAAAAGATTTTACTGTACGCGTCGTACATCTTGTCATAGGTTTCTTGCAAAGATTCCTGTGAAGTATGGAAAGAATAAGCATCTTTCATCAGGAATTCACGGGAACGCATAACACCAAAACGTGGACGAACTTCGTCACGGAATTTAGTTTGAATCTGGAATAAATTCAGAGGCAGCTGTTTATAAGAGCTGAGTTCATTACGAATAAGGTCAGTGATAACCTCTTCATGTGTCGGGCCGAGAACAAACGGACGTTCGCCACGATCAACAAAACGTAATAATTCCGGGCCATATTGCTCCCAGCGTCCACTTTCCTGCCATAAGTCGGCTGGTTGAACGACAGGCATAGACACTTCGATTGCACCAGCGTTATTCATTTCTTCACGCACGATGTTTTCGACTTTTTTCAGGACGCGTAATCCAGTGGGCATCCAGGTATATAACCCAGAGGCCAGCTTACGGATCATCCCGGCGCGCAGCATCAGCTGGTGACTGATCACCTCAGCATCGGCAGGCGTCTCCTTCAGGGTGGAGAGCAGATATTGGCTAGTACGCATGTTATTACGGTTCCAGTTTAACGTCGAATAGCAGACCTGAGGTCTGCTTAAAAAATGGTTTATACCCGTCATATTTCAAATTGCCTGAGTGTAACGCTTTTCCTATAAGCAACCTGAATTATTTCAATATATACCCGTCATACTTCAAGCTGCATCTGCGCTGGCTACGCTCATTCACCTGAATGACTTTCTTGAGTAAGTTCATCAGGATTCTCTCGCTTGCCGCAACTCGAATTATTTTGGATATAGTTTACCAGTGTGGCTGAGATGTCAAAAGAGAGAGGGGATAAATTAACTTGCCTCTATAGCGAACACCTCAAATCCTTGTCTGGTAACGCGCCAGCGAACATTAAAGTCCAGCAAAGAGACGGCATAGATTTTACCCGTTTCTTCGCCCTTTCGGTAAGCGGGACGAGGGTCTTGAGCCAGCACTTGTTGAATAAAGCGACTTAAATGCGGGTAACGAATTTCCAGCTGATCAAGCTGACGCTGAATATCTGGGGTAAAATATACCGACATATCGGCATCAGGAGCATGTTGTGCATAGCCTGCACGTGCTTCTGGCAGGGCTTCGGCAAAAGGTAAGTAAGGTTTAATATCGATAACAGGTGTACCGTCGACTAAATCCAGACTACCGAGATCCAGAATAACAGACTCTTTCTGGCAGCGAATGCCTTTTAATTCAACTAAAGACATGCCAACAGGATTGGGTCGGAAAGTCGAACGGGTGGCAAAGACACCGATACGGGCATTTCCCCCCAGGCGTGGTGGACGAACCATCGGACGCCAGCCGCCCTCCATCGTCTGGTGAAAGACAAACAGTAGCCAGATATGACTAAATCCTTCCAGTCCCCTTACGGCGTCCTGTTGATTATAAGGAGGCACCAAGTGTAACTCTCCGCCACCGTCAGCCACTAAACCTGGCTGACGTGGAACGGCAAATTTCTCTTTATAAGGGGAACGGATAGTCCCTATCTGTGCAAACTGAAAATCTGTCATTGAGATGAGACTTGTAACGCCGATCCTAAGCAGACAGCCTGGCGATAACAGCCAGGAGCACCGCTGGTAATTTCACAGCTGTGTACCAGTGCCGCATTTGCTTTCATTTTTGAGGCATTAATTTGTAATCGCTTACGGGCCGTTGGAATACTGGCTGGTGAGTCTTGATTACTTGCCTGACAAGAAACGCCGCTGACTTCACCTAAGTCACGGAAGGTTTTACCCAATAAATCTTCTGCATTGGTATAGAGTTTTACCGGCGCGGAAGTTCGGACGCTTTTGGCTTTTTCCGGCTTCGCTTGAGGAGGCGTTGACGTGCTTTGAACAGGTTCGACAGGGGATCTGCTTAAAACGGAACAGCCGCTAAGCATAACGGCTAATAAACAGATCGGTAAAGCACGCATAATACTTCCTCAATAATTAATAATATTTGGCAACATTGAAGCAAGCTCTTGCCCAAATGACAAGACGGGCATAGGCCCGTCTTGTCATTTTTATGTAAAATAAATACTGAAAATTACCAGCCTTTAACTGCTCCGCCGTTGAAAGCTTTATTAGCTGCGTCATTGACTTCGTCAGACTGGTAAGCCTGGACGAATTTTTTGACATTTTCTGCGTCTTTATTATCTTCACGTGCGACAATCAGGTTCACATATGGAGACTCTTTATCTTCAACAAAAATACCATCTTTGGCTGGTGTCAGACCAATCTGGCTGGCATAAGTGGTGTTGATGATAGCCAGCGCGATCTGAGCATCGTCCAGAGAACGTGGTAGCTGCGGCGCTTCAAGTTCAACCAGCTTCAGTTTTTTCGGGTTCTCTACTACATCCAGGACGGTTGGCAGTAAACCAACGCCATCTTTCAGCTTAATTAACCCTACTTTCTGCAACAGCAGCAGTGAACGGCCAAGGTTCGTCGGGTCATTGGGTAATGCAACCTGAGAGCCCGGTTCCAGGTCGTCCAGTGATTTAATTTTCTTAGAATAACCTGCAATTGGGTAAACGAAGGTGTTACCTACAGAAGCCAGTTGATAGCCACGATCTTTGATCTGCTGGTCAAGGTAAGGTTTGTGCTGGAAAGCGTTAACATCAATATCGCCTTTGCTCAGCGCTTCGTTTGGCAGTACGTAGTCATTAAATGTGACCAGTTCTACATCCAGGCCATATTTGTCTTTAGCCACTTGTTTGGCAACTTCAGCAACTTGCTGTTCAGTACCGACAATAACACCCACTTTAATATGGTTTGGATCTTTCTCATCCTGCCCACATCCGACTAACGCCAGAGAACCGACCAGAACGCTCAGTGCAGCGAGAGTCTTAAGTTTAAATGCCATCTGTTTCCCCTTCCTTATTGATTGATTTATGCCCATCAGCCTTCACGTTGGAATGATTCGGGGCTTATTTATGAGTGACAATCCTGACGATACGGTCGCCAGAGAGTTGAATTAAGTACACCAAAATAACAAGTAAAACTAATACTGTATTCATCACAGTAGCGTTATAACCAATATAGCCGTACTGATAGCCAATTTGGCCTAAACCGCCAGCGCCAACGGCTCCACCCATGGCAGAATAACCCACCAAGGTGATAAGCGTAATGGTTGCCGCATTGACCAAGCCGGGTAATGACTCAGGCAGCAGAACCTTGCGGATTATCTGTAACGGCGTTGCGCCCATCGCCCTTGAGGCTTCAATCAATCCGGAAGGGATTTCAAGCAATGCATTTTCAACCATACGGGCAATAAAAGGCGCTGCGCCAACGGTTAAGGGGACGATTGCTGCTTGTAGACCGATAGAGGTGCCAACAACTGCACGAGTAAAAGGAATCATCCAGACCAGTAGGATAATAAAAGGAATCGAACGGAAAATATTGACCAGTGCGGAAAGACTACGATAAAGCTTTGCATTGGCACTGATTTGTCCGGGACGACTGATATAAAGCAATACGCCGACTGGAAGCCCCAGAACAAAGCCGAAGAAACCTGAGACAAAAGTCATGGCAAGCGTTTCATATACTCCGCGGAAGAGTAACCATACCATCGCTTCAGACATAACCGAGTACCTCTACTTTCACATGTTGTTCTTGTAACCAAGCAATGGCTGCTTCTGTATCACTGCTCGTCCCTTGCATTTCACACAACATAATTCCAAACTTCACACCACCGGCGTAATCCATTTGCGCGCTAATAATGTTGCTGTTGACGTTAAAGTTACGTGCAGTTTGTGATAGTAGGGGAGCATCAACTGACTGACCGGTAAATTCCAGACGCAATAAAGGAATCGTTTTATCTTTATTGTCCGCTTCGATACGTTCGACATAATCTTGCGGAATATCCAGATGCAATGTTGACTGGATAAACTGCTGGGCTAAAGGTGTTTTCGGATGGGAGAACACTTCGCTCACCGTATCTTGCTCAATAAGTTCGCCATTGCTGATAACTGCGACACGGTCACAAATACGCTTTACTACATCCATCTCATGGGTAATCAGCAGAATGGTCAAACCAAGACGGCGATTAATATCTTTCAACAACTCAAGAATAGAACGGGTAGTTGCCGGATCGAGTGCGCTGGTTGCTTCATCACACAGTAACACTTTTGGATTACTGGCTAATGCACGGGCGATAGCGACACGTTGTTTTTGGCCACCTGATAAATTAGCTGGATAAACATCATGCTTTTCGCTTAAGCCAACCAACTCGAGTAACTCAGTAACACGATGGTTAATTTCTTCTTTAGACAGATTGTCCAGTTCTAAGGGGAGCGCGACGTTACCAAAAACAGTACGGGACGACAGCAAATTAAAATGCTGAAAAATCATTCCTATCTGGCGACGGACTTGCGTTAACTTACCCTCAGAAAGATGCGTTAGCTCTTGCCCGTCAATCAGAACGGAGCCCTGAGTTGGGCGCTCAAGCAAATTCACACAGCGTATCAGGGTGCTTTTCCCGGCACCTGAGGCGCCAATGACGCCATAAATTTGTCCGGCAGGGACGTGCAAACTGACATCATTCAATGCCTGTATTTGACGATTCCCCTGCAGGAATACTTTGCTGATATTGGAAAGTTTAATCATTGAGTTATTTATTATCGTATAAGTGTTAGCCGTGGCATTTTCTGCTGCCAACAATAGGAGGCAACCGACATCAATATGGATGTTAAGGCATCCAGACGTCTAAATCAATCGACGAATGAATGTCTACTCTCTCATTATGGATGAATCATGCGATACTAAGGAGAATTAAATCGTTTTAGGAGTTTCCAAGTGACACAGTCTGTCCCTGCTATCTTTCTTGACCGCGACGGCACTATTAATATTGATACTGGCTATGTTTATGAAGTTGACCGTTTTGAGTTCATCAAAGGTGTCATTGATGCGATGCGGGAACTTAAAGCAATGGGCTTTGCTCTGGTGCTGGTTACCAATCAGTCCGGGATTGCGCGTGGTATGTTCACCGAGGCTGACTTTGAAAACCTGACCGAATGGATGGACTGGTCATTAGCCGATCGTGGTGTCGATCTCGATGGTATCTATTATTGTCCGCATCATCCGGAAGGTTCTGTTGAGGAGTTTCGCCAGATTTGTGATTGCCGTAAGCCACAACCTGGGATGCTACTCTCAGCGCGCGATTTCCTTCATATAGATATGGCCTCTTCTTATATGGTAGGTGATAAAATTGAGGATATGCAGGCAGCACAGGCTGCACTTGTCGGGACCAAGGTTTTAGTTCGTACGGGTAAACCTGTTACAGAAGAAGCTGAAGCAGCGGCAGATTGGGTACTTAATAGTCTTGCAGACCTGCCAAAACGTATCAAACAGCTGCAAAAATAAACGCAGTGAATAAAAAACAAACGGACAGCAAATTATTTGAAATTAGGGGTTGTCAGCCGCGAGGAAATCCCTATAATGCGCATCCACTGAGACGGAACAACG
>NZ_CANMLV010000016.1 GCF_947498825.1 uncultured Cedecea sp. | reverse complement strand
CGACACCCGAAGGTGTTTGAGATATCAATCTTGCGAGTGCCCACACAGATTGTCTGATAAATTGTTAAAGAGCAGTGCGAGGCATCTTATTGCGCTGTCGCGAGGTGACGTATATTACGTTTTCCTCTTTCAAAGTCAAGCGTTTATTTTTCGCTTTTCTTTGACTGGCTCGGTGATTCGTAAACCGTTGTTCCGTGTCAGTGGGGGCGCATTATAGGGAGTTCTTTGCGGCTGACAACCCCTATTTTAAAATATTTTATCAACCGCACATTTTTTCAGCGAAAAAGTTAAAGGAGTCTTAATTGCGAACAAATAACAAACTAAAATGGGCCCCGAAAGGAGCCCATTTTAGTTTCATGTATGATTACTGAACGGCAACAATGTGGTCGTCTTTGACGTCCAATTTGATTGTTTTTCCTGGAACCAGCTCCCCAGAAAGAATTTGCTGGGCCAGTGGGTTCTCTATTTGCTGCTGAATAGCTCGTTTTAATGGCCGTGCACCGTAAACCGGATCAAAGCCATTTTCACTTAATAGCGTCAACGCATCATCCGTTATCTCTACATCATAACCGCGCTCTTCCAGTCGTTTGTATAAACGTTGCAACTGAATTTGTGCAATAGAAGCAATATGCTTGCTACCTAATGGATGGAAGACCACAACTTCATCAATACGGTTGATAAACTCCGGACGGAAGTTCTGAGTGACGACACCCAATACCATGTCCTTCATATGGCCGTAATCCAAGGTACCAAAACGTTCCTGAATCAGGTCAGAACCGAGGTTCGAGGTCATAATAACCACAGTATTACGGAAATCGACCGTCCGCCCCTGCCCATCGGTTAAACGTCCATCATCGAGAACTTGCAACAAGATGTTAAAAACGTCCGGATGCGCTTTCTCAATCTCATCCAGCAGGATGACAGAATAAGGACGCCGACGAACCGCTTCAGTTAAATAGCCACCTTCTTCATATCCTACATAGCCTGGAGGTGCTCCCACCAGTCTTGAGACACTGTGTTTTTCCATAAACTCTGACATATCGATACGCACCATGGCGTCATCACTGTCGAACATAAAGTTTGCCAGCGTTTTGCACAACTCTGTCTTACCGACTCCGGTCGGCCCGAGGAACAGGAATGAACCTATTGGACGATTCGGATCGGCCAACCCGGCACGGCTACGACGAATGGCATTCGATACCGCCTCAACCGCTTCATTCTGGCCAATCACGCGCTGATGCAGTTGCTGTTCCATACGCAACAGTTTTTCACGCTCTCCTTCCAGCATACGTGCCACAGGGATCCCAGTTGCGCGGGCCAGTACTTCAGCAATTTCTGCATCCGTTACTCTGTTTCGTAACAGACGCATAATTTTACCTTCATTCAGCGTCGCAGCAGCCAGCTGTTTTTCAAGCTCAGGTATTTTACCGTATTGCAATTCAGACATGCGCGCTAAATCACCCACCCTTCGGGCTTGTTCAATCGCAATTTTAGCCTGTTCAAGCTCTGACTTGATAGTTTGCGTGCCAGATAGAGAGGCTTTTTCTGCTTTCCACTCTTCTTCGAGCACCGAGTAATCGCGCTCTTTTTGCTCCAGCTCCTCATTTAACATATTGAGGCGTTTCTGGCTGGCTTCATCAGACTCTTTTTTCAGTGCCTGCTGTTCAAGCTTGAGCTGAATAATACGACGATCCAGACGGTCGAGTTCTTCAGGTTTTGAGTCTATCTGCATCCGAATACTGGAAGCAGCTTCATCAATCAAGTCGATAGCTTTATCGGGTAACTGCCTGTCCGCGATATAACGGTGTGACAGGGTTGCCGCTGCAACAATAGCTGGGTCGGTAATCTGTACATGGTGATGCAGTTCATAGCGCTCTTTCAGCCCACGCAGAATAGCAATAGTGTCTTCGACCGAAGGCTCCTCCACCAGTACTTTCTGGAAGCGACGTTCAAGAGCTGCGTCTTTCTCTATATACTGACGATACTCATCAAGCGTTGTCGCGCCGACGCAGTGAAGCTCACCGCGAGCCAAGGCTGGCTTCAGCATATTACCGGCATCCATCGCGCCGTCAGCTTTACCCGCACCGACCATAGTATGAAGTTCGTCAATAAACAGAATGACATTGCCTTCCTGTTTGGACAGATCGTTCAGAACACCTTTCAGACGTTCTTCAAATTCACCGCGGTATTTTGCACCTGCCACCAGCGCGCCCATATCAAGAGCAAGAACTCGACGGCCTTTCAGACCCTCAGGTACTTCACCATTGATAATACGTTGTGCCAGACCTTCAACAATCGCGGTTTTACCTACTCCGGGTTCACCAATCAGTACCGGGTTATTTTTAGTACGACGTTGTAATACCTGAATAGTACGACGGATCTCTTCATCACGGCCGATCACCGGATCAAGTTTCCCTTGTTCCGCACGCTCAGTTAAATCAACGGTATATTTTTGCAATGCCTGACGGTTGTCTTCGGCACCTTGGTCATTCACGCTTTCGCCTCCACGCATCTGTTCTATTGCTGCAGTCACACTCGCAAGTGTCGCCCCTGCAGATTTCAGCAGGTCGGTCAGAGTGCCACGGGACTCCAGAACAGCGAGAACAAAGAGCTCTGACGAAATAAAGTTGTCGTTTCTTTTTTGTGCCAGTTTGTCACACAGATTCAGTACTCGAACCAAATCTTGTGAAGGCTGCACATCGCCGCCGGTTCCTTCAACCTGAGGTAAACGGCTTAAAGCCTGCTCGACAGCAGTACGAAACTGCCCGGTATTGACTCCCGCAGAAGTCAGTAATGGTTGCACCGATCCCCCTTCCTGCTTGAGCAAGGCACTCATCAGGTGAAGAGGTTCGATAAATTGATTGTCATTTCCCAGTGCAAGGGACTGGGCATCGGCTAAGGCAAGCTGGAATTTATTAGTAAGGCGGTCCAGACGCATAATTCCTCCCATAAAATAGGTCAAATTTGCTACTGGAGATTAAATGAGGTCATACCTCAATTATTCAAGGTTTATAACCTATAAAATATATGTGGCATGACGTATATGAAACTCAGAGAGACTATTTAAGCCAAATGAAACTGGCCATACGCCCGGTAACCCCTTCACGTCGGTATGAGAAGAAGTCATCTGACTCAGTCCAGGTACAACGTTCGCCACCATATACTTGGGTCACCCCGATATTCTCCAGGCGCTGACGAGCAAGCTGGTAAATATCAGCATAGTATTTTTCCCCAGAAGCGCGAAAAGCACTGACCGCTTTTTTATCCTGGGCGATAAAAGCTTCGCGCACTTCAGGCCCCACTTCAAAGGCGGCCGGTCCGATAGCAGGACCGAACCAGGCTATAATATTGGCAGGTGAATCCTGAAAACAGGCAACCGTTTCTTCGAGTACTCCCGCACACAAGCCGCGCCACCCCGCATGAGCTGCCGCGACTTCGGTGCCTGCCGTATTACAAAACAACACCGGCAGGCAGTCTGCCGTCATCACGGCACAGACTTTACCGCGGGTAACGCTATAGCTGGCATCAGCCCGTTTACTCAAATAGGGTTCATCTTCAAGTTTTAAAACGGCTGTCCCATGCACTTGTTCAAGCCAGGTTGGCTGAACAGGTAATGCGCCTGCGGCATAAAATAAACGACGATTTTCTGCCACATGCTCAGGATTATCCCCACAGTGAGCACCAAGGTTCAGTGAGTCATATGGCGGTAAACTCACTCCCCCTCTGCGAGTAGAACTACAAGCAGCCACACCTTCAGGGAAGGGCCATTGCGGGATAATCAAGTTTGTCATAGCCAGTCCAGTTGATCTTTGAAGGTTTCGGCATCTTCACGCATGGTTTCAATCAAATCCACCATATCCTGTGGGATAGGTGCATTCCACTCCATCAGAATACCACTGACAGGGTGATACAGACGTAACATAGTGGCATGTAAAGCCTGACGGTCGAACTTACGCAAGGTCTGAATAAATTCTTCAGAAGCACCTTTTGGCGGGCGTGGACGACCACCGTATAACTGATCGCCTACCAGAGGATGATCAATATACGCCATATGCACACGGATCTGGTGGGTACGACCGGTTTCAAGACGCAGACGCAGTCGCGTATGAATACGGAAATGTTCCATAATCCGATAATGTGTTACCGCGGGTTTACCCATTGGATGTACCGCCATATGGGTACGCTTATTCGGATGACGACTGATAGGTTGCTCAACAGTGCCACCACCGGTCATATGACCAATTGCGACAGCTTCATATTCACGGGTGATTTCACGCAGTTGCAATGACTCCACTAAACGCGTTTGTGCAGGTACTGTTTTAGCAACGACCATCAAACCGGTCGTGTCTTTATCCAAACGGTGGACAATACCGGCACGTGGGACATCGACAATGGCCGGATAATGATGCAGCAATGCATTCAGTATTGTACCATCCGGATTACCGGCCCCCGGATGCACGACCAAACCACGAGGTTTGTTGATAACCAGAATATCTTCATCTTCATAGACGATATTCAGTGGAATATCTTGCGGTTCCCAGCGAGCCTCTTCTTCAATTTCAGCATTGATGGTAACACTTTCACCACCCAGTACTTTTTCTTTTGGCTTGTCGATAATGACGCCATTTACTGTGACCCTTTTGTCAAGGATCCATTCTTTTATACGAGAACGTGAATAATCAGGGAACATTTCGGCCAAAGCTTGATCTAAGCGTTGACCCAGTTGAGATTCTGATACTGTTTCTGTGAGTTGTACTAGTTGTGCCATAGACAGCTTCTTTCGTTAACCTTGGGTTTTACGGCAATGCCGTTTAATATAATGTGCTATTGTAGCTGGTCTTTATCGGGAGTCGAAACATTGCTCCTCCCGGAAATAACATTACTTAGGAAAGTCAAACGTCATGACGCGCATGAAATATCTGGTGGCAGCTGCCACGTTGAGCCTGGCTTTGGCTGGTTGCTCCAGTACCAAGGATGAGGTTCCTGATAGCCCGCCTGCTGAAATCTATGCGACTGCCCAGCAAAAGTTGCAGGACGGTAACTTTAAAGCAGCAATAACGCAACTAGAAGCGTTGGACAACCGATATCCATTCGGGCCTTATTCTCAGCAAGTGCAGCTAGATCTCATCTACGCTTACTATAAAAATGCCGATCTCGGTTTAGCACAAGCGGCTATTGATCGCTTTATTCGCCTTAATCCAACCCATCAGAACATCGACTACGTACTTTATATGCGCGGTCTGACTGATATGGCATTAGACGATAGCGCATTGCAGGGATTCTTTGGTGTGGACCGTTCCGACAGGGATCCACACTACGCACACGCTGCCTTTAATGACTTTTCTAAACTGGTACGCGACTACCCTAACAGCCAGTATGCACCAGATGCGGCAAAACGCATGCTATTCCTGAAAGATCGTCTGGCGAAGTTTGAACTGGCTGTCGCACAATATTACACCAAACGCGGTGCATGGGTGGCTGTTGTTAATCGTGTCGATGGTATGCTGCGTGATTATCCGGATACCCAGTCAACACGCCAGGCACTACCGCTGATGGAAAATGCCTATCGTCAGATGCAGTTGATAAACGAAGCCGATAAAGTTGCTAAAATTATCGCAGCGAATAGTAGCCAGACATAACGTTGGTTCTGTTGCTTAATAAGACCTGAAGACTGCGTCAGTCACTCAAAACTGACTGACGCGGCTAAGTGCTTGTTGCCTACTTTAGCACAGGCCCGGTCAATAACCCTTAATGAAATTAAGGTCTGTTGATTCCGTGATGTTTATAAAAAAGGCTCCTGGTTTTTTTACCTGGAGCCTTTTTTATCATTCGTCGTCAAACGTAGCCACTAACACGATGTTTAAACTGTATTTTTTTGTTTTTTATTGCAGCAACAGTATACATTTCCGTGACAATAAATCTTGTCAACTATGACCTGAATTACGAAGAACTACAAGCGCGCAGCAGAAAGATTATGTCCTGCCTCACAAAGTAATGGTCTTGACAAAAAACGACAAAAAAAGTTGATATTGATCACGCTTTTTGACATTAGAGCGGGTATGCTGAAGTTACCAAGACGGGAAAGATAAGAGGTCACTTTATGACAATGAATATTACCAGTAAGCAAATGGAAATTACTCCGGCTATTCTGCAACACGTCAAAGAACGTCTCTCAAAACTGGAAAAATGGCAAACGCATCTTATTAACCCGCATATTGTTTTGTCTAAAGAACCCAAGGGCTTCGTTGCAGATGCAACGATTAATACCCCGAATGGTCAACTGGTAGCAAGCGCGCACCATGAAGATATGTATACCGCGATCAATGAGCTCATTAACAAGCTTGAGCGACAACTTAATAAATTACAGCATAAGGGTGAAGCCCGTCGCGCATCGAGTTCAGTGAAAGATGCTTCCTTAGCGGAAGCCGAGGCTGAAGAAGAATAAGCCCCTTTCGCAGCAGTCAATACGATAAACGCGCCCTTGGCGCGTTTTTTGGTTTCTTTTAGTTGACAGCATGAAAACATTGCAGGTAGTTTAACTCACGAACTCTAATGGAAAACTCACCATGAAACCCGAGCTGTTTTTCTTCGCATTCTTTTTTACGTTTCCCTGACCAGGAGGCGTTCCATCGTATGATAAAGAATACGAAGACGAACAGACAAGCCTCCCACCCGGGGGGCTTTTTTTATGGATAGCAAAAAGGTAGCGTTATGACCGAAATAAATCCGTTACTCAACCTGCGCACAAAAATCAGCGCACTGGACGAAAAGTTATTAGCTTTGCTGGCAGAACGTCGTTCGCTTGCCGTTGAAGTGGGTCGGGCAAAGCTGGATTCTCATCGTCCGGTAAGGGATATCGACAGAGAACGCGATCTGTTGGAGCATCTGATTACGCTTGGCAAAACACATCAACTCGACGCCCACTACATCACCCGTTTGTATCAACTGATTATCGAAGATTCAGTCCTTACCCAACAAGCCTTACTGCAGCAACATCTGAATAAAACAAATCCGCAATCTGCACGTATCGCCTTCCTTGGACCTAAAGGATCTTATTCTCATCTGGCCGCTCGCCAGTATGCAGCCCGCCATTTTGAGCAATTTATCGAAAGTGGCTGCGCTAAATTCCAGGATATCTTTAAGCAAGTGGAAACCGGTCAGGCGGATTTAGCCGTTGTACCTATCGAAAATACCAGCTCAGGCTCCATCAACGATGTTTATGACTTGCTACAAAATACACATCTGTCGATTGTCGGAGAAATGACTATCCCTATCGACCATTGCGTACTGGTTTGTGCGCCAACAGAACTTGAAAAAATTCATACCGTTTATAGTCATCCCCAACCTTTCCAGCAATGCAGCCAGTTTATTAACCGCTATCCGCACTGGAAGATCGAATACTGTGAGAGTACTTCCGCCGCGATGGAAAAAGTGGCACAAAGCAACTCGCCACATGTTGCCGCTCTGGGAAATGAAGCAGGTGGAGCACTCTATGGCCTTCAGGTGCTGGAGCGTAACCTGGCAAACCAGACGCAGAATATTACGCGCTTTATCGTCCTTGCGCGCAAAGCGGTTGATGTTTCCAGCCAGGTTCCCGCTAAAACCACCCTGCTGATGGCCACCGGTCAGCAAGCAGGTGCCCTGGTTGAAGCGCTATTAGTGCTCCGTAATCACAATTTAATTATGAGTAAACTGGAATCTCGTCCTATCTACGGCAATCCTTGGGAAGAGATGTTTTATCTGGATATTCAGGCAAATCTGAAAGATGAAGCTATCCAAAACGCCCTGCGAGAACTTGGGCCCATCACACGTTCCCTAAAAGTACTCGGCAGTTATCCGAGTGAAAACGTGGTCCCGGTAAATCCCGCTTAATGCAACAGGGGAGCATATGCTCCCCTCATCATCATAAAAGCAGGCCACTTATAATTTAAGTCGTCTCGCGAAAATCGCTTTTCGAAAGTCCGGCAACTGGAGTCTGTAAGGTAAAAATCGTCCCGGACAGTGGACGTAACGCCAGTTCATCGGCATCCATATGTTCACGGGTGGTGGTAATAAATAGTGTTTTCATATCGCTGCCGCCAAAGCAAACCATAGTAGGGCAACGCACCGGTAACCGATGCTCTTCAACCACCTCCCCCTCAGGAGAAAGACGGGCGATACGGTAACCATCATAAAGTGCCGTCCAGTAATAGCCTTCGGCATCTATCGCAGCCCCATCAGGAATGCCTTCGCCTGGCGTAAAACGCTTGAAAACAGTGCGCAGCCCAGGCTCACCTTGCTCATTAAGAGGAGTGCGATAAATCACGGCATTTGGCGTATCAGAGCTGTACATCCATTTTCTGTCCTGACTAAAAGCCAACCCATTAGCACCCTGAATATTATGCTGGATCACATGAGGGGTAAGATTGTTATCCACCCTGCATAACAGAGCGCCGTTATAATCACCAGGCCCCCAAAATGTACCGGCGTAGAAGCGCCCGTCCCTGTCGGTTCCGCCATCATTGAAACGCGCAAGTGTCGGGTTACTGGGGTTATCACACACTTTTTGGGTAAGCTCGCCGCTCTCAGTGGTCAGATAAATACCACTGCGCATGGCGACAATAAATCCTCCCTGCTCGCGTAAGGCAAAACACCCCACTTCTTCAGGAAACGAGATAACTGAATGCTGCCTGGCTGACAGGTGATAACGATGAATTTCATTTTGCAGAATATCCGTCCAGTACAGCGCGCCTTGCGCAGCACTCCAGGTCGGGCATTCTGGCAGGTGGCCAATATAATCAAACAGGCGGGTTAACTCAGCCATAAGCGTTATCCTTACGAAAAAAAAAAGCCAGCAGGAGAACCTACTGGCTAAAATAAAAGATATTTTGCCGTTACTGACGGCTATCATTAGCCTGGCGTAATAATACGCGGCTTTCATTCTGAAAACGTTTAGCGTAATCACCAAACCAGTCAGCTACATGAGTAAAACTATCAATAAATGGCTGTTTATTGTCTTCTTCCAGTAATTTGATAGCCTCACCAAAACGCTGATAGTAACGCTTGATTAGCGCGACGTTATTATCTGAAGACATAATGATGTCTGCATACAGTTGTGGATCCTGTGCAAACAGACGTCCAACCATCGCCAGCTCAAGTCGATAGATAGGTGATGAAAGTGTCAGTAACTGCTCTAGCTGTACATTTTCTTTTGACAGATGAAGGCCATAAGCAAAAGTGGCAAAGTGGCGTAATGCCTGGATAAAGGCCATATTCTGGTCATGCTCTGCAGCGCTTGAACGATGCAGTAATGCTCCCCAAACCTGGACTTGCTCCAAAAACCATTGATAGGCTTCTGGCTTCCGACCATCACAGTAAACGACGACCTGTTTAGCCAGGCTGCCACAGTCCGGGCCAAACATCGGATGCAGACCCACTACCGGTCCGGAATGTGCCGCCAGCATAGCCTCCAGTGGACCGCTTTTGACTGAGGCTAAATCCACCAGTACACAATCTTCAGGCAATGGCGGTAAACGGGCAATCGTCTGTTCAGTAATATGGATGGGTACACTGACAATGACCATTCCGGCATCGGCGAGTATTTCTGGTGCACGATCCCAGTCATCCTTTTCCAGAATACGCACCTGGTAGCCTGATAGGGTGAGCATTCTTTCAAATAACCCACCCATTTGCCCGGCCCCACCGACAATAACCACAGGACGTAATTCAGGACGCAGGGTTTTAAAGCCTTTATCGTTTTCACTTGAATAGGACTCACGCATTACGCGACGCAATACATCCTCAATCAGGTCAGGTGGTACCCCGAGTGTCTCTGCTTCTTTACGGCGTGAAGCCAACATCGAGGCTTCACGCTCTGGTACATAGATAGGTAAACCATGACGACTTTTGACCTCGCCGACTTCTGCTACCAAATGCAGCCGTCTTGCCAGTAAATCCAGTAACGCTTTATCTACCTCATCAATTTGATCGCGCAGCGCGGTCAACTCCATCACCATAGTAAAACCTCTTAACCTTTGCGTGACGCCAGTACCGTGCTCATATCATTGTGGATTTCACGCAGCAGTTTGTCGGTTGTTTCCCAGTCAATGCATGCATCGGTCACAGAAACACCGTATTTCATCGCGCTACGTGGTTGTTCTGAAGATTGGTTGCCTTCAAAGATATTACTCTCAATCATCAACCCAATAATCGAACGGTTACCATCTTTAATCTGAGCGGTAGCAGATTCCGCTACACCCGGCTGACGACGGAAGTCTTTGTTTGAATTGCCATGGCTGCAATCTATCATTAAGGCCGGGCGGAGTCCTGCCTTTTGCATTTCATTTTCACACTGAGCGACATCTTCCGGACTATAGTTGGGGGTCTTGCCGCCACGCAGAATCACATGCCCATCAGGATTGCCTTTGGTTTGTAACAGGCACACTTGCCCTGCCTGGTTAATTCCTACAAAGCGGTGTGGCATTGCTGCTGCACGCATCGCGTTAATTGCGGTGCCCAGGCTACCATCAGTGCCATTCTTAAAACCAACCGGCATCGACAGACCAGAAGCCATTTCACGGTGAGTTTGTGACTCGGTAGTACGCGCGCCAATGGCCGACCAGCTAAACAGGTCACCCAAGTATTGCGGGCTATTCGGATCCAGAGCTTCGGTGGCTAATGGCAGACCTAAGCTAACTAACTCAACCAACAGGCTACGAGCAATTTTCAGACCCGCTTCAACATCAAACGAACCGTCCATATGCGGATCGTTAATCAGTCCTTTCCAGCCAACAGTGGTTCTTGGTTTTTCAAAGTAAACGCGCATCACGAGGTATAAGCTATCGCTGACTTCATCAGCCAGTACTTTAAAACGACGAGCATAATCAATCGCAGCTTCAGGAGAGTGGATTGAGCAAGGTCCACAAACTACCAGCAAACGCGGATCGCGGCCCGCGATAATGTCAGAAATAGTCTGCCGTGACTGCTCGATTTGCGCTTCCTGTTCCGCCGACAGAGGAAACTCTGCTTTTAGTTGTTCAGGAGTGATCAGTATTTGTTCGTCAGAGATATGAACATTATTCAGCGCGTCTTGTTGCATGGTCGTCGTCCTTTATTAAGCTCGTTTGCGATTTGTCTCTCAGTGAGAATATGTCTACCTTACCATCATCAGTAAAGAATGCAATCCATTAACCGTAAATTTTTCGTTACGAAATTAAAACATCGCCGATTTAAAAGGGTTTTAACACAAAATTCGTAAACTAAAGATTACACTTCGCATTTGAAATAAGATTTATCAGGGCATTATGTCACGATGGGTTCAGGAAAAACCGGTACTATTAGAAAGGTTATTCTCTGAAAAATCAGGGAGTTCAAGCAAGGGAAAAGACAGGCTGGCAAATGTGGATAATTTCTGACTGGTGATTCTCTGATGCAGTATCAAATAATCCCGTACTGGAAATGAAAATTTCAGGTTCAGTCTGACTCAATTGCTATCGTTCGTGTCGGATAGCTATGTATCTCCGTCATACTTCAAGTTGCACGCGCTGGCTGCATTCATTCACGTGCTCCCAAGACCCGGATAAGCACATCGAGACACTCTTACTTGCCGCGTGACGAGACGCATAAATACGTCTCGCCACACGGACTTGTGTTTTACATCATGCAATAACATTAACATTTTCCCTGTAACTTGAATTATTCAGGGTATAGTTTCCGTTACTCAGTACTGATGAATTTGCATGACATTATAATAAAATATTAATAGTCTTTTAATGTCATGATATTTTAATATTAAATAGATTTAACGTCATCCCAGTAAAAAACAAAGCCGACATCAACATTACCATCAAAATAATCGTCAGCATGGGTGATATTCGCAGTCTTAAACGAAAAGGAGTCCTGGTTATCTGAAGTCAGTATCTGCTGATATCTGTCTTTAGTAATCGGTTGACGGCCATAATAAACATTAACATCTAATTCAACTGTTTGTTCTTTATTGGACAGCGTATTGCTGATCACTTTAGTAAACAGTTTATACTCTGGTATATCTTGCTTGAGCGGCAAAGTGTATATCTGCTGATGACCTGAACTAAGATACGTTGCTGTAGTCGTTTCAGGTATTAAATTTGCAGCACCTAAAGAACTTATTTCCATACTGTTCTTATTACGCATTGAATCTTTAGTAGCAACAGCTTTCCATGTCGCCACTGATGTCAGAGTTGATGAGTCAGCAAAAAGATTTAACGAATACAAAGAACAGATCAAAAAAATCAGCTTATTCATAAGACAGGACCCCGAACGGTAATCCGCTCAAACGGTTAACATTCCCGCAACATTACTTGATCAATAAACGGATATCAACAATTTTATAGGCCTCTCGTTATTATTTACGATGATATTTGGTTTCAGGAATATGATCGATTAAACAATATAAATAGAATGATAAAATGACCATAACGACTTCCAGCTAAACAGGCAAGGCAATGTATATCCAACCGATATACCACGATAAAAACCATACAAAGAATACACCTATAGTCTGAACTTGCAGACGCCCTGTTCAGACAAGCGATGAACGCAGACAAGAGATGTAACTCGGCAGCTCTCGTCGCAGCAACACTCAGCAACTTAAGGTAATGCGGGTATACAGTGGTTTTTTCTTAATGCGTTGCGGGCATACATATTCATAAGAAAACTTTCGGGATTGATGACTTTGTTATTGATGCAGGATATAACGTTTATTATCTTCACATAGTCTTCCCTACCCAACCTTATTTAACACACACTCCGAGAGTAATATTTTTAGCAGACAGATACAGAACATCCCGGATAATACATCCTCATGATAAAAAGTAATCTTCAGCATTGTTTTTTAAACAACTTACAGATTATTCAGAAACACAAAATATCGTCACAACAAAAAACACTGGCATTTATTTAATTCATTAATTTTGATTACCGCTTCAGGCCCATCAGTAAAGTACACTTCCCCAGGTTTCTTTGACTCAGCACATCACGATACAATTAATATCAATGGGACGATAAGTCTTTCAAAGATTGAGTTCGCTTATTATACAACTATTGATGAATCTTTTTTTGAACAAAACCCTCCTTGTTTATGACATTGTAAAACATAACAATATCACTTTTTGTAGTCATCCCATTTCAATTAACATTCTAAACACAACAGGCCGCGACAAATCCACTGTGTCTTTCATATATTAACCTCTTATCGAATAACATCCCCCCTGATTTTGGGGTAAAAGAAGACGATAAACAAATCATCGAATATTCGTTCATGTACTTTGTCAGAAGAATATGGTTTTTCATTTAATATAAAAAAACATTCTATTATGGAATAGTGGTTTATTCTGCACAGTAAACTGCCGTTTCATTGGGCTACAACAATATTTTATGAAGGCCGAATAACAGATTACTGACAAAATTAGATAGCGGTTTTGAAATAATAAAATGGGCCTTCAATACGCCAGCCAGTTACACCAGACAGAGGAATATCAATATTAATCTGCCACCCGTATCTGTTATAAAAGCTTTCAATAAGCTCATCTGACTACAGATAAAAAAAGGGGTCAGCACATGGCTGACCCCTTGTTCTATTTCACGCTTTGGATGCAGCGTGAGGCTGGTCTTATGCGCCCAGACGCTCTTTGATACGCGCAGACTTACCAGTACGCTC
Source organism: uncultured Cedecea sp. (assembly GCF_947498825.1). GTDB lineage: Bacteria > Pseudomonadota > Gammaproteobacteria > Enterobacterales > Enterobacteriaceae > JGM124. Next base: position 101,279 of record NZ_CANMLV010000016.1, on the reverse strand, counting down.
ACGCAGGTAGTACAGTTTAGCTTGGCGAACGGCACCACGACGTTTAACAGTAATGCTGTCGATTACTGGGGAGTGAGTCTGGAATACACGCTCAACACCTTCGCCGTTGGAAATTTTACGAACAGTGAATGCAGAGTGCAGACCGCGGTTACGAATAGCGATAACCACGCCCTCGAATGCCTGCAGACGTTTTTTAGAACCTTCAACGACCCATACCTTAACTTCCACGGAATCACCCGGACGGAATGAAGGTACGTTCTGTTTCATCTGCTCTTGTTCAAGTTGCTTAATAATGTTGCTCATAATTTAATCTCTTATCCTGGGTAAACTGATGTATTGGGTGGTATCAACCATACCCATCATGTTTATGTTGCTTTAGCGTGTTCCTGTTGGAACTCTGCCAGCAACCTTACTTGCTCTTCAGTCAGAGCCAGGTTTTCTAGAAGTTCAGGTCTTCTGAGCCAGGTACGACCCAGCGACTGCTTCAGGCGCCAGCGGCGAATCTCTGCATGGTTTCCTGACAGTAATACTGCCGGAACTTCCATGCCATCTAACACTTCAGGACGGGTATAGTGTGGACAATCCAGCAACCCATCAGCAAACGAATCTTCGCTGGCTGATGCTGCATGTCCCAGTACTCCTGGTATAAACCGGGAAACTGAGTCAATCAGCGTCATTGCCGGTAACTCTCCACCACTGAGAACGTAATCGCCGATTGACCATTCTTCGTCAATTTCGGACTGAATAACGCGCTCATCAATCCCTTCGTAACGACCACAAACCAGAATTAACTTCTCATTAGTAGCCAGTTCACTGACACCTGCTTGATCAAGCTTGCGCCCCTGAGGTGAAAGGTAGATTACCTTGACCCCTTCTCCTGCCGCTGATTTGGCTGCATGAATGGCTTCCCGTAAAGGGTTTACCATCATCAACATTCCCGGCCCCCCACCATATGGACGATCGTCTACGGTGTGATGCCGGTCGTATGTGAAGTCACGTGGACTCCAGAACTGAATGCTGAGCAAACCATTTTTAACTGCCCGGCCAGTTACCCCGTAATCAGTAATTGCACTAAACATTTCAGGAAACAGGCTAACTACACCAATAAACACAAGCCAATCCCCATTATGCGAACGATTACCGTTATATTTCGGAGGTCTAAAAACCAGGATCCCAATCTACTTCAATAGTCTGAGTAGCGAGATCGACTTTCTTGATAACCTGCCCATCGAGGAACGGAACCAACCGCTCCTTGATACCAAATGCATCTTTCAGGTTTGCCTTAATGACCAAAACGTCATTTGAGCCGGTTTCCATCATATCGATGACTTTACCGAGCTGATATCCCTCAGTAGTGACAACCTGGCAACCCATAAGGTCTTTCCAGTAGTAGTCACCTTCTTCGAGACTTGGCAATTGCGAGGAATCAACGACAATTTCACAATTGGTCAGAAGATTCGCTGCGTCTCTGTCATCAACGCCATCTAACTTGATGATCAGATCCTGATTGTGGGTCTTCCAGCTTTCCAGCTGAACAGGCTGCCACTGACCACCCTGCTTGATAAACCAAGGCTGGTAATCAAAGATACTTTCGGCGTCTTCGGTGGAAGAAAACACTCTGAGCCAACCTCGAATGCCATAGGAGGAGCCCATTTTCCCTAATATAATTGGGTTAACAGGAACCTTTGGGGCGAGTTGCTTGCTCATCATGACCACCGTGACAGATTAAGCTGCTTTCTTAGCGTCTTTGATCAGCGCAGAAACGCGATCAGAAACGGTTGCACCCTGGCCAACCCAGTGCTCGATACGATCCAGATTCAGGCGAACGCCTTCTTCTTTTTCGTTTGCAATTGGGTTAAAGAAACCAACGCGCTCAATGAAGCGACCGTTACGTGCATTACGGCTGTCAGTAACAACAACCTGGTAGAATGGACGCTTTTTTGCGCCATGACGTGCTAAACGAATAGTAACCATAACATCCTCTATAGTGAATAAAACACCGGGCCCGTCGAGAGACAAGCCCGGTGTTATATTAAAAGCCCGAAAATTTTACTCATTTCGGCGCAAAAAGCAATCTAAAACAGCTTAACGGCCTGGAAATCCTGGTGGCATCATGCCTTTCATGCTGCGCATCATTTTGGCCATTCCGCCTTTCTTCATCTTTTTCATCATGCGTTGCATATCGTCAAACTGTTTCAGCAAACGGTTAACATCCTGCACTTGCATACCGGAACCCTGCGCGATACGACGCTTACGGGAACCTTTAATCATGTCCGGCTGTGCACGTTCTTTCAGCGTCATGGAATTAATAATCGCTTCCATACGCACCAGAACTTTGTCATCCATCTGGGATTTGACGTTATCCGGCAACTGACCGGCGCCCGGTAGTTTGCTCATCATACTCGCCATACCACCCATATTTTTCATTTGCTTAAGCTGATCGAGGAAATCGTTCAGGTCGAAACCGTCACCTTTCTTCATCTTACTGGCGAGTTTTTCCGCCTGTGCCCGGTCAACTTTACTTTCAATATCTTCGATAAGGGAGAGAACATCACCCATTCCCAGAATACGGGAAGCGATCCTGTCCGGGTGGAAAGGTTCCAGGGCCTCAGTTTTTTCACCCACACCGAGGAATTTCACAGGCTTACCGGTGATATGACGAATCGAGAGCGCCGCACCACCGCGCGCGTCACCGTCCACTTTGGTCAGTATCACGCCGGTCAGCGGCAGCGCTTCGTTAAACGCCTTCGCGGTATTGGCCGCATCCTGACCGGTCATAGCATCAACAACAAACAAGGTCTCTACCGGATTGATCGCGGCATGAACCTGTTTAATCTCCTCCATCATCGCTTCATCTACGTGTAAGCGACCGGCTGTATCCACCAGCAGAACATCATAAAACTTAAGCTTCGCTTCTTTCAGCGCGGCATTAACGATATCAACGGGCTTTTGCTGTACATCGGAAGGGAAAAAATCAACGCCAACCTGTTGAGCTAAGGTTTCAAGCTGCTTGATAGCCGCGGGACGATAGACGTCAGCAGAAACCACCAACACTTTCTTCTTCTGTTTCTCACGCAGGAATTTACCCAGCTTTCCGACACTGGTAGTTTTACCGGCACCTTGCAGGCCAGCCATCAGCACCACAGCCGGTGGCTGTGCGGCGAGGTTCAGACTGGTATTCTCTTCACCCATCGCTGAAACCAGTTCAGCGCGAACGATTTTGACGAATTCCTGGCCTGGGGTCAGGCTCTTATTCACTTCATGACCCACGGCTTTTTCTTTGACGCGATTGATAAAATCGCGCACTACCGGCAAGGCAACATCGGCCTCCAACAGGGCCATACGGACTTCGCGCAGTGTCTCTTTGACGTTTTCTTCAGTAAGTCGCCCACGGCCGCTTATATTGCGTAAAGTGCGCGACAGACGGTCTGTTAAGTTATCAAACATTGTATTTTGCCTAAAATAATCACTAAGGCCGTGTCTTAAGAACACCAGCCAGAATTTGGGTGGATTATAACATGAAGTGCCTCAGGTGCTATCCAACGGTTGGAGCGGGCGACAGGTAACGTTATACTGATTTTTTTCTAATCTGGCTAATATGAACAACACCCTATGCCTGTTTTTGCCATCCTTGCCCTTGTTGCTTACTCTTTCAGCCTCGCGCTGATCATTCCCGGCCAGCTGAGGAAGAACAGTGGCTGGCGGCGTTTTGCCATTTTGTCAGCGGTTATTGCGCTGGTAAGCCATGCGCTTGCCCTCGAAACGCGTATTTTTACCCAAGACGGTGGACAAAATTTAAGCCTGCTGAATATCGGTTCGCTGGTCAGTTTAATGATTTGTACCGTTATGACCATTGTTGCCTCCCGCAACAGAGGCTGGCTATTATTGCCTATTGTTTATGCTTTCGCGTTAATTAATCTCGCATTTGCGACATTTATGCCCAATGAGTTCATCACACATCTTGAGACAACGCCAGGTGTTATGGTGCATATTGGTCTCTCCTTATTTGCCTATGCAACACTGATTATTGCTGCGCTTTACGCTTCACAGCTGGCCTGGATTGACTACCAGCTAAAAAATAAGCGTCTGGCGTTTAATGGCGAGATGCCACCACTGATGGCAATTGAGCGGAAAATGTTTCATATCACCCAGATAGGTGTCGTTCTGCTCACCCTGACGCTCTGCACTGGTTTATTCTTTATGAAAAATCTGTTCAGTATCGAAAATGCGGATAAAGCCGTTCTTTCTATCATCGCCTGGTTTGTCTACGTTATTTTACTCTGGGGGCATTACCATCAGGGCTGGCGTGGTCGTCGCGTGGTGGTGTTTAACGTGGCAGGAGCCATTATTCTGACGCTGGCCTATTTTGGTAGTCGAGTATTACAAGAGTTTATTCTCTAACGCGTCATAGTTTAAAGGATATCGCTTTGGAACATATATCAACCACCACACTGATTGTTACACTTATCATCCTGGTGCTGGTATCAGCCTTTTTCTCTAGCGCAGAGACAGGGATGATGACGCTTAATCGCTATCGTCTTCGTCACAAAGCGAAGCAAGGAAACCGTGCAGCGCTGCGTGTAGAACAGCTACTCAGAAAGCCCGATCGCCTGATAAGCCTGGTTTTGATTGGTAATAACCTGGTCAATATTTTGGCCTCTGCTATCTCCACGATTGTCGGTATGCGCCTCTACGGTAATGCTGGAGTGGCCATAGCAACCGGTGTTCTGACCTTTGTTATTTTAGTTTTTTCTGAAGTTTTACCCAAAACGATTGCCGCGCTTTACCCAGAAAAAATTGCCTATCCGTTTAGCATCCTCTTAAAACCGCTACAGATTTTGATGATGCCTCTCGTCTGGCTACTGAATACCATTACACGCTTACTAATGCGTATGCTCGGCATAAAAGTGGATAATGTGATGAGTTCAGCCCTGAGCAAAGAAGAACTCCGCACGCTGGTTAACGAGTCACGATCCCAGATGTCGCGGCGCAACCAGGACATGCTGCTGTCGGTACTTGACCTGGAAAAAGTGACCGTCGATGACATTATGACCCCGCGTAATGAAATTGTCGGAATCGATATCAATGACGAATGGAAAGCGATTGCCCGTCAGCTCACCCACTCTCCCCACGGACGTATCGTGCTCTACCGTGATTCTCTGGACGACGCCATTGGAATGCTGCGTCTGCGAGAAGCCTACCGATTGATGACCGAGAAAAACGAATTCACAAAAGAGATGATGCTGCGCGCAGCCGATGAGATTTATTTTATCCCGGAAGGTACGCCACTGAGCGTACAGCTGGTGAAGTTCCAGCGGAATAAGAAAAAAGTCGGTCTGATCGTTAATGAATACGGTGATATTCAAGGTTTGGTGACGGTTGAAGATATTCTGGAAGAAATCGTGGGTGATTTTACCACCTCGATGTCACCCACTCTGGCCGAAGAGGTCCACCCCCAGTCCGATGGCTCAGTGATTATCGATGGCACTGCAAATATTCGGGAACTGAATAAAGCCTTTAACTGGACCTTACCGGAAGAAGAAGCCCGGACAATGAACGGTATGCTACTGGAAGCAATTGAAGAAATTCCGGCACCGGGAACCCATATTCGTCTCTCACATTATCAGATTGAGATCCTGGATGTTCACGACAATATGATTAAGCAAGTGCGCGTTGTCCCCCTGCGCTCATCACGCCCTTCTCACGAATAACAGAATCGCGTAAGGGACGGGATCACTCCCGTCCCCCTTTCACACCACCGTGTTATGGTTCCGTATGGCGCAACGGCTGGACGCGATGTAACCTGGATTACCGCTATCGTTACTTCGACAATCCTCGCACTCTAGTACTTTCTAGTGTTACTCCAGCATCATCAGAAAGCACCACTACGCTAACCATCTCAATTAACAGAGAATATCTGTCAGAGCGCACTTACAAAAAAGCCAGCCGGTTACCGGCTGGCTTAATATTACAGATAACAGAGCCGTCCTGACTCTGTATCCAGGTGCTGACTGATTTAATCTTTCGCTTTCGCCACTGAAACCATCGCAGCACGCAGGGTGCGGCCATTCAGGATATAGCCTTTTTGCATCACCATCAGGACATTATTCGGAGCAATATCGTCAGATTCGACCATAGCGATAGCCTGGTGTACATCCGGGTTAAACGGAACATTGGTTTCGCCAACCACTTCAACACCAAATTTACGCAACACATCAATCATCGATTTTTTGGTCAGTTCGATACCTTCAATCATCGGTGCAATATCAGCATTGCCTTTATCTGAAACTTCAAGGGCACGATCAAGGCTGTCGATAATCGGCAGTAGCTCGTTCACAAATTTATCGAGCGCAAATTTATGTGCTTTTTCGATATCTAATTCAGTACGGCGACGCAGGTTTTCCATTTCAGCTTTGATGCGTAACACGTTATCACGCTCGCGCTGCTCAACTTCCGCCAACTGAGCTTGCAACGTCGCAATCTGGTCCTCGCGTTGATCAGCTGTATTGACACCGTCTACGGCTTCAATATCATCGTGATGCTCTGTTACCATTTCGTCTGAAACTTGCTCATCTGGTATTTTGTGTTCTTTACTGCTCATGAAATTCTCCGCGTGTTTAGCATTAATCTCGCTGGTTCGCTTATTATGGGGATCTGTTTCAGGGTTTCAAGGGAACCTGACATATTGTCGCAGTAACATCTGTGATTAAGGATAAGCTGGATAATGAACAAACATTTCAATTGTATCGGTATTGTCGGGCATCCACGGCATCCTACAGCCCTGACTACGCATGAAATGCTGTATCGCTGGCTGCACAGTGAAGGTTATGAAGTTATTGTAGAACAACAAATAGCGCATGACCTTAATCTTACACAAGTGAAGACCGGTACTCTGGCAGAGATTGGCCAACAAGCAGATTTAGCCGTGGTAGTTGGCGGTGACGGTAATATGCTGGGTGCCGCTCGCGTGTTGGCGCGCTACGATATTAAAGTGATTGGCATTAATCGCGGTAATTTAGGATTTTTGACCGATCTCGACCCTGATAATGCTCATCAGCAACTGTCTGCGGTGCTGGAAGGGCATTACATTACCGAGCAACGTTTTTTGCTGGAAGCGCAAGTCTATCATCAAGATACGCCGACGCGTCTGAGTACTGCTATCAATGAGGTGATACTGCATCCGGGTAAAATTGCCCATATGATTGAGTTCGAGGTATATATCGATGAGGTATTTGCTTTCTCTCAGCGTTCAGACGGGCTCATTATCTCTACACCAACCGGTTCCACAGCCTACTCGCTTTCTGCCGGTGGCCCAATCTTGACACCGTCACTGGATGCCATAACGCTGGTCCCCATGTTTCCGCATACCTTGTCGGCGCGCCCGCTGGTTATCAACAGCAACAGCACCATTCGCTTGCGCTTCTCGCATATGCGCAGCGATCTGGAAATCAGCTGTGACAGCCAGATTTCCCTGCCAATACAAGATGGCGAAAGTGTGCTGATCCGACGTTGCGATTATCACCTGAACTTAATCCACCCGAAAGATTACAGTTACTTCAATACATTAAGCTCAAAGTTAGGTTGGTCAAAAAAATTATTCTAAAAATCGCCATTGCCACTTTACTGTATATAAAACCAGTTTATACTGTATACAAACACAGTTATGGTTTTTCATACAGAGGTGGCTATGCTGACACAACTCACCATCAGTAACTTTGCAATCGTTCGCGAACTTGAAATTGATTTTCAGCAGGGAATGACGGCCATCACGGGTGAAACCGGGGCCGGTAAATCTATTGCAATTGATGCCTTGGGGTTGTGTCTGGGGAGCCGCAGTGAAGCGGACATGGTACGCCGTGGGGCCCAACGTGCAGACCTGTGCGCTCGTTTCTCATTAAAAGACACGCCAGCGGCGCTACGCTGGCTTGAAGAAAATCAGCTGGAAGAAGGCAATGAATGTCTGTTACGCCGCGTAGTGAGCCATGACGGCCGCTCTCGTGGCTTTATTAATGGTACTGCCGTCCCCGTATCTCAGTTACGTGAATTGGGTCAGCTGTTAATTCAGATCCACGGTCAGCACGCCCACCAGCTTCTGCTTAAACCAGAACATCAGAAAAGTTTGTTAGACGGCTATGCCTGTGAACAAGGCATGATGCAGCAAATGCGCGAATACTATCGTGAATGGCATCAGAGTTGCCGCCTGCTGGCTCAGCATCAGCAGCAAGCTCAAGAGCGTGCTTCCAGAGTAGAATTACTCAACTATCAGCTTAAAGAACTGAACGAGTTTGCCCCCGTCGCCGGGGAATTTGAGGTTATCGACGAAGAGTATAAACGCCTCGCGAACAGCGGCCAGCTTCTCTCTACCAGCCAGCACGCTTTAAATATTCTTGGTGAAGCCGAAGAGGCCAATCTACAAAGCCAGCTTTATACCGTACGTCAGTTAATGACTGACCTGGTCGCTATGGACAGCAAGCTCACCAGCGTTCTGACCTTGCTGGAAGAGGCTGAAATTCAGATTTCCGAAGCCTTTGATGAACTCCAGCACTACTGCGAACGGCTGGACCTGGATCCCAACCGGCTCTATGAACTGGAACAGCGTATCTCACGGCAAATATCCCTGGCACGTAAGCATCATATTAGCCCGGAGGAACTCCCTGTATTCTATCAAAAATTATTGGACGAACAGCAGCAGCTGGAAGCCCAGTCAGACTCACAGGGAGCCTTACAGCAAGCCGTTGCTCATCACCATCAACAAGCCTTAGCCGTGGCACGTACTCTGCATCTCAGTAGAGTTAAATATGCAGAAGAACTCTCAATGCTTATCACCAGTAGTATGCAGACCCTCTCAATGCCACACGGCATTCTGGTGATTAACGTCGAATTTAACGAAAGCGTACTTACCGAAACAGGGGCTGACAAAATCGACTTCCGAGTCAGTACCAACCCAGGTCAGCCAGTACAAGCGCTGGCAAAAGTGGCCTCTGGCGGCGAACTGTCACGTATTGCCCTGGCCATTCAAGTTATTACTGCCCGTAAGATGGAAACCCCTGCCCTTATTTTTGACGAAGTGGATGTCGGTATCAGTGGCCCGACCGCTGCTGTCGTGGGCAAGTTACTGCGACAACTGGGTGAGTCGACTCAGGTGATGTGTGTAACACACTTACCTCAAGTAGCGGGTTGTGGGCATCATCACTTCTTTGTCAGTAAAGAAACTGACGGCGAAATGACAGAAACACATATGCAACCGCTGGACAAACGTGCCAGACTACAGGAGCTGGCTCGTCTGTTAGGGGGAAGTGAAGTCACGCGCAATACTCTTGCCAATGCGAAAGAACTGCTGGCAGCCTGATTTACCCCAAAACACAGTGAAGTTGGTGTTAACAATTTGAAAAGAATAGCATTTAATATTTTTCCTTCGATATCAGATGCTTTTTAACTAACTTTTTTGTACTCCTGCGGTCAGAGTTGAGCGCCTTATAGGTTTAAAACTGATTAAAGGTCTATTATCATCGGCATAAAATGAATGTGCCACGTACGACTCGGGCCAGAAAAGGGATCAAATTACTATGCGTTGTAAAATGCTGACTGTAGCAGCAGCGGCTCTTCTGATGTTGACCGCAGGTTGTTCCACTCTGGAACGAGTGGTCTATCGCCCGGATATCAACCAGGGTAACTATCTGACACCCACTGATGTCGCTAAAATTCATACGGGTATGACACAGCAGCAAGTGGCCTACACACTGGGTACACCGTTGATGAACGATCCGTTTGGTACCAATACCTGGTTTTATGTCTTCCGCCAGGAACCTGGCCATGAGCCAGCGACCCAACAGACGCTGATCATGACCTTTGACAGCAACGGCGTTCTGACTGATCTGGTGAACAGACCGAAGCTGACTAACGAATAATGCCTCTTGTCGGGCATAGAAAAAGGGGTGAAAACTGTGTTTTTCACCCCTTTTTATTATTTCTTGGCCGAACGTTCAGCACGTTGCCGACGTAGCTCTTTAGGATCGGCAAGTAAAGGACGATAAATTTCTACTCTGTCCCCCTCGTGTACTTCATCCGTCAGTTTTACCGAGCGGCTATAAATACCAACTTTATTCTTCTTCAGATCAATATCTGTACGTAATGTTAACAGACCAGAAGCGATAATCGCCTGCTCAACCGTGCTCCCTTCCGGTAAAGAAACCTGTCGTAAGAACTGCTTTTCGGGTAGTGCGTACGCCACCTCGACCCGAATATTATGTGACACGGTAAACCTCTTTTGCGCGCACAGTGAATGCCTGCACCATATTACCCGCCAGTTCTTTAAACACCCGACCGAATGCCAGCTCAATCAGTTTATTGGTAAATTCGAAATCAAGCTGAAACTCAATCCGACAGGCATCATCACCAATCGGCGTAAATTTCCAGCCTCCTACCAGTTTTCGAAACGGGCCCTCCACCAGTTGCATGATAATGCTCTGGTTACTGACCAGAGTATTACGTGTAGTGAAAGTTTTGCTTATTCCCGCCTTGGAAACATCGACAGCGGCCATCATTTGACTGGCGGACTCGTCCAATATCCTGCTTCCTGAGCAGCCAGGTAAAAACTGCGGATAAGACTTCACATCATTGACCAACTGGTACATCTGCTCGGCACTGTAGGGCACCAACGCTGTGCGGCTAATTTGAGGCATAACAATTCCCGGGAGTCATAAAACCGGAAAATAATAACATTTATCAGCAGGCAAAGAAAAATTCTCTGCCTCCATGCTAAGATACTCCCTTATTCCTCGTGCATGGCCCGGGGATGTCCTTGAACTCCTGGATGACGTATACTGAGCGGCACTATGACAAAGAAAAAAGCACACAAACCAGGCTCAGCCACCATTGCGCAAAATAAACGCGCCCGCCACGAATACTTTATTGAAAATGAATTTGAAGCGGGTCTTGCGCTGCAAGGCTGGGAAGTTAAATCATTGCGCGCCGGAAAAGCGAATATCTCCGATAGCTATGTCATTTTTAAAAATGGCGAAGCTTTTCTGTTCGGTGCAACCTTTACCCCGCTGACCGTGGCTTCCACCCACGTGGTCTGCGACCCAACGCGGACGCGTAAGCTGCTGCTGAATAAAAGAGAACTGGATAATATATTCGGTAGCGTCAGCCGCGACGGTTTTACCGTTGTAGCTCTCTCTCTGTACTGGAAAAACGCCTGGTGCAAAATCAAAATTGGCCTGGCAAAAGGTAAGAAACTGCACGACAAGCGTACCGACCTGAAAGATCGTGAATGGGCGATGGATAAAGCGCGCATTATGAAACACGCAGGACGCTAATCACTCTGCCCGCTATCACTGGCGGGCCAGTTTTCTTCAACGCCCGTGATGAAGCAGGGAAAGAGTACTTGGTGGAATAATAGTCACCACGATGCTTATTATTCCGCGGCGATGAAAGCGTGTCGTGAACGGCAGAACGATTTATACCGGCACAAAGTAGTTGAAGCCGCTACTTGCCAAGGAGTCTGTGGCTCGGGTGCCGACTCCAGCAGCAGGAAAACGCAGACAAGATCGAAGTACAATTTTGCTCATTTATTCCTTATGTTATTTACAAATACCATAGGTCAGAACGCTTACCGCTATTAAACAATAAACACTCTTGCGTGTTCATCTGTTAACAAAAAACAATCCCATGAAATAAATAACATATATAAAACAGCGCATTAACGACAAGAAAGTGAATAACGTTGTTCGCGCAGTCCGGTATCAGCACACGACCAATCAACGCTCTTTTCCAGGCTCAACGCAGTAGCAGGTTAATGCGACCTTCCCTCGTACCTGAATTAAAAACCACCGTAATGCACAGTATTTAAACATCCTTTTCATTCCAGATAACAAGAAGTGATTCAATAACCTGCATCTGAGTAATTCTCTGTACAGCGCTAGTCAGACGCTTAATAAATCTGTTATACTCGCCCTACACATTGGGGCTGATTCTGGATTCGACGGGATTTGCGAAACTCAAGGTGCATGCCGAGGGGCGGTTTGCCTCGTAAAAAGCCGCAAAAAATAGTCGCAAACGACGAAAACTACGCTTTAGCAGCTTAATACCCTGCTTTGAAGCCTCCTCTCCCTAGCTTCCGCTCTTAAGACGGGGATCAAGAGGAGTCAAACCCAAAAGAGATCGCATGGAAGTCCTGCCTGGGGCTGAAGTGCTAAAACTAATCAGGCTAGTTTGGTAGTGGCGTGTCAGCCCGCAGCTGCCCGGCGAATGTAAAGACTTGACTAAGCATGTAGTGCCGACAGTGTAGTAATTTCGGACGGGGGTTCAAATCCCCCCAGCTCCACCAAATTCTCCATCGGTGATTACCAGAGTCATCCGATGAAGTCCTAAGAACCCGCATGGTGCAAGCCTTGCGGGTTTTTTTGTTCATTTAATTCATTCGTATATTTTAAAATAATTTATTAAATCATAAGCATAGAAATTATTGTTGGTTTTGAAATACAGAAAGATTTGGGGCACAGGCAGTGATAAATGTGGTGTGCAAATCCTGGCTAGACAACAAAAAGACAGAAAAAAGCTCCCCCAGAAAATGGCGGGAGCGATAGCTGGCTTTCTGTTAAGAAGGTGACCGCATATACTGGCTCATTTCTTCTCTGACCTGTGGTACGGTTAAGCCAACGATGATTTGGAAGCTATCACCACTTCTGACTACATTAATTGCCCCATGCTGCTGAAAGTACTCCGTCTCAGTGACAATATCCGGGTTATGAACCTTCACTCTTAAACGAGTAGCGCAGTTGGTTAATAAAGCAATATTGTCTTTTCCCCCCAGACCATGAATAAATGCCAGGGCTTGATTGTCCTGAGAGTCACTTGCCGATGAGTCTTTCTTCGCCTGTTTATAATCGGATTTGGTATACAGCTTCGCCTCAGAGTCACCACGACCCGGGGTTAATATATTGAATTTTAAAATTAAACTGCGAAATACAATAAAGTAGATAGCTGTAAAACTTAAACCGATCAGCGCCTGAATCACATAAGTGCCTGCATGATTACTTCCCAGGGGGAGCCAGTTCTGGAAAATAAAATCAATTAAACCGGTTTGAAAGTTACCCGAAACACCAAATAGATAGGCAATCGTTGCCATTGTGGCGGCTAGTGCAGCATGTAAGGCAAATAACAGCGGTGCGATAAACAAGAAGGTAAACTCTATCGGTTCAGTGATACCGGTAAGTATCGCTGTCAACGCAGCCCCGAGAACCAAACCTAATACCATTTTTTTATTTTTGGATTTTGCTGTCGAATACAAGGCCAAAGCTATCCCCGTACAACCAAACACTTTGCCCATTCCCGTTAGCATTAGTCCTCCCTGAGGGAATTGCTCAGTCAGTGGTGCATCACTGGCAGCAAACTCTGGAATATGTTGGATCCAGTAGGCTACTGTTCCACCATCAACAGCGACAGGACCGTAAAATACGGGGCCATACACAAAGTGGTGCAACCCTGTTGGGATCATAATACGCTCAAGAAAGGTAAAGACCCATACACCTAAAGAACCTGCTGAAACTAAAAAGGTTTGTAAATTATTAATACCATGCTGGATACTTGGCCATATTAGACAGGTAATGATCGCCAGTAATACCATGACAGGAAAACTGATAATAACGACTAATGGTGTACCACCAAATACTGCCGCCCAATTAGGTAGTCTCTTATCAAAATAACGGTTGTGGATCCAAACAGAGATCCCGGCAATAGCAATAGCGCCAATCAGATTAGTATCTAGTGTTAAGATCCCACCTATATCGGTCAGACCACGCTCTCCAGCAGTATAATTAACGCCTAAATCTGCTCCCCAGAATTGCAGTATGCCTCCCACAACATAATTAAAGGTAATATAGGAAACCAAGGTTGCCAGTACAGCCCGACCTGATGCTGATTTTGCTAAAGCAATAGGTAGTCCGACAGCGAATACTAGAGACATATTTTTAAATACGGCTAATGAAGCTTGCAGCAAAATCGTGGAAACTTTAACCCAATTGCTCCCTTCCACTGCCCAAGGAAATAAATCTTGGTTAAGCAGCATGACCGAAAGTCCAAGTAGCATACCGGCAGCTGGAAACAGAAGTACTGGAACAAACATCGCAGCGCCAAAACGTTGGATAATATCTTTCATAACAGCCTCATCCTTTGGTTAAACTGTTTTATCAGGCCCGTTTAATTGGGCCTGATAAAATATTAAAATTGAGGTAAATAAGAGGCGTTCTCTGCGAGTAATTTATCGACAATCGCTTGCGCAGCGGGCACATTTATTACGGTACGGTTTAATGTCAATGCATTGACTAAGGTTTGACGGCAACCACTAAACCATGCATCAACGACTAACTTCTCGTAACCAAGCTGTGTTTCTATCATGGCTTTCTGGAAAGTAGGGATCTGTCCGACAGCAAAAGGTTTAGGACCATCATTGGTTAACGCTGCCGGGACTTCAACCATGGCATCAGCTTGAATATTTGCAATTGCACCATTATTAGGCACGATAACTAAGTAGGTCTCGCCCTGGTTATAAGCTAATGAAGCTGCGACTCGCACCATATAGCGCCCATGAATATCCGCATGTAGATGTTCCTGTTGTGCTGTTCCAGCTTCAATAATACGGCGGTTAAGTTCAAAAACGCGTTTCTCTCGACCATTAATGACCTGGCGCGCGCGGGTATTATTGATGTCCTCTTTGGCCACCATTTTTTCCGGATACAGGTAATATTGCAAATAAGTGTTAGGAAGATACTCAGGATTGTCACGCAACATTATTTGCATATTCTTAAAAGTTGCCTGCCATGAAGGGTCATCTGCAATTTCAGCATCCACCGCAGTGATCCCTTTTTCCAGGATAATATGCTTAATTTTACCCGTCAGATCGTCCCCCTGACGGTTACGAATTTTAGTGAACCATCCGTAATGATTTAAACCAAAATATTCAGGTACCAGATCCCAAATTTCGCAGTTGAGTAACTGAGCGTAACTGACCATGATTGCAGCCGGCATATCGCAGATATTCAGGATACGTTTATCATCGGGAAACTCGCGGTTTAGAGCTTCCGCTACTATTGCTGCTGGGTTGGTATAATTGAGGATCCAGGCATCTGCAGAGTAGTGTCGAATTTCATTAATCAGCGTTATCATGTCGCCTATTGAACGTAGTCCATAAGCCATCCCTCCCGCACCACAAGTCTCTTGCCCTACACAGCCAAATGAGAGTGGAATCTGTTCATCACGCTCGCGCATCGCTAAACCACCCGTGCGGATCTGAATGAAAAAGAAATCACTGTCACTGAATGCCTCAGCTTTATCCGTCGTATAAATAAACTCTTCCACTTCCGGATAAGCTTCACGTAAGACTATTTCGGTTGCCATAGCATTAGAAGCCTGACGTTGCTCGTCAATATCATAGAAAGTAATTTTTTTGAGCGGAAAATTCTCTTTTTCTGCAATCAGGCTGTTGATCATTCCTAATGTGTAGGTACTCCCTGCCCCAACTATAGTGAGTTTTTGTTTTTTCATG
Source organism: uncultured Cedecea sp. (assembly GCF_947498825.1). Classification (GTDB taxonomy): domain Bacteria; phylum Pseudomonadota; class Gammaproteobacteria; order Enterobacterales; family Enterobacteriaceae; genus JGM124. The sequence continues at coordinate 85,735 of NZ_CANMLV010000016.1, read as the reverse complement.
CTTTCATCCCCGTTCTATGACTGGTCGATTTGTATTATTAAAGTACCAAACAAACAATACATTAATAATACATTTGAGGTCATTTTTTGAACCAGGTAGCAATAAAATTGTTAAAATGTACTTTAAATGTATTATCGATCACATTTTTGTTATCATGAATCATGCCTGTTGGAGGGACACTCGCGTGGATAAACCAAGATATTTGCAGATAGCTGAACAGCTGATCGAAGAGATTAAAAACGGAAAATATAAACCGGGTACATTACTGCCAACTGAAGCCATACTACAGGATACCTTTGTCGTTAGTCGTGTCACTATCCGCAAGGCAATGGAAGTGTTACTTGAACAAGATCTCCTGAATCGTGTCAGAGGAAGTGGCACTTACGTAAAAGCCCCAAAAACGCAGCATAATGCTTTCGAGCTGACTGGCTTTATTGAGGAAGTCTCGGCACAAGGCAGAAAACCTTCTTCTAAAGTCATTACCTTTGAAATTCAACCCAGTAATGCCCTTATTGCCAAAAAATTACAGATAGAAGAAGGGCAACTCATTTATGCAATCAGACGTTTACGCTTGATTGATAAAGAGCCTGAAATATTAGAATGTACTTACCTGCCAGTAGAAATGTTTACTGATTTAAGTCTGGAAATAATGCAAACCTCAAAATATGATTATATTGAGAATCAGAAAGGACTCACTATTGCCTCAAGCAAACAAGTCGTTCGACCTGATACATTAACGGAAGAGATTGCACCGTTACTGAACAGCCCTGTAGGTACACCCATTTTGCGTGTTGAATCAGTCAGTAAGTTAACAAATGGCATTCCTTTTGAATTTACCATCAATTATTTTAGGTTAAAGCAGTACAGCTTCGAGTTTACGGCTTATCGCAAACCCCAATAGAAAATAATATTTCAGGTTTTGTGCTGCACTGATTTTTCGCCAGCTCCATTAACCAGAAGTCTTAAAGGCATCCCCTCGCTGGATTGAGACATCTGTAATGATATTTACAACCTTTCATTTTCAGGAGTTAAACAGATACCGTTCAGGATATTATGTCTGAGCCAAATCGGTCTGACTTCTGAAAATGTGATTGTCATCTCAGATTTAAAGGAATTATCTCCAGTCATCAATGTCTTTATCAGATGCATTGTCGGTTAAATATAAATCTTAAACGTCGGATAAAAAATAAATTCGGAAGAGAGAAAGCCGTGAGTTCTTGTAAACCAGTCTGATATCCAGTGAGCATTGGATTTTATTTATGATGGTTTATATTACTGAGAGCCTTCCAGTATCCCGAATGTTATTGATGAGGCTACATGTGAAATCCCTGGCTGTTCTTTATCTGCAGACAGAGTTATCCATTCATTAAAAAACCAAATAAATCATTCAGATACAATAAAAATAACGGATTTATTAAGACATTTAATAATTTATTTAGGAGGGGGGTTTTAAGTATTTTTCACTTTGAATTATTACGTCAACTCAAAGTGAAAACACGGTTTGACAGCAAGGTTAAAACCAGAAAAACATAAATAATCGTCCCCGAAAGATATATCGAAAAATACTCAGAAAACGCGAATCAAATCGTTCTCAAATAACGGGGAACCGATCATACATCGGACATAACGTAATCCATAACTCTGGTCATTCATCACAGTCTTTAAACAAACATCAACAATGTTAACTAAATGTGAAGCTGTTCAAATAATCTCCATAAATATGGTTGTATGGTAGTAAGCATTGAAGAGTGTCTGTACGTATAAAAAGGATAACTAGCGTGAAGATTGTCAGTGCTGAAGTATTTGTCACCTGCCCTGGGCGTAACTTTGTCACCTTGAAAATTACGACAGACAGCGGATTAACCGGTCTGGGTGATGCCACTCTCAACGGCCGTGAGCTACCAGTTGCTTCTTACCTCAAAGATCATATCTGTCCACAGCTTATTGGGCGTGATGCGCATCATATCGAAGATATCTGGCAGTTTTTATATAAAGGGGCGTACTGGCGTCGTGGCCCTGTGACGATGTCCGCGATTTCAGCAGTGGATACCGCGTTGTGGGATATCAAAGCCAAAGCCGCCAATATGCCGCTTTACCAGTTGCTGGGAGGCGCATCGCGCACGGGTGTTATGGTCTATTGCCATACTACAGGCCACTCGATTGATGAAGTGCTGGATGATTATGCCAGACATCGTGATGAAGGATTCAAGGCAATTCGCGTGCAGTGTGGCGTGCCGGGTATGAAAACCACTTACGGTATGGCGAAAGGAAAAGGACTCGCCTATGAGCCCGCAACTAAAGGCAGCTATCCGGAAGAACAACTGTGGTCGACAGAAAAATATCTCGATTTTACGCCGAAGCTGTTTGAGGCCGTGCGCGAAAAATTTGGTTTCAACGAGCATTTGCTGCACGACATGCACCATCGTCTGACCCCTATTGAAGCCGCGCGTTTTGGTAAAAGTATTGAAGATTATCGCCTGTTCTGGATGGAGGATCCAACTCCTGCCGAAAATCAGGCCTGCTTTCGTTTAATTCGTCAGCACACCATCACGCCGATTGCCGTGGGGGAAGTGTTTAACAGCATCTGGGATTGTAAACAGCTGATTGAAGAGCAACTCATCGACTATATCCGCACCACAATTACGCATGCGGGCGGCATTACGGGTATGCGTCGCATTGCCGATTTTGCCTCTCTCTATCAGGTACGAACAGGTTCACACGGTCCCTCCGACCTCTCTCCTGTCTGTATGGCAGCAGCACTGCATTTTGATCTCTGGGTACCGAACTTCGGTGTTCAGGAATATATGGGGTATTCAGAACAAATGCTGGAAGTATTCCCGCATAGCTGGACTTTCGATGGCGGTTATATGCACCCGGGCGACAAACCAGGATTAGGCATTGAGTTTGATGAAAAGCTGGCCGCAAAGTACCCCTATGATCCCGCCCATTTGCCGGTTGCCCGTCTGGAAGATGGCACTCTGTGGAACTGGTAATAGCAGACCCGATTATCAGAGGTTAAAAATGAAAAGCATTGTGATACAGCAGCCCAACAAATTGCAGATTGAAGAACGCCCTGTCCCACAACCCGCGACAGGTGAAGTTCGGGTGAAAGTCCGCTATGCCAGTATCTGCGGCTCAGATGTCCATATTTGGCGTGGCCACAATCCTTTTGCCCAATATCCGCGTGTTATCGGGCATGAGTTTTTCGGCGTAATTGATGCTGTTGGAGAGGGTATCGACGCCTCACGACTTGGAGAGCGTGTTTCGGTGGATCCGGTCGTGAGCTGCGGTCATTGTTATCCCTGCTCGGTTAACCGCCCTAATGTGTGTACCGAATTACAGGTTATCGGTGTACATCGGGATGGTGGATTTAGCGAATACAGCTGCGTACCGGCTGCTAATGCTTATCCTGTTCCTGATGCAATACCCGATCAACTGGCAAGCCTTATAGAGCCCTTTACGATTGCCGCGAATATCAGCGCCTTTCTCTCACCAGTTCCCGGTGATATCGCCCTGATTTATGGCGCAGGTCCAATGGGATTAACGGCGATTCAGGTACTGAAAAGTGTTTATGGTGTGGATCAGGTCATTGTGGCCGATCGTTTACCGGAACGACTGTTGATGGCTCGTAATAATGGTGCAGATCTGACGCTGGATAATAGTCAGGTTCCGCTGTCAACACAGTTAGCCGGCATTAAACCAACCTTGATTATTGATGCGGCTTGTCACCCTTCTATTCTGTCAGAAGCGATTGCCCTGGCCTCCCCTGCAGCACGTATCGGGCTGCTCGGTTTTTCAGACGAGGCCTGTCATTTTACCCAGAAGGGTCTTACCAGTAAGGAGCTGTCGCTTTTTACCTCGCGTCTTAATAGCAAACGCTTCCCCGCAGTGATTGACTGGCTGACGCGTGGATTGCTCGAACCTGAAAAATTAGTCACCCATTATTTACCGCTTTCTCAGGCAGAAGATGCGATGAGTAAATTCGAACAAGACCCCCGGGGTTGCTGCAAAGTCATTTTAGATATTCAGGCGTAATGACATTTATCGTGGAATATTGATCTTCATAACGAGATGAAAAAAATGCAAAGAATCAGTTTTGACACCATAAAAAAGACAGTAAAAAAGGCATTTTTAAATGCAGGATTAAGTGAACAACAAGCGGATATCTGCGCCCAAATTCACACCGAGTCCAGCTGCGATGGCGTCTATTCGCATGGTTTAAACCGCGTATCCCGCTTTGTTGACTACGTTAAAAAGGGCTGGATCGACATTCAGGCAGAACCGACTCAGGTTAAGTCATTAGGCGTCATTGAGATCTATGACGGTAACCAAGGGATCGGTATTACTAATGCTTTATTTGCCGTTGATAAGGCAGCAGAGCTGGCGCGCCAGAATGGTATAGGGATTGTTGCTTTACGTAATACCACCCACTGGATGCGAGGAGGCACATACGGATGGAGGGCAGCAGAGCAAGGTCTTGCCGCGATTTGCTGGACAAATACGGAGTCCTGTATGCCGGCATGGGGAGGCAAAAATACCCGCCTCGGTAATAATCCTTTTGTAATGGCGGTACCACGAGAAAAGGGGCCTGTCGTGTTAGATATGGCCATGTCGCAATACTCATACGGAAAATTACAGGTCACCCGGCTTAAAAATGAACGCTTACCCTTTCCCGGAGGTTTCGACCAGCAGGGAAATTTAACGGATGAGCCCGGACCAATTGAGCAGTCGATGCGGATCCTTCCGACCGGATACTGGAAAGGATCCGGAATGGCTGTTTTATTAGATGCCATGGCCGCATTGCTGTCCGCAGGGCATCCAACAAATGAGATCGATAAAGTCGGGAAAGGGAGTTGTACTGGAGCCAGCCAGATTTTTATGGTGTTCGATCCAACGCAGCTCGGTGGCCATGAGTTTAGTGAAAAAATGGCTGACAGCGTGGCAGACTATGTCAAAACGTCGACGGCGGCAGAAGGTCAGAAAGAGGTTTATTATCCCGGCGAACATTCTGCTAAAAATCGGCAAGAAAATCGTACCAATGGTATCCCCGTTGACGACAGCGTTTGGGCCGAAGTGGTTGCACTCGCCCAAGATAGCGAAAAATGATGACGGAGAATATCCAATAATGCTTTAACAATAAGGGTAACGCTGAAAAAAGGCTCAATGAGAGATGACAAAAATCATCTAATCTTTATAACGATACTCATTATGCCAAATTAAGCATTACCTTTATTGATTAAACTAAAAAATGAAATGATTAACGTCCTATGATTATCGATTCAGAAAAAATATTTTTGTGACAAATATCGCTAAATAATCATTTGACGTTGAAATAAAAATTCATTTCCTTATAGAAAAACTCTGTTTAACATCACAAACAAAGAAATATTTTTATGAAAAGTAGAAACAAATGTCTGTCTATACATAAATAATGACTGAGTAAAACTGATGTCAGATGCAAGAGGAATATTAAACAATTGTGTTAACGGTTATATCTCTGATGTCTTGGCTATATAGACGTTAACGTTGCCAGGTGATAAACGGTCCTGGACGTATTTTAAACCCATAACCTTTCCTTTGGAGAACAGAACAACATGTCAAAATATACCTTACATTTCGAAAGGAATTATTCTTACACCCTGAAATCTGGCATATATAAAAAAATAGCAATAGGCTCATTGCTTTCACTTTTTGCCTTGTCTTCATTTGCCGCTAAAACATATGAATTCAACCTGAGCACAGCGTTATCGCCAGACGATCCTGTATATGCCGGATTTAAAGAATTTAAGAAAAATGTTGAGAAACGCACGGATAAAAATGTGCGTGTCAGATTGTTTCCCAGTGGTCAGTTAGGGGCTGATGGCGAGTTGATTCAACAGGCTCAGGTAGGAAGTAATGTGGGAGTGCTTACTGATGGCGGCAGACTGGCGCAATTCGTTCCGGAGCTGGCAATACTGAATGCTCCTTTTTTACTGTCTGACTATGAGCAGGCAGCAAAATTTGTCGCTACACCGGTCTTTAAAGAGTGGGAGTCGAAGCTACAAGGTAAATCGGGATTAGTCAGCCTGTCGTTCAACTGGTATCAGGGCTCTCGTATGATGATGACGAAAAAGCCTTTTACACAACCAGCTGATTTAAAAGGCGTTCGTGTTAGGGTTCCTGACTCCCCCATCGCTATCGAAACCATCAACTGTATGGGAGGGTCCCCCACCCCTATGGCTTGGTCCGAAGTCTATTCCGCTATTCAGACGGGGGTAGTCGATGCAGCCGAAGCGCACCCGACTGCGCTATATGGTTCTAAACTCAATGAAGTCGCGAAAGATGTCACCAAAACTAATCACTACCATTTAATGACATCTATTATTGTTGGCGATAAATGGTTTAATCAGCTCCCAGCCGAATATCAGAAAATTCTTCAGGAAGAGTCTTATAATGCCGGAGAGTTTACTTCGCAAAAAATTATCGAGCAAAGTAATGCTGTTTTAGAAAAAATGGTTAAAAGCGGTGCAAAAGTCAATGAGATCGATCTCACCCCGTTTATTGCAGCATGCGCAAATGTGCCGGCTAAACTTGGGCTGGAACAGGCTCAAAACAGTTTAAAAACCGCGTTAGATATTAAATAAGTGGGTTTGATCATTTCTATATTACGCCCACCCTTTGGGTGGGACGTTGAGTGAGATATTACAGATGAAAACATTGATTAAAATAGAAACAGCCATTGCGAAAATTCTATTTATTATCATGGTTATCCTTATTTTGATTGCTGCTATTGGACGAGCTGCAGGATACCCTCTGATTTGGTCTATAGAAATATCCATGGTTTTATTCGCCTGGGTGAGTATGTTCTCTATCCATTATGCTCAAGTCAACCAACGTAATATGGGAATTGACATTTTATCAAAACGGCTACCGGCGAAGGTACAAGAGGCCGTTGATTATATTAACAGAGTCTTAATTATCGCCTTCCTCGGCTTCGGGACTTGCTCTGGATATATTTTCATGTGGGACACCCGCTCACACGTATTACCTATTTCAGAAATAAACCATGTGGTTTTAAGTGCAGCAGTTCCGACAGGATGTCTGTTAATGATATTCACCTGTATTGAACAATTAATTCATAAAATTAATTCTAATCGAGCATTATCTGTTAGAGGAAATCTACCATGATGTGGTTGACCGGTGTATTGTTTATTGTGTTTATGCTGATGGGTATGCCGGTAGGATTCGTCATTGCCATATCAAGCCTGGCTTTTTTTTTCACATCCGACTTTCTGCCTCTGGGCATCGCTTTTCAAAAATTTGCCGCACCCACACAGTCATTTCCGATGATTGCAGTTCCGCTATTTATCCTGGTTGGAAATTTACTTACGCGAACAGGCATTACTGAGCGTTTATTGGATTTTGCGCGTCTGTTGACCGGGTGGATGATTGGTGGACTGGCGCAAATTAACGTTTTACTCTCAATGCTGATGGGGGGAGTTGCCGGTTCGGCAGTCGCAGATGCCTCCATGCAGTCACGTATGCTTGGGTTCTCTATGATTGAACGCGGATACCCTCGGGCCTACACCGCGGTTGTTATCGCTTTTGCCTCACTGATAACAGCAACACTTCCCCCCAGTATTTTATTAATTCTGTTTGGCTTTGTCGGTAATGTCTCTATAGGAAAATTGTTCCTTGCAGGCATTATACCGGGTGTTTTATTGACGATAACGTTAATGGTGACGAATTATATCATGGCTCGTCGCATGAAAATTCAACCGGAAACACTCTCCAGGCCAACATTTAAAGAGGTTGCCGCCAGTTTCCGCCGCGGTTTTTGGGCACTAATGTTCCCTATTATCCTTATTGTAGTCATCCGGTTAGGGTTATTCACGACTTCAGAAGCCGGGGCATTTATTGTTCTCTATGCCATTATTGTCGGTGGTTTGGTTTATAAAGAACTGACCTGGCAAGGGATGCTTGATACCTTAACTGAAACGCTCACTGACTTGGGTATTGTCATGCTATTAGTGATGGCAGCCTTCATTCTTGGGCATATCAGCGTGCTGGATCAGCTGCCTCAGGCAATGACGGAATTTATTACCGACTTTACAGAGAATCCAACAGGTATCATGCTGTTGATTTTTGCACTGATACTGGTTATTGGTATGGTTCTGGATGCCAGTCCGTTGATATTGCTACTGACGCCAATTTTATTACCTATTGTCACTGAACTTGGCTATGACCCGATTCACTTTGGCATTATGTTTGTTACGCTCACGTTATTGGGGGCGAATACGCCGCCAGTCGGTATTTGTATGTATACTGTTTGTGGAATTTTGAAATGCGATACGGTCGATTTTATGAAATCGTCGGTACCTTATTTAATTGCCTTTTTCATTTTCACGGCGATTCTTTTTGTATTCCCGCAAACAGTCATGTTTTTACCTGATTTACTGATGCCATAGCGCCATATTATTTTGATGATATATTTGTAAACAGAGAACATGTACTCGCCATACTTTTAAGCGTCTTTTGCTGAAAAACTCAGTTTGCGTGAAGGTTGCAGGGAAGAATACGCAGCTGAGTCGACAGCTGACAAGTATGGCGAGTATAGTCATAAATAATAAATCAAAAATTTATTGGGTAAATACAACGACATGGATATCTCTTTTCAGCTCAACCATACCGAACCAGTCAATCAACAAATTTATCGCATACTGCGAAAAGACATTGTGGAATGTACTATTCCACCGGGTAAGCTACTGTCCGAAAAAGAAATCGCCCTGCGTTTTAGTGTTTCTCGCCAACCGGTTCGGGAGGCATTTATCAAGCTCGCAGAGGCCGGGTTGGTGCAGATCCTGCCACAGCGTGGCACCTTTGTGATGAAAATATCCGAACAGCGGGTATCAGATGCCCGCTTTATCCGTCAGGCACTGGAATGCGCTATTGCCCGCCGGGCAGCAGAAATGGTCACAGAGGAACAACTGCTGACACTTGCGCACAATTTACATAGTCAGGAACTGGCCGCGCAGAATGACAGGGCACGAGAATTTCTTATTCTTGATGATAATTTCCATCAGCTTTTAACGCAGATTGCTAACTGTCCACTGGCGTGGGAAACGATTGAGTCGATTAAAGCAACCATGGATCGGGTGCGTTTTCTCAGCCTGAGTCAGGTTTCTCCCCCTTCCAGTTTGATCCAGCAGCATTACATGATTTTTAATGCCCTGAAAGCACGCGATCCTGATGCAGCTGAAAAAGCGGCTCGTGAGCATTTGCAGGAAATTATTCATTCCATCACTCCTATTGCGCAACAAAATAGCGACTGGTTCGATCGCGCCTGAGCGCATCATTAAATGATAACATCACCAAAAACAGGAACCCTGCCTTTTGGTGATGTTTTGCCGTGAATACGATACCCAAAATAATTCGAGTTGCTTGTAAGCGCACCTCATGCACGCAACACCCAAGCAGCTTGAAGTATGACGGGTATATAACAATATTAGCTTTTCTGTGCTGCCGTGAATAAGACCGTCAGCTTGCCATGTTGATCGATGAGTTTATTCAGCTCTTTTTTATTGATGGCATTAAATACCCCAAAATCACTGACGGTAAACTTTTTATCTTTTAACTCAACCACTACTTCATCTGCCGGAACTGAAAGCATAGCATCAGCGACTTTCTGCAGTGAGTTATAGTAGTCTTCCCGAGTATCCAGCTTCAGCGAATCCACAGGAACTTTTTTATTCAGCCACTCGGCAAGATAAAATTCAAAGAAGGGAATATTGGTTGATTTGGGCTTTTTATAGGAGACACCCCGGAGGAAATACATGATTGAGCGATACTGGTCGTTCTGTAAACTTTCTTCTGACACAGTTTTCGGCAGAGACGAATAGTTTACCGGTTTAAACTGGGCGTCTTTTAACCAAGTCAGATTCTCTTCTGCCAGGGAATTCCAGAACGCCTCCATCGATCCCATAGCGGATTTATCATCGGTAATACGGATAAAGACTGGCGTATCGCCACCCGATACTTTGTTTAACATACTAACCAGATGGTGCCCATCGGTTAAGTAATATTGTTTATCCGGTCCTATCACAGCGGTTTTAAGATCTTTAACTTTCGATCCATAGGGTTCAAGGCATTTGAAAGAATTTAGATCAAGCAACGACGATTTTTCAGTAAAAGAATCCACGCCTTCAGCGCCGTTATCTTCGCAGTAATCAGCATATAGTTTTTTAGGATTTAAAGCATAGCTGGCAATTTTATAATTGACTTGCTGATCGCCAATACTCGGTTGTGTAGGTCTCAAATCCGCCGCTTTTAACTGTATCACACCGGGTGTATTAGCAATATGATCAGTAGCCCAAGACTGAGCCGTCACACTTAACAGAGATAACAAAACATAATTTAAATATTTCATGACGGATCCTTTAGAATATAAATTGAGCTCTGGCGACAAGCGTGTCGTTACTATTTTTTACGCTTTTACCATCAATGGATTTAGAGGTATCAATATTGCTGATATGTGAGTGAACATAGGAAACATTAAAGCTTAAATTTTCAGTGTAGAAATAATTTACGCCTAACACAGAACTCTTAACCACGTACTTGTCATCACGATCGACAGCATTTACCCCATTGATATTATTATTCAGCTGTTTCTTGCTGGCCGCTTTATTGGGTTTAATGCTGCTGTATTCAAATCGATAGAAAGGCTCAAAGGTATTAAATTTATTAGGTTTTCCCCATTTACCTTCCGCAACACTGTAGCGACGGCTGGAGTCAAACAGATAAGATACCTGTAAATATCCCCCCTCCAGTCGTACTTTCTGTGGATCGATAGTTGTGGTCGTCATTCCTTTTTTAGTTTTTGTTTCTATATCTGCGCCTTTTACCGTTCGGTAGAAGTATTCGCTTTGCAGACGCAAGCCCTCGTACTGATAGCCTAGCTCAATAATGCCTTCGTCATCTTTAGTGGTATTACTGACATCAGCAAAACGTAACTTGTCATCGTTTCGGGTTCTGGTTTCCAGGCGGGTAGAAATTTTTGTGTCATTTTTATCTGGATTCGCATCATGGTAGCTGAAACCAAGATGCAAAACTTGATTGGTACTTAAAACAGGGGCGTAAGTCAGCCGCCCATAATAACCAAAGTTATCGTTGCTATTTTTATCGCTAATACCATATTTAAGCTTCGCAGCCTGGACACCTGCACTGTAATTACTACCTGATGTTTTTACCGCATAGCCATAGTCAATATCATCCCGGCCAGAGGTCAGGTCATACATAATGGGCCTTTCAGTTGCCAGAGCCCAGCTTGAACTGGTTGCCCCTTCCAGGCCAAAACCAAATTTATCACGACCGAAATAAAAATCAGCATACTGCCATCCAGTAAACCCTGCCCATGCACGATCAACATCCCATGAGTGTTCTTTTCTGTCATAAGCAAGGCGGACCTCATAGGGCAGAATATTAATCAGCGTCCCTTCTACACCAATATTTCCGCGTCTGACAATCCCATTAGTGCTGTCCTTGAAGGGGGTATCCTGACTGGCTGCGGAATAGTCTTTGAAGTTGACGACGTCGTATTGAAGACGCCCTTTTAAATTGATGCTGGATCCATAAGCAGAAAGGCCAAAACCCTCTTTGAGATTACTTGAATAAGAAAAATCATCATTTGCATTAGCCACTTGAGAACTGAAACAGAATAATAATAACAAGTTATATTTATTTATTTTCATTACGCCCATTTATTTCATGCATTGATCATAAAAGTGGCTATAACTTATTGGCTTATTGTTTCAGTATGGCTTCACTTGGATGACGAAATAATGACAGGCAAAGATAACCTTATGCATAGCCATCATTAATCAATAGGTATATCACCCTCTCTCAAACCGCAGCGCTATCGCTATCGCTATCGCTATGTCATGCAGGATAACTATCAGTCTCACGCATAATCCCCCTGAATGACGATATGCCTCATCAACATCGGGTGTTTAGCCAATTCAGTAAATACAGGTATAATCCCCATAAATTATCTGATTGGTTTAAATGCAAAGATGACAAAACTCACCTTACAAGAGCAGATGTTAAAAGCGGGTTTAGTGACCAGCAAGAAAGTGGCTAAAGTCCAGAGAACCGCCAAAAAATCACGGGTTCAGGCTCGTGAGGCCAGAGAAGCAGTAGAAGAGAATAAAAAAGCGCAGATTGAGCGTGACAAGCAGCTGAGCGAGCAACAAAAACAGGCCACCCTGGCCAAAGAATATAAGGCTCAGGTTAAGCAACTGATTGAGATGAACAGAATCGTTGTTGCTAAAGGCAATATTGATTTTAACTTCACGGACAATAACTTAATCAAGAAAGTGGTCGTCGATAAGCTGACTCAAAACCAGCTGATCAGTGGTCGCCTGGCGATTGCCCGTTTAGTGATTGATAGCAGTGGCGAAAGCCAGTATGCGATTATTCCGGCGGTTGTCGCGGATAAAATCGCCCAGCGTGATGCCGAAAGTATCGTCTTAAACAGCACCTTAAGTCAGGAAGAGCAGGATGAAGACGATCCGTACGCAGACTTTAAAATTCCTGACGATCTGATGTGGTAATTGTCGTCTTTTCAGAACGGACTGGTACTTTTACCCAGAACAGGCGCTTTGCTTACCGGATGAACAAACTGCAGTTCACTGGCATGTAACATCAAGCGAGGGGTCTGTTCAGTTCCGGGCAGTAAAAGTCCGCCATACAGGTCACAGCCAAGAATAGGGTGTCCCAGCTGCTGGCAGTGAATGCGGAGCTGGTGAGTTCGCCCGGTTTCCGGTATCAGTTCGACCCGGGTGAGTGGCAGGACGCTCCCCTCTTCCTGGCGCTGATAAAAGCGCTCCAGCACGCGATAACGGGAGCGGGCAGGTTTGCCGTTGGTAGCACAGAGCGTCATCCGCGGAAATAGCGCCGGATCTTTAGCAATGGGCGCATCGATCACTCCGGTATCGTTTTCCAGATGTCCGCAGAGTAATGCACTATAAACTTTGCTGACAGTACGCTGGCTGAACTGCTGACATAATGCAGCATTAATTGCCTTATTGCGGGCAATCACCATCAGCCCGGAAGTGCCGAAGTCTAAGCGATGTACCAGCGTGCAGCTGGAAAATTTCTGCACCAGCCGATAATGGACAGAGTCAAAATTCTGAGGATTTTTCCCTGACAGGCTAAGTAACCCGGCGGGTTTATTAATCAACAGCAAGTGCTCATCCTGCCACAGAATGTCGATTTCATCATGGCACGGAGGGGCAATAAAGTTATCAATAATCTCAGACATCAGGTAACCAGAGCAAAGAGTGGGCGCTGATGATAACCAATTTTAATCAGTCTGACGAATGGGTGTAAAAATAGCGATGATATCGATTTTTTATACTACAGATAGTGCTTTATCGCGGGTACGATTTTTGTTCATAATGAAGAGTCGAGCTACCATCAAAAAGTTATTTATCATTCAAGAAACTTTGCGCATTAGGCTTATGGACCGTAATATCACAGGGATATGGTGCGATAAAAATCAACAATCCGCTGTTTTATATGAAAAACACTCAGTAATGTGTTATCTCATGGATTAATTCAGGAAAATGCAAAAAAATAATGGAGTTCACAATGAAGTCTCTGTTAATTATTTCTACTTTCGCCGTCTATGCTGTTGATACCAAAAGCGGCAGACATAAGGTATAACGCCGCATGAAAATCCCAGCCAGGATCCAGCCATTAGTTGATGATGGCTTAATAGATGAAGTCCTCCAGCGCCTGAAAAGTGGTAAGGAAGCTGACGTTTACACCGTGTTATGCGGTGATACTGTGCGCTGCGCTAAAGTCTATAAAGAGGCAACCCAGCGTAGCTTTAAGCAAGCCGTGCAGTATCAGGAAGGGCGTAAAGTGCGTAACTCGCGTAATGCGCGTGCGATGCAGAAAAGCTCTAAATTCGGTCGCAAGCAGCAAGAAGAGAGCTGGCAGACTGCCGAGGTAGAAGCACTGTTTCGTCTTGATAAAGCCGGAGTACGTGTTCCCGAGCCCTATATCTGCCTTGATGGTGTCCTGTTGATGGAACTGGTGACAGATGCCGACGGTATGGTGGCCCCACGACTGAGCGATGTCACCTTAAGCGAAGAAAACGCCATCGCTGACTTTAATACCATGATCCGTAATATCGTGCGTATGTTATGTGCCGGTCTGGTACACGGCGATTTATCAGAATTTAACGTACTGATGGATGCCGAAGGCCCGGTGATTATCGACTTGCCACAGGCTGTCGATGCCGCAGCGAATAATCACGCTGAGTCGATGTTTGCACGTGACGTGAATAATATCACCGCTTACTACGGTCAGTTTGCTCCACAGTTGCTGAAAACCTGTTATGCCAAAGAGATCTGGCAACTGTATGAAGAGGGAAAACTCACCCCTGAGGTCACGCTTACTGGTCTGTTCGTTGAAGAACTGCATGAAGTGGATATGGGGTCCCTGATAGACGAGATAATCTCCGCAGAAGACGAGTATTACGATCGCCAGCGCGCCAGCAAAGAGCGTGAAGAGGACTAATTCTCCGTTAAAACCGTATCAGAGAATACTGATACGGTAAGTCACGAACGGTTAAGAGTCTCGTCCGGATAGCCGGGCGGTATACTGTGTCATCCTGACAAGAGAATTTCTGACCAGCAAAACCGTTACCAGTACCGCCAGCACACCGCAGCACAGCGCACTGAGCATCAGTGAATATCCTCCCAGGTCCAGTAAGGCCCCCGCCCCAATGGGAAAAGTTAACCGGGTAACAACAAACAGGCTCGCCTGAAGACCATAATCTGCCGCACGCCGTTCGTTACGGGTAAAAAACATCATCAGCCCGAACATCAACGAAGAGATCCCGCCCATCGCCACAGCCACCAGGAAAATAGAACTCATCAACCATCGCTGATCCCATTTAAATACGACTGCCAGAGTTAAAGCCCCCAGTGCCAGTAAAGCCGCCAGCAGATAACAAGGAATGGCTCTGGCTATCCCTAAATAGCGGACTAATCGTCCACTGAACACACTGGCCATTGCGCCGACAATTCCACCACCGACTCCCACTATCCAGGCGACATCCTGGGCCTTAACACCAGAGTCCAGTAACAGAGGTTTCATATAGAGCCAGGCCGCGCCGACAAACGGAAAGCAGGTCATCAGCAATAATGTCCAGAGCCGGGCTTCTGGCTGGCGAAAAAAGCCCGCAAAATCGGTCAGGGGCTGATGCGGTATCTCTGGCGCTGTGGTTAATAATTTGTCTTCTTTCAGTAAACTCATCAACAACAAACCGACTAACAGACCTGCCAGCATCAGAAAGAACGGCGCTTCCCACCCCCATAACCCTTGTAGAACCAGCATCACGCCACCGCCGACAATGGCACCTAAAAAAAGCGCCATTGAGCGGATACTCCCCGCACGCATCTGTTCGCTGCGCGGCAAAAGCTTAACCACCAGCGCATTAAGAGGAATATCCACCCAGGTTGTCAGCAAGCTGATACCCAGAGCCAATAAGAACAGAGGAATACGATGTGCCAGTATACTCTGGTCGCTTATCAGCCAGAGCAAGGCCGCCAGAGGAAGTACCAGCCATAAGACCCAGTTGCTGTAATGACGTTTGCCCGGACGAAAGCGTTGAACCGGCAGTGCCAGCAGAAATTTAAACACGGCGGGTAAACCGGCTAACTGAAAAAGTCCAATCTCGGTTCCGGACCAACCATATTCCCGCATAGTCAGTGGCAAGCCCAGTAACAGATAGATTCCAGGGATCACCAGCACAAAGTTCATCCAGCCGAATATAGCCTGACAGAGGCCATAACGTTGAGTGGTTATCTGACTCATAACGCCTCTTTTCTGGCAATAATCACCGTGACAGGGGCAACAGGAAATGCCACTTGTGGGTGCTGCTCTATCCGGGTAAAGCCGACTTTGCTCATGCGGGCTGCCAGTTCATCTTGCTGAGTCACATGGCAACCTTTCATGCGCATCGCTAAGTAATACGGCAGGATTTTTCTGGCAGCTGTGGCTGTCATCGGTACTTCTGCATGGGCACTGATAAACACCCCTCCGGGTTTCAGTGCGGCCCATATCTTCGTTAATGTCGCCTCAATATCCGGCATAAAATGCAGTACCGAGGAACACCAGATTAAATCAAAGTTATCACCTATCGGGTCGGTTGCCAGATCCCCCCCCATCACCGTTATTCGCTCGGTCAATCCGGCCTTGTCGATATTACTTTGGGCAACTTTGACTGTTTCTGGAAAATCGAATACCGCAGCGCTCCATAACGGATAAGTTTGCACCAGGCTGATAGCAATTAATCCAGGTCCGCCGCCTAAATCCAGCAGACAGCCGCCTTGCTGAAATTCGGGTATACGGGTCATAAATTCTTGAACCACCCCTGTCGTGATGGCACGTTGTTCTTGTGCTATCTGGACATTTGCCGCTTTTGCCCAGTTTTCTTGCGTAGTAACAGCATCTGGTGCCTGGCTATAAATCATGCCTGACTGTACCTGCTGTGCTAACTGGCCGCCAAAATGACGCAATCCGGCTAAGCGAAATAAAAAAGCATCCCCCAGATAGCGCTCGGCGTCAGAAGCGAAATAGTGTTGAGCGATATCCTGATTATGATAGCGAACAGGATCTCCAGGCTCCCGCTCCAGTAGATCCATGCTCCAGAGTAGCTCTAAAACATACCCCATATTGCTGCTGTCAACGCCAAGGCTTGTCGCAATATCACTCGCTGTTTTTGGTGTATTGAGCCGGCGAAATACGTCCCATTCGAGCGCTATCCGTAATGCATCGGCTTTCACATTGGCCAGCGCCAGGTCCCAGTAGGGTTGTAAAATTGCAGGTTGATTAAAATTCATAGCTGGCACGGACTCCAAATTCCTGGGGTTGGCTGTAAATTATGACATTTCCGTTCATCTCACCGATGGCATCGTAGTGTTCGTTGGTCAGATTCTGCCCGTAAACGCTTAAGGTCAGATGCGGGTTCACCGGGTAGCCAACGAGCATATTAAGGAGCTGATATCCTCCGCGCTGGTAGTGATTACCGGGATCAAGGTAAGTACGACCGATACCGTCCAGCGAAGCATTCGCATACCAGCTCTCAGCGTCATAGCGGACACCAAGGTGCCAGGTGACGTCCGGAGCATAAGGATTTCGGTTACCGTCGTAGTTATTGCTGCCATCCCGATAGTGATTAAAGCGGGTCTTATTCAGCCCGAGCGTCGCATCAAAACTCCATTCTGCGTTCAACCAGTAATCGAGCGTGGCTTCAATACCGCTGGAGTGGGCCGTTGCCGCATTCGTAATGGTGGTTACTCCTGGTCCCACGATTTGCTGAACCTGCATATCGTCAATTTGCATGTAATACGCCGCGAGTGAATAGCGCAGATTAAGCGGTTTAATCAGCCCTTTCATACCCGTCTCATAAGAGCGGACTTTTTCCGGTGAAAATGCGGGATAATTAACGCCAGGTGAAAAGAGGTTATATCCTCCCGCCCGGAAACCTTCTGAATAGGTCAGGTAGAGGTTATGTTCAGGTGTCCACTGGTATTGCAAAGAAACTTTTGGAGAAAACTGATTATCTTTCTGGCTCTGACTGGCAGCATATTCAGGTTTCACTTTAACGCTGTCCTGCTGAATACGTCCTCCCAGAGTCAACGACCACTGGGAGGTAATGGGTTGTAGCCATTGACCAAACAGTGAAACCGAGTGCGCTTCCAGAGAGGTATTTATCGTCTGAAGATTTATCAGTGTCTTATTGGTAAAAGAGACATCATTGTCGGTTTTATCCGCATACAGGCCAACCAGCCAGCTGGCCTCATCATGGTCCCCGGATAATCTGAATTCCTGAGAGAGATTGCTCAGATGGTACTTACGCTGCAAATAAAATAATTCTGTCGGCATAAAATCTGAGTCTTGTTTTAGCCTGTCGCGGTAGTCTGTTTTTGCTGTGATTGAGCGCAGTGAAATCCCTGAGCCAAATTCATGCGCCATATCGAGTGAGAAGGTTTCCCCTTCTGAGCGGTTCCAGCTTGGTGTGCCAGAGCTAACTTCATGACGTAAACCTTTAACACTTCCCCATGCAGAAGCCCCATCCCGATAGGTAACATGACTGTAACGCAGTGAAATATCGCTACGATCGTCAGGTGTCCAACGGAGAGCCACCCGGCCATCATAACTTTTACGGTCATCGGCCCAGCCGCCATTGTAGCGATCGTGGATAAAACCATCCTGCTCACGAAACTGCGCGGCCACGCCCAGATAGAGCGTATCGTCAATCAGCGGATGTGAGGCATCCAGGCGTAAAACACGTTTATTACGGCTGCCCATTTCACCGTCAATACGTAAATAGGGGCTATTATCCGGCTGTCGGGTATAAATATTTAATACTCCCCCTTCGGCATTTTTACCGTACAGCGCCGATTGCGGACCGCGTAATATTTCTACTCGCTCGACGCCCACTAAATTATTATCAAATCCCTGACTGGTCAGCATCGGAACACCATCAACCGTCAAAAGCATAGAAGAAGAAAAAGCGGTGGCGTAGGATGTCAGGCCACGAATAACGGGTGGGTTAAAACCCGTTTGCCCGGTATCCTGGAAGCTAAAGCTTGGCGTTTTACGTGCAAGCGTTATCAAGTCATTAATATGCTGACGCGCTAAGTCCTCAGTAAAAAAAGTCGACAAGCTGGTCGGGACGTCTTCGGCAGCCTGTGCGGTTTTATTTGCAGTAACAATAATCGTTGAATCATCACCATAGCTGAATGCAGAGATGAGTCCGCATAACCCCAGGCAGGCAGTCCGGTAAAAAGGGAGTCTTGTTATTTTTAATATATTCATGCAGTTATTCTCAGACAATAAGAATCTATGACCACAATCAGGCCAAATAAAGAGGGGCTCCGTGGTTGAGCCATAGCATTTTATTTGATAACGATTATCAATATCTTTTGAATTACTATGAGATCAGTTTTGTTTCGTATGAATTATTAGTGGATCTGCAGATTGGAGACATAACAGACACTCTTCGGACTGATGACTGTCAGTACCTGTGGGTTGTAGGAAGCACGCCTTGTAGAGCAAAAACAGTTATGCTATAAACACAATTGATAATCATTATCATTTTTTCTGTAAAAATCACTGATCTCACAGTCAGATCGGGACGAGGGAAATGGTGAATTTTGAAGGCATTGAAACAGGAACAACGACTCAGTAAAGAGCATTTTCATTGCAATCGCAGTGAACAGACTGGCGCTATTCGTAGCCAGCCGATTGAAAGTTTAGGGGTTTGCTATTCTGACCAAATTACCCTTGCCCCTGATCTCACCCTGGTACACTTACATTACAGCCCAGTCTGTGACCTGACGATCAATCAAGGTGATAATCCACATAATAGCCATGTTCTGGTGATAACCTTAGGGCTTCATGGAATCTCTTGTTATCAGTCCACTCAGGCTTCTCCAACGGTTAATTTTCGCGCGGGATACACAACTATCAATTCATTTCGCCATAGTGCAGGCCAGCGCTATTATCATGCGGCAAGCACCACGACCCAATTACGTCTAATCATTGGTGAGAATTTACTTCAGCAATATGTCGGTCACGAGCGGGCGAGCCTGTTATTAGGCGATGGTCAGTTAACCCAGCTCCTGCATCAGAAAACCTCACCAACCAGTCTTTCTCATGCATCAATATTAGCCCGCCACATGAGCCATCATGATGCAGGAACCAACCGATTAGCCTTACATATGCACAGTCTCGGTTTACTCTCTGAACAACTCGAATCCTTATTACCACCGGAAAAGACCAGTAAACAAAAACTGTCTCCTGATGAAATCAGGCAACTAGAACAAGTACAAGATCTGATGCAAAAGAATATCGCAGAACCGATCACCGAAGAGTTTCTTTGTACAGCAATGGGTATCAGTAGAAGCAAGCTTAAAGAGGGATTCCGTTATCTGTTTAATTCCACACCACATAAAATGTTATTAGAAATGCGCATGAGAAAAGCGCATTTGTTATTAGAATCAGGTTACCAGGTTGCACAAACAGCCTGGAATGTTGGATACCGTCATCCCAATAATTTCAGCGTGGCATTTAATCAGTTCTTTGGTTATTCACCAAAGTCAGTATTCCATAAAAAATAATTTAGCGGCGTTTATCGACGTCATCAAAGACCGTCTTTTCATATGCCTTTAAATATCCCTGCAGCTTAAATACGGAGTTGTGGTGAAAATTTGTCTGGCTGCTGGTAAATCGTGGGTAATAACTGGAACATTTCTATTTACCCCTACTACATCTAACAGACTTTTATCGTTCACAACGTGCAGAACTATTACCAGTAAGTTCAGCAGTGGCGCGGGTTAGAACCACGCCATTGCGTTAAAAAACTGAGTATCCAGATCTACTTGTTATCCAGCAAAACTACAAGAATCCATACATCGCAGAGAAAACCCAGCCAAATACACAGGAAACACTGACTCCAATCAATCCCGGGAAAATAAAGCTGTGATTAACCACAAACCGCCCTATTTTCGTCGTGCCGGAACGATCGAACTGAATAGCAGCAAGATCGCTTGGATAAGTAGGAAGAATATAGTAGCCATAGCAAGCAGGAGCAGATGCGACGATATAAGCCGGATCTACGCCAATCGCCAACGCAACAGGTACGATTGCAGCAAGCGCAGCTGCCTGAGAATTGACAAATTTTGATACCAGCAATAAAACAATCGCATAGGCCCAAGGGTATTCTGTAACCAGCGTTCCTAGTACCGATTTGATCTCACCGAGATGCGCGCCAAACATCGTTTCTGCCATCCATGCAATACCGTAGACTGCAACAATCGCAATCATCCCGGAACGGAAGACTTCATTTTTTGAAATATCAGCCGGTTTAGTCTTGGTAAAAATAATAATTAACGCACCTGCAAATAACATAAAAATCTGAATCACTAATACCATCGATAACGCTTTACCATCTAACATCGGTCGTAATTCAGGAAATGCGCCCAGTAATGCCACAACAACAATGGAAGCTAAAAATATCCACATGGCTATCCAGTTGCTACGTGGTAGTTTTTTATTCAATAAGGTAACGGTATCACCGTAGACATATTCTTTATTTTCCGGTTTTGAAATAAATTCCTGAAAATCTGGATCTTTATCCAAATCTTTGCCGCGAAACCAGCTGAATATTCCGATGCACAATATTCCGATAAGCGTTGAAGGAATGGTAATTGCCAGTAAATCAACAAATCCAAGATGTTTGCCGTTCAATGTCACATCGCCAAGCATGGCCACTAGCGACACCACGGCGACTGATACGGGGCTGGCGATGATCCCCATCTGGGAACCGATAGTACTGGCAGCCATCGGCCTTTCCGGACGGATATTATTTTTAATCGCTACATCATAAATGATAGGTAATATGGTATAGACGACATGCCCGGTACCACACAAAATTGTCAGTAAGCAGGTAACAAAAGGCGCGACGATTGAAACATATTTAGGGTTACGTCTCAGCAGCCGCTCGGCTATCTGAAGCATAACATCCAGTCCCCCAGAAGCCTGTAATGTCGCGGAAGCGGCAACAACAGCAATAATAACCAGCATTACATCTACTGGTGGTTTTCCCGGTGCAAGGTGAAAGACAAAAACCAGTATAATCAGGCCTACCCCTCCTAATAATCCTAGCGCGATTCCCCCCTTCCTGGCCCCGTAAAACAGACAGATCAACACGACAATAAGCTGGATAAAAAAATCCATAACTAGCCCCTTTTAGAGTTTTAAATAAACCGTCGTCCTAGCTCACATAAATCCACTATAGGAGGCATAATTTGATTACTTTTTGATTTAAACGATATTGTGATACGGAAAATACAGGCGTTTTTTCATAACAGTGAGGAAAGTATAAAAATAGAAAGATAGAAAAATAAATATTGGCTCCCCTGATATCCAGAGGAGCTATTCGTCAGCCAGTGACTACTGGCCCGCCCACACAACTATCACTTTGTCATTATCTGTCTCACGGATAAAACCGTAGCCTTCTGGCAGCGAGAGCTGGGTTTGTTTTCCCATACCTATTGCCGGATGTCGGGCACGAAATTGTCCCAGCTTCTGCCAGTGAGCAACGCTACTCACAGCTTTACCAGTGATATCCTGCCAGTTCATATCCGAACGCGTTCCCTGTAGCGGATCGGACCCCGTTGGGCCAAATGGCCGGGAAGATTCATCGCCGTAAAATATTTGCACCGCCCCTGGCGCTAACAACAGCAACTCAGCCGCAGAACGTCCCCCTTCCCGGAACAAGCGGGTATCGTGTGAGGAGAGATAACTCAGGGCATTAAAATCTTGCAATTTTTCTGCCATTTGCTGCCAGGTAAGATCCATATCGGACAGACAGTTTACCGCTTTTGCCGCTTGGTCCTGGTAATCAAAATTCAGCATCGCGTCAAAGCCGTGGCGATAGTAATGGCTCTGCATCACGCCATGCCCCCAAGCTTCCCCTGTCATCCAGAAGGGGGCGTTATCCAGCGCCTTGTCAGGATGGGCCTTCTTCCATTCCACCAGGGCTTCTGTTGCCTGGTTTTTTAATTGCTGCCAGGCAGCTTGCTCCACGTGCTTAGCTGTATCAACGCGAAAGCCATCGATACCATACTCGCGCACCCACTGACTCAGCCAGTGAGTCAGATAATCCCGAGGGGTATAGCCGGGGATTTCTTTTGCCATGGTGTCTGGCTTATGGCGATAGAAATTAGGCAAACCAGATGGTTCTGTAGACTCCGTTTTCAGATCAGGTAAAAAAGCCAGAGACAGGGTTAAATCGTCAAAACCCGGGCTGTTGTAATCACCGATATCGGTGCGGATCCATTTTTTACCCCACCACTTTTCCCATCCGTCTTTATCAACAAAATTAATATAGTCGTTAAAGCTGTGCCAGCTCTGTCCCTTGCCGGGCTTCCAGTCCGTCCAGCGTTCACCGAATATTTTTTTCAGTTCATCACCCTGAAGGTACAGCGCACCAAACTGAAACTCCTGCATATCCGCCAAGGTTGCATAACCGGTATGGTTCATCACCACATCAAACAAAATACGGATACCACGCTTATGCGCTTCGTCGACCAGACGACGCAAATCGTCCGTGGTCCCCATATTCGCATCCAGCCGAGTCCAGTCCTGGGTGTAATATCCGTGATAGCCGTAATGCGGAAAATCACCTTTAGTACCTCCCCCAATCCAGCCATGAATTTGTTCCAGCGGGGAGCTTATCCACAGAGCATTAACGCCAAGCTGTTGCAGATAATCAAGTTTACTGGTTAAGCCCTGTAAATCACCGCCATGGAAGGTACCGATTTCCTGCATACCGTCTTTCTGACGACCATAGCTATGGTCATTATCCAGGTTTCCATTCACAAAACGGTCCGTCAGAACAAAATACACCGTCGCGTTGTGCCAGTTAAACGGCGCAATGTTTTGGGTCCGGGCAGGCTCGAGTAACAGTAAGCCATTACTGTCAGGCGCAGGTTTCAAGGTAATTTTGCCATCGCTTACGCTGACAATATTACCGCTGTAGAAATCGCGGATTTTCTCCCCTTCGGCAAAAGAGTGGCTGACATCAATTGTCAGCGGCTTGCCATCCCATTCAGGGCATTGCTTAAGTTGTGGTGTCGCCGCTACAAGCGGTTTATCTTCCAGAGAGACAATCAGAGTTGGCGTTCCTGATCGGGTATCAATCTCCAGGATATAGCGACCATCGCGAAATACTCGCCATTGTGGTGCGGCATCGCGACAGGGTTCCAGCGAAAGAACCTGGTTGAGCTTAATTGTGGCGGCGGGCTGCCAGCACTGCTGGTCTAAATGTACCCGTAGCGGATGAGTGCCTTTTGCAACCTCATTTTGGCTGCTAAATCGACCAGTGTCTTGTTCAGTAAAAGCAGGGAAATCAGCGCTAGTCCAGCCGGCAAAAGCCATTCCGGGTAAAAGTAATGACGCAAGCACAGTGAGTTTCATTGAGCGATCCTGTGAAGGGTATTTTACTCAGTTTGCCCGTATCCTGGGGTAATGAACTCATCCTGCCGGTTGTTTTCCAGGGAGGATTAAAAGGGATGAGTGAGCCAAGTCACGCGTTAGCCTGTCGACTCTTCCGTACTGTCCAGCAGATCGCTATCCCCTGCCTGACACACCAGCGTATCCGGAAAATTTTTTCCGAAGGTTAGCGTCAGATTCAGGTGATCGCGGTCATTTTCCAGAATCTGACCGGCCGTTAAACAACTGATGGCTCGCGATTTCATAAGACTCCAGCCACCGTCGCGGTCTGGGCGTTGACGTAAAGAAGATAACGTCACTTGCAGTGAAAAATTATCCGCAAGCGTCCACTCTTTTAATGGCCCCAGTTGGTAGGTAAATTGTTCAATTGAGCGACTGGCAGTAAAGTAACCATAGCTTCTTTCCAGAATGGTTAACGACTGGCGATATTTAATATTAATAATATTCATACCCGTTCTTACGCTCCCGCTAAATGCGGCCTGATACAGTGGCAGGGGCCGGGAATGCCATTCCGGCAATATCCAGGTTTGCGATTTATCCTGTGTTACCTTGCTCGGCCGCAGGGCCCCGGTCACTCTTACCTCAACGGGAGTGTTTTCTGGCAAAACAAACACAAATGCCAGCTCTTCCGATACCTCTGAGTGAATAAAGTAAACCGCCTGCACGTCGCAATATTGATAGTTGCAATCGATATTCAGCTTTTCTCTCTCTACGATAAGCTGACTGGCTTTCGGCGCATTCAAAGAAAAGGAAGGAGCATAATCAATGCGCATCGGCGCACGCATATTTGCGTATGTCAGAGAACATAATGCCATTAGTGTGGCAAATACCAGGATACAGGGCTTAAGCACAAGAACTCCATTTCTCATTATCTCGCTGACATCCGAAGCAGAATTAATACCAATTTTGTATGGGTCATTATGTTATAATAACCCTATAGGTATAACCAGAGCAGTATTCTGACAAATAGTATTTATTCGATTTTCATCCCGGATGTAATAGAGTAACTATACGGTTATGAGTATACGTTTATTCCAAATCGAGGTTTTGATGAACAGATTCATTGAAGTTTGCGAATACATTTCACATCATCAAAAAGACTACAAAGAAAATTTTTTGTTCGCCTCTTGTGAAAATTGGTTACGAAATGAAATATGTAAAGTGATGAATTTCAAACTTGACCATAACTTTATAAACTCACCAGGTGAGTGGGCGTTTGATGAAGTCAATAAAATTGATTTAAAAATAAAGACAGCCAGTGGCAATGAATATATTGAACTTAAGGTTGTTTACCCATCAACACATAAAGATATCAAAAGCATCATCAGTGATGTTAAGAACAAAATAATAAAAAATAAAAATATTAATGACAATGATACATCAGAGGCGTGGATATTTTTTATCGCGAATTCAAATCATTATAAGTCTAAAATAGATTCACTTGAAAGTGCCGCCCGGTGGGTAAAAGAAAAATCCCTTCATGCCCTCACTTCTATTCAAGAATCCAGTAACAATCAATTATCTGTCACTATTAATAATAATCTATTGATAGAGGCTGATAATATACTATGGGCCGCAACAAAGTGTTTTGTTGCCGTGGGTGCCATCCAGGTTATCATTCGGCCTGTGATGTGATTCATATATAACCGCTGGTTCACCAAAACCGGAAGTAAAACAAAACCCAGTATATCTCGACTATCCATGCTGGCGTATCAATGGACGACGAACCAGCCAAACACTGGTTCAGAGAGACATTAAGAAGGGATTAAACCACAAGACGTAAATGAGCAAATTTTTTACGCGTCGCTTCAAGGGAAGCTTCAATCTTCGCAGAGGACTGACCGGCTTCAACAGCCGTAGACGTTGTAACTGAGCGAACGATGTCAGCACGAGATGGCTTACTCTTCGTTGTCTCTGTCATGCAGTTCACAAACAGATTAAAAACCAATTTTAGCAACTCAGAAACTCTCAGTTGGAAGGCATGGTTCCCGGTAATACCGATAGCTTGATACTGAGGGTTATTAAGGTCAGAACAACGCACTATGACTCTTCTGTCGATACTTATCAGTGCACAGACAGTCTTCAAATGACCATGACAGATGAACAATCAAAACTGTCGAACACGACCGAACTACCAATAACCTATGATATACAGAAAACTGATAATAATGGTCAGTTCTATATAAACGTACCTGGTTTATAATCACCTTAGCTAACATCAGGCTTCCTTTTGGGTAAGTAATTGATGCTTTATCCCAGAAGAAAACCCCATGAAAAAGATTATCACATTCACTATTATGGCTATTGCCGCTTTATATTGGCTCGTTATACACCCGGTAACTTTATCAGAAAAAGAACTTCCTGCTAACGCTCCTTTCATTATCAATTCTCATCGGCCAGGCACATGCAGAGTCAGTGCAATAATATCTGCTGTAGACACCAAGCGGAATATACCTGTCGTAGTGTGCAAGGTTCAATTGTAATCAATATTGCGACTGCAATCACCTCCGGGGCTACCGGTTGCTGTTCACAGTGCTCACCTTCCCGGCAGTCCCGGACGTAGGCATGCCGGACATGCCTGATGCAGTTTCACTGGATGATAATCGCAAAAGGCACTCCTTGGCACTGAGCCTAATTATGAGGCAATCGCTAGCTCAATCATCTCGAAGACTTTTTTCGCACCGGCGTTGGATTGCGTCAGCGTGATTTTCTGTTTTTTCCCCTCTTTCAGCCAGAGCGTTATTTGTTTATTCATCGCTCCTGAAAAAGTGGCTTTCTCAATATCACTGAACCGTGTGAAGAATTTCTCTTCATCCTCAAACATGCCCGGCAAACAATAGATGGCCTCATCGGTTAGCACTACACCACGATCGCCTTTTCCCATCAGCGTTTCATCAAAGTAAACAAGGACATCCTCTTTGTTAAGAGTCGGCAATGTTCCAGCTGCGGCAACAGCCTGAAGAAAATTACCGATTTTTTTATCATTCAGTCCATCGTAACGATAAAAGTGATGATCTTTATGCGTCTCGTAGCGCTGTTCTTTTTCATGATTCAACTGCCTGGCGGGCTGTTCATCAGCAGGGGTGCTTAATTCAGCCAGTGAACCGGTTAACGATGCACCCACGGCTCCACCTCCAGGAACGATCGTGGAGGTAACCACCGTTTGGGTAACGTTGCGCGTGTAATCGGCAACGACCGTTCCTCGTGCAGTGGTGTATCCGCTCACCGACTGGGGAAGTTTTGCGGTCGTTTTAACCAAGCTCGTCTGGAATGCAGTACGCAGCGAGGCGACAATAGATGCAAACAACAGCACAATCATCGGTACAGATAGCAACATAACGGAGAAGAGAAACAGACTATGTTTTGGCGTATCCGAACGCTCGCTGATACGCACAATAGCTCCCGCCGCTGCGAAAAAGTAGACAATTCCGCATCCTGCCGTCAGTAACGCATTACTGGTATCGTAATGGTTAAACTGATAGATGACAGGAATTAAGAGGCTGGCATACAACGCAGCGCTCAGCAGGGCATCCGGCAGCAAATTCTTAATGCTCTCAAATGCCCTCGCGATGTTGTACAGTATCCAACATATTAGGATTATCCAGCCTATAACGGGTATCGCAACGGCGATTGCCATCAAAATGACGCTAACAATGATCCCGCCCAGAATACCCGCAAGGTGCCCTTCCGATGCCAGATAGTAAATAAAAAACAGAAGTGCAAAAACAATCATCCCGGGAACAACAAGAAAAATCGCTTCCGGTATGAAAAACACGCCAGCCCAAACAGCTAACAACAACAAAAAGCAGAGGCCAGGTCCAGCATTCTGCGCTTTCACCGTTACATCCGTATAATTGGTCATATCGTAGTTCAGCCTATTGTTTACTCACGTTTGGCCGTTTGTTCAAAACGGTACCTGTAACCTATATTACCTGATTAACATGAAGTTGCATTTTTGCAACGACTGGAAGTTGTCGCTAATACAACAAGCAAGTACCGGTAATGTGTTGCTGAAGAAATGATGTATTTCCCACCCGCTCACTTATCACTTTCCGCAGCCTTTTTATCGGATTCATACTTGGGCTGTATGCCAGTAAGTAATGAAGCACTACATTCAGCAGAAAAGCCCATGTTTTCACCTATTCTGTCCTATAGTATTCAGCCTCCCTCAAGGATGACATGAACCTTCTGTTTTATCGGGTACGTTTCACTACCACATGGACTTTTTTCCGGCAGGTATTCAGTCATAAGTCAGTTTTGTTCCCTGAGCAAACTATCCAGGTAATCTGCCCATACCTGCAACCACTTCCGGCACTCAGCATCATACTTATACAAATTATAAATACCTTCAACGCCGCCACGTGTATGCCCAATACGGTCTCTGCTACCTCATTTGGACACTGCAAACGAGATAATCCCGTTCGTACTGTACGGCGCAGACCCTGTGGCGTCCAATGAGGTATATCAAGCATTTGGCCGTTTTCACGTAAACGCCATAAGTTTTCAGTTAAATACTTCTGCTGGATTGGTTTCTTAGTGGCTTGCGAAGGAAACAGATATTTGTCGGAGGTAAGCCGTAGTACTTTGAGAAAGTCGATTGCCTGATCAGATAACTGTACGTAGCGCTCTACCCCTGTTTTGGTTTCTCTCAGGTGAATGGTGCCTTTTTCAAGATCAACATCTTTCCAGGCCATATTGCAAATTTCACCGGTACGACACCCGTCCAGAGGGTCAGACGTAAAACGTTTTTGATTGTTGGCGCATAAGCAGAGCCAGGGAGCCATTTAAGAAATTTTGTAAGCTCCCCCTTGCTTAGTACTCGTGTTCCACGACCGTTTGTGAGCTTGATTCTGGCTAATAAACTGGGCATCGCCGCTGGTTAGGTAACATTTACGAGTGGGCTGGACAAGAAAGAGCGGTCAATATCAGCAAAGGCGGGTTTATGTTTGCCCCCTCAGCACAGTTGCCAAAACTACTGAACGAATTCGATACCAAATATCTTGCTCATTTCACGCCATGTAGCGGCATGAACTAAGAACAACTCATCACCGCTATCGCCATCCCCTATGTCGAGCTGATACTTATCCATCCATTCAGAGAGGGAAACGGGCGCCTGTCGCGACTGCTAGCCGACATGATGGGCGTTCAGGGAGGATACAAACCGCTGGATTATCAAAGCTGGGAGCAAAACAAAACCCAGTATATCTCGGCTATTCATGCTGGTGTATCAATGGACTACGAGCCGATGAAACACTGGGTCAGTGAAGCATTAAGAAAGGGTTAGGCAAGGCGAAGATGGGCAAACTTTTTACGTGCGGCTTCCAGAGAAGCTTCAATCCTGGCTGAAGGCTGTCCTGTCTCGACCGCCGTTGACGTCGCTACGGAACGAGTTATGTCCGAACGAGACGGCTTGGCATAAGTTACCTGCTCTTTTTTGTTGTTGCTCATCACGCAATTCCTCAACATTGGACCAGTAGGTAGGTATAAGTTTATAGCTATTATATTAAGCTTTCCAGCCGACTTCATTTCATCAGATACGCGGATACTTAAAAAGGGCCAATATGATCCTACCCACGTAATGTGGACACAGCCCTAAGCGAGGTTTTCGTTTTCAAATTGTTCCGGGCTGAGACCGCCACACGCACTGTGGCGACGCCAGCGATTGTAATCACACTCGATATAATTAAACACCGTCATCCGCATTATTTCCCGACTGATAAAGCGTTCACCGTGGATGCATTCGACTTTCAGCGAGTGGAAGAAGCTTTCCGCGCAAGCGTTATCATAACAGCAGCCCTTTGCACTCATGCTACCGCGCAAGTTATACCGCTTCAGTCGCGCCTGATAATCTGCTGAGCAATACTGCCCGCCACGATCCCTGTGGACGATGACATTTTTCGGACATTTACGCCGCCAGAGCGCCATCTGTAACGCATCGCAGGCCAGATAACTTTTAATAAAACAATAATATTAAATTTTAATCTCCGTCATGATGCTAACTGCTGACTAAATACCAACGTATTCAAATAATTATTGGGGTTATTTCATTAAATAAAAAGAGAATTTTACAATAAAAAACATCACTGTAAATGTATGGCTATAAAAACCTTAATTTAGGAAAGGGTTATATATTCGGTGAGGCGTTTCTAAATTGGAAACACATGAATTCCTGAATAATGTATTGTAATGGTTGAATTGATACATTATGGTGTTTGGTGTTAAAGGAGTGATAATCAAATGAATAAAAAATTAAATATAGTAACCGGCTTACTGGTGATGCTTTACCCATTAGGACTAGATTTATATTTAGTGATTGCTCCTGAACATCAACTTTCGTATATGCTAACTAAAAAGAAGCAGGATACTTTTTTGGTATTTATTTAATTGGCGTGGCAATTAGTTTAATCATAGCAGGTAAGTTTTCAGATTTTTACGGAAATAGATACGTCTGTATTTTTGGTTGCATTATGATTTTTTATCATTTTTGTATTGCACTAGTATTGTAGAAGGGGAGCTAAAAACTTTCCTTTTGGCAAGGTTTTTTCAAGGCTTTGGAAGCGGAGTATGTTATATCACAGCCCAGTCATTGGTGAGAAAAAATTATACTACAAAGATTTAAGAATTAGAGCTTATGCAAGGTTAAACGGAATTTTTTGTACAGTACCCATTATAGCACCCAGTATTGGGGCCCTGCTAATCACGGAGGCATGACAACTTATTTTTTATTTATTTCATTTTTCTCTGCAACTTTACTCGCATTATCCTACTATTTAATCTAGTGGTGGGTGGCTTAATTTCACTTATGGCTTTACAATATCACCAATGGATTTTTAATAAAAATGGTGATTGAAATGGTCTATCCTTTGAAAGGTTTCGATTTTAAGATACTTGAAACCTTCTCAATTATTTATGCAGAAAAATCTGTAAGAGGGGCATCAAAAAGACTTGGCGTCACGCCCTCAACTATATCAAAAAATTTGGCAAAATTAAGGTCTTGGTATGACGATGAAATTTTTGTTCAAACACCAAATGAATTGATACCTACTCCATTTTCAGAACAATTATATCCAATGGTCGAAGATTTTCTGTCTACTGCAAAATTCATCAGCCAAATGAAAAACACTCAAAATTGGAATGGGCAAAAGATAAATTTAATAATGGAAGAACATTTTCTAACCATTGCACTTAAAAGCATATCATCAGATTTACACAAGCTAATGAATGCTAATTTCTTGGAAATTAAAATATCCAACTGGAATTATAATTCGATGTCAGATATAACACATGGCGAATTTGATATAGGTGTGTGTGGATTAGAATCATGCTTGGATTCAAAATATCACCCAGATAAATTACCGATTAACATATGTTATGAGATTCTTTTTCGAGATGTACCATCTGTATATGTACATAAGGACCACCCTATTCTATCTGAGAGATGGTGTTTTGAAACTTTTATCAAATATGAACATATAGGTGTGTCCTGGGAAAACAAAAAAGAATGGGTTCTCGATACATGCTTAAATGACATTGGTTATAAAAGGAAAATAACATTAGTTGTTGATAGTTTTATAAATGCTGTTCAGTTAGCAGCAAACCCCGAGGAACACAGAATTGCGATAGCGCCAAGCTATTGCTGGCCACATATAACTAATAGTTTCGCAAATATGGTTAAGCTGGAAATGCCTCTTGCTGATGACATTCGAAAAAGAATCGAGGTGCTGTACGTTATCCTTTATCATAAGCGCATGAAAAACACAATTAAAAACAAAACAATAAGAAAATGTATACATAGTTCTTTTAATTCTCATTGCTGATTTAAATACATTATTTTTTTATTATTTAGTTCATACTTATCCATAAGACAAGGAATGTTCTATGAAAGTTGCCGTTATTGGATGTGGGAGTATTGTACTGAAAGAACACATACCTGCAATAGTTTCATTAGGAATTAAAGTACATGCTTTGTGCGATATATCTTCAGATAATATTGAGAGTGCACAAAAAGCTCTTAATTATAAGGTTCCAGCTTACACCTGCTATAAATCATTGCTTGATGATGTTCAACCGGATACCTTAGTGGTTGCTTTACCTCATAACTTGTATGATGAAGTATTAACATATTGCAGTGATTTCTCTTTGAAAATAATCAAAGAAAAACCGTTTGCACTCAATTTAAAACAGGCGAAAATATTTAGCGACTTTTCTCGCGGTAAAAATTTTAAAATATTCACTGTTTGTCAGAAGAGATATACTCCTGCCTATGAGTTACTTAAGAGTGAGATTTTTGAGTCAGGTGAAAAAATTTCACAGCTAACGATTAGATATACAATCCCCAGTAAAAACCCTAATGCCAATTGGAGAAGCAATTTTTTAACATCAGGAGGTGGTGTTTGGTTGGATATGGGATATCACGTTATGGATATCGTAAATTATTTGTTCGATGGTAAAGATGTAACCATCAATCACGCCAGGCTGATAAATTCATCAGGAGATGATTACAACGTCGA
The DNA here is from genome assembly GCF_947498825.1 of uncultured Cedecea sp. GTDB lineage: Bacteria > Pseudomonadota > Gammaproteobacteria > Enterobacterales > Enterobacteriaceae > JGM124. The sequence continues at coordinate 53,150 of NZ_CANMLV010000016.1, read as the reverse complement.
TGATATGGCTTTCGTCGAACTAGAGTGTGATGGAGTAATTATATTCGCATATGTTTCTTGTGTGGAAATTGAAAAGCATGAAGACATTACTGCTTATGGTAAAAATAAAATATTTCATGCCAACAAGAAAAGCGTCACCATTAGAAATAAAAAGCAAGAGGTTATTGATTATCACGAAGTAGAACCAACATCACCATTTGTAAGGATGTATCAAGATTTCCTTTTTGATAGCGGCGAAGCAGGATTTGAAAGGAATTTAAGTAATTCGATGTCACTCATGCGTGTTTTGGAAAAGGCTCTTAAAAACAGTGAATTTAATATTTTTGCATAAAGGAGATAAGTAATATGCATTCACAATACTCTAAATTCTCTCACCCCAAAATCTCTAATGAAATAAAAGACAGCGTGCAAAATCAGCTTCTAGAAGACATCTCTATATATGATAACGGAGGAATATATGAGCGTCTTGAAGGGGAGTTCAAAAAAAAGTTTAACGTAGAAAATGCTATCGCAGTTAATTCAGGGACAACTGCTTTATTCTCTATGTTCTACGGTGCCGGAATTGCACATGGGGATGAGATCATTGTTCCGAGTTATACTTTTTTTGCAACTTGTGCACCTCTCCATCAACTTGGGGCTGAGCTGAAATTTGCCGACTGCGGAGATAATGGTAATGTGGATCCTAAGGCGGTTGAGGCCTTGATTACCAGTAAAACAAAAGCTGTGGTGGTGACCCATATGTGGGGTATTCCATGTGATATGGACGAACTTATGGATATCTGTAAACGCCATAACCTGCTACTTCTTGAGGACAGCTCACATGCCCACGGTGCAACTTGGGATGGCAAGATGATTGGTAGCTTCAGTGATGGCTCTGCATGGAGTTTTCAGGGTAAAAAGATCCTCACATCAGGAGAAGGTGGTTTCTTTGCGACAAAACACCGTAGAGTGTATGAAAAAGCAGTCCTCGTTGGGCATTTTAACAAACGTGCAAAAAAAGAAGTTCATGACAAAGATTTGAAGGATTTTGCTATTACCGGTACCGGTCTAAATTTGCGCATGCATCCTCTTGGGGCTGCTGTTGTTATGCCGCAGATGGCTCATTTTGAACAGATGATGGAGGAAAAACGCGAAACAGCAATGCTGATGAAAAAAGGCATTGAAGCAATAGATGGTTTGAAAGTCGCACGTATTCCTGACAAGGCCAATCCAGCTTGGTATGCATTACCTGTCATGTTTGATGAGAGTAAATTTACAGTTGATCTCCACAAATTTGTCAAAAAATTGAATGAACTGGGTGCTGTAGAAGCCGATATTCCAGGATCAACCTGTCCTATTAATGGCTATTTCTTATTCCATTCTCCGCATAAAATATCGCAAGACTATTCTGAGAAGTTGCGTGTTGAAAAGGACCATTTTGTGAATGCTATTAAATTTCATAATAGCATGTTCAAATTAGATGTTTGGTATGGGGAAGAGCGCTATGGTTTTATTGACAACTATTTATCCATTATAAATTCTGTCGCGGAGTTATATAGAAAATGATTGAGCGATTAGTTCCTCATGATATATTAGATTTCCTTGATAATTATGACCGCATTGTAGTCGGTGGGATTATTAGCGTTACTGAGGATGAAAATGAGATTCTCTTTTTAAAACGCTCTAATTATGAGTTTATGCCTGGCGTCTGGGAAATACCTTCAGGTGGTATTGAAGAGGGCGAATCTATGCTACAAGCACTAAAGCGAGAAATTAAAGAAGAGACTAATCTAGAGGTGCTTGATGTCGTAGACTTTGTAAGTGCTGTTGATTATCTTGCTAAGGACAATAAATGTCTGCAATTAAGTTTTAATGTACTATGCAAAGGTATTGTGCAGCTAAGTAATGAGCACTCAGAATTTAAATTATCAAAGATAGACTCTTTCAGAAATAATCTTGACGAATTTATGCATAGAGTAATCAAACCTCGTTAAACTAGTTGGCTGAACCATAGTATATGGTTTAGCCTCCTCGGAGAGAATATGTTAGAGATTGCTTTAGATGCGGTAAAAATGATACGTCCTCACACGATTAAGTCATTTGAAAATGCCAAGTATTTTAATATAAAACCCGATAAATCATTGGTGACTCAAACCGACCTTTTTGTAGAGAGAGAAATTAGACAGTTTCTCATGTCTAAATATCCTGACATAGAGATAATGGGAGAGGAGTTTAACCCAAGAATTCATGATCCTTTTAAGACAGGTTGGATCATTGATCCAATTGATGGGACGAGAGCATTTCTATATGGAGTTCCACTTTTTAGCACTCTCATATCTTATGTTGAAAATAATGAACCAATCATAGGCGTGATTTCATTTCCTGCCTTAAATCAGATATTTTATGCATCGAAAAATGGTGGCTGCTGGTTACAGAATGGAGATGACAAACCGGTAAGGATATGGGCAGGGTCGGAAAAAAACATCAATTTAGCGAGTGCCGTAGTCTCAACCTCGGGTATTCATAGTACGACATTTGACAGCCGAGAGGGCACAAAAGCTTATCATTTATCTAAGGTGATTAAATCAGCAAGGGATGCTGTGTTTATCAATGACAGCTATCAGCATGTTATGGTTGCTATGGGCCGTATTGATGCTGCAATCGATACTATTATGAAGCCTTGGGATATCGCGGCTTTGGTCCCCTGCATGAGAGAGGCAGGTATAATCTGTGCCAATATAAATGGTAACGATACTGATTTATTAAACGGAGGCAGCTTGCTCACGGCCTCATCAAAATCACTTTTGGATGAGTTAGTTGTTCATTTAAACGATTAGAAAATGCTCAAAGGCCCAAAAAATCCCTACACAATAATATCCGTTCCAGGCTAAATCAGAGATCCGGACCTTTTTGATGACTTCGGGCAAACTCTGCCGGCGTCAGGTTATTCAGGGATTCATGAGGCCGCTCACTGTTGTATTCCATTAGCCAACGTTCTATGATTCCCCTGACTTAATTCAATGTTCTGAACAGATAAAAATCCAGTATTTCGGTCCGGTACGTTCGGTTAAATCGTTCTATAAACGCGTTCTGTGTTGGCTTGCACGGCCTGATATATTCCAGCATCACGCCATGCTCTTCGGCCCATTGCGCCAGAGTAATTGAAACAAGTTCAGGTCCGTTGTCCATCCTCATTTTCAGTGGATATCCGCGGTTAGCCACTATCCTGTTCAGTACCCGGACGACACGTTGCGCCGGAATATTCAGGTCAATTTCGATAGCCAGTGCTTCACGGTTAAAATCATCAACAACATTGAATGTTCGAAAACGTCGGCCACATGTCATCGCATCGTGCATAAAATCAATCGACCAGCTTTGGTTAAGCGCCTTCGGCGTCGCCAGCGATGCAGGATTACGTACCGGTAAACGTTGCTTTCCTTTGCGACGAAAATTCAGTTTTAGCAGGCTTACGCACAGCGATCTTCTTCTGGGGACATATTCAGTATGTCGGAAGATCTCAAAAAGTGAATGGTTCTTTTTGCAGGATACTTACATGCCTTGTTTAGCTGCAATTTCAGGCTGGAACTTATCTTTTCTACCGCTTTAAACGAAAGTCGCTTTACCTCTTGTTTTACTCCCTTAAATACTCCGTTATCATGCTTCCTGTGTATTGATGAAACGAAATGCAGGTTTCGCTGTGTAGTTAGATTTTACCAGGGAGTCAGTCTACAAGCTGCGCTTTAACCTACATCTGAATGTAGGATTTCATGAGATTCAATGAGACAACGTGAAACGTAATGAGAATAATAAATATCACTAACTCATTAAAAATCAATTAAATGGACATTATAAGCTAATGAGTAAAATAGAAAACCTAGATTCACACACCCCAATGATGCAGCAATACCTGCGTCTGAAAGCCGAGCATCCGGACATTCTGCTGTTTTATCGTATGGGTGACTTCTATGAGCTGTTTTATGATGATGCCAAACGCGCATCTCAGTTACTGGATATTTCACTGACTAAACGCGGTGCTTCTGCGGGTGAGCCTATTCCGATGGCGGGGATCCCATATCATGCGGCGGATAACTATCTGGCCAAATTGGTACAACAGGGTGAGTCTGTCGCTATCTGTGAGCAAGTGGGCGATCCGGCAACCAGTAAAGGTCCGGTTGAGCGTAAAGTGCTGCGGATTGTTACCCCTGGAACCATAAGCGATGAGGCCTTGCTGCAAGAGCGTCAGGATAATCTGTTAGCTGCGGTCTGGCACACTCAGAGTGGCTTTGGCTATGCGACGCTGGATATCAGTTCCGGTCGTTTTTTACTGACCGAGCCGCAAGACAGAGAAACCATGGCCGCTGAATTACAGCGTACAAACCCCGCTGAATTGCTGTATGCCGAAAACTTTGCTGAGATGAGTTTGATTGAAGGGCGGCGTGGGTTACGTCGTCGTCCGTTATGGGAGTTTGAAATTGAGACCGCGCGTCAGCAACTGATCTTGCAATTTGGCACGCGCGATCTGACCGGGTTTGGCGTAGAAAATGCCCACCATGCGCTCTGTGCTGCGGGCTGTTTACTGCAGTATGTCAAAGATACTCAGCGCACTTCCCTGCCCCATATTCGTTCAGTGATGATGGAACGTCAGCAAGACAGCATTATTATGGATGCCGCGACGCGTCGTAATCTTGAGATCACTCAGAATCTGTCCGGGGGAACGGATAATACTCTGGCCTCGATACTCGACCAAACCGTGACCCCGATGGGCAGTCGAATGTTAAAGCGCTGGCTGCATTCACCAGTGCGTAATACCACTATTCTGACTCAGCGCCAGCAGGCTATTGCAGCCCTGCAAGATTACAGCAGTGAAATTCAGCCAATTTTACGTCAGGTTGGCGATCTCGAACGTATTCTGGCCCGTCTGGCATTACGTACCGCCCGGCCACGCGATCTGGCACGTATGCGTTATGCCTTCCAGCAGCTACCTTTGTTAAACACTGTACTGACGGAAATTAAGCCGACATCAGTGCAGGCTCTACGTCAGCAGATGGGCGAGTTTACCGAACTGCGTGAACTGCTGGAACGCGCCATTATTGAAGCACCTCCGGTGCTGATCCGTGACGGTGGAGTCATTGCTCCTGGTTATAATGAAGAGCTGGATGAGTGGCGGGGACTGGCCGATGGTGCCACCGACTATCTTGATCGTCTGGAAATTCGTGAGCGTGAAAAACTGGGTCTGGATACGCTAAAAGTCGGCTTTAATGCGATTCATGGCTACTATATTCAGGTGAGTCGTGGGCAGAGTCATCAGGTGCCGATTCATTATGTCCGTCGCCAGACGCTGAAAAATGCTGAACGCTATATTATTCCTGAGCTGAAAGAGTACGAAGATAAGGTCCTGACATCTAAAGGTAAAGCGCTGGCACTGGAAAAACAGCTTTATGAGCAACTGTTTGACTTGCTGCTTCCTCATCTGGAAGTCTTGCAAAAAAGTGCCGCCGCGCTGGCGGAGCTGGATGTGCTGGTTAACCTGGCAGAACGTGCCGATACTCTGAATTACAGCTGCCCGGTATTTAGCCATAAACCAGGCATTAAACTGACTGAAGCGCGTCATCCTGTCGTTGAACAGGTTCTCAAAGAACCTTTTATTGCCAATCCTCTGAATTTGTCACCTCAGCGCCGCATGCTGATCATTACCGGCCCCAATATGGGCGGTAAAAGTACCTATATGCGGCAAACAGCGCTGATTGTTCTGCTAAGTTATATCGGGAGCTTTGTGCCTGCTGAGCAAGCCGAGATTGGCCCGGTTGACAGAATATTCACCCGTGTCGGGGCTGCTGATGATCTGGCCTCTGGCCGTTCAACCTTTATGGTTGAGATGACAGAAACGGCGAACATTTTACATAATGCCACCGAGCACAGTCTGATACTGATGGATGAGATAGGACGTGGAACCTCGACCTATGACGGATTATCTCTGGCCTGGGCTTGTGTGGAAAATCTGGCTAATCGTATCAAGGCTCTGACATTATTTGCTACTCACTATTTTGAACTGACGACGCTACCAGAAAAAATGGAAGGCGTAGTGAATGTGCATCTGGATGCGGTGGAACATGGCGAAACTATTGCCTTTATGCACAGCGTGCAGGATGGTGCCGCCAGTAAAAGTTATGGTCTGGCGGTAGCCGCTCTCGCGGGTGTCCCAAAAGATGTTATTAAACGTGCGCGGAAAAAACTGCGTGAACTGGAAAGTATTTCTGGCGGGGCATCTGCAAGCCAAGTCGATGGTACACAAATGTCTTTGTTGAGTATTGCCGAAGAAACTTCGCCGGCGCTGGATGCCCTGGAAACACTGGACCCGGACAGTTTGTCTCCGCGTCAGGCGCTGGAGTGGATCTATCGTTTAAAAAGCCTGGCAAAATAAGTTTATTCGATCCTGGAAAATAAAAAAGGCGGTGATTAAATCACCGCCTTTTTTACCTTAATCTTTTATTCCCTGAATAACGCCTCGATACTGAGTCCCTGGGACTGCAATATTTCACGCAAACGGCGTAAACCTTCAACCTGAATTTGACGAACGCGTTCACGGGTTAAGTCAATTTCACGACCAACATCTTCAAGCGTTGCCGCTTCATAACCTAACAAACCAAAACGTCGCGCCAGGACTTCACGCTGTTTGGCATTGAGCTCAAACAACCACTTAACGATGCTTTCTTTCATATCATCGTGTTGTGTTGTCTCTTCTGGCCCGTTATCTTTTTCATCCGCCAGAATATCCAGCAACCCCTTCTCAGAATCCCCACCCAGTGGAGTGTCTATCGAAGTGATACGTTCATTAAGGCGAAGCATTCGACTTACGTCATCAACAGGTCTGTCAAGCTGCAGCGCAATTTCTTCAGCACTCGCTTCATGATCAAGTTTATGAGAAAGTTCACGTGCGGTACGTAAATAGACATTCAGTTCTTTTACTATGTGAATCGGCAAACGGATGGTCCGGGTTTGGTTCATAATTGCCCGTTCAATCGTTTGACGAATCCACCAAGTCGCATAAGTTGAAAAACGGAATCCTCTTTCTGGATCAAATTTTTCAACTGCGCGAATTAAACCAAGATTCCCTTCTTCAATCAGATCCAGCAGTGCCAGACCACGATTGCTGTAACGACGGGAGATCTTAACCACCAAGCGCAGGTTACTTTCGATCATTCTCCGACGTGATGCAATATCACCACGCAAAGAGCGACGGGCAAAGTAAACTTCCTCTTCTGCTGTTAATAATGGTGAATAACCGATTTCCCCAAGATAAAGCTGAGTGGCATCCAGCACGCGCTGGGTAGCCCTCTGCGACAATAGTTCGTCATCCGAAATATCGTCGTCACTGGAGTCCTCGTCTACAAGGGCTTTTTCATCAAAAACCTCAATGCTACTATCATCATATTCCGCATCTTCGTTTAAATCGTCAACTTTCAGCGTACTCTGACTCATAAGGTGGCTCCTACCCGTGATCCCTAAGCAAAAACAAAAATGGATGTTTTGCGATTCATCGCTGCGGTAAATAACGCAGCGGGTTTACGGATTTTCCCTTGTAACGAATTTCAAAATGCAAACGTGTAGAACTGGTTCCGGTGCTACCCATGGTAGCGATTTTCTGCCCCGCCTTGATGTCTTCTTGTTCCCGAACCAGCATTTTATCATTATGGGCGTAGGCACTCAGGTAATCATCATTATGTTTTATGATAATTAGATTACCGTAACCGCGCAGTGCGTTACCGGCATATACCACGCGTCCTGGTGCGGTCGCGACGATAGCCTGTCCTTTACTGCCTGCAATATCGATCCCTTTGTTACCCCCTTCGGTAGCGGCAAAGGTTTCGATAGTTTTACCATCAGTAGGCCAGCGCCACGAAGAAATCGGTGCGCTATTGGAAGTACTGCTGACGGTCGGTTCGGCGTTGTTAACTACTGGCGCAGTAACCGGTGCTGTGACCGGACGGAGCATAGTTCCGCTACTTGACGACGACGTGTTAACTTTATTTTCACCTGAATTCTCAGAATACGTAATTGTTGGTCTGGACGCAACCACCGCGCTGCTATTTTGCGCAGAGGGTTGAATCGTTCCTTGTTCACGCGTATCGGCGGCAGTAATCGCATTACCGCCAGTAATGGGAACACCTGGTGAATTAACAACCTGTAATGTTTGTCCCACTTCAAGATTATAAGGCGCAGAGATGTTGTTGCGCTGTGCCAGATCACGGAAATCGTTCGCAGTAATCCAGGCAATATAAAAAAGCGTGTCGCCATGTTTGACGTTATAAGTATTCCCCCCCGTATAGCTTCCCTTCGGAATGTTGCCATACTGACGGTTATAAACAATGCGACCATTTTGGGTCTGAACAGGCGCAGATGCCGTGTTTTGCACAGGCTGACTTTGCATCACAGGCTGCTGTATATTCTGTATCTGAGGCTGTGGTGGCAGGGATGAACTCATTGACGACGGCTTAGTCACCAACAAACTCCCTTCAGAAGAACCCGTGCGCTGATTGCTATCGCCAACAGAGCTGATCGGTGCTTGCGTGTTATTACCAGAACAACCTACTAACCACAGGCTTCCAAGTGTTAACATCGCCACCCGGCGTAAAGAAAAAGTTGGGCTTCCCGCGCTCATGTATCCCCCAAAATAAAAATCATGGTATATACCCGTCTACTGTAGTTTTCAGTTTCACCCCGAAAATAGCGTGAATGATGCCGGATATATAAAAATACTATACAAAAACAGAGGAAAAACATGCCAGTTTTTTCTTAATGCTACCTGACAGCTTTCAACTGCTGATGCTAACTTTATGACAAATCACCACGAATCAAAGGTACAAACCGTACTGCTTCGATGGTGTCAGCTAAAAACTCGTCTCCGTGACGACGGATACGTTTTAAGACTTGTTGTTCATCTCCAACCGGTAACACCATGATGCCGCCATCGGCAAGCTGCCCAAGTAAAGCAACAGGAATTTCTGATGGCGCAGCGGTCACAATAATGGCATCAAAAGGAGCTTTCGCCTGCCATCCTTGCCAGCCATCACCGTGACGGGTAGAAATATTATGTAAATCAAGTTGTTTCAAACGTCGCCGCGCCTGCCATTGTAGACTTTTTATGCGCTCAACAGAACAAACATGCTCAACTAAATGTGCCAGAATCGCCGTTTGATAACCTGATCCCGTACCAATCTCCAGCACTCTTGACTGTGGCGTTAGCGCCAGGAGCTCGGTCATACGTGCAACCATATAGGGTTGCGAGATAGTCTGTCCAGAACCAATAGGTAAGGCCGTATTTTCCCAGACCTTATGTTCAAACGCTTCATCCACAAACTTCTCGCGCGGAACCTGGGCCAGAGCGCCAAGCACCTGTTCACTTTTAATCCCCTGGGCTCGTAGATTATCGAGCAACGTTTGTACGCGACGACTTACCATTGCATTTCTACTCCGGCTTTTGCCAGCCAGGAAGTGACCACCTCATGCGCCCGATGAGCGGTCAAGTCGACATGCAGCGGTGTCACTGAAACATAACCTTCATCAATTGCGGAAAAATCGGTGTCAGACGCAGCATCGAGCTGATTTCCAGGAGGGCCTATCCAGTAAACGGTATGCCCGCGAGGATCTTGCTGAGCAATGACTTGATCTGCCGGATGACGACTGCCACAGCGAGTAACGCGAATACCTTTGATTTGTTCTAGCGGTAAGTCCGGGACGTTAATATTCAGAATTCGCCCCGTCCGTAGCGGTTCACTCATCAAAGCCCGCAACAGGAAGCAAGTTACCGCCGCAGCGGTTTCATAGTGCTGATGCCCATTTAGCGATACCGCCAGAGCAGGAAATCCAAGATGACGCCCCTCCATTGCCGCCGCCACTGTTCCGGAATAAATGACATCGTCACCAAGATTAGGGCCCGCGTTAATCCCTGAGACAACAATATCTGGCCCCGGTCGCATCAACGCATTAACCCCCAGATAAACGCAGTCTGTTGGTGTGCCCATCTGAACCGATATATCGCCATTATCAAGCGTCATAGCACGTAACGGCGATTCAAGCGTTAATGAGTTCGACGCACCACTCCGGTTTCGATCCGGAGCAACAACCTGAACTTCAGCAAATTCACGTAAGGCGCTGGCTAATATCTGAATACCCGGCGCATACACACCATCATCGTTACTCAGCAAAATTCTCATTTAGACAACATTCCATTATTTTTTTAATCAATAACCGTTATGAGATCTCTAATTATTGTCCGGTTTGATGGCTACACATTCTAAACCAACAGCACAACATGCACCACCGCCAGCACAGGAAGGTACAGGACATCAGATGTATGCTTTAGAGAAGTCAGATTCGATGTATAGCACTAGCGGATAACGTCCTGAGAAAAGACGTTATCCGCTTATCCGTAATCAACAGTCTGATGCTGATAACTTTTGGCAAGCAGAATATTGATTATTCGGAAATATTGATCTCTTCACCGCCGGTGTTGATCAGTTCACGCACCACACTGGTGGCAAAACTCCCCGCCGGTAACCAAAATTTAAGCTCAACAGTGGAATCATCCTGCCAGTGCCACTGGAATGCTTGAGGTGTCACCAGAATCGCCCGTCGTGCCGCTTCAACACGCTCACGTTTCAGCAATCCTAACAAAACCTCTTCTTCAGCCACACAGCCTTGCTCAAAAGCCAAAGCGTCCCCTTGGCTGCCCCAGTCACCATCACCAGGTAACGATGCTGTGATTAATAACTCACCGTTATCAACACGCGCCTGTAACACGTCATGTTCTTCCGGCGTCGCCACAAACCAGCTACCACGGCCGGCGAGCTGTAAAGCATCCCCGTCAATAACTTGATTAACCTGCTTTTCTGCCAGTCTGGTACTGACGATATAGTTAAACAGAGCACTTCGTGTCGCAGACAGCCAAAAACTGCGTTTGCTTCGATCCCGCAGAGGCGCATCGCTTTGTGCCCAGCGCAGTGCTTGTTGCAAATTATTACCATTGATACCGAAACGCTGACTGCCAAAATAGTTCGGTACACCCACTTTCGCTATCGCTTGCAGCCGTATGTCAGTATCATAGCTATCACTGATATTGCGTAATACCAGATTAAAGGCGTTTCCCTTTAATGCTCCGAGGCGTAATTTACGACGATGACGGGCATACTCCAGAACCTCACAACCCTCAAGTATAAAACCACTCATATCGGGTATATCTTTCCCGGGCAGGCGGACACAGAACCATTGTTCGGTAATAGCATGCCGGTCTTTCTGACCAGCAAAACTCACTTCGCGGGCGTGAACTTTAAGAAATTTTGCCAACGCATCAGCCACAAAACGCGTGTTGCAGCCTTTTTTACGTATCCGGAGCAACACATGTTCACCATCTCCGTCGGGACCAAAGCCTAAATCTTCGGTCACCAGAAAATCTTCCGGGCTAGCTTTAATGACTCCACTACCTGATGGTCTGCCGTGCAACCAGGTCAGATTTTGCATATCCATTACTGAGAAGCCTTCTGTAATAACGCCACAGCGGCACAAGCAATACCTTCACCCCGCCCTGTAAAGCCCAGTTTTTCGCTGGTCGTTGCTTTCACATTGACGTCATCTATATGGCAACCCAAGTCTTCGGCAATAAATACTCGCATCTGTGGGATATGCGGGGCCATTTTAGGCGCCTGAGCAATAATGGTGACATCAACATTACCTAAGGTATAGCCACGCGCCTGAATACGACGCCAGGCTTCACGCAGTAATTCACGGCTATCGGCGCCTTTATAGGTTGCATCAGTATCAGGAAATAATTTACCAATATCACCTAAAGCGGCGGCTCCCAGTAAGGCGTCAGTAAGCGCATGCAAAGCAACATCACCATCTGAATGGGCAATCAGCCCTTTTTCAAATGGGATACGCACCCCGCCAATAACAATGGGACCTTCGCCGCCAAAAGCATGAACATCAAAACCATGTCCGATACGCATTACAGATTCTCCGTTTGGGTTAACCGCGTAAGATAAAATTCCGCCAGTGCCAAGTCTTCAGGACGGGTCACTTTAATATTGTCGGCGCGAGCACTAATTAATTGAGGATGAAAATGGCAATGTTCCAGCGCTGATGCCTCGTCAGTGATAATAGCGCCTTCATTCAGTGCACGTAGTAGACAGCTACGCAACAGCTCCAGGGGGAAGAGTTGCGGGGTCAGAGCATGCCACAAGTTTTCTCGCTCTACAGTTTGTGCAATAAGCAATGCCCCTGGCTCACCACGCTTCATAGTATCGCGTACAGGGGCCGCCAGAATACCGCCAACCTTACTGGTGGCAGTGATAGCCAGTAAACGCTCAAGATCATCCTGATGTAAACAGGGACGGGCTGCATCATGAACCAGTACCCACTGTTTCTCGCCTGCCGCTTGTAAACCCGCGAGAACAGAGTCGGCACGCGTCTGTCCCCCAGTTACGACCGTAACACGCGGATTGACGGCAAGAGGTAACGTTGCAAAAAACGGGTCGTCAGCACTGATAGCGATAATGATCTGACCGATACGTGGATGCGCCAGCAGACTCGCAACAGCGTGCTCGAGGATAGTCAGACGACCAATTTTTAGGTATTGCTTAGGATATTCCGTTTGCATACGACTGCCGATACCCGCAGCCGGAACCACGGCAATAACATCCTGAGAGGAGTTGCACATGCCTTTCACTTATAGAAAATTATCGATTATTTTGCCCGGCACCCAGGTTATTTAAAGCGCGCTTAGAGGCATCCGGAACCAGACGGTAGAAATTTTCACCGGGTTTAATCATGCTTAATTCGTTGCGGGCGCGTTCTTCAATCGCTTCCTGTCCACCGTTAAGATCATCAATTTCAGCGAATAACTGATCGTTACGTGATTTTAACTTGGCATTAGTCGCCTGTTGTACCGTGACATCTTCACTGAGCCGGGCGTAATCGTTGATACCGTTTTTCCCAAACCACAGAGAATACTGGAGCCAAGCCAGTATACACAGCAACAGTAAAGTTAGTTTACCCATCCAGCCCCCTGAAAAACGGCACAATCATCCCACAACTCGTTCATTGACTCTACTGCGGGAATAAGGGTACCCGCGACATTGCGGTGAAATTTATCACAGAACGCGAGGTGATGCGCGTTTGCAACATATTTCGCTGATAATAGTAGACGAAGACAGGGTCTTTGATGAATGGATCAGGTAAACAACCATAACAGTAAGACACCAAACATCACCGCAACCAGCAGTAAGGTTGTCAGAGCGCTGAGCATCAGTTTAGCGCCGGAAAGAGAGTACATGGCAATACCAATAACCACTGATAAAGGCATCAGGGCGAGGAAAAAAGGCCAAGTATAAAGGAAGAAAAACAGCGTGTTCAGGCCATACAGCAGGAACGGCATGCCAAGCGCCAGCAGCCACGACAAAAAGCCAATAAAGGCACCGGGCAGAGACCAGGTTTTATCTTCAGGGGCAGCCCTGGAGTCAACCTGGGAAATATAATAATTCGGGCTGTTGCGCATAGCGTATTCATAACTCTGATGTCTGGGAGCATTATACTCCCAGATAGGATTCAGAGATTGATAATATCCTCCTCACGTAACAGATCTAATATTTGAGTCACTAAATTTGTTACTAATTGTTCACCAGCAAGATGCAGCTCAGGGTTTATCGGCGATTCATAAGGTGAATCAATCCCGGTAAAATGAGTTAATTCTCCGGCTCTTGCCTTCTTATAAAGCCCTTTGGGATCGCGCGTTTCACAAATTTCCAACGGCGTATCGATAAATATTTCGTAAAAATCAGCATCGCCAATTAATTCACGGACCTGTTGTCTTTCTGCCCGATAAGGTGAAATAAAGGCCGTTAATACCACCAGCCCCGCATCCACCATTAACTTAGCGACTTCGCCTACGCGACGGATATTTTCTTTCCGGTCATGCTCACTGAAACCTAAGTCGCGACACAGGCCATGACGGATATTGTCGCCATCCAGCAGATAAGTACTGATCCCCCGCGCATGCAATGCGGCTTCCAGCGCACCTGCAACCGTCGATTTTCCCGAGCCGGAAAGCCCGGTAAACCATAGTACCGCACCACGATGCTGGTGCAGCGCTTCGCGCTGCTTCTGTGTCACCGCGTGGGAGTGCCAGACTACATTATCATCATGGCTCGCCATTATTTTCCTCCCAGCAAATCGCGCGCACCCCAATGTGGGAAGTGACGACGAACTAAAGCATTCAGCTCAAGCTCAAAGGCACTGAATTCAGCAGGCGTCTGTTGTTCTCCCAGTAATGGCTCGCGCACCATACCGGCTCCGACCGTGACATTACTCAGACGGTCGATGAAAATAATTCCACCGGTAACCGGATTTTGCTGATAAGTATCAAGCACTAAAGGCTCATCAAAAGTCAGGCTGACCAGACCAATACCATTGAGCGGTAAACTGTTCGCCTCCAGATGGGTCAGAGAGTTTATTTCTACCTGATAATCAATGGCATCAACATGAGCGCGGGTTTTCTTTCCGGCAATTTTAATGTCATAGCTCTGGCCAATTTTTAGTGATTGCTCAGCCATCCACACCACATCAACTTTAGCACTCTGCACCGCTTCAAGTTTCTCGCCGGCATCAACCAGTAAATCACCCCGGCTGATATCTATTTCATCTTTCAGAACCAGCGTTATCGCTTCACCTGCGATTGCGTTATCAAGATTTCCGTCAAAGGTGACGATCTCAGCAATGGATGACTCCACTCCGGAAGGTAAGACCTTCACTCGCTGTCCCACATACACGGTTCCGGATGCCAGCGTTCCGGCATAACCACGGAAATCGAGATTCGGGCGGTTAACGTACTGTACCGGGAAGCGCATCGGTTGCCGATCAACATCCCGTGCTATCTCAACCGTTTCCAGTACGCTCAGTAAAGTTGGGCCACTGTACCACGGCATAGCCGTACTTGAACTGGCAACATTATCCCCTTCAAGTGCTGAAAGCGGCACAAAGCGAATATCCAGGTCTGACGGCAATTGTTGAGCAAAAGTCAGATAATCCTGTTTAATTTCTTCAAATCTGGATTCGCTGAAATCAACCAGGTCCATTTTATTCACAGCAACGACCAGGTGTTTAATACCCAATAAAGTGGTAATAAAACTGTGCCGACGCGTCTGATCAAGAACGCCTCTTCTGGCATCGATAAGCAAAATAGCCAGTTCGCAGGTCGAGGCTCCGGTCGCCATATTACGGGTATACTGCTCATGCCCGGGTGTATCTGCGATGATGAATTTACGTTTTTCAGTGGAAAAATAGCGATAGGCAACGTCGATGGTGATGCCCTGCTCACGTTCAGCCTGTAAGCCATCTACCAGCAATGCCAGATCCAGCTTCTCGCCTTGCGTCCCATGACGTTTACTGTCGGTATGCAGGGAAGAGAGCTGGTCTTCATAAATCTGCCGGGTATCGTGCAGCAGTCGCCCAATCAGGGTACTTTTACCGTCATCAACGCTGCCGCAAGTCAGAAAACGCAGCAGGCTTTTATGTTGTTGAGCGTGCAGATAGGACTCTACTCCGCCTTCATCAGCAATTTGTTGTGCAATAGTCGTGTTCATCTGGCGGTTCCTTAGAAATAACCTTGACGTTTTTTCAGCTCCATAGAGCCTGCCTGGTCGCGGTCGATGACGCGTCCCTGTCGTTCACTGGTGGTAGAGACCAGCATTTCTTCAATTATCGAAGGCAGTGTCTGAGCACTGGACTCAACGGCACCCGTCAATGGCCAGCAGCCTAAGGTACGGAAACGCACCATACGCTGTTGTATTTCTTCGCCAGGTTGCAGCTCAATACGGTCATCATCCACCATCATTAGCATGCCATCACGTTCAATAATCGGACGAGGAGCCGCAAGATAGAGTGGAACAATATTGATATTTTCTAAGTAGATGTACTGCCAGATATCGAGCTCAGTCCAGTTAGATAAAGGAAATACGCGAATACTCTCACCTTTGTTGATCTGGCCGTTATAGTTATGCCACAACTCAGGGCGCTGGTTTTTAGGATCCCAGCGGTGAAAACGGTCACGGAAAGAGTAAATACGTTCTTTAGCACGGGATTTTTCTTCATCGCGGCGCGCACCGCCAAATGCCGCATCAAAACCATATTTATTCAGAGCCTGCTTGAGCCCTTCGGTTTTCATGATATCAGTATGCTTGGCACTGCCATGAACAAAGGGATTAATCCCCATTGCCAGGCCTTCCGGATTACGATGAACAATCAACTCACAGCCATACTCTTTGGCGGTGCGATCGCGAAACTCGTACATTTCACGAAATTTCCAGCCCGTGTCCACATGCAGTAAAGGGAATGGTAATGTTCCTGGGTAGAAGGCTTTGCGTGCCAAGTGCAGCATCACTGAGGAATCTTTACCAATGGAGTACATCATCACCGGATTAGAAAACTCGGCAGCAACTTCACGAATAATATGGATACTCTCAGCTTCCAATTGTCGCAAGTGCGTAAGTCGATTTTGGTCCATAACCTTCCCTTAAGCGAAAAACATTACGACTGCTCGTTGTCAGCCGTTTGAGATTTAATCTAACAGGACTATAAATCGCGACTTGATCCGTTATGAAATTACCATTTGGAATGAGTCGTTCCAAAAAGTAATAACGAAATGACAAAGCTCACAACAAATTGTGCTTAACCACCTAATTTATTCAGGTTTAAACATAATTATCATTGGCTATCCACCGCGACAGTTTCATACTAGAAGGGGTTAAAAAATATCGCTCTCCGACCAGATTTTCTCACATATCATGACTCTGGACCGGATAGTGCAGAGCAAAAATGAAATAAGGATAGATCATGTTCTCCGCTGTGCGCCGCCTGCTGCTTTGTCTGATGCTGGGGTTTTATTCTGTTAGCGTTTTTTCTGCTTCCCATGCGCCTAAAATCGGTGAGATTGCCGAACAACAGACGCGATATATTGCCAGTCATTTTCCCGGTCGTATGGCCGGAAGCCCGGCTGAATTACTGATAGCAGACTATCTGATGCAGCAATTTAAATCATGGGGATACCAAAGCGATATCCGCCAGTTTACTGCGCGCTATTCCTATACCCAGACCAACGGTCAACAAAGTGAGCAAAATGTCACTGGTAATAGCGTGATTGCGGTCCATCCGGGAAAAGAACCACAACAGATTATTATCATGGCGCATCTGGATACCTGGATCCCGCTCAGTGATAAAGACAGAGACAACAATCTTGGTGGCTTATCGTTACAGGGACTGGATGATAATGCATCAGGCTTAGGGGTAATGCTGGAACTGGCGCAACGTCTGCGCAATACGCCAACCCGTTACAGTATTCGTTTCATCGCCACCAGTGGTAAGCAGCTCGCTGCTGCCGGAGCCAGTAGTGTGCTGCTACGGATGAGTCCGGAAGAGCAAAAAAATACCCTGATGGTGATTAACCTGGACAGTTTGGTCGTCGGGGAAAAACTGACTTTTATCAGTAGCGCATCAACGCCGACAGCGGTACGGAAACTCGGCCGCGACAAAGCAATCACTCTCGCGAATCAGTTTGCTATTCCGGCTGCCATCCAGCCCGATATTCTGCCAGCAAAAGAGGGTGATTTTTACCGGGAGGTAGTGTTATTTGATAATACCGGAATTCCAGTGCTTTCAGTGAGCTCTGGGCGGGTAGAGAAAAAACAGTATCTGCCGCAACAGCGTGCTGTTAGCAAGGCGTTTCCTGAAGGCACAGTACACCACCAGGCCGCCCGGGATAACATGCAGTATCTGGACAAATGGTTACCAGGGAGAATCAAGCAGCGTACGCGCGATAGCGTGAGAATTATGCTGCCGCTGGTAAAAAGTCTGGCTAAAGCAGAAAAGTAGTGCTGGTGATACCGCCCTGCCGATAACAGCAGGGCGAGTGTACTTGCAGGCTATTCATGTAACCCGCATTCACGTTTTAATCCAAAGAATCGGGTCTCTTCTTCTGCCATGCCGGGTTCCCATTTACGGGTGGTATGGGTGTCTCCTACCGATAAGTAGCCTTTATCCCACAACGGATGATATTTCAGTCCGTGATCGGTCAGGTACTGATATACGGTACGGTTATCCCAATCAATGATTGGCAGGATTTTAAACACACCACGCTGAACACCCAGTACCGGTAAATGCGCTCGGCTTCCCGATTGCTCCCGGCGCAAACCGGCAAACCAGGTTTGAGCATTAAGCTCCTGTAATCCCCGATTCATAGGTTCGACTTTGTTTATTTCATTGTAGCGAGTGATCCCTTCCACTCCCTGTTCCCAGAGTTTTCCGTAGCGAGCTTCCTGCCAGGCAGCACTTTCAGAGGCACGATAAACCTTAAGGTTCAGCTTCAGCTTTTCGGTTAATTCATCAATAAACTGATAAGTTTCAGGAAACAGATAACCTGTATCAGTGAGAATAACCGGAATATCTGGTCGCTGTCGGGTCACCAGATGCAGACATACCGCGGCCTGAATACCAAAGCTCGAAGACAGCACAAACTCGCCGGGCAAATGTTCCAGTGCCCAGGCAACGCGCTGTTCAGCGTTCAGTTTTTCCAAGTCATTGTTGACCTGCGCCAGTGCTATCGCGCGTTCAACTGATGACAATTCATTTAAGGTAGCTAAGTTCGGTAAGGACATAAGCGACTCATTTGTAACGAAAGAGTGAATGTAGCGGTCTGTTATAGCCTGACAGACCGCTCAGACTGACGACTCAGTCAGCATTAATCCCAGAGATCACGAGCGGGATCCAGCACCGGGCGGATAATACCGGCACGGATGGTGAAGTCACCAAAGCCTTCCTTTGCTTTACGTTCTTTGGCCCAGCGCTCGACCAACTCATCAATTGAGGCAAGAATTTCGGGTTCAGTAATATTTTCCCGGTACATACGCGGTATACGGGTACCGATACGATTCCCACCAATATGCAGGTTATAGCGACCAGGTGCTTTACCGACCAGACCAATTTCAGCCAGCATGGCACGACCACAACCATTCGGGCAGCCGGTTACGCGGGTTACGATATGCTCATTCGGCACGTTATGCTTTACCAGAACCTGCTCTACTTTAGTGACAAACTGAGGTAAGAAACGCTCTGCCTCTGCCATTGCCAGCGGACACGTGGGGAAGGCAACACAGGCCATCGAGTTCTCACGCTGTGGTGTAACAGCATCCATCAGGCCATGCGCTTTCGCCAGCTTTTCAATTTTTGCTTTTTCACTTTTCGGAACACCCGCCACAATCAGGTTCTGATTGGCAGTTAAGCGGAAATCTCCTTGGTGAATGCGCGCAATTTCCAGTAACCCGGTTTTTAACGGCTTATCCGGATAATCAAGAATACGGCCATTTTCAATAAACAGCGTCAGATGCCATTTATCATCAATGCCTTTTACCCAGCCAATACGATCGCCACGGCCAGTAAATTTGTAGTCGCGGGTCGGTTCAAATTTAATACCGGCACGACGCTCAACTTCCGCTTTGAAAACCTCAACCCCAACACGTTCCAAGGTATATTTGGTCTTGGCATTTTTACGATCGGTACGGTTACCCCAGTCACGCTGGGTTGTGACCACTGCTTCTGCCACCGCCAGAGTATGCTCCAGTGGAATATAACCAAATTCACTGGCAGTACGGGCATAGGTATTTTTATTGCCATGCTCAATAGATAAACCACCGCCGACCAGCAGGTTAAAGCCAACCAGTTTGCCGTTCTCCGCAATCGCAATAAAGTTCATGTCGTTGGCATGAAGATCGACATCATTTTGCGGTGGAATAACCACAGTGGTTTTAAATTTACGCGGCAGATAAGTCGGCCCCAGAATAGGTTCCTCATCTGTGGTCGCCACTTTCTCTTGATCCCACCAGATCTCAGCATAGGCCCGGGTGCGTGGCAGTAAATGCTCAGACAGCTTTTTCGCCCACTCGTACGCTTCCTGGTGAAGCTCTGACTCAACCGGATTAGAAGTACACAGAACATTTCGGTTAACATCGTTGGCCGTCGCCAGTGCATCCAGTCCCACTTCATGCAGCATTTCATGGGCCGGCTTGACGTTATTTTTTACAATTCCGTGGAACTGGAAAGTCTGGCGGTTAGTCAGACGAATACTGCCGTAGAGTGTTTTATCTTCGGCAAACTTGTCTATCGCCATCCATTGCTGGGGCGAAATAATGCCACCCGGCAAACGGCAACGCAGCATCATGGTATGACGAGGTTCAAGCTTTTGCTCTGCACGTTCAGCGCGGATATCACGGTCATCCTGCTGGTACATACCGTGAAAACGGATCAGCAGAAAATTATCGCCCTGGAAACCACCCGTAATCCCTTCTTTCAGGTCTTCTTTGATGGTGCCACGTAAATAGTTACTGTCGCGTTTCAATCGTTCGGCATCGGCCAGCTTACCTTCAACCACTAAAGGTCCGGGGTGTTTTTCACTCATTAGTAGACATCTCGCTGATAACGGCGCTCAACGCGCAGCTCACTTAAAAATTCATCCGCCGTTTCGGTATCCATGCCACCGTGTTCGGCAACCACTTCCAGTAATGCTTGCTCAACGTCTTTAGCCATGCGACTTGCATCACCACAGACGTAAATGTGGGCACCCTCTTGGATCCAGCGCCACAGTTCTGCACCTTTTTCGCGCAGTTTATCTTGTACGTATACTTTATGTTTTTGGTCACGAGACCAGGCAAGATCGATATTGGTCAGTAAGCCATCTTTCGCATAGCGCTGCCATTCGACCTGGTAGAGAAAATCTTCAGTGAAGTGCGGGTTGCCAAAGAACAACCAGTTTTTACCGCTGGCACCGTCGTTGTCACGCTGCTGCATAAAGGCGCGGAAAGGTGCAATACCGGTACCCGGACCAATCATAATGACCGGTGTTTCTGGGTTGGCTGGCAAACGGAAGTTATCGTTATGTTCTATAAACACACGCACTTCCCCCTCTTCTTCAAGGTGGTCAGCAAGGAAACCAGAAGCGCCGCCAGTACGGGCACGTCCTTCGATTTCATAGCGTACAACCCCGACAGTAATATGCACTTCACTTTCTGCTTCGGCCTGTGAGGAAGCGATAGAATACAGGCGAGGCGTCAGCGGGCGTAACAGACCGATAAGTTGCTCAGCGCTCAGTTCGGCTGGCGCAAAACGAACCATATCGACGATCGGTGTGGTTTGCGCATAATGTTGCAATTTCGCTTTATCCCCCACCAGCTCGAGTAATTGAGTATTTCGGGTCAACTGGGCGTATTGTTCAACGATATTGGCGGTATTAATGGTCAGTTCAAAGTGTTCTCTCAGCGCCTGACTCAAAGGAAGCGTTTTCCCCTCAACCTGAACACTTTCATCACCTTTCAACCACAGCAGTTCGACCAGTTCTTTCACCAGTTCTTGAGAGTTATTATACCAGACACCCAGTGCATCTCCTGGCTGATAACGCAGACCCGAATCCCCAAGATCGATTTCAAAATGGCGAACATCTTTATCTGAAGCGCGTCCGGTTATTTTTTGATTAGCGGCAAGCGTTGCTGTCAGAGGTGACTCTTTTGTGTACAACTCGCTATGAACGGTGGACTGATTTCCTGCGATAGCAGCCGCTGTTGTCGGCGCCCCGGCAGGAACACGCGCTTTCAGTCGAGTCACCAGATTATCACGCCAAGTTTTTGCCTCAGCCTGATACTCAACATCAGCGTCAACTCTGTCTAACAGGCGTTCTGCGCCAAGCTCAGCCAGCCGGGTATCAAAGTCTTTACCCGCCTTGCAGAAAAACTCATACGACGAATCCCCGAGACTAAAGACCGCAAAGGCACTGTCTTCCAGCCGAGGGGCTTTTTTCGAGAACAAGAACTTATGTAGCGCAACGGCTTCTTCAGGCGTTTCCCCCTCCCCTTGAGTGGAGGTGATAATAATCAGCAGTTTTTCCTGCGCGATTTGCTTGAATTTATAGTCCCCGGCGTTCACCAGGTTCACTTTAAGATCTGCTGCCAACAGCTCATCACGTAATTGCTCGCTCACACGTCTGGCGTTGCCGGTTTGCGAAGCTGAAATCAAAGTAATGGTCGGAGTCTCAGCAACCGCGACAGCGGCTGGCGCAACAGCCGCACCTGGCGCCAGCGCCTGTTGATTCACAACGCCCCAGAAATAACCTGACAACCAGGCCAGCTGGGTGTGGGAAAGGTCGGTTGTTGCCGCCTGAAGATGAGCCAGCTGTTCCTGATTCAAGGGCAGCGTCGTGGTCGGTGGAGCCTGAGTTGTCATGCGTTTTAGGATTCCGGTAGCTGAGACGAAAAAGGGCTTATTAAAGGTAATGGCACTAAATTAACGAGTGAGTTAACAACAATTAAAGACAGGATAGCAATAACAAATAACCAAAATGACTAACCGTATTTTTAGATAAGGTATAGCGGTAAAACAGGTTAATTAACCATATGATATTTATTGTTTTTTTTGAGTGTTATGCATATTTTAACGATGACAGAGAAACTGAAAAGGTTTAGTTAATGCGAAAAAAACTGCTTTCCGTTATCATCCGCTCGTTTTTAGCTTTTAGAGATATGTTTTATGTCCACCACCTTATTTAAAGATTTTACTTTCGAAGCTGCTCACCATCTCCCCCATGTTCCGGCTGGTCATAAGTGCGGTCGCTTACATGGCCATTCGTTTATGGTACGGCTGGAAATTACCGGGGAAGTCGACCCCTTTACTGGCTGGATTATGGACTTTTCTGAATTAAAAGCCGCATTTAAGCCCATCTATGACAGACTGGATCACTTCTATCTGAATGATATTCCAGGCTTGGAAAACCCAACCAGCGAAGTGCTCGCACAATGGATTTGGCAAGAAATGAAACCAATTCTGCCTCTGCTCAGTGCAGTGATGGTGAAGGAAACCTGTACGGCAGGTTGTGTCTATCGGGGATAGAGCTGACCCCGGATTAAATAAGCGCTGGCAAAGTAGCAGACCTTTGCCAGCAGATATCGGAATATCAGGCAATATTTAGGTATTTATGTGTCTGCATTGAAAGTCGCCAGTTGCGGGCAATACAAGTTTCAATACACAGCCGGGTCGCATCTTCTTTCTGGCTAATTGGCTGTAAGGCAATGATGCGATTGGGGGCTTCTGGCAAAGCAGTAAGGAGTGAGTCCAGCGCTTCAATATCACGTACCCGCCCCACCGGATGCTTTATTTCATTCGCGCGTTCCAGCGCCTCTCCCAGCACGTCAAAGCCACCACGCATATTCACCTTCGGTGAAACCGTCACCCAGGTATCTGGGGTGCAAAGAACTTGATGCGTACCGCTGGTTTCTATCTGGCAGCTAAAGCCGTTAGCTTCCAGCAATTGTGTCAGGGGGGTTAAGTCATAAAGACAAGGCTCACCGCCAGTAATCACGACATGCCGTGCGGTATAGCCTTGTCGTCCCATAACAGCCAGCAACTCTTCGGCACTGGCCCCAGACCATTTATCGCTTTCTTTAGTTTTGGCCAGCACACTAAACAACGAGATTTCACGAGAAGCGAGTTTATCCCAGGTATGCTTGGTATCACACCAGGCACAACCTACCGGACATCCCTGCAGACGAATAAAAATGGCAGGCACGCCAGTATAAAATCCCTCCCCCTGGAGGGTCTGGAACATCTCGTTTATCGGATACTGCATAATCATTCCACTTTTATCTTAAAAGTTGATTATCGCAGAAGCAGGCTCAGAGATCATGGGTAATGCGCCCAGGCATGTAAGCAGGTATTTATTATGACGAAAAAAAACCCGCCGAAGCGGGTTTATCAGGCTAAAAATTAACGGCGCAGATTACTGGCCTTTAACTTCTTTCAGACCGTTGAATGGTGCTGCATCACCCAGCGCTTCTTCGATACGAATCAGCTGGTTGTACTTGGCAACACGGTCAGAACGGCTCATAGAACCAGTTTTGATCTGGCCTGCTGCAGTACCAACCGCGAGATCTGCGATGGTTGCATCTTCAGTTTCGCCTGAACGGTGAGAGATAACAGCGGTGTAGCCTGCATCTTTCGCCATTTTAATCGCAGCCAGAGTTTCGGTCAGAGAACCGATCTGGTTGAATTTAATAAGGATTGAGTTAGCAATGCCTTTCTCAATACCTTCTTTCAGGATTTTGGTGTTGGTTACGAACAGATCGTCACCTACCAGCTGAATTTTGTCGCCCAGAACTTTGGTCTGGTAAGCAAAGCCAGCCCAGTCAGACTCGTCCAGACCGTCTTCGATAGAAACGATTGGATACTGTTTGGTCAGCTCTTCCAGGAAGTGAGTAAACTCTTCTGAAGTGAAGGCTTTGTTACCTTCGCCAGCCAGAACATATTTACCGTCTTTGTAGAACTCAGATGCTGCGCAGTCCATAGCCAGAGTAACGTCTTTACCCAGCTCATAACCAGCGGCTTTAACTGCTTCAGCGATAACAGCCAGAGCTTCAGCATTTGAACCCAGGTTTGGAGCATAACCACCTTCATCACCTACAGCAGTGTTCATGCCTTTAGACTTCAGCACTTTTGCCAGGTGGTGGAATACTTCAGAACCCATACGTACGGCTTCTTTCAGAGTTTTAGCGCCAACAGGCTGAATCATGAACTCTTGGATATCGACGTTGTTGTCGGCATGCTCACCACCGTTGATGATGTTCATCATTGGCAGAGGCATAGAGTATTTACCCGGAGTACCGTTCAGTTCAGCGATATGAGCGTAAAGTGGCAGGCCTTTAGAGGCAGCAGCAGCTTTAGCAGCGGCCAGAGAAACAGCCAGAATCGCGTTAGCACCAAATTTAGATTTGTTCTCGGTACCGTCGAGATCAATCATGATTTTATCGATGTTAGCCTGATCTTTTGCATCTTTACCGATCAATGCTTCAGCAATTGGGCCGTTTACAGCGCCAACTGCTTTCAGGACACCTTTACCCAGGAAACGAGACTTGTCGCCATCGCGTAGTTCCAGAGCTTCACGGGAACCAGTAGAAGCACCTGATGGTGCAGCAGCCAAACCTACAAAACCACCTTCCAGGTGAACTTCAGCCTCAACAGTCGGGTTACCGCGGGAGTCAATGATTTCACGACCGATAACTTTCACAATTTTGGACATAATCAGTTTTCCTCAAGTCACAATGTTAAACTAAAACTCCAGACAAACAACGCGCGATAATGTCGCGCGTTGTTGTTCTAACTCTCTGCCTACTTCACCTGGCGCTTCTGGTACTCACCGGCTGCTTTCACAAAGCCTGCAAACAGTGGGTGACCGTCACGTGGGGTCGACGTGAATTCCGGATGGAACTGGCAGGCAACAAACCATGGATGATCGGGAATTTCGATTATCTCTACCAGTTGGTCATCACCAGAACGACCTGCAACACGAAGACCTGCGGCTTCAATCGGCTTCAACAACATGTTGTTGACTTCATAACGATGACGATGACGCTCAACAATCGTTGGCTCATTGTACATCTGGCGAACCAGGCTACCGTCAACCAGCTGGCACTGTTGGCCACCCAGACGCATGGTTCCACCTAAATCGCTGCTTTCAGTACGCACTTCCACGTTACCGTTCTCATCGCGCCATTCGGTGATTAATGCAACCACCGGATACTTACAGTCTGGCACAAATTCTGTAGAGTTGGCATTTTCCATGCCAGCAACGTTACGTGCGAACTCAATCAGAGCTACCTGCATCCCCAGGCAAATACCGAGATAAGGGATTTTATTTTCACGCGCATAGCGTGCGGTAGCGATTTTGCCTTCTACGCCACGGTAACCGAAGCCACCCGGGATAAGAATAGCATCCAGCCCTTTTAAGATATCAACGCCACGCGTTTCTACATCTTGCGAGTCAATCAGTTTGATATTCACTGTCAGACGATTTTTAAGTCCGCCATGTTTCAGTGCTTCAATGACTGACTTATACGCGTCTGGCAACTCAATATATTTACCCACCATACCGATGGTGATCTCACCGGTTGGATTAGATTCCTGGTAAATAACCTGTTCCCATTCGGTCAGGTCGGCTTCCGGACAAGTTAAGCTGAATCGTTTACAAATATAATCGTCCAAGCCCTGTGATTTCAACAGTCCTGGAATTTTATATATAGAATCGATATCTTTCAGAGAGATTACCGCTTTCTCCGGGACGTTACAGAACAATGCAATCTTGGCACGTTCATTCGCCGGTACGGTACGATCGGAACGACAGATTAAAACATCGGGTTGAATACCAATCGACAGCAGTTCTTTAACAGAATGCTGAGTCGGTTTCGTTTTCACTTCACCCGCTGCTGCCAGATAAGGCACCAGGGTTAAATGCATGTAGAGCGTGTGCTCCCGGCCGACTTCGACCGCCATCTGGCGAATCGCTTCAAGGAATGGCAGAGATTCGATATCACCGACAGTACCGCCGATTTCGACCAGTACCACGTCATAGCCTTCGCCACCTTCCAGGATACGCTCTTTGATCGCGTTAGTGATATGAGGAATAACCTGTACGGTTGCTCCCAGATAATCACCACGGCGCTCTTTGCGCAACACTTCGGAGTAGATGCGACCGGTCGTAAAGTTATTACGGCGGCTGGTTTTGGTGCGAATAAAACGTTCGTAGTGACCCAAATCAAGGTCGGTTTCAGCGCCGTCTTCAGTAACGAACACTTCCCCATGTTGAATAGGGCTCATGGTACCCGGATCGACGTTGATGTACGGATCGAGTTTCATGATGGATACGTTGAGGCCACGGGCTTCAAGAATAGCTGCGAGAGAGGCTGCGGCAATGCCTTTACCCAGAGAGGAAACGACCCCGCCGGTCACAAAAATATAGTTCGTTGTCATGCTGAACCTGAGAAGTTAGGTTTAAAGACGATGGAGTACCAGGACGGGAAAACAGTATACCCGAACAGGGCAGACGCCACAAATTTTCATTTGTCAGCAAAGGCTCATCGCTCGGTAACCAATTGTATTCTTAGCGAAAAATGATTAATACTTATTCTATTTTACGCTTGGAGGTGTCATCACTCGAATATACTGTTATCTATCGCCCATTTATTTCAATTTTTCCTGACGTTTAACTTGCTGCCAGGCCTCTTCCATCACATCCAGGCTGGTTTCTTCCATCTTCAAACCCTGCGCCATAATGATAGCTTCAACCTGTCGGAAGCGAGACTCAAATTTACGGTTTGCTTTTTGCAGCGCCGTTTCTGCCTTAGTCCCCAAGTGGCGTGCAAGATTGACAGTCGCAAATAGCAAGTCGCCAACCTCTTCTTCTAGTTTATCTTCATCAACTACCACTTGCCGCGCTTCGCACATGACCTCGTCAATTTCTTCATGCACTTTGTCCAATACCGGACCAAGGGTTTTCCAGTCAAAACCAACGGTGGAGCAGCGTTTTTGAATTTTTTGTGCCCGCATCAACGCCGGGAAAGCTTCAGGAATATCATCAAGCACGGAATGCTGTGCTTTTTGCTCCCGCTCTCCACGTTTGATATTTTCCCACTGAGATAACACCTTTTCACTGGTGTTGGCCCCACTATTAGCGAAGATGGGAGCATGTCGCCGCTCCAGTTTGTCACTAATCGCCTGACAGATATCCTCAAAACTAAATTGTTCTTGTTCCTTGGCTATCTGGGCGTAAAACACGACCTGAAACAGTAAGTCACCCAGTTCTTCACGCAATCCATTGATATCATTACGGTGAATAGCATCCAGTACTTCGTAAGTCTCTTCCAGCGTGTAGGGAGCCAACGTTTCATTGGTTTGTACTTTGTCCCACGGACAACCGTTCTCGGGATCTCGCAGACGCTGCATAATACCGAGCAGACGGTTTAACTGACTCATGATAAATCCTTAAAAAATACGTCGGTCATGATAATACTGATGGTATATATCCTAAATAATTCGAGTTGCCTGCAGCAGCCCCCAGACAACTCGAAGTATGACGGATATATCTTAACCGTGCAGTCGTCGGGCATCGATGATATCGGGAACTTGGTTCAGTTTCCCCAGAACCCGGCCTAAAACTTGTAGATTATAAATCTCGATATTCATATCAATGGTCGCCAGTTGCTGTTTGGTATCGCTACGACTGGCAACCCCCAGAACATTAACTTTTTCATTGGCCAGAATGGTGGTGATATCACGCAGTAAACCGCTTCTGTCATTAGCAGTAACACGCACCACCAGAGAATAACCGCTTGAATAACTTTCTCCCCAGACCGCATCAACGATTCGTTCTGGAGCATGAGATTTCAGTTCTGCCAGCTGGTCACAGTCAGCCTGGTGAATAGAAATACCGCGTCCTTGGGTAATAAAACCAATAATTTCATCCCCTGGAATTGGCTGACAGCAGCGGGCAATATGGTGCATCAGATTTCCTACACCTTCAACCACGACACGACCATCATCTTTACGCTGCGATTGTTGCGGCGCGTAAGTTTTCTGCTGCAACTGGCGCAGGGCTGCGGCATCCTGCTCTTCCGCGCTGGGTTTATTAAACTTCGCCTGCAGATAGTTACTCATCTGGTTAAGACGAATATCTCCGCCACCTATTGCCGCCAGTAACTCTTCCATTTCGTTAAAGTTATAACGTGGTAGCAAGGTTTTTTCGGCTTCTTTCAGACTCACGCCCAGACGTTCAATTTCATCATCCAGAATCTGCCGGCCCGCCAGAATATTCTTGTCACGGTCTTGTTTACGGAACCAGTTATGTATTTTTGCCCGACCGCGGCTGGTAGTAACGTAACCGAGGTTAGGGTTTAACCAGTCACGACTTGGGTTAGGCTGCTTCTGGGTAATGATTTCAATCTGATCGCCCATTTGTAGCTGATAGGTGAAAGGAACAATACGCCCACCAATTTTGGCACCAATGCAGCGATGTCCCACATCACTGTGAATATGGTAGGCGAAGTCCAGCGGTGTGGAACCTGTGGGTAAATCAACCACATCTCCTTTCGGGGTAAAGACATAGACTCTGTCGTCAAACACCTGACTGCGGACCTCATCAAGCATTTCCCCTGAGTCTGACATCTCTTCCTGCCAGGCAATCAGTTTACGTAGCCATGCGATACGATCTTCATGACCACTGCTGCCGCTACGCGAGTTCCCTTCTTTATATTTCCAGTGAGCCGCGACACCGAGTTCAGAATCTTCATGCATCTGCCGGGTACGGATCTGAATTTCAATTGTCTTGCCATTCGGACCCAGTACAACGGTATGAATCGACTGGTAACCATTTGGTTTCGGGTTAGCGACATAATCGTCAAATTCATCAGGCAGATGACGGAAATGGGTATGAACAATGCCTAAAGCGGCATAACAATCTTGTAAGCGTTCAGCAACAACACGGACGGCTCGCACATCAAACAGCTCGTCAAATGCCAGATGCTTTTTCTGCATCTTGCGCCAGATACTGTAGATATGTTTAGGCCGGCCATACACTTCAGCTTTTACGCCTTCTTCCTTCATTGATGAGCGCAGCATCGCGACAAATTCATCAATATAATGCTCTCTGTCAATCCTCCGCTCATGCAGCAATTTTGCGATACGCTTATATTCATCCGGGCGCAAATAACGGAAGCAGTAGTCTTCCATTTCCCATTTTAGCTGGCCAATCCCCAGGCGATTTGCCAGCGGTGCGTAGATATTCGTACATTCTTTAGCAACCAGAACTCGTTCATCTTCCGGAGCATCTTTCACTTCGCGCAGATGGGCAATACGTTCTGCAAGCTTTATCACCACGCAGCGGAAATCATCTACCATCGCGAGCAGCATGCGCCTGACGTTGTCAACTTGTTCGGAGGAAACGGAGTCATTATGGGTGGCTTTAAGGTGACGGATCGCGTCGATATCACGCACACCATGAATCAGCATGACTACTGATTTTCCGACACTTTCTTGCAGCACGTCTTCACTTACAACACCAGAATCAACCAATGGAAATAATAACGCCGCACGTAACGTTTCATTGTCCATACTGAGCATGGAGAGAATTTCAACCATCTCAACACCGCGCCACAGTAACAATTCGGCATCAGGATGCCCCTTTGTCAGTTTCTCACAATATGACCATGTTTCGGCCAGGCGCTCACACGACTGCTGGTTTGAAATCCCGAGGCTTGCTATCCATTTTTCGGGCGCAAATTCGCCGGCTTTGTTGAGATGTGCACTTCTAACCGCAACCATTCTTCTCTCCTGTGAAACCGAAATCAGGTTCTTAAGACCTGAACAATCTCTAAAACGCTATCTCCCCTGAATCATTCTAGTTGCTCGCAGGCTCGTTTCACGAAGGCAACATCCAGGCCGCTTGACCTGTCACGGATATAGACTCAAGGGCATTTGTATGGGGAAATAGATCAATCACTTTCATTGATACTTCAGGTGCCCGGCTAACATTTTTCGCCACAATCATTATCTGATTGTAGGGCACCGACAGTACTTTCGCAGACGGATGAGGTACAGGATGACATTTATAACGTTATACAACTGAAAGTCTAAATGTTATCAAACCGTTGGTAACCGTACTGCCGATCATATTTTTATCTGAATAGTGATCCAAAAATGACATTTTTCAGTAAATTGTATTGAACATTATATTGCGCTTTTACCCTCAGCGCAGCATTACCTTCTGGACATGAGATCTTAGAGACGCCTTTTTTAACAGGAATAGTCCTTATCTTATTCAGCAGAATAGCGAAAAGCCCTTTGAGGTACGGATTGTGTCTTCTTGCCAGATAATCAGTTAATCAATGCACTCATCTGCTGGATAGAATCACACTGCTGAAAGCAGCGGGTCGGAGTCAGACTCTCATCTATATGACCCGTACTTGCGAAAAGTGTTCCAGTTTTGAATTTTAACTGTCATCAACACTGATTGGCGCATGACTGGCCATAACAATGCAGTTTCTTACTTTCAACAACACCAGCTAAAGCAAGCAATGGAATTTCTCTTTCATGAATATGCACTATGATGGGGCAATGAAATCAATCAGGCGCTACAATGAGGCATGAACGATAACCGTTCCCCTGAAATGGCTTTTTAGACTGTCAATCGCACAACTTAACATGACGACTTTGATGTTACGCGTAGGTTTGATACGTTTCACAGAGTAGAATGCATTGTAATACTATAAAGACATTGTGATGCTTAACGTTGCGTTATTGCCCCATATCGGAATCCCATGACTAACTACAGCCTTCGCGCACGTATGATGATACTGATACTGGCGCCCACGCTTCTCATTGGTTTGCTGCTCAGTACGTTTTTCGTTGTACATCGCTATAACGATTTGCAGAACCAATTAGAAAACGCCGGGGTCAGCATTATCGAACCTTTGGCCGTTGCTTGCGAATATACAATGAACTTCAATAACCGGGAGCCCTTACGCAAACTGGTTAGTGTTACTCATCGCAGGCATTCAGATATTGTGCGTGGCATTTCGATTTATGACAGTCAGAACAAGCTGTTCGTCACCTCAAATTTTCAAAAAGATTCATCCTCACTTCAGCTACCTGATAACGAAAGTATTCCTCCACATCTGACGGTAAGTCGCGAAGGTTATAAAATGATCTTACGTGCTCCGATCATGTCTGAAGCCTATTTTCAAAATGAAGAAAAAGCGCAAGGGAAGGCTGATTCCGACTCTATCCAAGGCTATGTTGCTATGGAACTGGACTTACAATCAGTACGACTGCAGCAATACCGCGAAATTTTCACTTCAACCATGATGATGCTGGCTTGTATCGCCATTGCCATGCTTTTTGCTTATCGTCTGATGCGCGATGTTACCGCCCCAATTCGTAATATGGTGAATACCGTTGACCGGATACGTCGGGGACAACTCGATAGTCGGGTTGAAGGATTTATGCTGGGTGAGCTGGATATGCTCAAGAATGGCATTAACTCTATGGCAATGTCGCTCACCGCTTATCATGAAGAAATGCAACATAATGTCGATCAGGCGACCTCCGATCTGCGTGAAACGCTAGAGCAGATGGAAATTCAGAACGTAGAGCTAGATTTAGCCAAAAAACGAGCTCAGGAAGCCGTACGGATAAAATCTGAATTCTTAGCCAATATGTCTCATGAGCTTCGAACGCCACTGAATGGCGTGATTGGTTTTACCCGACTGGCACTAAAAACTGAGTTGAACTCGACCCAAAGAGACTACTTATATACGATTGAACGCTCAGCGAATAACCTACTGACTATCATCAATGATGTACTGGACTTCTCTAAGCTGGAAGCCGGTAAATTGTTGCTGGAAAACATTCCGTTCCCACTACGCAATACTCTGGATGAAGTCATCACTCTGCTGGCACATTCAGCCCATGAAAAGGGGCTCGAACTCACACTCAATATTCAGAATAATGTTCCGGATAATGTTATCGGCGACTCACTACGTTTACAGCAAATTATTACTAACTTAGTGGGTAATGCGATTAAATTTACTGAAACAGGCAATATTGATGTTCTGGTACAAAAGCGGGCTGAGGGGAACAATAAAGTTCAGATTGAGATGCAAATCCACGATTCTGGTATTGGCATTCCTGAACAGGAGCAGTCACGACTCTTCCAGGCGTTTCGCCAGGCAGACGCCAGTATTTCCCGCCGTCATGGTGGAACCGGACTAGGGTTAGTGATAACTCAAAAATTAGTGGATGAAATGGGCGGGGAAATATCCTTCCACAGCAAACCTGACAGCGGTTCAACATTCTGGTTTTATATTAATCTCGACTTGAATCCACATGCTGTGGTGAATAATAAAGTCATGAATAAGCTTGCTGGTCGTCGGATTGCTTATGTAGAAGCTAATGCGAATGCCGCACAAAGTACGCTTAATCTGCTTCAGAGTACTCCCTTATCGGTCGTTCATACGCCGTCAATTTCAGGGTTGCCCAACGAACACTTTGATATATTACTCATTGGGGCTCCGGTTACCTTAAACGAAAATCAGCCGCTGGCTTATATTAATCTGGCACAAGCCGTCACAATGAGTGATTGTCTGATCCTTGCTTTACCTTGTCAGGCACAGATCCACGCTGAAGAGCTTAAACGTCAGGGTGTCACCAATTGCCTGTTAAAGCCTGTGACATCCACACGTTTATTCCCGCTGCTACTGGAAAGTTACTCCCCTACGACAGCGACTCAGCCAGTGGCAACCGATGATGGAAAACTGCCCATGACGGTGATGGCGGTTGATGATAATCTCGCCAATCTAAAACTGCTTAGTGCGCTACTGGAAGACAAAGTACAGCATGTGGTGCTGTGCAGTAACGCGCTGCAAGCTCTGGACCAGGCGCGTCAGATGGAGCTGGATTTGATACTGATGGATATTCAAATGCCAGAAATCGATGGGATCCGTGCCTGTGAACTGATTCGTCAGCTACCTCACCATAAAAATACGCCGGTGATCGCAGTTACGGCGCACGCAATGGCCGGGCAGAAAGAAAAATTACTCACTGCCGGGATGAATGACTACCTTGCCAAACCGATTGAAGAGAACAAATTACATAATATTTTACTGCATTATCAGTTTAATACTCTCAATAGCGCCACGCTGGTACCCGCGACAGAAGACAAACCATTGGCTGATCAAACCTTTGACTGGCAACTGGCTCTGGTTCAGGCCGCAAACAAACCGGGCCTGGCCCGAGAAATGCTGATAATGCTGCTGGAATTTCTACCCGAAGTACGTCAGGTATTAGAGCAACAACCTTTAAATAATAACCATCAAAAAATAAAGGATATCATTCATAAGTTGCACGGAAGTTGTAGCTATAGTGGGGTACCGCGTTTAAAGAAACTCTGTTTGCTGCTGGAAACAGAGTTAAGCAACGGCGTAGCACCCGAAATGCTGGAACCCGAAATTCTGGAATTGTTAGATGAGATGGACAATGTAGTGCACGCAGCGCAAGCGTACCTTAACTAGCCTTTATCAGGCTTTAGTCATTCCACGCCACATTACATCAAATCCAGCAGCCATGTAGTCTTGCTTACGTTCCTGTTCCCTGGCAGCAAATTCCATCGTGGTTTCTGCCAGGGCAAAAAAGATAGCATCAGCGAAGGGTGATTCGCCGCAGGTCAAATATTCGTTAGTAATACTCTCGTTAGAAAGCTGACGTAGTTCAGGAAATTCATCGAATGTTTTTTGTAAGGTCTCTTTGGTTATTTTCCCTGAGACCGCTAGCTGGCTCATCGCTTTTCTGGCATCCACGTTAACCAACCCCCAGTCGATATAGCTATTCCATATTTTCTGGGCACGCTCTTTTACTGGCAAATTCTGGTCGTAGGTCTTCATCAACTCAGTCCCCAGAGCTTGCTTGTGGTGATAATAGACCTCGTTAAATAACACATCCTTAGTCGCGAAATAACGAAATAACGTTCCCTCGGCCACACCCGCTTCTCTGGCGATAAGCGAGGTTGCTGCTCCCAGACCGAATTCAGCTACGGCACGAGTTGTCGCCTCGATCAACGCTAATCTTTTATCTTCACTTTTTGGACGAGCCACGTAACCTCACAAAGAATAAGTATGAACAATAACCCCGACCAGGTGTCTTTGATCATCTGAATGTAGAACTAAGTATTATACCGTAAATTTTGTTGACGGTTGACCCCTCATACCTATAATGAGTGTTCACTCACTCAATTTGTCACAAAAATACTGGGTTATAAGGAGCAGATATGTCCGTACCTCAAGGTTTTATGGAATCACTACTTGAATGGGTAGACGACAATATGCAGCGTCCACTCCGTATTGAAGACGTGGCAAAACAGTCAGGATACTCCAAATGGTATCTACAGAGGATGTTCACTGGCTGGGCAGGGAAAAGTCTTGGCGCTTATATCAGAGAGCGTAAACTTCAGCTTGCTGCGGCCGATCTTAAAAACACCAGCGACAGAATATTGGATATATCAATACGCTATGGGTTTGATTCACAACAATCATTCACCCGTACGTTTGGTAAAAAATTTAATACTTCCCCTGGTGCTTATCGTCGTACGGGCGAAGAAACGCTGAATTGAACAGATAACGAATGAAACAGAAAGGCGTTATCTGCCCAATGAACTAATCAGCAGTTATTTCAGCAATAAAGCCCACTGCTCTGTCCATGGATTAGAGACAGACTCAGGTTCAGGATCTTCGCCGGCGTCAATCAGCAATAAATCGCCAATGCGCGTTGCTCCCTGCTCTTGCAATAACGCATCAAACTGTTTTCCGGCACCACAGAAAACGTCGTAACTGCTATCACCAAGGGCAATCAATCCATAACGCAGTTCAGGCTGATAACCCACTTCGTCTTTAATCGCATGGAATAACGGAGCGATACTGTCTGGCAAATCTCCCTGCCCGGTCGTCGAGGTAATTACCAAAGCATAATGATGCCGATAATACTGCCACTGTGTTAATTCTGGATCTTCAAACACTTTCACACTGTGGCCGTGTCTGGTCAGAATAGCTTCGGCTTCCTCGGCAACAAACAACGCATTTCCATACAACGTACCAACAAAGATACCTACTTCAGCCATCGAATTATTCCTTATAAATAAGCACTACTGCGTGAAACCATCATGACAATCTCTCTGCGCGATGCTCTCAGTTTCAATTTCTGATAACAGCCCGTTCCAGCCGAATTGTGACAACATATTCATCCATGTTGTATCCAGGTTAGCACGCAAGGTTAACGCTTCACCGGTTATCGGGTGTGTCAAAGAGAGTTGACTGGCGTGCAGCATAAGTCGCTGACAACCAAAATGCTCTGCCGCACCTCTGTTCTGACGTAAATCACCGTGCCTTGAGTCACCGATAATCGGATGACGCAAATGCGACATATGACGCCTGAGTTGATGTTTACGCCCTGTCTGAGGCTCAAGTTCAACCATACTATAGCGAGCAGTGGGATAACGTCCCACTGCGACCGGCATTTCAACGGAAGCCAGACCGCGATAATGGGTGATTGCTGATTGTGGCTGCTTATCCTCAGTACTGAATTTGTCGGCAATTTTATCCTGCTCTTCGGTCAGCGGATAGTCGAGGACAGCCTCAGCTTCCAGCCAGCCCCGCACCAAAGCATGATAACGTTTACGAATTTGATGTTGTTCAAATTGCTGTGATAATAAACGCCCCACGTCACTGGATAACCCCATTAACAGTACGCCAGAAGTAGGTTTGTCCAAACGATGTACGGTAAAAACATGCTGCCCCAGCTGATCGCGTACAGTTTGCATCACAATGCGCGTTTCATGCCTGTCCAGCCAACTGCGATGAACTAACCATCCGGAGGGCTTATTAACGGCAACAAGCCATTCATCTTGATAAATAATCTCTAACATCAAGAATCGGCCGGATTAAAAAAGGCATCTAAAGATAATAACACCGCCAGTAGAGGTTCACGTTCACGTCTTGAACCATCCAGCGCCATTTCATAATAGGGGGCAACAGCAAATTCACCGGGTAATGCACGTTCACTGTCGAGTAGAGCATGCATACGAGGGAGCAAAACCCACTGCAGCCATTCAACAGGATCAAGGGTATCCATGCAAAAAGGTTGTGTGCTGTCTAACGCAGCAGGATGAGGCATAGTTTCCTGCCACAGGGCGTGATCACGCAAAATCTGCTCAATAATAATAAGATGCTGGCGAATTTGAGTATGACTGTCCATGAAAACCTTAAGCTGCTATGAAAATAGAGAAGACAGAATAACATTTCTTCAGCTCATCGGAAAAAGCATCAACAGTAAAGAGCCGTTTTTACGCTGTATTATTTTGCCAGCTCTTCAGCCTTTTCACCTTCGATCAGAACACCATAGGTGGTAGCTGTCAGCGCGAAGTCTGTGGCGCTGAAGCCGTCTTTCACCACGGCTTCAGGCTGGGGATAAACAGCCATAATTCCCGAAGCTGATATTTGGATATTTTTTCTGCTTGAGCACGCTTGCTACTTTAGTTGTATAAGCTGGCTACTCGCCCGGGCAATCCGGGTCTCTTTTAACCTGACAGATTTATCAGGCTCGCCTGGGGAAAAAAAAAAGAGGGCACTGTATAAACAGTGCCCTCGATTCGTTTTGTAGCTGATCCTGCTACGTTTTTGCTCCCTGCTCATCCATGACAACTTTGTCCCTCGGTCTACTGACCTACAATCCATTGCATATGCGTCCTGCTGCCTTCATCCTGTCGGCTACTGCATCTTCTGATGCATTGTCCCTAGGTCTCCTTGACCCACTGCACTCCATGTTACAGCTCTCATTCTCCTTCCTGGAGGTGTCCTTTAGCTCATCCTGAGCTATCCCATACTTCGTCCATGAAAAAGTCCAATACGCCATCCTGGCCAACTATACCTGCATCAATAAAGGAGATAATGCTTATATTTCCTATATTTCAGCGGTATCATGTCGTTTCAGTAGCATCGTTTATTTAGCTTAAAATGACAAGATGTCAAATTTAAAATAACGGACACACTACCAAGCTGTATCGCAAAAAACTCTGCAACTGAGTGTTATATAAATACTATTTTTTCTGTATAAATATTGATCTAGATCTAATTTCAGAAATATCGCACAAGTCATGTAGGAAATATCTTACATTTATGTGATCTGCTTATAAAATAACCACTGGTTCAAGGTTGTTCAGAAAGGCCGTCAGTGAGGAAGCAAGCTCGTTACGCTTGCTAGTACCGATCTTTTCAAGCAATACTTTCCCTGTCAAGTTACAAAGAGATATCGCTTCCATTTCATCTTCTGTCGTTGCCAGAAACAACGTCGGTGACAGCTTTAAACGTTTTTGTGTCACTAAATGTCCGATAAGATTGGACTGTATACGTTGAAAATCATCTTCGCTCCATACTTGCAACAAAGTGAGAGAGGTCGTCCCGCTTATGGCAGGCATATCCCCGGCAAATTGCGTGGTATAGAACGCATGAATATCCGGATGCAGAGTTATCTCGAGCGCCCGTTCTACCGCGCTTAAATCAGATTCGGGTATAAAAGGCTGGGGCTGCCAGTGAACAGAATCCTCGACTGTATGGGTAATACAGGGAGATGGAATACCGTACAACTCTTCACTGAGCGGCCCGTTTCCCGTCTGTTGCTGCCATTTAGCGCAAAATCGCTGGGTGAATTCTTGTAGGGAAAGGCTAATTTCGTGCATTAATTCCTCACTCATGCCGGCTTTGATACAATACAGACCAATTGTACAATCAATACGGTGAAATATGTTCGATGAAAATCATCAGGCTTTGAGCGGCCTGACACTTGGAAAAGCAACAGCTTATCAGGATAAGTATCAACCGGATCTACTTCAGGGCGTTCCTCGTAGTCTTAATCGTAATATGCCAGGGCTCGATGGTGAGGTTTTGCCGTTTCACGGTGGTGACATCTGGACACTTTACGAACTATCCTGGTTAAATAATAACGGGTTACCTCAAGTTGCTGTCGGTCATGTTCAAATTAGCGCCAGTAGCGTTAATTTAGTCGAATCTAAAAGTTTTAAGCTCTATCTCAACAGTTTCAATCAGACGCATTTTGCAAACTGGGATAACGTTCAGGAAACACTCCAGCAAGATTTAAGCGCCTGCGCTCAAGGCGACGTCACCGTTGTACTGTTTCGACTTGATGAGCTGGAATGTCAGCACCTGGTCCCATTAAGCGGCGAATGTATTGATGAACAAGATATTGTTATCAATGACTATGAGTTCAATGCCGACCATCTGCTTAATGCCGGTTCTGAAGAGGTTGTAGAAGAAACGCTGGTCAGCCACCTGTTAAAATCCAACTGTTTGATTACCCATCAGCCTGACTGGGGGTCCGTTCAGATCCACTATAAAGGTCCAAAAATCTGCCGTGAAAAGCTACTGCGATATCTGGTTTCATTTCGTCATCACAATGAGTTTCATGAGCAGTGTGTTGAGCGTATTTTCAACGATATTCAGCGCTACTGTCAGCCACAAGCGTTAAGCGTCTATGCACGCTATACTCGTCGCGGTGGACTGGATATTAACCCATGGCGAACCAATACCCATTTCCACCCTACTTTTGGTCGTTTGGTTCGGCAATAAATTCGAAATATCTCGTCCATATCATAGTCGCGGGATCAATGGGTTGTAAAAACAGACGACTCAGGGATATTGTGGAGTTTAAGGACAATACTTTTCGTTACTTAAGGAGTTCACTTGATTACACATGTTAGTCCACTTGGTTCAATGGATATGCTGTCGCAGCTAGAAGTCGATATGCTTCAATGCACCGCCAGCAGCGATCTGTATCAACTCTTCCGTAACTGCTCACTTGCAGTGCTCAACTCAGGAAGCCAGACGGATAACAGTACGGAACTTCTTTCTCGCTTTGAAAGTTTTGATATCAATGTCTTGAGTCGTGAGCGTGGCGTTAAACTTGAACTGGTTAATCCACCCGAAGATGCTTTTGTCGATGGCCGAATTATTCGCGCCCTACAAGCTAACCTGTTTGCAGTATTACGCGATATCGTCTTTGTTAATGGCCAAATGGCACATCTGAACCGGACAACTCAGCCCCATAACGATGACTCGACTCATATCACCAACACAGTCTTTTCTATTTTGCGTAATGCCCGTGCTTTACATGTTGGCGAAGCCCCAAATCTTGTCGTGTGCTGGGGAGGTCACTCGATCAATGAAACTGAATACTTTTATGCTCGCCAGGTAGGTACCCAGCTGGGATTACGCGAACTGGATATTTGTACCGGGTGCGGACCCGGGGCAATGGAAGCCCCAATGAAAGGCGCAGCAGTGGGACATGCGCAGCAACGCTATAAAGACGGCCGTTTTATTGGTATGACAGAACCTTCTATCATTGCTGCCGAGCCACCGAATCCTTTGGTCAATGAACTGATAATCATGCCGGATATCGAAAAGCGTCTTGAAGCCTTTGTGCGTATCGCACATGGGATCATTATCTTCCCGGGTGGCGTAGGAACTGCTGAAGAGTTCCTTTATTTACTGGGTATCATGATGAATCCGCATAACAAGAATCAGGTTCTGCCACTGATTCTGACCGGGCCGAAAGAAAGTGCTGATTACTTCCGTGTGCTGGACGAATTTAT
Organism: uncultured Cedecea sp.; assembly: GCF_947498825.1. Lineage (GTDB taxonomy): Bacteria > Pseudomonadota > Gammaproteobacteria > Enterobacterales > Enterobacteriaceae > JGM124. The sequence continues at coordinate 13,060 of NZ_CANMLV010000016.1, read as the reverse complement.
TGTTAATACTCTGGGCGAGCAAGCTCGTCGTCATTACACCATCATTATTGATGATGCCGCAGAAGTGGCTCGGGTGATGAAAAAAGCGATGCCTCGGGTAAAAGAGAGCCGCCGTGAGAGTGGGGATGCTTATAGCTTCAACTGGTCTATTCGTATCGCTCCAGACCTACAGAAGCCATTTGCTCCGACTCATGAAAATATGGCTGACTTAAAACTTTATCCTTCTCAGCCACCAGAGCAACTGGCCGCTGCACTGCGTCGGGCATTTTCAGGGATCGTCGCCGGTAATGTTAAAGATGTCGGGATCCAGGCGATTAAGCAATTCGGCCCCTATAAATTACATGGTGACCCTCAGATGATGCAGCAGATGGATGAGCTACTGGAAGGCTTTGTTCAGCAACAGCGGATGAAGCTACCGGGTAGCGCTTACATCCCCTGCTACGAAATTTGTCGTTAATTCTTCCAGGGCGGTCATTCGGCCGCCCGTTTTGCTGAATCCTGTTTTTTATTCCCGCAGTAAATAACCATGTCATTTAAATGAACTACACCCACCTTTATAGCCCCTCCTGCCTGCCAGAATACTTTTTATTAACATAGCCATTTCGATTGTTATTTGTATAGCACTCATCAAATCAATTGGTTAGACAATTTGATTTTTGATGCGCATCAAAATATTACCAATATGTGATCTGTTTTTTAATTATCCTGCCCAGGATAAATTTTGCAGTGAAAAACATTTTATTTATCTTTAATCAAAGTATCACATCATCTGCAAGTGGTAGTATTTATACAGATAAGTTTCGCAAGAGAATGCACTGGCAGATATTTATGCGGCATCAATCCCAAATCAAAGATATTTATCGTAATTGGGATCATGATCACTGATACAGCACTAACATAAATGTATCTTTCCGCCCGCCGATAATCACGGTCAATAACTCTTAGTATAAAGGCCGAATACAGAATTTAGTTTTAACAGTTGAGACAGAAACAGTGTTTTAACTATCCAGAATCTTAAATATTGCATTAAACATATCCTTGGAGAATCTTAATGGAAACAACTCAAAAAGGCAGCGTCATTTCTGCTGCGGCAAAAAGTGCATGGCGTAAGTCTGACACTATTTGGATGCTTGGCCTTTATGGTACAGCGATTGGTGCAGGCGTTTTGTTTCTGCCAATCAATGCCGGCGTGGGTGGTTTGATTCCTTTAATCATTATGGCAATTCTTGCCTTCCCAATGACTTTCTTCGCTCACCGCGGTCTGACACGTTTTGTTTTATCAGGTAAAAACCCAGGTGAAGATATTACTGAAGTAGTTGAAGAACACTTTGGTATCGGTGCGGGTAAATTAATTACCTTACTGTACTTCTTCGCTATCTACCCAATTCTGCTGGTTTATAGCGTTGCTATTACCAACACCGTAGAAAGTTTTATCAATCACCAGTTAGGTATGACTGCACCACCTCGTGCGCTGCTGTCCTTAATCCTGATTGTGGGCATGATGACGATTGTTCGCTTTGGTGAGCAAATGATTGTTAAGGCGATGAGTGTGCTGGTATTCCCATTCGTTGCAGCTCTGATGGTACTGGCTCTGTTTTTGATTCCTAACTGGAGCACTGCCGCTTTTGATACGCTCTCTATGAGCGGTGAATCAATGGGTAGCGGCCTGTGGTTAACTTTATGGCTGGCAATCCCGGTTATGGTGTTCTCCTTTAACCACTCACCTATTATCTCTTCTTTCGCAGTCGCTAAACGTGAAGAGTACGGCGATGGCGCAGAGAAAAAATGTTCCAGCATCCTGGCACGTGCACACATCATGATGGTACTTACCGTTATGTTCTTCGTGTTCAGCTGCGTACTGAGTCTGTCACCTGCTGACCTTGCTGAAGCAAAAGCACAGAATATCTCTATCCTGTCTTACCTGGCTAACCACTTCCAGGCGCCATTAATTGCCTGGATGGCGCCTATCATTGCCATCATCGCTATCACTAAATCCTTCCTGGGTCACTACTTGGGCGCACGTGAAGGTTTCAACGGTATGGTGATTAAATCTTTGCGCAGCAAAGGTAAAACTATTGAACTGAACAAACTGAACAAACTGACTGCGCTGTTCATGCTGGTGACTTGCTGGGCTGTTGCAACACTGAACCCAAGCATCCTCGGTATGATTGAAACCCTGGGCGGTCCGGTTATCGCGATGATCCTGTTCCTGATGCCTATGTATGCCATCAACAAGGTTCCGGCAATGCGTAAATACAGCGGCCATATCAGCAACGTATTCGTTGTGATTATGGGTCTGATTGCCATCTCTGCTATCGCTTATACACTGTTCATCTAAGCCTTTCAAAGCCGCCCTGCGGGCGGCTTCCTCTCTTTCCAGTCTTCTGACGCCATGGGTGATCTATCATGATTAGCGTATTCGACATTTTCAAAATCGGTATTGGCCCATCAAGCTCTCATACCGTCGGCCCGATGAAAGCGGGTAAACAATTTACTGATGATTTAATCGCAAAGGGTATTTTGCACGACGTAACCCGTGTAGTGGTTGATGTTTACGGTTCTCTTTCTCTGACAGGTAAGGGACACCATACCGATCTCGCCATTATTATGGGCCTGGCTGGTAATCTTCCGGACAGTGTAGATATTGATGCCATTCCTCATTTTATTGAAAATGTGAATACTACCGGCCGTCTGATGCTAGCAAATGGTCAGCATGAAGTTGAATTCCCTGTTGATGGTTGCATGAATTTTCATTCAGACAACTTATCATTACACGAAAATGGGATGCGGATTACCGCGCTGGCCCATGACAAAGTGTTGTACACCAAAACCTATTATTCCATTGGCGGTGGTTTTATCGTCGATGAAGAGCACTTTGGTGAAGAAAGTAGCAGTACATCCACCGTGCCCTACCCTTATAAAAATGCAGCCGATCTGCAGCGTTGGTGTCAGGATACCGGCCTGTCACTGTCCGGATTAATGATGCAGAACGAGCGCGCAACCCAATCTCAAGAAGAGATTGATGCCCGCTTTGCCGCTATCTGGGAAGTGATGCGTAAGGGTATTGAACGCGGCATTAGCACCGAGGGTGTCTTGCCCGGAAAAATGCGGGTACCACGCAGAGCCGCAGCTCTACGTCGTATGCTCGTAACCAGCGATAAAAATAATACTGACCCAATGGCCGTGGTTGACTGGATCAATATGTTTGCTCTGGCTGTCAACGAAGAAAATGCCGCCGGAGGGCGTGTGGTCACCGCGCCAACTAACGGTGCCTGTGGGATTATCCCAGCCGTGTTGGCTTACTACGATAAGTTCATTCGTGAGGTAAATCCTAACTCTTGCGCACGTTTCTTACTGACAGCAGGTGCAATTGGGACGCTGTATAAAATGAATGCGTCTATCTCTGGTGCGGAAGTGGGCTGTCAGGGTGAAGTCGGCGTTGCCTGTTCAATGGCGGCAGCCGGGCTCACTGAATTATTGGGTGGTAGTCCTGCTCAGGTTTGTATCGCTGCCGAAATCGGTATGGAACATAATCTTGGCTTGACCTGTGACCCAGTTGCCGGACAAGTTCAGGTTCCTTGCATCGAGCGTAATGCAATTGCCGCCGTTAAAGCGGTCAACGCAGCACGTATGGCAATGCGCCGTACCAGCGAGCCGCGCGTGTGTTTGGATAAAGTGATTGAGACCATGTACGAAACAGGCAAAGACATGAACTCAAAATATCGCGAAACATCACGTGGTGGGCTGGCATTAAAAGTGGTTAACTGCGATTAATATATCGTGCTGATAAAAAAAGGGAAAAGTATCTTACTTTTCCCTTTTTGCATTCCAGAGGCGAACTACAGCGCCGCTTTCAGACGTTTGACCGACTCAAACAGTTGTTCTTCGGTTGCTGTCGCATAAGAGAAACGTAAGGTACGTTTATCCGGGTTATCGCTGAAGAAGAACTCGCCCGGTACGTAGACCACGCCCTGCTCCAGGGTTTTCTGTAACCAGGCCGTCGTATCAAAGTCATAACGGAATGCTGCCCAGAGAAACATGCCACCTTCTGGCTGATTAAACTGAATATGTTCTCCCAGTTCCTGCTGTAATAACTCTGAAAGCGTCAGACATTTCTTTTTATAAGCCTCACGGATCAGGTCAATTTGCGTATCCAGACGCGAAAGTGTCAGATAGCTGGCAGCCAGTGCCTGGGTAAAGGAGTTACTGTGCAAGTCTGTCGCCTGTTTGATAATGGCGACTTTCTGCTTCATCCATTCAGGCAGGATAATCCAGCCAACTCGCAGGCCCGGTGCCAGGATTTTTGAAAAGGTCGAAGTATAGACAACGTGCTGCTCCAGATTCTGTTCAGTGGCTATCTGAATCAGCGTCTTCTCCTTACGGTCGGTAAAACTTATCGCTCCATAAGGGTCATCTTCAATAATCACAAAGTCATATTCAGCGGCAAGTTTAACCAGCTTTTCACGACGTTCGGCACTTAAGGTCGTCCCGCTTGGGTTACCAAAAGTTGGAACCAGATAGACCCCTTTAATACGGGTTGTTTTCAGCAACGCTTCCAGCTCATCCACGATCATGCCGTGTTCATCGCCGCCGACTGACTTAACGTCTGCTCCGGTAAGGCTAAGAATTTGTAGTGTCGCGAGATAGGTAGGACGTTCAACAACAAATACATCCCCTTCATCTACCAGGGTACGCATTAACAAGTCCAGGGCTTGCTGAGAACCGGAGGTGACCAGCAGTTTATCCTGCTGGGTGGTGATACCACGCTGCTTGCAGACATCAACAATCTGGTTGCGCAGAAGCACATTACCTTCAGTCAGGCCATACTGGAAGGCATCAAAAAATTGTTCATCCAAGACTTTTTGTGTGGCCAGGTTTAAACCTTCTTTATCAAACAAGTCGCTGGAAGGTATGCCACCCGCCAGTGAAATAACGCCTGGCATTTTGCTGTGTTTCAGCAATTCGCGAATGGCAGAAGGTTGTAAATTTTGAATGCGTTGCGCGAGATGTGTGATGTTGCTCATATGATATTCTCTATTTTTTTATGCCGATAAAATATACCTGGCTATCTCATGACTTCGCAATGTATTTCCACCCTTTTTATTGGCTATTTTGCGAGGTTCTTCCCTGTGTTTACGATGAAAATAGCACCCTTGGACTGAACATGTTAGGGTAGAAACTCTGATATAAAGAGCAAATTTCCCATGGCTATTCATTTACTTATTGTTGATGCATTGAATCTTATCAGGCGAATTCATGCAGTACAGGGGACGCCTTGTGTTAAAGCCTGCCTGCAGGCTCTGGAACAATTAATTACACATAGCCAACCCACTCATGCAGTTGCAGTCTTTGATAATGACGCCGGAAGTGAAAACTGGCGTCATAAAATATTACCCGGCTATAAAGCGGGCAGAACCCCGATGCCCGATAATCTGCAACTTGAAATGCCAATTATCCGCGATGCTTTTACCCAACGTGGCGTTTGTTGTTGGCATTCAGAAGGAAATGAGGCTGATGATATTGCTGCTACCCTGGCAGTTAAAGTGACGGGTAGTGGACACCGGACCACTATTGTCTCGACAGATAAAGGTTACTGCCAGCTGCTGGCGCCAACCTTACAAATTCGTGACTACTTCCAGAAACGCTGGCTGGATGCGCCCTTTATCGCTCACGAATTTGGCGTTAAACCAGAACAGCTGGCCAATTACTGGGGACTGGCTGGCATCAGTAGTAGCCATATACCCGGCGTACCCGGCCTGGGGCCGAAAAGCGCGATGCCGCTGATCCAGCAATTTTCCACGCTGGAACAGCTCTATCAGCAGCTAGATGCGGTTCCGGAAAAGTGGCGTAAAAAACTGATTCAGCACCAGGAACTGGCTTTTGCCAGCCGCCAGGTAGCAAGGCTGAAAACAGACTTACACCTGGAGGGTAACTTACAGCAGCTGAGGCTCAGTCAAACAGACCTTGCTGAGTAAAAAAACTTATCGCTCGTCGAAACGTCCACCTACTGCAGCCCACCAACGACGAATATGTACCGTAACCTCTTCCCGGTCATGATAAAGCTGGCGAGCATGGATCTCTGCGTTAATCCCATTCTCTTCCAGTCGACTACGGATTAACGCCAGATTCTGTGACACCTCTTCATAGCGCTTTTTCATCGGCAGTTTTAAGTTAAAGATAGTTTCACGACACCAGCCGTTAACCAGCCAGTCAGCAACCAGGCTCGCGACTTTGGCTGGTTTTTCAACCATGTCACACACCATCCAGGAGATGTTATTGCGAGTCGGACGATATTTAAAACCGTCTTCAGGTAACCAGGTTACCTGCCCGGTATCCATCAGGCTGGGTGCCATCGGGCCATTATCAACAGCCACTACCCACATATTGCGCTTCACAAGTTGGTAGGTCCAGCCTCCGGGACAGGCCCCAAGATCAACCGCATGCATGCTATTTGCCAGGCGTTCATCCCATTCATCAGCAGGAATAAAGACATGGAAAGCTTCTTCCAGTTTCAGGGTTGAACGACTTGGCGCATCGGCCGGGAATTTTAAGCGTGGGATCCCCATATAGAATGGTGAGTTATTATCAGAGTAAGAATAGCCTGTATAACAACAACCTGGTGCAATAAAGAATACGTGGACGACCGGACGCTTGGGTGAATCATGCTTAGCCAGTACACCAGCTTCACGTAAATTGCTGCGTAATGGCACAGTAAGTTTACGGCAAAACTTCATTAGCTCTTTGCTTTCATTCGTGTCGGCGACTTCAACCCGCAGGTCTCCGCCCTTCTCAACCACGCCCTGCAGCATACCGAGGATCGGTGTTATCCTGTCTTCCGGGGGTAAATGTTTTAACAGTTCACCGGCAACAAACATTTGACGCGCGAAAATCAATGAGCGGAAAGGTAACTCCCTGATGAGTTTGTCTGCATCCTCAGGCTGATAGCATTCAAAGACCACATAACCACTTTGTTCTTTAACACGGGCAAAACCAAAAACTTCGCGCTGAGCGGCTTTATCCGTAATTTCTGCAGCACATTCTTTCTCAAAACCCTGACGGCAATACAAAATAATTTTATTCATGGTTTGTGCCCTTTTTTTTGAGGCGCACAGCACCAATGAGCATTAATATCCAGCCAGCAAGAAAACTGACACCACCAACTGGCGTAATAAACGCCCAGAACTGCAAATGTGACAACGCCAGACAATATAAGCTGCCACTAAATAGCACGATACCCAGCGCCATAAAAACACTACTCCAGTAAAACCAGATACTGATTCGGCGCTGCATAGCAACAGCCAATCCCAAAATAGCCAAGGTATGAAAAGCCTGGTATTCAAGGCCTGTCTTAATCCACCCCATCTCCACAGGGCCCAAGGTTTTGCTTAGTGAATGTGCGCCGAAAGCCCCCAGAGCAACAAAGATGAAACCGCTGATAGCGGTGAAAATCAGCATAAACCGGCTGGTCATGTTGTAACCTTAAAGTAAAGCGTGGTATCGCCACGCGAAAATGACTTATTGTTCGTAGTGAAACCGAAATTTCTCTTGCTCACTGGCTGCTTTTGCCAGGATCCACTGTCTGAAGGCGGCTATTTTACCCAGTTCTGCCTGACTGTCATGACAAACCAGATAAAAAGCTTTTTTGCTGACTAAAACTTCATTAAACGGACAGACCAAACGGCCCGCTTCAATCTCAGACTGCGCGATAACATTGTTAGCCAGCGCAATGCCTTGGCCGTGGATTGCAGCCTGTAAAACCATCGCGCTGTGGCTAAAAATAGGTCCCTGCTGAACGCTGATATGGCTGACACCCAGTTGTCGGGTATAAGCCTGCCAGTCATGGCGGGAAGTATCATGCAACAAAGTATGTTTTGCCAAATCATCGGGAGTTTTAATCGGATTATCACCAATAAGCAGTGTCGGGGAACAAATAGGTAGCAGATACTCCGCATACAATTTTTCAACCCGCAGCCCAGGCCAGTTTCCCCTCCCATAAAATATAGCCACATCGACATCATCAGAGAGTTTCTCTTCCTGTCTGTCAACCGCCTGAATTCTTACATCGATCCCCGGATAGGACGAGTTAAAGCTACTCAGTCGAGGTACCAGCCAGTGAATGGCAAAGCTCGGCAGTATACTGACTGTCAGGGCTCCTTTTGCGCTACGCGCCTGAAGTTTACGCGTAGCTTCAGTTAACTGCGTAAAAATCTCTTTAATATCCTGATAATAACTCTGACCTTCCTCGGTAAGCAGTAGCGAACGATTACGACGACGGAACAGCTTTAGCCCAAGAAAATCCTCCAGAGACTTGATCTGGTGGCTGACTGCAGCCTGAGTCACAAACAACTCTTCCGCAGCTTTAGTGAAACTCAAATGACGGGCGGCAGCATCAAAAACCCGCAGCGCATTTAAAGGTGGTAACCGTTTGGACATGGATGATTAGACTTTTACAGGAATGATTATTAACAAAACAGGAAACTCTTGTTTACCTATTAGTTTTTTTTATCTGAGCCATTATAAATTGTCCGTTGAGGATGTACCAGCAAATACCTATAGTGACGCCACTTCTTGAGCCGGAACGAAAAACTATCTGGAATGCGTGTTCAGAGAGTTTTTGGCTTATGGTTGTGTGTTGTTGTGTTGTTGTGTTTGCGTTTGGTCTGTTTTTCAGACCCCGGCAGCGGGGAGCCCCTCTTTTTAGTTCCTGTCAGATTACCCTGTCTGCCAATAATGATTTATATGGCACCGCCTTTTGCGGTGCTTTTTTTTTGCCTGTTCCCCATCCTGTCGTCCCTTCAATCTAACCTACCCGACAGATTTTTCTCATATTTTTTGCAGCCTTAACTTGGAACCGTTCTTATGCGGCTCAGGTCCGACGATGAGAATGACAAAAATCTTGTGCTCTGAGTGAATATGAGAAACGATCGAGGAAGGTAAATGAGGAATGTCATGAAAATATTTAATCCAGCACAGTTCCGTGCACAGTTCCCCGCGTTATCTGACACAAATGTCTACCTTGATAGCGCTGCAACGGCACTTAAACCTCAGGCAGTCATAGAAGCAACACAGCAGTTTTATCGTCTGAGTGGAGGAAATGTCCATCGCAGTCAGTTTCTGGCCGCACAGCTTCTGACAGACAGTTACGAGTCAGCACGCGCTCGCGTGGCACAGTTATTGAATGCACCACAGCCTCAATCCGTGGTCTGGACGAAGGGTGCAACGGAGTCGATAAATATGGTCGCTCAGTGCTACGCTCGCCCACGTTTGAAGCCTGGTGATGAGATTATTGTCAGTGAAGCTGAGCATCATGCCAACTTTGTGCCCTGGCTAATGGTGGCCGAGCAAACCGGTGCGCGAATAGTCAAATTGCCTGTCGGCTCCGACATGCTGCCTGACGTTGCTCTGTTACCCAACCTTTTGAGCGACAAGACGCGAATTCTGGCCCTGGGTCAGATGTCGAATGTCACGGGTGGCTGTCCCTTCCTCGCTAAAGCAATTGAACTGGCCCATCAGGCCGGTGCTGTCGTGATGGTCGATGGTGCTCAAGGAATTGTACACTGCCCACCTGATGTCCAGGCGTTGGATATCGATTTCTATGCTTTCTCAGCCCATAAACTTTATGGCCCAACCGGCACAGGTATCCTCTATGGAAAACCTGAGCTATTGGAAATGATGTCTCCCTGGCTGGGAGGTGGCAAAATGATAACTGAAGTTTCATTTACCGGTGTTAAGCTCCAGCCAGTACCTTTGCGATTCGAAGCGGGCACACCTAATGTTGCAGGGGTTATCGGTATGAATGCGGCCCTGACTTGGCTTGAAGATATTAACCAGCCGCAAGCTGAGGCTTGGTGCCGTGAATTAGCCGGAATGGCAGAGTCCGCACTGTCCCTGCGTTCTGGCTTTCAGAGCTATCGCTGCCAGGAGTCAAGCCTGCTGGCTTTTAACTTTGAGGGTGTGCACCACCATGACATGGTGACTCTGCTGGCGGAATCGGGTATTGAACTACGTGCTGGCCAGCATTGCGCCCAGCCTTTGATGGCGGCTTTAGGCGTCAGTGGGACACTACGCGCTTCTTTTGCGCCTTATAACACCGAGCTTGATGTTGACAGGCTGGTAAAAGCCGTTGACCTTGCACTTGATATTTTGGTGGACTAATTGATTGATAACTTGAACACCTCTCATCCTTTTGGCAGCAAAATCAGCCCAGAGAGTCTGAAAAATTTATTTACTCCTTTAAAGCAATGGGAAGATCGATATCGCCAACTGATTCTGTTAGGGAAACAACTTCCTCCCCTGGCGAACAGCCTGAAAGAAGAACAATTTGAAATCAGCGGTTGCGAGAATCGGGTCTGGCTGGGGCATATTTATCAGTCAGACGGGACGTTGCATTTTTTCGGCGACAGTGAAGGGCGAATTGTTCGCGGATTGCTGGCGGTGTTACTGACGGCGATTGAAGGCAAAACAGCTCAGCAATTGCTGACTGTCGACCCTCTGACATTGTTTGACGATCTGGGGCTGCGTAACCAGCTCAGTGCCTCAAGAAGTGACGGGCTACATGCATTAGCACAACGTGTACAGCAGATTGCCCGTCAGGCTGTTTAAGCCGTTCGGGCTTTTGCTTTAGCCATCATTTTTTTCAGTACATGGGATACGGCTATAAAACCAAAACTGGCCGTTACCATCGTGGCAGCCCCAAATCCGGCAGCACAGTCCATACGTTTCGGGCCTTCTGCCTGACTTTTCATCGCACAGACCGAGCCATCGGCTTGCGGATAAACCAGCGCTTCGGTTGAAAACACGCAATCAATACCCAGCTTACCTTTACTGTTTTTAACAATGCCAAAATCACTTTTTAGTCTTTCGCGTAATTTTGCCGCCAGCGGATCCTGAATCGTCTTTGCCAGATCGGTAACTTGTATCTGAGTCGGATCGATCTGTCCCCCTGCACCACCGGTCGTCACCAAAGGTATTTTATTGCGTCGACAATAGGCTATCAGGGCGGCTTTCGGCCGAACGCTATCAATCGCATCGATGACATAGCTGAAGCCTTGGCCAAGCAACTCTGCCGTATTATCAGCGTTAATAAAATCATCAACAACAGTGACCCGACACTCCGGATTAATAGCCAAAATACGTTGCGCCATCACTTCCGTTTTTGCCTGTCCGACGGTCTCTCGTAAGGCATGGAGCTGACGGTTAGTATTGGTGATACAGACATCATCCATATCAATTAGTGTGATTGCGCCAATCCCCGTACGTGCCAGCGCTTCAGCGGCCCAGCAACCTACACCGCCAATACCAATGACGCACACATGCGCCTCGGCAAATAATTGCAAAGCTGACTGCCCATAAAGACGGGCTGTACCACCAAAGCGTTGCCGCCAGGCATCGGTGAGTATCACTGACATCATTTATCCTCGGAAATAACAACGGGCTGATTATACAGCCCGCGAAAGTGACGACAAACCTTAAAGCACCTCTGACCCAACAGAGATAGATTAAAAAAATAAGTTAAATCAATTGATTGATTTTAGACTGATAATCACCAGGCAGGAAAAACCACGTTTTTCCTTCCTGGTCTACACTGTGACGGGCTGATTATACAGCCCGCCGGGAATACCAATAAAGAGCACAAGGTGCGGGAACAGGCTGTCCCTGCAATTCAAACAGATTGAATTAACCGTTAAAAACTTTACTGGCAGCGCCCGTTCCGGGTGCCGCTTTCAATACCCACACCCGGCCATAGTGATTGTACCAGCCAGCACGATGTCCCGCATCTGCGCCAATGCCCTGATAGATATCAAAATGCTGGCCTTTGATGGCGCCACCCACGTCAAGAGCAACCATCACCCGCAATTCATAATTCCCGGTAAACTTGCCGTTATTGTCCAACAGGGGAACCTCAACCAACAAGGTTGTTCCCGCAGGAATAATCGAGCGATCCGATGCCACAGAAGCCCGGCCAATCAACGGTACCGCGCTGGCACCTTTCACCGGCGAGTAACTTGCAGGTTTAAAGAAAACAAAAGAGGGGTTCTGCCCCAGTAGTTCGCGCACTTCAGCTTCACTGTGCGTTTCCCCCCAGTGACGAATAGCCTGCATCGACATGTCTTCTCGTTTCACTTCCCCCCTGTCAATCAGTACTTTACCGATGCTACGGTAAGCATGTCCGTTTTTGCCGGCATAGCCGAAGAACGTTAAAGGCTGACCATCGCCAAAGTCGATATAGCCACTGCCCTGGACATCCATAATGAAGTTATCCATTAATGAATTACTCCAGGCGAGGATATAACGAGTACCGAGTGCACCATTATAGATTTCTGAGCGAGAAGGCAGACGCCCCTTTTTCGGTGGCATCGCGTAGATCGGATACTGGAACTCCCCCTGGCGGGTATGACGAGCCTGCACCACAGGGGTGTAATACCCGGTAAACTTCACGTTGCCGTAATTATCAGCGCCTTCCATCTGCCAGGCATTCAAACCGAACTGATTGAGCTGACGCGTATCTCCTCCAGCCCCTAGCCACTGTTTTACCGCATCATAGACATTGCTGCTGCCATTATAAAGGCGAGGCGAGGCAGAGGCGACTTGTGCAACTTGCTCAGCATAATCACCCGCATTAATTGGAACCCCCAAAGCATCAGGCTGATTAACCAGCGAGAAAGGCTGAGAAAACTTACCATCTTTATACTGCTGCCCTTGATCGGTTGGTTTTGAAGTACAGGCAGCCAAAGTCGCTAACACCACACCCACTGCCGCATATTTTACCCAATGCACTTTCATCTTTATCCTGCCCTGCTAACAACACCCGTTACTGCGAAGATAGCAAAGACGTTGAAAAAATTAAACGCTTGCCGCCATCTCAACGTGAATAGGGTTTATTTGCGAGGATGATTGATAATATTTAATCAACTACGGTAAATTAATAGATTAATTCTAAAAAAGAGTTGCATAGAAAAGAGAGCGGAGTATAGTGCGCATCCACGGACGCGGGGTGGAGCAGCCTGGTAGCTCGTCGGGCTCATAACCCGAAGGTCGTCGGTTCAAATCCGGCCCCCGC
>NZ_CANMLV010000015.1 GCF_947498825.1 uncultured Cedecea sp. | reverse complement strand
AACGGTATAGATCCGGAGCAGTATCTTCGACATGTTCTTGATGTGATAGCTGACTGGCCGATAAACCGGGTCAGTGCCCTGCTACCCTGGCGTATCACTCTGCCAGTGGAATAATCCTCTTACGTCAATACGGTTCTCGCTGGACGCTTACGATTTACTCATCATTTTTCAATGTGTTCCTGAAAAATGAAAAAGAGATTTTAACATCCTCTCCAACGGATGGAGTTAGAGTTGAAGTTATAGAGAACTCTCGCGGAGCGTACAACAGACAAGAAATACAACGTCTTATCGCATCTCTAAACTCGTATTCTTGTTGGCGGCGAGATTATTTCTTAACTTTGGTTTTCACAGGTGCTCGTCGTGGTGAAATTGCGGCAATATGTAAAAGTCATATTCGCAGAGACGAGGAAACAGGGCGCTGGTACATTTTCATTGAGGACGGTAAAACCAAACATGCTCAAAGGAGGATACCACTGCACCGTAAGTTAGAAAAATTAATCTTAGCGCGGATTAGAACACTCAAAGCCACAGATCTTGTTTTTGGTGATTTACCAACATATGAGCAAATCGGGCTTGAATGGCACAGTATTATGCAGCAGTCCGAAGTACAGAAATTAAGTGAATTTGGAAAAAAGAGAACGCTGCACTCACTTCGACATACTTTTGTATCGGAGGCCATGACAAAAGCTCTGCATCCAATCGTGCAGATTTGTGTTGGTCACGCTATAACTAAAACCTTGGGTATTTCGGGAAATTACACTCACCCAGAAACAATGGCACTGGAAAAATTTCTTCCCGCAGTCGATTGCATTGACTGGTAAGTATATTGTTGAAAAGAAAGTCAGCTCCGCTCAACTGTTTAGCTCAGACTTAAGCTGATATTTTTTGTTGATAGAACATAACTATACCTGACCGTCTGTTCTTAGCGGAGAGTGAACATATTCTACTAAGTGGATATTGCGATATAGGAATCAACGAAGAGCAGCTCAGCTCAATGGGATAACAGATAGGGCAGACGTTTCTGCCCTAAGTTTATATATCCTTTAATTACTCGACTAAAAGCTCGTGCTGAATTTCTATTCGTGAACATTCGTGACAAACATTAGTCCGAATCTGGTTCTGTAATTAAAAATTAGGGTTAATACGTGCTGATACCCCAGCATGCTCTTTTAAGAGATAAAGAAGCCCGCTTCCATCAATGAGTTCGATTGGTTTGTCTTCGCAGAAACGATATGCATCTTTACCGTATTGACTTGTACAGACCAGAATTCCTTTGTTAGCCCCTTCATTCATCATTGTTCCATAAAGATCTCTAACAGAACTGACACCAACTGTATCTTTATATCTTTTAGCCTGAATTACCACTTTTCCTCCGAGGATCGGGCGAGTGTCGAATGCAACGGCATCAACACCGCCGTCTTTTGTCCCTCTGGTGAGTTTGGTGTCCAGCCCCATCTGACTGAAAAGATTTGATACTAACACCTCAAATTCAGACGGTGAAAGTTCCATAAGGTTTGGTCTTGTCTCAAGGGCAGATAAAGAATCACCTTGTTCAATGAAGCGTTTATCAACCATGTTGAATTCGAGAATAGGTTTTACTGCCTGGAGTTCATCTGGTCGCCCTGAAACTTGTGCTCCTAGACTTCTAAGGCATGCGCTTTTTTCGACCCTTTCAAGTTTTATTTGCATGAAATCGTCCTTATGAGCACGGGCAGAGACTAATGTGACTTTGATGTCATGTCCGCTTGTAGGATCGATAGTTTCGATTACACCGTTAAACAGAACTGATGTTAAAGCAGATGCCTTGTCAGCCTCGAAAAGCTCATGTACTGTGCGGAGAGTAATTGCGGCGATTATGTTCTGATAAAGTTCTTTAATCTCACCAATCTTTCGCGGCTTGGCATCAATAGCGTCTCTTGTTTTGACATATCTGTATTCCAGCTCGCGTGGTACTACTGTAATTTCAGGTAAGCTGTATTCAACTACCAACTCTTTGCTGTCAGGTAAATAGGCCAACCTAAAGGTTTGTGGAAACCCCTTTTCGGGATATTCAGACCGTGTTAACACCATTTCGCAGTAAGCCAATACTCCGTCATGATCACAATTGAGATAGTCTTGTTCAAACTGGTCAACTTCATCGTGCTGACTTTTTATTTCTTCGAGATAAGCAGATCTTCGGATCTGATAATCAGCAACTAAAGCATCAAGCTCAATCTTCTGAGTTGAAAGTTTAACTAAATAATCTTCCTTGTTTTTACTAAAAGATTCCTCGGCACTCTGCAATTCTCGATAATATTTGTTTTTTATCCAAGGGAAAATAGTCTTCCATGCAGCCGGAGCATTCACGACTTTCATCACTGGCTCCGGGTCTGGTAAGAGATGCTGGGGAGTTTTAAAGTCTTCGAAATTTGGGGGCTTTTTCAGTGCTGAAAAATCAATCGAATCATCAAATTCGAGGGTATGTTCCAAAAGTGTAGAAAGAGCGGTGATATTATCGTTCAGCTCAGCGTTAAGATCAGAAACTTCATCTTGACGCTCTTCCAGATACATGGATTTTGCTAATTTATCCGCCTCTTTTTGCTCACGAAGTCTCTGAGCATTACCACGTTTTATTTCACGTTCTATGCGGCGAGCCTCGGCAAAATAATTACGCTCCGATCTCTTACGCTCACGCTCTGCTGCTGCAACGGCTCTGCCAGTAGCACGTATTAAACTTCCAAATCCTGATCTCCGTCCCATTCCAGTCTCCACAGCCTCCAACAGAATGTTCAGTTAGCTTGCCTCAAGTAACTTTCCACCCAATTAACCTGCAATTAATTTACTCTATTAGCACCAAGTCAATCTATAATATTTTAAAAAAAGCAATAAGCTAACATCTTAAAATGTTCAGGTTTGTTGCCTTTTAACTAACTAATGGGGGGCTGGTCATAAACTGATTAAGTACGAATTTATCAAGATCCGCTCATAGCACAGTACGACCTGTCAGGTTAGACTTAGCTTTGTGCTATGGCTGTTTTAGGAAAAATTTGGGCTGATACTGCTCAGCTATAAGTCAGGTGTATACGGCTCTGGTATTTATAATCTATGACACGCGGTATCTTAATTTCCTACCCCATATCTACTACTCTGCATCTTCCGTTTTAAATGTTTTGGTATACGGGCAGTGTTTCGACTTTGTTACATAAGTAAAGGTGTCGATGCTGTTGCTGTACACGCATAGAGTCTGCCCATTAGCGGTGGTCGACTGCTCTGGGGCATTCATCGTGATTTTGCCTGCCACAGCGTTAAACGACAGTATCAGACCCAATAACAAAACCTGCCTGTAACCTCTCATTCCTAGTCTCCTCGTTGAAATTCTCCTCAGGGATATCCTGAGCATATCACCTGTCCATCGCTAAATTGATTGATGAAATCGATCAATAGTGTGAATTTGACTGGCAAAACCATTTAAAATAAGTACATCTTTTCTTATGAAAATTGATTAAGGAACTGATTTTGAAAAAAATACTTCTGGTAGTGATGGGTTTGATGGTGGGAAGTGTATTTGCAAATGATGGCTCACCCGAATTGAAGACAGCCGCTAAAGCAGTAATTGAGTCGGCAGATTACCAATGCGACAAAGTTAATGGGGTTTTCCTGTGTTCTGCGACGATATCTATGAGTATATAATCAAAGATCGGGGTGGACGTTGGACTGTCGAAGTAAAAGATTGAGGAAAAAATTTAACAATGAATGAAGACAAAGAAGGAAAAAGATGCAAGGAATGTGGGCAAATAGTCCCAGACTGTGAGGACAAATCGTCTCAATGGGGAGATACAGGAGGTAAAAGCATATCTCCTCAGTTGGGAGAGGCAGTGGCTAAAATTATTCTTGCTCTAGTCATCATAGGGGGGGGATGGGCATATTTTTTTGGTGATAAATCATCGAATAGCGGTTCAAGCAATTCCTACTCTTCAAATGGTATTGCTAGTAGTAACTCACCAACAAGTGCGGATTTTATTTCCCCTGAGATGGCTAAAGTAAAAATGGCAGCCCCGGTAAATCTGGCTCCTGCGGAAACTAAGCCTTTTACGATCTCTCAGGTCTGTAGGGCAACAATAGCTGGGTTGTTTGGGCGTGAAGTCAACACGATGAAAGCGGTGAAAACTGATACTGCTGGCGTGTACACTGTTTCATACCGTCGCCCAGCGGATAATCAACTATTTTCCTTTGACTGCAAACTCTCTGGTGATTACGTGATATGGCGAGAATCGGGGCAATACTCTAATCGCTGGAGTGGAACAAGAGATGTGCCATTCAACGTTGCCTTCATGATTGATAATTCCGGTCTTAAAATCAGTGAGCTTTACGCAGGCTCTGATGATATATCATATAGATACACGCTTAAGAGTTTTAAGTAAGATCTACCGGAGGCAGTTTTTTCTGCCTCTATTACCCCCGCCCCGAAAAATCATCAGTAGCCTTCACAGCCTTACTCATAGCCAGTATAGAAATATCTTTGGCGCACTGTCAGCACGGTCTAGCAGGTTCATATCATTCATAGGGGTTACTCTGAATCTTTATCAAATATCTATAGGGTGCGGAGCTGCTATTTGTTGGTATCAACAATCGTTCGTTTTACGACACCAGCAAATACACCATAAATGAGGTGTCAATAAATTAGCATATTGATATAATGATACCAATAGGGGATTATGATACCGTTTCTGATACCAGCTAAGGGACACCATATTATGAGCCGCACTTTTGCATATTGCCGTGTTTCAACTAGTGAACAAACAACAGAAAACCAGATCATGGCGATTCGTCAGGCTGGTTATGATATCCCTGATAGTAGGGTTATCTCTGAAACTGTCTCCGGTGGAGTACAGGCCATGAAGCGTAAAGAATTTGCCAATATGGTAACTAATAAGCTCGAAGGCAAAGACAAAGACAAGCCCGGAGATAAGCTGGTAGTGTTGAAGCTGGATCGCTTGGGAAGAGACAATATCGATGTCCAGCAGACTATCTTAATGTTGATGGAGAAGGGAATTGATGTTGTCTCACTCGATTTGCCTGTAAGCAATCTTGCCAGTGCCGAAGGTAAGTTGATGTTGCAAATGTTTTCGGCCTTTGCTGAGTTCGAGAAGTCTCGGATAATTGAACGTACCAAAGAAGGGCTGGAACGGGCTAAAGCCGAGGGTAAGAAGCTAGGTCGACCAGTAGCAACGGACACCTTAAAACGAGTACAGGAAGCTAAAGCAAAGGGGCTGAGTCAGTCTAAGGCGGTGCTTGAGTTAGGTTTGAGCCTACCGACGATTAAACGTAACTGGAATGTCAAAAAAGAAGCGTAAACTGCGTTTCCCATATTTGAACTGGTAGTTTTTTCTGTTAAGCACAACAAGTTTGACTATCTATTTTGAATGAAAAACAGAAATTCCAAACGGCTTTCGCAACTAATGAAAGAATTACTACCATCATTTGGTATTAATAAACGAAGCGAGAGATATCCTTAAGGTAGTAATACCCTTTTATATCTGTGTTCTAAAGCCGATTCTGCGTAAAAGACCAATTTCCGACTAGCAAAAACTTGATACCTTAATGTAAGAGAATAGAACACTGATGCTACAGTTATTAAAGTTTATGCACTGAAATTTAATGATTTAAGTGAGGAGAAAGATGGAGCTGACAAAGGAATTTGCATATCAAGCAATTGCCGAGTTTTTTACTGATAAGCCGTTTGTTTTGTTTGGTACAGGAACTTCATGTGCTCTTGATTTGCAATTTGGGATGCCAGCTCTAGAGAGTCATCTTCGAGCCGAGCTGACTAGTGATATGACCGACACCCAGGTACAACAATGGCAGCAAGTTATCTCTGCGCTTGATGATAAAAGCCATGATTTTGAATCTGCTATGGACTTCATCAAGGATGAGGCTCTTACCGCTCGAATAGTGGAACTAACAGCTAACTTTGTCGCACAACTCGATAACACCTACGCCCATCCAATTATGTCAGGGTTATGTGATTGGCCAGCAGGTTCTCTACTAAAAAAGCTGGTTGAGGCTTTACCACAGGCCGATAAACAACTCCATGTTGCAACACCGAATTATGATTTATTAGCTGAGTACGCATTTGTCCGATATAAGCTTCCATACATTACGGGATTTCACGGTGGCTTCCTTCGACATTACGACTGGAGTGAAGCGAAAAAGGCAGTTCAGTCGATACAGAAAAATCTAGGCAAGCAAAGGCAACCACCAAGAATCGTTGAATGCAAACATGTTCGGCTACACAAACCGCATGGCTCGTTAAATACATTTGAATGGGATGCTCAGCTTATAGAATGTAATAGCTGGATGCTCAACAAACCAGAAGGCGTTGTACGATCAATGATTACTCCTGGTACAGCAAAATATCAGCGCTTACACAAAGACAGAGCCCAGTTGACTGAATACGATAATGCCGTAGGAAACCACACCAGCTTTCTGTTTTTAGGATTTGGTTTTAATGATTCTCAGCTTGTTAACAATACATTTAGGCAAAAGCTTGAACAAAACCAATGCCGTGCATTAGTAATCACTCGTGATTCGAATCCGAGAATCGAAGAATGGCTAAATAAATGTCCGAATATGTGGCTTATATGCAAACAGCTCAACTCAGATAACAGTAGAATATACAACAAAAAGTTTAAAAATTGGCTGCATATAGATGATAAGGAATTATGGCGTTTTGAAACATTCACCAACGAATTTTTAGGAGGGTAATATGGCACTTTTCACTTTTAATGATGATGGCTACACTCTTGGCAATATCCGTGAAGTTGATACTAGAAAAGTTACTATTCTGGTAAATAGTGATAAAGACCTACGTAAAGCCAGAGTGGGGCAGCTTGTAACTGTACAACTCAGCGGTGCAACTGAATGTTGGCTTATCGGCATGATTGATAAAGTCATAAAAGCTGTAGTCGCTCAACCAATTACTCTCGAAGTGCAAGATAACGATGATGATACTGACGATATAGATACTTTTGAAGACAGCGTAGTCAACACAGTTAAAATCACGTTAATGGGGGCAACTCGATGGAATGCAATTAAGCAAAAGTATAAGTTTTCAAGATCTCTTGATCATGTCCCTGAAATAGACTCAACTTGCTATGTGCTTAAGGACGCTCAGCTAGAAGAATTTATGCAGGTGATTTCTGAGTCTGGCGATGGGAAACACTCCTTAGAATTGGGGGCATATAAACTGAATGAGAGTGCTCGAGCTTACGTTGATGGAAACAAATTATTCCAGCGACATGCCGCTTTACTTGGTAGCACAGGCTCTGGTAAATCATGGACAGTTGCTTCAATTTTGGAAAGAAGCTCCAAATTACCGTCTTCAAACCTCGTAGTATTTGACTTACACGGTGAGTACAAGGAGCTTTCATATGCGAAACAATTGAGAATACCAGGGCCGGATGAAGTAAATGTAGATGATGATTCGCTCCTTTTTCTGCCTTATTGGTTGCTCAATTCGGAAGAAATTCAGTCATTATTCGTTGATCGGAGTGAGTTCAGTGCACATAACCAAGTTGTGGTCGTGCAAGATGCAATTACAGAGCAAAAGAAAGCATTCCTACGAGCTAATGATCGTACCGACCTGTTGCAGTCTTTTACACTCGATAGTCCAATTCCCTATTCTCTCGAAAATGTCATTGAAAAATTAAAGCTTTTAAATGAAGAAAGAGTTCCTGGGGCACAAGCTGGAAAGGAGAAAAATGGCCCTTTTAACGGTGAATTTTCAAGATTACTTGTCAGGATGGCTAGCCGCTTGCAAGATCGACGTTATGGATTTCTTTTCAATAGCCCTGATAAATATAACAAATACGATTCATTAAGCATGATTGCTGAAAAACTGATGGGGTTCGGTAAGCAAAAGCAAAGCATTAAAGTAATCGACTTCTCAGAAGTTCCGGCTGATATACTGCCAGTAATCATTGGTCTGGTTGCCCGTATCATTTATCAAATTCAATTTTGGACTGATCCGAAAGACCGCAGACCAATTGCTTTTGTCTGTGATGAGGCTCATCTATATCTACCCAAAAAAGAAGGTAATCCAGTTGAACGCAGAGCAGTTGAAGCCTTTGAAAAAATCGCTAAAGAAGGACGTAAATATGGAGTTGCATTGATGATTGTAAGTCAAAGGCCTTCTGATGTAAGTACAACCATTCTCAGCCAATGTAACAACATCATTTCTCTGCGTTTAACGAATGCTGATGACCAAGCGACAGTACGAAAATTGCTACCTGAAAGCCTAGAGAGTCTCTTAGAAGCACTTCCTATCATGGATGTTGGAGAAGCCATGGTAGTAGGTGATTCAGTGCTGCTGCCAAGTAGGATTAAAATTGATCCGCCAACTGAAAAACCGTTAAGTGCAACAATAGATTTTTGGTCTCGCTGGCAAGAGAACATTACCAATTCTGACTTTGCATTGGCAGTAGAAAACATGCGCCGACAAAATAGGACAAAGTTATAACCTGAGGCTACTCAAGCCATGGGGCAGTATCGGATAATCTGCTCCCTGCATAATACCAGCCACAAAATCACCTGCCAGCTTAGATTAAGCTCATCGCAATACTAGGCTTAGTCTGGACTTATAGACTAAGCCACCTTTGCTCCCTCGATTACCCTTGTAACCTCATTAGTCTAAAAGACTCTTTTTTTTATTAAATCACAATCAATTATTCATCATTTATCATGATAAAATTAAGCCCATATCGCTCGCTGTGGGTATTGGTACACCTGCTTACGTTAGACCGTTCATGAGAATATGTACTCATATACTATTTTGTGTGCATTCACTTGCTAAGCAGGGAATGGATCGTGTTTGGCAATCACTCTGCCACCATTGCCACCAGCAGCACTTGCTGTATCGCACACAAGGATTCTGCTGGCTGTAAGCGCCGTCACAGTCACAGGGGTTTAGCAAAGGAAGTGAGCTAATTCAAAGCACTGTTTGAGCTAAAACTGAGCCAGCAGACAATCAAGTATAATGGAATATCAAAAAGAATTAGGCTAACTTAGTCAAGCTGTTATGCCGCTCTTAAGCGGACGTTGTTATAAAATCGGCGAAGATAAAAAAGGATTAATTATGAAAAGAAATGATGAAGCAAAAGGTGTGTCAATAGGTTGCAATTATGCTCTAAAGTTGATGAGAGAGGCTGAGCTAATTCCCGAAGGTATTTCAAGATTAGAAGCTGCTATTGATTATATTGTGAGCAATCCAGCTCAGACATATTCTTTCAATCAAGTTGAAGCGTTAATGAATGCTTCTTTCTATTTAGGTGCAGATAGCGGATTGCACAGAGCCTTTGAACGCATACGTGATAGAACCTTTGTAGTAGATAATAGGTCGAAAAATCCTCGAGTAATGAGGAATGATGCAACAACAACTACACAATTTTCATTTACAGAAAACTATTCAGGGGTAAAACTGAATTGTCGTATTCATATTCCAGATACTTCATTCGACGGATCTATAACTGACTATCGTCAATTAGATAAATAGCCAACAGGCACAGCGGACACATACGTGATATCAGATTTTTAATTGCATCGTGTAAACATTCATCAAGTGTTGATGTCCGTCCGCTTCGCTCTTAGCAGACATTTAATATTCTGTGCTTTTTAGCTCTTATCCTAATAAGCAAAGTAACTATAAGTTATTGCCTAATTTATATTACGGGTACTTAAGCGGAGTATGCAGTTGTACCATGACCGGATTTAACAAACATTTAATGTTTAATTTACCTGTATTTTAGATGTATTTTTAAGCAGTGATAAAACCGACCATCAAACTCAGTGTCGGCATAGACCCTGAATATTTAGTTGTAAAGATGGTTGTTTAGTGTTATTTTTTAAAGTTAACCCAAAGATATCGCAATCAAAGCCTTGCTAAGCGAGCTGAGAGCCATTGTAAGCAATTATTTTGCTATAGGTAATGCATAGGTACTGCTTGGCTGCCTGCGTGGCTCCTGATGCGTTTGGCTAAGGATTCTGATCGTTGACTTTTTTATTGCGTAATTGTGAAGTTGAATGAACGCGATCTCCTTTCCCTGTTTGGTACTTCCCCCGTACTTTTGCCAGATAAGATACCCAGTAGAAAATACCCTCCAAACTTTCTGCTTTATCACGTTCAATAATATAGTGAGTCGGGAACCGTTCATCCTTGCCTAAGAGTTCGACCAGTGAATCGTCACCACCTGTCAGTTGGCACCAAATTTCCATAATCGCGTTGCCGATGCCATATGTTCGACCACCCAATCGTTGTATCTGTCGATGGGGAAGAGCAATCCAGCAATGGTAGTGATCCTGTTTGGCTGTTTCTTTTTCCCGTACCCAGCCGAAAGCAAAGTTGTTAATTGGAGTAGTGACATTCGGCGGTCTTTTATTCTTGGACTTGAGGCGCTCACGTAATTTTTTGAAGAGCTGGCGCATCCATTCGTTACTGATTTCTACAGGGGTGCCAACTGGCAACCTTAAGTCGAAACGAGCGAAAAACACATGGCTGTACATTGACTGCATGACATCAAGTTCTGCTGCTATGGGTTCAAGGATATCCAGCCTGACGCCTGACAACCCCGTAGTGTTAATCTTATAAGGGTAGCCATTATGGATAAATCGATCGCCGACGATGAGTTTATACCGCCCATGCTGGTGCGTTATGATTTTGTAAGGTGTTGTCTGTAGGGGGGCTGGTTCTGTGTTGATCTGTTGTAACAATGTTCCTCCTGTTGTAATTGACTATAAACCGATACTTTGGATAAGACCTAAAGAGTTATTACCATCTATGACACTCACAATCAGGTAGATGAATAACTCACGCAAGCCACACCAAGCAAGGCTCCGGCGGGTAGTGGGGTGTATATTTTTTTCGTACAAAGTTTAATGCTTATATAATCCCAAATTTACTTTACATCAAAAGGATGTTGATTGCAAGAATTATTTTATTTGTTGTTTTTATAATCAGACCCTAGAGTTTATCCTGCCATGTAGCGCTTACTTGACTGACTTTAAGAGTACATAAACGATAAAGAAATGATGTACAACAAACCGGGTTACACTATGGTGAAAAGGCTGTATAATAACACTCAACATAACAAGTAAGTTATTGAAAATTAAATAAATTACAATATTGCAAAGACGCCTGTGAAGGCGACACCGAGGAAGCTCAATGAGCGAAAAGAGCGAAAAGCTACAAAAAGTACTGGCACGTGCTGGTCATGGTTCTCGTCGTGAGATTGAAACCATTATCTCAGCGGGCCGCGTAAGCGTTGACGGCAAAATAGCCACACTGGGAGACCGGGTGGAAGTCACCCCGTCGATCAAAATTCGTATTGATGGCCATCTGATTTCTGTTAAAGAGTCCGTTGAGCAGATTTGCCGCGTACTGGCCTATTACAAGCCAGAGGGTGAGCTCTGTACCCGTAGCGATCCGGAAGGAAGGCCAACGGTTTTTGACCGTTTGCCTAAACTGCGAGGTGCGCGCTGGATTGCAGTAGGGCGTTTGGATGTGAATACTTGTGGTCTGCTGTTGTTCACGACCGATGGTGAACTGGCTAACCGTCTGATGCATCCAAGCCGTGAGGTGGAACGTGAATATGCTGTGCGTGTCTTTGGTGAAGTGGGTGACGATAAAATCAAGCAACTTTCCCGTGGCGTACAGTTGGAAGACGGTCCGGCAGCCTTTAAAAGTATCAAGTTTACCGGCGGTGAAGGGATTAACCAATGGTACAGCGTGACGTTGACCGAAGGCCGTAATCGTGAGGTTCGTCGTCTTTGGGAAGCAGTCGGAGTGCAGGTAAGCCGCCTTATCCGCGTACGTTATGGCGATATTCAGTTACCAAAAGGCCTGCCGCGTGGCGGTTATACCGAGCTTGATCTTGGCCCAACTAACTACTTGCGTGCTTTGGTTGATTTAGATGAAGAAACCAACAGCAAGGTTGCGGTAGAGAAAGATCGCCGTCCGATGAAAGCTAATCAGATCCGTCGTGCGGTGAAACGTCATAGCCAGGTTAACAATGACCGTTCCACAGAAGGTTCCGGTGGACGATCTGCTGGTGGACGTCCAAGTAGTCGTAGCGGTGAAAACAGTGCTGTACGTCCGGGTGGGCGCCCAAGTAGTCGTACAGGTGAAAAGTCTGGCGGACGTCCAAGCAGACGTACTGGTGAAAGTGCAGGTGGACGTGCAAGTGGGCGTTCAGGCAAAAACTCCGGTAGCCGTTCTGGTTAATCGACCCTGCTGACTGGTCAGAGGGAAGTCATATTTTCCCTCTGCTTACCATCGCATTTTTTCTTTCAGTCAATATTTTCAGTAATCAATACCTTGCTGCGCTTTGATACCACTCTCAAAGGCATGCTTGACCGGACGCAATTCGCTCACTGTATCAGCAAGCTCCAGCAAGTCACGGTGACAGGCGCGACCGGTAATGATAACGGTTTGGTGAGCCGGGCGTGCATTAAGCGCGGCAATAACCTCCTCAAGGGCCAGATAACCGTAAGTCACCATATAGGTCAGCTCATCCAGTACTACCAAGTCCAGATGCTCGTCAGCCAGCATTCGCAATGCATGCTGCCAGGTGTCCAGACAGGCTTGGGTATCGGTTTCCCGGTTTTGTGTCTCCCAGGTAAATCCGGTCGCCATGACCTGAAATTCCACGCCAAGAGGCTCGAGTAAATTACGCTCACCATTGGGCCATGTTCCTTTGATAAACTGAATAACGCCGGCTTTTTTCTGATGTCCGACTGCACGGGTCACCGTGCCGAACGCGGCGGTGGTTTTCCCTTTGCCGTTGCCTGTAAAAACAATCAGGATGCCGCGTTCTTCCTGAGCACGGGCAATACCTGCATCCACTTTCTCTTTATGCCGTTGCTGCCGTTGCTGATAACGTGAATCACTCATTCTGCTATTCCCGGTTTGCGCTGCGGTTGTGCATCAAAACTTTGCCCTGTCTGACCTCGGCTGTCATCTGTCATCAGCCATAAGTAGAGGGGCATCAGGTCGGCTGGGGTTTTCAGTTTGCCGGGATCCTCGGTCGGGAAGGCGCTGGCGCGCATGGCCGTACGTGTTCCCCCAGGATTGATACAGTTAACCCGCAATTTTTCTGGTTTATATTCATCCGCCAGCGTTTGCATCATGCCTTCGGTGGCAAATTTAGAGACGGCATAGGCTCCCCAGCCCGCTCTGCCAAGCCGTCCGACGCTGGAACTGGTAAACACCAGAGAAGGAGACTGCGCTTTGAGCAACAGGGGGAGTAATGCCTGGGTCAGAAAGAATGTGGCATTGACATTAATCTGCATTACGGCTTGCCAGGTTTCAGGATTTTGTTCCGTCATCATTCCCCGGTCACCGAGAATACCGGCATTGTGCAAGACGCCGTCGAGACAGGGCACTTTCTCTGCCAGCTGGCTCGCCAGTTGCCAACAATCAGCCGATGTTGCGTGGGCAAAATCCAGCAACAGAATCTCAGCCTGAGGAAAGCCTTGATCGTTGATCTGCCGGGCAACCGTATTCAGTTTTTCTTGATTACGACCAACCAGAATGACAGAGGCACCGAAGCGCGCATAGGTTATAGCCGCTTCACGACCTATACCATCACTGGCACCTGTGACCAGAATAATCCGTTTTTCTAATATGTTTTCTGCCGGTTGATAAAGCAAAATAGACTCCATGGGGATTGTGCCAGAAATGCTGTTACCTGCTGATGTGCTATTTGAGTTCTGGAGGCAACACAAGTATATATACCCAAAATAATTCAAGTTGCTTGTAGGTGCGCCTCACGCGGGCAACACCCAAGCAACTTGAATTATGACGGGTATAATCATTAATTTATTGCTGACAGGGGTTATGCCCGAAAATTCAGGTTATTTCAATGATTCTGCGTGACAACAGGCTTTTCGTTGCACACTTTTACCTTTTTCAGCCTCTTTTTATGTTGTATTTCGGGCTAACCTTTATCGTAGTTTACAGACGGAAGGGCATGAGGTCGGGTACAATCAATCAGACAAATAATATTAGTGATAAAGGCGGAACCTGTGGATTTACTTGCTAATTATGGACTCTTCCTGGCCAAAATTGTCACCGTTGTGGTGGCCATTGCTGCGATTGCGATTATCATCGCAAATATTGCCTTACGCAGAAGCAGCGCGCGTGGAGAATTGAAGGTGACGCATCTCAGTGAACAATATCAAGAGATGCAACAAGAGATGCACGTTGCCATGCTCGACAGTCATCAGCAAAAACTGTGGCACAAAGGGGAGAGAAAGAAACATAAGCTGGACGCAAAAGAGGCGAAGGCGCGGGCGAAACGCGGCGAAACCGCAAGTTCCGGTAAACCTACCCTGTTTGTGCTTGATTTTAAAGGCAGTATGGATGCTCATGAGGTTACATCCTTACGTGAAGAGATAACCGCGGTTTTATCGGTGTTTAAAAGCCAGGATCAGGTTTTGTTGCGTCTGGAAAGTCCTGGTGGCGTGGTCCATGGTTACGGGCTGGCGGCATCACAACTGCAGCGTTTACGTGAAAAACAGGTGCCGCTTACTGTCGCTGTCGATAAAGTGGCGGCCAGTGGTGGGTATATGATGGCATGCGTGGCGCAACATATTGTTGCCGCACCATTCTCTATCATTGGTTCAATTGGTGTGGTAGCGCAGGTGCCTAATTTCCATCGCTTGTTACAGCGCCATAATGTTGATGTGGAACTGCACACTGCCGGACAATACAAACGGACGCTCACCTTATTTGGTGAAAATACCGAACAGGGCCGCGAAAAGTTCCGTGAAGACTTAAATGAAACGCACGTACTGTTTAAGCAGTTTGTACAAGACATGCGGCCAAGTCTGGATATTGATGCCGTGGCAACCGGTGAACACTGGTACGGTACTCAGGCCAGGGAAAAGGGACTGGTGGACGAAATATCGACCAGTGATGACCTGATCCTGACACGAATGAAAGAGTATGATGTAGTGCATGTTCGTTATGCAAAACGGAAGAGAGTCATGGACAGATTCACCGGCAGTGCGGCAAAAAGTATCGATCGATTGTTATTACGCTGGTGGCAGCGTGGTGAAAAACCTTTGCTATAAATGTTAATACGGGGTCTGAGGACCCCGTATTACATATGGCGTGTCAGGTCAGTCGATCAACTGGTATTTCTCGGAAAGTACGTGACTCAAGTGCTTAAACATATTAAATACGGCAGTGCTTTTCGGCGTTGGTAACCCTTGTTCATCGAGAAAATAATCACCTTGAAAAATTAAGAATCCATTTTTCTGTTCTACACTGATGACAGCCATGCCGTGTATAAAGTCTTCATGTTCGCGGATGATTGCATTGGCTTCAGCCAGCAGTGATGCGCTATCGATGGTTTGAATTTGCATGTGTAATCTGCCTGTTGTGAAAAATGATACTAGTGTACGTCGATTTTTCCTGTCGGGGCAAATAACCTGGTATCATTAATGGCGTTAAAATGTTAAGCAAACTACCAGGCACTAAAAATGCGTGCTAATAAAGTTGCGTAACATATTTTATCAGGTAGAGTGTGACGCTTTCGCGAATCAGACATCAGAATTGCTTGACATTCAACCAAATATCCGTCGTGCTGTAGCACTTGCACGAAAGCGTGAATGTTTAACACCTTGCTGTGTCGTGGATTATGGCGCAGTTGATAAATGAAAAGGGTTGATCTTATCCGACGTGGCCACAATAGTGAGGCTCGTCGCCAACGGATGGTGAAACCAGCGACGTATTCCTGGAAGAATTAAATAGGTAAAGGTGAATATGGGTAAAGCTCTCGTCATCGTTGAGTCCCCGGCAAAAGCCAAAACGATTAACAAATATCTCGGAAATGACTACGTGGTTAAGTCCAGCGTCGGTCACATTCGTGATTTGCCGACCAGCGGATCAACCACCAAAAAAAGCAGTGAGACAACGCCCCCTAAAGGGACGAAAAAAGTCAAAAAGGACGAACGAGCTGCGTTAGTCAATCGCATGGGGGTTAACCCGTGGCATAACTGGGATGCACGCTATGAAGTGCTGCCAGGTAAAGAGAAGGTGGTCTCTGAACTTAAATCACTGGCTGAAAATGCAGATCATATCTATCTCGCAACCGACCTTGACCGCGAAGGGGAAGCTATTGCATGGCACCTGCGGGAAGTGATCGGTGGGGACGATACGCGTTACAGTCGTGTGGTGTTTAATGAAATCACTAAAAATGCGATTCAGCAGGCCTTTGAGAAACCCGGTGAACTCAATATAGACCGGGTTAACGCCCAGCAAGCTCGCCGTTTTATGGACCGTGTGGTGGGCTATATGGTCTCGCCACTGCTATGGAAAAAAATCGCTCGTGGTTTGTCTGCCGGACGCGTTCAGTCTGTTGCTGTACGTCTGGTGGTTGAACGCGAACGTGAAATCAAAGCGTTTGTTCCGGAAGAGTACTGGGAAATTAATGCCAGCCTGAATACACCGAAAGGTGATGCGCTGTCGATGGAAGTGAGTCACCATCAGGATAAGCCTTTCCGTCCGGTTAACCGCGATCAAACGATGGCGGCTGTGGCATTGCTGGAAAAAGCGAACTATCAGGTACGGGATCGTGAAGATAAACCGACCAGTAGCAAACCTGGTGCGCCTTTCATCACCTCAACATTGCAACAAGCGGCCAGCACGCGCCTGGGCTTTGGGGTGAAAAAAACCATGATGATGGCACAGCGTCTTTATGAAGCGGGTCACATCACCTATATGCGTACTGACTCTACCAACCTGAGCCAGGATGCGCTCACCATGGTACGTGATTATGTCGCTGACAGTTTTGGTGAAAAATATTTACCAAAAGAACCCAATCAGTACGCCAGTAAAGATAACTCGCAGGAAGCTCACGAAGCCATTCGTCCCACTGATATCAAGGTGCAGTCTGAAGCTCTCAAGGATATGGAAGCGGATGCACAGAAGTTATATCAGCTGATTTGGCGCCAGTTTGTTGCCTGTCAGATGACACCTGCTAAGTATGACGCGACAACCTTGACGGTTGAAGCGGGTGACTATCGTCTTAAAGCCCGTGGCCGTATTTTACGCTTTGACGGCTGGACGAAAGTGATGCCAGCTTTGCGTAAAGGTGACGAAGACAGAATTTTACCCGCAGTTAATCCCGGTGATACCTTGTCATTACTGGAATTGCTTCCGGCTCAGCATTTTACCAAACCACCGGCCAGATTCAGTGAGGCCTCATTGGTAAAAGAGTTGGAAAAACGCGGTATTGGTCGTCCTTCTACCTATGCATCGATTATTTCAACCATTCAGGATCGCGGTTATGTCCGTACCGAAAACCGCCGTTTTTATGCGGAAAAAATGGGTGAAATTGTTACCGATCGTCTGGAAGAAAACTTCCGTGAGCTGATGAACTATGATTTTACTGCTCATATGGA
The DNA here is from genome assembly GCF_947498825.1 of uncultured Cedecea sp. GTDB lineage: Bacteria > Pseudomonadota > Gammaproteobacteria > Enterobacterales > Enterobacteriaceae > JGM124. The sequence continues at coordinate 98,391 of NZ_CANMLV010000015.1, read as the reverse complement.
AGATCAGCTTGATCAGATAGCCAATAATGAAGCTGAATGGAAGCAGGCTCTGGACCGTTTCTTCCATGATTTCAGCGCGCAACTGGAAAAGGCCGAACAGGATCCTGAGCAGGGCGGAATGCGTCCCAACCAGATGGTACTGACCAGTATTGATTGCCCAACCTGTGGACGGGCAATGGGTATTCGTACTGCCAGCACCGGCGTATTTTTAGGTTGCTCCGGTTATGCCTTGTCCCCGAAAGAGCGTTGTAAAACGACGATCAATCTGGTGGCTGAGAATGAAGTTCTGAACGTTCTCGAAGGTGACGATGCCGAAACAAACGCATTACGAGCCAAACGACGTTGCCAGAAATGTGGCACCGCGATGGACAGCTACTTAATTGATCCGAAACGCAAATTGCATGTTTGTGGTAACAATCCAACCTGTGATGGATACGAGATCGAAGAGGGCGAGTTTCGCATTAAGGGTTATGACGGGCCGATCGTTGAGTGCGAGAAATGTGGTTCAGAAATGCACCTGAAAATGGGGCGTTTTGGTAAATACATGGGCTGTACCAACGACGACTGCAAAAATACCCGTAAGATCCTGCGTAATGGTGAAGTCGCACCGCCGAAAGAAGATCCGGTGCCGCTACCTGAGCTGCCTTGCGAAAAGTCAGATGCTTATTTCGTTCTGCGTGATGGTGCAGCTGGGGTATTCCTCGCGGCGAACACCTTCCCGAAATCTCGTGAAACGCGCGCCCCGTTGGTTGAAGAACTGTATCGCTTCCGCGATCGTCTTCCAGAAAAATTACGCTATCTGGCCGATGCGCCGCAAGCGGATGCCGAAGGTAATAAATCGGTCGTGCGCTTTAGCCGTAAAACCAAACAGCAGTATGTTTCTTCTGAAAAAGACGGAAAAGCAACGGGTTGGTCCGCCTTCTTTGTTGAAGGTAAATGGGTCGAGGGTAAGAAATAGCTCGCAGCAGGTAATTTCATAAACCGGAGACAAAACCTCCGGTTTTTTTTATCATTCTATATAACCTGTTTATTATTTTTTTGTTGCATATATATAAACTGGCTATATATTGATGTATGCCCTTCAAATTTCAAGTTGCCAGGGTGTTGCCGCAGCATGGACAGCCAATCATGTCGACGCTTTACGCCTGGGAGCAACTTGAAATTTGAAGGTTATAACCAAGACGGTTTTCTTTTGTGCTCACGATGCTGCTTTAGCCCATCGTTATGGCGAATATTTTTGACTCTGGATGCTCAATCATGAAACTACAGCAGCTTCGTTATATTGTTGAAGTCGTCAATCACAACCTTAATGTGTCTTCGACGGCGGAAGGGCTTTATACCTCCCAACCAGGTATCAGTAAGCAAGTTCGTATGCTGGAAGATGAGCTGGGGATCCAAATTTTCGCCCGTAGTGGCAAGCATCTGACCCAAGTGACTCCCGCGGGTGTGGAGATTATCCGTATCGCGCGTGAAGTGCTCTCCAAAGTAGAGGCGATTAAGTCTGTGGCCGGGGAACACACCTGGCCTGATAAAGGTTCGTTATATGTTGCCACCACGCACACTCAGGCCCGTTATGCTCTGCCTGGTGTGATTAAGGGCTTTATCGAACGCTATCCGCGAGTCTCTTTGCATATGCATCAGGGTTCTCCGACTCAGATAGCAGAAGCGGTCTCAAAAGGTAATGCAGATTTTGCCATCGCAACTGAGGCATTACACCTGTACGACGATTTAGTCATGCTGCCATGCTATCACTGGAATCGCTCGATTGTTGTCACACCAGACCATCCTCTGGCATCTAAAACATCGGTAAGTATTGAAGAGCTGGCTCAGTATCCGCTGGTGACCTATACCTTTGGATTTACCGGTCGCTCGGAGCTGGATACCGCCTTTAACCGTGCCGGATTAACGCCGCGTATCGTCTTCACCGCAACTGATGCTGATGTGATTAAAACGTATGTGCGTCTGGGGCTTGGGGTGGGTGTGATTGCCAGTATGGCGGTAGATCCAGTCACTGACCCTGATTTGGTTCGTATCGAAACTCAGGGGATCTTTAGCCATAGCACCACCAAGATTGGCTTCAGACGTAGCACCTTCTTGCGCAGCTACATGTATGACTTTATCCAGCGTTTCGCCCCGCACTTAACCCGCGACGTGGTTGATACCGCAGTCGCATTACGGTCAAATGAAGATATTGAAGAGATGTTTAAAGATATCAAATTACCGGAAAAATAATCGAGAAGGGTATCTTTACACCGGTAAAGGTACCCTTATTTTTTATTATTGCTATTACATTGCTTGCTTTCTGTCATTCTGCGAAATATCCCTTCCTCTGATAAAACGTCACCACATGTTATTATTTTTGTCGGTGATTTCCCGGTATGTTCAGTCTCATCTATCACTATGAATCAATTATACTCACGCTGAATAAATAAATCGTATCTTCCTCTTATAAGTTAATGGTGTTCTCTGTATTTTCTGTTTGTTTTAATTGCTATTGCTTTTTTTAGATATATAAAGAAAATGAAAATATAAGTCCGGCATTGAAAGAAATTGAATGTGATTAACTGCTTGCATACAATTTTAAATAATTCAATTTTCCATGGAAATATATAACGTGAATATCTCTCGCAGGTCATTTGTATTAAGTGCCGGGGCTATTGCTGTTCTTTCAGCATTGGGTGGTGTATCAGAAAAGACCTTTGCTCAAATATCACAAGCTGCGGCGCGACATATGACGCAAGGTGGACGCATTATTTCTATAGGGACAACGAATGCGGTCAGGGTTCCGCGGCAAAGTCGTGTCGCCTATGCCACGACAAAATCAGCATTAGTGGGTATGACTAAAGCCATGGCTCATGACTATGCGGAGCAGGGTATCACCGTTAACCTTATCAATCCTGGCCCAACCAGAACCGGGATGCTGGGGGACGATGACTCTCCTGCGGTGCAGCAGATGCTCTCTTTTTGTGCCATAAAGAAGCTGGCTATGCCACAAGATATTGCGGGTCTGGTTGAATTTGTCGCCCGGGAGGAAGCCTGGTTTATGACCGGCGCAGTGCTGGCGATTGATGGCGGTTACACGGCTTGATATCTGATATTTAACCAATTTGTATTCTGTCACGACTGTGACAGATATATCTTAAACAGCCCCTTTTTAGAACATTGCCCTCAGCTTGTGTTATCTTTATTGAAGACCCGGCAATTGTTCAGGGTAACGCAATCCCTGTTTTTTAAGAAGGAGGAGCTATGTCGTCAACACTAAGGACTATCAGTAAAAATACTCTAAAAGTCCGCAATAAGAATTACCATTTCTATAGCCTGGCGCGAGCCGCTGAGCAACTTGGCGATATTCATCGCTTACCCAAATCCCTTAAAGTCCTGTTAGAAAACCTCATCCGCTGGCAGGACGAAGACTCTGTCACCCGGGACGATATTCAGGCCTTCGCAGACTGGCTTAAACATGCGCATATTGAAAGAGAAATCGCTTATCGTCCGGCCCGCGTTTTGATGCAAGATTTCACCGGTGTTCCTGCGGTGGTTGACCTGGCTGCTATGCGTGAAGCGGTTCGCCGCTTAGGAGGTGATGTCACTCGCGTAAATCCACTGACCCCGGTTGATTTAGTGATTGACCACTCGGTGACGGTGGATAATTTTGGTACCCCGGACGCTTTTGAGCAAAACGTCAGCCTGGAAATGGCGCGTAACCACGAACGCTATCTTTTCTTGCGCTGGGGCCAGCAGGCCTTTAACTATTTCAGCGTGGTTCCGCCGGGTACCGGTATTTGCCACCAGGTTAACCTTGAGTATCTGGGTAAAACGGTCTGGAGCGAACAACAGGGGGGTGCGTGTGTTGCTTATCCCGATACTCTGGTTGGTACTGACTCCCACACTACAATGATCAATGCGCTGGGAGTATTAGGCTGGGGTGTGGGAGGGATTGAAGCAGAAGCCGCTATGCTGGGGCAGCCTGTTTCAATGCTTATCCCGGATGTGGTGGGCTTTAAACTGGAAGGGAAATTACGTGAAGGGATCACGGCCACCGACTTGGTGCTTACCGTCACTCAGATGCTGCGTCAGCATGGGGTTGTGGGCAAGTTTGTTGAGTTTTACGGCGATGGTCTGGACTCACTGCCTCTGGCCGATCGGGCCACTATCGCGAATATGGCTCCGGAATATGGGGCAACCTGTGGTTTCTTCCCGGTCGACAGTATTACGCTCGACTACATGCGACTGAGTGGGCGCAGTGAGCAGCAGATTGCTTTAGTGGAAGCCTATTCGAAAGAGCAGGGATTGTGGCGTCATACCGGAGATGCGCCGATCTTCACCAGCACATTAGCATTGAATATGCAGGATGTTGAGGCCAGTCTGGCGGGGCCGAAACGGCCACAGGACCGGGTACCACTAAGTGCAGTTCCTGATGCATTCACTGCGAGCAAAGAGCTTGAAATCAATACCAGAAACTCGCCTCAGGGGACTGACGCTGCGGACAAGGAAAATAAACTGACTGACGGTGCGGTGGTGATTGCGGCCATTACCTCTTGTACCAATACTTCGAATCCAGGAGTGATGATGGCCGCGGGGCTGCTGGCGAAAAAGGCGGTGCAGGCAGGATTAATTGCCAAGCCCTGGGTTAAAGGTTCTTTAGCACCAGGGTCAAAAGTGGTTTCCGATTACCTGGACAAAGCAGGACTGACCGAGTATCTCGACAAACTAGGCTTTAACTTAGTGGGTTATGGTTGTACCACCTGTATTGGTAATTCAGGTCCATTACCTGAAGCCATTGAGCAGGAAATTAAAGATCAGTCTCTGACGGTTGCTGCCGTACTTTCAGGCAACCGAAATTTTGAAGGTCGTATTCACCCGTTGGTCAAAACTAACTGGCTGGCCTCACCGCCGCTGGTTGTTGCCTATGCGCTGGCGGGAAATATGCGCGTAGATTTGAGCCATGATCCATTAGGCCATGACCACAACGGCAAGGCTATCTACTTGAAAGATATCTGGCCTGACAGTAAAGAAATCGCCCAGGCGGTAGCGCAGGTTACGACTACGATGTTTGACCGGGAGTATAGCGAAGTTTTTGCCGGTACTGAGGCATGGCGCAATATTGTGGTTGAACCTTCGCAAACCTACCACTGGCAGAATGAGTCTACCTATATTCGTCAGTCACCCTTTTTTGATCTGATGGAAGCCGAGCCTGAGGCGCTGGTGGATATTCAAGGCGCGAGGGTACTGGCGATGCTTGGTGACTCGGTCACAACCGATCATATATCTCCCGCGGGTAGCATCAAGCTCGACAGTCCGGCTGGGCGATACCTGCAGCAACATGGCATTGTTGAGGGGGATTTTAATTCCTACGGCTCGCGACGGGGTAACTATGAAGTGATGGTGCGTGGTACCTTTGCCAATATTCGTATTCGCAACGAAATGGTACCGGGTGTTGAAGGGGGCATGACACGTTTACTGCCTGGAACCCAGGTGATGTCGATTTATGATGCCGCGATGCATTACAAGCAACAGGGCCTGCCGCTGGCGGTGATTGCAGGTAAAGAGTATGGCTCTGGCTCAAGCCGTGACTGGGCGGCAAAAGGCCCCAATTTGCTTGGTGTACGAGTGGTGATAGCCGAGTCTTTTGAACGTATCCACCGTTCTAACCTGATAGGTATGGGGATCCTGCCTCTTGAATTCCCGTCGGGAACAACACGAAAAACGCTAGGACTCACAGGCGAAGAGCTGATAGATGTCATGTCACTGAACAGCCTGAAGCCAGGGTCAGATATTCCGGTGATATTAACGCTTGCTGATGGCAGCAAACAGACTCTGAATTGTCGTTGCCGTATTGATACAGGGAATGAGTTAACCTATTTCCAGCATGGGGGAATTCTGCAGTATGTGATTCGTAATATGCTGAAGTGACGTTAGTGTATAATTCGAGTTACTTGTAGGCTTCCAGTTCAGCCCGTCGATGAGCATAGATAAACTATGTGATTCGGCGGACTGGACGCAGGTAATACCTAAGCAATTTGAAGTATGACGAGTATAACGGCAGTATCACTGCTGCCAGTTATCGTGAAAGCAGATGCCCCATTTTTTCCGCTTTGGTATCCAGATAATGCTCATTTTTAGAGTTACGGCCGACAATCAAGGGAACGCGTTCAACAATATTGATCCCGGCGTCACCCAGAATAGCGACTTTCTTCGGGTTATTAGTCAGCAGGCGAACACCATCGATATTGAGTAATTTGAACATATCAGCGCAAAGAGTAAAATCGCGTTCATCGGCTGCAAAACCCAGCTGATGATTGGCTTCCACAGTGTCATACCCCTGATCCTGCAAAGCATAAGCGCGAATTTTATTTAACAGACCAATATTACGACCTTCCTGACGATGATAAAGCAGTACACCCTGGCCTTCCTCAGCAATGTGCGCCAAAGCCGCTTCCAGCTGAAAACCACAGTCACAACGCAGGCTGAAAAGGGCATCACCGGTTAAACATTCTGAATGGATACGTGCCAGTACGGCACTGTTGTCAGTAATATCACCATACACCAGGGCTACGTGATCTTTGCCGGTTGCCAGTTCTTCGAAACCCACCATCAGGAAGTCTCCCCATGGTGTTGGCAGTTTGGCTTCTGCCACCCGTTTAAGTTGCATGTGATTCTCCAGGTACTTGATTTGGCATTAAGATAAGCCAGACAGCGAATGCAGTATAACGGGCTATTTTGCCACAATATGGCACCGTATGCCTTAACTCTTGCTAAGCACAGTATTTTCTCTGACCTGAACAAAATGTCTTTACCGTTCTGTGCAGTTTAACTGTGTTATCTGTTTTTTAGTTTAATGTCGCCGCAATCAACGATCGGTTAACAATAATCTGGAATAATTTCCTGGAGACAGTGATTGTAAGGGGATAACAACACCTTTTTTGTCAGGAATGTTATGCTATGACAACGAGATGTTAGTCGAGTGTTTAGTGCAGTTGATGGTTACGACACACCGGACATCTGAGAGATGGGTTGATCTTCTCTTTTTAACCCCCATTTAAAAAACCTGTCTCAGGTAATGGATTTCGTGATATGACCTTGTCGGTGCTATCATCGGGTCGCATCCGGGTATATGGTGTACCTTTCACACACAACGGGACGTCATGTGAAGTATTTACTTATTTTCTTACTAGTGCTCGCCATCTTTGTGATTTCAATTACGCTGGGGGCGCAAAACGATCAGGTCGTTAATTTCAATTTTCTGGTAGTGCAGGGCGAGTATCGTGTCTCGACACTGCTGGCAACGCTGTTTGCTGCCGGGTTTATCCTCGGCTGGTTGATTTGCAGTCTGTTCTGGCTGCGCGTTCGTTTATCTCTGGCACGGTCTGAGCGGAAAGTTAAACGCCTTGAACAGCAGGTTGTATCTTTATCTGATACAACGAGTACGCCGGCTGTGAAGGAATAAACCGCTATGTTGGAACTGTTGTTTTTGTTGTTACCTGTTGCAGCTGCTTATGGCTGGTATATGGGGCGTCGAAGCGCACAGCAAGATAAGCAACAAGAGGCCAGCCGTCTGTCGCGTGATTATGTTACCGGTGTGAATTTTTTGCTTTCAAATCAGCAAGACAAAGCCGTCGACCTGTTTCTGGAAATGCTGAAAGAAGATACCGGTACTGTTGAAGCGCACCTGACTTTAGGTAACTTATTTCGCCAGCGCGGGGAAGTCGACCGGGCCATTCGTATCCACCAGACCCTTATGGAAAGCGCCTCTCTTAATTATGATCAGCGGTTGCTGGCAGTCCAGCAACTGGGGCGTGATTATATGGCGGCGGGTTTATACGATCGCGCGGAAGATATGTTCAGTCAGTTAATTGATGAAACTGACTATCGTATCAGCGCATTACAACAGCTCCTGCAAATCCATCAAGCCACCAGTGACTGGCAAAAAGCCATTGATGTAGCTGAAAAACTGGTTAAGTTTGGTAAAGATACAAAGCGAACAGAAATTGCCCACTTCTATTGTGAATTGGCTCTCCTGAGTATGGGGAGCGACTCGCTTGATAAAGGCCTGGCATTGTTGAAAAAAGGGGCTGCTGCGGATAAAAACTGTGCCAGAATCTCCATTATGATGGGGCGTATCTTTATCGAAAAAGGGGAATTTACCCGCGCTGCCGAAACGTTAAGCCGTGTGATAGAGCAAGACAGCGAGTTAGTCAGTGAAACCCTTGATATGCTACAAACGTGTTACCGAGAGCTGAATAACGTCGAAGAGTGGGAACGTTTTCTGCGTCGCTGTGTTGAAGAAAATGTTGGTGCCAGTGCTGAGCTGCTGCTTGCAGAGGTGTTGGAGCAGAGAGAGGGGGCTGATACGGCTCAGATATATATCAATCGTCAAGTTCAGCGCCACCCGACTATGCGGGGATTTCATCGGTTAATGAATTACCACCTGCATGAAGCGGAGGAGGGCCGGGCAAAGGAGAGCCTGATGATCCTGCGCGATATGGTGGGGGAGCAAATTCGGACTAAACCTCGTTATCGCTGCCAGAAATGCGGTTTCACTGCTTTTAGCCTTTACTGGCATTGTCCCTCCTGCCGAGCATGGTCAACGGTTAAACCTATTCGAGGTCTTGATGGCCAGTAGTGTTCCACTCCTCGTTGCGGTTAATTTTTTTATCGTCTTCATTAGTTACAACATACTAATGGTTTTTTATTACCACGCCTCAGCAACAGAGTGAGCAAGCAGCCCTGAGGCCTGCCAGACTGAAGAATATGCCGTGATCGGTTTACCTGTTTTTGGTGAATATTCACTCACAATATGGAGGTTAAACGCCAAGGCTACTGTCAATTTTTCAGGCTGACGCGTAGAATGCATGCCGTTTAACTTTCCGCGCCAATCGGTGCCAAACAGTCAGAAGGCTCTGCTATGAATTCAACTGCTTACTCCTCCCGTGTTGCCACCGATTCCCCCATTGTGGTTGCGCTGGATTATGATAGTCGCGATAAAGCATTGGCATTTGTTGACCGGATTGATCCGCGTGATTGTCGTCTTAAAGTTGGTAAAGAGTTATTCACGCTGGCGGGGCCTGGCTTAGTGCGTGAGCTGCAACAACGTGGTTTTGAAGTATTTCTGGATTTGAAGTTCCATGATATTCCTAATACCACTGCGCATGCAGTTGCAGCAGCAGCAGAGTTGGGGGTTTGGATGGTTAACGTCCATGCCAGCGGAGGCAAACGTATGATGAGCGCCGCTCGTGAAGCATTGTTACCTTATGGTAAAGATGCGCCACTGCTGATTGCGGTAACGGTTCTGACCAGTATGGAAGCCAGCGATCTCGCTGACTTGGGGTTAAATATTGAACCTGCAGACTACGCTGCACGTCTGGCGGGGCTGACCCGTGATTGTGGGTTGGATGGGGTGGTTTGCTCCGCGCAGGAAGCCGTACGTTTTAAACAAGAATTGGGGCAAAGCTTTAAATTAATTACCCCAGGGATCCGCCCTGAAGGCAGTGATGTCGGCGATCAGCGCCGAATCATGACACCGCTACAAGCACAACAGGCAGGTGTCGATTATATGGTTATTGGACGCCCAATCACTCAGTCAACCGATCCTGAACAAACATTACGTGATATTCGCGCATCGCTGAATCTGGAGGCTTTATGAGTCAAGATAGTCGTCTGGTCTATTCAACCGAAACAGGGCGTATCCGTGAGTCTGAGACTCCAGTGCAACGGCCTAAAGGTGACGGTATCGTAAGAATTCAAAAGCAGACCAGTGGCAGAAAAGGCAAAGGTGTTTGTCTTATTAGCGGTATTGATGCCGATGATGCAACGCTTGTCAGCCTTGCAGCAGAATTAAAAAAGAAATGTGGTTGTGGCGGCGCGGTGAAAGACGGCATCATTGAAATTCAGGGGGATAAGCGAGAATTGCTTAAATCCTTGCTGGAGGCCAAAGGAATGAAAGTTAAACTGGCTGGCGGATAAACGAATAGAAATGATGCAGGTATTGTTATTTACCTGCATCATTTTAGTTATCCGGTTTGTTCTGTCAGACGTTCCAGGGTAACAATATATTGTCTGACGTATCAACGTTAGGCCACGCGCGGCTTTACACTGGCTAGCGTTTCTTGTTTAGACTTTTCTGTCATTGAGATAGTCTTAACAAGATCATCAATCAACTGAATGGGTGGAATAGCGGGTGCCACTCGAGTCGGTTTTAGCAGATTTTCGGTGTCTGTATTTTTCTCTGTCATAAATTTAAATGTTTTATGATTATCCGGCTTATTAATCCCCGAGGGTTGTTTTGACTTTCCTTGTGGATAATGCGTTTTTGTATTTTGTATCATAGGTTCAGTTTTTACATCGAATTTCTTTTGATAGTGTTGTAGCGCGTCCAAAACAGGCGCAGAGGTGTTTGATAAACTTGATGTTTGATATTTTGCTGTCTGATTTTGTGATTTATTTCTCGACAACACGTTCATAAATGAGAGTGCTGGTTTTTCTGTCTGGCAAGAAAATGGCTGTTTTCTTTTCAAACTTGTACCATCGACCGTCACACTAGCGAGATGAGCTAAGATTGACGTCACTTTTATAAATTGTTTTTTTATTGCAGGCCACGTGTCTTTTAAGCAAGCAACAACAGAACTACTATTGAATGTGATCAATTTTATTCTTCCTTGATTTATACCCGTCATACGCCAAGTTGTTTGGGTGCTGTATGCGTGAGGTGCGCCTACAAGTAACTCGAATTATTTGGGGTATATTATGTAATATAATACGATATGGCGCGGTATATATTGGCGGGGTGTATTCTCAAATATTGCGTGATATCCAGTCTATCAAATAACAATAAAATGAAAAAATTTTTCTGATATTGAATTTTGACAATAACCACATCATAAAAATGAGAGCGGAATCTATGATTTAATCTCTGGCTGGAATTACTGATGAATGCCAGCCAGTTATGCGAACACGGAAATTTATATTTCCCAGGGCGATTTTTTTTGTTCCCCAGGATTGAGGTTTTCATCGCGGTATATATCGACTAACTCAGTTTTCAGGATCTCAAGGTTATTTATCGCAGAAGGATAATCTTTGGCGACCAGGATATCCAGTATAGTATCAATACGTTTGATTAATTGTTGTGGATCAAGCGTTGACATAGCAGGTCCTGTAATGGGGATTAGAGTGTCTCTATAATGCAAAATAAAAGCACTAAAGAGAAGCTAAGAATTGTTTTTTTTAGCTATTTTCACAATTAATTATGAATAACTTATGCCCGGGCATCATAAATTTTAGTCTGTATAAGTTGCCGATTCAGAGCAAGATCTAAGCTGATGCAGACGATAAAAAAGCAGGGTTTACCCGGCTTGAGAGTAATGACAAACCTTAAACTATCTCTGAATAAATAGGGATCGTCGAATAAAAACAAGGAAAAACCCCGTTTTTTCCTTCTTTGTCAGCAATTTGAAGCCGGGTAAACCCGGCTTAACTTACATTCAAGAATCACTTAGGCTACAGGCCGGGCGATAATGCTGCGGGTTTCCATGCGAACTTCAGCAACCGCGACATCAATAACATCCGATACTTTATAAACGACTTCACCTTTAATCTGAATGGTGCCTTGTTCCTGACTACAGACCAATTCATCCCGTACGGTATGAATAAATGGCGCCGGAATGAAGGCTGTTGCACCATTATCTATCAGACGAACACGCATACCACCGCGGCTAATATCAATAATTTCAGCCGCGAAGCGGTGTTCGGTACCGACTTTATTGTTCAGGAAGCGGGAATACAGCCAGTCGCTAACATCGCGCTCAGCCATACGATTCAGACGGCGGCGATCGGTCATTTGTACCGTAATTTCGCTTTCCGGGCGGGCAGGGGTTTCACCTTTGATAATCGCTTTTAACAGTCGATGATTCACCATATCGCTATATTTGCGAATAGGTGAAGTCCAGGTCGCATAAGCTTCCAGGCCCAGCCCAAAGTGCGGTCCCGGAGCAATGCTAATTTCTGCAAATGACTGATAGCGACGAATACGACTATCAAGGAAACTTGTTGGCTGATTATCCAGTTCGCGGCGAAGCTTGCAGAAGCCGTCAAGACTAAGGACGTCTTGCGCGTCGACGGTAATGCCGTGAGTTTTTAACATTTCAGCTAACTGTTCAGTATTGGCCGGATCAAATCCAGTGTGGACGTTATAAATTCCAAAACCGAGCTTTTCACGCAGAACAATAGCGGCGCACATATTGGCTGCAATCATCGACTCTTCGACAATACGGTTAGCTACACGGCGAGATTCTGAAATGATATCCAGTACTTCGCCATTTTCACCGAGAATAAAACGATAATCCGGGCGTTCTTTAAATACTAATGCGTGCTGTGAACGCCACGTATTACGTGCCAGATAAACACGTTGTAACAGACGAATTTGTCGGGCAATAGACTCATTCGGTGGGGTCCAGCTGCCTTGGTCTTCCAGCCAGTCAGAGACTTCGTCATAAACCAGTTTGGCTTTGGACTCGATATTAGCCGTGAAGAAATGAATATCATCGCTGATCGAACCATCGGTATTGATGGTCATTCGACAGGCAAGAACTGGGCGGACAACATGGGGCCGTAGCGAGCAGAGATCGTCTGATAGCTCACGTGGCAGCATAGGGATATTAAAGCCCGGCAAATAGTTAGTAAATGCGCGTACTCGGGCACTGTTGTCCAGTGGACTGCCTTCGGCTATCCACGCCGTCGGGTCAGCAATGGCGATAGTCAATTGTAGACAACCATCATCCAGCGCTTCAGCATACAGCGCATCATCCATATCTTCTGTGCTGGCATTGTCTATGGTGACAAAATCGAGAGCGGTGAGGTCTTCACGTGTCAGATTCTCGTCCAGCATTTCTATTCCCCCCCCGTCCGGCGCAACTCTTTCCAGGTGGTGACGTGACAATGTCACCCACCATGGAGCCAGATGGTCATCGGCGAAGGTAATATATTCTGTCAGCTCAGCATAAAATCCGCGGTCACCTTTGAGAGGATGACGACGCATCTCGGCCACAGCCCAATCCCCATGTTGAAACTCATGAGTCACGGAGCGTTCAGCCCGGCATGGAATCGCATCTTTTAATAGAGGATGGTCCGGTACGATAGACAAGCGGTCATCTTTTTTCTGAATTCTTCCAACAAAACGAGACAGAAATGGCTCTATAAGCGTTTCTGGCTCAGCAGTCTCGCGGTCTTTATCCGTATTAATAACAGCGCTAATTCTGTCACCATGCATGACTTTTTTCATCTGCGGTGGCGGAATGAAGTAACTTTTATTAGCATCGACCTCCAGGAAGCCAAAGCCTTTTTCGGTACCTTTCACCACACCTTCGGCGCGTGGAGTTTTGGCATGTAGTTGCTGTTTTAGCTGCGCGAGCAGCGGGTTATCCTGAAGCATATTATTTAGTTTTCGTGGACAAAAGAGCGGTTGACAGTTTTACGCGAAACCGCACCCTGCGGCAAGTGATGATTACCTTATACGGGTAAGGTTTTTAGTTCATCAGATGTTCGACCGAGACCTATCTTTAGTCTGTTTAACCAGCCTGTCAGCCCAGAGCTGAGCAAAAGCCTGATCGCTTGTGGTTCTGTAAAACCTTGTTCAAGGAGTCGCGCGAGCTCTGCATAGCTAAATCTGTCTGGTGTTCTTGTCAACACACTAACAGCCTGAATGATAGCCCGCTCACGTGGATGATTATGGCTCCAGGCGACCAGCGCAGGCTCACCGTTACGCATCGCGTCGGGCAGACCTTGTTTACCTTGCCATGCCGTAGCAGCATCACTAAAACAAGAAGGACTACCATTGATGCGTGATACCAGCATGAAAACCACTAAATCATCATCGGACCGCAACTCTGTGGCTGGCTGAAGGAGATGGGTCAGTTGCTCCAGGGCCTGAAGTGTTGATGTATCAAAAGCCAGTATATTGACCAAATCATTCAGCAGTGGAGAGGACTTGCCTGGTTCCAGAGCCTGAACCTGTTCTGTGTTCGCAAAGCGGCGTTCAAGTGGCGTCAAATTCGGAAGCCAGCGGACCGCCTGTTGTCTGAATAGATCCACTTCTGCATCTTGTTGTCCGGTAAGACCGGGTATCTGACGTACAGGCTGTCGAGCAAGCGCCTGTAGTATCGCTAAGGTTTGAGCCTGAAAACCAATAAAACCGATTAACTGATTAAACGTGACAATGTCTTCGACAGATAATCCACACTCATCAAGTTGCACCAGTGAAATATCGCTGATGCTGGTAGGCTGACTGGCTAACTGACGAGAAAATTGAGTGATTTGGGTCAGGCGACGATTGGTTTCACGAGATGAGTCGCTGCTCGACTCAGGGGCAAGTCGGGCGGCATAGTGGTTACACAGCCGTTGCACGCCAAAGACCTGGGCGACGGTCAGCGCTGTACTTAATCGCTCATAGTGACTTAGTGTGTGTAGCTGATTAGTTTCTACCTGGTCTGGTAGCAATATACTGGCAAGTTGCCGTCCTACGGTCAGCCACGCACCGTCAGTTGCCTGACTTGGGGCAGCCACCTTGAGATCAAGTAAAAAACGGTCATCAACCTGGGCGGCTTCCGGTACCAAAGGCTGGACATGATTCTGGTTTTGGCTTGACTGCGTTTCATGATACCACTGGCTTTTACCTGAAAAGCGTCGTTGTTCCATGAGTTTTCCTCGGTCAACAGTTTATCAAACCCAAAGTTGGGTTTGGATTCTGCTTTAATCCTGACGCAAGGTTGGCAACAGACCAAAGAATGATAGGTGATAATAAATATCAGAAAGATATATAGATTAAGATACAGGCAGGATGCATTAAACGACGCAAAGCGATGAGGCGGCTGAAGCACGCCCCATCGTAAATCAGAAATTAATCTTTTAATTCCAACTCGTTCATTGCTGCGATGCTAAAGCCACCATCAACATGAATAACTTCACCAGAGATACCAGCAGACAGGTCAGAGCACAGGAATGCAGCAGAATTACCGACATCTTCAGTGGTGACAGTACGACGGATAGGTGTAACTGCTTCACAGTGAGCCAGCATCTTACGGAAATCTTTGATCCCGGAAGCGGCCAAAGTACGGATAGGGCCTGCGGAGATGGCGTTAACGCGCACGCCTTCAGGGCCCATAGCATTAGCCATATAACGGACGTTAGCTTCCAGAGATGCTTTTGCCAGACCCATTACGTTATAGTTAGGAATTGCACGTTCTGCACCTAAATAGGAGAGTGTCAGCAGGGCTGAACCTGGATTTAACATCTCACGGCAGACTTTAGCCATCGCGACAAAACTGTAAGCACTGATATCGTGAGCAATTTTAAAGCCTTCACGCGTTACAGCATTCACATAATCGCCGTCCAGCTGATCGGCTGGAGCAAAACCGATAGAGTGCACAAAACCATCAAATTTTGGCCAGCTTTTTGCCAGTTCGGTAAACAATGCTTCAATGCTTTCATCTTCAGCCACGTCACAAGGAAGTACCAGGCTTGAACCCAGTTCAGCAGCAAAACCCTCAACACGACCTTTCAGCTTTTCATTCTGATAGGTAAATGCCAGTTCAGCACCTTCACGATGCATAGCCTGAGCAATACCATAAGCAATGGAGAGTTTACTGGCTACGCCAGTGATAAGAATGCGTTTACCGGTCAGAAAACCCATAGCGATAATCCTTAATTGTCATTATTGTTTGCGGCCCGTGGATTAAAAGGTGTCCCGGCCAGCGTTAAATCGGCGGCAATTCTAGCATGACTTGGCGTCAAGCGTTAATCCGACCACTTTCCCCCCGTCATAATTCAAGCTGCAGGTGCGTTGGTTTTCCTCGCTCACCCCGGTCACTGACCAAAGTCAGCTCCCGGGGATTCGCTGCGTTACCGCCTTCCTGCAACTCGAATTATTTAGGGGGACGTCATAATTCAAGCCGCAGGTGCGTTAGTTTTCCTCGCTCACCCCGGTCACTGACCAGAGAATTAGCGATCTTTGCGCCAGGCATCAGCCGTCAGGGCTTCACCAAAGTGGCTGTTTATCAGTCGTTTAGTCAGTTCATGTAGGGGAGAAGCCAGAACATCTGCGGTACTGCCTCGTTCAACGACTTCCCCTTGATGCATCACCATCACTTGGTCGCTGATATGCTTCATCATACCAATGTGTTGCGTGACATAAATATATGAAATTCCGTGTTTTTCCTGTAATTCAAGCATCAAGTTAATCAGCTGTGAGCGCATCGACATATCCAGTGAAGCCAGTGCTTCATCGGCAATGATCACTTGAGGACGTAAAATCAGGGCTCTGGCCAAGCCCAGACGTTGTTTCTGTCCCGGGGCCAGCATATGGGGATAGTAACTGGCATGGTCAGGTAGCAATCCCACCATTCTCAAAGTCTCAAGAATATGCTGCTGACGTTCCTCTTGCTGCCACTCAGTATTCAGGCGCAGAGGAAAATCGAGGATCTGCGAAATACGTTGTCGTGGATTCAGCGACGTACTGGGATCCTGGAAAATCATTCGTATGCGCTGGCTGCGATAGGCATAATCACCAAAATGGAGCGCATGATCATCAATGATTATCTCGCCATTAGTGGGTTTAATCATCCCTGCCAGCATTTTAGCCAAGGTCGATTTACCGGAACCATTTTCACCAATAATAGCCAGTGTCTGCTTTTCACGTAACGTGAAACTGAGTGGTTTCACAGCTTCCAGGTGATGGCGTTTAAACAGCCCACTTCGATAGCGAAACGTTTTACTTAAATTACGAACTTCCAGCAGGGTATTCAGCATCAGTTGCTTTCCCTGTTCAGTGGAAAATGGCAGGCATAGAAATGGTTTTTTGTTCCTTCAAGCCACGGGACTTCAATACACTCTCGCTGTGCGTAAGGACAACGAGGACCCAGACGACAGCCTATAGGTAGCTGTTCCAGTACCGGTATCGCGCCCGGTAAAGTGTTCAGCCGACTCTTGTGGGGCATAGGGCTACCAAAATCAGGAATAGCACGAATCAGCGCTTGGGTATAAGGATGATGAGGCGAGGTAATCAGTTCCTCGCTGGTTGCGCTTTCGACGGTCTGACCACAATACATCACATTGATTTTATCGGCCCATTGGCTGAGCATTTGTAAATCATGGCTTATCAGTAAAATGGTGGTGTTATTATTCTGATTAAGCCTGGTCAACAGACGGAATATCTGTGACTGTGTCGTCGGTTCCATCGCATTGGTCGGTTCATCGGCAATTAATAGTCGCGGCTGGTTAGCCAGTGCGATAGCAATCATGACCTTCTGACATTCGCCTTCGGTCAGTTCATAGGGATAACTGCGCATGATATCCTGGTGATCTTTAATCCCCACCCGATGCAGCAGTTCTATGGCGCGGCGAGTCCGCCAGCCTAAACGCCGCCACCACCGGCCCTTATAGGTCCATCCGGGGATATTTTGTATCAGCTGACGCCCGATTCGCTCTGAAGGGTCGAGACAGGATTGGGGTTCCTGGAAGATCATTGAAACGTTGTAACCCATTAAGCGTCGACGCTGGCGCGGAGACAGCCTTAACAAATCAATATCATCAAAGCGCATACGATCGGCAGTGGCGCGCCAATTATCGCGGGTAATGCCACAAATGGCTTTCGCTATCAGACTTTTTCCTGAGCCTGACTCTCCCACCAGCCCACGAATTTCACCTTCATTAAGCGTCATGCTTACGCGATCGACTGCTTTGACCCAACCTTCTGCGGTCATAAACTCAATCGTCAGATTACGAATATCAAGCAGCGGCATTATTGTACCCCGGCATTAATGGCACGGCGCAGACCATCACCTAACAAGTTGATCAGCAGAACACTCACCATAATTGCAGCACCTGGTAACATCACCGTCCAGGGCGCAACATAAATTAGCTCCAGCGAGTCACCCAGCATACTCCCCCATTCAGTGGAAGGAAATTGCGCACCAAGGTCAAGGAACCCTAAAGCGGCGATATCCAGAATAGCAATAGATAAAGTGCGGGTGACCTCGGTGACAAGCGTGGCTGAAGTATTGGGCATGACGGCAAAACGCAGTAGGTTAAGCGTGGATGCACCATCCAATCGAGCGGCAATAACATACTCTTTTTCCAGCTCGTCATGCACCGCACTATAGACTGAACGAACTATCCGCGGTAAGAGTGCCAGCCAGACGGCAAACATCGCGTGGCTTAGACTGGGACCAACAAATGCCACCACAATAATGGCCAGTAACAGGGAAGGAATAAACAACAACGTATCAAGGATATGGTTCAGAACCACAGAGCGCAGTCCCCGGGTTGCACCTGCAATTACCCCGAGAAAAATACCGCACACTGTTGCCGCCAGCGTGATGATCAGCGCACCACCCACAGTGGGTGCAGCTCCGGATAATAACCGACTCAGAACATCACGACCTAAATCATCCGTACCTAGAAAGAAAGAGATCTCTCCATAACGTGACCAGGAAGGTGGAAGTAACTGAAAGCCTAAAAATTGCTGATCTATCTGATAAGGAGCAAAAAACCCGCCTAACAGGCACAGTAATAACAACGCACTGCAACCATACAGCCCAATCATTGCAGTGGTATCACCATGAAACTTCTTCCACGTCAGATGCAGTGTGCTGGGCGTTCGTTTTTCCCGATAAACACTATCGTAGGGCATATGTAACCGCGTTAACTTTGCTTATCATGCTTCATGTCTCTTTGTTTTTTCAGGCGCTGCGTGAGTTTCCCGGCTTTTTGCGCTTTAAGTCTGTTTCGCTTTGGTTTTCTTGTCGCGACGTTATTCAGAGCTAATGTGTACACATTGCTGACCGATGCAAAACGAAGAAAGTCTCTCGGAAAGAAAAGGGACAACGTTGAAATCCTCCCTGACTCCCATGGCCTTTGCGTCAGACTATCCATCATCGGTAGTATAACCTTCTTTTAGCGATACCGGTGGAACGGAAAGAGCGCGCAGCTGACTATCGGGGATTATCCTTCTATATCACTCTCTCATGCAAGAGAGCTGCTGACAGAGAGCGGATTTCTTGAGAACGTTAACGGGCGCTTTCGTGATGAATATCTGAATGAGCACGGGTTCAGCAGCCATCAGAATGCGCAGCAGACTGGCGAAGCGGGAAATTTGAAGGTAAACAAACCGATGTTACTCGTCTAATATTGGGGGGCAGCGCATGGTAGCATGGTATTGACCATTCTCCTGCTCATTATGCCGACATCAATTCAATATCATTTCGTCACTTACAGTAGTTTTCAAAATGATATTGAATCCAGACAATAACATCCGGATGGTTATGCTATATTTTTCTTTTTTTGCCGTGTTGATTGAAATATCATGAGCTACAATTATCCGAGTGATAAATACTTTATTACGCACGCGAAAATATTAACACTGCGTAAACATGTCATTCCAAATTCTATTACAGACTTCTTTGCGTTAATGCTAATATTTATTATTTCGTGATTTATAGTTTTTTCGGGAAACTTTCTGCATTCTGAATATCTTTATACTGTACTTATTAACCTTTTGATAAAATAGGTATTTCATGATTAGCGCTGTTATTATAGGGATCGCGTTTGGCATCCTGTTACAAGCCGGGCAATTTTGTTTTGTCTCTGGTTTTCGCAATATTCTCTATCAGCGAAATCCGCGTTTTTTAACTGCGCTAATGATTGCGATAACGATTCAATCTATCGGTTTTTATAGTTTGCAGGGTTTCGGTTTTTTACAGATCCCAGAGGGTAATTTACCTGTTATCGCGACGGTATCAGGTGGATTGCTCTTCGGTGCTGGCATGGTACTTGCGGGGTGTTGTGGCAGCGGCGCCTGGTTTCGTTCCGGGGAAGGACTTATTGGCACATGGCTGGCTTTATTTAGCTTTGTGATAACCCTGGCCGCAGCTCAAAAAGGCAGCCTGAAAAAGTGGCTGGAACCCTTGTTTATCGAGCCTGTCCAGATGGATACCCTCTACAGTACCTTCGATGTTTCACCCTGGATGCTGATTGCCATTTTAATCTTAATAACAGCATGGCTGCTGCTATATCAGCATAAACATCCTCGCTACATCCCTCCGGCAGAAGGGAAGTTTAAGCGTATCCCACTTAATGTTACGGCCATCCTGATTG
The DNA here is from genome assembly GCF_947498825.1 of uncultured Cedecea sp. Lineage (GTDB taxonomy): Bacteria > Pseudomonadota > Gammaproteobacteria > Enterobacterales > Enterobacteriaceae > JGM124. The sequence goes on along the minus strand of NZ_CANMLV010000015.1, from coordinate 78,252 downwards.
GCCTGCTGGGTATTATTGCCTGGGTCGTCAGTGCAGCATATGGGCGTAACTTCGGGTTTGGGATTTCTGTTCCTTCTGCCAACGTTATTCAATATTTTGTTACCGGACAACAACGCTATTTTAACTGGGGTAGTGTCTTTGTCGCGGGTATTTTAATCGGCTCAATGATCAGTGCCAAAATTCGAGGTGAATTTACACTGGCATTACCACCAGATGGTATCACCGCTGTTAAACGTTTAGTGGGCGGTGCCTTTTTAGGAATAGGGGCAACGCTGGCTGGCGGGTGTACCGTGACTAATTCGCTGGTGGCCACGGCATATTTTTCCTGGCAGGGCTGGATCTCGACTTTTGCCATCATGGCAGGTGTTTGGCTGGTGAGTTATTTTGTTAAACCCACACAATGTAATATTTAGGTTACAAGCAGGATATGAAAAAGTGATGAATAAATTAACTCTGGCACTTCTGGCTGCGATATTAGCAGGTTGTGACCAGACCGTTGTTAAAAATATTAGCACCGATGATTTGGTGAAAAATTTAGATAATCCTGACTATGTTATTATCGATACACGTCCTGATAGTCTGTATTTTGGTTTTAAAGGCAACCAGGCTAACAGAGGCGGGCATATTAAAGGTGCAATGCAGTTCACCACGGGTTGGTTAGATTTTATCGAAAACAATAAATTTGATAGTTTTATGAGCAGTAGAGGGATCACCAAAGATAAGAATTTGGTTTTTTATGACACCAATCAAGATGACTTAGAGCGTGTTACCGCTGAATTTGCTGCAAAAGGCTATAAGGTTCAGGCTTATAGTGATTACATTCATTACGCAAACTCCGATTATCCGCTGGATAAATTCTCTAATTACTGGATGAGTGTTTCATCCGGCTGGCTTAACGCAGCATTAAAGGGTGAAAAACCTGAAAGTTATACCAGCGATAAAAAGCCACTTGTTTTCGAAGTGTCCTGGGGTGAGATTAAGGATGCAAAATCTTACGATACCCATATAAAAGGCGCTTATCACTTTAATACTGACTGGATAGAAAATGGCCCGCTCTGGAACCTGTCTTCTCCTGAGGTCATTCAAGCTAATTTACTGAAAAGTGGTATCAGTAAAGACACTCCGGTTGTGGTTTATTCAGCTAATCAGATGGCGGCACTACGCGTGTTGTGGGCACTGAAATGGGCTGGTGTCGAAGATGTTCGCTATCTGAACGGCGGCTTAAATGCCTGGATTGACGCAGAATTACCGGTTGAAACGACAGTCAATATTCCTGTGCCGATTGCAGAGTTTGGTACCACTATCCCAGCGAATCCACATATTAATATCTCCATGCCAGAAGAAGCCTTAGAAAAACAAGCAGGAGGGCTCAAACTTATCAGTAACCGTTCATGGGATGAGTATACCGGTAAAACCAGTGGCTATGATTACATTCCACTCGCAGGTGAACCTGAAGGGGCAATCTGGGGCTTTGCGGGTAAAGATGCTTCTGACATGTCTGACTATTATGATCCGGACGGCACACTTCGTAATCCAAATGAGATCTTTGCGCTCTGGAAAAATCAGGGTATTGAGCCCACCGACGCGGTTGCCTTTTATTGCGGCACCGGCTGGAGAGCGAGTGTTTCCTGGTTTATGACACAGTTAGCGGGTTGGGAGCAGAGCCAGGTCTATGATGGCGGCTGGAATGCCTGGCAGATGGATCCTAAATTCCCGGTCCAGCATGGTGCGCCTGGAAATATGAGTCAGCTGGATGCGCATAATGATTTCGGAACCCTGGCGAAAAAACAGGGCCAGACTTGTAAAAGCTGATGCTTATTTACCGCATAGTGATTGGTGTTGTTAATTACGGTTAAGATGCATTTTACAACAAAAAAGGTGGCGCAGGCCACCTTTTCAATTATATATAACCCTATCATTAATTATCGGGTAAATTATACGTAAATCATTGATCCATCAGGTTGTATGGATATCTTCGTTGACAGTCCGTATTCAGAGATGCCTTTTTTACAGTCATCGTAGTGCGCTGGGAAATAGTTCATGATATCTCTTTCTCTTTTTATTATTTCTTCTACTGAGTAGTCTTTATGATCAGCCATGGCAGTCTGATAAAAAAAGTCATAATCTTTATGATTAATAATGCATTCAGCTGCTAAGAGAAGTGTTGTCAGTTCCCTTCTGGCTAGAATTTCTTCTGCATATCCATCAGGTGAAGATACCCCTAGTTCATTATTTATCGTTCTTCCAGCAGCATCAAGATATGCTGAACTATTGATGTTAAGGACTATGCGAGCCAGCAAAGCACACCTTTGGGCTGGCTTGTGGGTATTATAAGATTTTTTAACGGTTTTTTTAATCTCATCATTACAAAACTCCTCTAGATTATTATAAAGATTTTTACCCAGAGGATAATATTTATCTTTTGGAATAGTATCATAAAAAATATGTTTTTTATCTTCATGCGGATATCTTACATTCAGATATTGGGATATATTGATAACGGATGTTGCCGTTGATGATTTATCTTTGGAAAACAGGCTGATGCCAGCCGGTGGCATTAACTCTTTTCTTATTAACGAGCCATCAGGTTGTATAGATATACTATCTGACAGTCCATACTTAGAGATGCCTTTTTTACAGTCATCATGATGTGTTAGGAAATAATTCATGATATTCCGTTCTCTTTCTGCTATTTCTTCTATTGAGTAATTTCTATGGTCATTCATTGCAGCGGAGTAAAAATGGGCATAATTTATATGTTTAATAATATATTCGGCAGCCAGGAGAAGTGTTGTCAGCTCTCTTCTGTTTCCAACTTCTAATTCTACTTTAAGCGCTGATGATATCCTGTTTCTATTCATATATCGTGAACTGGCATCAAACGATGCTGCTTCATCGATCTTAATGGCCATGAGTGCCAGACAGGCACACCTTTTGGCTGGTTGTTTGGTGCGATAAGCTTTATTTAGAGTATTTTTAATTTCATCATTGCATAATTCTTTTATCGAGTCATAAACATACACACTCATCGGATAATACTTACTTTTTGGAGTGTTATTATAAAAATAATCCCATTTATCGTCATGCGGGTATATTGTATTTAGGTATTTGGATATTCCGATAACGCTTTGTTGTATCTGTGATTGCTCTGTTGTAATGACAGAGTCGTTTTTTTCTGTTTTTACTGTTACAGCGTTCGGTATTGTGATTGTGGATGGTGATAATCTTTTATTTCGTATACTGCTGCCATACTTCCCCTCATAATAAGAGTAAGGTGAGTGCGATGTAGAGGGGGTGGGGGGCTCTTGGTTGTTCATTGACATGCTGCCTGATGAAGCATAGTAAGGATATTCGCTTGTCAATTCCGGAGGCTGAGACATAAGTTGGAGCTCTGAACGGCCATTTGCTCCCGATCTTACTAGCAGATAAGAACAATAACCCCCCCCGACGATTACGGCTGCGACCACGATGCCAATTAGATAAGACTTGAACCTCTGCAAGCAGGCCTGTGGGGATGCTTCTCTATTGATATCAGGAGTACGTCTGGTTTTGTTGGCTGTGGTATTGGACACATTGTTGATATTTTCGAACAATGGAAGACTCTCAGAGCTATGAGAATATTTTTTTTGGTTATTTATTTCGGAAGTATCATATTGAGTAAGGTTTTGTGATAATTTTTCAGAAGTACATAACATACGATTTTTCCTTTGTCGTTTAATTTATTAATATATTGTCCGTACAAGATTTATATTTCCCATTGATTTGATTTGGTGACGATATAATTACAGCTGCAGTTTGCGTTTGCTTTTATTTGGCGTGAACTATACAGGATATGGGTTTTCTGTATTTATAATTAACGTTTATTTTTTTTGAGTGCGTGTTTTTACTTTCTATAAAAATAAATTAATCAGAAATGTTCCCATCTAAAATATTAATTATAATTAATATTCATTCTGAAAGGATATCTCTGATTTTATATTTGTCTCTATCTAAAATAGAGAAGGGGAGACAATGATACGGCTAAACCCTGTTTGGGGCTTAGCCGTGATAAGACTGAGAGAGCTCTAGCTTTTATTTTTCCATGGGCTCGCCATCACGCTGATAATATCAGAAAGAATATTCACCACGATAACCAGCGATCCGGTCACCATCACTCCGGCAGAAATGGCCGCATAATCCTGCTGGCGCACAGCGTTAATCAACCAGCGTCCAAGCCCGGGCCAGTTAAAGACCACTTCGGTTATCATTGCCAGGGTGAGCATGGTTGAAAATTGGAGCCCCAGACGCGGGATAATTGGAGGCAAGGCGTTATGCAAAACATGGCGGCGAATAACCGTAAAACGTGACAAACCTCGAGTAGCTGCTGCTTTAATATAATTTTGTTCAATGACTTCGATAGTACTGATGCGCATCAGACGGATCACTTCAGTCGTTGGAGCGACCGCCAATGCCACCACTGGTAACACCATATGAAGCCCTACGCTTGCGATAATTTCATGCCGATAAGGTGACTCTGAAAGCCAGGCATCCACCAGGGCAAGCCCTGTCACGGGGTTAACTTCATACAATAAATCAAAGCGGCCGGAAACAGGAAACCAGCCCAGCGTAAGCGAAAAAAACAGGATCAGTAGTAAGGCCAGCCAGAACACTGGAATCGAAAAACCAAGCAGTGCCATGGCGCTGATTAACTTGTCCTGCCAGCGATTTCGCATCACTCCCGCCAGAATACCTACTGGGATACCTATCAGTAATGCCAGTGAGAATGACAGCAAGCATAATTCCATCGTTGCGGGGAAAACAACGTGTAGCTGATCGTTAATCGACTGACCCGTAATACTCGACACCCCGAAATCCCAGTGTACCAGGCCATCAAACCAGAAGCTCCAGGCGTTCCAAAGTGAAACACCTTGCAATGGTGCATGAGGGGTGAAAAACAGCAATGAGAAACCGACCAGTGACAGGAAAAATAATGTGACAAGTAATAGCAATAACCGTCGCAAGGTATAAATAATCATTATTTTTTCACCTCGACGCCGTCACGAGACACGCCGGCAAACGAAGCGCTACCAAACGGACTCAGTACCAACCCTTTGATATCATGACGATAGGCCTGTAAGCGTAACGACGAAGCTAAAGGCAGTACCGGCATTTCAGTGGCCAGGATCTGCTGGGCTTCGTGATAAGCATCAACTCTGGAAGCGAGCTGTTGAGATGAAAGCGCTTTTTGTAGCACAGCATCAAACTGCGGGTCACACCAGTGGGATAAATTAGTCTGCGAGTCTATTGCGGCGCAACTGAGCAACGGGCGGAAAAAACTGTCCGGATCGTTACTGTCAGTTGACCAGCCCGCAAGCGTTAAGTCATGGCTCATATCCATTAGCCGTGTTTCCTGAAAGCGACCTTCGACAGGAATAATCGTGACTTTGACGCCAATTTGAGCCATATCAGCTTGAATCAATTCTGCTGTTTTAAGTGGGCTGGGGTTCCAGGGTTGAGAACTGGTTGGCACCCACAATTTCAACTCAAGATCTTTAATGCCCAGTGATGCCAGTAACTCACGCGCTTTAGCCGGGTTATATTCTGTCACCCGGGCATCATTATCATAAGCCCATGAGGCTCGTGGTAAAATAGACGCTGCTGTTTCAGCGGTTCCGTAATAAATCGACTGCATCAGACGCTGATTATTGATAGCCAGGGATAGCGCATGGCGTACCTCAGGATTATTAAGCGGTGGCTTGTTGGTATTAAAAGCCAGATAGGCAATATTCATACCTGGACGCAGCGTCAGGCGCAGACGGGGGTCGTCGCGTAAAATATTAAGCTGACTGGCTGCAGGCCAGGCCAGAACATCACATTCACCCGTCAGTAACTTCGATAAGCGTCCCGTACCACCGTAACCGAGATCAAGCACCACTTGCGGCATCAAGGGTTCACCCCGCCAGTAATCCGAATGACGGGCCAGCCGAATATATTGTCCGGTGCGGTTCTCATCTAACAGAAACGGACCGGTTCCCACGGGCTGGCGATCCATCTGTTCCTTTTTATCTTCTCGGGTGAGCTTATCGGCATACTCGGCAGACATCACTGATGCATAATGTGTCGCCATATGCCACAGAAAGGAGGCATCCGGTTGGTTCAGTCGAAACTCAACGGTATTTTGGTCGAGTTTGCGAATACTTTTGATACTTTCGGCAAATTGTAGGCTGTCGAAGTAGGGATAATGGCCGCCATTAACATTATGCCAGGGATTATTGCGATCAAAAATGCGCTGAAACGTGAAAACGACATCATCAGCATTTAATGGTCGGGTAGGGGTGAACCAAGGGGTTTTCTGAAACTCAACCTGAGGGCGGAGATGAAAACGGTAAGTCGCCCCATTATCCAGCACTTCCCAGCGCTCCGCCAACTCAGGCTCCAGACGATAGGTATAAGGATCAACATCCAGTAAACGATCATAGAGTTGCGGTGCCAGGGTATCTACTGTCACTCCGGTACTGGCCATCTGAGGATTAAAGGTATTAACCTGACCACTCACACAGTAAATAAATCCGCTATTGCGGATATCAGCCGTTTTTTCATCAGGCACAGCCGCGTGGACTGAACCGTGCAGACAGCATAAACTCACTAACAGAGAGGACAGTATGGCACGCATAAAGGCTTATATTTTATCAGGTGATGGGCCGGATTATATCTTACTCTGGCAGGGTTCCCAAAATTCCTGTTAACGAAGCCACAGAATCGTGCATATCGATTTAAAAATGCTGTTTTTTTATCTACAGCTGGTGCTTTTTCATCATTGCCCGTAACTGATGATAGGTGATCCCCAATAATTCAGCGGCACGACGTTGATTAAACGAGGCCTGCTGTAAACTTTGTTTCAATAGCGTCAGTTCTTGCTGATGCTGAAACTGTCGCAAGTCCACTGGCAGTGCTGGAATAGAAGTTTGCTGTGTGTTTGATGCTGGTTCAGGAAACAAAGGACGCAGACGTGAGGCCACACTGGCGAACGGGTCGAGAATAATTCGATCCAGCACTTCTTCGCTGTTGCCGTGGCGATAGACAGAACGTTCCACCACATTTTTTAATTCACGAATATTTCCAGGCCAGGCGTGCTGTAACAGGATCTGGCTGGCCTCTTCACTGAAACCTGGAAAGAAGGGCAGATTGAGCTCACGACACATTTGAATGGCAAAATGCTCTGCCAGTAACAAGATATCCGATTGTCGTTCTTTTAACGAGGGCAGCATCACCACATCGAATGCCAGCCTGTCGAGTAAGTCCGCGCGAAATTTTCCTTGTTGAGCCAGAAGGGGAAGGTCTGCGTTGGTCGCACAGACTAAGCGAACATTAATCTGTAGCGGCTGACTGCCCCCGACCCGCTCAAGCTCACCATATTCAACGACACGTAATAGTTTTTCCTGGACCAGCATTGGGGCCGTGGCCAGTTCATCAAGAAAAAGAGTACCGCCCTCAGCGCGCTCAAAACGACCCTGATGGCGTTTTTGTGCGCCGGTAAAAGCCCCTGCTTCATGGCCGAACAACTCGCTATCCAGCAGGTTTTCGTTTAGCGCGGCACAGTTCAGCGAGATAAAAGGTCCCTGCCATCGAGAAGATAAAAAGTGGAGACGACTGGCAATCAATTCTTTACCGGTGCCGCGCTCACCTATCACCAGCACAGGTTTGTTAAGTGGCGCAAGCTCGGAAACTTGCTCCAGAACTTCCAGGAAGCTATTCGCTTCGCCTATTAAGTTATCTTTTGCCTGTTGCATAGTTAAATTAACCAATAGTTAGTGATATTAACCTACTGTATCAGTTTCCTGAGAAGGGTCAAATTTAAATTATTGTTTAAAATCATTGAAATGCAAAGTTGGCACGGGGTTTGCTTTATCTGTGTTATACGGTTCTCAGTGAACACATGACAGACAGAAAAGATTAAGGAGATAACACCATGGGTATTTTTTCTCGCTTTGCTGATATTGTGAATGCCAACATCAATAATTTGCTGGAAAAAGCTGAAGATCCGCAGAAACTGGTTCGCCTGATGATTCAGGAAATGGAAGATACGCTAGTTGAAGTGCGTTCCACATCCGCTAAAGCCCTGGCTGAAAAGAAACAACTGGTACGCCGGGTAGAACAAGCGGAGACACAGCAGCTTGAGTGGCAAGACAAAGCCGAACTGGCATTACGTAAAGATAAAGAAGACTTGGCGCGTGCTGCCCTGATAGAAAAGCAGAAACTGACAGATTTAATTGCAGTGCTTGAGCAGGAAGTCAGTCATGTTGATGAAACTCTGATGCGAATGAAGCTGGAAATTGGTGAGCTTGAGAATAAACTCACTGAAACACGTGCTCGTCAGCAAGCCTTGAACTTACGCCACCAGGCCGCTTCGTCTTCCCGCGACGTGCGTCGCCACTTAGATAATGGCAAGCTCGACCAGGCGATGGCGCGTTTCGAATCATTTGAACGTCGCATTGACCAGATGGAATCGGAAGCCGAAAGCCAGCGCTTTGGTAAACCGACTTCACTGGACACCCAGTTTGCTGAACTGAAGGCGGATGATGAAATTAGTGCCCAAATTGCTGCGCTGAAAGCTAAAATGAATGCCGAACGCGACTAATTATGCAGTTTTTTAGTCTGGCGGAGATGCGCATCACCGTCAGACTGACAAGTAAGGAGTACTTATGAGCGCGCTTTTTCTTGCGATACCACTGACCATATTTTTGCTTTTTATTGCTCCTCTTTGGCTCTGGTTACACTACAACAATCGCTCTTCTGGAAGTCAGCTTTCTTCCGCTGAACGACAAAAACTGGCACAGCTGACCGACGAGTCACGGAAAATGCGCGAGCGTATTCAGTCCCTGGAGCAGATCCTTGATACTGAGCATACTGGCTGGAGGAACAATTGATGAGAACATGCGTGCAGTGCCGAAAGTTATGGCGTATCCCGGAACAGGGAAAAATTAAAGGAGTCTGTGCTGGCATCGCGCAGTATTTTGATGTTCCGGTGAAACTGGTACGACTGATTACTGTTCTGGCGTTTTTTCTCGGGTTCGCATTTTTTGTGATAGTGGGATACATAGCGCTGACCTTTTTACTCGACCCGATGCCTGCGAACCGTCAGCGACAAAAGCATCAACCCACTGCCCGTGAGCTATTAAGCGCAATGGACAGAGAACTGGCTGCCGGGGAGAAAAGACTGAGAGCGATGGAACGTTATGTGACATCGGATACTTACACATTACGCAGTAATTTTCGTAAACTTTGAATATATCCCAAACAGCACGTCAAAACCGGGTTGGCGTGTTGCTGCTTTTCAATTTTCTCTCCTTAATAATCTCATGGTTGCCTGACACGGCTTTGATTACAATTAATAATCTGACGCTTGAATTTCTGACAAAACCAGGATGGCGATGAACCGAATCAAAAATGAACTCAGCGCATGGGTTAATCGTGGTGTTGACCGGCATTTACGCCTGGCCGTGACGGGATTAAGCCGTAGCGGTAAAACGGCTTTTATTACTTCGCTGGTTAATCAGCTACTAAATACCCATACCGGCGCTCGTTTACCGTTATTCAATGCGGCGCGGGAAGGGCGTTTGCTTGGAGTCAAACGTGTTGCTCAGCGAGACTTTGGATTACAGCGTTTTACCTATGATCAAGGATTGGCGCAACTCTATGGCTCTCCACCGTCCTGGCCGACAGCCACTCGGGGTGTAAGTGAAATGCGGCTGGCAATACGTTACCGTTCTGCCAACAGCGTGTTGCGTCATATCAAAGATACATCAACGCTGTATCTGGAAATCGTCGATTATCCCGGTGAGTGGCTGCTCGATTTACCGATGCTGGCACAGGATTACTTGAGCTGGTCACGACAGATGACGGATATGATCAAGGGCGACCGGGCGGAATGGAGTGCCGAATGGCGTTCACGTTGTGCAAAACTAGACCCCTTTGCGCCAGCAGACGAGGGGCAACTGGCATTAATCGCCGAAGCCTGGACGGATTATCTCCATATCTGCAAAAATGAAGGCTTGCACTTTATTCAGCCCGGCCGTTTTGTTTTACCCGGCGATTTAGCCGGTGCGCCAGTGCTGCAATTTTTTCCCTGGCCTGATATCGACCAGTCTGGCGAAGCGAAACTGGTCCAGGCGGATAAAAACACGAATTTTGGCATGTTAAATGCCCGTTTTAATTACTACTGCGACAAGGTGGTTAAAGGCTTCTATAAAGATCATTTTGTCCGTTTTGATCGGCAAATTGTCCTGGTGGACTGCCTGCAACCGCTTAACAGTGGTCCTCAGGCATTCAATGATATGCGGCTTGCGTTAAGCCAGTTGATGCAAAGTTTCCATTATGGCCAGCGAACCCTGTTCCGCCGTCTGTTTTCACCGGTTATCGATAAATTACTGTTTGCCGCCACCAAGGCCGACCATGTGACGGCAGATCAGCATGGTAACTTGGTTTCACTGCTTCAGCAGTTAGTCCAGGAAGCGCGACAACATGCGGCTTTTGAAGGGATCAGTATGGATTGTATGGGGCTTGCTTCGGTGCAGGCGACACAAAGTGGTATCGTTACCGTCGATGGAGAGAAGCTCCCTGCGTTACGTGGCGAGCGGCTTTCTGATGGTATGCCATTAACCGTTTATCCGGGCGATGTTCCCCCCCGTTTGCCGGGGGCCGATTTCTGGCAAGCTCAACAATTCCAGTTTGAAACCTTTCGTCCTCAGTCCATGGCACTGGATAGCCCCTTACCGCATATCCGCCTGGATTCTGCACTGGAATTTTTAATCGGAGATAAGTTGCGATGAGTCAGCCTATTAAACCGCGTATCGATTTTCCTGTGACTCCGCATGACGAGCCACAGGCCAGCGGAAAAACAGCCCGCACATTTAGTGAACAGGAGTCAGAATGTTTTACTGCTGAACAACTGCAGGCAGACATCGATGAGCAGAGAAGTGAAGACATCGTCATTAATGCCCTACGGCCAAAACGGAGTCTCTGGCGACGCCTGGTTGTTTGTGGCTTGGTATTATTTGGCCTGAGTGTTATCGGCCAGGGCGGTCTTTGGCTGTATCGAGCCTGGGAAACTCAGGACTGGATTGCACTGAGTGCGGGAGCCGCGGGCGGCCTGATTATTGTGGCCGGGGTGGGCTCAGTGGTGAGTGAGTGGCGACGACTATGGCGTTTACGTCAAAGAGCGGATGAAAGAGACGAAGCTCATGAATTGCTTGCCAGCCAAGGGATAGGAAAAGGGCGTCAGTTTTGTGAGAAACTGGCGCAGCAGGCGGGTCTGGATCAGGGGCATCCGGCTTTGCAACGCTGGCAGAGCGCTCTGCATGAAACCCATAATGATCGGGAAGTTGTGACACTATACGCCCAGTGGGTTCAGCCGGTACTTGACGAACAAGCGCGCCGGGAAATTAGTCGTTCCGCCGCCGCATCCGCGGTGATGATTGCTGTCAGCCCGCTGGCGCTGGTGGATATGGCGTTTATTGCCTGGCGTAATATCCGTCTGATTAATCGTATTGCGTCACTGTATGGCATTGAACTCGGTTATTTCAGCCGTATTCGCCTGTTTCGTATGGTGCTTGTGAATATTGCGGTTGCGGGTGCCAGTGAGTTTGTGACTGATGCCGGAATGGATATTATGTCTCAGGATATTACAGCACGTCTTTCAACCCGTGCGGCTCAGGGGTTGGGCGTCGGACTATTAACCGCTCGCCTTGGCATTAAAACGATGGAATTGTGCCGTCCGTTACCCTGGCTTGAAGATGATAAACCCAGGATGGGCGATTTCCGTAAACAGCTCCTGGGACAGATAAAAGAAACATTCACTAAAACCAAGGTGAACGATCCGGAGGCAGAAAAGATTTCTCGTTGAGCAGGCATAGAATTTTGTAATGGATGCGTTCATTTCCAGTCTGCTGTCAACTATTCATGACACGCCGCTTTTTGCGCGGCGTGAACTGGAGTATTATCAGTTAATCCAAACTGTTTTTAGTATGAAATAAGGTCATCTGCATGCGTCTGGAAGTTTTTTGTCAGGATCGTCTTGGTTTGACTCGTGAGTTACTTGATTTATTGGTGCTGCGCGGCATTGACCTGCGTGGTATTGAAATCGATCCGATTGGGCGTATATACCTTAATTTCTCAACGCTTGATTTTGAATCTTTCAGCCGTTTAATGGCAGAGATCCGCCGCATTCCTGGCGTAACTGATGTGCGTACCAGTGCCTGGATGCCGTCAGAGCTCGAACATCGTGCCTTAAGTGCATTGCTGGAAGCACTGCCGGAGCCGGTACTCTCGCTGGACTTAAAAAGCCGCATTGAGCGTGCTAATCCGGCGAGCTGTACGCTATTCGGTCAGTCGGAAGAACGTCTGTGTAGTAGCCAGATAACAACCCTGATCCATGATTTTAGTTTCTCCCGCTGGCTGGAAAGTGCCCCGCAAACGTCCCACACCGAACATCAAATCATTAACGGGCAGCATTTTCTGATGGAGATTACGCCGGTTAATCTTGACGATGAAACCGGTGTACCGATACTGATAGGCGCTGTCGTGATGCTGCGTTCCACGGTCCGAATGGGGCGACAGCTTCAAACACTGTCTCACTATGATATGGACGCCTTTAATCAAATCGTCGCCGTAAGTCCCAAAATGCGCCATATTGTTGAGCAGGCGCGTAAACTGGCTTTACTTAATGCCCCGCTACTGATTATCGGTGATACCGGTACCGGGAAAGACTTATTTGCTCATGCTTGCCATAAAAGTGGCCCTCGGGCACAAAAGCCTTTTCTTGCACTCAACTGCGGTTCGATTCCTGATGATGTGATTGAAAGTGAACTGTTTGGCCATGCAGCGGGAGCCTATGCTAACGCGCTGGAAGGTAAAAAAGGCTTTTTTGAACAGGCCAGTGGCGGTTCCGTTTTGCTGGATGAAATCGGTGAGATGTCGCCCCGAATGCAGACAAAATTGCTGCGTTTTCTCAATGACGGCACTTTCCGCCGTGTCGGTGAAGATCATGAAGTTAACGTCGATGTCCGGGTGATTTGCGCCACGCAAAAAAATCTGGTTGAACTGGTGCAAAAAGGCCTGTTTCGTGAAGATTTGTACTATCGACTCAACGTGTTAACACTGGTACTACCGCCATTGCGTGATTGTCCACAAGATATTATGCCGTTGACTAAGCTCTTTGTTGCTCGCTTTGCCGATGAGCAGGGAGTGGAGCGTCCGAGACTGGCAAATGATTTAAGTAGCGTACTTACCCAATATGGCTGGCCAGGTAACATTCGTCAGCTAAAAAACACGCTTTATCGGGCACTGACACAATTGGATGGCTATGAGTTACGTAGCCAGGATATCGTTTTACCTGATTTTGATGCACCTCAGATGGCTGTTGGTGAAGAAGCCGTACAAGGATCGCTGGATGAAATCATCGGTCGATTCGAGCGTTCCGTCCTGACGCAGCTTTATCGCAGTTATCCCAGCACACGTAAGCTGGCCAAACGGTTAGGTGTTTCTCATACAGCGGTCGCGAATAAACTGCGGGAATATGGACTTAACCAGAAAAAAGGCGAAGAGTAGCGGATTAAAAACACAAAAAGGGGCGAATATTTATTTTCGCCCCTTTTGTTTTCATTCTATGCCCCGTTTACGGGGCATTTTTTTATGCTTTCAGAGCTTCCAGAGCCGCGGCATAGTCAGGCTCAGTGGTGATTTCATTCACCAGCTCACTAAAAATAACTTCGTCTTGCTCATTCAATACAACAACTGCACGTGCAGTCAGACCTTTCAGTGCGCTGTCTTCCAGGCTTACACCATAGGTTTGCTGGAAATCAGGGTGGCGCAGAGTGGACAACGTGACCACGTTGCTCAGACCTTCAGCACCGCAGAAGCGAGACTGAGCGAAAGGCAGGTCAGCAGAAATACACAGAACAATGGTATTATCCAGTTCGGTAGCCAGCTGATTAAATTTACGTACTGATGCCGCGCAAACGCCGGTATCAATGCTTGGGAAGATGTTCAAAACTTTACGTTTTCCTGCGTACTGGCTCAGAGAAACGTCGGAAAGATCTTTGGCGACCAAGGTAAATGGAGCCGCTTTGCTTCCTGTTTGTGGGATTTGGCCAGAAACTTTTACCGGGTTACCTTGAAAATGAACTGTTTGTGACATGTCAGATTTTCCTTTTACATTGAATTAACACCCGGGGCAGTGTATTCCAGGATTCAATGAATGAATATAAAAAACTCGCGTTATCTGTAAAACTTCAGCCATCAGGCGTATTTTTCGCTAAAAAGAGGGTGCATGAGAACAATTAAATGCTATTCACAAGGATTCCCACTGCATACTCCCTTTGTTATCGCAAGAGGGATACGAAGTGAGGCTCGGGTTGTTGTGGTCGAAATAACAGAAAGCGGTCTGTCTGGTATCGGAGAGTGTACCCCTTATCCCCGTTATGGTGAGAGCGAACAGACGGTACTGGAGCAAATTGAAAGTATTATTCCGGCACTGGAACAAGGCGTCAGCCGCGAGCAGCTACAAACACTATTACCGGCAGGGGCGGCACGTAATGCGGTGGACAGTGCGTTATGGAGTCTGGAAGCTGCGAAAGCGGGTACAAGTGTTGCTTCGTTACTGGCAGTCAGCTTGCCGTCGCAGCTTGATACCGCTCAGACCATCAGTATTGACAGCCCGGAACAGATGGCAACAGCGGCTACCCGGTTATGGGAAAAAGGTGCCTCGTTACTGAAGATAAAACTGGATAATTATCAGGTCATTGAGCGCATGACGGCAATTCGGCGCGCCGTTCCTGAAGCCACCTTAATAGTGGATGCGAATGAGTCCTGGCAACCCGAAGGACTGGAGGAGCGCTGTCAGCGGCTGGCTGAATTAAACGTGGCAATGCTGGAGCAACCACTGCCCGCACAGCAGGACGAAGCCCTGGCGCTGTTTACGCATCCTCTGCCAATTTGCGCCGACGAAAGTTGCCACACTCGCGCCAGTCTTCATTCTCTGATTGGGTGCTATGAGATGGTGAATATTAAACTGGATAAAACCGGCGGGCTGACAGAGGCTTTACTGCTGGCCCGGGCGGCTCGTGAACAAGGTTTTACGATTATGGTCGGCTGTATGCTCTGCAGTTCTCGCGCCATCAACGCGGTACTGCCTTTGGCCCTCAGCGCGCGTTTTGCCGATCTTGATGGTCCAACCTGGCTGCTAAAAGATGTACAGCCAGGTCTGGCATTTTCCTGCGGCAGACTCTCGTTCTAGCAGAGAGACCAGCGCAGCAGACCTATCATTGCATCGAGATATCGTTCACTGGCCTCATCGGCTGAGACAGGTGGAAACTCGGCAGTAATACAGGGTAAGTTTTGCTCAGCACACCAGCTGCCAAAAGAACCGGGCGTGGCATATCCGACATCAGTCACCAGCGGTAGCTGAAAACTATCGGACAACCATTGCCCCAGCGGCGAATGCTGGGGATCGTCAATGCAGCCAAGGGGATCATGAAACGAAACCACCCATGCAGGTTGTAAGGTCCTAATCAGTTGGCACAGAGCCTGAGTTTCAGGCTCAGAAGCTGGTTTCTGGCCAGTCGAGAGCACGACATCCCGCTCCGTAGCCTGACTGTTCCAACGGTAAACCGTTTTGCCTGCCAGCCAGTTAGCACTGGCAAAATTACGATTCAGATCAACGCCATTAGCATTAGCGCGCAGGCCGAGCTGGCAACCATCGGGATTGACAGCCAGTACCACATGGTGATGAGGTGTGCCTGGTTTTAGCGTGCGTAATGCACAAGAGAGTGTCACCATCGCTGCATTTTCGTCACCGTGCGTACCCGCAATAATGAGACCTGTATCACTGCTGATGGCGGTAGACGGAAAATAGAGTAGGGGGGCGCCTAATACCGAGTTTCCGTACTGCTTGCAGCCCGCAGGTAAATGGCCGCGTTGGTGACGTGGTCGGGTGAGGGTCATAATCATCCTTATGAATAACCAACTGATCAATCATATCAGTATCATGTTTTACCAGAAATATTACGAGAGCAAGATACGGTTATTAAAAATCAATTTGTTAAGATAATAATTAACAGTATCTATTTTCCAGGATGTGACAGTTTTCCTGGAAATAAAATAACCAAGTACGGTACAGTAACCTTCACTTGTTTTCTTGCGCATGACTCTGATACGGATAGCAAAATGATGAAAATAACCCTTCGGTTTAGTGGTTGCGCATTAGCTCTGGCTGCGCTCTTCCAGTTCGCCTGGGCGGCTGATGTTCCCCCCGGGACAGTCCTTGCTGAAAAGCAGGAGGTCGTCCGTCATATTAAAGATGAGCCAGCCAGTCTGGATCCGGCCAAAATAGTGGGTTTACCGGAAATTCAGGTGATACGTGATTTGTTTGAAGGTTTGACGAATCAAACCGAAAAAGGGGAGATTGTGCCTGGCGTCGCGTCACGCTGGCAAAGTAATGATAACCGCACGTGGATTTTTACCTTACGTGATAATGCTCGCTGGTCTGATGGCAGCCCGCTGACCGCACAGGACTTTGTTTATAGCTGGCAGCGACTTGTCGATCCTGCGAATACGTCTTCTTTTGCCTGGTTTGCTGCACTGGCGGGTATCCTGAATGCGCAGGATATTATCGACGGAAAAATGCCCGCTGATAAATTGGGTGTGACGGCGATAGATGATAAAACCCTGCGTGTTCAACTAGATAAACCAGTCCCGTATTTCCCAAGCCTTGTTGTTAATGCTTCTCTCTATCCTGTACCACGTCATGTCATAGAACAGTATGGTGCTGAGTGGACCAAACCGGGAAAATTGGTCGGTAATGGTGCTTATACATTGCAGGATCGTGTTGTAAATGAAAAATTAGTGGCAGTACGCAATGCTAATTACTGGGATAACGACAAAACGGTACTGAATAAAGTGACCTTTGTTCCTGTTAATCAGGAATCAGCTGCCACAAAACGTTACCTGGCAGGGGACATTGATATCACTGAGTCATTTCCCAAAGCCTTGTATCAGAAACTCAAGCAAGATATTCCGGGAGAAGTTTATACCCCGCCACAGCTTGGCACCTATTACTATGCATTCAATACAGAGAAAGGGCCGACAGCAGACGTCAGAGTCCGCCAGGCCTTGAATATGACGATAGATCGTCGGTTAATGGCGGATAAAGTTCTGGGAACGGGAGAAAAACCGGCCTGGCGTTTTACCCCGGAAGTCACAGCGGGCTTTACCCCTGAGTCTTCACCATTTGAAGAAATGAGCCAGGAAGAACTCAATGCCCAGGCAAAAATGTTATTACGTGCGGCAGGTTATGGCCCAGATAAACCGCTGGATTTGACCCTGTTATATAACACCTCGGAGAACCATCAGAAAATAGCCATTGCTATCGCCGCAATGTGGAAGAAAAACCTGGGTGTAGACGTCAAGTTACAAAACCAGGAGTGGAAAACCTATATTGACAGCCGTAACAGCGGTAATTTTGACGTGGTTCGCGCATCCTGGGTTGGGGATTATAATGAACCCTCAACCTTTTTAACGTTGCTGGGATCTACGCATAGCGGTAATATTTCACGCTTTAAATCACCCGTTTATGACAAAATACTGAACCAGGCTGCGCTTGAGACGACTGCTAAGGCACGTAATCAAGACTACAATCTGGCAGAAAAAATACTGCTGGAACAAGCACCCATTGCGCCAATTTATCAGTATACCAATGGGCGGCTGATTAAGCCGTGGTTAAAAGGCTATCCTATTAATAACCCTGAGGATATTGCCTACAGCCGGACGATGTATATCGTTGAGCATAAATAGTATACGGGTCTCAAATAGCCCAGTAAAACTCGAGAATGGCGCGATCAATCGCGCCATTATTTATGAAGCTACCCGAGTTTCCTCCGGGGGGAATATCGACAAGTTCATTCTGAAATTTCTTCAAATCACTCATTCGCTATATATTTGAGTATATAGTGAATTATGTTGCAACTTATATAAAAAATGCACTTAATGGTTGAGTGATATACCCGCCATACTTCAAATTGCTTGGGTGTTGCATGCGTGAGGTGCGGCTACAAGCCACTCGAATTATTTTGGGCATAGGTATATTTTTTTATATACGCAAACCCGTGTTAATGCGGGTATCGGGGGAAATGCTCATGATTTCGTGAGAGTATCTTTGAAGATAATATCATTCTCAGCACATAAATTGATCTTATTTACCAAACCCGTCAAAAATAGAATCATTACCCTGCAAAATCCATGGCTTTGTATATAGTATTAAGCAGTGAAGTATTTTTTAGTACATTGCATGTCGTCGGGTTAATTCACTTAATTATAAAATTAAGGAAGCAGAATGAATAAGAAAATAGAAAACTATACCGGTCCTGCCGGGGGATGGGGAGCGCTTAAGGCTGTCGCAGAGGCTATCCGTGGGCAAATGAATGAGGGGCATGATCTGATTGCCATGTTCGAAATGAATAAACCTCAGGGATTTGACTGCCCCGGCTGTGCCTGGCCGGATCCTAAGCACAGCGCATCATTCGACATGTGCGAGAATGGTGCGAAGGCAATGGCCTGGGAAAGTACCAAAAAGAGAACCACCCCTCAGTTTCTGGCTGAACATACGGTGACCGAACTGCTGTCCTGGAATGATTATGATTTAGAGAATGAAGGGCGCTTAACCCATCCACTAAAGTACAACCAACAGACTGACCACTATGAAGAAATTAGCTGGGATGAGGCATTCAAACAAATAGGCCAGCAACTGGCAAGTTATAGCAATCCTGATGTTGTAGAGTTTTATACTTCAGGAAGAACTTCAAATGAAGCTGCATTCCTCTACCAGCTTTTTGCCCGTGAATACGGCACGAATAATTTTCCTGATTGTTCGAATATGTGCCATGAACCCACCAGTGTTGGCCTTGCAGCGGCGATAGGGATCGGTAAAGGTACTGTGCTGCTGGAAGATTTCGATAAAGCAGACCTCGTTATCTGTATCGGCCATAATCCCGGAACTAACCATCCACGCATGTTAACTTCGCTGCGTGAAGTGTCGAAACGTGGCGGAAAAATTATTGCCATTAATCCGCTTAAAGAAAGAGGATTAGAACGTTTTACTGCCCCGCAAGATCCCGTTGAAATGCTGACGTTACAGTCTACTCAACTAGCGAGTGACTATTATAAAGTTCGTATTGGCGGTGATACGGCTTTAGTTAAAGGAGTAATGAAAACGCTGATTGGCTGGGATGATATCGCGCAACAGGATAGTAAGCCCGCATTATTAGACCACGCCTTTATTCAAGAACATACTGCTGGCTTTGAAGCCCTTAAACAAGATGTACAGAATACATCCTGGGAAGATATCGTTAAGCATAGCGGCATCACTCAGCAGGATATTGAGCAGATTGCTTCTTCTTACGCCGACGCCAAGAGTACCATTATCTGTTATGGCATGGGGATCACTCAGCATCAGCATGGTACGCAAAATATTCAGCAACTGGTCAATTTGCTGCTGCTTAAAGGTAATATCGGTCGTGAAGGTGCCGGGATTTGCCCGCTACGAGGGCATTCTAATGTTCAGGGCGATCGTACTGTAGGTATTACCGAAAAACCGAGTAAGTCATTCTTAGAGAAACTTGAAGCGCGATTTGGTTTTACCCCGCCAGATAAATTCGGTCATGCCGCCGTGGCCAGTATGCAGGCGATATCGGAAGGTCATTCAAAGGCATTAATTTGCATGGGGGGCAATCTGGCTGTAGCCATGCCAGATCAGGATGCCTGTTTTAGCGGGATGAAAAAGCTCGACTTGGCTGTGCATCTTGGGACAAAGCTAAATCGTTCTCATCTGCTCACTGCGCGTAATACCTTTCTGTTTCCTGTCTTAGGCCGGACCGAACGTGATACACAGAAGAGCGGTGAACAGGCGATAACTGTCGAAGACTCCATGTCGATGGTACATGCTTCACGCGGTATGTTAGAGCCGGCCAGTCCTTATCTGAAATCCGAATGTGCGATTGTTGCTGGTCTTGCCCAAGCGACGCTGCCGAATAGTAAAGTGGACTGGCAAGGTATGGTAGACGATTACAATGTGATACGTGATGCTATGGAGGCAGTGTTACCTGGGTTTGATAATTATAATGAGAGGATCCTCCAGCCGGGAGGCTTTCATTTGACTAACCCGGCGTCTGAACGTAAGTGGACCACCGCATCGGGTCGGGCAAACTTTTTTACCACTGAAGGTTTACTCGAAGATCCTGAATCAGCAAATGCCAGTGAACTGGTATTAGCCACAGTACGGAGCCATGACCAATATAACACCACCATCTATGGTTTAAATGACCGCTATCGGGGTATTTTGGGTCAGCGAGATGTGTTGTTTATCAGCCAGGATGAGGCAGATAAACAGAAACTGGTGGCAGGTGACAGAGTGAATGTTATCGCGCTGGATAAACAGCAAAACAAAACGCACCGACGGGTGGATAATCTTCAGATAGTGATTCACGATATGGCGGATCGCTGTGTGGCAACCTATTTTCCTGAATCAAATAACCTGATTGCGCTGGATAATTTCGATCCACAAAGCGGTATACCGGCGTATAAAAATATTCCGGTTGCATTAGAAATCTCGCAACGTGCCGCCGACAGTAATACGGCTAAGATGACAGAGTAATCATCTTCTTTGATAGTCCCTGCATGCAGGGACTATCAACGCTGGTATTTTTCTTCCCTTCAGTTTAGTGACAGTAGTGCCGTACCGGCCTGAGCACAGGAATATTATCCGCCCGCCCGGATACCTGTGATTTCCCGGTTCTATACCCGTCATACTTCAAGTTGCTTGGGTATAAGGTTAACTGGTATGGGCAGGAAGATTCTGGAGTTTACGGAATTCGTTCATTGCTGTAGCAACGTAACTGGATGAACGATTGATCACTTCAACGGTTATTTTCATACCGTCTACCGAGACAGTATAATTAGTTCGCGACTTCTGTCTGCCATAGTTTCCGAACTTTGCATGGTGAGTTGCCAGAGCCGCATCGCATGCCCGGCCTCCTACTGATGAGTGTTTGCTACGATTAATCAGTTTCATAACGTCACCTTATGGAGATTATTCAACGGCGATAACTTCAGGACGTATATCAATCAGAGTAATAGAAAACAGTTCATACAATTCATTATGAATATGACGGTTTGATGTAACTTACCTGTTCAGGGATGAAAATTTGTTTCGCCGCCGCAAAAGGGGCGATTCATCGAGCGAGTTGGCGCAAAACAGCCTTTGTGAACGAATAGTAACAGTCATATACGAGCCTCCTCGTATTCAGCCTAATGCCGGGATACCATCGGAACCACGTACAGCAGTAGGCTAAAACAGTTAAACTAAAAATGGTTGTAATAACAGCAAATCTTGTCGTGGTGATATCACTGTTATTATTCAATTGTTATAAAACGCAAATCGTCTATTTACAACTGATTATTTCTCTTAGTCTCTTAATGTTATCTATATTTTTGTTATTAAAGAAATTTTTGTTAATGATTTAATGGCTAAATTTTCACCATATTTGTTCATCTGATATTTCAGCTCCCTGGTGCTATGTCCGCCCCAACCCTTGGTTGATTGAAAAACAATCAATTTTCGGCGAGATATTATTCACCCCAGACTTTCTCATTTTTGTTGACGTGACCCTGTCACAGGCAATCAGTAATGCAGCAATGAAAGTGTCAGTGATAATTATTTTCTTGAGAATACATCTCTGGTTCAGTTGTATTCAAATTATGTCTAAAAAGTTAAAGCATTAGGAATTTAAATAGGTCGGGGTGGTATTATACGACTAAGTATTAGTTTGTATAATAAGAATTTGTTGTCTCCTGGAGATTACTGTAATTATTTGGTGTATGGTTGCTAGATGTTTATCGCTCCAAATCCGAGGGCATGCATACTGAGTATGTTGATAATAACCAGGAGATATTATGTCTGATATAACGCATTACCAGATCCCACTGAATGGCGTTTCGCCAGAAGATGATGTTGCATTAAAAGCATTATTTGAAGCGCATGCAGCGCTATTTGACAGTGCTATTCTCTCAACTTATGGTGGGGATATACGTTATGCAGTAGTAGCTGGGAGCTTCAGTGTCACCGGCCTGTCAGACGGGAAAGTGAATTATGATTGTCAGGTAAACTACTTCGCGCCTTGCCATGACCAAAATGATTTTTTCCAGGTTCAGGGCAGTGCAAATTATGAGGTTACTGGCGAAAATATCATCCTTAAACTAGATGAAACGTTATGGAATATTGATTAATGCACAGCGAATGACGATTATCGCCATGAGTGTAGTCTCAGACCCATTGTGGGCATGAGTTTGCGTTCCCTTATGAGTATTATCGTTGGTGATGTTGAACATTAAGTGAGTATGCAAATGAAAAAATTAGTTATCAAAAAATACATCGGTAATGAGTTGGACGAAGAAACAACGGTTCCCGTGATGTTTATTTCTCTCTTGCATGGCCTGTTACCGAATTCAGCACTGGAAGGGTTAAAGCAAAATGGTTTTAACTTTGACGAAATGCTGACCTGCTCCAAGAATAATGCGTCTTATCAGGCTGAAACGACAATTGAAGAGAATGGAGTAAAAAAACGTATCGAGCTCTTCATTAAAGAATAATGACCTGACGATTTATTGCTTTATGCTTTTGCCGGGTCGGTAGAGAAGATAAAAAGCGATGGCGCTTAAAAACGGAAAGACGGCCAACTGTAACCAGGGAATGATCGCGTCAGGAGAGGGCGTCAGCGCCTTGTCTAATTGGGATCCTAATAGTAAATTTCCCACCAATACAGCGATCCCTCCCGCTGTCGATAATGCGCCATAGTGAGCACCGAGCGTGGTTTTATTGGCAAACTCAGGGATCAAATCTTTTGCCGAAGGCCCGAGTAGCATCTGACTGATTGTCAGCAGCGTCACAAAACAGGCCGCAGGGAGTAGTCTGAGCCAGGAATCATCGGGTTCCTGAGCGGCAAACAGGGCCACACTGAGAAAAGAGGCTGACAGCAGAAGAAACCCGGCTGGCATTATCCTGGCCGCACCTGTTCGCCGGGCGAAACGGGCCAGCGGGAGCTGAAACAGAATAATCAGCACCGATGCCAGTATAAACAGAGGGCCTAAATCTTTTTCACTGCCGCCAGCGCGGCTGATTTCAACCGGAAGCGCCAGATATAACTGGTTATAACTCAGTAACCAAGAACTGTAGGCGATGATAAAAACCACAAAGCGGGGCTGTCGAAAAGTACTCCACCATGGTGGGATATACAGTGACTGATGTCGGGGCGAGTCTGGCGGCAGGCATAAATACAGCACGCCAAGGGCGATAATAAATACCGCAGCACCTGCCAGGGCTATCTCACGAAAACCAAATCCGGTTAGCAGTGCCCCGGCCGCAGGGCCAATCACTGCACCGAGTTCGCCGCAAACGGCAAACAGCGCAAACCACTCGGCACGACTGCGTTTCCCCTGGGCTTCACTGTCCGTCCCTGCTTTTGCCAGCAAGGCTTCAATAGAAGGGGAAAACAGTGCGCCACCCACGCCGGTCAAACAGGCGCCGAGGATAACAGGCGTAAGGCTGTCACCCAGAGCCAGCAACAGATAACCCACAATACGGATAATACACCCGCAAAGAATAACAATCCGGGCACCATAACTGTCTGAAAGCGCGCCACCAATGATAAACATCCCTTGCTGGGAGAAGGTTCTGAGACCGAGGATCAAACCAATCATGGCCCCTGAGAGCAACATATCATCGCGAAGAAAAATCGCCAGAAAAGGAATAACAGCATAAAAGCCAATATTGAATACAAACTGGCTACCCAGTAATACGGGAGGCCAAAGACGGGTAGCTGGACGCAGAAACTTCATTCGTGAGCCGGGTTCAAATAAGGTAGTGGATATGTTTTTTACCGTGAAACGCAGAAATTTCGATTCTGGTTTTCACCCGGAAAACATCCCAGAGTAGGGCTTCGGTTAAGATCTCTTCCGGGGAACCGGAGGCGATCACTTGTCCTTGCTGCATCACGATTAAGGCATCACAGAACATAGCTGCATGATTAAGGTCATGAATAGCTACAATACTGGTGACAGGCAACTCACTGATCAGCTTCATCAGCTGTATCTGATGATGAATGTCCAGGTGATTAGTGGGTTCATCCAGCAGGATCTCACTCGGTACTTGTGCCAGAGCCCTGGCAATATGCACGCGCTGACGTTCTCCGCCTGATAAACTGAGCCAACCCTGGTCGGATTTATCAAGCATATCAACCCGTTCCAGGGCTGAATTAACCGTCTGGTCGTCAAGACTCGTCCAGCCAGAAAATGCGCTATGGTGAGGGATCCGCCCTAACTTGACCACATCACGAACGCGCATATTCGATTCGGTCATTCCGTGTTGTTCGACAAAGGCGATACGTCGGGCTAGTTGCTTTCTTGCAAATCGTGCGATTGGTTTTCCATTCAGCGAGACGGTCCCGGCATGGGGACGTCGTAAACCTGCAAGAACGCGCAGCAGTGAAGACTTCCCTGAACCATTTGGCCCCAGTAAACCGACAGTCTGTCCCTGTGATATAGAAAGTGAAACATTATTAACAATGACTTTTTTACCTACCTTCCAGGTGATATTTTCAGCAGTAATACTCATCATTTGTTCCTTGAACGATAGATAATAACAGCAAAGAACGGTACCCCAACCAGCGCGGTAACGACACCAACGGGCAGCGTCTGTGGGGCTATCAGCATTCTGGAAGCAATATCAGCCAGCACCATTAAAATCGCCCCCGCCAGAGCACTGGCGATAAGTAAGGTGCGGTGAAGCGGACCAAAAAAGAAACGCATCATATGGGGAACGACCAACCCGACGAAACCAATGGAACCGGCCATACTGACAATGGTTGCGGTTATCAGTGCTGTGGTGGTAAATAAAATCAGCCGTACCCAGGTGACACGGATCCCTAATGAAGCAGCAGCATCGTCGCCGAAGGTGAAGGCATCCAGGGCACGCGAGTAGTAAAGGCAAACAGCGAGGCCAAGTACCACCACGACGAATACAAGCTGAAATTCGGGCCAGCGTACACCACTGAAGCTCCCCAACAACCAGAACATAACATCACGTGCCTGTTGGGCGCTGGCTGAGGTACTAATGGTATAGGCGGTCATGGCATTAAACAGCTGCGATGCTGCGACACCCGCCAGGATAGTGCGTTCGTTACCGCCGCGTGCACCATTAGTCAGTAAGGCCACAAAAGCAAAGGCAGCAAAGGCCCCCGCAAAGGCACCAGCAGAAAGAGAGATAGCCCCGGTGCCAAGGCCCAGAACCACCACAGATACAGCACCTGTTGATGCGCCCGCTGAGACACCGAGTACATAGGGTTCAGCCAGAGCATTTTTCAGTAAGCTTTGCAACACGGCTCCGCAAATAGCCAGCCCTGCACCACAGCAAGCGGCAACCAGTGCCCGGCTAAAACGGAAATCCCAGATAACGCTTTCATAGATACGATTAAGGGGAACCTCGGTGAATCCTGCTCTGTTGGTCAGTGCATAAAACACATTGCTTAACGGAATAGAAAGTTCACCAACGCTCACACCCACTGCAATGACAGTCAGCAATACGATAAAGGCTATCAGAGCAGAAGTTGTGAGCAGTAAACCTTGCCGGGTTTGTTTAACGGCATGATGCATCAGTTAAAGTCCATCTCTCTGAGTTGTTTTGCAACTTGCTCTGCGCCATAAATGGTACGAATAGTTGGATTCATCGCTTGACCATCCATCACGACAATATGTCCTTTTTTAACCGCCTCAAGCTGACTAACTGCCGGATCACTTTTCAGAAATTTAATTTTTTCTTCTGCACTATCCAAAGCCCAGCGATTACGATCGAGACTGGAAACCACTATCACATTGGGATTAGCCGCAATGATGCTTTCCCAGCCAACGGTTGGCCATTCAGTTTCAGAGGTAATGGCATTATGTCCTCCCAGGGTATCGGCAATAAAACCGGAGGCACTGTTTTTACCCCCAACGTAGACATCCGAAGAGGGTGATGAACTGGAAAACCAAAAGACAAAAGAGCGGTCTTGTTTATTTTTGCTAAATTCATCCCGAAGATGACTTTCACGCTGTTTAAAATCAGCGATCAGTGCATTGCCCCGATCTTCGACATTGAAAATGGTCGCTAAATCACTGATTTCTTTATACAAGAAGGACATGTCCCACAGTTTCTGACGGCTGCCATACATATCACCGACCGATTTTTTGGTAGCACACATTCCCGGAGACATATAACTATTAACACCGACGGTTACCAGGTCTTCTCGTTTAGCGACCTTACTTTCTGGTCCCAGTAATAAGGGCAACTGAGCAGCAATAAAGTCAGGATCCTGAGCCAGAATTGATTCGAGAGTAGGGATCTCAACCGTCAGTGTTTTAATTTTTTCATTTTGTTTAGCCAGTGCCGGCAGCACTTTCGTTGGCCAGAATGCACTGGCGACGACTTTATCTTCAAGTCCCAGTAACATCAGTATTTCTGCTGTATTTTGTCCCAGGGCAACAACCCGTTCAGGTGCTTTAGTAAAGGTTTCCTGGTAGCCACAATTCTCAATGGTGACAGGGTAGGTGGTGGCAAATACAGAGCTGACTGCGGTCAATGACAGTCCTAAGGCACAGATAACCTTTTTCATATCAAACTACCCTTTGTAAGTGTTACTGACACCCGGTGATGGGCACAATGTAAATAAGAATTATTTATACGGCGCGGTTTTATACAGCGGGGAATAAAGCGTGTCAACAGATGTTGTTAACCACCTGTTACTATAAGGGTATTTTAGAAAATATTAGCGTATGAAGATCTATGCATTCTCATGGGTGTCAGTGACACCCGTATAAAGATTCACGGAAGTTTGGCGATGGAGACCGAGACTTCGTAACCTAACAGATACAAGGCCTGTTCCAACGTTTCAACCTTGGAGGCATGATCAACATCCAGTAAGCGGTCTATTTGTGGACCTTTCTGATTTAATTTTCTCGCCAAATCGATTTTTCTTGTACCGGTATTAATCATGGCATTATGAAGTGCGATTTTTAAACACGTGAGCACGGGCAGATGAACGGTGATATCACCGGTTTCAGCAGGAGAAGGGGCCGGAACGGGGATCCGGGATTCAATCAAATCAGCAATAAACGCAGTTAACCCATCTTTTGCTTCTAGCTCAACGTCATCTTCGGTTAATGCGCTGGAATAGAGATCGCTAAAATCACGATAGCTTATCTCATACTCTCCGGTTTCATCATCAAAAGAGACCGTGATGGGATATCTGAACATATATAACCTCTATTTTAATTTAACCGTTATCACGAAGGATATCCGTGTTTGAGTGATAAATTGTAGCACTAAAAACCAACATAAAAGAGTAAAAATAAAACAAAAATGTTGTATTTATTAACAATGGTAAGCTAAGGATTTACTTGCCGGAGAACATTTTGTGATTTACGGTTAAATAATATCAGACAGTAAACAGAGATATCATGGATAAGGAAGGTGGAAGTGGATGTCATTAAAGGTAGTAACCTCAATGTATCGGATGCAATCTTTGCCTGGCAACTGGATGGTAAGGGAGGGGCCCGTCCCGTCGACAGTGATAGCGTCATCGATAGTGAACATCCTTGCTGGTTACATCTTAACTATACTCACCAGAGTTGCGCCGACTGGCTCGCATCGACTCCCCTTATCCCTGATAACATACGCGATGCATTGACGGGTGAAGGTCTGCGTCCTCGGGTATCCCGGCTGGGTGAGGGGACATTGATTACGCTGCGTTGTGTGAATGGTAGCACTGAAGAACGGCCTGAGCAGATGGTTGCGATGCCATTATTTATGAATGACCGTTTAATCATTACTACTTGCCAGCGAACCATACTGGCACTGGATGACGTGATTAGCGAGCTTGCCTCAGGAAGCGGTCCGACATCCAGTGGCAGTTGGCTGGTCAGCGTCTGCGATGCACTAACCGATCATGCGAGTGATTTTGTTGAACATCTGCATGATACGATCATTGACCTCGAAGATGACTTACTTGATCAAAAAGTCCCTCCGCGCGGTACTTTGGCATTACTGCGTAAACAGCTGATTGTGATGCGCCGTTATATGGCTCCCCAGCGCGATGTTTATGCTCGCCTGGCCAACGATCGTATTAGTTGGCTCAGTGATGATCAGCGTCGTTTAATGCAGGATATTGCCGACCGCCTTGGCAGAAGGGGCCTGGATGAAATTGACTCCTGTATTGCGCGTACTGCGATAATGACTGATGAAATATCACAACTGATGCAAGAGGCATTGGGAAGACGAACCTATACAATGTCTTTGATGGCGATGGTTTTTTTACCCAGCACTTTTTTAACCGGGCTTTTTGGTGTCAATCTGGGTGGTATTCCGGGTTCAGACGGAAAATTTGCTTTCAGTGTGTTCTGTCTTGCTCTGGTAGTGATTATTGGTTGTGTGGCGGGTTGGCTGTATCGCAGAAAATGGATCTAAAAAGTGTAGAGTACCTGCGTTCTCAGTAAACCACCCTTAACTTGAGCAAAATCAAGAAACAGCATGGGGACTTCAGACATAATTCATCTCGCAGGTGAATACAACGTCAACCTAGTGATGGACGTTGTGCTCCATATTTGTCTTACTTTCTTCTTAAGAATTAATGCATAGCACAGTTAATTCCGATGATGCCGACTTTAATCAGTCGGCTTTTTTTTTATCTGTACCGGGCAAAATCTCTCCCGTACAGGGAGAGATAGAAAGATTATTTAATTTCCAGAATATCAAGGCGTTGTACTGGTGTGTCAGTATCTTCCTCGGGCTGCCAGCCAGCGGGTTGCAGCGGCAGATCTTCCCTGTCAAACGCTAGATCTCCGCCGTCAATCACTTCAGAACCCTTTGTTATTCCTTTAAAATCAAACATCTCTGTATCACAGAGATGGGAAGGAACCACATTTTGCATTGAACTAAACAGGGTTTCTATCCGGCCCGGATAGCGTTTATCCCAGTCTCGCAGCATGTCGCCAATCACCTGGCGCTGTAAATTAGGCTGAGAACCGCAGAGATTGCAAGGAATGATCGGATACTGACGGGCAATAGCAAAACGTTCAATATCCTTTTCACGGCAATAGGCTAACGGACGAATAACGATATGTTTACCGTCATCGCTCATGAGCTTCGGTGGCATGCCTTTCATTTTGCCGCCATAGAACATATTTAAAAACAGTGTCTGCACAATGTCGTCACGATGATGACCGAGGGCAATCTTCGTCGCGCCTAATTCAGTGGCAGTACGATAAAGAATGCCACGACGCAAGCGGGAACACAGCGAACAGGTTGTTTTTCCTTCGGGGATCTTTTCTTTAACAATGCCGTAGGTATTCTCAGTAACAATTTTATATTCTACACCTTCATTTTCGAGATAGGCTGGCAGAATATGGTCCGGAAAACCGGGCTGTTTCTGATCAAGATTAACTGCCACCAGGCTAAAATTAATCGGAGCGCTTTTCTGCAGGCTACGGAGGATCTCCAGCATGGTGTAGCTATCTTTGCCGCCAGACAGGCAAACCATAATGCGGTCGCCTTCCTCAATCATGTTATAATCAGCAATCGCCTCGCCAACATTGCGGCGCAGACGCTTCTGTAATTTATTCAGGTTATACTGCTGTTTTTTGTTTTCTTGTTGATTATCAATCATTTAACATTTACTCAAGTATCAAATGGGGCATAAATGGGACAAAACGCTTTAAAATGCCAACTTCTCATTCAGCATTTTTATCTGTTCGTGATTCATCTCTTCTGTCCATGCGGCATAGACTTCACACACCATCTGCGCGTTTCCATGCCCCATCTGATTAGCAATAAAAGACGGGTTAGCGCCTGCGGCTAAAACCGGCATGCGAAAGTGTGTCGTGTATGGTACGTATTGCGGCGACGAATACCAACACGTTTTTCAGCAGAATTCCAACGGTCACCGAGGCTCCTTAAAGAGTAATACGGTTTTTGCTCTTCTTTATTGACCCTTGGCATAAACACGAAGTGTATCTGCTGACGTGCCGTATGAGCGAGTGCTCGCGATGATGATAAACGATTTCAGAGCTTGAATGTTTGCCTGCTAGTTTTTGTTGCGCTGTCAGGGCATCTATTGCTGGTTATAGCAGTGCGTCAGTACATGCCCCTGTCTTTGTTTTCGGAGAACCAAGCATACCTGGCGTTAGTCGTAAAACCGCGCCCTGAAGAACAGGGTTTTACGGCGCATCTGATAAATTGATAACCAGTATTTCTTACTATTAGCGTGCTTAAGATTATATTTACTGCAATAAACTGCCATTCTCAAGGAGACTGGATTTTTAGGTGAAGAGAGTGGCGCGTATTTTAGTGGGTTAGAGACTGAGATGATTGTTTCTCTCCGTCGAACACAAAAATCATACGAATCCCATACACACCTCTTTCTTTTAACTTTCTGGGATACTTTAATGAGATATCTTCATCTAATAATGTTTGTATTTTTTGGGATGTAATAATGCAAAGTTCTGACTGATTATCAGCTTCATCCCTCCATAACAAAATTTCTGGAGGTGATTTGTCTTGAATAGGGGATTTCGCGGTGGCAATTAATATTTCACATATTGTTTTTGCATTCCCTGTGTTTTTCGTGTCAATTTTAGTAGATATCTTTTTTTTTAAAACTTCTCTATATCTGTTTGTGAATTTTTTTATCTCATTTGTCATCGCGTCATCTGCGATAAATGATTGATTGTATTTTATGTCAGATAAATACTCTTCTATATTCTTAGTTGTAGATGACCTCATAATCCATGTTGGTGGGCTGATAAAAACTTGCAGATCGGCAATAGCATGACTGCTGATAAATAAAATGGTTGCTGCCATAATGTTTTTTTTCATGATTTATTTCCATATATAAAGTGGCGCTTAAATGGCATGCGCATATACCCGTTATTCTTCAAGTCGCTCGAGTATTTCCGCCGAATCACAGAGTTTATCTATGCGCATTGACAGGCAGAACCGGGCGCCTACAAGCAGCTCGAATTATTTTGGGTATATTCCGGAAGGATAATATTTTTTGAGTACTATGTCTTTTACATCTGCTGTCCACTTTTTATTACCTGGCAAGAGCCACGTCTGGTTTTGACCTCGGCGTTATTCACCGTTCAGCATAGTTTAGCTTTAACCTGAATTTGTACCCGTCAATAATCAGGTTATACCTTCAATCATTCACGCGACTTCCGGCGCAGTATAACTATTAAGGATCTTTATGAGTACGGGTAACTTATCTTTGCTGGCACAGGCATTTCTTGAGGTATGGCTATCCCGTCGGCTCGGTGCAGTGGGAACGGCGACGATTAAACTGATTAAAATGGGTGCAAAGAGGCTCCCTGATGAATACCATCCGGAATTTAACGAACTGCTGGTGGTTGTCGATGGCGAGATGGAGCGGGTTGCTGATGCCCAGACGGTCTAGCTTAAAACCAGCGGTTATTATTTGAATCCCTCGCGGCGCTATACATCCTGTATCGCCCGGGAGCTATGGCTCGCTGTTTCTGGGGATACTGAAATTGTTGCCAGTCAATAGTGTAAGACCCGGAACTTCAGCCTGTTACTGGGAACGGACTGCATAATCTCTGTGTATCCTCACCGCAAACTGCAATACAATAAGCACTCAGACAGTACAGATAAATGCTGTATTGCATTATATGTTGTCAGACCCTGCGCTTTAACACCACGTTCAGCCCATGCGTCAACATTTTGTTCAATAACCGGCATGACTTGTTGAGTTGCGGAAATCTAAGAATGTATGAGTTTAATCTAGTTTTATTGTTGCTACAGCAAATGTGCGTGTTTTTGGTGATTGCCTGGTTGATGAGCAAAACACGGTTATTTATCCCGCTAGTACAGGTTACGGTTCGCTTACCCCACAAATTGTTGTGTTACATCACCTTCTCCATTTTTTGCATTATGGGAACCTATTTTGGCCTGCATATAGAAGACTCTATTGCCAATACGCGGGCTATTGGTGCTGTTATGAGCGGGTTGCTGGGCGGGCCGGTTGTGGGTGGGCTGGTCGGGTTGACCGGTGGTATCCATCGCTATTCCATGGGCGGAATGACAGCACTGAGCTGTATGGTTTCGACGATTGCTGAGGGATTAATGGGCGGACTGGTACACAGTATTCTGGTTAAGCGCGGTCGAACCGATAAACTGTTTAATCCGCTGGTAGCAGGAGCGGTGACCTTCGCCGCGGAAATTCTGCAAATGGTGATTATCGTTCTGATTGCCCGTCCTTTCGATAGTGCCGTCAATCTGGTCAGTAATATTGCTGCGCCGATGATCGTAACCAATACCGTCGGGGCGGCGATGTTTATGCGCATTTTGCTCGACAAGCGCGCCATGTTTGAAAAATATACCTCGGCATTCTCAGCAACAGCATTAAAAGTAGCGGCTTCAACTGAAGGGATACTACGCCAGGGTTTTAATGAAGAGAACAGTATGAAAGTAGCTCAGGTACTGTTAAAAGAGCTTGATATTGGCGCGGTGGCGATCACCGACAGAGAAAAATTGTTGGCCTTTACGGGTATTGGTGAAGATCATCATTTAGCCGGGCGCTCTATCAATTCGCAATATACCTGGCGGGCAATTGAAAATGACGAGGTCGTCTATGCCGATGGCAATGAACTACCTTATCGTTGTTCACTGCATGCCAACTGTAAGTTAGGCTCAACTCTGGTTATCCCTTTACGAGGGGAAAATAGTCGTGTGATTGGTACTATCAAACTCTATGAAGTGCGTAACCGGCTATTTAGCTCAATCAACCGTACGTTAGGGGAAGGTATTGCCCAGCTATTATCGGCCCAAATCCTGGCCGGGAAATTTGAGAGGCAAAAAGCCCTG
This sequence comes from uncultured Cedecea sp., assembly GCF_947498825.1. Classification (GTDB taxonomy): domain Bacteria; phylum Pseudomonadota; class Gammaproteobacteria; order Enterobacterales; family Enterobacteriaceae; genus JGM124. The sequence continues at coordinate 45,263 of NZ_CANMLV010000015.1, read as the reverse complement.
TTAGCGCAGTCAGAAATTAAGTTATTACATGCTCAAGTCAACCCGCATTTCTTATTTAATGCCCTGAATACCTTACTGGCGGTCATTCGTAAAGATAGCGATAAAGCAGGGCAGTTAGTACAGTACCTTTCGACCTTTTTCCGTAAGAACCTCAAGCGTTCAGCAGAAATTGTGACGCTCGCGGAAGAACTTGAACATGTCAATGCTTATCTGCAAATTGAACTCGCCCGCTTCCCGACCCAGCTTAAGGTTGATTTACAGGTTCCGGATGAATTCTATTTTCAGAAACTCCCTGCTTTTACCCTGCAACCATTAGTGGAGAATGCGATTAAACACGGAACATCCCAGTTATTAAGTAAGGGTAATATTGTTATCCGTGCTTATCGACAACATGATGGTGTCATTATTGAAGTGGAGGATAATGCCGGGCTTTACCAGCAGAGTGGTAGCAATACCTGCACGAATTCAGAGGGAGGATTAGGAATGAGTTTAGTGGATAAGCGTTTGCGAGCCCGTTTTGGCGACGACTACGGTATTTCTGTCAGTTGTGATCCTGACTATTTTACCCGAGTGACGCTACATCTACCGACTGGAGAAACTGCATGTTAAGAGTGTTACTCGTTGACGATGAGCCACTGGCGCTGGAAAATTTACGTCTACAATTGCAGGATGAAAGTGATATAGAGATAGTCGGTGAGTGTGCCAATGCTATTGAGGCTATCGGCATGATCCATAAAATTCGCCCCGATATTGTCTTTCTTGATATTCAAATGCCAAGAATTAGCGGTCTGGAAATGGTGGGCATGCTTGACAGGCAGCATCGGCCTCATATTGTTTTTCTTACTGCTTTTGAAGAGTACGCGTTACAAGCCTTTGAACAATGCGCCTTTGACTATTTACTCAAACCTATTCAGCCAGCCAGGTTACAGAAAACGCTGGAAAGGTTACGCATAGGCCAGCAAACTCAAGATATCACCCAGCTTTCACAGTATCAGCAACCACTGAAGTTTATTCCTTGTATCAGCAGTAATCGAATCTGGTTGTTACAGCTGGAAGATGTTGCTTTTGTCAGCAGCCGGATAGGCGGTGTGTATGTTACCAACAAGGACGGACAGGAAAGTTTTACCGAGCTAACCCTACGAACGCTGGAAACACGCACTTCTTTGTTACGTTGTCACCGGCAGTATCTGGTCAATATGAATTACCTGAAAGAGATCCGCCTGGAAGATCAGGCGGAACTGTTACTGCGCGATGGTCAAATTGTTCCGGTCAGTCGTCGCTATTTGAAAACGTTGAAAGAGACGGTAGGGTTATAGATCGTGCCGCGGATCAGGCCGGACGCAGACGGTCAAAAGCAGCGCGAATCTCCTCCTCTGGTAGCGCCTGGCCAATAAACACCATCACACTGTGTGGTGTTTCATCTGACTGCCAGGGTCTGTCCCAATCTGCGCTATAGAGGCGCTGAACGCCCTGGAACAACAAACGAGCGGGCTGATCTTCTATCCAGAGCATGCCTTTATAACGCATCAGATTATCGGCAAAACTGAGCAGTAGCTCTTCCATCACCGCAGAAATAGCACCCAGCGCTACGGGATAGTCAAATTCTACTACGATGGAAGAAACGGTGTTATGTGAAGGCGCAATGCGATGAAACAGCGGTTTGGCCGGAATAATATCTTCTTCCAGCATAAAACCGCGGGTATTAAACAGTAGCTGAGGGTCAATATTCCCCTGGACCATGGTATATATTGGGGCTCTGGCATTAATACGTTGCAGGCGCTCAGTTAAAGCCGTGGTATCAGCAGCGACATCGGTTTTTGTCAGCAGAATACGATCGGCATAGCCAATTTGCGACTGGGCTAGCGGAAATTTATCCAGCTGCGACATAGCATGAACCGCATCGACCAGGGTAATAACGCCATCTAACAGATACCTTTCGCAGATAACTTCATGGGCAAAAAACGCCTGCAAAATAGGGCCGGGATCGGCCATACCAGTACATTCAATCATCAGCCTGTCAAACTGTACTTCACCTTTGTCCAGACTGTCGAGTAAATCAAGCAGCGCTGCTTCCAGCTCACCAGAGCGGGTGCAACAGATACAGCCATTCGTCAGGGTGGTAATACGAGTTGCACGCTCACCAATAAGCTGATTATCAATAGGCGTTTCACCAAATTCATTCTCAATAACAGCAATTTTGTAGTCTTGCTGTGTATGGAGAATATGTCGTAACAGGGTGGTTTTTCCTGCACCAAGAAAACCGGTTAGTACGGTTACCGCAATCGGGGTCATGAGATTATTCCTTTTAGTAACAACATATTCCCTCGTCACTATCATTACCAATAATGTTCGCGGAAATAATTTTTACAGGATATCACAGACCTGTCTGGATGGTATTGAACATCGTGCGTTAAGTAACGGCATTTTTTGGGGTTCTCTTTTCTGGTATACCATAGCAGGATTTACTGTTAATCCCGTCCCTCATTGCTGAAAGGTATATGAAAGTCACTCTGTAATATCCCTTGCTTCACTCAAAGTTCTGAACGCTTACGGCTGTGACTTCCGGAATTTTTATCTTTTCCTGCTTTGTTCATTGTAAAAAATATTAAAAGTAGCTTGCGACAAAAAGCATGGGGTAGAAATAAGATATTTATCCACCTTCATTTTCCTGACCCGGTGGTAATCTGAGCGGCCGAACTGTTGAACAAGGTTTTATGATGGGGTAAACATCCCAAAAAAAATGTCACATGCTTAATTGTCTCTTGTGTAACTTCATCTCGATCGTATTTCGTTTAAAAGTGTATTGATTGGAAAAAGTATCTGTTTATTGTGTTGATGTCGCTATCAAGAATATCCAACGCACATTCTTAATAATATTTAATATATTAGAGTGTGTATATTTCAACGTTGAGTATTAATGTTCTTTTCGTCTTCAGGATTATGGCGGCACCAGACAGGCTGTGACGAGAGAAAGTCTTCATAGTCAGTTGAATTATATGTGTTAATTTTAAAAAAAAGAGGTGAATTATGAATGCTGTCAATGAGTACTTTGTAGAGCTGGAATATGAGAACCGTGAAGATGTAACCAAAGAGCAACTGAGAGAAGCGTTAGTAAAAAATAGCTATATTCATATTAAGGTATACAACGGACATTGGCCTCCGAACATTTACATTCCAGATGAAGTGCCACTTGCCGGTGGAATTATATATATAACATCCAATGCGACATTTGATTCCAAGGTATATGTATATGATGAAGCATATACTTTATCAGGAACAAGTGAGTTGATTGTGCTGGGTAGCCCAACTAAACAATGGGTTGTTGCTTCCCCTGCATCTCCATTGGCTGTCAATAATGATCTAAAGCATAATTAATTATCTGATGTATTTCGTCGTCCGACATTTTTATCATCCTATTTTTAAGGATGTACTATTTTTCATTGTTCTGATATTGATATTTGGTCTGCTGGCAACACTGAGTACAATAGATTGATAATTCATTATCTATGGTGTTGAAAATAAGAAATTAAATTTACGATATAAGGTTAGGTTAGTGATATTAAATCAGTGGACGCTATTTTATTGTTGAGACATTAGTGGAGTATATCTTGCGACATACTCCGCTAATTTTAAAATGAACAGTGATGAACACTATTCTTAATCATGTCACCAATACCTTTAAGAGTAGGGCACTGGTTTGTTAGCGCTGATTTATGAGGATCTCTCAGCGCATTTTTGGACGTTATAATGTGGGGGTTAGTGACCAGAGGAGATTTTAATCCCTTCTTTCGGCACCGGTACATATGGCGTTTCGGTATCCGTTGGCTTGTCCGTGTTTCGTGCTTTCAGATAAGTACGAATGCCATAGAAGATGATGCTGTACACCACAAACAGGAAGAGAATACTCAAACCGGCGTTAGTGTAGTTGTTAATCACAATATGCTTCATGTCTGCTAACTGAGCGGCTGTCGCTTCTGCGCCAGCATTGGCAATCTTCTCGTTATACTGGTTGGCCATGTAGAAGAAGCCTTCCATTTTCTCATTGTTGCTGAACAGTTTCAGTGCCAGTGCCCAGGTAGTGCAAAGGAGCAGCCAGATAGCAGGGGTTAAGGTTACCCAGACGTACTGAGTACGTTTCATTTTCACCAGAACTACCGTTGCCAGGATAAGTGCGACGGCTGCCAGCATCTGGTTTGAGATACCAAACAGTGGCCACAGGCTCTTAACGCCACCCAGTGGATCAACCACACCTTGATACAGCAGATAACCCCACAGACCGACACAACCTGCAGTGCCAATAACGCCAGCAATCCATGAATCCGTTTTTTTCAGGAAGGGAACGAAGTTGCCCAGTAAGTCTTGCAGCATAAAGCGGCCGGAACGGGTTCCTGCATCCAGCGCGGTCAGAATAAACAGTGCTTCAAACAGAATACCGAAGTGATACCAGAAGCCCATATCAGCCAGCGGCATAATCTGATGGAAGACGTGTGCAATACCAACAGCCAGGGTGGGCGCGCCACCGGCACGGTTCAGGACAGAAGGTTCACCAATGTCTTTCGCTGTTTGCAGGATCTGCTCAGGCGAAATAACAAAGCCCCAGGAGCTGACAGTCGCTGCAGCATGAACGGTGACATCTTTTAACTGTGCGAGGATCATTGGTGCATTTTCACCGCCCAGTTCATGCAGGTTAGGCATGGTAATACCCAGACCAGCAGGAGGCGTGTTCATCGCGAAATAGAGACCCGGCTCAATGATAGATGCAGCAACTAAGGCCATAATAGCGACAAAGGACTCCATCAACATGGCACCGTAGCCAATAAAGCGGGCATCAGTTTCACAGGCCAGCAGTTTCGGTGTGGTCCCGGAGGCAATCAGGGCATGGAAGCCAGAAACCGCACCACAAGCAATAGTAATAAACAGGAACGGGAACAGGGCACCTTTCCATAATGGGCCGCTACCATCAACATACTGAGTCAGGGCTGGCATTTTTAATTCTGGGTTCAGAATCACAATACCAATTGCCAGACCGACGATAACGCCGATTTTCAGGAAAGTAGCCAGATAATCACGTGGAGCAAGAATCAGCCATACCGGCAATAGTGCAGAAACAAAAGCATAGCCAATTAAGGTGAAGGTGATGGTGGTATCTTTAAAGGTCAGAGCAGGGCCCCAGTATGGGTCATGGGCAATAACGCCGCCGAACCAGATAGAAGCTACCAGTAACACAATGCCAATAACCGAAACTTCACCGATTCGTCCCGGCCGCAGATAGCGCATATAAATCCCCATAAAGAGGGCAATCGGCACAGTGGAACAAACAGTAAATACCCCCCATGGACTTTCCGCCAAGGCTTTAACCACGATGAGTGCCAGCACCGCCAGAATAATAATCATGATAAGGAAACAACCAAACAGGGCAATGGTACCCGGGACAGTGCCCATCTCTTCTTTAATGATTTCGCCCAGCGAAGCTCCATTACGGCGAGAAGAGATGAATAACACCATAAAATCCTGTACCGCACCCGCCAGAACCACACCAGCCAGTAACCAGAGTACGCCTGGCAGGTAACCCATCTGTGCGGCAAGCACCGGACCAACGAGTGGGCCTGCGCCAGCAATGGCAGCAAAGTGGTGACCGAATAACACGTTACGATTAGTCGGGACATAGTTCAGACCATCGTTATTAATGACCGCCGGCGTTGCGCGCGTAGGATCAAGCTTCATGACTTTTTGGGCGATATACAGGCTGTAATAGCGATATGCCACGATATAGACAGATACAGATGCGACAATTATCCACAATGCACTGATATGCTCACCGCGTCTGAGGGCAACAACACCCAGACAGCAAGCACCCAGAATTGCGATAATTATCCATGGTATATGTTTGAATAATGTTTTTTTATTCATGGTTGACCTGGTTGATTTCAGACTAAAAAAGCCCTCTTCTCTGATTTGAGTTATCGGAATGCTGTGAGAGAGGGGACCTGTTTTGTGGCATTAGCATGCCAAATTCAGCTCATCTGAAGGGGGAAACTTGCTAAGCGGTTACAGAGAAGAATAAGCGGTTATCAGGAGCAATGAGCGGTAACTTGAGCGATTTACCAGGCGAAATTTGTGATTGAAATCACTGTATTTTTAGTCTGAGATTCTGAATTGCGTTATCTCTCAGACAAAAATAGCGTAATTATCACTGAACCAATGCCGTCAGTTTGTCACGAAAACCAGTGACCGCAATCGCTCGATTATCGGCAAGATAGCGGTCTTTGGCAGCAGGGGCTGAACTTTGTATCGCAATAATTTGCCAGCCATCTGGTGTTTTCAGCATCAATGGCGATCCGCTATCACCCGGTAAGGTATTGCACTGATGGGAGAAAACCGATGTCTGTGACCAACCTGTTATCAAACAGTCCCTATGAGCATATAAAGCATCTAAGTGATCTTCCGGATAACCCGCTTGTGTGACTTTGCTACCTGCTGCTGTTAAAGCCTTATTCAAGGCTTGCCTGTTTCCTGAAAACAGGGGAACGGGCGTAATGCCTTGCGGTGCATTGTGCAGCACAATTAATCCGAAATCAGAGGGGGCCGCACGGGAGGGAACAATCCAGCCATCGCCATCGGCTTTTAAACGATGAGCCAGACGGTTATCAACCCGGCCTTCAATGATACGGATTTCATAGCGCCACTGGTTTTTGTGTGAAATAAAACGTAGCACAACCGGTGCATCATATTTACCTTCCGGGGCCTCAAGCAGGCAGTGCCCAGCCGTTAAAGCCAGATGGGGTGCAATCAGTGTTGCGGTGCATAAGTTGCCACTGGCTGTTTCCAGTTGGCCGATAGCATCCCAGGGCGCACTGGTGGTCTGAGTAACGGGATCACGGTTATCCTTCCCAAAAAACAGCGTCTTTGTTTCTGCGTCACTGTTGACAGCATTGGCTGTACCTAGATGGGATACCAGGCAGATTGTGCTCCAAAAATAGCCCCGACTTTTTCGCATAACACTCTCTGAAAACAATGGCTTTTAATTATTCTAGCGGGTAAAACTGGAGCCGACAAAAGCTAAAACAATATTGCTGCTCAGATTAACGAAACCAGAAAATGAAGGCGATTAGGCCACAGGTAATAAGCAGGGCCAAAATAAACTCAAAGCGATAGCGTCGAAACATGTATCAGTCTCCAAAAATACCCGGTATTACCGGGTATTTTTGTGTTCGCACACGTCCCTGTTATGCGGCTATTTTCTTATGCTGCGGGTTGCGCGGGTGCTTTTGCTGAAGCTTTATGATGTTTTTTAGCCGCCTGTGCTTTTTGTTCTGCAGCAGGTTTGCTCTCTTTCTTGTGTTTAGCTGCCTGCGCCTTTTGTGCTGCCGGAGCACTGTGATGTTTTACATGATGCGCTGTTTTGGCAGGTGTAGTTGCCGTAGTGGTCGCACCTGTTGTCGCTGTAGTATCAGCTGCAAAAGCAGCAGAAGACAGACCCATTGCAGCGGCAACAACCAGAGCTAATACTTTTTTCATCTCGATACCCTCGATATTTGTTTGCGTTCAGTCCCAGTGTGGGGCCGTTGAAATGCACTATAGACTTATGAATGCAAAGCTTCAGTGAGTGATTGGTATCGGCGTGTAACCGAATGTACAACGTCGGGCAAGATACCTGACGTTGTGACTATCAGAGGTAGCGAGATTCTAAATGATTGCGGAAATACAGAGGGTTAAGATCTTCACCTGTCGCATTGGCGATCAGCTGGGAAGTACTAAAGCGGCTGCCATGTCGCCAGATGTTTTGTTCAAGCCAAGTAAACAGAGGGTTGAAATCACCGCTGGCTATCTGGTCGTCAAGCTGTGGCAAAGCACGACGGGCTGCGGCAAATAACTGAGCGGCATACATAGCCCCTAAGGTGTAGGACGGAAAATAACCAAAGGCACCGTCAGTCCAATGGATATCCTGCATGCAGCCATTGCGGTAATTTCCGGCAGTAGACAGACCGAGCCATTGCTGCATTTTCTCATCCCACAGGGCAGGAATGTCATCGACTTCTATCTCACCTGATATCAATGCTCGCTCAATCTCATAACGCAGCACAACATGTGCCGGATAACTTATTTCATCAGCATCGACGCGAATAAAACCACGTTTGACACGCTGGCTTAATTTAACCAGGTTGCTCAGTTCAAAAGCGGGCTGTGGGCCAAAGTGTGCGATGACTTTTGGCAATAACTGCTGCTGGAATGATGTACTGCGGGCGAGTTGCATCTCAAAAAATAAACTTTGCGATTCATGAATCGCCATCGAGCGGGCAAGGGCAACTGGCTGACCCGGCCAGGTTCGAGGCAGGTTTTGCTCATAACGCGCATGGCCTGTTTCATGAATAACACCGTAAAGAGCACTGAATAATTCATCTTCGTTGTAGCGAGTGGTGATACGAACATCTTCCGGGACACCGCCACAGAATGGATGAGCACTGACATCAAGACGGCCGCCAGCAAAATCAAAGCCCAGCATATCCATGATATCCAGACCCAACTGGCGCTGTTTTTCGGTGGTAAAAGGTCCGACAGGAGTGATGACGGACTCTTCTGCTTGTCGGGATATCACCGTTTGCAGCAAATCAGGTAACCAGCTACGCAGCGAGCCAAACAGGCCATCGAGTTTCTCACTCGTCATACCGGGTTCGTAGATATCCAGGAGCGCATCGTAAGGTGATATTCCCTGGGCATCGCCCCGTAAGCGGGCTTCTTCGCGACTTACGCGCACCACTTCTTTCAGATTCGCGGCAAAGTCCGTCCAGTTGTTTTCCGGACGTTGAGTGCGCCAGCCATGTTCACAACGTGAACCTACCAACGATTTTTCTTCCACCAAACTGTCAGGTAGCAAAATAGCATTTTGATACTGACGAGTGATTTCATTGAGATTTGCACGTTCAATATCATTGAGATCTTCTTGCTCTGCATCTCGTATCAAGCGTGCTATTTTTTTATCGCTGAGAATTTGGTGACGTAACACACTTAACTCAGCCAACGCTTCTCCGCGTGCCTGACTGCCATTGGCAGGCATCATAGTTGCCATATCCCAGCTGGCAATGGCATTGAGGTGATCAAAACGCGACAAACGTAAGAAGATACGACTCAAATCAGTGTAGTGTTGCTTTTCCATAGAGCCTCGTGGACGGGAGTTTATGCGCACGAAAATAACATTAAGTCGCGCCGAAAACGAGGCTGTGTCGGATTAATGTGTCCGCTGATGGAGTCGACAACCGACAGCCACTGCGCCACAGAGTAACAAACCTATAAATCCGACAATTCCCGCCCAGCCGTACTGATGCCAGAAAATACCGCCTAACGACCCTGCCACACTGGATCCCAAATAGTAACAGAAGAGATAAAGTGATGAGGCCTGGCCTTTTGCGCGCCTGGCCCGTACGCCTATCCAGCTACTTGCCACTGAATGAGCAGCAAAGAAACCTGCAGAGAACAGCGTCATACCAATAAATATCAGGGCAAGCGTAGAAGAAAGAGTGAGTGCCAGTCCCAAGCCCATTATCAGGATTCCACCTGTCATTACCGGGCCTCGACCATACTTCTCGGCCATGATACCGGCTTTAGGCGAACTCCAGACACCGGTCAGATAGACCAGTGACAGTAAACCAACGATAGCCTGGCTCAGTCCCCAGGGAGATGACATTAAACGATAACCAATATAGTTAAACAGCGTAACGAAGGAACCCATCAGTAAAAAACCTTCGACAAATAGCAGGGGTAAACCGCTATCGCGAAAATGAAGATGAAAGTTGATCAGCAATGATTTGGGCCGCAGTTTTATCGGCCGGAAATGACGTGATTCAGGTAAGATGCGCCAGAACATTAAGGCAGACGCGAGGGCAAAACAACCAATCACAGCAACGGCCACACGCCAGTTAAAAAAATCACTCACGACACCGCTTAATAAACGCCCGCTCATACCGCCGATGGAGTTACCGCTAATATACAGCCCCATAGAGAAAGCAACGACACTGGGATGCATCTCTTCACTCAGATAAGTCATACCGACAGCCGCGACACCACTTAACGAGAGTCCCGTCAGAGCGCGCATTATGAGGATCCCGTGCCAGCTGCTCATCAGGGTTGATAGCAGGGTACAACAGGACGCCAGTAACAGAGCGGTGACCATGACTTTTTTTCGGCCAATCGCATCAGATAATGGGCCGGTAAAGAGTAAACCTAATGCCAGCATTCCCGTTGAGATAGACAGTGACAGACTACTTCCGGCAGGGGAGACATGGAACTCATCAGAGAGCAATGGCAGGATAGGTTGAATACAGTAGAGAAGCGCAAATGTTGCCAGACCGGCGGAAAAAAGCGCCAAAGTCACACGGGTAAAGGACGGCGAACCACGTTTAATAAATTCCGTTGTCCGGGCGGGGCTGTCTACATCAATTCTTTCTCCGTTGGCCAAGTTGATGTCAGAAGTGGAATGCACAATAGATCCTTAGAGTAAAACAGACTCATCATAATTTCAGTTACTGCTGGAGCTAAACTTTTCTAGCGGCAAGCATATCAGTCACTTCAGGGTAGAAAACTGCCAGTATTCTGTCTAATATATTAATAATCTCAAATGATACTTTAAAAGTATGAATATAGAATTGCGTCATCTCAGGTATTTTGTTGCCGTGGCTGAAGAACTGCATTTCGGGCATGCCGCTGAGCGCTTACGGATATCCCAACCGCCCCTAAGTCAGCAGATCCAACAGCTGGAAACTCAAATAGGTGCGCGATTACTTTCGCGAACGAATCGCAGTGTCGCATTAACCCCTGCGGGACAGCAGTTTCTGCTGGATGCCCGGCTGATCCTAAGCCAGGTGGATGATGCAGCACTACGAGCTGCACGTTTACATCAGGGACAGACGGGAGAGTTGAAAATGGGGTTTACCTCCTCGGCTCCGTTTATCAAGTCTGTTTTTGACAGTCTGTCGACTTTTCGCCACCGTTATCCGGATGTTCATATTCAAATGCGGGAAATGAACACACGTGAACAGATCCCTCCTCTGACTGAGGGGGGATTGGAATTCGGATTAATGCGTAATACTAAATTGCCGGATAGCCTGGAATACCGCGTCATATTACGTGAGCCGTTACTCGCCCTGGTTCATCGATTACATCCCCTGGCTGGAGCAGCGTCAGTGTCATTGACGCAGTTAGCGCAAGAACCCTTTGTATTTTTTGATTCACAGGTGGGGACCGGGTTATATGAAGATATTCTTGGATTGTTAAAACGTCATCAAATTACCCCTTATATTACTCAAGAAGTGGGAGAGGCAATGACGATTATTAGTCTGGTCTCCGCAGGTCTTGGGGTTTCTCTTTTACCGTCGTCTTTTCAACGCGTCAGATTGAGCGATGTCGTTTGGTTGTCCGTTGATGAGCCTGACGCCCGTTCAGAGCTATGGTTAGTTTGGTCAAAGCATCGTGAATTATCGCAACCGGCAAAGAAAATAATTGCTTTATTAACCGCATCATCTGCCCACTTGCAAAGTACTGATTAAACCCGGATTATGTGCGCCATATCACAATATGGTGCAAATATTTGACGTCTCTATAAGAAGTGTTTCACCATAGACAAAAATTTATTTCGCAGCGCGAAAATAAAGGGAGAATTACGTGGTTGTTGATAGTCAACCGGGCCATATTGACCAGATAAAACAGATGAATGCAGGTGTCGTTTACCGCCTGATAGATACCCATGGTCCGGTGTCGCGTATTGATCTCTCTCGACTGGCACAACTGGCGCCGGCCAGCATTACTAAGATTGTGCGAGAAATGCTCGAAGCCCATTTGGTTCAGGAAACGGAGATCCAGGATCCCGGTGGACGAGGGCGTCCTGCTATCGGGTTAATTTTAGATACTGAAGCCTGGCATTTTTTAGCGTTACGCATCACTCGTGGTGAGTTATGGCTGGCATTACGTGATTTAAGTGGACGAGAGGTGGTAGAAGACAGTGTGGCGCTGGAACTTGAACATCCTCAGCCTTTACTGTTACGAATTCAGGAGCATGTTGATCAATTTTTTGTTCGTCATCAACATAAACTTGAACGTCTTACTGCAATCGCTATCACGTTGCCCGGTATTATCGATACCGTCCGCGGTATCGTACACCGTATGCCATTTTATGATGTTATCGATATGCCGTTGGGTGAGGTGTTATCAAACCGAATTGGTGTTCCCGTCTTTATTCAGCATGATATTAGTGCCTGGACAATGGCTGAGGGACTTTTTGGCGCCTCCCGTGGTGTCAGTGATGTGATTCAAGTCGTCATTGATCAAAATGTAGGGGCGGGAGTCATTACTGGGGGACGTTTACTCCATGCCAGTAGCAGTTCTCTGGTCGAAATTGGTCATACCCAAGTCGATCCTTTTGGTAAACAGTGCTATTGCGGTAATCATGGATGCCTGGAAACAATCGCGAGTATGGAAAGTATTCTCAGCCTGGCTGAGCAGCGCATGGGCCAGTCGATGGCATCTATGCTGCATGATAAGCCTCTGACGATTACCTCGCTCTGCGATGCTGCTTTGCAAGGCGATTTGCTGGCTAAAGATATTATCGTTGGCGTCGGGCAAAACGTCGGGCGTATTCTGGCTATTATGGTGAATTTATTTAATCCACAAAAAATCCTCATTGGTTCACCGCTGAATCAGGCTGCTGATATCCTCCATTCAGTTATCAGAGACTGTTTGCAGCAACAGTCGTTACCGGCTTATAGTCGCCACATCGTTGTGGAAAAAACCCAGCTTAGTCATCGTGGAACGCGAGTCAGTTCAGCGCTGGTTAAGGATGCAATGTATAACGGCACATTATTGGTTCGTTTGTTGCAAGGTTAATTAACGGCTTGAAGCATCAAACATTGCGTTATCTCAAACTGGCTTTGTTGTCTTTCTTTTAGACTTCCGGAATTGAATTATTTTTCGTGACACTCTGTGACGAATATAACTGCCGGGAGCATTGTCATGCTTAATCGCCTCTTTATAACGGGTACCAATACCCGGGTTGGAAAAACCGTTGTCGCGCGTGCGTTATTGCAAGCTTTGATTAACAGCGGAAAAAGTGCCGTCGGTTATAAACCAGTAGCCCGAAAGGGCCCCGGTAAACAGGCGAGCAACCAAAGTAAAGAAATCGCAATGTTGCAAAGCGCTTCCAGCCATGTTTTACCTGCTGAAGCGATCGGACCTTTGGTATTAAATGAAGGCGGAAGTCCTGAAGCGACGACTCGAATGGATTACAGTTTATTATCAAACGGTCTGACAGATTTGAGTCATAAGTTTGACTGTGTCGTGACGGAAGGTTGTTCAGGCTGGCGAAGCCTGATGGATGATTTGCACCCGCTGTCAGAGTGGGTGGTACAAGAACAATTGCCGGTATTGATGGTGGTGGGCATTCAGGATGGGTGCATGAATCATGCCCAGCTTACGGCCCAGGCTATTATCCATGATGGACTGCCGCTGGTTGGTTGGGTCGCTAACCGTATTAATCCTTGCATGGCGAATTATGCCAGCATTATCGCAGCATTGAGTAAAGTGCTTCCTTGTCCTTTATTGGGTGAGATTCCTTATCTTTCACGCCCTGAAGAGAAAGAATTAGGGCATTTTATTGACTTGTCGATGTTTACTGACTCACCTGTTTATGCCTGAGCAAGCTACAAACAGTCGATAAGGAATGGCGAGTAATGCTGATATTCGTAAACTGAGTGGATGACCAGTTATGCCATTAAGTCATCCATCAGAGTGTTTCTGTCAGACTAGTGTGCATCACTAAAACGGGTATAGACAATTTTGTAGGTATCGTTAGCACAATGCCCGACGACGGTACTAGCCCCTGACTGATCTACTTCATCATTTGGGACGATAGTGAGTGAGAACCCTGATTCCGGAACACCGTTATTGATGATTTTTTGCTGAATACTGGCCTTCACCGTCTCGCAAGAATTCGGAACAGCAAAAGCCGACGTAGCGACAGTGCAGAGTAACATACCTAACCAAGTAGAATGTTTCATCATCTTTTCCTTTCAGTGAAGTGAATACCAAGGAGAGTATCTACTACAGTATCAAATATAGCTACTCCTGATGTATATGAGTATTTTTCTGATATCTTTCTGCAAGTAGAGTCTTTTTCATTCCAGACATTTTTTGATATTTCCACATTTTTGTCTTCTTCCAATACCTCTGTTTCTCGTGGTTTCGGGCAAACTGGCATCTTTCAAAGACAGGGTGCTTAATCCAGTCGTTCGTGTTGAATTTAAATAATATTATAATGATACAATTTATAATAATACGGCCTGCATCCAACTGGTCGATATTGCATTGTTTATCTGCGCTCACCGACCGACTTGAATGAGTGCTTTTGACATTCTTTCAGTTCAGAATAACGGGATTTCACGACGCACCTGATAAACGTTTGCTAATTAGACTTACAAGAAACGATAACTACTGCGCAGTGGGTTGCAACAAGCTATGTTCTTGTATTTTATGCTGAGCCAGAAACTGATGTTGGAAAATACACATTCTGATAGTGGTTCGGTACTGGCCATTGATAAAAAACTCATCCACCAGTTCACCTTCGGTGATAAAACCTAGTTTTTTATAGATATGCACAGCTTTTGCGTTTTCTTTATCAACTATCAGGTACAGTTTATTCAGATTAAGAACGCTGAAGCCATAATCCATCGCCAGTCTGGCGGCACGGGATGCCAGACCTTTCCCCTGATATTCCGGCGAAATGATGATTTGGAACTCTGCCCGGCGATGTATATGGTTTATCTCCACCAGTTCAACTAAACCGGCTTTATCACCATTATATTCGATAACAAAGCGACGTTCGCTCTGATCATGAATATGTTTATCATATAAATCAGATAGTTCGACAAAAGCTTCATACGGTTCTTCAAACCAATAACGCATCACGCTGGCGTTATTATCTAGTTGATGAACAAAGCGTAAATCTTCACGTTCCAGAGGTCGAAGCTTAATGGATAAATCACTGCGCATTGGAGACCTTGAGAGTTTGACAAGCTCCCGATTAGCAGGAGCTTGTTACAAAAAGAGTTATTGAGTTACGGTTTGGCTACACGGCCATTACGGCGATCCAGACAGCGCTGAGTTTTAGGTTCCCAGTAAACATTGAGATTGACGCTTTCCATACATTTATCGCGTAAGTCGGCAGCATGGGTATCTTTGTCGAAATCTTTTTCAACCCGACTATTCACTTTGTTACGCAGTGATCGAGTATCATTCCATTGTTCCTTTTCCATGGCAGCTTGCTGCTTGCTTTGCGCACTGTCACCGGACTCAATGATAAGTTTGCTGGTTTCTGCATGAGCAGCATGTGTGAGTGCGAAAGCGCTTAAGGCCAAAGCCAGACTGACGTTAGCTAAAGGTTTGAGAAGGCTTGTCTTCATAACCGTTTCCTTTTAAGGTGTAACACTTCTTAATATTATATCACTGCAGGCTGGATGCGCCTATGCCAGCCGCATCCAGTCCTGATAATCCGACTATTTTGACACTATGATCAAAACAACGTTGCTTTTTTTTGTAACCGCTTTAGCGGAGATTATTGGCTGTTTTCTTCCTTGGTTATGGCTAAAACGCGATGGTTCGCCATGGCTTCTGGTTCCGGCTGCACTTTCTTTAGTCTTTTTTGTCTGGTTATTGACTCTGCATCCTGCCGCCAGCGGGCGGGTATATGCTGCTTACGGTGGCGTGTATGTGATTACCGCTTTGCTATGGCTACGTTTTGTCGAAGGCATAAAACTTAGCGTTTATGACTGGGGTGGGGCGGCGATAGCCTGCTGCGGGATGTTGATTATTGTTGCGGGCTGGGGAAAGTCCTGATTTACGGAGCAGGTGATACTTATCGCTCATAAAATTGAGTGTGTTGAAACCGAAGAAAGAGAGTGGTCACAAGCGTGAACCACTCTCAGAACGGTAGAGCTTTGTGGATCAGCTATCGCGGTTGACACTTAACCCGGCAAAACTCTGACTCACCGGCATCATTTCCAGCGTATTGATATTGACGTGTTTTGGTAAATTTGCCACCCACCAAACGGCTTCAGTGACATCTTCCGGAGTTAATGCATTAGCATTTTCATAGGCAAGCTCTGCTTTCGCATCATCCCCTTTAAAGCGTACATTAGAGAACTCTGTTCCCCCCACTAAACCGGGTTCTATATCGGTAACACGGACTGGGGTTTTTTGCAGATCTGCACGTAAATTAAGGCTGAACTGGCGTACAAAAGCTTTTGTTGCGCCGTAAACGTTGCCCCCGGCATAAGGCCAGCGACCTGCGGTAGAGCCAATATTGATAATATGACCATGATGACGTTCAACCATGCCTGGCAACACAGCATGGGTCATATAGACCAGACCTTTATTGTTTGTGTCAATCATGGTTTCCCAGTCATCAAGACTTGCTTTGTGTGCGGGTTCCAGACCTAACGCCAGGCCAGCATTATTGACCAGGACATCGATATTACGCCACTCTGTCGGCAGTTCACCCAGCGCTTTTTCTATTGCAGCCCGATCGCGTACATCAAGGGCCAGGGTCAGAACAGCATCACCTAATTCTTGTTTTAACTCTTGCAGGCGCTCTTGACGGCGTCCTGTAGCAATAACTTTATGCCCATTATTCACAAAACGACGAGTAATACTCTCACCAAACCCTGCCGTTGCGCCTGTCACTAATATAATCATCGCCATTTTCCTTTGTACTTTTATATAGTATGTAAATACCTTAGCACGGTAATATATTCGGGCAATCTTTTATACCCGTCACGCGACAAGTCATTCGAATTATTGGTGATATCTGTTTCTATGGAGTGAGCAATGACCGCTGAAAACCCTTTGTTTACTGTTAGTTTACTGCCTTACCAGGCACCTTGTTTTGATACCTTAGAAGAGGCGCATTATCGGCCCGCTTTTGATGAAGGGAAACGGATTAAACGGGCTGAGGTCGAGGCAATTGCCAATAATTCTGATGACCCTACTTTTGATAACACCTATTTAGCCCTTGAGCAAAGTGGCGTGATGCTCACTCGGGTAAACAATATTTTTTATGCTATGTCTGCTGCCGATACCAATGAGTATCTGGAACGATTAGAGGCGGAGTTTTCCAGTGAGCTGGCAGAGCTAAACGATGAGATTTTCCTTAATGAACGTCTTTTTGCGCGTTTGGATAAGGTTTACCAGCAACGTCAGACGCTGGCGCTGGATAAGGAATCTCTGAGGCTGGTTGAAGTTGTCTGGCAACGTTTTAGTTTATTAGGGGCAACGCTGAATGACGCCGATAAAACGCGGATCAAGGCATTAAACAAAGAGGCCGCGCAGTTAACCAGCCAGTTCAATCAGCGACTTCATGCGGCAAATAAAGCTGCTGCTTTGGTGGTTGAGGATGTCCTGCAACTCGATGGTTTTACTGAGAGCGAAATCGCAACTGCGGCGCAGGCAGCAAAGGAGATCGGCCAGGAGGGCAAATGGGTTATTCCCTTACTGAATTTTACCCAGCAGCCCGCGCTGCAAACGTTAACGCACAGAGCCTCGCGTGAGAAACTGTTCCTTGCAGGCTGGAACCGAACCCAGCATAAGGATGCCTTTGATACGCAGTCTATTGTTGCCCGTCTGGTGACTTTACGGGCGGAGCAGGCAGCGTTACTCGGTTTTGAAAACTATGCTGCATGGAAAATCGCCGACCAGATGGCTAAAACGCCCGCTGCGGCATTGCAGTTTATGCGTGATATTGTACCGGCAGCGACAGAGAGAGTGATCAGCGAGCAGCGGGATATTCAACAACTTATGGATAAACAGAACATTGGGTATCCACTGGAAGCATGGGACTGGCAGTTTTTTGCCCGGCAAGTCCGAATGGAAAAATATCAGCTGGATGAGGTGCAAATCAAACCCTATTTTGAGCTGGGTAACGTGCTCCATAAAGGGGTTTTCTGGGCCGCAAGTCAGTTATTTGGCCTGCAATTTGTCGAACGTTTTGATATCCCGGTCTACCATCCGGATGTCCGGGTCTGGGAGATTTTTGACGCAGACGGGCAGGGTCTTGCGTTATTTTACGGGGATTTTTTTGCGCGTAGTAGTAAATCTGGTGGTGCATGGATGGGCAATTTTGTCGAACAGTCCCGGCTTCATAGCGCTGCACCGGTTATCTACAATGTGTGTAATTATCTCAAACCTGTCACCGGTGAACCTGCCTTACTTTCCTGGGATGATGTCGTGACACTGTTTCACGAATTTGGCCATACGCTGCATGGTTTATTTGCCAGCCAGCAATATCCAACCCTTTCAGGTACCCATACCCCACGTGATTTTGTTGAATTCCCTTCACAAATCAATGAGCACTGGGCGCGTCAGCCGGAAGTTTTTGCGCATTATGCGCGTCACTATGAGAATGATGCGCCCATGCCAGACGCATTGCGTGAGCAGCTGTTCCGTTCAGCACAGTTTAACAAAGGCTATGATATGACCGAGTTACTGTCAGCTGCCCTGCTTGATTTACGCTGGCATACGCTGGGAACAGCAAAGAGAATTGAAGATATCGTTGCGCAAGAAGAAAGCATACTGGCGGATGAGCATATAGGACTGAAAGTAGCCCCTCCTCGATACCGGAGTAGCTATTTTGCCCATATTTTTGCCGGCGGCTACGCCGCAGGTTATTACGCCTATATCTGGACACAAATGCTGGCGGATGATGGTTATCAATGGTTTGTTGAACAGGGGGGATTAACCCGCGCTAATGGTCAGTGTTTTCGTGATGCTATTTTATCCCGGGGTAACAGTGAAGACCTGGAGTGGTTATACCAGAACTGGCGCGGACATGCCCCGTTGCGCGAGCCGATGCTTAAAAATCGCGGGCTGGTAAAATAGTTACGCTAAATTTGATTGTTTTTTGTTCGATTCTGAATCGCCGCGCTATACTGAGAAGGTGACAAAATGATGATGAGGATAATGATGGACGCCAGAATGACACCTTCCACACTCGCGATTGAATTCTTAAGAAGAGAAAACACTAAACTCACCCCCGCTCAGTACTTGAGTCAGCTCCAGCAGTTAACGCTGGAGTTTGCTGATTTAATGGAGTTAACCAGCCGGGAGTTACACGAAGAAATTTCGTATGCCAGACAGCTTGGAATTCATTAGCGGGGGAAAGGCCACAATAGCGTAAGCTAAACGTGGCCTCAATTTATGAATTAACGCGAAGAAAATATAAGTTTCAAACCGAGCAGAGCCATAACACTGCCTGCCACTCTGTCTATGGCCGTTTTAAAGCGAATATAAACATTGCGCGAACGCTCGGTAGAAAGCGCCACGGTCACCAATGAATACCAGCCAGCATCAATAATGAAACTGATCAGTGGTAGCGCAATATAATAATAAGCGGGAATTTCACGTGGCAGTAACGCTGTGAAAATACTGGCAAAGACGATGGCCGTTTTCGGATTACTTAACTGAGTGAACAACCCGTCACGAAAAGTCGCCAGCAGGCTTTTTTCACCCATGCTAACGTTCCCCATGCTCAATGGTTCGCGTGAGTGACGTATGATTTTATATGCCAGCCAGAGCAAATAAACCCCACCGACAATTTTCAGTGCAGTATAGGCGACCGGCACTGCCAGCAAGAACGCCTGAAGACCGAGTAATGCCAGCAGAGCAAAGGCAGCCGCGCCTGTTCCCGTGCCCATGGCAGTGGCCAGACCATGATGACGAGAGCGTGCTACTGCATTTTGTGCGACATAGACAAAACTCGGACCGGGGCTGATTGCGCCTATCGCCAGCGTGGCGGCGATAGCGAACAGGGTTGTGAACGTATCCATCGGTTGATTATCCGCTTAAGAGAAAAAAGATTAATAACCTGAAGCAATAAAACTGACAATGACTATTTTACCTTTTTGTCAGGATGAGGATTATTGCCGGGATCGTAGCTGGTCAATAAGCCAGCGACCCGCAGGCCCCGGAGGAGTTTTATTCGACCAGGCAACATCGACTTCAAATAACTTTGGCCAGCCTTCAAGTGACAGCTCTTTTAATACCTGATGACCAAATTGCTGCACCAGCCAGCGGGGTAATACGCCCCAGCCAAATCCTTGCTCTGCCATTTCCAGTAACATCAACAGAGAGGGTGATGACCAGACAGGACCGGTGGATAACACATTATCCGGGCGTACATAGGTCTTCAACACTAACTGGCGAACGGTTTGTAATGCATCGATATCAAGCTCTTTCTGGTGTGCCAGGGGGTGACGGTGATGGATAAAAATCGCCATTTCAGTGCCCACTTGCAGACGAGCCGTAGAGATATTAGTCGGATAATTTTTTTGCACCCGCAAAACACCAACATGGGCGCGTCCGGACTGAATGGAGTCGATAACGTCATCATCTTCGGCAATAATGCACTCAAATTCGATATCCGGATAACGATCGGAAAACTGCTGTAAAATTGACTCATGATGGCTGGTTTGCCAGAGATCGGACAGAACAAAGCTCAGATGGGGTTCAATATTGTCGGTCAGCCTGACAGCAAATTCATCCAATCGCTCGCTGGCAGCAAAAATAGCCTTTACATAGGGTAAAACACCTATGCCTTGAGGGGTTATCCTCGGGTGACGACTGCTACGATCAAACAGCTCAACGCCCAGATCGGCCTCCAGATTAGCGATTGCGGAACTGATTGTTGACTGACTTTTTTTCAGTTTACGTGCGGCTGCCGAAAATGAACCTGATTCGACCACATACAAAAATGCTTCCAGTGATTCCGGAGAGTAATTCATAACCTATCGCTTTTATCGATGGATGTTAACTTTATATTATCACTTATTGCGATGATAATAATCGCCATAAGTGAACTGGAGTCTTCGATGAAAAAGCAAAATCGTAGTTTAGGTGAGCGTATTATCCACGCGGTATCGTTCGAAGTGATTGCTTTGGCCATTTGTGCGCCAACGGCGGCCTGGCTGATGGATAAACCGTTATTTCAGATGGGGGCGCTGGCCATTATGTTGTCAACCGTCGCCATGTTATGGAATATGATTTATAACACAGGCTTTGACCGGTTTTTTCCGCCAGGGCAGCCCCGCAGTTTTAAAGTTCGCGTCTGCCATGCGCTGGGGTTTGAAAGTGGTTTTATTCTGATCGGTTTACCGATTGCGGCGTGGATGTTACAGGTGTCTTTATTTGAAGCGCTGATGGTTGAGATAGGGTTCTTCCTCTTCTTTCTGCCGTATACCGTTATTTTTAACGCCTGTTATGATTGGTTACGTGCCCGTCGTTTATACTTGGCGGCAGAAAAGTAAACCGTCCTTTATTCGTCAAAAAGCCGTCAGAGCTATCAACCTCTGGCGGCTTTTTTATTTAATAATTACAAAGTCTTACGAGCCACAATAAACAGGCGAGGGAAGGGCATAAGAATATTACTGTCTGATTGTTCTTTGTAGTGTTGCTTGAGTAGCGCATGATAACGTTCGAGATAAGCCTCTTGCTGGAGTGGATCCAGATGATTAACAAATCGGCGTAGTCCGGTGGTACTTAACCAGTCAATAATCGCGTGCGTTGAGGGCAGAACATGGAAGTAAGTGGTACGCCAGATATCCACCTCACAGCCTGCATGGCTTAAGAGTTCGTAGTAGGCCTGGGCACTGAGAACAGCCTCACGATGAGAGGGTGAATGTCCCTGTTCCTCGGCAACATCTCGCATCAGACGATGCGTGTATTCCTGCCAGTTATCGGGCATCTGAACGGCGAGAACGCCGCGAGGTGAAAGTTGGGCGGCCAGACGAGGAAAAAGTGTCTCGTGATCGTTCACCCATTGCAAAGAGGCATTGGCAAAAATGACATCCTGTTTTTTTTCCGCTTGCCAGCGACTGATATCGTTTTCCTCAAACTGACAGCCTGGCAAGATGGTGCGTGCTTTTTCCAGCATCGCAGGCGAAGAGTCTATTCCGGTGATATGCGCTTTAGGATGTTGCTTACATAGCACTGCAGTAGAGTTACCTGGGCCACAACCTAAATCAGTAATGTTAGCCGCCTCGGGAAAATGAATGCGAGCAGCGAGTTCTTTTACCGGGCGGGTTCTCTCAGCTTCGAATCGTAAATAAGATGTTGGGTTCCAGTCCTGCATTGTAATACCTTTATTTTCTGAAAATTAAAGTGTTATTAACGCAATTTTAGCTTTCTGTAAGGGATCATTTAAGGATAGTTAAGAATCATTATTCCTATGAAAATATTTGTTTAACAGATAAGGAATAAGTACGGATTTTTAGCGCATTATACCGCGGACTGTATCGGATGAGTAAAAACTGAACAGGGAAAGTATAAGTCAATAATTTATCGGGTGCTTCGCGGCGAGAGTAATCGGATATGTCTTAAATGGCATCGTCTTTTCTATAAACATCTTTTTGTAAGTGACCAGACTCCACATCCGCTGTATTACGGGGGCGGAGTCTGCATGGAAACGTTAGTTCAGACGGTAGTAGCGATTTGGGGTGAGGGCTGGCGGCAAAGTGCTTTCATCATTCATATTCCGGATATCACGTTCAATGGCAATACAAATAGCATCTAAGGCTAGGTCGTTATCTTCGGTACCAAAAGGGTCTTCAAGCTCTTCTGCCAATGAGTCAAGGGCAATAAAAGTATAAGAGATAAATACCGAGAGGAAAGGCGTCATGTAATGCAGATCGGTAACCAGGGCAAAGGGGAGCATGATACAAAAGATATAGACTGTCCGGTGCAGGATCAGACTATAAGCAAAGGGCAATGGAGTGGTAATGATACGCTCACAGCCACCCGCTACACCAGAAAGTGCATTTAAATTCTCATTGAGGCTTTGCCATACAATGTCGGAGATCTCTCCTTGTTGACGCTTTTCATTGAGCCAGTTCCCCATCAGGATCAGGATGCGATTCTGAGGACAGTGGCTTTCGCTGACCCAGGCAAGCTGTTCAGGCGTTAAATAACGACTCAATGTGGCTTGTTGCGGCTGTTTACGCAGTGACATTCGTAAACTATTACAGAAAGCTAACTGTAAATTAATAAATATCCGGACTGACTCTGGCTGATGTCCCAGCAGTGTTTTGACCTCACGCAGTAAGGAGCGGGATGTAATAGCCAGTTGTCCCCATAACAGCCTGGCTTCGTTAAAACGCGCGTAACAAACGCTATTACGAAATCCCAGAAAGATAGCAATCGCCACCCCTAGCACACTAAAAGGCGCCATGGTTAATTTGATACCCAGCGTTTCATACCAGGGCAGAAAGAAAATGACACAGACTGAGAGAAGCAGGTTTAGCAGGAGTCGTGAATAGATTTTTTCCAACACTGAACCATGCCAGACAAATAATCGGGTCAGCCAGTGCTGATGAGGACGAACAATCATAAGAAGTATCAGACGAGAAATAGAAGGCTGCTATTTAACGGCAGAATGATGATGGAGATCAATAAAATAGTATCAGCAATAGGTTCTCTTCTAAGTGACGACGTCACTTATCGGCGATCGCGATATCCAACCTGAATCCCAATCTTACTCCTTGCATCAGGCTCATTAATTCGCTTCTACCTCATTGAAATTAATAAAATAATCAATCCTGCGGCCTGTATCTTTCTGACATAAAACATACCTG
The DNA here is from genome assembly GCF_947498825.1 of uncultured Cedecea sp. Lineage (GTDB taxonomy): Bacteria > Pseudomonadota > Gammaproteobacteria > Enterobacterales > Enterobacteriaceae > JGM124. The sequence continues at coordinate 21,606 of NZ_CANMLV010000015.1, read as the reverse complement.
TTTTGCCTGTTAATTCGGCTATCGCGGTGAGAAAAATCAAAATTGTGATCAATGGCAAGGAATAATTAATTCCAAAAAATGATACTATGCGAAATCAAAAATTCCCCAATAGCAACATTTGAGTAACAAAAGGTCATAAATGAAAAAGATAGTCGCCATGACGGTTAGTGCATTACTTGCAGGTTGTGTCAGCCATGTTGCGCAACCACCTCTCACTGACGCTCAGTTAGAAGGCTTGTGGAAAGATCCGCATAAAAATGCGGAACTGATCCTTTCGCAAATGACGACTAAAGAAAAAATTGGTCAAATGCTGATGCTGGATATCCGTCAGTGGGATGAGAACCCACAGGGATATGCCGGAGAGCGCAAAGAAGAAACCAGTGTTCATGCACTGCCTAAAGCTCTGGCGGATATGATTTATGATAATCGTCTCGGCGGCATTATTTTGTTCCGTGAAAACTTCATGACGACTGCCCAGTCTTATAAATTGATCGAAGATATTCAACGTGCACGCTATCGTTTACCTCTGCTGATTGGAACCGATCAGGAAGGTGGCTATGTTACACGTTTACGTGAAGGCACCGAGATGCCGGGCAATATGGCTTTAGCGGCCACGCGAGATATCTCTATGGCGCAAGGGTCAGGTGAAATTCATGGATCTGAACTTGCAGCGTTAGGCGTGAATATTAATTTTGCACCTTCCGTTGATGTCAATGTGAATCAAAATAATCCGGTGATTGGTGTTCGTTCATTCAGTAGCAATACAGGACTGATTAACGATATGGCTAGCGCCTATATCAACGGTTTACAGAAAAATCATGTTACTGCAACCATCAAACACTTCCCCGGCCACGGTAATGTCGAGACCGACTCACATGTTGGCTTACCTGTCGTGCCGTATTCTGAACAAGAGTGGCGGCAGAACGATTTAGTCCCGTTCAAATATGCTATTGATCACGGTGTCAAAGCTATTATGACCGGACATATTGTGGTACCTGCGCTGGATAACAGCAAAGTGATTTCTAAACATGACGGTAAAGAAATGGGCTTACCGGCCACGCTATCGAAAAAAATCGTTACGGATATTTTACGTCATGAATTGCACTACAAAGGCTTGGTCTTTACCGATGCGTTAGATATGGGGGCTGTCGCCGATAACTTTGGCACCAATGAAGCGGTAGAGCAGGCATACTTAGCAGGTGTCGATGTTGCGGTTATGCCAGTTCATATCTGGGATAAGCAAGGCATGGAGAAATTAGCCAGCCTGTATCAGTATATTGAAAAACAAAGCCAGGTTAACCCTGAGTTAGCGAAGCGTATCAACGAATCTGCACTGCGAGTTGTTGAATATAAGCTCGATAACAAACTCTTACCGCAGCCGATGTATACCGAAGCGCATGCTATGTCTGTTGTCGCTTCAGCTGAGCATAAAAACTACGAACGCAAAGTCGCTGAAAAGTCAGTGACCTTAATCGAAAACAAAGGTGTGTTACCTTTTGAACTGAAAAAACAGAATAACATTCTGGTTATTTCAGATGAGAAGGCTCGTAACGAATTGATTAAAAAAGAATTAAATCAAATCAACAGCGAGTTGAAAGGTAAAACGATCGCCGCGACCGGTATTGATGTTGACCTGGCGGGACAAGCCTTACCTCAGGGAATGGATAAGCAAATTAGTCATTCTGATTTTATTATCCTTGTGACCTATAATTTGAAAGCACAAGATAATGCTGCGCAGTCGATTATTAACCTGGCGGCAAAATATAAAAAGCCTGTGGTCGTTATATCTTCTCGTAACCCGTATGATATTTCTGCTCTGAAGAATGTGAATGCGAATATTGCGATTTATGGTATTACTGGTTTTGATATTACCAATGCAGGCCGTAACTCTTTAGAAGCAAATATTAAAGCAGGTATCAGAAGTTTGTTTAAAGATTCCCAGGGCGTTACCTTTAATAAGCCGACAGGTAAACTTCCTGTTGATATTAAAGATAGCAATGGAAAAATCATCTATCCACTGGGTCACGGACTGACCTACTAATATTATTTAAAGTAAAGGGCTGTAGATAATACAGCCCCTTTATGGAAAAGTGTTATACCTGTCATACTTCAAGCTGCTTGGGTGTTGCGTGCGTGAGGCGCGCCGACAAGTCACTCGAGTTATTTTAGGTATATATAATAAAACACCCCTCAAAAACTGATGAGTTATAATTGGCAGGCTTTCTATGAATTATGCAAAGTATTCGTATTTGTTTTTATTATTGACTGCACTCCCCTCCGTTAGTCAGGCTGTAGTTGACGAGCCCCTTGAAGAGAAAGCAACAGAAAAATCAGCGCAACAACCCACTAAAAAAAGTGCTGAAGAATCAAGGTTTAATATTTCCAGTAATACCTTCCTGGAAATAGAAGAGTTTAAAGGCTATAAAATTAACGACAAGAAAGTTTTTGATAAAATCAGCCCGGTAGTTCAAGTGGCTATTCAGCCAGTGGACTCAAAGTGGAGCTATTTCATGGAGTATAAAGTCTCCATGCGTAATTATACGACTAATTTTCATTCAGAAAAGACCTCTTATAATCGTAACCGCTTACAATTACAGGCGAACCGGAATCTGATTAAAAATCAGGATGCCACCCTGAATCTCAGCTTTGTTTATCGTAAAGAATCAAATGATGTAAAAAGTGGTATGCCCGCGAGAAACTCTTACCACTCTTACTGGCTGATCCCCGGCGGTAGTTATAATTTCACCGAAAAATTTGCTTTCGTTTTCTGGGATGCCGGGTACTACTATGATAATGCCTTCTCTGGACCGGGTTATAATGACTGGGAGTGGGAAAGTGAGCATGGCTTCCAGTATAGAATCAACGATAAAATGCTGGCTAAACTGATGTATTACACTGACTGGACCTGGAACAGCCATGGCGATAAAACCTGGGAGCAGAATCAGATCCGCGGCTATTTCCCTACCACTATTAATGAAAAATGGAATATTCAGCCTTATTTCCGCTACTTCCTCAATGAAAAGAATTATGACCCGGTTACCGGGGCAACAACTAACCGGGCAGACAATGGCGGACTACGTTTAGGGCTGATTGTAAACTATAACCTGACGCCTAAAACCACATTGTGGACGAATCTGGCATGGGAACAGACAACATGGCAGCATTCCAAAAACAGTCAGCAGGTTCATCTGACTTATGGGGATGATAATACCCAGGATTTCCGTCTCTACTCGATTGGTATTCGCCATACCTGGTAATGTCGACAAGATACAGAAAAGGTAGTACTTACCCGGGGACAAGCGCCCCGGGTTTTATTTTAATTTATCGATCATCTCTTTACTGCGGTTAATATACTGCTGACTTCTTTCGTTATCCTCTTGCAGCAGACAAACAAACAGTAGATCTGTAATCGTATTCTGGGCGGTTCGGGCCGAAATAGAAGAACTACGCCAGCGAGTTTCATCAGCCAGCGTATCCAGGGTGTAATCGGCTATCTTCCGCAACGGACTTTCCTGCAATGATGTGACAGCAACTAACTGTGCGCCGTTATTTTTCGCGACGCGAGCAGCCAGTAAGATCTCTTTCAGTGAACCTGAATAGGAAATAGCAATCTGAATATCTCCCGGACCTAAAGATTGAGCTACCGTTATTTGCACATGCCCGTCCATTTCATTCATCACTGGGTAACCAATTTTCATCAGTTTATACGCGAGATCTTTAGCGACCAGTGCTGAGCCACCAATACCGGTAATTTGGATACGGCGAGCTGATTTCATTAAAGAGATGGCTTTTTCCAGCTGCGAAAAATTTATATTGTCAGTGGAGTTACGCAATGCTTGTTGCTTTTCAAGGCAGAGTTTTTCAGCAATTATGGCCGGGCTGTCATGAATACTGATGCTGCTGTGTAAGTGTTGATTCTCGATGTTAATCTGTTTATTTAATGGTCCCCATTCTTCGATTAAGGCCATTTTAAGGTCAGTAAAGCCACGGAAGTTCAGTCTCTTGGCAAACTTGACGATACTCGACTGACTAATATTTAACTGACTGGCAATTTCTTGTGATGAGCATTGCTTCAATATTTCTGGATGCGCTAACAGATAGTCGGCGATAGTTCGTTCACCCGGTGTAAATTGTTCTTTATTCAGCGAAATAAGTTGTAAAATACGCATCGGTGTTGACCCGGAAAATAACAAGAGTTTCCATCATAGCGGCGATAGCCTGTTGAGGGAAACAGAACAATATTACATGTCACTCGTCAATCATTCGCTTACAAGAGCATCATCCTGGCTCATGCTGAACGGTACTGGCAATATTAATAATAAATTATTCCATAAATATTCCAAATAAAGGAATTGATATATATCATTGATTTGAATTGATTTATTCTATAAATATTTATTTTATTACGGTTTTATTCTGTTTTTAAAGCTAATAATGAATCGTTTTAACGTGACTAACATCACTAACCAGTAATAAAATATTCCATATCATAGTCGACAGATTACTTTGACGGATTGAGCATTATGCAAATTAACTTAAAAAGAATGATCACTGAAAGCCGCAACCCAGCCAGTGCGGAAATTGATACCTTATCCACGCTGGATGTATTATCTGTTATTAATCAAGAGGATAAGAAAGTTCCTCTGGCTGTTGAAGCGGCAATTCCGCAAATTGCACAAGTCGTTGATGCGGTCGTTAATGCTTTTGCCAAAGGTGGTCGTTTGATTTACAGCGGTGCAGGTACCTCGGGCCGTTTAGGGATCCTGGATGCCAGTGAATGTCCGCCGACTTACGGTACACCTGCAAGCCAGGTAGTGGGCATTATTGCCGGTGGTCATAAAGCTATTTTGCAGGCGGTAGAAAACGCAGAAGACAATGCTGAGATGGGCGCTCAAGATCTGAAAGACATCGATTTTAATGAAAAAGATGTTCTGGTCGGGATAGCGGCGAGTGGCCGTACACCTTATGTTCTGGGGGCGATGGCTTACGCGAAAAGTGTTGGTGCAACGGTTGCGGCAATTTCCTGTAATCCGGGAAGTGCAATGAGTCAGAGCGCTGATATTGCGATTGAATTAGTGGTCGGCCCTGAAGTTGTGACCGGGTCTTCCCGTATGAAAGCAGGAACTGCACAGAAGCTGGCACTGAATATGATAACCACCGGTTCCATGATCCGCAGCGGTAAGGTCTATGGCAATTTGATGGTTGATGTTGAAGCGACCAATGCCAAATTAGTTCAGCGTCAGGTCAATATTGTGGTTGAAGCGACTGACTGTACACCTGAGATGGCCGAACAAGCATTGAATGCGTGCCAGCGTCACTGTAAAACGGCAATTTTAATGGTGCTGAGCGGATTATCTGCTAACGAAGCCAGTGTGTTATTAAATAAAAACAATGGCTTTATTCGTCAAACCCTTCAGGGAATGAATATCTAATTATGGCTAAAATTACTGGCTCGATGATTGAAAATATTCTGCGCCTCACCGGTGGCAGTAACAATATCTCGCTCTGTGGCAACTGCATGACGCGTCTTCGACTGACGCTGAAAAATCGTGATCTTGTCCAAACTGACGAATTAAAGAAAATTCCGGGTGTGCTTGGGGTTGTCAATGGCGATGACCAGTTGCAAATTATTCTCGGCCCTGGCAAAGCACAAACCGCCAGCGACATGATGAATGAAATGATCAAGTCTGGCGCAGAGATAGAGCCTGATAATAGTGAGTCTGTTGATTTACAGGCGCTCGCCAGCCAGAATAAAAAACAAATGAAAGCGAAACAGAACAGTGCTGTTCATAACTTTCTGACCAAATTCGCCACCATTTTTACTCCGTTAATTCCCGGATTTATTGCGGCCGGTTTGTTGCTCGGTATCGCGACACTGCTTCAGCAATCGCTGTATGTTGAAGGAGAAGCGCCGGCGGCTTGGTTGAGCCAGCTGATTGCTTACATGAAAGTATTCAGCATAGGTCTGTTTACTTTCTTAAGTATTCTGATTGGTTTTAACACCCAGAAAGCTTTTGGTGGTACCGGTGTTAATGGTGCCATTATTGCTTCACTGTTTATCCTGCGCTACGTGCCGGAAGGCACCGTAGGTTACTACGCCGGAATGGACAACTTCTTCGGGTTGGCGATTGATCCTCGCGGGAATATTATCGGTGTGTTATTAGCCTGTATGGCTGGGGCATGGATTGAACGTCAGGTTCGTCGCCTGGTGCCTGATAACCTCGATATGATCCTGACATCAGGTATTACATTATTACTGACAGGTGCGCTGACTTACCTGGCCATTATGCCTATCGGTGGCGAGCTATTTAAAGGCATGACTTGGTTGTTCCTGCATCTTAATGGTAACCCTATCGGGACTGCGGTACTGGCGGGATTGTTCTTGATTGCGGTGGTCTTCGGTATTCATCAGGGATTTGTTCCGGTCTATTTTGCCTTGATGGATGCCCAGGGCTTTAACTCGCTGTTCCCAATTCTTGCGATGGCAGGTGGCGGACAGGTTGGTGCTGCTCTGGCACTGTATTTTCGTTCGGCGAAAGGTTCAATGCTGCGTACCCAGGTGAAAGGCGCAATCTTCCCTGGACTGTTAGGTATCGGTGAGCCTCTTATTTACGGTGTAACTTTGCCGCGACTGAAACCTTTTGTGACCGCATGTCTGGGCGGCGCAGTAGGGGGGTTCTTTATTGGTTTGGTTGCCTGGCTGGGTCTGCCGGTTGGCTTAAATACCGTATTTGGTCCGTCAGGCTTGGTATCCATTCCATTGATGACCTCAAACCAAGGGATCTTTGCCGGAATGGCCGTCTACGTGGTCGGTATTCTTATCTCCTACACTGCAGGATTTATACTGACCTGGTTCTTCGGTAGTAAGAATGTTGACCTGAGTTAATTGTTTCTTCAGCAACGTGATAAGAAAAAGTAAGGCTATCAGCCTTACGGAGACTGATGACGAAGCTAAAGTGATATCTGATTCTTAGCGCTTATTTACGAAAATAAACAGGAAAATCAATTCATTGATTTTCGGCTGATAACACAAAGAAGGAAAAACCACGTTTTTTCCTTCTTTGTCAGCAATCTGAAAAGTAAGGCTATCAGCCTTACTTTTTCTATTTTATAGCGACACTTCACTTATCACGCTTGCCGGTAAAATCGTTATGATTTTAAACGCGGAAGTAACAGCGTAAAACGCGTAGAAACCGGGTCCGACGTGACATGGATTTTTCCTTGATGGGCACGAACAATCGATTTCACAATTGCCAGACCGATGCCACTACCTGCTGTTTTACGCTGTCGGGAAGCATCTATCCGATAAAAACGGTCAAACAATCGCGGGAGATGTTCAGGCGTAATCACGGGGCCGGGATTGGCAATGACAACCTTTACCCATTCATCATTTTCACTGAGCGTAACATGGACAGTTTCGCCTTCTGGCGTATAGCGGATCGCGTTAGATAACAAATTATTCATCACCCGCCGTAACATCAGCGCATCTCCCTCAACCCAGCATGGATGCCCGCTCATCTTGAGTGAGACATGCTGTTCTTCAGCCCAGGCCTCAAAAAAATCGAATACCTTAAGTGTTTCCGCCCGGAGATCCAGCCGGGCATGTTCAAGGATAAGTTGATGATCGTCGGCCTGAGCAAGAAACAGCATATCGCTGACCATTTTCGCCATCCGGTTATACTCTTCCAGACTGGAATAGAGCACATCTTCCAGCTCTTTAATACTGCGGGGCTGGCTTAAAACAATTTCTGTCTGTGTTACCAGATTCGTCACCGGGGTGCGCATCTCATGAGCAATATCAGCGGAAAAATGAGACTGGCGAGTAAAAACATCTTCAATACGTTCAATCATATGGTTAAAGGAGATAACCAGTTGTTCCAGTTCAACCGGGACCGTTCTGGGATCAAGCCTGACATCCAGATTTTCAGAAGAGATATTTTTTATTTTCAAACTGACAGTACGCAGTGGGGCATGTCCCTTGTGTACTGCAAATACCACGATCAGAATAATCAGTAGTCCCATTACTGCCGCAATCAACCAAAGATTATATTTAAGCTCATCGAGATAATGGAGATGAAAATCGATGGAAAATGAGATAACAAAAGTACAGGTTGCGTCTTTTCCGTGATAGGGCGCGCTGACAGAAGCTGCAATGATTCGATAGGTTTTAGGGCGGTGGTCATCCTGAGCAGTGGCGCCAGGACGTCGGTCAGACCACTGAAAAACGGAACCTGTTTTAAGGCTTTCGGCAAACTGAGGCGTGTTGAGTAACGGCACTAAATCAGGGCCGCCGGGCGATTGGTATAGCATTTGGTTGTCAGCATTGAGCATCAATACTGATATATGACGGTAACTGGCAAGGATCACACTGACTTTTTCTACTTTTTCCGCCTCAGATGCCCCAGGTTCAAGCAAAATGGAGGACAGCGTCATTTTAACCTTATTCAGATCCTGCTCATCCATTTCGGCAAAATGGTTCTTTACCGAGCTAAGCATGATACTGGTTAATACTGCAAAGGCAAAAATCGTTGCAAGGCTAATAAAAAATGTCAGTCTGAGCGCAAGTGAAAAGGGACGATGCCGACGTCTAATGCTCATCAGCGGCCTCAAGCATATAACCGACACCCCGAACTGTCTGAATCAACTTAGGCTCAAAATCATTGTCTATTTTGGCGCGTAAGCGTTTGACCGCAACATCAATCGCATTGGTATCGCTGTCAAAATTCATATCCCAGACCTGAGAGGCAATCAGTGACCGTGGCAGGACTTCTCCCTGATGGCGGATAAAAAACTCCAGTAAAGTAAACTCCTTGCTGGTGAGTGTGATGCGTGTACTACCGCGTCTGACTTTACGTGATACTAAGTCCAGAGCTAAGTCGGCAACCTGGAACTGACTTTCTTGAATAACGGTGGTGCCCCGGCGTAACAGCGTACGAACTCTGGCCAGCAACTCAGCAAAGGCAAAGGGTTTAATCAGGTAGTCGTCAGCGCCCAGTTCGAGTCCTTTAACCCGATGTTCAATGGTACCCAGGGCAGTGAGGAGCAGGACAGGCATACCTTTATTGGCGGTACGTAACATACGCACAATATCCCAGCCGTTCACGTCGGGTAGCATAATATCGAGAATAATCAGGTCATATTCATCGGTCATTGCCAGGTGATATCCGTTCAGACCGTTATCAGCAAGATCAACCACAAATCCCGCTTCTGTAAGACCTTTGCTCAGATATTCGCCTGTTTTTACCTCATCCTCGACAATTAATATTTTCATCTGTTCACCGTGCGATACCTTCTGATAGAGCCATTCTAGTGGGCCCTGTGGTGATAGCAACGGCTTCATCCAATAATGACAACTTTGTCATTATCCTGTAACCCTGCCAACAGAGTCATTCAGCTAAGGTGCCTGCTGTCATCCATTGATAGAGCTTGACCCGATGCGGGCAAGCAGGTTCTGGCGAGAAGCGATATGTTTACATTAAAGCAACTGATTCTAAGTAGCGGATTTATTCTGACGGGCTGTGTCAATCTAGTACCGGACTATCAGACTCCAGACCTTCCGGTACCTCAACAGTTTTCACTTTCGCAAAATGGGCTGGTTGCGGTGGCAGATAGTTATCAGGATACCGGCTGGCGCAGTTTTTTCACGCAACCAGAGCTTCAGCAACTGATCGCCAGCGGGTTGGAGAACAATCGCGATATTGAGATGGCGGCTCTGAAAATTCAGAAGATCCGTGCCGAGTATGGTGTCACTAAAGCGGAGCGATATCCACAGCTTAATGGTGCATCAAGCGTTCGTTATCAGGGAGGATTAAATGCGGACAAAGGCAGTAGCAAAGAGTATGACATTGGGCTGGAATTAAGTCTTGACCTGGATTTTTTCGGAAGACTGAAAAACAGCATCGAAGCTGAAAAACAAAACCTGCTGGCCAGCGAAGAGGCTCGACGGAATGTGCATATCGTATTGGTCTCTGCTATTTCTCAGAACTATTTTAATCAGCAGTTAATATTCGAGCAGTTACAGATAGCACAAGATACCCGTCGTAACTACCAGCAAGCCTATGCCTTGGTCAGGCAGCAGGTCGTGAATGGCAGCAGTAATCTGCTGGCGCTGGAACAAGCCCGCGGAGTGCTCGACAGTACCGAGGCTGAAATAGCCAGACGAGAAGGCGAGCTGGCGCAAACGACGAATGCACTGCAACTTTTGCTCGGCAGTTATCAGACCGGACGAGTCTCTGCGTCGACTGGGGCGATGGAATTTAACCCTGTCAGACTTCCCGCACATTTATCATCAGACATTTTACTTCAGCGCCCGGATATCCTCGAAGCGGAACATCAGCTAAAAGCTGCAAATGCCAATATCGGTGTTGCCAGGGCGGCATTTTACCCTGCGATCAATCTGACCAGTGGCCTGTCAGGTAGCAGTAGTGAATTAAATCGTTTATTTAATACAGCGAGTGGTTTATGGAGTTTTATACCGAAAATTGAATTGCCGATATTTAATGCACATCGTAATCAACAAAACTTGGCACGGGTTAATATTCTCCAGCAACAAGCAGTGGTGAATTATCAGCAAAAAATTCAAAATGCCTTTAAACAAGTTGCCGATAGCTTAGCATTACGTGACAGTTTATATAGGCAACTGATTGCCCAGCAACGCTATCTGAAAACATTAAATACCTCCTTGCAACGCGCGAAAAGATTGTACGCCAGCGGTGTGGGCAGTTATATCGAAGTATTAGATACGCAACGTTCTTTATTTACCACCCGTCAAACAATTGTCGACTTGCAGTATGCAAGGCAAATTAATGAAATAAATCTTTTCACTGCCCTTGGTGGTGGCTGGAAAGTGTAATTTTCCACTCTTCTCTTCCTGGAGTAATAATATGAATAAACTATTAAAAATCAGTTTGTTAAGCATTGCATCTATGACAACAGCCTATACCGCAAAAGCGAATGAAACCCACCATAATATACATGGTGAAACTCATCATACTCAGGCAGATGCACAGATGAAAGAACCTCTTTATCAAACTGCCGGGGTGATTAAAGGCATTGATAATAAACAGCAGAAAATATCCATATCACATGATGCAATCCCGGAAATTAGCTGGCCGCCGATGACAATGAATTTTATTTTCACGCCGGTGGCCGCCAAGGTGAATACATTCAAACCCGGTGAGGCGATTAATTTCTCTTTCACTCAGCAGGGTAGTGATTACATCTTGCAGAGCATTGAAGTTAAGTAGTATTTAACGTATGCCCGGATAAATATTATATCGCGGGCATATTGAAATGTAACGGATATATTTCCAGATGGCAGGAACGGATATGGTTTCTTCAAAATTAAAACTGGCTATCGCCGTAGCAGGTGGCCTTATTCTCGGCAGTATAATAATGGCCATGGCATATCCTTATTTATATCCGGATTCGCAGGTCAGCCGCTCACCCGCCGAAAGGGAAGTCCTGTTCTGGTATGACCCGATGAAACCGGATACCAAATTTGATAAACCGGGAAAGTCACCTTTTATGGATATGGACTTGGTCCCCAAATATCGTGATGAAGCAGATGCCAGTGAGGATGCTGAAGGAGTCCGTATTAATCCGGTACTGCTGCAAAATCTGGGATTAAAAACAGAAAAATCTCACAAAGGCCATTTGCAATATCGTCAGAGACTGCCCGCGAATATTGGTTTTAACGACCACCAGTTCGCTATTGTTCAGGCGCGTTCTGACGGTTTTGTTGAACGGGTATATCCTTTGACTCTTGGTGATAAAGTCCAGGCGGGTACACCGCTTATCGATATTACTATTCCTGAATGGGTGGAAGCACAGAGCGAATATTTACTCTTGTCGGCGACTGGGGGGACGGCAGGTGAGTTGAAAGGTATTCTGGAGCGTTTACGACTGGCGGGTATGCCACAAGAAGATATTCAACGTTTACGGAAAGAGCGTGTTATTCAAACGCATTTTACCCTGAAGGCCCCAATTACGGGGGTTATTACTGCTTTTGATCTACGCAATGGGATGAATATCGCTAAAGATAATGTGGTTGCACAAATTCAGGGTATTGATCCTGTCTGGGTGACCGCTGCTGTTCCTGAGTCGCTGGCTGCTTTACTGAATGACGCAGCGCAATTGAGTCTCTCAATACCCGCTTATCCGGATGAAGATTTCGTTATTCAACAATGGAGTCTGTTGCCCGGCGCTGATCCTGCCACACGGACATTGCAGATCCGTATCCCGATAAATAATCGCCAACAACGACTGAAACCCGGAATGAATGCTTATCTGAATCTTCATCTTCAGGGGCCGGAACAGGTATTGATTCCTGCCCCGGCGATTATTGATACCGGTCAGCAGCAACGAGTGATCACCGTCAACTCACAGGGGCGTTTTGTGCCGAAAACTATCAAGCTCGTCCGCGAATCAGAATCCCAGGCGGCAGTAGAAGGGCTGGCTGAAGGGGAGTCGGTAGTGGTGAATGGACTGTTCCTGATTGACTCCGAAGCCAATATCAACGGTGCTCTGGAAAGGTTGCAAACGCCTGAAAACCTGACCGATGACTCCCTCCGTACAGAGCATTCCGGACATTAAGGGAAAGATGATGATTGCATGGATTATTCGGCGTTCTGTCGCCAACCGTTTTTTGATTATGCTCGGTGTGCTATTTCTTATTTTGTGGGGAAGCTGGACTGTCGTAAATACGCCGGTGGATGCATTACCTGATCTCTCTGATGTCCAGGTGATTATCAAAACCCGCTATCCCGGCCAGTCACCGCAGATTATTGAAAATCAAGTGACATATCCACTAACCACCACCATGCTTTCCGTTCCTGGAGCCAAAACGGTACGGGGTTTTTCACAGTTTGGCGACTCATGGGTTTATGTCATTTTTGAAGATGGTACCGATCAATACTGGGCTCGTTCCAGGGTCATGGAATACCTTAGCCAGGCGCAGAACCGCTTACCAGCGGGCATTCGTTCGGAAATAGGCCCGGATGCCACAGGGGTGGGGTGGATTTTTGAATATGCCCTGGTGGATAAAACAGGCAAGCATGATTTGGCTGAATTACGTTCTCTACAGGACTGGTTTTTAAAGTATGAACTCAAAACCATTCCTAATGTATCAGAGGTCGCCTCTATAGGTGGCATGGTCAGGGAATATCAAGTTCAGATCGATCCGGCAAAGCTGGTGCAATATGGCATCACATTGCAACAGGTTAAAAATGCGCTTAATGCCTCTAACCAAGAAATGGGTGGGGCATCGATAGAGCGTGCTGAAGCGGAATATATGGTACGGGCAACCGGTTATCTGCAATCCATCAATGACTTCAATCATATAGTACTGAATGCCGATGTGAATGGCGTTCCCGTTTATTTACAGGATGTAGCCCGGGTGCAGATCGGGCCAGAAATGCGGCGTGGTATCGCTGAACTTAATGGCGAGGGCGAAGTTGCTGGTGGCGTGATTATTCTGCGATCGGGTAAAAATGCCCGCGAGGTGATAGCCGCAGTGAAAGACAAACTTAATACGTTGCAAAGTGGCCTGCCACCGGGCGTTGAGATAGTGACGACCTACGATCGCAGCGGGTTGATTGACCGGGCGATTACTAATCTTAGTCATAAATTACTGGAAGAGTTTATTGCCGTTGCCGTGGTCTGCGGGTTATTTCTCGGACATATGCGCTCTGCGCTGGTGGCGATTATATCCTTACCCTTGGGGCTGTTTATCGCCTTTATTATCATGCACTTTCAGGGAATTAACGCCAATATTATGTCTCTCGGGGGCATTGCCATTGCGGTGGGTGCGATGGTCGATGCTGCGGTGGTGATGATAGAGAATGCCCATAAACGGCTGGAAGAGTGGAATCACAAGCATCCGCATGAAAAACCATGCAATGCTGAACGCTGGAAAATTATCACTGATGCTTCGATAGAGGTCGGTCCGGCGCTTTTTATCAGTTTATTGATTATTACGCTGTCATTTATTCCTATTTTTACCCTTGAAGGTCAGGAAGGGAGATTGTTCGGACCTCTGGCTTTCACTAAAACCTATGCAATGGCAGGCGCTGCGCTGCTGGCTATCACCGTTATTCCGATACTGATGGGTTTTTTTATTCGCGGACATATCCCGGCGGAAACGCGTAATCCGCTCAATCGGGGGCTAATCAAGTTATATCATCCGTTGCTGTTACGTGTGTTGCACTGGCCAAAACTCACGCTTACCGTTGCTCTGCTGTCTATTCTGACAGTAGCCTGGCCGCTGAGTAAAGTCGGGGGGGAGTTTCTGCCGCAAATTGATGAAGGTGATTTACTCTATATGCCATCGACCTTGCCCGGTATTTCTGCCGCGCAAGCACGCTCCTTATTGCAAACAACCGACAGGCTGATCAAAACCGTCCCGGAAGTCGAGACGGTGTTTGGCAAAGCAGGGCGCGCGGATAGCGCGACCGACTCTGCGCCGCTGGAGATGCTGGAAACAACGATTCAGTTAAAGCCACAAAGTGAGTGGCGTCCGGGTATGACTCCTGAAAAAATTATTGAAGAACTGGACAAAACCGTGCGTCTGCCGGGCCTTGCGAACCTGTGGGTTTCACCTATTCGTAACCGAATTGACATGCTTTCGACGGGTATTAAAAGTCCCATCGGCATCAAGGTTTCCGGAAACGTACTGGCCGATCTGGATGAGACCGCACAGCGTATTGAAGAAGTGGCGCGTCAGGTTCCGGGCGTCACCTCGGCACTGGCAGAACGTCTGGAAGGAGGGCGCTATATTACGGTGGATATTAACCGGGAAAAAGCCGCACGTTATGGCATGACCATTGACGATGTACAGTTATTTGTTTCCTCTGCGATCGGCGGTATGCAAACCGGTGAAGTGGTGGACGGTATTGCCAGATATCCCATCAGTATGCGTTATCCGCAAGAATACCGTGACAGTCCGCAAGCATTAAAACAGTTACCGGTACTCACACCGCTGAAGCAGCAAATTATGCTGGGTGATGTGGCGGAAATCAGCGTGAGTAGCGGCCCCAATATGCTGAAAACGGAAAATGCGCTGCCCGGTAACTGGATTTATATTGATACCAGGGGCCGGGATATGGTGTCAGTGGTCAAGGATTTAAAAACCGCTATTGATGAACAGGTGACACTGAAACCGGGGACCAGCGTGACCTTTTCCGGACAATTTGAGTTGTTGGAGCATGCCAGTAAAAAACTCAGCATGATGGTGCCTATGACGGTGGTCATTATTTTTGTACTGCTCTATCTGGCATTTCGCCGCTTTGATGAGGCCCTGCTTGTCTTATTGAGCCTGCCTTTTGCTCTGGTTGGGGGGATTTGGTTTCTTTACTGGCAAGGTTTCCATTTATCGGTAGCAACCGGGACCGGGTTTATTGCCCTTGCCGGCGTGGCAGCGGAGTTTGGCGTCGTGATGCTCATGTATTTACGACATGCAATCGATGATAACCCCCAGTTATCGCAACCGGGAACCTTCAGTGAACAGGCGCTGGATAACGCTCTCTACCAAGGAGCGGTATTACGCATACGTCCCAAGGCCATGACCGTGGCGGTAATTATTACCGGATTACTGCCGGTCTTATGGGGTAGCGGGGCCGGTTCCGAAGTGATGAGCCGTATTGCTGCCCCCATGATTGGTGGCATGATAACTGCGCCATTATTATCGCTGTTTATCATTCCTGCCGCCTACAAACTGATCTGGCTACATAAAAACCAGCAAAGATCCTGAACAGTATCCTCTGTATGAGTCTGTTTCCGTATCAGCATGGTCGGAAACAGACTCCAGGTGTCTGCCTAGCGGTTAACTGATCGAGCCATACGAGTATAGGTATGTCTCACCCCGCGAATAGCAATGCTATAAGCGAGAATATTTTCCGGGAGCGCCAGTCCCATATAACCGGTATCGCCGATATGATGAAGATCTGCCCCCGCCATTTTACTCATCAGCGCTATCTGGCGGATGGTCGTCACGTCGGCACCCTCCTGAGACGTTCCGATAGCGGTCATGGCCAGTACTCCCTGTTTATGGGCAGTATCAACCAGTTCTGCTACACGTTGCTGGCTCATACCCGGCACTGTTCCTGGGGCGGGCAGCAAGACAATATCGGCTCCCTGTGAGGCAAACCAGGATACGTCTTCTTCGGTAATAATTTTGCTGCCACTTTCCCGTACAATACCGGCTCCATGCATTTTCCCAGTGATAAGGATGGCAGCATCGCCTATGGCATCGCGTATCTCTTTTAGTGCCAGACCAAGCGCACGATTACTGACGCCGTTATTGGGATTACCGGTCAGAACGATAATTTTAGCGCCCATGGAAATCAATTTTAAGGCATTTTCCGCTGTTGCCGTTCGTCCTTGTTCCATTTTCCAGAACTCGGCGTGCTTTGCTGAAAATTCAGGGTCTATTGCCTCGAGATTCACGCCAATGATACAGCCTGTCAGATGCTGTAACTCGTGCAGTATACGTTCTGGTGCGGTATTCTCGGGCATTCCCTGGATCTGAGGATTATTACAGTCGAACAGGTTGATCAGCAGAATGTCGGCCCCCTGAGAGGCGGCCAGTTCTGCGTTGGTGATGCTGCCCAGTAGTGGTTGCGTAATGGCAATAGATTCGCTGACCAGTACACGTCCTTCGCTGGCACGGATAGCATATAGAAGTTCATTTTTATTTATTAAGGCTAAATCTGAAGCATTACAGTCAAGAAAACGTTTATTTGTCATAAGTATTATCTTATCAGTATGAGCGAATTATTTATCCTGGTTAAATCATACTGTGTTATTTCAATAATTGTTGCGACGTAAGTGATAAATAAGTCAGATAATAACAGTGGTGGTTGTTATGTTGTTGATTTACAATCAATAAAAATACTTATTTTATCGTGGTGTTATATTTTTAGCATATATACCCAAAATAATTCGAGTTGCTTGTAGGCGCCCAGTTCAGCCCGTCGATGAGCATAGATACACTCTGTGATTCGGCGGGCTGGACGCAGGTAACACCCAAGCAACTTGAAGTATGACGGGTATAGATAGAAGACTTGTTTCGCGGTGTAATATACTCCGCGAAACAAAGTCAGGTGTAATTAAATAGCCAGTTTTTTATTCAGATAATCAATTTCCTGGCGCCACTGCTGTTGTAACTGAGGTTTCTGATGTTTTTCCTTACGAGCGAGATCTTTTTCCAGCAGATCTTCCAGCATAACCAGCCGTTCCAGCAGGATGTCAGCTTCCTGACAGGGCTGGCTGATTTCCGGGATGGATACGACCTCCGTTTTTATCTCTTCAGTCTCCTCCGAGGTTAACTGGTCATAGAGCGCATCAAGAGAATGCCATTCACTGAGCAGACCTTTATCCACCAGCCAGAAACGATTACAGCTCTTGGCTATCAGATTCCTGTCATGTGTAACGAGCAAAATACCGCCCGGAAATTGTTGCAGGGTTTCTGCCAGCGCCTCTTTCCCTTCAATATCCAGATGGTTAGTGGGTTCATCCAGCATTAACAACGAGTAGCGGGCCAGCGTCAGGCCGACAAAAAGGAGTCTTGACCGTTCTCCACCGCTTAAGGTGCTGACCGTTTGCTGGTGACGTATCCAGGGGAATCCTGCGCTTATCAGGGCCATTTTCCTGTCTTGTTCAATCAGCGTGGCGAAAGGAACCAAAGCATCAAGCAGGGTATCGGTATCATTAAGCTGATGCAGGTTCTGATCGTAATATCCCGTATGAACGCGGGGATGAAAACGAATACTGCCCGCGGTCTGGGTCTGTTGAAATTGCTGCCAGAGCAGGCGCAGCAATGAAGACTTTCCGCAGCCATTTCGACCAATAATCGCTACCCGATCACCACTTTTTAACCGCTGAAGTGGCAGATGAAACAGCGGAGGGCTGGATAGTGCGGGTCGCACGTAAACATCTTCCAGCTCCAGCAGACGGTCGGCAACTAAAGCATCGCCTTTAAGCTGCAGACGCCACTGATTCCCGGCACTGAGTTCCGTCTGCGTTTCTTTCAGCTTATCGACCCGTTTTTCCATCTGTTTCGCTTTACGTGATAAGTCCTCGTTATCATAGACATGTCCCCAGGTTGCCAGACGTTTAGCACTCACAGTCACGCGATCTATCTCTTTTTGCTCTGCCTGAAAACGCTGCTGGTCTGCAGTATCCCGCTCTGCTAATGCTTCGCGGGCCGCCGAGCATGGCAGGGCAAAGCAGTGCAGAATACGATCTCGCAAAATCCAGCTGGTATTGGTGACGGCATTTAATAAACTGACATCATGTGACACCAGAATAAAACTGCCGTTCCAGTTTTTCAGAAAGTGTTCAAGCCACAGCATTGTCGGCAAATCGAGGTGGTTACTGGGTTCATCCAGCAATAATACATCGGGCTGACTGATTAAGGCGCGAGCCAGTAACAGACGGGTATGCTGCCCGCCACTCAAGGTCCTGGCGTTGAGGTGCCAGTCCGCGGGAGCAAAGCCCATACTTGCCAGCAGCGTTTCGGCTCGCCAGCTTTCGCTTTCTTGCAGCAGTGGATCAATCTTTTCCCGTACCGCCTCAAACAGGGTAAGACTCATCAGTTCAGGGGGGAGATGTTGCTCTACTCTGGACAGCAGACAGGAATGGGCCTGAGTCAGTGAACCATTCGTCGGGGAAAGGGTGCCATCCAGTATTTTTAGCAAGGTGCTTTTACCGCAACCATTATGGCCTATCAAACCGACGCGATCGCCTTTTTTCAGGGTCAGGCTAATATTGTCCAGTAAAGGACCAAATGGGGTATCCAGCTGCAGGGATTGGGCAGTTAATAAAGTACTCATATGTGCTTACTCAAGAGTTACAGGCATAGCTATGCCTCGTCATACACCACTGACGATAACTCGTAAGCCCGAGTGAAGGTGTCTAAAGGTATGCTTCGCTCAAGCCGAAGTTATCGCAGTACGCTATCGATAACACTTGAGCAGCGACGATCACCAATAGTACGTGAACAAAAAAAACGTTCACAGCACGACATAGGATCCTCCTTATTTTTATCTGGTTAATGGGTAAATGAACAGCCATCAGAAATTAACCAGAATGGTTTGATAACGTCAAGAGATATCAGACCTGTTGCTTTGTTTTTTTGATTTACCACGGGAGTAAAGGCAGATTTCAGGCAGGCAATCCCCTGGACGATTAAGCGCTACGCATTCGTTTTCAGGATTCGCTCTGTATACTGTACCTGGCTCAAATTTCTCAGCTGGAAAATAAAAATATTTTGACTGGGGGAATCGTAATTTTTGCACGCGATCAATTACGCGTTATCTCTCATTTATTCGATAAGTTAAAAAACCGTTTATTTAAATTTTTATCTGTTTTTTTGTACTGACTCATTTTTCAGTAAACTGGCTGTTAGTAGCATCTCACTATTTCATAAAGAACAATTCCACAAATTGAGAATTCTCTTATAAATCATGTAAATAATATATTTTTACCAGCTCCGTCTTTAGTAAATTTATGTTACATAATTCCATTTCCAATCATCTGGTGAACGTTTCTACACTCCCATTTGTCAGGTGTTATTCTTCAGATAATTATATCGAGTAATAACCCAAAACCGCCATATCGGTTTATTCATTCAGATTTTAACCTTTCCAAACTGATAACACTGGCTGTCCACAACTGAACCACCGAGTCGTCATTACAGGATGGTGACGTATTGCAACACAATAGAGGGGAATTCTATGACAATTTCTGGAATGAACGCACCACAGCGTAAGCGACTGACGGGCAGTGAAATCTGCCTGTTCTTTTTGTTTTTACTGAACGTCTGCCAGAGCGGGCGTTGAGCCAAAAGATATCGCCAGAAATACGACCTGATGTGCTTAAGACTTCTTAAATGGAAAAGTGGCGGGCGATAGCCTGTTCAACGGAAAGAGAGAACAAATGGAAAATCCAGCAATGCTGCTACGTCGTCTTAACCCTTACTGTGCCCGAGCGATGGAAGGCGCAGCTTCGCTCTGTCAAACCCGTGCTCACGCGGAAATTTTGCCGGAGCACTGGCTGCTGAAACTGCTGGAGCAGGGGGAAGGGGATCTCACTGTACTGGCACGCCGCTATGAGTGGGATATGGATGCACTCTGGCAGGACTTACTGGGCTGGCTGGATAAACAACCCCGCACGGTACGTACTCGTCCGCAGCTTTCGAACACGATTCAGCTGCTGATGCAGGACGCCTGGCTGATTGCCTCCCTGGCGGGGGAACATTATATTCGCAGCGTTCACCTGCTGATGGCGCTGGTTAATAATCAAAATCGCGTAGGCTGCGATGGGCTCTGGCCGTTACTGACCCTGAGCCAGAGCCAGCTGGAACGCCTGCGCCCGCTGCTGGATGCCCAGTCAGACGAACGCCCGGAAATGCAGCAAGACGCGGAACTGGCACAAAGCCACGGCGGTGAAGTCGCGTTTGTCGGCCAGCCGGACAGCGCCCCAATAAAAGAAGGCGAGCTCAGCCCCGCCCTGCAGAATGCGCTGGATAAATTTACCCTCGATGTCACCGCGAAAGCGAAAGAAGGCAAAATCGACCCGGTATTTGGTCGCGACACGGAAATTCGTCAGATGGTGGATATTCTCTCCCGTCGCCGTAAAAACAACCCGATTCTGGTGGGGGAGCCCGGTGTCGGAAAGACTGCCCTGGCGGAAGGTCTGGCGCTGCGCATTGCCGAAGGCAACGTTCCTGAATCCCTTAAGAGCGTCACGCTACGCACCCTCGACCTTGGGCTGTTACAGGCCGGAGCAGGCGTGAAAGGTGAATTTGAACAACGCCTGAAAAACGTGATTGAAGCGGTGCAGCAGTCACCGACCCCTGTCCTGTTATTTATTGATGAAGCCCATACTATTATCGGCGCGGGTAACCAGGCCGGCGGTGCCGATGCGGCTAACCTGCTGAAACCTGCCCTGGCGCGCGGCGAACTGCGGACCATCGCCGCCACCACCTGGTCTGAATACAAACAGTATTTTGAACGTGATGCCGCCCTGGAGCGCCGCTTCCAGCGGGTGTTAGTGGACGAGCCGGATGACGACACCGCCTGCCTGATGCTCAGAGGCCTGAAATCCCGCTATGCACAGCATCACGGGGTGCATATTACCGATGATGCGGTGCGCGCGGCGGTCACGCTCTCCCGTCGTTACCTGACCGGCCGTCAGCTGCCGGACAAAGCCGTGGATCTGCTGGATACGGCCGCGGCCCGGGTGCGTATGAGTCTGGATACCGTACCGGAATCCCTGGTGTACCTGAAAGCCCGGCAGACCGCATTAACCCTGGAAGAGCAGGCGCTGCTGGAAGACATCGCCGCTGGCGGCCATTCCCGGGGAGAGCGGCTGGCGACTATCGAGAAACAGCGTACCGCCCTCGGCGAAGAGATTGCTGACCAGGAGCAGCGTTTTAGCGCAGAAAAAGCGCTGGCCGAACAGCTGATGGCCTGCCGCCAGGATATCAGCCGCCAGAGCGAGATCCATGCCCTGCAACAGCAGCTCAGCGCACTCCAGCAGGAGAGTGCGCTGGTCCAGGTCGATGTCTGTACCCGAACCGTGGCGAATGTTATCGCGGACTGGACC
>NZ_CANMLV010000014.1 GCF_947498825.1 uncultured Cedecea sp. | reverse complement strand
TCCTGAATCGCTTAATGCTGTTTAGGTTGGACTCTGTGAATTGGGAATCCCCGTCCTTCAGGGCGGGGAGCAGTCAAGATAATCCAACCCGGATGATGACCAACGGTCCTGATTTTCCGTGGCATTTAAAAAATCTGAATAACTACAGTCAGTTGACTAACGCAGACAGATCATCGGCTAAACTTGGAAATATTCAGGTAACACAACCGGATAGTGGTATCGCCAGTGCTGATTTACCTTCCTCTGATACCTCGGTAGGGCGCTTCGTTCGGGCTGTATACTATTCATCCTACGCCCTGAAAGGTGACACGCCGGCAGAATCAATGAATACCCTGGCCCATATCATGAATCGCTTCGACCGCACTAAGAATATTACTGTTGATGTGATGGGCGAGAGCCAGTCAGCCAGTAAGATAGCTCAATCAGAATATACCGTCTGGACCAGTATGTCTGACTTGAGTAATGGTGTGATGTCAGTCCGCGGTTATAATGATATTAATTATACTGAATACTCACTGGCCCAGTTTAAAGACGCTGGCAAACCGGTATTCACACAAATAAACACCATTAAAAAATAATATTCATAATGTTAAAAAAGAGGTTGAAATATCAGCCTCTTTTTATCGTGATGAATACCATGAGTTACAAGGCATTATCATCAGTCCTGTATCCCTCTGTATTTCTCCTCCCTTGCAGCGTATCAGTCGAATTACATCCTCTTTTCTGTTCTTTTGATAACCAAAAAACGGAACACTTGCTTGCTCTTTATTGATTTAAAATGTATTGCTAACTCGAATTAGTTTATGATTGCGAGGTATGGATTTGTGATAAGAATGAGGATGTATGGCCAAAACCGTTGAGCAAGTCGCTAAGGCTCTGAATATATCGATTACGACTGTCCGCTTGGTACTGGGGGGCAAAGCTGAACAGTACCGTATCAGCGCGAAAACTCAGCAACGAATCAATGACTATGTGGCTGAAAATGGTCTGGTTGTTAATCATATTGCCCGTAGTCTGAAGCTAAATAAAACGGAAACCTTAGGTCTGGTTATCCCCCGTTTGTCTAACCTGTTCTTTTCTACTTTGGCCGAAAAACTTGAGGCTTGTTGTCGGCAGGCTGGCTATCAGTTGATGATTGCCTGTACCTATAGCGACAGTGAGCATGAAAATAGCCTGGTGGAAGGGTTGCTGGCGCGTAATGTCGACGGGTTATTTGTCGTTCCCTCGAGCCTGAAGACGCAACTACACCACCAGAAAGTTGCTCGCAAACGCCCCTTAATTATTCTGGACCGTGATTTTGGCGAAAACGATGTATCACTGGTGGTGAGTGACAACTATAACGGCAGTAAAAAATTGGTTCAGGCAATGACTCAGGCTATTGATGAATCACCCTTTTTCTTTATTGCGGGTGACACGCAGCAGCCCTCGATTCAGCGCCGTTTGCAAGGGTATTTGAGTGAGTTTCCTGATGCACAGGAATGGATCCTGTCTGCCAGCCATAACCGTCAGGAGGAGGGCAGGCAGCTAATGCTTAACTTCCTCAAGCAACATCATCAGCCGCCCAAAGCGTTTATTGCCTCGTCCTTACCGATTCTTGAAGGAACTCTCAGTGCACTCAGGGAAACCTATGGTTTTATTCCCTCAGATATTCCGATTGGTACCTTCGATGAACATCAAATGCTCGGTTTTTTGCCTAACGCAGTGTGGTCTATGCGACAGGACGAAGATTCCTGGGCACAGCACGCATTTCACCTGATGAACAAAAAACTTCAGGGAGAACATGCAGATGTAAAAATTACCGTGCCAATGACGCTGATTCACCGCCCCTTATCGGTAGAGCAAAGAAAAGGCTGAATAAAAGAAAATAGACGGCTGGGTACTCTGTCCTGCTATCTGGCTCATCTCCCACTGAAATTGATTAGCAAAAATACGCAATTTTCGTTGTGGCATATCACTCGGAGTTGCGGTTTTTTTAATCTAACCGCCTTATCTGTAGCCATAAACAGGCTGAATTTCACAAAATAAATACCATTCAATATCAGTAAATTAACATTACTTGATTCGATCTGTATCACAATACCTCATAGAGACGATTGTTTTTATCCCATGGACTATTTATTTTGCTAACTCGAGTTAGCATGTTGGGTAATGATGAGGTTTCCATGGAAGAGCAATATTTTATTGGTGTTGATGTGGGCTCAGCCAGCGTCCGTACTGCTGTATTTAACAGAACAGGGCAACGTTTAGGCTTTTCTGTACTGCCTGTTTCGCAATTCAAGCCTAAAACAGATCATGTTGAACAGTCGGCAACCGAAATTTGGACACAAGTGTGTTTGTCTGTTCGGACTGCTGTTCAGCAATCTGCTATCAATCCTCTCCATGTGAAATCTATTGGCTTTGATGCAACCTGTTCTCTGGTCGCCGTGGGAGCTAATCACGAGCCGGTATCTGTTTCATCAGCCGGAATACCTGACCAAGATATTATTATGTGGATGGATCATCGGGCAGCCGTAGAAACCACCACCATCAATCTCACCAACGATCCCGCACTACGCTATGTCGGCGGCGAAGTGAGTATTGAGATGGAATTACCCAAGATCTTGTGGTTGAAGAATCAGTTTCCTGAGCGTTATAACGACGTCTGGCGTTTCTTTGATTTAGCCGATTTCTTAGTTTGGAAATCGACCCAGGCTGATGTTGCCAGTGTCTGTACCTTGACATGCAAATGGAACTACTTGGCGCATGAAACAGCATTCAGCCAGAATTTATTGGCGGATATTGGTCTGGATGATTTATTAACCAAGATCCCTGAAACTATTTTAGATTTAGGTAAACCTGCAGGTTATCTGACGCCTGAGGTTGCTGATGCATTTGGCCTGCATCCTCAGGTTGTTGTCGCTTCCGGCATTATTGATGCCCATGCGGGCGGGCTGGCATTAACTGCGGTACAGCCTGAAGGCAGCCTGGCGATTATCAGTGGTACCTCTAACTGCCATATGATAGTCAGCCGCGATCCGGTGATGGTTCCTGGCGTATGGGGACCCTATTTGGGTGCCATGCTGCCCGACTTGTGGTTAAACGAAGGGGGGCAAAGTGCGGCTGGGGCACTGGTTGAGTGGACCCTCCGTCAGCATGAGGCTTGGCCTGATTTACTGGCTGAATCCCGTGCCAAAGACATTAATTACTATCAGTTACTGAACGATGCTGTTACAGAGCTACGTTTAACTGAATCCTATCCTACTGCCCGTTTTCATGTCCTTGCCGATCATCATGGCAATCGTTCACCCCGGGCAAATCCTGATGCCAGAGGAATGGTCAGTGGTTTAACACTGGAAAATGGACGGGCTTCTCTTGCTCGCCATTATCTGGCGACTTTGCAATCTATTGCCTACGGTACGCGCCATATTATTGATTCTCTGGAAGAGGCCGGACACAAAATTACCCGTATTGTGATGTGCGGTGGGGCGACCAAAAACCCGCTCTGGCTTGGCGAGTATGCAAGCGTAACAGGTCGGGAAATACATCTGGTTGAAGAAGAGGATGCCGTTAATCTGGGGGCCGCGTTATTAGGCGCAGTGGCTTGTGGTGCTTTCAGTCACTTTTCTCAGGCAGCCAATGCCATGGTACGTGACGGCGATATTATTCGCCCCGATACCTCGAGTTATCCATTCCATCAGGCGAAGTATCAAGTGTATCTGCAAATGTATCAGGATCAGCAGAATTATAACGACGCCATGTCTGATTTTTAATTATTGCCCTATACCTTTTTTGACTGGAGATATTTATGTTGCAAGTGAATTTACCCGAGTTACCCGTCAAATATCATGCTGCTGAAAATGAAATATTACTGGTTGCTAATGCTGACTTGCGTGAACCTGCAAATGTCACCTGCTGGCCGGTACAAAAACAATTTGAAGATAAACTCGCTGTTGCGCTCGAGAAACTCGGTTATAACCTCAAGCGCGCACATGAAATTAATCAATCACGCGGGCATGGTTTTATTAGCAGCCAGCGTGAAGGAAGCGATATTTTTTCTGAAATAGATCCTGATGCACCTGTGATTGTGCTACTGACTGCGTGGCAATATTCGCACCATATTGCGCCTTCACTCCGCCACCACCGCGGCCCTGTTTTACTCTTAGCTAATTTTGACGGTACCTGGCCGGGCCTGGTCGGCATGCTCTGCATGGCGGGTACTATGACCAGTCTGGGAAAAAACTATTCACGTCTGTGGTCCGCTAATTTTGACGATGAATTTTTCGAAAATGGCCTTGCGACATGGCTACGTTACGGCTCACTTCAGCATGACTTAAGCTACCTGAAAGATATCCCAGCCACTCACCCGGTAATGGCAACTGAAGCGGGTACGGTGGGGCGTCAGGTGGGTGAATTTATCTTAAGAAAAAAAGAGATTATTGGCTTATTTGATACCTTCTGCATGGGCATGATTAACGGCGTATTCCCACAACAAGCGATGGTGAATATTGGAATGCCGATTGAATCACTGTCACAGTCGGCACTGTTGGTGGAAATGAACAAAGTGCCTCAGGAATTACGTGAAGAATGTCTGAGTTGGTACGAAAGCCAGGGCATGACATTTATGTTCGGTGAAGACGGTAAAACGGAATTAACCCGTGAGCAGGTACTCGGCCAGTGCGCAATGATGATTGCGATGGCGCGTTTTGTGAAACGCTTTGGTTTATCCGCGGTAGGTGTTCAGTATCAGCAAGGACTGAAAGATTGCTGCCCGGCTTCTGATTTTGCCGAAGGCGCAATTGGTTCAACGGCACGTTTCCCAATCCCTGATGAAAACGGTGAAATTATCTGGCCTGACGCACCTATTCCTTGTATTAACGAAGTGGATATGGGAACCGCGATACCGCAAACCATGTTATGGCGTCTGCTGACGACTCTGGGATTACCTGCGGAAACGACTCTGCATGATGTTCGCTGGGGCAGTGAATATAACGGTACCTTCTATTGGGATATGGAAATTTCTGGTGCAGTACCTTTTGAACATCTTAAAGGCGGTATTAAGGGTGCTACCGGATACCGTCAGCCAGCCATGTTCTTCCCGTTTGGTGGTTCGACGATTGCCGGACAGAGCAAAGCCGGGCGTCTGGTATGGGCTCGCGCGCATTATGAAGGCACCGATGTCATTATGCATATCGGAACCGGTACTGCGGTAGAGTTACCGGAAGCTGAGTTTGAACGCCGTCGTCGTGGCACGAACTATGAATGGCCACTGCTCAACTGTATCTTAGACGGTGTGACGCGGGACGATTTAATGGCCGGGCATCAGAGCAACCATGTTACTCTCGCCTATGTTGATGAAGATAAACTGGAATTTGTGCTGCAAGCTTTCGTTGCACAAGCATTGACTCAAGGCATCCGCGTGAAAGTTGCTGGCGATGCTGCTCAACACTTACAAGGGCAATCATCATGAGCCAACAAAAATATGGCGGCGTTTGGCCGGTAATGCTAACGCCGTTTGACTCACGCGGTGAAATTGACTGGTCGTCATTAGCTCGTCTGATTGACTGGTATATTGACTCCGGGGTGCACGGTTTATTTGCTGCCTGTCAGTCCAGCGAAATGTTTTATCTGAGCGATGAAGAGACACAAACACTGGTGACGTTTGTCGTACGCCACGTTAACGGACGTGTTCCGGTTGTCGCTTCTGGTCATACAGCTGCGGGTTTAAGTCAGCAAAAAATACAGTTACAGGCGATAGCGGATACTGGTGTTGACGGCGTGATTATGATCAGTAACCGTCTGGCTCTGGCGGGAGATTCTGATGCTCAGGCACTGGCAACATTACAGGAGCTGACCGCAGCGCTACCCACAAGTGTTGATTTGGGTATTTATGAGTGTCCGTATCCGTATAAACGCTTGTTATCAGATGAAATAGTCAAATGGTGTGCCGACAGTCAGCGTTTTACCTTTATTAAAGATACTTGCTGCTCATTACCGGTAATTGAACGGCGTCTTGCTCTGACCGAGGGGAGCCGTTTAAATATCGCCAATGCAAATAGCCAGACTCTATTAACATCACTGCGTGCGGGATGCACCGCATACAGTGGCGTAATGGCTAATTTCCACCCGGAGTTATATGTTTGGTTATATGAAAACTGGAAAACCGATGGAGAAAAGGCGGAGAAACTTGCTCACTATCTGTCAACTTCAGCGCTGGCTGAAACATTAGATTATCCCGTTTGTGCGAAATATCATCAGCGTAAAATAAGTAATTTTACTTCGATATATAGCCGTACCCGTAATAGTCAGAATTTTGATGCATCATTTTTCCCTGAGGCGATTGATAGTATGATCAAATTAGGTGAAGAAATGAAAAAAACGCTCTCTTTATCCTGATAATCGTTAAGGATCTCGCAATGCCTTTTATCGCCGACAAAATGCAATTTATTCTGGCTGAAGACCATACTCTTTTCCATAACTGCCATGCATCAACAGTTGTTAAGGTGCCTGGAACAGAGCGGCTGTTAGTGGCTTTTTTTGCCGGTGATAAAGAAGGCAGCGGTAATACCGCTATCTGGCTGGCAGAGAGGGAAGAAAACCACTGGCAAAATATACGGACAATTGTTGAAAAACAAGATGTTGCGCACTGGAATCCTGTATTACATGTGGATAATGTAACCGGAAAAATTTGGTTGTTTTATAAGGCAGGGCCGGATGTTCATCAGTGGACAACCTGGTATGTTACCTCAACCGATGGCGGAAAAAATTGGAGCGAATCTTCTCCTCTGGTGGCTGGCGACAATACGCCTCGTGGCCCGGTAAAAAATAAAGTGCTGGTGATGAGTAACGGTGAATGGCTGGCTCCGGGATCGGTTGAGGATAATCAATACTGGGACGCTTTTGTCGATATTTCAAGCGATCGTGGGGAACACTGGCAGCGTGTTGATATCCCTCTGGTACATCGTCAGGAAGCAAACAGTAATCAGGATGTTTGGCAGGGGTTAAAAAATGATGCGCTGTGGGAAACCTGTCTCAATACGGTATTTCAGTGGGACGGAGTAATACAGCCAACATTGTGGGAGTCAAAACCCGGACATGTGCATGCGATGATGCGCAGCAGTCGCAACTATATTTATCGTAGCGACTCTGAAGATTATGGTCGTAGCTGGTGTCCGGCGTATCAAACAGCATTACCTAATAATAACAGTGGTATTGATATTATTATCTTAGCAGATGGACTGTTGGTACTTGTTTATAATCCGGTCTCAGGTAACTGGAGCCGGCGTTATCCAATATCCGTCAGTACGTCATCTGACAATGGTAATACCTGGTCTGAACCATTGGATTTATTGGATGGTGAAGGCGAATTTTCGTATCCGGCCATAATTGCTGAACAGGGAACCCTACATATTACTTACACATGGAATAGAAAAAATATTGTTTATCAGCAATTATCGGTTAATAAATAATTTGTGGAGAAAGGTCTGATGAAAAAAAATCTACTGGTAGCCTTAGCCATCACTGCAACCTTGGGCATGAGTTTTACCGCTGTCGCTGAGAAATTAACCTACCCGAAAAAGAATATCGATGTTGTTATTCCCAAAAATCCAGGCGGCGGTACTGATACTTCAACCAGAACGGTGCTTGAGTATGGCAAAGATATGATGCCGGAGGGTCGTATCTTTGTTCCGGTGAATAAACCTGCCGGTAATGGCCTGACGGGATTAATTGAAGTCGCAAAAGCTAAGCCGGATGGTTCTAAATTAGTCATGACGACCGTTGAACTGGCGATGTTCCCTCATCAGGGTAAATCTCCCGTGACCTATAAAGATTTTACCCCTATTGCCACAACCATTGCTGACCCAGTGGTTCTGGTGGTAAATGCGGACTCACCTTATAAGACGCTGCAAGAATTTATTGATGCGGCAAAAGCCAGTCCGGGTAAGCTGAAAGTCGGTAACTCGGGGATGGGCGCTATTTTTCACCTGGCAGGTGTTAATATTGAGCGTTTGACCGGCACAAAATTTAACCATATTCCATTTAATGAAGGCACCGGGCCTTCTATTGCTTCCCTGGTAGGTAATCATATTGATGCCACACTGACGACTCCAGGTTCAGTAAAGGCTCAGGCTGACGCCGGAATTCTGCGTATTTTAGGCGTAATGGATGAACAACCTTTCCCATTATTCCCGTCGGTTCCGACTTTTAAAGAAGCGTTAAATTTAGATACTAACGTAAAAATGCGTGCCTGGGCGGTTCTGGCAACCACTGCTGGCGTACCTGAAAATGTGAAAAAAGAACTGGTTGATGCCTTTACTGTCGTAGTTGAAAAGCCTGAATATCAGGAAGCGTTAAAGAAACAAGGTATTATGCCAACGGTCATTGTGGGTGAAGATGCATATAATATGATGAAAGAAGATCACGATATGTATGCAGAATTAATTGCTGAAACATTGAAGAAATAAATAATCATGAGGCCATGGAAGGCTCAGGGTATAAAAATGAATAAAATCAATACAATCATTGGTGTTATTTCAATTACATTCGGCCTGCTTATTATTTATCTCTCGCGTAATATGAGTATGTTCGATGAGTATGGTGTTCCTGGTGAACGTTTTTGGCCATTTGGGGTGGCGCTGTTATTTATATTTTTAGGCGTACTACAATGTCTTAATTCGATTGTAGATAAAATGAAGCATGCTGTGCAAAACGTTGACTTATCCTCAACTGCAGTGACACGTTCTTATTTTCTGAGTGGACTAGTTGTTGTATATGCGATAGGTCTTTATTATCTTGGTTTTATTATTTCATCGCTTATTTTTATTCCCATTGTTATGTGGATAATGAATGAGCGGAAAATTAAAATTCTGGTGCTGGCATCCGTTGGTATTGTCAGCTCGGTATATGTATTTTTTGATATCGTTTTTAACTCATCATTACCTGTTTCAATTTTTCTGGACTAAAGCAACAAAGGAGACGTACGATGGAAACTTTAGACGCTTTTCTTATTGTTTTTAGCCCGGAAACAATAACGATAATATTTTTAGGGGTATTTGGTGGCATTATAATTGGTGCTTTGCCTGGCTTAACGGTCAATATGGGTATTGCATTGTTGCTGCCACTGACATATTCATTTCAGGGAATGACAGGGATCCTGTTATTGCTTGCAGTATATTGTGGCGCTGTATACGGTGGGTCGATTACAGCGATACTCATCAGTACGCCAGGTACTCCTGCATCAGCGGCAACGGTACTTGATGGCTACCCGATGGCGAAAAAGGGCCAGGCAGGAAGAGCGCTTGGACTGTCGACAATGGGCTCTATGTTTGGCGGAGTTTTCAGTACCATTGCGCTGATTTTTATTGCCCCACAACTGGCTAAAGTCGCTACTGGATTTTCTGCCGCCGAGTATTTTGCCCTGGCGGTCTTTGGTATCAGTATTATTACCAGCGTATCATCCCATTCAATAATAAAAGGACTGATGGGCGGTGCTATTGGTTTGGCTATAGCAACCGTTGGTCTGGACCCTATGACATCGGGTATGCGCTTTACATTTGATTCCGTTTATTTAATGGGGGGAATATCATTTATTCCCATCCTGGTAGGGCTGTTTGCTTTCTCGCAAGGACTGATTAGCTTTGAAGAAGACTATCGTGAGCGCAGTCAGAAAACATTAAATAAAATTAAGGCAAATATTGACCGTATATTACCCACTAAGGCTGATTTTAAACGCGTATTACCTACTTTCTTACGATCATCAGCAATAGGAACGGGTATTGGCACCATTCCAGGCATTGGTGGGGATATCTCCTCGTTTATTGCTTATAACGAAGCGAAACGTTGGTCTAAACATCCGGAAGAGTTTGGGAAAGGTTCACCCGAAGGTGTGGCTGCGCCTGAGGCTGGGGCTAATTCAGTGACTGGCGGATGTATGGTGCCGCTTATGACATTGGGCATACCTGGGGATGGTGCCACGGCAATCATTATGGGAGCCTTTATGGTACAGGGACTGGCTCTCGGGCCACAGCTGTTTACCAATAATCCTGTTGAAGTAAATAGCATTTTTATCGGTCTGATGGTTGCCAATATATTACTGGGAATTTTAGGTTTCCTCTGTATGAGAGTCTTTGTCAAAGTCATGGATGTACCAAGACGTATCTTGGTTCCGATCATTTTACTGCTGTGTTGCGTGGGGGCTTATTCAGTCAATCATGACATGACCGATGTATTTATTATGATTGGTGCCGGAATACTCGCCTATATATTGATAAAACTTGATTTCTCTATGTCACCGATTGTTATTGGTATTATTCTCGGTCCTATGGCGGAATCTAATTTACGCCGAGCATTAACGATGTCTCAGGGAGATTTATCCATACTCTACACCCGCCCTGTGACAGCGACCTTTTTAGGCATTGCTTTACTGACCTTGCTATTACCCATTATTGGTCCGGCAGTGAAGCAGTTATGGAAAAAACTGAAGAGTAAATAATATTTTCAGTATCATCGTTAAATCTCCTGCTAATTAAGTTAGCAGGAGATTTTTTGTCTTTAGTGCTCAATATCCATTGATATAAAACATTACTAGAATTGAACGTTTCTGGCCTGCCTGCCTGCCTGCCTGCCTGCCTGCCTGCCTGCATTTATTTATGACAAGTGAAATAAATATCAATGATATTAGTTTTGATGTAATTAAATATAAGGGTAATGTCTTAATGAGATATTGGTATTTTATCGTTCAGAGCTTTATATATTGAATCTGTTTTCCTTTGGTGTAATTATTGTAATGTGGCTATTTGAATTATATGTGGCAGCATTGAAATGCTTTTCTTTTACCATTAATTAATGGAGCGTTTTATTTTAAATAGTAACTGTTTTAATGAATTTATCCAGTTATTGTAAATAAAACATAGATATCAGAATCGCCGGGGTAATAGATTGGCATTTCAATTTAAACCAGGTAATTACTGAAATAATGGAGAAAGAGATGACAGCAAGGAAAGCAAAGGGAAGAACAAAGGGTACTCCGACCCCACATGACCTGATATTTAAACAGTTTCTGACACATCCAGAAACTGCACGGGATTTTATGCAATTACATCTGCCAGCAGAATTACAGGTTGCCTGTGACTTCAGTACCCTCAAGCTGGAGTCAGGAAGCTTTGTCGAAGATAGTCTACGCCCATACTTTAGCGACGTGCTCTATAGTCTGAGCACCACAACCGGTGATGATGGTTATATTCACGTACTCATCGAACACCAGTCGACCCCGGACAAACATATGGCGTTCAGGCTTCTTCGTTATGCTGTTGCTGCCATGCAACGCCACTTGGATGCAGGACATAAAAAGTTACCGCTGGTGATACCCGTATTGTTCTATACAGGAAGACGCAGTCCCTACCCATATTCAACCCGCTGGCTGGACGAGTTTAGCGATCCCGGGTTAGCCGAAAAGCTATATAACGGTAATTTTCCACTGGTCGATGTTACGGTGATACCTGACGAAGATATTATGAGGCACCGGCGCATAGCGACCCTCACGCTGTTACAGAAACATATTCATCACAGGGATCTGTCAGGGCTGCTGGACAATCTGAGCACCCTATTGCTGACAGAAAACATGACAGGACAGCAACTGGCTTCACTGATAAACTATCTTATACAGGTAGGAGAAACCCTGGATGGAGAGGCCTTTGTACGTGAGCTGGCCCAACGGGTACCACAACATAAGGATCAACTTATGACTATCGCAGAACAGCTTGAACAGAAGGGCATGGAGAAAGGCATGGAGAAGGGCGAGCGTGAAGCTACTCTTAAAATTGCCCGGGCCATGATGCAAAATGGCATTGATCGCAACGCCGTTATGAAAATGACCGGTTTGACTGAAGATGATATGGCGCAAATCAGCCATTAGTCATTCTTTCTGATACTCAGTAAATTAATTTTATAAATCATAAAATCACTAACATCTATAATTATATTGATTGATAGAGTCCGATATAAATGAATACGGCATAATAAGCAGCTATTGATACGGATAATTATAAGTGTTCTGGTAATTCAAGAGAATAGAATAACCAGAAAGTAAAACAGAAAGGCTTGAACAAGGCGGTTTAAATCCACCATACATAATTCTTTACCGGTACTCAGTGGAATGATGGTGTGGCTGAGAGATACCGTCCTCTGATGCTGTCTGCCACATTCTCCAGAGCAGCAAAAAAGTGGGGTTTGTCATCATGCAGAAATGCCCGATAAGTTGAACTTACCGGGCATCGGATTTGAGGTGATACTGCTCGTCGTAGATTACGCGCTAAAGCTAATACTGGTGCTCTCACACAGTTGCTTCAGTGACGCTTCCAGCTCTGCGTACTCTTCTGGTAACAGATCCAGCTGCGGTAAACGCATATGGCTTTCAGCCAGGCCACGCATTTTCAGTGCCGCTTTGAAAATCGCCATGTTAGATCCTGATTTTAAAGCATCGCTGAATTTGACGCACAGGGTCTGCCAGTGCTTCGCAGCTTTCAGGTCATTGCTGGTATAGGCGTTGTACATATTCACGAAAGGTTCCGGGAACACGCAGGCACAGCCTGACACGGTACCGTCACAGCCAGCATCAAGCAGGCCTAAAAAGAGTTTGTCGTAGCCATGTAATACTGAGAAGTTATCAGCAACGGCCACATAACTCAGGGTCGTATTGTTATCAGCGAAACTGTATTTAATACCAATGACATTTTTGCATTGTTGCTGAATGCGAGCAGCCAGTTCTGGTTTGATATTATTCGCGGCACATTGTGGAATATTGTACAAATAAACCGGGAAATCAGCCGGCACACTATTGGCGACAGTGACAAAGTAGTTCTCTAATTCACGGTCATTAGCAGAGAAGAATTGCGGTGTCACTACACCAATACCATCAGCACCCGCACTGGCTGCATGTTGCGCTAAAGCAATGGTATCTTTTAATGTCATGGCACCGACATGAATAAAGACTGGTAAGCGACCTTTAGCGGTATTAATCACGGTTTCGGCAACGGTTTTTCTTTCTTCAACCGATAAACGCAGCATTTCACCTGTAGTACCGCAAGGGTACAGACAGCTAACGCCTTTAGCGACCAGCATCTCTGTTAATTCAGCCAGGGCTGCGACATTGACATTATCATCTGCATCGAAGGGGGTGGTCATTGCCACGGTAACACCGAAAAGTTTTTTCATAATCAGGCCTTTAATTAAATAGCTTCAACAATAACTTTAATGGCTAACATGCCAGGATCGTCTAACCCAATCGATTTTTCAGGGAACATGCGTGCTCGCCCTAATAGATTGGGTTTTTGGCGGAATTCATCCAGCGTATTATTCACGCTGGCTATTGCGGTGGTTTTTAATTCATTTGCAGAAAGTACAGGAGCCAGGGCTACAGATAACTGATAGATAATATCCAGTACCGATTTTTGCCCTAATTCCCCTTTGCCCCGGGCCATCATGCTCTGATAGGCGACCGTGAGCAGAGGAGCGATATCACTGGTTGAAATCTCGCTCAGCTGTTTTTCTTTGCAATATTTAGCCATTGCCATAAACGCAGTGGCTTGTAAGGTACCGAAGGAGGACGCACAGGCTTTTTGCAGCGATTTACTGCACTGAAAGAATGCCTGGCTTATATCACTCGTCCAGGTTTCTGAATCCTCGGCAATCTGCCGCCAGCCTTTGTCCATAGTCAGGCCTAAATCACCGTCGCCCAGACGACTGTCCGCTTCGCACAACATCTCTTGCGACTGCTGGCAAGCGGCAGCGATGCGCTGACTGGCCAGTTTTAAATCACTCAGGGTAAAAGTGTTCATGATTACACTCTCCAGAAAGCACAGTGGGCAGGGGCATTCATCAATTGTTCAAGCTCGTTATCGAGCTTACACAGGGTCAGGCTGGCACCGGTCATTTCCATTGAAGTGGCATAGCGTCCCACCAACGGCTGAACAATACGTGCGCCTTTAGCGAGGATCAGTTTTTCGATTTTTTGATAGAGGATATAGAGTTCTTCAAGTGGGGTAGCGCCCAGAGAGTTCACCAGTACTGAAACTGCATCCCCTTCTGTTAACTGAAGTTCGCTTTGCAGGCGCTCAAACATCTCTTCGGCTATTTCATCGGCTGTGCGTAACTCGGCACGCCAAATCCCCGGCTCACCGTGGATCCCCATGCCCATTTCCATCTCATTTTCGCCAATATCAAAGGTTGGACGGCCAACGGCAGGTAAAATACAGGAGGTCAGGGCACAGCCAATGGTGCGGGTATTGGCCATGGCTTTACTGGCCACACGGGTAACTTCATCCAGCGAGGCGCCTTCTTCAGCCTTTGCCCCGGCTAGCTTGAAACCGTAGATCATGCCTGCCACGCCACGACGTTTCGCCGCTTCTTCCGGGGAAGCCGATGCGACATCATCCGCGGCTAAAACGGTGGTACAACGGATATCATCTTCAAAATCGACGGTTTCAGATGCCATATCGAAGTTCATGACATCGCCACCGTAGTTGCCATACAGTAATAACACGCCTTGTCCGTTATCTGCGGCGCGAATAGTCTCCGCCATCAGTTCTGCTGAAGGAGAGGCAAAAACATCACCGACAGCAGCAGCGTCTAACAGCCCTTCACCGACATAGCCAGTAAATACTGGTAAATGCCCAGAACCGCCACCGGTAACAATACCGACCTTATTGGTATTGGTTTTTTCCGCACGGGTAATTAAACGCGGTTGTGGCTGATGATAAATATGGCTATGGGCTGCACATAAACCTGCTAACGTTTCATCAACATAAGATTCTGGCTTATTCAGTATTTTTTTCATGCGTATTTCCCGACATTAAATCAATCGATGAGATGAATCATAATGAAGTTATTTTTTCTAAACTCACCGAATAAGGATGTCTTATTCGGTGAGCTTTATTTCATAATTAAATATTATCTGAGTTTGTTTGTGTAAACATTATGGCTGGTGGCTATGTACTGGTTTCCTGTCTTTAAATGCCGTCCTGATTTGCATAATGACAATAAACAGGAAGGCGGTTGCCAGTACCATGGAAACCGGGCGGTTGACAAAATTAAGATAGTCGCCATCAGATTTCATCAGTGATGATAATAAATTCTTTTCTAGCATAGGTCCTAAAATCAGGCCGAGTATTATCGGTGATATTGGGAATTTTCGTTCTTGTAAGAAATAACCAATCACACCCATGACCAGCATTACGACAACAGAAGAGATGGTGTTGGTAATCGCATAGGAGCCAACAATACTGAATAAAATAACCACTGGATAGATAACTGCATTATCGATAGCAACGATTTTTTTCAGTAAATTAACAACCAGGAAAGCTATGGGTAATAAAATAATGTTAGCAATAAAGAAGATGATAAAGACGGCATACAGTTTATCCGGATTGAATAAAAACAGCGTCGGCCCTGGCTGCATGTCTTTCATATACAGCACGCCAATAATAATGGCTGCGGCAGAATCACCCGGAATACCAAATACCAGAGTGGGGATCCAGCTTCCTGCCAGGCTGGCATTGTTACTGGTCGAGGCACTGACGATCCCTTCTTCCGATCCTTTGCCGTATTCTTGAGGTTTTTTCGAAAATTTCTTTGAAACAGCGTAGGAGATCCAGGCGGCAATATCAGCACCTGCACCGGGTAAAGTACCAATCAATGTCCCTATTGTTCCGCCTCGTAACATACTGAGTTTACGTTTACGTAGCACCCCTCCAACACCTTTAAACAGATTATAAGAACGCTCGTCACCTTCGATAATCTCCAGGGGCTGATCTTTCTCTTTACGCAGATCAACATAATATTTAATCGCACCAGAGATAGCGAACAGACCAATCATCGCTGGAATAAAATTGACCCCTTGCATCAAAGATACTTGATCAAAGGTAAAACGTGCCTGACCGGTGAACTCATCAAAACCGATGGTGGCTAAAGCAATACCAAACAACATGGCCAGAATGCTTTTGCTGATATTCGTACCAGAAACAATGGTGGCGCAGCTCAGACCAATTAATGACAGCCACATGTATTCATAAGAGCTGAAGTTTAAGGCAAAATCAGCCAGAACCGGGGCAGTGAATGCCAGAACAATGGTACCAATCACACCACCAATCACGGAGGTTGTCAGCGAAAGGCCCAGCACTCGGTTGGTTTTCCCCTGCTTTACCATGGCATGAGCATCATTGGTATAGGCCGCTGATGCAGGTGTTCCGGGAATATTCAGCAACGCTCCTGGAATATCACCGGCAAAAATAGACGATGCACCGAGCGATATCATCAGTGCCAGAGCCGGGATAGGGTCAAGAAAAAAGGTAAATGGCACCATTAAGGCAATGGCCATTGTTGATGTTAACCCTGGGATAGCACCAACAAACAGGCCGAATAAGCACGCTCCGATAATCACCAGAAATGTTGTGTAATCAAGGTAAGCGAGGGCACTTATTAATATGTCCATACTATTTTTCCTGCTCTATGAGAAAAACTGCGGTAACGGGACTAAAAGCACAGCGGTAAATAAGTAATACACACCTACTACAACCCCTAATGAAGTCATGAAGCTATATACTGGTCTGGCTCTGGCATATTTCATCATTAATGGCGCAGTGATAATCAGCCCTGTCAAAATAAACCCTAAGTAATCGACACAGAAGATATAGAAAATAATTAATCCACTAACGATTAAAACAAATTTAATTTCATGCCAGGTGACTAAAGGAACCTCATCTTCATTCTTATGCGACAGCATATCGGTGAGTGCAAAAATAATGATCCCGGCACCGACTACTGATGGCATAAAGGCGGCACCATACTCACTAAAATCGCCTAATGAGTAGGTACTGTAGCCAATAAGAAAGATGCCGAAAAAAAACATAACTAAAGAAACAATATGACGATTTAGCATAGGCATTAAACGGCCGGATTAACGGCCGTCTCCTTCATTATTTCTTCAGGATTTCACCGAACTTTTTATCTTCACTGGCCATAAAGTTATGAGCGTCGTCACCGTATAATTCAATGACCTCAAAACCTTGCTTATTCGCAAATGAAGCTAACTCACCTTTGGCATACACTTTTTTCATTGCATCTATTAGCTTCTCCTGGACATTTTTATCCAGTCCGGCTGGAGCAACCAGCATATTCCATGCCTGCAGTTCCCAGTCATTTGGCGTGGCTTCTTTAAATGTCGGGACATCAGCATAGAAAGGCGATCTCTCAGCTGACATGATAGCAAGGTTATTGACCAGGCCTGCTTTTACCATACTGTCAGCTTCGCCAGGTGATGAAGTGACAATATCAATCCCGCCTGATGCCAGTTCTTGTAAGGCTGCGCTGGCTCCCTGAGTGGGGATAAAGCGGATGGCGTCGTCACTTAAGCCAGCAGAACGCAGCATACCAATATTATTAAGATGCCAGATGGAGTTAAGGCCGCTTCCTGATGCTTTCAGTTTTCCTGGATTCGCTTTCGCAAACTCAATCACTTCCTGAGCATTTTTAAACTGTGAGGACTTACTTACTTGTAATCCACCGTAGATAACTGCCAGACGGGTAATCGGGGTATAATCTTCATAGGTGAGTTTCGTCATGCCCTGGTGATGCATTAAGGCAATTTCTACCGTTGCGATACCCAGCGTATAGCCATCGGCTTTGGCACTTTTGACTGCATCATGACCAACAACGCCGCTACCGCCCGTTTTATTGACGACGTTAACATTGACGCCCAGTTCTTCTTGCAAACCTTTTGCGGCCAGCCGGGCTACAGTATCGGTATTACCACCGGCAGCCCATGGAACGATAATAGTGATGGGTTTTTCAGGCCATTCAGCTAACGCTACGCCTGGAATTAATGTGCCACACAGGGTGAATGCGAGGAGGGCTTTTTTCATTATAGGTACCTTTTCTCATTACTGATGACTTGGGGTCTTGAGTGTTTTATATAGGAATCTAAACGTGCCTGTACTTGGGTTAAATCAGGCATAGCGGTAACGCCTTTCTTTTCAATAAAGGCAGATAAAAACGCATTGGCAAATTGAACGCTGTCATGCAAGTTACAGCCTGCAGCTATTTTAGAAACAAATGCACCGTTAAATGCATCGGCTGCTGCCATAGTATCAACGCGCATTGATGGCATCGGTGGCAGATGAAATGATGAGTGACCATCATGGTAAACCACACCGAGTAAATCTAAATAAATGATGACTTTTTTATTTTCATCACCGGAAATTATCCTCAATGCTTGTTGAGCATCGTTAATATCGTGAATGGTCATTTCTGCCCAGCTTGAAGCCTGGTGTAAGTTCAGCGTAATAATATCAACATAAGGGTAAAGCGATTTAAGTGACGGATGGTAAGGTGCAACATTTAAGATAACGGTCTTTTTAATTTCGTGGGCAAACTGTGCCGCGCGTAAATTAGCATCAATATTAATTTCACCTTGCAGCAGTAATACATCAGCTTCTGCAACATAGGGTAAAGAGATACCAATCTCTTGTTCACCAAAGGTATTATTGGCACCCAGATAGGTGGCGGTAATATTGTTATGTGTTTCGTTAGCTAAATAGCTGATGGAGCTTCCGGTCGGTTCCGCTTCAGTCTGGAAGACAGTAAATGATTCAATGCCGCTGGCTTGTAAGTATTTATAGGCATATTTACTGAAATGGTCCTCACCAACTTTGGTCAGTAAGTGAACTTTTGCGGAACAGCAGGCTGCGGCTGTTGCCTGATTGGTTCCTTTTCCACCGGGGCTAAAACTGTTGCTGGTGGAATAGATAAGTTCGCCGACTTGGGGAAATGATTCCACATTCGCAATGATATCGACGACAAAAGAACCCAGAACGCAAACCTTGCCCATCATGGTTTTTTTCTGTGGTTTTTGCATAACCAAAAAGTCATGTAATAAACA
Source organism: uncultured Cedecea sp. (assembly GCF_947498825.1). GTDB lineage: Bacteria > Pseudomonadota > Gammaproteobacteria > Enterobacterales > Enterobacteriaceae > JGM124. Next base: position 110,319 of record NZ_CANMLV010000014.1, on the reverse strand, counting down.
TGAAATATCAAAGTTATCACTAAACTTACTGAGCTTTTTGATCTCTTGCTGGCCCAGAATGGCGCCGCCATGACAACGCTGAATCAGACCTTCACCTTCAAGATATTTTAAATCACTGCGGATAGTTTCCAGCGTAACACTAAATTTTTCAGACAGTTGCGCCACTTTTACTTTTTTCTGTTCCCGGATAACCGAGTAAATTGCTTGTCGACGCTCTTCTGAAAACATGGATAAGTTCCTCCGCAGTGATGTGGGCTAGAATAGAGAGTGTCGGGGGCTGAATCTGCGATTACATTCAAAACAAAAATCAAAAAACAAAAACAAAACCAAATCAGGGCTACTTAAATCACACTTTTTAACATGGACACAACATATTGATGTCGGAAGTGTGAAATGTCGGGCACAAATGGCGGATTTCAATGCCTTAATATTACTTAAGTCACTGAATTTATGAGGGGCTGATTGTTAGTGAAGTCAGGGGCGGTTTTTAGTTACACGGATAATTTCATAGCGCAGGACAAATTTATCTGCTGCGCCAGAATGAGTTAAAGCGGGGCTGGAGTGGAGATAAGACATTACCTGGTCATTGTCGCCATGATTCAATTGAATCATTGCTACATGAGTTTTCCTTTAAAAATAGTAACCGATTCAAAAAGATATCCATCAAAATTGGGATCGTTAGCATCAGACAGCTCAAGAAGCGTATTTTTAACATTTTCTAAATGATGCCATGTCGCTTGCCAGGCGCCAATGGTATCTCTACGGCGAAGCGCGGCAAGAATAGTTTGATGGTCACCCAGCCACTTAAGACGATAGGCCCGGGTTTCAAACTGGGCGCGTAACTGTTGCCATACCGGGCTGGCATCATGATGGTGCCAGATACTTGTTACGGTATTCAGTAGCATCTGATTATGTGTCGCGCGGGCCAGAAACAAATGGAACAACTTATCGTTGTCCTGGCTATTATCGTTGAGTGCAATAGCACGTTGTTCTTGTTCCAGAGTGAGACGTAAATTTTCAATATCCGCTTTTGTTGCCATTTTGGCAGCAAAGGCGGCGATATTACTTTCCAATAGCTGACGAGCTTGTAGCATTTCGAAAGGGCCGACATCACTGTGAAAATATGTCTCCTCTGCATCATCGCTTTTGGTCGGTATTTGTAATACATAAACACCTGAACTTTGGCGGATATCGACCGTTCCTTCCAGTTCCAGCATCAGTAAAGCTTCACGTACAATCGTTCGACTGACGCCCCAGGCTTCCGCCAGTTGACGCTCTGGAGGCAGGCGTGAACCAATGGGATAATGGCCGTCGATAATCTGTTGCCGTAGATTATGACCAATCTCCTGATACTGTTTTTTTTCTTGTGATATATCGGCCTTTTCCACACTCTAATCCTTTCATATCATGGCGCAAAGGTTTCAGCCTCTTGGTAGCAAGCTGAAACCTATCGGTAATCTGTTTACTAGTTTACCAAAGCCAGCGCCTGATCGAGTACCTTTCCGCCATTCAATGTTCCATATGCCAGGGTATCAATAACTGCAATGGGTAATTGATAGCTGTCGGTCAGTTTTTTATTTTCTTCCAATTTAAAGCGAACTTGCGGGCCGAGCAGCACTACAGCAATCTCGTTGCCATAATTCTGTAATTCTTCACGCAGATTTTGTTCTGGAATGGCGTAAATCTTATATTCCAGACCACGCGATGCCGCTTCCTTTTCCATTCGAGTCACGACCATCGAAGTCGACATCCCAGCTGCACAAGCGAGTACGATCCGTTTCATTTCAACCACCTTATTTCATTTCATCATCAATGTTGATTGTGAGTTGTTGACTGTCACGTAATTGACGAAACCAGTGCGCAGACTTCTTCATGCGGCGGTTACGTTGATTTTCAAGATCAATTTCAATTAGCCCATAGCGATTTTTAAATGCATTCATCGGGGAAACGTTATCGGTAAAAGCCCATAACATATAGCCCTGACAGTGACAGCCAGCTTGGCTGGCGAGCAGGGTCTGGTGGAGATGCTCGGCAATAAAAGCAATACGATAATCATCCTGAATCTCACCTTGGTCATTTTTAAAGCGAGCTTCGTTCTCAATACCCATGCCGCTTTCAGCGACAAACCATGGCAAATTGCCATATTCATTTTTCATTCGTTGAGCCATATCAAAGATGATACGGGGCTGAATTTCCCAGCCGCGTGAGGTATTCATGCGACGTCCCGGAAGATCGAAATGTTCATAATAATAAGCTGGATGAAATGGTGTATCGGGATGCCAGGCGCGGGTTGGTGCTTTTACCCGGTGTGGATAGTAAAGATTAAGTCCCACTTCATCGACAGTATTCGCGGCGATAATCTCCAGCTCTTCGGGGGTGACTGACCATTGAATCTGATGCTTATCGAGCAGCTGCAGCAGTTCTGCGGGATACTCACCTTTAATCGCCGGATCGAGAAATACGCGGTTATAAAAGAGATCGTAAATCCTGGCGGCATTAACGTCATATATCGCCGTGGATCGAGGATAAGTGACCTCTGGATTAAGAATAGTGCCGACGGTTCCCGAATAACCCTGTTGACGGAATAACTGAACAACTTTAGCGGTGGCAAGATTTTTATGGTGGTTCCACTGCATCCATTTATGGGTATTTTGCTCATACGGCCAGCGTAATGCATCCAAATAAACGCGGGTCTGCACGACAACCGGTTCATTGAAAACAAACCAACGTTTAACTTTGCCTGCATAACGCGCAAAGACCTGGGCTGCATAACGGGTAAACAGCTCTACCACATGCTTTGACTGCCATCCACCATACTGCTCCAGTAATTGAGCGGGCAACTCGTAATGTTCCAGGCACAGCATCAGTTCAATGCCGTTGCTGTGCAATTCATCAATTAACTCATCGTAATAGCGGGCATATTCTTCATCGACGGTTGCATTTTCATAGTCAGTCAGGAAACGTGACCAGTTAATCGAGGTACGATAATGCGTCAGACCTGCCGCTTTCATTAACGCGACATCTTCACGGAAACGATTGATAAAGTCTGTTGCAACGGCAGGGCCATAGCCGTTATGCCAGACATGGCGGTCGTTTTTGTACCAGAGATCGAGATAGGAATCCTGACCCTCTTTTTTCCCGCTCCATCCTTCGGTTTGCCAGGCTGAAGCCGCCGCACCAAGAATAAATCCTTCGGGTAATTGCAGGTGGTGAGTGCTCATAGCGGTTCCTTATTTTGCCGACAAATTCTGTTGAATATTTTTTTGATCCATTGCTTCTGCGCGGCGTGCCGCTATTTTGACAAATGGAAAGTAGATTAATACTGAGACACAAATACAGATAATTTGTGTGACCACGGCCCCCATAGAACCTGCCGTAGAAAGCCAGGCATTGATGATAGGCGGCGTAGTCCAGGGCACCATCACGACGGCTTTACCCGCAAAGCCCATCACGGTGGCGAAATAACCGATTGATCCAGTAATCAACGGGGTAATAATGAAGGGAATGGCCAGAATCGGATTAAGCATAATTGGCATGCCAAATATCACCGGTTCATTAATATTAAAGACCCCCGGTCCGAATGACAGCTTGGCTATTTCCCGCATTTCTTTACGCTTAGTGGCCAGCATTACTGCTATCAGAAGACCGATAGTCAGCCCCGATCCGCCGATACTCATATAGACATCCCAGAACGGCATCGTAATGATATTGGGTGCTTCCAGACCTTGCTCGAAAGCATTCATATTGACCAGAATCGCGCCCAATAAGAGTGGCTCACGAATCGGTTTGATCATCTGATTACCATGTATGCCAATTACCCAAAAAAGCTGAGCAACAAACATTAATAACAGAATGCCCCACAAACTCTGTACCACCGATTCTAATGGCTGCTGCACTACTTTATAGACCGCATCATAAAGGTACATTCCGGTAACTTTATGGAAAATAAAGCCGAAAGAAGCGATGAGTGTCACGGTGAGAATTGAGGGGATCAGTGCTGAAAATGATGCTGATACATTAGGTGGAACGGTATCAGGCATTTTTATTTTCAGTCTGTCGACATTCTCCAGTCGGCAGTATATTTCTACCGATAAAATGGCAATAAACATACCTAAAAACAGACTCTTAGTATCAGAGAACTGTTTTGCCAGTACATCGGTCACTACCTGCATCTGACCCTCTACCATTAACTGGAGGGTTGTCGGCGTCACAGAGATAAAACAGATAATTGCCAGCAGGCCTGGGAATAAGGTTTTTACACCGTTGATACGTCCTAATTCAATACCGATGAGAAAGACCGCACCTATATTAAGAAAGCTTAGTGTCGCGTAGCTAATGCTACTGGTAATGACTTTTAAATCTGTCAGGAACGCCAGAGACTCAAAACTGGCAAGACCATTTTTGGCATCGAATACCATATTCGAAATTAATACAGAAAAAGCCCCCACGATAATGACGGGCATTAGCGTAATAAAAGAGGCTTTGATCGCCATGATATAGCGGTAGCTATTAAAGCGAGTAGCAAAGCTACCTAAAGAATCGATAAGACGGTCCTGTAAAGACATAGGTCAACCCTCAGCGGTTTATACCCGTCATATTTCAAGTCGCCTGAGGCGGGCTGGATCTGACCTACAGGCAACGCGAATTATTTTGGGTTTGTATGGATCATCATTTTGTATTTCAGAGTACTTTATTTGGTATGCCAAAATGACGGTAATTAGAGTTTATTTCTGTGATCTTATTCTCAGAACTCTTTTTTGGTATTCCGGTAGCATGAAAAATGTGAATTTGGCATACCAATAGGGGGGGTTGTATGGATTTTGAACAAACAATCATGGAGCTATTAATCAATGCAGGTGAAGCAAGATCTCAGGCAATGATAGCGATTCAACAGGCACGTGCGGGGGAGTGGAGTCAGGCTGACGCTGCTTTAGCCGCATCAGACGAAGCCATTAAAGAGGCACATAAGATCCAGACTGCATTGATCGGTGCAGATGAAGGAGCTGGGAAGATCCCTGTGACACTGATCCTTGTTCATGCGCAGGACCATCTTATGACAGCCATGCTGTGCCGGGATTTAGCGGGAGAGCTGGTGTTATTGCGCAGAGAAATACGGGGTTCAGAAGAGTAATGACTCCGGGTAAAAGACAGTCTCTTTTGGTTAATTGATACAAGTCACAAAACACGTCAACCAATTTTCTTTTTTGGTTGACTAAGGGTGAGGGAAGTAGGAATTTATACCTTATACTATCAGGGCGACTATGCTGAGTTCAGGTCGCCCGGATGTGGAAAGTATTCCGACTCATGGAGCTATCAGGACGCAAAGTGGCGAGTACGATAAGTGAATAAGTCACTACCAGCAAAGCATACGTAATTTGGCCCGGTGTGGTATTAGGGTAGTCTGTTATAACTTTATACTGGTACTGGACTGGATGCATACTGACCTGGAATATCTTCTGCCAGATAGAGTAAAAGCCCTGTGTTTTTATCTGATTGAATTTACTGCATTTGATATTTATATCCTGCAGAGACTCGCCGCTGAGGCAGATTATATCGAAGAGGGAATTGAGCAGACGAAACAGTGTTTCATTGTTATGAGTGAAGCAGGTAAAATGCGCCTGACACGCAATATCATTGTTGGTTTGTCACGGATGGTTTCCACTGCGGAAGATATGCAGTGAACAGTCGATACCATCAGCAGCCGGCAAATGGTTTTACTCTGTGTACTGGTTCTTATGGAGTGCGTGCGGATCATGGTTACCCAATGCTTGATGACTTGAAAAAGAAAACTAACCCAGGTTTGTGCCATTGGTCGTCTGAAAGGACTGGCTGAAGTGCGTGCTGTTGAGCTGGCGGGACGACAGGTTTTCTTTAATCGCTAAAGCTGACTGATATGACATCGGTTATATGAGTTTTTTCTCTTTTCTGCCCGCGTGCTGCGGCTGACCCTGGAGTTTTTGATGACCACCACTATTGCCAACGGTACTCTCTCTGTCTCTCGTCCCGCATGGGATAATACGCGTCTGGAATCCCGTATTATTCATCTGGGATGTGGGGCTTTTCACCGCGCTCACCAGGCCGTCTATACCCATCATCTGCTGGAGGTGACTGAGGGGGACTGGGGGCTTTGTGAAGTGAACTTGATGTCGGGTAACGGGCAGAAGTTGATCGAAAATCTGAAAAAACAGCAGTTACTCTATACCGTGGTAGAAAAGGGCGCTGAGAGCGCAGAGTATAAAATTATTGGTGCAATCAATGAAGTTTTGCATCCAAAAACGGATGGTATTGATGCTGTCCTGCAAGCTATGGCGCGCCCACAAACTGCAATTGTCTCATTAACTGTGACCGAAAAAGGTTACTGCATTGACGCCGCCAGTGGGCAGTTTGATATTAATAACCCTCTGATACAAAATGATTTAGCGAATCCATACGCACCAAGTTCAGCAATTGGTTATATTGTTGAAGCTTTGCGATTACGTCGTGAACAAGGGCTGAAAGCGTTTACCGTAATGTCCTGCGATAACCTGCGTGACAATGGTCATTCGGCTAAAGCCGCGGTGCTGGGGCTGGCATTAGCACGTAGCCCGGAACTTGCTGCGTGGATTGAAGCTAACGCCAGTTTCCCTTGCACCATGGTTGACCGCATTGTCCCGGCTGCGACACCGGATACTTTGCAAGAGATTGCTGACAAACTGGGGGCTTTTGATCCCTGCGCTATCGCCTGCGAACCCTTCAGCCAATGGGTTATTGAAGATAATTTCGTTAATGGCCGTCCTGAATGGGACAAAGTTGGCGCTCAGTTTGTTGCCGACGTAGTGCCTTTTGAAATGATGAAGCTCCGTATGCTGAATGGTAGTCACTCTTTCCTGGCCTACCTGGGCTATCTGGGGGGATATGAAACTATCTCTGCAACTATGGAAGATCCTGCTTACCGCAAGGCGGCGTTTTCAATGATGATGCAGGAGCAAGCGCCGACTTTATCAATGCCAGAAGATATTGATTTGCATGCTTATGCGACGTCACTGATTGAGCGTTTCAGTAACCCGTCCTTATGTCACCGCACCTGGCAGATTGCGATGGATGGTAGCCAGAAATTACCACAACGTATGCTGGACTCTGTACGTTTCCATCTGAATAAAGGCAGTAACTGGCAGCATTTAGCGCTTGGTGTAGCAGGATGGATGCGTTACACCCTGGGAGTTGATGAGAAGGGACAAACGATTGAGGTTGTCGATCCATTATCTGCGGAATTCCAGCGTATTAATCGACAATATCATGGTGTAGAGCGTGTTGCCGGCTTACTGACCTTAACGGCTATTTTTGGTCAGGATCTGCCTCAAAATCCGGCATTTGTTTCAGCTGTTACCCAGGCTTATCAGCAGCTCACTGAACAAGGCGCTCGTGCTTGTGTAAACGCCTTAGCTACAGTCTGAGCTTAATCAATATACCGCGCTGGATAGCGCGGTATATTGCTGTCCTTTGGTTAACCCCTTCCCGGTTTCTCGGTATGATGGCATTTATTCTGCCGACAACTATGCTAATTTATGGCTATTAACTCACTGTATTCCATGGACGTAATCAAATGAAACCTGAATTCTCCCAGCAAAGACCCTATCAAGATGTGGGGATGATGATCCAAGATTTGATAGTCCAAACTCCTTATCTGCCAGGTTCGCGTTTGCCCCCCGAGCGTGAAATTGCCGAGATGCTCAATGTGACTCGCACTGTGGTGCGGGAAGCCCTGATTATGCTGGAAATTAAAGGCCTGGTTGAGGTGCGTCGTGGTGCCGGGATCTATGTTCTGGATACCGTAAGCGACCAAAGCAGTGAAGGAATACATAACCCGGCGTTTAATGATGCGGGTCCGTTTGAAATGCTACAGGCACGTCAGTTGCTGGAAAGTAATATTGCTGAATTTGCCGCACTTCAGGCAACAAGAGAAGATATCATCAAGATGCGTCAGGCACTGCAACTCGAAGAGCGAGAGCTGGCATCCAGCGATCCGGGTGGTACTGAAAGTGGTGATATGCAATTCCATCTGGCTATTGCTGAAGCGACCCATAACAGCATGCTGGTTGAGCTGTTCCGCCAGTCCTGGGAGTGGCGTGAAAATAATCCCATGTGGAGCCAGTTGCACCGCCATCTTCATGATACGGATTACCGTAAAGAGTGGTTGGTGGATCATAAACATATCCTCGCGGCTCTGATTAAGAAAGACGCGCGTGCTGCCAAGCTTGCGATGTGGCAGCATTTGGAAAATGTTAAGCAGCGCTTACTGGAGTTTTCAAATGTTGATGATATCGACTTTGATGGCTACCTGTTTGACTCCTGGCCGCTCAATACCTCTCTGTCCTGACAATGGTGGAGCAAGGTGGCTGTCATTATTCAATTTTGGATATATCCTAAGCTGTCATCCAAGTTAACGCGGAGTATTTTTACACCGCCAGGCAGAATTCCGGGCTGATATTTCCAGCGCAAAAAATTTTTAAACGTAACATCTACTTTGTTCTGACTAAATCATTCCAGTATTGACGCGACGGCCCACTTCTTTTAACTGCGAATACTTTTCCAGCAGTGAAGGGGTATCATCGAGGCTCATGGCAAACATCCACAGGTAGGTCATAACCGAATAGATATGCCCGGCGCTGATCCCTTCTCTGCCGGCCATCATAAATATGGTCATGCCAAAAAGTAGTGCCGCGGCAATACCTATCAGTAAAAAGCCGACTGCCTCACGGTCTGAAAGGCGGATACGAACCTGCGCCAGAAACTGATAATGGCGATAAAGTTTTTCTTCTCTGGCACTGCTGACAAATGCCACTTCTTTTTCCAGTCTGTCATTAAGCCTTTCAATTAACTGCTCATTTTTACGGGTATAGCCGGGAAGTAAGCAGAAGAAAAAAATCAAAATAGCCAGGCAGGCGATTCCTGCCACCGGCTCAATGGTTATCAGCATTACCACTGCACCACAGACGGAAGCGACAGAGGTGATAAGCATCGGCAGATGGGTTTCAAAAAAATCAACAAATTGCCGTGAGAGCGTTACGCGAGCTGCGATGGTTGAATGACTATTTTCCTCTCTGCGCTGGGCGAGGATCAGCGGTACAGCCAGTTTGGCGTAAATACGGGCAAAAGTGCGGGTATCGACACTGCGGCGAGCAGCACCTATAACCCACATGCCCAGCACTAACATGGCGTAGAACAATGCATGTAGCGTATTGCCTTGTAAGATGGTATTGATCGCAAAACCTGCCAGCAGGGGATAAAGCAGATACACGACGTTCTCCGCAATAACTAATAACAGGGTAAAAATCAGCCTTTTGTTATTGCGCTTTGCGAGAGCTTTGAGGGTATTGAGAGCATTGGGTGAGGCTACAGGTGTTATTTTTTCAGGTATGATTTGCATGAGATGATTCACAACGAAAGAATTTGAGCGGTTGCTCAAAAATCGTAAAAATTCTAATTGAGCAATTGCTCAAAGTCAACGAGAGTCAGGTATGAAAGAAACCCGTTCGGCGCTCAGAGAAAAGATCCTCGAAGCCGCTGTGGCGTTGTTTATCGAGAAAGGGCTGGAGAATGTTAAAACTCGGGAACTCACGACGTTCTTAGGGCTTTCCCGCAGCCATATTTACCATTACTTCCCTGACTGGGCGAACCTGTGTCTTGAAGCTTGTTACTATTTTGCCAGCAAAGATTTAGCCGCCTTCAAAGCGGAGATCTGCCATTTAGCGCCCCGGGAGCGGTTAAATGCCTTTGTCAGCAATTATCTGACCGTTGAGCCTGACGCTACCTGGCAGCTTTACAGTTCAATCTGGAGTAAAGCAACGGTTGAGCAGGCTTATGGTGAGCTGGCAGAGCTGGTGGGTCAGCAGTGGTTTGAGTGGAGTGTGAGTATCATCAGCGAGGGGATCCGCTGCGGCGACTTCCGCCAGACCGATAGCGAACAAGTTGCCCGCCAGCTTGGGGCTATGTTAAACGGTTATGCTGATAACTTAATTGTTTCTCAAAGTCAGGAAGAGCGTAGTCAATCGATTGTCGATATACAGGCTTTTCTTAAGCTGGTTTTGTGAATTCAGACGACAGAAATGTCAGATACACTCAATAGCTGAGTATATCTGACAGAGGTTTATTGGTGCTGGGTTTTCTGCTGTAATAGCTGTGCTGCGAGCATCAAACTCAGACTTATCAAAACAGCCAGACAGGCCATCGCCATACCACTGCCAATCGATCCCTGTTCAAACTGTCGCCAGACATAAATCGAGACGGTTTGCATACCCGCCGGGGCCAGTAGCAGAGAGGAGACCAGCTCTCTTGAGGCCACCGCGAACACCAGCATCATGGCAGCCAGTAAACTGGGCATCACCAACGGAAAGAGAATCAAACGTAACGAGGTAATCGCGCCAGCCCCGTGAACTCTTGCCGCATCGGCTAAACTCCCGCCTATTTGGGTCAGAGCTGCGCTGCAATAGCGCACTGGATAAGGCAATAACAAGCAGCTATAGGCCAGCAGCAAGATCCACCAGGTATGGTAAGGAGTCACGGGCCAGAAGGGTTGATTCCAGGCGAGGATCAGGCCGACAGCGATAACAATACCGGGTATCGCCACCGGTAATAGAGACAAGGCATCAATAATAACCGCGCCTCTGATACGCTGCGAAACCACCAGCCAGGCAGATAAAAAGCCCAGTATACCGGTCAGAATGGCGGTTGCTGTTGCCAGGGATACGCTGGTGAAAAGCGCATCCAGCGCTTCTGTCTGGGTATCCATCAGCCTGGCGAAGTGGCGTAAGGTTAAGTTATCGAATGACAATCCACCGGAAACGGTTGAGGTGAAGGCGGTCCCGAACATGGCCAGCAAGGGAATACCGACGGCGATAAAGGCGACCAGAGCAAATACCCCTGTCACTGGCCAGCGCCAATATCCAAGCGATCGGGTGACCAGGGCGGCAGCTTTACCTGTGGTGGTTGCTACATTACGTCCCGAGACTAATGAGCGTTGAAGCGTATAGGCAAATAGCGCGATACTTGCCAGCAGCAGTGAAAGGGATGCCGCTCCGGGCAAATCAATCGGCCAGTCCCCTAATCGTTGCTCAATGGCGGTAGTAAATACGCGGATACCATTGGGTGTGCCTAGAGCCGCCGGAATACCGTACTCCTCAATTGATAAGGTGAAGACTAATAAGACTCCGGCGGCAATTGACGGCAATGATAACGGAAAGGTAACCCTGAAGAAGGCTTGCCAGGCTGAAGCACCATGAACGCGAGCAACATCTGCCAGACGGTTACCATTGGCTGCCATACTGCGGGATACCGCGAAGTACAGTACCGGGAACAGATTAAGCGCCATAATACAGACTATGCCAGCGAGTGAAAAAATAGCCTCACCGGGACTTATTCTTAATAGTTGCCAGGAGTAACCATTGGGCTGGAGGGTGAGCATCCAGGAGAGCCCGGCAATATAAGGTGGAATAAGAAAGGGAATAAGAAATAGCAGATCCCAGAGGCGTGCGAACGGAAGATTAAATAATCCTCTTAATGCTCCCAAGGGAATGGCAATCAGAGCACTTAACATTGCAACACCGAGGCCAAGTAATAAAGTATTACCGAGCAGAGGTGGTAACTCGGAGTCACTCAATAAGCTTATTATTGGTGTAAATGGCTGGCTAAAACCTTCTGTGGCTAACGCCGGGAATAGTGATTGTAATATAATAAAAAATAACGGAATAAGAACGAGAATAGTTAATGCGGTAATAATAATAAATGGAAGAAAGCGAATTCTTATCATCAGAATCAATGCTCCTGCTGGGTATTTATATACCCAGCGGCGGTCTTATTAAAAGTCTGTCCTGTCAGGCTATTTTATTTGGGACAGGCGCTAAAAAGTATTAGCGGAAGATAGCATTAAAACGTGACAAGACGTCATTACGCTCAGCGCTGTCAGGGGTGACTTCAGGCAGAATCTTTAGCATAGAAAAATCAGGGCGTTTACCTTGAACATCTGTTCTGGCTGGCATTAACCAGGAAGCGGCAACGATTGCCTGACCTTCCGGAGACAAGACATAATCGATAAAGGCTTTTGCTTCAGCTTGTTGCTGACTGCTTTTTAAAATCATCATCGGGCGTGGAGCAATCGCGGTACCGCTTTCGGGGAAGATAACCTCGATAGATTCACCTCTGGCAATACCGCTATAGGCAACATAGTCCACTGCACCAAATACTGCGGCTTTAGCGCCTTGTAGTACTGGCGTCAGAGCCTGGGCATTAGGGCCGGAAATCACCATGCCATTTGCTTTTAAATCAGTAAACAGTTTCCAGGTTTCCGCTTTCCTGGCATTTTCCAGACCTAATACTAAATCAAGCGAAGCCCCTGATAATGCCGGGTCTGGCATAGTGACTTTATTCTGAAATGCAGGTTTTGTCAGGTCACTCCACTCTGCTGGTTTCGGTGTTCCGCTTTTAGTATTCCAGACAATACCTAAGGCTGAGATGCCCTGGGCAACATAATAAGGTGTTTTAAAACGCGCAGGCACCTGGGCGGCATTCGGGCTTTCATAAGCCAGTAACCAGTCTTTTTTCTGTAAATCGACCGCGGTATCCCAAGAGGCGGAAATCAATACATCAGCGCGAGGATTTGCCTGCTCTGCTTCAAGACGTGCCATGACTTTACCGGTAGTTGCCTGAAAGACATCTACTTTTACGCTAGTCTGCTGTTCATAACCTGCAGCCAGTTGTTTTGCCATAGCGCCTGGGCCTGCGGTATAAACAGTCAGGGCATGTGATGATGCTGAAAAAAGTGCACAGGAAAGACCCAAAGTCATCGATATACCTTTCAGTGAGGGGGGAGCAAACTTCTTAATTAAATTTGGCATCAGATTATCTCTCTTCATAATGTTGTCAGACTTTCAATTTTCCCGGACTGCATATGTGCAATCTGATGGGCGAGTGCAGAAGCTTCCGCAGGATCATGGGTGACATACACTGCGGTAATACCTAATGTTCTTAATAGCTGGGCCATTTCTTCACACAGCGACTGGCGTAGTGCGATATCCAGGTTTGAAAGCGGTTCGTCAAATAACAAAATTTCCGGTTCAGCAATAATGGCGCGCGCCAGCGCAACACGTTGTTGCTGACCACCTGATAAATCTGCTGGTTTTCGGTTTGAGAAATCCGCTAAGCCAACGCGTTCCAGCGCGGCATCAACCCGTTCCTGTATGGCATGGCGAGGTATACCGCGCATACGTAAAGGAAAGGCAACGTTCTGGGAAACGGTCATATGGGGCCAGAGAGCATAATCCTGAAATACCATGCCAAGATTACGTTGCTCCGGAGGAACCAAGTGATGCGAATTCGCCACTAACCGTTCGGCGAAATGAATCGTTCCGTCAGTCGGTTGTAACAGGCCGGCGAGCAATTTAAGTAGTGTGCTTTTACCGCAACCTGAAGGGCCAAGTAATGCGAGAACGGTGCCTTTGGATACCGTTAAATCGATACCATTAAGGACATATTGGTTTGAAAAAGCCTGAGACAAATTCTGTATTGAGATCATGGATGGGCTACCCGCAGCTGAAGCTGCCGGTAATACACCCAAGCTCCGGTTTAATGGAGAGAGAGCTTGTTGCATAAATTGTTATCCTCTTTGGGACTTAATCGCTGCCGAGGATACTACGAGACAAATAAGACAGATTTATTACGGTTTTGTGATGTGAAGTCAGCGGTTGCGTAATCTCTACTGGCTAAAGCTACATGAACATATTGATAATCGTTCGATCGAGAGCGGGTGTGACGAACACCATCAAATCTAAAAATAGGAGATTCATTTTTTTACCTTGATTAAAATGATTAAGCTATTTTTTTGAGGCTGAAAATATAGAAGATGTTTTTATTTGATGTGAGTCTTCCTCCACCTCTTTTTAGAGGTGGAGTTAATATTTTTACTTGTTATTTGCGATTGATAATTTCTTCTGGAATAGGTTCACCGTGGTATTTTTCATAAATAGCATTAAGTTTGCCATTTTTCAGGTTAGTTTCAATCCATTCATTGAGCTTCTCTTTCAGCTCTGGCTGATCTTTTTTCAATCCAATAGCCAAGTCAAATACCGTTAATGTCATTTTTGGCTCAAATGCCAGTTTAGGGTTCTGTTTATGGATCTGATCTACTAGAGTGGCTGATGTAGCAACGGCATAAGCCTGGCCGCTGACAGCAGCAGTGACGAGCGTGGCATCATCATCATAACGTTGCACTGAGAAACCATTCTTTGCAGCATCTTTACTGAGCATTGAGTCTTGCGTGGTACCGCGGGTAACCGTCACGGCACGTCCCTTAAGATCGTCCCAACCGTCTATTTTTGTTGCTGCGGGAGCGGCAATAACGGAGCGCAACCCTGCATAAGGGCGGGTAAAATCAATCACCTCAGCACGTTGCGGAGTGACGGACAGAGTCGAGATAACGATATCGGCCTTACCTGTCTGCAAGTTTGGAATACGTGTCGGGCCGGTAGTTTCAACGAATTTAAGTTTTAATCCCCAGTCTTTAGCAAGTAATTCTGCGGTTTCAACATCGGACCCTACCGGTTTCATTGAGGCATCCAGCATGCCTGAAGGTGGAATAGATAAATCTGTGGCCACACGAAGTTCGCCACGTTTTTGAATATCTTCTAACGTATTGGCTGAAACAGAAAATGAAAATACGGTTGAGAGTAATGTAGTTAAAATAATTTTTTTTGTAGGGTTCATCTTTATGCTCCTGAATACATATCTGGTTATAAGGTGACGGTATTAAAGATCGTTTGAAATAAACTCTTGAAGCTCCTCAGTCGCAGGGTGTTTTAAAATATCGACAGTGCCACTTTCATGGACTTTGCCGTGGTGCATAAAAATAACTTTATCGGCTATTCGACGGGCGAAGTTCATCTCATGAGTCACCATCACCATGGTCATACCGCTGCCAGCAAGCCGTTCAATAACGCGTAGCACTTCACCAGTAAGTTTGGGGTCAAGGGCGGAAGTCACCTCATCGAATAGCATCACTTTGGGTTTCATGGCCAGGGAACGCGCAATGGCGACGCGCTGCTGTTGACCCCCTGAAAGTTGTTCAGGATAGCTGTCAGCTTTATCCGCCAGACCGACTTGTTCGAGTACAGAAAGAGCCAGATGATGAGCCTCTTTTCTGGCCATTTTTTTAACCGATGTCGGTCCCAGGGTGATGTTCTGTTCAATGGTTAAATGGGGAAACAGGTTATAGCTTTGAAAGACAATACCGACATCCTGGCGCAGTTTTCGCAGATCGATATGCGGATCTTCCACGCGATGACCGCATACCTCAATAGTGCCGCCATTGATCGTTTCCAGTCTGTCGATACAGCGTAGAGCCGTACTTTTACCTGAGCCACTAGCACCTATCAGGGCAACGACTTGGCCCTTATTGACAGAGAAAGAAACATCCTTCAGGACCTGATTCTGGCCAAAGCTCTTTTGTACATTGTTCAATGTAATAATGGACATAGTGATGACCTTCAGCAGTTAATTAATTTGTGGAATGGCAGATGCCGACTGGCTGGCTTTTTTTTCTGATGCGCCGCGTTCAAGTCGACGACTCAGTGCTGAAACTGGGAAGCAGAGACAGAAATAAATAGCGGCAACAATGAGATAAATAATAAATGGCTCGAATATCGAGTTATTAATTAACTGGCCTGCACGGGTTAATTCAACGAAACCGACGACTGATGCCAGCGAGGTATTTTTAATTATTTGTACCGAGAAACCGACGGTAGGTGGGGTGGCAAGTTTCACTGCCTGGGGCAGTATGACTTTGAACATTCTCTGGGCGCGGGACAATGCCAGGCATTCAGCCGCTTCCCACTGAGAACGGGGTACTGACTGAATACAGCCGCGCCAGATTTCCCCGAGATACGCACTGGCATAAATGGTAAGAGAAACCCCCGCAGCCAGTAATGGCGAGATTGAAAAACCGAGTCCAGGCAGACCGAAATAGACCATAAACATAATGATCAGCAGCGGTGTTCCTTGAACTAGCTGAACCCAGCCTGTGACCAAAAAGCGTATTGGGCGTATCGGGGTGATACGCCCCAGCGCTATCAGAAATCCAACGAGTCCACCGCCACCAAATGCCATCAGTGATAACACAATAGTCCAGACGGTGCCTTCCAGTAAAAACTGGAGATGAGCGAAATTAAGGGGAAAGTGCATCATCTTATCTCCCTGGTTAGATGGTCGTTCCGAGACGACGGCGACGTGGAAAAATCGCTAACCCAAACAACCAGAAAATGAATCGCATCATAAGTGAGATAGCGATATAGATACCGGCGACGATGAAAAAGGTTTCAAATGGCCGATAAGTTTCTGATTGAATAAAGTTTGCGGTTGCTGTGAGTTCCTCGGTAGATATCTGTGATGTGACAGAAGAAGCCAGCATCAGCAGAATAAACTGACTCGTCAGTGACGGATAAACGCGCTCAATCGCCGGACGCAGTGCAACATGCCAGTATTGCTGCCACTTTGTTAATCCCAGGGTTTCAGCCGCTTCCCACTGTCCTTTATGAATAGAGTCAAAACCGGCACGCATAATTTCCGCAGTGTAGGCACCCACGTTAATCGTCAGAGCAATCACCGATACGGTAAACGCGCTAAACGAAAAGCCCAGACTTGAAAGGCCAAAATAGACCAGGAAAATCTGTACCAGAAACGGGGTATTACGAATCGACTCAACATAAATAGCGGCGATCCTTACACAGATTGCCGATTGAGAGCGCCGGGCAACGGCACTCAAGGTGCCGATAAGAAAGCCCGTCACGGTCGTGACTAGTGCCAGTTGGGCGGTCAGCTCCGCCCCATCCAGCAACAGCCGCCATTGTGAAAGAATTGCTGAAAAATCGAGAGTCATGGCTGGTTACCCCGGCGAGTTAGTTGCGGTTATTTTGCCCGGTAAGACGGTCATACACTTTAAATAGCGCCTGATTACCATTTGAACCTTCACCGTATGCCTGGGCATTCTGATATTGCGTTGCGACCAAGGCCGTGGCTGGGAGGGGGACCGGATGTTTCTGTGCTGCTTCGAGTACCAGACGAAGATCTTTCATCATCAGGTCAATGCGGAATCCGGCAGATACATCACCTTCGATCATCGCGGGTGCCAGTTTATCGAGCATCCAGGAGGCCGCGGATCCGCCCAGTAGCACTTCGCGCATTTGTACCAAGTCGATATCCCAGGCGCGGGCCAGTGCCAGTGCTTCACAAATAGCCTGAATATTGATCCCACAGATCAGTTGGTTGCAGAGCTTCACGGTTTGCCCAGCGCCGGAGGCTCCGACATGGTTGAGCGTAGTGCCCATCGCTTGTAAGAAAGGGGTGGCTTGAGCGAACCCACTGGCTTCACCGCCAACCATAATGGTGAGGGTGCCATTTTTAGCACCAACCGGGCCACCAGAGACTGGTGCATCCAGCATAGTGATGCCTGCAGCGGCTAATGCCTGACTAAATTTTCGGGTGGCATCCGGGGCGATAGTACTCATATCAACAAATAATTTTCCGCGTGGCGGATGAGCCAGTAATCCGTTTGTGCCTGAGACGATTTCTTCAACTTGCGGAGTGTCCGGCAGCATAGAGATGACAATATCTGCATCCGTCACAGCGGAAGGAATATCCGGCATGATTTCTATCCCGAATTGACGTAGGGCATCACCTGCGGTGGGGATAACATCAAATGCATGGACGGTAAAACCGGCTTCGGCAAGGTTCCGGGCCATTTCACGTCCCATGACGCCAAGGCCCAGAAAGCCGACAACACCGGAAGTTTTATTATTCATCGTTATTCTCCTTCGCTTGATTCACTATTAGTTTTGCTGTTCAAGTTGTGTAAGCTTCTCGACGCGACGGATAAAATCGATATCTTGAACAAACTCAGCTTTCAGAAAAGACTCAATCAGATCCCGGGCCAGCCACGGGCCGATAATCTGGGCGCCAATACACATCACATTGACATCATCATGTTCAACAGACTGATGGGCGGAATGCACGTCATGGCAGACAGCAGCGCGGATCCCTTTCACTTTGTTGGATGCAATCACAGCACCGACGCCAGTCCCACAGACCAGGATACCTCGCTGATGTGTCCCTTCTCGAACCTTGTTGCAAAGCGTGGCGGCGATGTCTGGAAAATCCACCGGTTCTGGGTCATGGCTACCAATATCCGTTACCTGATAACCCGATTGTTTTAGCCAGTTAACTAACTCTTGCTTCAGATGGAATCCAGCATGATCGCTACCAATCACTATTTGCATCTCTTGTTCCTCAGGGGTTTTTAGTTATTTAAAGGTGAACCGCTCACCATGCGAATGGTGGCGCGACGGCGAAAATCAGCGCCAATCTCAAAGTGGCGTCCCAGCAATTCATCAGCCAGGTCTTCATTGCGTTCGACAATGGCGGCAAAAATGGCGCGGTGATGGTCAATCAGAAACTCTTCAATACCTTCGACTTGCATGATCTGCTCACGTCTGTCGAGATGTGATCTATGAACTAACACACTGATTGACTGATAAATATTGATAAGGGTGGGTGAGCCAGAGGCATTGACAATGGTTTCATGGAAACGGAAATCAGCGAGATAACCTGACTGTGGGTCGTGAATGGTATCGATAATTTCTTTCAGACAGCCAGCAAGGCGGTCATAGTCACTCTGGGTGCCACGACGGCAGGCGAGACGTACAGCCTGGCGTTCTATCGCAATTCGCGCCTGCATTACGTCATCAACCACATTAGGCTGATGTGCGAGCACAAAAGTGAAAAATTCGCCCAGAACCGAAACATCTGGTTTTGTTACCACAGTGCCAATGCCATGACGTATCTCGACGGCACCAATCATGGCGAGAGCTCTTAATGCTTCTCGTAAAACAGGGCGACTTACACCTAACTTTGCTGAGAGTTCGCGCTCAGGTAGCAAACTGTCCCCCGCTTTTAATTCTCCTGTTAGCAGTTGATCCCGCAAAAAATTAACAACTCGGTCGTAACCGTTGCTGTTCTCTGTCTTTTCGCGCCTGATTTCCATAATCTTTTCCATTGGTCTTTAGTGGTAATACCAATGGTAGATGTGTTAATGAGATATTAATGTGATGTTGATCTATTTTTAACCAGAGTGATTTGTGAGCACTATCGCATTTATCGGTGGAGGATCTTTTTTTGTGAAACTGATCGAGCGAATACACTCAGTGAGTGATGTTTTTCAGAAGGGAGCTGCCGAAGGGGATTCTGGAGTCATGGGGGGTTAACCTTTAAGTTGCCTGAATATTATTTCTGCTGTTAAGCGTCGCAGGCAACTTGAAGGAGAGACTATAATTATTTAATGAGCTTACAGACTTCGGGCAAATTTCTGAACTTATTCTGCCACGGCATACCATAACCTATTAATAAATCATCATTAGTCGTCTCCCGCGCATAGAACTGACGGACGGGGATAGCAATGCGTCCAGGCTTCACAAACAGCGTGGCAATAGCGAGTGATTTGATGGAGTAGTGCTGGGTTAAGTGTTCTACCAGGCGTTTCATCGTGCCGCCAGACTCGATAGCGTCATCAATCAAAATGACATCCATACCATTAATGTTCACATTATTATGAAAAATAATCTCGGACTTATTCTCTCTCTGACCGGGGGTATGCGGGCAGGAGATATAGTCCATATGTATATCAAAATTAAGCTCCCGTACTAAATCTGCGGTATAGAGTATGCCGCCAGGAACCACAGTGATAATAGCGGCTTCCTGATAGATATTATTGAGCTGCTCAGCAACAGATTTTACGCCAGCCTGAATATCTGCTCTGGAAATAACAACTTCACCTGCATGTGATGTTTTTATCATAATCTTTTCTCATTGACGATTGCCCGGATTTGTTGATGCAGGATACAAATTTATGCTCGATTGTGCAATGTTTGTCGCGATCTGTTTATTTTTATTCTGTTTTGGTGTGTTTGTCGAGCATAAACGAGCACTGCCATAGGAGACGCTGTGCTGCAAAGCATGGTGAGTTACTGTGTTATCCGGGTAAGTCCGGTAAACTATTTTACCCGCTGTTGATACAACAGAGGAAAATGACTACAAAATCAATTAATATAAGACCAACATTACCGATAAAAGAACCGTATTGTTCTTGTGGGCAACAGTGAAAGTCTGGAGAATTGTGGTATGTTTCGATATATATTATTAATATTATCTTTTTCTTTTCATGCCAATTCAGCCAGGGCTGATGAACCTATAGAATATAATAAATGGTATTCAAAGAACGGTGTTCTCTATGATATTACCCAGACCCAGGATGGGAGCCCGGTAATGTTAAGTATTTATGCGGCGGGAACAAAAAATGCCAATATGGTGGTGTCATATTATAGCCAGGGAGCATGTGAGAAAAATATAAATACCCTGATAATGGATGCGACTGATTTCCCTGCGGAGTATAGGTGTGTGCCGGATAAAATGGGGAAAATCAATCACTATATGGTTACCGATGCCGGTTCTGTTAATTATCTGGTGGAGCGTTTAAAATCGGGTTTTACCGTGTTGCTTCAGGATAATATTAAAGTATGGGTCGAAAACTTTAATAATCCTAAATATGGTGTTGCGCCTAATTTTTGGTAATCAGCGACGATCACGCTCCCCGGTATGAATATTTTCATACCGGGACTCTATTTGAAGTAATTAGAAATTGGCGTAAGGGATCAATGGCTGAGGAGGAAGATCCAAATCACCCAGCCAGCCAGCCTGAGAGTAACGAAGATAAATCAGTGCATGACTGGGGGTATAATCTTTCGCATGCTGTAAATCAATACCCGCACCAATAGACCAATTTTCATTGAGTCTTCTTTCGATTAAAGCCTGAGCCGTATAGCCAAAACCATTACTGGAAGTACCGGCATTGATGTCAAATCCTTCCGGATAGCTAATATTGCCATTATTTAACAAAGAAGCGATGGGATATAATTTATGGGTCGATGTCTGAGAATAGGACCAGGAGGCTGAGGTACTCAGTTCCCATGACCAGTTTTCAGTACGCTTACGCCAAGTGACCGGCACGCTGAATGAAATATACTTCTGCGGACTGAAATAGCCGCCCTGACCAAGATAATAGTCACCTAAATCCTTGTTATAGTGCCAGAGCATATTGTTAGCCCCGACAGTCAGTCGCTGATTACTCTCATTAAGCAGCTTGTAGTAATAGCCGCCCATCCAGCTCAATTTCCAGTTATCTTCAACATTTTTGCCTTTCAGTGAGTCAGCATCAATACTGGCCCAGAAACCCTGTTCCTCTCCTTGATCATAACTGGCACTGACGCCGACTCCCGTCGCTCTCACGCCTCCCCAAGTGGTATTGGTGTTAGGATCCCGCTGACCGGCAAAAGCCAGTAACGAGTTAGAGATCGGACGGCGATGCAGATTGAGGGTATATCCTACATCACCTGTATCGCCGCTGTAGCTAATCCCGCCGACGATATCGACGACATCAAAGCCCAGTGGGGTCGTACCGATATCCATCTGCCAGGTTTGGTTTTTCCAGCCGGTTGCCAGGCTGACACCATTAGCCGTTTGCCTGGGTACTCCGAAACAGGCTTGTTCCCGGCAAGTCCCCCATGGCGCATTATTATCAGATAAGGAGCCCGCATTCATGCTGACTTTATCGGTTCTGAACCAGACGCGACCATCACTCAATGGCGCATCAATTTGCAGCATGGTGGTATGAGTTTTAAGATCGGAATAACCGGGCGTACCGCTGGAGCCGCCGTATTCATGGCTCAGGGTGACATTAACATCTTGCTGGCGATAAAGGTCACCGGCTTCACGACGAATACTGCTCTTGAGCCAGTCATCCTGTTCATTATTTCTGGTGAGTTGGGTATAGGCTGTATCATCCGTGGGGGCGGTTTTACTTATCTGAGCGGCGGGCATGGCATCCTTATAGGCTTGTTTTGCAAGCTGTGGCTGGCCATTAGCAATATAAAAACGCGCGGCATCTCGCAATATCAGCGCATTTTCCATTGAAGGAGGCTGATGCTTTGCCCATTGGGCCAGCCGGGCAAAAAGTTTATCGGCTTTATCTTGTTCGCCAATGGTCGACCAAAGACTGGCCAGCACTCTTTGCACCCTGGTATTGGACTCTTCTGGTACTGATGAGAGAATGATTTTTTGTAGCTGATGGCGAGCTGCGGGCAGATTATTTTGCGCAATTGATATTTTTGCAAGACCCAGTAAGGCATCGGTATTATTGGCGGAATAACCGAGAACTTTTTTATAATAACCTTCAGCAACCGCAAACTGGTTTGCTTCTGTTGCCCACTCGCCCAGCAGCAAATCTCTGTTTTCAGATGCAGGCTGATTGGCTAATAAATTAAACGCTGCTGTTAATTCGCCTTTTTCACGCATCTGACGCGCTTGTGCGATGACAATTTGTGTATTTAAACGGGCAGCCAGATCCGTAATGTTTTTATTCCATTTTTCATGCGGGAAGGTATTCAGATACTTCAGGGCTTCACTGTCGCGTGAATGTCCTGACAGATACAAAGCATAAGCATAAACCCGTTCTGCATCCGGATGACTTCTGCCCGCCATATCGCGCATAACGTTATCTGCATCCTGATGCTGACCTGCAGAATTAAGATTACTGGCCAGTTGATAGGCGAGCCAGGCATTATCAGGATCGTTTTCAAGACGCTGGCGCTGAATAACCGCGGCTTGTGCCCACTGGCCAAGCTGTTCGAGGATACGGACTTTTCTCTCTCTTCCCTCGTCTTCTAAACGACGCAGTAAGCCGTCGATACGCTTTTTCTGACCGGGGGAAAGGCTGGCAATAAACGCTTGTGCGCGTTCTTCAGACTGCTGCGAGTAAACACTTATCAGCGAACTCAGTACATTGCTGTTATTCTTGTCGATACGCAGTGCTTGCTGATAATAGCGCTCAGCTCCGGCATAATATTTTTGCGCCAAGGCAACATCACCCAGTCCCTTTACCGCATAACTATCACGCGAGCCCATCTGTAGCGCTCTTTGATATGACTGTTGTGCCGCAGCGAATTGCTTCGCTTCGAGCTGCTTATCACCTTGGGCTATCAGCAACCAGTAACGGTTGGTTTCCAGCAGGTTATTCCACTTGCTCCGATTGCTACTCTGCGGATCCATCTCAATGGCTTTTTGTAACTGTTTAATCGCCAGTTCCCGCTGATTTTGCTGTGAATAAGCCTGGCCCAGAGCGCCGACTAATTCACTGTCATCGCTATTATTACGCAACGCTATCTGAAGCTGAGGAATTGCCGCTGCGCCATTACCCCGGGAGAGATAATCCAGGCCTTTAGCTCTGGATCTGAAGGCGGGATCCTGGAGTTGTTTTTGTTGGGTATCCAGCGTACTCTTCGCCTGGTTAACCATCGCTTCATTATCAAACAGAACTAAAAAGTGTTGTAATGCTTCTGTACTGGCTTGACTGACTGGCATATCTTTTATTTGGGCATACCATGCTTTTGCTGCGTCATCACGTCCGGTTGGCGTCTGCGCTATTTCTTCCAGTAATTTAAAACCTTCCTGAAGTTTGCCCTGATTGAATTGCAGCCGGGCGATATTCATTTGCACCGCTATATTGCCGGGATCTTTGTTCTTTATTGCGTTGAGTTGATTAAATGCCAGTGTCATCTGAGAAGGTTGCTTCGCCACCGTCATCCAGTATTCAACGGCTAAATCACCTGCGGGTTCAGTGCCCGAAAATATTTTCTTATAGGCGTTAATCGCGGCTGGAATATTGCCTGAAGAGGTGAATAATCGCGCTTGTTGTAACTGTAAACGTAGCGCTGGATTGGCCAGCAGATAGGCCTGAAATGACTCACGATAAGCCCGGGAGTCGGGAGCCATGCCAAATAATATATCCAGTTGCTGTTTTGCTCCTTCGTTATCACCCTGTCGAAGCAATAAGCGTAATCGGGCAGCAATAACGTCGGGGTTATGGGTATCCGTCAGGACTAAGCGGGAGAGAGTCTGATCGATTAAATCCTGGCGATTAAGAGACTCACCCAGATACAAATTTTCCAGTAATTGCTGTGTGGGCGTCGCCGGCGCAGCCTGAGCCTCAACGGCAAAGATGATTGGCCAGGAAAGTGTAATGATATTTAACGAATATTTTCCCATTTTTCTTTTTTCCTGGTTGGGAATAACGCTCCCGCTTCCCGAAAACAGAGGCTGCATTTTTGCAGTAAACTCCGATAATCAGATTACCGGAGTTTACTTGTCTGGTCTTATCTATTTATCACCTGTCGTCAGGCGACGGCGACTAAGAATATGCAGAACACGCCACAATATCCAACCCAGCAGGATCATGGTTACGACCGCTAAGATGCTCAAAATAATCGGATGCTTTGCTAGCGCAAACCAGATTCGCTCATACCAAGGTAAATGGCCGACATAGTAGATATCCCCGACACGCAGAGCATTGACGCCAGAGTCACGAATAATGGTTACTGAACCGCCAATAAAGGCACGTTTTCCACTGTCACCCATTGCCTCGTTCAATAACTCATTACCACGTGGGCTATCGGCCAGCAATGCCAGAACACTTCTTTGGCTGTTATAAGGTGACTGGAAGCCCAGTATCGCAGCCATGGGGCCACTGGAGGAAATCGTTGTCTGTATTTCCGCTTTGCTATCTTCAGGGCTTGGTTGCCCATTTAATAACGGAGTCTGACGCAGAGGGGTTCTGACCCAGCTTTCTGTTGCATTGACCAGTAAGGCTATCTGCTTATCATCTTTCAGCTCAGGTGGAATAGAGCCGATAATCATAATATCGGCATCTTTATCCTGAATTGATTGTCCGTCATCGGTGATGGACAAATTCAAGGCGGGGAAACCTGTTTGGGCGCCTACCATTCCCAGCGTATCCAGCAGCGTTGTCACCTGACCTGGCGGTGGGTTTTGACTGACAACAATCAGCGTTTGTGACAGATCGGCCATACGACTGAAGGGGAAGCCTGAGTTAGCAAACACACGCAAATCGGGCATGGCAATAAAATGGTAATAGCTCGAGAAATTAAGGGTTGAGCTATCTTCAATCACGACGTGATTAGGCACTGGCTGATAGGTAATACAGTTCTCGAGTGTTCCCCCTGGCATCGGATTCATATAGGAGAAGTCAAAAACGAGCTGATTACGTGCACCCAATTGTAAGGCCGGGATAGTGATATCGGTTTTATCATCCAGCAGGCCCTGTATTACCGGCAAGCGTAATAACTGATTACCTGTCTCTTTCGGCGTCAAATTAATAGACTGAATAAATTGCTCATTCAGGCTAATGGCCAGGCGAGAGCTGTCTTCTGCAACGGGCGCGGTATAACGGTATTTGAGATCTAAATCGATACCGTCACTACGGGCTATAAACAGATCCGGAGGCAGATTCATGTTAATACTGAGAGGTCTGGGGACGATTCCCGTTGACTGAAGCTGCTGAGGATAGGTTTTTAACTCACCCAGAGTGACAGGTCTGTCTGTTGGCACCCAGTTTGGCGCATCATAGGGTTGACGAGGAACGATGGTTTTGACCTCATCAACCGTGACGCTGCTGCCACGGAACAACAGATTGCCTTGTGCAATTCCTTTTGCCGCCTGTACCAAGTCGTTATCGTCACGCCCGAATACTACCAATAACTTAATATACGGATCCTGTGGATGACCGATCATCTCGATGGTTGGCTTCGTCACCGTTGGATAGTTTCTGAGAAAATCTGGACGGTTTTCATTTGTGGCAAACACAATGGCGTTATTTTTTGGCAGACTGTTGTACAGAACAGGGAATTTCTGGCCACGCCATTGCGTTTTGGTGCCGAACCAGGAGGCGATGATACCTGCGGCTTCCTGTTGTTTCAGACTTGGCGTACGGGGAAAAACCATCGGCAGGTTAAGCGCTCTGTTGTCATGTGCATCAAAGAAAGGTTCCGGGAAATAGGACAGATCGTTTTTGAGCAACAGACTTTGATAGTTTAAATCCAGCGAGCTGTTACGTCCGATATCGAGCCACAGAGCATTGTTGGTTGGATTTTCACAAATATCCCGGTAGTGCCCGAGAAACTCAAGACGTATGGTATTGAAATCAGCAACATAACGAGGGTCAATTGGCATCCGGGCGACAGTTTTT
Organism: uncultured Cedecea sp.; assembly: GCF_947498825.1. Taxonomy (GTDB): domain Bacteria; phylum Pseudomonadota; class Gammaproteobacteria; order Enterobacterales; family Enterobacteriaceae; genus JGM124. The sequence continues at coordinate 84,152 of NZ_CANMLV010000014.1, read as the reverse complement.
TGACCTAACTGTTCTTTTGTTACCGGCAGGACACCCATCAATTCATCATTAAGAAAGACTTTTAGCTGAGACTGTACTGGCAGTAGGGCTGGCGATGGCGTGTACTCAAGATTAAGTACCGCTTTGGAGACGACCTCATCACGGCGCGTATCAAAGGTGACTTTTGCATCAGGAATAATGCCCTTCAGGGAGATACTACCAGGTGCTGGTGCTATCTGCGCAAAGCTTAATGTCACATTCCGCGATGGCGCTTGTTCCATGATAACTGGCTCATTACCTTGAACTGCCTGAGTTCCCGCCGATGAAGATAATGCTACAGGCGCGAGAGAAAGCGCTGCTTCATCATTAGCATTATCGAGCGTGTTTGCCGATGCGAATGGAGAGGCATAAATGCTGGCGGCAATTGCGCAAAGCCAAAATATTTTTCTTTTCATCACATTATCATCAAGGTTGGGCCAATGTGGATTCTGCTGGTGGTTGTTGAGCCGCCGGCTTGTGTGGAACAAATGAATAGAGCCAGCTGATTAACTGAGCGCTGAGCCGTAACAGATATTTTACTGAGTCGGGAGCAAAATCAGTTAACTGACGGTAACCTCTGAAGCCAAGTTTAAATATAAAAAACAAATTCTTCAGTGGCTTGTCTTCTGGATAATCTTTTTGCCATAGCGCCCAGGTGTCCGCGCGGGCAAAGGTGCATTGCATAAAATCGATATTCTGACGCGGGGTCATCTCTTCTAACTGTAATCCGACTTGATTGCCTCTGATCCGCATTATGCTCGCCGGGAAGGCATACTCTTTTGTCCCCCTTTTAAGCAGCAAGACTATCTGCTGGTGACTACGTAAGTTATGCGCAGCATGTAGTGTGATCCCAACACCGCTGTTGGCATAATCAGACAGAGTGCAAGGGAACAGATGTCCGCTGGAAAGTTTAATCGCAGCAGGCAGAGAGATTTCAACACGATGGGCGCGTCTGAGCTGTTTACTTTCTATCGAAACCGCGATTGCGCCTCCCAGAATAATCAGGTTATACATCACCCAAATCATACTGATGATGACCGTTGAAATTTCATCTTCCGGACCACAGACAAAGCGCCAAACACCAAACAGCAGGCCAGACAGATTCAGCAGCACTAAAATCATGTAGGGGCGAGTAATCAGCCAGTCAACGTATTCATTCTCGACCAGCCCCCCTTTTGCCGTAACGTTGAATTTTCCTTTATGTGGGTTAAATAAGGCCACCAGTGTCGGTTTGGCAATATACCAGGCCAGCACCGTTTCATAGATTTCACTCCAGAAAGAGTGACGATATTTACCCTGAACTCTGGAGTTGGTCAGGCTGGCGTGAATCATATGTGGCAGAACAAACAGGACTATCATCACAGCCGGAGCATAAATGATATACGCATGCATCAACAGGAAAGCGAGAGGGGCGACCAGGAAGATCATTCTTGGCAGACCAGACATAAAATGGAGCATTGCATTGGTATAACAAAGGCGCTGCATCAGCTTTAGTCCTTTGCCAAACATGGGGTTATCCAGTCTGAATATTTGCACCATGCCACGCGCCCAGCGAATACGCTGACCAATATGCGCAGACAGACTTTCGGTTGCCAGCCCGGCTGCCTGAGGAATACGCAAGTAAGCAGAGGTATAGCCCTGACGGTGAAGACGCAGGGACGTATGCGCATCTTCAGTCACGGTTTCTACGGCGATACCGCCAACTTCATCCAACGGGCCGCGACGAATGACCGCGCAGGATCCACAGAAGAAAGTGGCGTCCCACATATCGTTACCATTCTGTACCAGCCCGTAGAACAAAGTCCCTTCATTGGGGGTTTTGCGGAACTGCTTAAGGTTTCTTTCAAAGGGGTCCGGTGAGAAGAAGTGATGCGGAGTTTGCATCATCGCCAGCTGTTTTTCTTTAAGGAACCAACCCATAGTGAGTTGCAAAAATGAACGGGTAGGGATGTGGTCACAGTCAAAAATAGCGACAAACTCACCTTTGGCATATTTCAGGGCATTGTTGATATTACCCGCCTTTGCATGTTCATGGGTGGGTCGGGCGATATAGTGAATACCTAGCGATTCTGCAAATTCTCGGAATTCAGCTCTGCCGCCATCGTCCAGAATCCAGATATTGATCTTGTCTTGTGGCCAGTCGATACCCAGCGAAGCGTAGATAGTACCTTTAACAACATGCAGGTCTTCGTTATAAGTCGGTACAAAAATATCGACAGTTGGCCATTGGCTGAGATCGGCTGGCATCGGGACTGGCTGGCGGTTAAGTGGCCATATGACTTGAAGATAACCGAGAACCAGCACTATCCATGCATAAGTTTCTGCAAACAGTAACGTCAGACCACAAATCAGACTCAGCGGATCGTTCCAGTTCAGTGTTTCAGTATACCGCCACCACATATAGCGACAGGAAACGAGCAGAGAGAGAACAATCAACATCATAGAAGGGAATCGCCCGGGCAGGCGTTGAACCAGTAAAGCGACACCCCAGAGTATCAACCAAAAAACGAATTGGGCTGCGGGGCTGAATGGCTGAGTAATACAGATAACCGCGACCATCATAGCAATGCCGGATAGTGTTCCAATCGCTATCCGGCGTAGAGTGGAATGCGCCGTTTTCTGCTGTGAGTCAGTCTCATCTTTTAGCGTGACAGCCCGTGCGCTTAAACGCATAAACAATTTATCGTAGGCTGCAATAATCCGCTGGTGCAGTCGTATCGCATGGTGAATGAATGCGAAGTTCCAGTCCATTTTCGAGGGCGTTTTAGTTATCAACAGCCACAGGCTTTGAATGGCATAACGCAAAATATCCAACGGCCGCGGGCGGGAGGGATCAATATGCGGATAAAGATAATGGCGATGGCGACGAATGTTCTGCCAGGGTTGATTTTCCAGCGGCAGGAAACACCATGCCATCAATACCCAGAAACAGCCTGAGAGGGCGCTCAGTACCGAAACCTGGTGGTAGCGATAGATTTTATAATGGGCCGCAAGCTGAGGACCGACAGAAGAAGGCGAGAGTTCAGGACGAAAAGCTCTCATACGCGCTGGCCTGCCAGATTAATCAAACACCAGTTTGCAAGGGTTATCACTTCTTCTGCTATCAAGGCATGGGGACTGTATTCACCAACTGGCTTTTTCATCGCACAGGATTCGGCCATAGCTTCATCGGCATGAAAAGCCACAGGAATGAGTGTTGACTGGGTATGGCACCAGACTTGATAGATATCATTTTGTAATTTACTGGCAACTTGTAGACCATTCACTAACAGAAAACTCTGCGAGTCTACAGGTTGCTGACAGAGACGAATATGGCAGTTGGCATCAGGCCGGGCAACACGGATCCTGCTGTCAAGCTGCGCTAACCAGTCGGTTGCCATGCCGGTTGAAAGGAACGGGAGATCGACTAAAATCCATTTATAGCGCTGGCTGTCTTTAAGGAGCGTTAAGTACTGATTAAACTTATTGCACAGGGTTGGATCGGAAAAGAGTGACTCTGTTTCGCGTTCACTGAGCGAGCCAAAAGGTAATATATCGAGAGAAGGGGCGTATCTCCAGGCGCTTTCCTGCCAGTTCTGATTATCCAGCGTTGCACGAGCCCATCCTTCTGGACGATTAAGCGCAATATTAAAAAAAAGACGCAGCATATTGTCGGAAGAAGCATCAATAACCAACACTGACTCACCTAACTGGTGTAATGCCCAGGCAAGGGCTGCAGTAATGGATGTCGCACCTGTACCACCGCGTATTCCCTGTAATCCAATAATGGCCACTCGCTAGACTCCCTGGTCCTGCATGAGCTCAGACAAGAGAGGCCAGCGTTGTATTGCGGCTATGAATTGTTCTTGTTGACCGATATCAATATAATCAATGTGTTGCAGGGAGAATGCTAAGCTTAAAGTGTTCAGGTCACTCTCATTTGTGAATGAACCGTCGGTTTCTTGAGTACTAAGATGTTTGATATCGTTCATTCCGGAGCGGTCCGTTAGCAGGCATATTTATACCTGTCATAATTCAAGTTATCTCAAAATTGCGCGTTGAATCACATAATTTGTCTGTACTTATCAATTCGCTCTTCCGCTACTCGCATACAACCCGAATTATTCAGGAGATATACCCGTCATACTTCAAGTTGCCTGGGTGTTGCCTGCGTCCAGCCCGCCGAATCACAGAGTTTATCTATGCTCATCGACGGGCCTCACTTCGCGCCTACAAGCAACTCGAATTATTTTGAGTATAAATAATATATTTTGTGAGGCTGAATATAAATTAATGACGCCATTGGCCGGTAGACTCGCAGGTATACCGCTCTGCTGTGTTATTATACGTAAATTATCAGTAGTATGATGACAAAATTTTTAATAAAATGAAATATATTATCGACGGTAGAGCTGAAAAAGCTTTTTTCAATACAATATCTTATTAAAACTGAAAATCTTATGCGCCTTAATTTTAAGTCCGGCATACCGGTTGATAAAACTGCTAACCCAGTGTTTACATTAGGTATTGATGCTCTTCAGGAAGAGCTGAGCCATATGCCTGCTGGTGGGGTGTGGTGGCTTAATGTGGATAATAAAAATGACGCAATAAATATTATTAATCAATCAATTACCTCGCAACCTGCCTCGGCTAAAGTCGCTGTTGTCGCCCCTTCTGCAACCCTGTGTGACGAAATAAAATATCATAGAAAGGCCGGGCCTGAGCTTATTTATCTATTTTCCCTGCCCGATTCCGGTGAAAAATTAGGGATATTATCCAGAGACCTGATGTGTAGTATTAACCCGCGGCATACTTTTTTTATTGTGTTATTCCCGGAAAATGCATTTGATAAAACAGATGGTAACACCCTCAGGTCTGATTTAGAGGATCTTGCTGCATGGGCAACTGAACAGCAATGTTCACTGTTATTGATTAACACCGGGAAGCTTATTAATAAACAATATTCTTTGCTACTTAATGCCCATCACTCTATTTCCGGTTTAGCCCGCTTGATGAATAACCACCATTATGATGTGGCCTTTTGGTGTAATGAACGTGGGGTGAGTGCAGGACTTCGCCTGGTGCTTCAGTACTGTGATAATTGCTGGCAGGTTATTTATGATACTCACAGTACGCCACAAAATTATGGCGATGAAGATATTATTATCAGTCATATAGATGTTCTGGAAGGGACGCCTGAATTATCCGCAAACTGGCTGATTTATGAAAATAATGACAGGGTTTTTGAATCGGCCAGTTTAGCGAATGCGGCTACCATTATTTTCTTTTTTTCTAAACAAAATCAGATTGTTGAACTCAGCCATCAAATACACACCTTACGCATACAACGGGGTAATGCGCTAAAGATTATTGTTCGTGAAAGACACGGGCAGCTCAGAGCGGCGGACGTACAATTACTGCTGAACTGTGGGGCTACGCTGATTATTCCACAAGAAGTTTCGCTGCCCCGCTGTTTGAATATGGTGAACAGCGTGCAGGGAACGTTCTTCAGTCAGACGATTTCAAGCAATCTGGATAGCATCATTCAACAAATGAAGCCGCAGGCGTTAAAGGGTTATCAGTCGAAAGAAGTATTCAGCAGTACGATTAATGAATTGATTCAGAACTCTGCTCTGGCGGCCGATCATAAAGGTATTTTAGTGGCGCTACGGCCGCTTGTGGGACTGCGTCCGAACCAGGCGCTGACGGTATGCCGGATAAAACGCATGGGGGATATTATTACGCTCGGGGAAGATTGTCTGATGCTTTTCCTGGCAAACTGTCACCTCAATGATATGCATTCTGTGCTCCAGCGTATCTTCTCTCTCAGGCTTGGCGATATTTTTAGTCATTGCCTGGTGTGGTATACCGATGAACAGATTACCTCTCAGCTATACCGTTTTAAGATAAAGCAGCCAATCGTGTGGCAGAATGATATGAGCCTGATGCCGGAGTTAGTCGTAGAGGCCCCGGAATTAACGGATAGCGCTTCTGCCGTTGACACTACATCTGCACATTCTCCGGTACCTTTTACCTTGCTGAATGATATTCAGGTTAAGAAACCATCATGATGAATTCGGTCGACATTATTCAGTTGATTATTTTATGTGCCATTATTTTTATTCCGGCAGGTTATATATTGAAATCAAGGTTGCCCGCATTACGCGCCGTAATACGTTTACGATTTCTGAAACCTCGCTTTATTAAGCCGTACGGAATATTGCACCAGTCCTCCGCGAAGACAGATAAAAAAAATGACGCATAACACATCTACCGAAAAATCATTATCATCAGGCCCGCGCTGGCGTGGCCTGGGTTGCTGGAACTATTATTTTTTAGCTAAATTTGCGTTGTTATGGACTGGCTATCTCAATTTCAATCCGCTGGAAAACCTGGTTTTTATGGCCTTTTTACTGATGCCGCTATCCGTAAGTTGGCTTGGTAAATTGCGTGACTGGATAGCTTTTCCGGTAGGCTTTGCCCTGTTCTGGCATGATACCTGGCTACCGGGTTTAGACAGTATCATCAGCCAGGGAAGTCAGGTTACTGAGTTTAGCTTTAGCTACCTACTCGAGCTGTCGGCGCGTTTTGTTAACTGGAAAATGGTCGGCTATGCTTTCATTTTGCTGGTGATTTATCGTCTGATAAATCCCTGGATAAGAGTCAGCGCTTTTGTCATTGCCATTATGCTCTGGCTCAATATCTCTCCCATTATTGGTCCGTTGTTGTTCTCAGCTCCGTCAGTTCCACAAGCGCAGCAAGCTGCGGCGAATCCAGTTGTTGCCGGTAATGATGCTCTGCAAGCCGCGGCACCGACGAATGAAAACCTGACTGCGTATTTAGATAAGTTTTATGCCACTGAAGCGCAGCGCAAGACACAATTCCCGGCAGCATTACCGGCAGATGCTGAACCTTTCGATTTATTAATTATCAATATCTGCTCGCTGTCATGGTCCGATATTGAATATGTTGGTCTGAGTTCACACCCACTATGGAAGCATTTTGATATTCTGTTTAAAGAGTTTAATTCAGCGACTTCCTACAGTGGTCCGGCCGCGATTCGCTTACTGAGAGCGAGTTGTGGGCAGACTTCGCATAAAAATCTCTACGAACCTGTAGATGGCCAGTGTTATTTATTTGATGAACTGGCACGCCTGGGTTTCAGTCAACAGCTGATGCTGGATCACAATGGGCAGTTTGGTGGTTTCCTCGATGAAGTGCGTCAGAATGGCAATATAAAGATACCGTTGATGGATCAGAGTAATCTGCCGGTGAACCTGAAAGCTTTTGATGGGTCACCAATTTATAACGATGGTGCGGTGTTAAATCGCTGGTTTGATAACCTGAAAAGCGGCCTTGAGCCCGCCAGAAGCGCGACTTTCTTCAACTTGGTTCCTTTGCACGATGGTAACCAGTACCCGAATGACAGCAAACCGGCAGATTATAAAGTGCGTGCCCAGAAGTTATTTGATGAGCTTGATGCTTTCCTGACTAAGCTTGAGCAGTCAAATCGTAAGGTTATGGTGGTTATTGTTCCTGAACATGGCGCAGCTCTTGAAGGGGATAGAATGCAAGTCTCTGGTTTGCGTGATATTCCGAGCCCTAGAGTGACGCATGTTCCTGCAGGCATTAAATTTATTGGTATGAAGGATCCCCGTGAAGGAATGCCCATAGAGATTAATCAACCGAGCAGTTATCTGGCGATTTCAGAGCTGGTAACGCGTGCGCTGGACGGGAAAATTTTTGTGGCAAACCCGGTAGACTGGAAAGCCCTGGTACAGGGATTACCTGAAACTGAGAGTGTGGCGGAAAATGCCACTTCCGTTACGATAAAGTATCAGGGTAAATCCTATATCCGGATAGGTAATCGTGACTGGGTCGCTTACCCGGATTAATGACTTGTCGCTGTCAGTAAAAATCAGTTAGCTGATGATGCTCTGTCAATACTCACTTCTTGCTTAGGCAGGCAACACCCGGGCAACTTGAAGTATGACGGGTATAAAGAGCGTTCTTCAGAAGCGGTATTTGACGGGGCAGAAAAGAAGATGAGTAAAGCTCTGCACGCGCGAGCTTTACTCAATGAGAGTGGAATTATTTAATTTGGTCTACGAGTGACTGAGAAACAAACCAGCGAGAACCGTTATAGACATTGACGCCTTCTGAAACGACTTCTTTATCGTTCAGCCAGGCAATGCTTTTATTACGGGGGATCTTCAGTGTCTGATCGCCTTTTTTCACGACCAGTACCGGGTTCTCTGCATCAGTAACATCTTCAGTGACGGTTGCGCCTTTAGCTTTAAACTCAGTATCTGCGTCGAGGAACAGGCGGTTAGTGGTTTGTTCTAAGTCGACATCGAGCGCTGCTGCCATAAATTGCGCCACTTCGGTGTTATCCATTAAGCCACCCAGCAGGCGACCGCGTGGATCGTAGCTGTACAGCACCACATCTTCACCGGTATGTCCGTTAGTGGTGAAGCCGATTTTTGCTCGCTCAGCAAGAATAGGGCCGACGACATAGTTCAGTGAGTCCGCTTTGGCACCCATAATATTCTTCACTTCAGCATCGGTTAAATCATCAATACCCAGCCACTCCTGGGCTAAGGCACGAATTTTTACCGGATCTTGTTTCGCTGACTGAGTTTCAAGTATTGCTTCAAAGCCTTCGCCAGTGACTTTCGCTTTTTTCAGTGGATCGACAAAACTTGTCCAGTGAGTTTTATCATAATTGGTTGAGGTCGAACGGTCGCCGATCGAAATACCTGAGTTACCGTGGTCGGTCATGGCAACAATTAAGGTATTACCGTCTTTTTTCGCGAACTCAACCGCTTTGGCTACGGCGTTATCAAATGCCAGGACATCGCTGACAATACCGACCGGATCATTAGCATGGGCTGCCCAGTCAACTTTTGATCCTTCCACCATTAAGAAAAAGCCATCCGGATTTTGCGACAAGACGTCAATTGCTTTTTGTGTCATGTCGCCCAGTGAGGGCTCCAGCGCCGGATCACGGTCTAAGTCATAAGAGAGTGCGGTGTGTTTATCTGTCTTACCAAAAACACCAACCAGTTTTTTGCCATCAAATGCATTGAGCTGATCGGGGGTATTAATAATGGTATAGCCACGGGAAGTGAGGATTTTAGCCATATCTTCTTTATCAGCGCGGTTCTCAGCTTTCAAATATTTAGCGCCGCCACCTAAAATCACATCCAAGCCATTATAGACAATTTGCTCTGTCAGATTATCGTAGCTTTTACGGGAAGGGTCATGAGCACTGAAATCAGCAGGTGTGGCGTGCATAAATTCGCTGGTACTGATAATACCGGCAGAGCGACCACTGAGTTTTGCTGCTTCCAGCAGGGTAGCGACAGGACGCAGTTCTTCTCCCTGACGGGGCGTTTTGACTCCCGGTAAATCATATTTTTTCCCAGTACTGGCGATATTACCGCTCTGGGATTTCCAGCCTGAGGAAAGAGCAGAACCAGCAGGAGCCGAATCGGCAATAGTACCATCCCCATTCCAGGTGCTCATTAAGCCACTTGCTAGCGGGTCAAGCGCAAGAGATTCCCCTTTATAAAGCCGAGCAAGCGTTGTACCTGTCACACTCATTCCATCTGGGATCATCACGATCACATTTTTAATGGTTTGTGGTTTTTCGCTCGTAGTGGCAGCAGCTGATAATTGTGGGAATGCCAGTGAGACTGACACAGCGGTATAAACAAGTGATTTTAAAAAGCGCATAAATAATTTATTCCTGATAGAAATAATAAAATTTGTGAGCCAGGATAGTAAGCAACCAATATTTCAATTTTATTAAAGATGTAAAAAACATATCTATTGCTATTTTGTCAAAAATCAGTATTCAGAAATATTCTGCTGCAGGCTGGATTGTAATGTGGCATTAGTTCGAAAAAACCGTATATCCGGTTTCGTCTTTGTCATCCATCACCGTCAAGCCTGTATAGCAGGCAATAACCCCCTCATTTTCTTCACTTCAGTAATCAGATTCTTTCCTGAATTTGTGATCTGCGTTATTAAAACAATGTTTCATTTTTGATAGATTTTGCAGGCTGATATTGATTATAAATAATTTAGCAGTTGGTTTTTTGATATCCAAATAGACTTGGGTAATTCAGCATTATTTATCTTACCCATCTTGATTTTTTCTTTTCCAGCACTGCTACAACTTGAAGTATGACGGGTATAACAGATATATATTCTGATTGTAGCGCAGGGGTTCTTATGCAATTAAAACCATACGCCATAACATTAAGCTTGTTGCTCTCTACTTCCGTCATGGCGCAGACGACATCTATCCAGGGCGTTGCTGCTGTAGGAGGCCCTCTTGCCAATGCCAGTATTACCGTTTGCGATGCGCAAGGAGTTCGCAACGTATTACAGACAAATACAGAGGGTAATTTTGGATTATCTGCCAGTGATATGACAGCCCCAATTTTATTGAGTGTGCAACAAGGGGATATACAACTGGCCGCGGTTCTGGCCACTTTGCAGGAAAATGTCGTTAATATTGCGAATATTAATCCGCTGACGGATAAAATAGCCTCAGTGGTAGCCAAAACCGATCTTGGACTACAAGGCTCGTTGCAACTGATAGCCGCCTGTGCTCCTGCGGGAGCGAAAATTACCACAATTGAGGCGGCCAATAATAAACTTCGTGCCGATCTGTTTGATGCACTTAAGGCTGCCGGTGTCAGTGACGCGGAACATTTTGATCCTGTTACCACTTTAATGAAAGCTGACCATACGGGAGTCGATGCTGTTCTGACCCAGCTATATTTTAATCGCGACGGTTTTAGCAATGCGAAAATAACCGAAAGAGGCGCTACTGCGCTCTATGATCGTAATTTGATGGAGATCCGTAGCAGTAATCCTCTCGATCCACATTTAAAACCCTGGAGCGATTATAAAACCCGAGTCTTTATTGCCGGTGACTCAACTGCCAGTAATTATCCGGCAGAAGTTCTGCCGCGCATGGGATGGGGACAAGCATTTAACCGTCAGTTTAAAACGGATGCGGATGTTAAAGTCATCAACGTTGCACAATCAGGCCGTAGCTCGCGCAGTTTTATTACTGAGGGTTGGTTTGACTTGATAGCTGGGAATATTCAGGCGGGCGACTATCTGTTGATCCAGTTTGGTCACAATGATGAAAAATGTAATGTCACAGGCGATACCGACTGGACCTTCCGTTGTACCTATGCCAATGCTGAAGACGGGACACCCCGTTTCCCGGCTAACAGACCAGACTACTCGTTCCAAAAATCACTGGAAAAATATCTACAACTGGCCAGTGATAAAGGGGCTATCCCGGTACTTATCACTCCAGTAACACGTATTATCCAGGATAAGAAGGTTACCAAGGAAGTTGCCGGACTCTTTCCGATTACCACCAGTACTCATATCACCACCAAAGGTGATTATCCGGGGAGTTACTCGCAAACCATTATCGATACGGCAACCGAAAATCATGTTGCGGTGATTGATTTGGATACCCGCAGCCGAGAGTTTGCTAATAGCCTGGGGGAGCCTGAGTGGAAAAACTACTGGCTGGGGGTTACTGATGTGACTCGCTATCCTTACTACGCTGACGCAACAACAACGGGCAATATTATGAATCCTGACCGGACGCATTTTCAGGAAAAAGGCGCTGAGGCGATAGCCGCTATTGTGGCCGAGGAGATTAAAAGTCATCCAGAACGCCTGCAAGGTCTGGCAACCTTGTTGAAGTAAGCACATCGCTGACGGATTAAGCGGGCTGTCGTCAGGATAGCCCGCTAGCCGCCGCAGATTATTTGGCGAAGTTGATTAACGCATCGCCAGACAGGCGATAGCGGACCCACTCACCTTGTTCGATAGCCCCGATACTGAGATAAAAATCGATAGCCGGTTGATTCCAGTCCAGTACGCTCCACTCCAGACGACCACATTTTCTTTCCACGGCATACTGCGCGATGGTTTTCAGTAATGCCTTTCCGGCACCTTGTCCCCGGGCAGCAGGCGAAACATACAGGTCTTCCATATAAATGCCATTGCGGCCAAGCCAGGTCGAGTAGCTGGTAAAAAAGACGGCGTAACCGACGGTTTTGCCTGCCACCTCGCAGATTAATGCTTCTGTTTTGCTGCCTTCACCAAACAAAGAATCTCTGATTTCATCGGCGGTAGTGACAACTTCTTCCGGTGCTTTTTCATACACCGCCAGCTCATAAATCATATCGTAAATAGCTTGCGCATCTTCTGGGGTGGCCTGGCGGATGATTGTACTCATGGTATTCCTGTTTTTATCTGTCGGGTTTACATTGCTGGCTGCAAGCTTAATCGCTATTGTTAAAAGAATTAAGTGCAATGAAATCACATATTGATGAATATTATGCATCCGGCACTGCGCCGTATTGATCTTAACCTGTTACTGATGTTCGACGCTATCTATCGCCATCGCTCTGTTCGGCTGGCCGCAGAAGAGCTAATCATCAGTACTTCAGCACTCAGTCATGCGCTAACACGCCTACGCAGTGCGCTGAACGATCCGCTATTTTATCGCGAAGGACACCGCATGTGCCCGAGTGTCTACGCCACTCAACTGGCACCTTCGGTCAGTTCTGCGCTGACGTTTTTAAACCAGCAACTCACACCTCAGCCAGATTTTTCCCCTTCAGTCAGTACCGATTGTTTACAGATAGCGATTACTGATTTCACCGCTTTTTGTATTTTTCCGCCATTAATGGCCCGACTACAGGCTATCGTGCCTTATCTCAGTTTTGAGTTTCGCTACTTGCCGCACAGCCCGGCACTGACCGAGCTCTTAGCCGGAGAGGTTGATTTAGCGCTGGGATTCAATGCGCTTAATGAACATGAACATCCCGACCTGGAAGTCATTCGCTGGCAGAAAGATGAGTATGTTGTTATCAGCAATATCAATCGATTACAGTTAACATTGAGTGACTATCTTGCAGCCAGACATGTGGTTGTCACTCCATGGAATGAGACTCAGGGAGTGCTTGATATTGAACTTGAACGTCTGGGTCATACCCGAAAAATTGCTATTAAAACCCCCTCGATGTTGAGTGCCCCCTTTATTATAGAGAACTCAGATCTCCTGATGGCCATACCTAAGAGTGCTGCTGAGAAATTTATCCGCACGGCTCGGCTTAAAATTTTTGCGCTACCTTTTGCCGTAGCGCCTTTTGAAGTAAAGATTTATTCACATATTCGTAGTGGAAAGAGCGGGGCGACACACTGGTTGCAGCAGGAGCTACAAAAAATTTCTGATGAATTATCCAATTAGTCAGCATAAGAAAAATCTTTAATTCTGTTTATTTTTAAATTTTCCGATTTTTCCTCTGTAAACGGCCATGCTACTGGTAGCACACTCTTCAACGTGCACTCACTGGCCTGCATTCAGTGAGTATCCTGGTATCCCATTCTCTACTTTTGCGGAATAAGCGGGGTTGACGCACTGTAAAATCGAAATCGAGGATCAAATGAAGACAATTTTTGGAGCTATGCGGGTAATCGGATTACTACTGTTGTGCCTTGCGAGTTATTTTGCCTATACGAATTATGCTTTTCAGCAGGAAGCCTTACATGCTGAAGGAAAAATTACCGATCTGCGTTACAGCCGGAGCGATAGTTCATCTTCACCGGTCTGGTATCCTGAGGTAACTTTTATTGATGATGCTGGAAAAACCGTGATTTTTAAGTCATCAGTAGGGAGTTCATCCTACCGTAAAAGCCTTGGGGAAAACGTTGATGTTATCTATCGTAAAAATGCATCAGTAACTACTGCTCAGATAAATAGTGTCACCAGCTTTTATTTTGACACTATTTTTAGTGCCATATTTGGTGCTGTATTTTTATTTATTGGTGCAATTGGATATGCATTATCAAATAAAGCTGGAAGATACCGTAAACTGCTGCGCGAGGGGAAACCCTTAGAAACTAAAATTGTGAATGTTGAGTTAAATACAGCGATTAGCGTTAATGGGCGTTCTCCGTGGCGAATTGTTTCTCAGTGGCTAGATCCACAGACCCATCAGATATATGTATTTTCTAGCGAGAATTTCAATTACGATCCATCGCCTTACATTCAAAATGATAAAATTACTGTTTACGTAGCACATAATAACTATAAAAAGTATTTTGTTGACACCTCTCACTTTCCTGAAAAAATTCCAGATGAAAAACTGATATAAGTTTATTGTTGAGGTGATGTTTTTGACAGAAAATAGAATTTATTTCATTTTTTCCGGTTAAAAAATAACAATATATTATGAGCATTATTAATTAGTTTATATGGCTGTGGCTAGATATGCCAAGTTTAACCTGGTATGAATGTTACGGATAAAACAGCCGCTTCTCCCTATATTCTTAAGGAGAGACCTGCAGCGAATTACTCTGATTCACTATGGGAATATTGGGTTCAGCATGCTCCAGATTCGGCTATCCAGTCTGTTATTGAGAAAATGTCGTTCAGTGGTCAGATTATCAAGATGAAAAAGGGCGCAATGAGGTACTGGAGCGGGCTGAACTGGGTGCCTACAAGCAACTCGAATTATTTTGGCGATATACCTTTATCTTAAGGGGAACGATGCTGAAACGGGTAATCAACGAATTGAGGATGTTTGCGGTTTAGAAAAATAGCTGTAGAAACATAAACAAATAGGTTTTACCTTAACTGAATCCAGCGCTATTCTGCTTTTACTGGAAACGGAATGTAGCCACAGTTAACCATTTTAAGAGGTAACTATGAGTCAATTATTTAGCTCAGCACGTATTGGTGAACTGACGCTGGAGAACCGCATTGTGATCGCGCCGATGTGTCAGTACTCGGCAGTGCAGGGGAAGGCCACGAACTGGCATCGTATCCATCTGGGCGGTTTGGCTCTTTCTGGAGCGGGTTTATTGATTCTGGAGGCGACGGCCGTTGAACCTGTCGGGCGAATCTCACCGGATGACTTAGGTCTGTGGGACGACGAGACTGAATCTGCATTGCAGCAAGTGGTGGACGATATTCGCACTTGGTCACCGATACGCCTCGGTATTCAGTTAGGGCATGCGGGGCGAAAAGCTTCCAGCCGAGCCCCCTGGAAAGGTGGCGGTCAGTTGCCTGAAACTCAGGGAGGCTGGCAAACGGTGGCACCCTCTGCTATTGCTTTTGCAGAACAGGATATCTTACCCGTTGCGTTAGAAGATACCGATTTAGCGCGTATTAAGCAGGCATTTGTTGACAGTGCGCTGCGCGCCGTCCGCGTGGGTATTGAACTGATAGAGATACATGCCGCACACGGTTATCTGTTACATCAATTTTTATCGCCACTGAGCAATCAGCGACAGGATCAGTACGGCGGATCGCTGGAAAATCGGATGCGTTTTCCATTGGAAGTGTTTGCTGCTGTGCGCAAGGCGGTTCCCTCTACCGTACCGGTGGGTGTGCGTTTATCGGCAATCGACTGGGTAGACGGTGGCTGGGATGTTTTACAGTCGGTGGTATTCAGTCAGCAGCTCGAATTGCTCGGATGCGATTATTTGCATGTTTCCAGCGGAGGATTATCAACGGCACAGACTATCACCGTGGAGCCGGGCTATCAGTTGCCTTTTGCCCGTGAAATCCGTGAGAAGGTGAGGATCCCTGTTATTGGCGTCGGTTTAATTACTGAAGCTGAACAGGCTGAAGCTGTGATTGTCCGGAAAGATGCTGACTTTGTTGCTCTTGGTCGGGTGATGCTCTACAACCCGCACTGGCCATGGCAGGCAGCAGCGGCGCTTAATGCCCAGGTTCAGGCACCACCGCAATACTTACGTTCTGAGCCACATGGTTTAAAAGGGACGCTGGTATATAAAGCGAAAGACTCGCTGCCTCGGTAATATTTAAAAAATAGAGAGGGATGTACCCCTCTCAGATTGCTGACAAAGAAGGAAAAAATGTGGTTTTTCCTTCTTTGTGTTATCAGCCGAAAATCAACAAATTGATTTTCCTGTTTATTTTCGTAAATAAGCGCTGAGAATCAGATATCACTTTAGCTTTGTCATCAGTCTCGGAGGGATGTATTCCTCTCTATTTTTCATTCGACAAATCAGAAAAGTTTTTTCTGAGGTGGACCTGAAAAATTCATCTTGCCGATATTATTCATTAACACTTCAACCACGACAGGTTTTTTTAAATCAACAGCCTGCTGGATAGTCGATTTAAAATCGCTCGCTTTATCTATCGTGAACGCAGTAATTCCCATTGATTGTGCTAGCGTCGTAAATGACGGCGTCAGTAATTCATTATAATACTGGCGACCAGCGAAATATTTTTCCTGAATGCCGCGCATGACGCCATAGCCATTATCATTCATGATAATTAATACAACGGGTAGTTGCTCTTGTGCCATAGTTGCCAGTTCGCCAATACCGAGCATTAAACCGCCATCACCGACTAAGCCAATCACTGGGGTTCCTGGATTTGCTTTTGCAGTACCAATCGCCATGGCCAGCCCTAAACCAATAGCACCTGCAAGAGAATGAATATTCTTCATGGGTTGAGCGGCTTTTAATAACCGGCTTCCCCACAAGCTCCCGGATACTGTAATATCGCGTACGAATATCCCACCCGAAGAGAGCGCGTGCTCAACGGCATCGCTCAGTCCGCTGTACGCACCGCATTGTTCACGTAGCTGTTGTTCTGCTTGCTGAACAGCCTGTTGTATTTGCTTTTTCCATGACTCAGATACCGGCTGATTAGCTCCCTCCATTTTATCGGCAAGTGCTTCCAGCAAACTTCTGCAGTCTCCGGTAACGGTTAAGTCAGCAATATAGTTTCTATTCCCAGCAAGGGGGTCAATATCCAGTTGAATAACGGGATGTGGCAAAGGTAATGACCATGTTTTGGTTTCATTGCTGCGTAAACGAGAGCCTGCAACCAGCGTTAAGTCGCAAGCCCGCATTAAGGCTTCAATAGAATCTGCGTTATGAAATGCACGTAAACTAAAGGGGTGATCGTCAGACAAAATGCCTCTGCCGTGAGTACTGCTGATAACGGCGACACCCTTATCGGCAAGGCGTTTTACCGCATCCCCTGCTTGTAGCGCTCCCGCGCCAATCCACAATAATGGTCGTTTTGCCTGCTGCAACTTTTCCCAAATAGCGTTGACCTGGTCCGCCTGGCAAGCGGGTAATCCGCATGGCTCAATAGGGGCGCTAAGGAGAGAAAGTGGGATCTGTGTACTTTGAATATCAATAGGAATTTCAATGGAAACCGGGCCGCAAGGCACAGTTTGAGCGACCTGAATAGCTTTATGTAATACCGCTACTGCTTGCTCCGCGCTATGAACCCGAAAAGCTTGCTTTGAAGCAGAACGTAAAAAGCCCAGTTGGTCAGGTGTTTCATGAATAAAGCCGGCATCCATATCCAGGTAAGCCTTTTCCACCTGGCCTGTGATATGAATCATTGGCGAGCAGGCATTCATCGCCTCAATCATAGAGCCCACGGCATTACCTGCCCCCGCTCCTGTACTGGTTAATGCGACCCCTAACCCACAAAAACGGCTATGAGCATCAGCCATGGTTACGGCTCCGGCTTCACCTCTGCTGGGCGTAAAATGAATGATTTCCCGACGGCCGATAGCGTCAGCAATCGGTAAATTATGAATGGAAATAACCCCGTAAACTGTGGTGACCTGGTATTGCTCTAATGTTCTGGCGATAGCTTCGCCAACCGTAATGAGGTGAGACATTATTTTCTCCTTAGAGCCTATCCCGTTAGGCTGTTTTATTTGCGCTTTTTCCCCAGACAGTGCTCCGAGTCTTCACGTACTGCATGTACGCTGAGCTCTTTCGCGCTGTCCGTGGCCAGCATCGCTGCAATAATGGCGCCTGTTGGGATAGGCTTTTAATATATAAATAATTTTTTTGACCGATGAGCTATTCACACCAACGGTTTGGCTGTGGGTTGATTGCCAGAAAAAGGCTTTTTTGTTGCATATAAGCTTTAAGGCTTTCGAGGCCTTTTTCTCGACCAAGGCCACTTTCCTTAAAACCACCAAAGGGGGTCGAGATAGAAAAGACTTTGTAGGTATTTATCCAGACAGTTCCTGCTTCAAGGGCATCGGCGAGTTGAAAAGCACGGCTGTAATCACGGGTCCAAATACCGGCTGCCAGGCCATATACCGAATTATTGGCTTCCTGGATGAGTTCACTTTCGTTATCAAAAGGAATAACCACTAAAACAGGGCCGAATATCTCCTCCTGACATGCACGGGCATGATTACTCAACCCTTCAATAATGGTGGGGCAAAAATAGTTACCTTCTTGTAGGGCAGGGTCTGCAGGCACCTTGCCGCCAAGACGAATTGCTCCACCTTCCTGAATGGCAAGGTCGACATAGCTTTGTACGCTCTGACGGTGTGCAGGTGAAATTAACGGACCAATATGAACATGTTCTTGTCGGGGATCGCCGATAATGAGTTTCTCGGTCAGACAGGTGAGTTTTTCCATAAATGCATCATAGATATCTCTGGCGACAAATACGCGAGAACCTGCAATACAAGCTTGACCCATTGAACTAAAGATACCGTAACAAACACCATGTGCCGCGAGATCAAGATCGGCATCCGCCAGAACGATAGTGGGTGATTTCCCCCCTAATTCTAAAGAAGTGGTGATAAGCTTATCTGCTGCAATATGGGCAAGTTGGCGGCCGGTATTCGTACCGCCAGTAAATGAAATTTTGCGCACCAGTGGATGACGTACCAGAGCATCACCCACCACAGAACCTTTCCCCGGCAGAACACTCAGTAAGCCACTCGGCAAGCCAGCTTGTTCAAAGATTTCAGCCAGTTTTAAGGCCATCAGCGGTGTGGCTTCTGCCGGTTTTAAAATAACGGCATTACCCGCGGCAAGTGCTGGAGCAATTTTTTGCATATCACTGGCAATAGGGGAATTCCAGGGCGTAATGGCAGCAATCACGCCAATTGGCTGATAAGTGCTAATCGTCATCAAGTCAGGATGGCGACGAGGAGGCAGTTCTCCGCCTGAAACTTCACATACCGCAGCAAAATAGCGTGCTGTAGAAGCGGCACTCATGACCAGACCTCGGGCTTCTGCCCAGGGCTTGCCGTTGTCGAGTGTTTGGAGTCGTGCCAGCTCTTCACATTTTTCATCAATTAACGTACTGGCTTTATATAAAATAGCGGCGCGTTGATGAGGAGGCAGGTTACGCCATGACGGTTTTCGCCAGGCGACATCAGCGGCAATCACGGCATCTTCAACATCTTCAAGACTGGCGCTATTCAGTGTGGCAACCAAGTGATTGTCCCCGGGGAAACGTGACTCTATTTCTTTTCCACGACCCGGCTGCCATTTTCCACCGACAAAAATATTCATTTTGTTCATTATTCTCTCCTGTCAGATGAAATCTTGTTCAGTAATACGACGGCAAATTTCAACCGCACTTAAGGCCGATAACATAGAGGTTTTCGGGTTAGAGGGCAGAGGATTGCCGTTGAGCTCAATGCAGAACTGTCCAAAATCCCCTTTTACTTCAATGCGATGACTGTTCTTCGTAGTGTGAGGATCGACAATCAGTTGCACTTGTGTTTTTTTCATTCCGATACCGTAAAGCGCCACGGTGGCGGCAACATTGGCATTTGCCGGAAAGCTGAGAGCTGCCTCTTGTGCACTACCTGTAAAAAAGGTCGTGGCTTCCGTCACTTCTGCTAAATCGACGTGTTGTTCTGCGGGGCTGCCACGCCAGCTGGCAGGACTTTTTCGCGATTGATAAATAACCTGAGTAATTTCAGCTTCTTTGGCTGCACGTAGGCCATCAAGTCCTGCAACGGCACCGGTTAGCGGGATCAGCTGCCCATGGTGTAGCCTGGCCTGTTCGGTTAAATATTGTGCTGTTTCGGCATCAGCCAGAACACCTGTTGAGATAATGGCAAGTGTCCAGCCACGTTGTAAGACTGCTGGCGCATACTGTTTAACGGCCTGATGGCTGGCGCATTCCAGTACCAGGTCCGGTTTTTCAAGGACATGACTGATATTGTCGACAGGCGTCACTGCTCCACTAAAACGTTCAATAATTGCCTCGTGGTGATGGGAACGCGCGACAATCCAGCGAAGTGATATCCCGCCAGGTAAGCGAGTCATAACTTCTTCAGCCATTGCACCATAGCCAATAAGCATTAACGTTTTCATATTAAAATCCCTTAAATGTGATGAGCAAAACCGCCAGAAACATCTAAAGCCGCACCTGAGGTAAAAGAGGCCATAGGGGAAGCCAGAAAAACCAATGCACGCGCAGGCTCTTCAGGCTTACCTAACCGTTGCATGGGAATACCTCGGTTTTTGGCAATATTGCTTATCCATTGCTCCCAGCTTAAATCTTTGTCGCTACGGTTTTCGAAGCGGCGATACCACTGCTCAGACTCAACCATGCCGAGCAGAATGGAATTGACACGAATTTTCTTGGGTAACAATGTCTTGGAAAGGTTTAATGTCATATTTAATAGTGCGGCTCTCGCAGCGGAGGTTGCCACCATGTGCGGCTCGGGTTGCAGTGCGAGTAAAGAGTTAACGCAGGTGATTGAAGCAATATCTGATTGTTCTAAAAGCGGCAGAAAGGCATTCACCGGATGAATAACCCCAAACAATTTCAGACGGGTTTCATTAAGCCAGGCTTCTTCTGGCGTATCGGCAAAATTCGCGACGTAGCCTTGTCCGGCGTTGTTAATCAGTAAATCAACTTGCCCGTATTGCTGGCGAACCTGTTCTGCAAAACCTTCTGTTTGCGTTTTATCTAATACGTCACAGGATGCGGTTATAAATCGTCCTTGTGGATAGAGAGCGGTTAATTCATCTTTGGCAGCCTGTAATTTATCAATATTCCGGCCACAAAAAGCGACTTTGCACCCTTCATCAAGTAACAATTTGACTGTCGCAAAACCAATACCTGAGCTTCCTCCCGTCACGACGGCAACCCGGTTCATTAGCTGTAAATTCATGAGGATTTCCTTTGCGAAGCTATCGATAAAAAACGTGTTAACTGGCGATTAAATGCTTCAGGTTGATCAAGATAGCTGGCGTGGCCTGCTCCTGAGATAACTGACACCGGGCACTGTTTCTGTTGCGCTAACAGACTGACTTGTGACGGTGACGTAATGGTGTCTTCTGCGCCGACGAGCATTTCAAGTGGCCCGGTATAGGCATTTAAATACAAACTGATATCGTCATGGGCCAGCATCCATGCTGCGGACAGAAAACCTTGCGGATTAAGCTTGCCCATAATATTTTTGACCCATTCGATTTTTTCAGGCGTTGCGTCGGGTGATAGCAGCGCGGCAGCGCGGTGCTGTGCCCAGGCTGCGATACCTGACTTAAAGACAATGTCGTGCCTTTGGCTGTACACACGGTTACGTTCTTCGAGGTTTTTCGTCGCGTAGCCTTGTGCCGGGTCGGCAAGAAACAGGCCGTTAACCCGGTGTGGATGCAAAGAGGCAAATGCACAGGCCATCAGTGCGCCCAGGGAGTGGCCGATTAATACGACTTGCTGCACTCCCAATCCATCCAGAAAAGCCTCCAGGGCATCGGCGTAATCGAGAGCAACGGGTGTTGTGGTGTCCAGTTCTGTACTGTTCATATAACCGGGGGCATCCCAGCAATAGAGATGATAGCTGTCGGTCAGTGATGAGGCTGTCAGTTGTGAAATCCATGATGCGGAGCTTGAACTGATACCGTGAAGTAATACCACCGCATCACCTTGTCCCGCTTCCCTCCAGCTAAGACGGTATTGACTAAAATCGCCCAGTTGCAGTTCCGGTAGATGTTTAATGGACAGACTCATCTCTGGCTTCTCCTGTTATCCGCGTTTAATTTTTGATAAAGGATGATCTTCCGGATAGGTTGGAATAGCCGGTTTTTGTGTCCCAATCATCACGCACATCAGGGCTTCTTCTTCGCCATGGTTAAATAAACCGCGATAGATCCCGGCCGGAACAGAAATTAAGTCACGTTCTTTCAGGACCGTTTCATACTCTTCGTCACCGTCTTTGATAAAAAGCGTTATTGTCCCTTTGAGCATAAAGAAAACTTCTTCGACATCAGGGTGTAAGTGCAGGGGACCTTCACATTTTGATGGCAGCACCATGGTCGAAAAGGTGAAGTTTTCCGCAGCAACGGTATTGACGTCATTGGCCACACCCGTGGCGCCCGTTCCGATATAGCGCATTTGCGCGCGACGATATTTAGCGTCGTAATCAGCCTGGAATTTCAACGCGTTCCAATCATATTTACGGCCTTCAAGACGGGCGACTCTGGACTCAATCCATTCCGCCATTGAAATACCCTGTGGTTTGATTTGAGGTTGTGACATAGCGTTATCTCCTGAAAGACAGTGTTTAGTATTTTTTAAGTAATGGCAGTAGCAGCAAACTACCCACCAGACCAATGATGACGATAAATAACAGCCCGCTATCCATGGTATGAGTGAGGGTGATCAGGATGCCCATAAGCAGAGGCGCTGCGGCTCCGGCAAGATTTCCTAATCCGTTAAAGATGCCACCGGCATGGGCGCTGACCTGTTTTGGTGTAGCTTTAGCCAGTAGGGCAAAGATATTGGGCGCGCCAGCCCCCCACATACACATGCTGAATGACATCATCAGGATAATGCTGTAAGTACTTGTTAAGAAAAGAACCCCTGCCAGTCCCAGTACGGCACCGAGTAAAGAAATAAAGCAGACTAACGCTCTACGATCGTAGCGATCTGACAACCACGCGCCGATTGCTTCACCAAACAACATGGCAATAAAAGGCAGAGAGGAAAGAATACCTGCATGTTCCAGATGAATAGATTTCCCAATTATCAAATAGCTGGGTAGCCAACCATTCATCCCCCAGAGATAGACCAAAAATGCGATATTAAATATGCAGATAATCCAAAAGTCGCGGCTCTGGTATAAGCGCTTTTTATCCGTCTTCAGGGCTGCCTGCTGCTCTGCAGGGGGGGCTTCTCCTGAAGGGGTTTTTAGCTGCGCGTTACGATTGACTAAATTGGGATGACGAATACCAATAATGACGAGCCACCAAACCGGGACGGTGAAAGCCGCCATAACGAAAAAAGTACTTTGCCATCCAAAATTATTTAATAAATACAATGAAATAGGGAATCCGAGCGCAGCGCCTAATGGCGTGCCCAGTAACCAAAGCATGGTTGCGCGAGCTTGCATTTTCGGCGGAAAGGTTCGACGAATAATGGCATAGGCAATAGCCAGCAGGGGGCCTTCTGCGATACCAAGTAAGACGCGAAGAAAA
This sequence comes from uncultured Cedecea sp., assembly GCF_947498825.1. GTDB lineage: Bacteria > Pseudomonadota > Gammaproteobacteria > Enterobacterales > Enterobacteriaceae > JGM124. The sequence continues at coordinate 60,851 of NZ_CANMLV010000014.1, read as the reverse complement.
ATCATGGTGCCGTAATGATGGGTAAATCCCATAAATATCATTAAAATGCACCAACTACTGATCATGAATAGCAGCATTTTTGTCGGATGAAAACGGTCGCCAATGCCGCTCAGTAGCATGGATGAAACGCCATAAGCGAATAAAAATGCGCTCATCAGCAGACCTAAACGAGTGGGATCAAAATCGATTCCTAATGCTCGCTGAAATTTTTCGTCGGAAAAGAGTGCCGCGATACTGATTTTGTCGAAAAATGCGAGTAAAACGCAGGAAAATAACCCGATTGGAATTAACCAATTTACTTTTTCAGGGACTTCCTGCGCATCAGCGATATTTTCATCGGCTGATTTAATGATGCTTTGATTCGCCATGATTTTTCCTCGCTGGCACTATTTAAGTGACATCAGTGAAAATGTGGGGTCGGCAAGTTCTGAGGGAATTAATTTGCGTTGATTCTGCAGCCAGCGTTTACCGAGCTTAATTGCTCGCGCATCATTAAAGGCCACCATTTGAACCAGCTGATTGGCCTCATTGAGCGCAAAGTGGACCTCTGAGTCTGTGGTACGACGCTGGATATGCTGTATAGCTTGTGGACTGGGAATTCCCAGAATTTGTATATTGTCCTGGTATTGATCCGACCATAGCCAGGCGGGCTCATTGAATCCTGGCGATTGTGGATTGAGCATCGCTTTTGCCGTGGTGATGGCCTGGTTTTGTGCATAAGCCCATGACTGCAAACACAGCGAGAGTGTCGGATGACAGGCGACATCTCCGGCAGCATAAATATCGGGATGGGAGGTTTGTCCATGCTCATTGATAACAATTCCATGGGTCACCTCAAGACCGGCTTCTTTGGCCAGTTCAAGATTTAGCTCAACGCCAATACCCATTACGGCAAGATCAAAGCGTTGCATGGTGCGCTGCTGGCAGGCAATCTGGAGCGATAACGGGTCTTCGCCGATCTGGATATCACCCGCATCGGTGATTAGCTCTACGCCTGCATTTTGGTGGCGCAGCGCCAATGCCTCAGAGACATTTTGCGGTACGCTGCGTTCACATAACCGGCTTTGGCGTTCGAAAACAGTGACTTCAATACCCATTTTGCGAGCAGAAGCCGCGACTTCAAGACCAATCCAGCCACCGCCGATGATGGCGATTTTTTTTGCAGATAACAGGCCAGATCGCAATGATTGCGCATCGTCCCAGGAACGCAGGGAGAAGACCCGGGGATGTTGCCGCCATGCATCTGAAAGATAGCGAGGGCGACCACCGGTAGCAATCAGCAACTTTTCAAAAGCGAGCGTTCGCCCATCGCTGAGAGTAATAGACTTGTTCGTGGTATCAATTTTACGGGCGCGTACGGGCCTGAACCAATTTAATTGCAATGAATGTGTATCATCTTCACTGAAGATGCGTGATAGCGTGGCATTGTCTTGTGTGAGTATCGCTTTAGAGAGCGGGGGCCGCTCATAAAAGTCATAGTTTTCATCACTAATAACAGAAATAGTGCCCTGGTAGTTCTCTTCTCTGAGTGTTTTTGCAGCCCAGCCACCCGCCTGACCACCACCAATAATCACAATGCCGCCTTGAATTAAGGAACTCATCGCATTACCCCTTAGCCGGTTTGACTTGACGACGCGTTTCATAATCTAAACCGCCTTCAACTGCCCATTCGGTAAATGAAACAAGTGAATGCTCGAGTTCGCGTGGCTGCCAGTTTTCAGTGAGGTAGTCATCGTTGGTGTAATATTCGAATGCACCGCCGGTTGGACTGTTCACATACCAAAAGTAAGCGGAGGAAATAGGATGACGGCCGGGGCCAATAAATGTGCTCCAGTGGTGACGGTTCATTGCTAAACCACCGCCAATCACTTCATGGATATCACGAACGGTGAATGCGACATGGTTTAAGCCACTGCCGCGATGTGGCAGCTTCAGTAAAAAGAGATTGTGGTGAAAGCCATTGATTTGCGTACGCAGAAATACAGCACGATCAATGTAGCGATCGGACACCTGGAAACCGAGTTTCTGGCAGTAAAAGGCTTCTGTAGCGCTAAGGTCATCGACAAAAAATACAACGTGTCCGATATTGATAGGCGTTGCTTTTTCGTAAACCGGGCTAGGTTTATCAACCCGACGAATATCGCCCCACTGATTAATGCCAGTGATATCGACTTTAACCTCTTTTTGTTCTGAGAGACAAAATGCGACCATCATACCGTTTGGGTCGCGGCACTGGGCTCCCGTCTCTGTCAGCTGAAAATCATCACAGGTCTGAAGATGATTAATGATTTTATCCAAATCGGCAGTATTCTTAACTCCCCAGGTAATACGTCTTAAAGTAGATCCGGTTTCAAAGGCGCTGGGGAGGGCGCTATCATTGATGGGCGATAAAGAAATTTTTGCGCCCGATAAAGTGGTAAATAGTGAAGGATCTTTCGCTGAAACCTGTAAGCCAAAGTCATGTAAAAATTTTTGACAGGCGCCGAGATCTTCAACGCCGAATTCTAATTTTTCAATTCCTGTCACTGACATAACTTAGTCCTCTGTAGAGGGTTATATTGCCTGAGCTGTTTTTCGGGCGATAAGCTGCCCGGGTTTATGGCAATAAACCTGAAAAATGGGTGTCGATTTTTAGTGAATGCTAAATAACTTTTGCCGGACTTATTCCACCAATAAACTCAGTCAGCTTTTCGGCTGCGCAGCGCACTTCATTTTGTAAGTATTGGCGCTCCTGAGCAGGAATACTGTCCGCCGGTACCATAATACTAATTGCTGCTTCAACACCGTTGCTTTGGTTATAAACCGGATAAACAATTGAAGAGATACCGTGTCGATAAAATGACTCACCAATGACAAAACCACGCACTTTGTCAGCCTGGATCATGTCCCAGAATATTTGTTTACTGCCTGCATTATCCGGAAGCTCCTCATCCGGATAGAGGAGATCAAATTCTGGACGGGTTAAACCGCTTAATAACATTCGACCTAAAGATGTACGATGAGCTAATAAGCGTGTTCCGACACTGACATGATTAATTTTTGATTCAGCACCGCTTACTCGTGCGATATAAATAATGTCTCTGCCATCACGAATAACTAAATGGCTATTGCATTGACTACGGTCGCGTAAATGCTCAATTATCGGTTGGCCTAATTGTGTTAAATCCAGCGATGCAATATAGCCAAGACCAAGACTCAGTACTTTACGACCCAGTGAAAATGCCCCTGTCCGTGGGTGCTGGACCAAAAAATCTAAATGCACTAATGTCTGAATCGCGCGATAAGCCGTGGCTTTTGGCATATCGACCAGACGCAGGATCTCGGCAAAGGTTAATTCCCGATGCTGCTGTGCAAGCAGCAACAGTAGCTGTAATCCTTTTTCTAAACCGGGGATCAGATACTTACATTTTGAATCCAATGTCTTAACCTCCCCGCCCGTGCGGTTTGTGGATTAGTTAAAAACAAAACCGCCATTGACCGGAATAATTTGCCCGGTAACAAAGTTAGCCATTGAGGAAAGTAAATACAGAGCAGTGCCCGTGACATCTTCAGGCATTTGCTCTCCGCGCAGTGCCCGCCCATTTTCATATAGCTGATGACGTTCCTGTGGAACATATTCTGTCGCTTCAACTTTCGTCAGGCCCGGTGCTATAGCATTGACACAAATGCGATATTCCCCTAATTCACGTGCCATTGAACGAGTCATACTGATGATGGCGCCTTTACTGGCGACATAAGCCATTAATCTGGGCGCACCCCATAAAGCGGTATCTGAGGCGATATTGATGATTTTTCCATTAGCGCTTTGTTTTAAAAGCGGTAATGCCGCTTTAGTGACGAGCCATGTGCCTTTTACATTAACGGCCATAACCCTGTCCCAAAGTTCAGCGTCATATTCGTCTAACGTTTTACCGCCAACACCGGTTGCCAGAGCGGCATTATTGATAAGCCCGTCAATAACGCCATTTCGGGCGATATTTTCAAAGGTTTGATTGATTGAAACTGGGTCAGCAAGATCAATCACATAGCTTTCTGGTTCATATCCTTGCAGGCGTAATGTCTTGGTACTTTCCTGTAAACGCTCAGCAAGAATGTCACATAAAATAACCTTAGCGCCTTGTTCCGCACAGGCTTGAGCAAAACTAAAACCCAGGCCTCTTGCGGCCCCGGTGATCACAATGCGCTTTCCTTCCAGTAGCTTATGCATGCTCAGTTTCCTTGCCATAAATCAGCGAAAACTGTTTTTTTGCTTCCCGCTGCATGATGCGACGGAGCCGGGATAAACCAACATCGTGTTGATAGAGAAACTCATGATTCCGCGCGTTTGGCGCTAAGTTTTCTAAAATCATACGATCTTGCTCTAATACGTCCCAATGCAGTCCTTCCAGGCGATTACGATACATAAAACGCCAAAGGTCACGTTGCCAGTCTTTGACTTTACGGATGCGCCAGAAGAATACGCGGCAATGATCTTTGTCTTCAGGAACGACCATACCAATAATCCAGAAATGGCCGCCCGGTCCAAACCGCTTTTGATACGGAATGGATAAGCGTAACCAGTCTGCGCCTGTACTCGCATATTCAACCCAGTCGAAGTTGACGCCTGTTTGATTATTTTTACGGAAAATAAAGCCTGTTTTTGTGGCTTCGAGAACCATTTCAGACTGCTTATCACCTTCGGCCATTGAATGAGAAGATGAGTGCAAGTAAGTGCCATGCATTGGGTCCATGACATTTTCAAGCGCATACTGATAATTGCATTTCCATGATGCGGTGCAGAGGAAGTGACTATGATTTTCTTTGTTGGCTAATTCTTCAGGAAATTCCAGCGTGGGTGGTGTTTCTCCCTCTACAAGGGCGAAATAGAGAAAAATAGCGCCGTGAACTTCTTGAACGGTGTATGTCTTTAAGCATTTTTGGCCTTCAAGAGGGCATTGGCTAACCGCCGGAACGCTTTTGACAATACCATCTCCACCGACTTCAACACCGTGGTACCAACAGGCAATACGTTCACCCAGATTCCAGCCCATAGATAAACGGGCTCCGCGATGGGGACAGCGGTCTTCCAGGGCATGAACTTGCCCCTTATCATCGCGCCATAAGACAATTTGTTCTGCGAGACGAGTAATACCAACAGGATTGCTGCTTACTTCCCAGCTGGATAATACCGGATACCATTGTCCTCGTAAGCCAGTATCTAAATACTCTTGATAGTTTTGAGGTTGTGTATTTATTGCCATCATGTGCTCCCGATTATCAAAGTTTGTTATTATTTTTTTACAAATTACAAAGCCTTAATATCCATTAACAAGAAGAAACTCACGGAAACTTTCTGCAGTCCATGCATTGCCTTGACGATCAAATAAATTTTGTTGATTCAAGGCCTCAATAAGGTCATTTAAGGTTTCCATGCCAGAGGCAAATAAATTTTCTAATGCTGAAATCAGTAATACTTCGTATTCATCAGGAACACGTGAACGTGTTTGCCAGACAATATTTGGCGCGCTTCCTGGTGCCTGGATATTTCCCTTACCCCCTTCTCTGGCTGGGATAATTTGATTATTAGCGGGTAGGTAAGGGTTAATATTTTGAATAATGTCCATGGCTACTCCTCAATAAAACTGATTTCTATTCGGTTTTCATTAATGCGCGTAGGATAAATTTTGAGATCTCGCGAACCGGGTTCCCGCAAACACTTGCCTGTTTTGATATCAAAAATAGCTTCATGCAGTGGGCATTCGACTTTGCCATCTTCAACAAAGCCCTGGCTAAGAAGAGCATAAGCATGAGGGCAAATATCTTCTAAAGCGTAATATTGTTCATCAACCAAAAAAATACCGATTTCGTTGTCGTTAACTTTGGCTGAAAAAGGAAAATCTTCTTGAACTTGTGAAACATCACATACTGCGATCCAGCTCATCGCATCACTCCTTTTATATTCGGTAACATTTGGTTTCATATTTGAAACAATGTTTATTATTTAAAACCATGGTAAATATGCGGGTGAATAACAGTCAATCTGATGTTGATCAAATGTAAGTTATTTGTTTTGAAATGTGGGGTTCGTCGAGCTTATGACTCTTTTTTGTTTCATATATGAAACTAAGGGAGTAAGGGGGATAACGGACGTTTTTATATACAGAAAATCAAAAAAACGTTGATTGAGCACGTATTGAGAATGGTTGGTCAAAAATCAAACGATGAGTAAGGGAAGAGAGGCAAGAAAAGCAGAGGGAAAGAGATAGTCGCTATCTCTCCCCCTTTATATTTCATAATGTGTCTGGAGTGCGATAATTAATAGTCGCAAGACGCATTGTTATTACGATGGTTGACGGCACCGTGCTGTTGTAGAATCTTGATGATTTCAGCATTCCCTCTGGTACAGGCGAAAGAGAAGGCACTTTGGTTGTAAGCCGGATGATTTTTATCTTTTTCTGTGGTGACTAAATCTGTTTTTGCACCATGGTCAAGTAGATATTTAACGATATCAGCGCGGTTATTACTTGCTGCAACAATTAATATTGTTTCACCTTGCATATCATTACTCTGATTATTTAAATCAACCTTATCTTTAAGTTTGTTATACAGAGTATCAAAAACAGCCACGTTTTTACCTAATCCGGCAGATTTAAGAGCGTTAGAAACATCTGCTTTATCCGTTGCCATCAGGTCAGCATTATTGGCGATCAGGTAGTCAACGACCTCGGGATATCCGATAAACGCAGCCCAACCTAAAGCCGTTTGTCCCAGACTGGCATTGTCTTTCGCTTCGATATTCTGACCATTTTCTACCATGGTTTTTATTGTCGCCAGATCGCCTTGTTTAACGGCATCAAACCATTTTGCATCCGGACCTTCTGAAGGCTTGGTATAAAACACGCGGTGGCTTAGTTTGTTTGGATTGGCAATATCAACCATCTCAGAATAATCCATTTTAAACTGCTTATAACCATTAGGATTATTCGTATTTAATTCAGCCGCCTGTGCTGAAAATGCGAAGGAGGTAAGAAGCAAAGGTAACATGATGATTTTAGTCAATTTTTCCATGATATAAATTATCCTGTAGGTCTGAGGTTATGTATATAATATATATCTATAAGTAATAAAAAGATAATCAAATAAACTGAATGATACCGTTAATCTATTTCAGCTTGCTGATAAATAATATGGTGCTAAATATTTCTTTGTATATTATTTCCTGGGTTTTTATTTCGCTAGTATTAAAAATCCGCCTGTATACAGGTCAGCGCAATCGTGTAAACAATATCGTCGACGAGAGCACCACGTGAGAGGTCGTTCACCGGTTTGCGCATGCCCTGTAACATGGGGCCTATAGAGATAAGCTCTGCTGAGCGCTGCACTGCTTTGTAAGTGGTATTGCCTGTATTGAGATCAGGAAAAATAAACACCGTAGCACGACCCGCAACCGAAGAGTCTGGCGCTTTCGATTTTGCTACATCAGGCATGACCGCGGCGTCGTACTGTAGCGGACCATCAATCATCAAGTCTGGGCGTTTTTCCTGGGCGAGACGGGTCGCCTCTCGCACTTTCTCTACATCGCTGCCTTTCCCTGAAGTACCTGTGGAATAAGACAACATCGCCACGCGTGGCTCGATACCAAACGCTAGCGCCGAATCAGCAGACTGAATGGCTATTTCCGCGAGCTGCTGTGCTGTTGGTTCGGGGTTAATCGCGCAGTCCCCATAAACATAAACTTGTTCTGGCAGCAGCATAAAAAATACCGAAGATATCAGAGAGCTGCCTGGCGCTGTTTTGATTAGCTGCAATGCCGGGCGGATAGTGTTGGCTGTCGTGTGAACCGCGCCAGATACCAGACCATCCACCTTGCCTTGTTCCAGCATTAGAGTAGCCAGAACCACATTATCTGCCAGCTGTTCAGCTGCAATAGCTTCGTTCATGCCCTTGCTTCTGCGTAACTCAACCAGACGGGCAATATAGTTTGCGCGAACCATTTCAGGATCAATAATCTGGATGGCCGCACTCAGCTCAATTCCCTGAGAGGCCGCTACACGCCTGATCTCCTCTGGGTCACCCAGTAACACACATCTGGCGATATGACGTTCGGCACAGATAACCGCCGCTTTAATCGTACGCGGTTCGTTACCTTCTGGCAGCACCACACATTTATTGGCTTTGCGTGCACGCTCGGTCAAATTATAGCGAAAAGCGGCTGGAGACAGACGGTGACTCTGCTCGGATGTTGTCATCAGAGATTCTATCCAATCCATATCGATATAATCAGCGACGTATTCCTGAATCTTCTCAATACGCTCACTATCGTCAATTGATACTTCCAGTTTAAAGCTTTGCAGATTGAGCGAGGTTTGCCAGGTGTTAGCATTGGCGATAAAGACAGGAAGACCGGTGTCGAATGCCCGGGCACAGAGTGCCGTTATTAACGGATCTGGCTGATTATCACCGGTCAATAAAATAGCCCCGATTTCCATACCATTCATCGCAACCAGACAGGCGGCAATCAGAATATCGGGTCGGTCAGCAGAGATGACAAGTAAGACACCCGGACGAATATGTTCCAGCATATGCGGAATACTGTGGGTGCAGAATGAAACTGAATGAATGCGTCGGTGCTGGATATTTCCCTCGTTCAGTATCTGCGCTTTGAGATGAGATGCGATATCTGCTGCTCGTACAGCAACTAAATCCACATTCCAGGGAATAGCGGCCAGTACTGGAGCGGTAATATTATCCTTGAGTCCGGTGATGAGTGAGGATGAAAGCTCGTCCTGTAGCGTATTGACCTTATTAATAATGATGCCGGAGAGCCTGTTCTTTGCGTTACCTAAAGAGTGATATGCCAGTTTTATACTCTCCCGGAGCTGCTCTGGGCTTTGTTGCCCTTGGGTAATCACTAAGATAATTTCGGCATCCAGTGTGTTTGCAATACTGATATTCAACGAGGGAACAAACGAATGTTTGCGCGTAGGAACTAATCCTTCCACCAATATCATTTCAGCACTCTGACTTGCGGCATGATGACCAGCAACAATACTTTCCATCAATACATCTTTCTGACCACCGGAGAGCCAGGTTTCAGCCTGACTCATTTTTAGCGGGTCGCCGGTTAGCAGGCGGGTATTTGCGCGGATAATGGCAGTGGTACGATCGAGATCCGTATTTTCATTGGATGATTGCGCGATGGGTTTATAGAGACTCGGCTGAACGCCTTTGCGTTCCATGGCTCGGATAACACCAAGACAGACACTCGTCAGGCCAATACCGGGTTCAGCAGGAATTAACATAATAGTTCGTGGCACAGTTCCTCCTTATCGGGCATAAAGGCCTGCCACCAGGGGTAACAGGCCTTTATCATTTATGGTTTCATCGCCATCAGATCGGATAATTCAACCGGTTTCTGATAGTCAACTTCGTCAAAACCAAAGCCGTTGAGCTGAAGGAACTCTTTCTTGTAGCCTGCGTAATCACCAATTTTGGTGAAATTATCATCGTTTAATTCACCCATCAGTTTATTTACCGCCTGCTGTACGTCCGGGCGCAGTTCCCAGTCGTCAATACGAATCAGTCGGGATGAATCGACCGGGACGGCATTTTTCTGATAAAGATTTTCGCTGAACAAACGCTGCATCTGTTCGATACAGGTTTCGTGCAGCCCCATCTGTTTCATGACCTGATACAGGCATAATACATAAGGGGAAAATGCAGGGATAAAGACGCTGGCCTTGGTGACCAGTGCTTTACACACGGATACCCACGCACCACCATTTTCTGCAGCTAGCTGTTCGTTCAGGCTTTCTGCAGTCCGGTACAAATGTTTTTTCGCCCGTCCTAATGTACCGTCATGGTAGATGGGATAGGTCACTTCAGGGCCAATATAAGAAAAAGCGACCGTTTTCACGCCTTTTGCCAGCGCGTTATGTTGCTTCAGCCAATGGATCCATTCTTCCCAGTCTTCTCCGCCCATCACTTTTTCTGTTGCCAGGATCTCAGCATCATTCGCCACTTCCAGCTCAACCGTATCAAGACGGTTTTTTTCCAGGTTAACGGTTTTTCCGCTGAACGGCGTGCCTACTGTTTTCAGACAAGAGCGCCACATTTCGCCGGTTTCAGGATCCGGACGCATACCGGTTGCCAGACTGTAAACGACTAAATCAACTTGCCCACCAAAATCCTGATTAATCAGTTTAAGAACCTGTTCTTTCACTGAAGTTGAAAATGCATCGCCGATGATATTATGGGCAATACGTCCTTCCGCCTCTGCTTGCTGGCGGAAATAAATATTGTTGTACCAGCCCGCCGTGCCGACACCTTTCTCGCCAGGTCCGCGTTCAAATGAGACGCCAATGGTATCAGCTTGAGCACCACCAAATGTTAATGCCACCCTTGCCGCTAAGCCAAAACCAGAAGAGGCACCAATAATCAAAACGCGTTTTGGTCCATTGTGAATTTGCTGGTGATGCTTACTGTAATTAATTTGGTTTTTTACCGCCTGCTGGCAACCTTCAGGATGAGCCGTTTTGGCAACAACACCATTGATAATAGGTTCGATAATCATCTTTATATCCTTACGCTTTTTTCGGCGCCATGACTACAGCGACACCTTCAATAACAACTTCGTTATTTTGGTTGGTGGTGGTAGTGGCTAATCGGGCAATGTTTTTTGCTGTATTAATCTCGATGACTTCGCATGTCGCTTTAACCGTGTCACCAATATACACCGGGTGGCGGAATTTATTGTCCTGACCCAAATAAATAGTGCCTTCGCCAGGCAACTGCATGCCCAGCACCGCAGAGGTCAGGCCTGATACGAGAACACCATGTGCGACACGTTTGCCAAAAATACTCTCTTTTGCCACTCGGTCATTAATATGGACGGGATTAATATCGCCAGAAATACCGGAGAAAAGTAATACATCACTTTCGGTAATTGTTTTTTCAAAACTTGCTTTTTGGCCAACAAACAGTTCATTAATTGTATAAGACATAGCAATGCCCTCGATAAGCAATCGTAGTTTTTAAATTAAATAATGAAAGATTAAATTACAGGGGTGATTATGCTAAATTTAGCCCCATGGGTTGTTCGTTAAAAATTCGTGCATCCATAAGTTTTAATTCAGGGCTGATTTTTGGCGTGAATTCCATTTGGTTGAGAATATCACGATGCAGATCAACGCCAGGTGCAATTTCGATTAGCTCAATGGTGCCGTCAGTTAATTTAAATACAGCACGTTCGGTAATGTAATAGACTGGTTTATTATTTTTTCGTGCCGTATCAGAAGAAAAAGTAATCTGTTGTACTTTCTTGATGAATTTTAATATATGTCCATCCTGGCGAATAATCAGTTTGCCATCTTCAACGGTAATATCACTGCTGCCTGCGGTAAATGTACCGCAAAAGAAGACTTGTTTAGCATTTTGGGTGATATTAATAAAACCTCCGCAGCCGGCGATTTTTACACCAAATTTTGAGACATTCAGGTCCCCTTTGGCATCGGTTTCCGCCAGACCGAGAAACGCTTGGTCCAGGCCTCCACCATCATAGAAATCAAACATTTGGTCCTGAGTAATAATCGCTTCAGGGAAGACTGAGGCGCCAAAAGACAGGCCTCCGGCTGGCGTTCCGCCAATGGCTCCAGGCTCGACGGTCGCTCGCTGTGGCTCTATATCTGAAGCTGCAAAAATATTTCATATTACCGCAGCAACAGGCAGTCGCTGGTTAAAGGAATTAGAGGAGCATTTAAACGTTACCTTACTGATTTCCAGCACCCGTAAAAGCGAACCCACTGAAGCGGGAATACTGTTATATGAACGTTTTCATCTGGCTTATTTAAATATTCAGGATATTTATAAAGAGGTTGAAGCTGCTAACAGTACTGACAGTGGGGTTATTTCCATCGCCTCAACACCACTGTTCTCGCGAAATTTCCTTTCAAAAATAATCGGCGAGTATCTGTTTATTTGCCCGGAAGTGAGTTTTCGAATTGAAGAAACGGCTTATGTCGATGAAAAGAAAAATGATATCGATTTTTATATTCGCGCCGGAGCAACCTATCGTGGATATATGGAGCCTGACAGCCAGCTCATTAAAAAAACACTCTTTAGCTATCCACTGGTCGTATGCTGTTCACCCAGCTACATAGAATCCTATGGTGAACTGAAGTCGCCTGAAGAACTGAAATTCCATAACTGTATTTATACCTCCACACTGGTTGGCGGAAACCGATGGCAGTTTGACGTTGATGGCGATGTGACCACTATTGAGATAGCCAAAACCGTAGAAATCGAGAATAGCGAGTTTCTCAAAGATGTAGCCCTGGCCGGAGGTGGCATCGCTTATCTTCCCTTGCCGTTAGTCAAAAAAGAGTTAGAGGCGGGTAAACTGGTCTCCATTCTGGACGACTATATCAAAAGTAAATTTGAAATAAGTCTTTGGTTTCGTTCACCGAAACATATGTCATCCCGGTGCCTTAAATTTAAAGACTTCCTGATAAAGCGGACATTAGAGATCAAAGATACGATCCATTTTTCTTGACAGGTGCTAACTCGGCGTAGTTTTTCAATGCATCCTCAACATACAGATAACCGATGCCCATCACCTGTTGTGTCGCCGATAATAAACGATGAGCCAGTACCGTAATCCACATTGATAACACAAAAATCCTGGCGGCTGGATAATCAAAAATGTGTATTGTTGATTAAAATGATGCCTGTTTTATATCGATGACTGGCGAAAGGTTTGCCGTTAAAGTAGCGTATTGGCTTAGCGCCATACGCTATGAGGCGATATCTTAATGAGGCTGTTATTACTCTGCTAATATTACTTGTAGCATATTTACTATCTGTACGACCCGTTCATTATCGTGATAAACGTTAACAACACTTTTAATTAAGCCAGAAGGTTCTGGCGCAGGCATTATTTCAATACTGAACTTTAATATACTGTCAGCCTTCATTAATTTATCTGCTGATAATTTTAAATCTTGTACGCAGAAACGTGCTGTCTCGCCATACTGTTTTTTAATTAACTCACCTGTAACTTGAAATGCTGTTTGGGCAATTATTGCTACCGGCCAGCATGGATAACCGAAAAAATGACCGGCACATTGTTGGGGAGATAACGGCCCGGCAAACGCATCAAGTTTTCCTTCCTCGAAGGTCAGATTATAAAGAGGCAATACATGTTGATAGGGGGACGAGAGAGGTATAGATACATTGTCACTGGCATAGTTCTGGAATTTACGTTGAAATAATGCAGGAGAGAGAAGGGTGTACTCACATATGAGCTCGGCCAGGGGTTCTTTATTCCATACCTGAATTGAAGCCTTGAGAGTGCGTTTATCGATATTCATAACCTGAGCACTGGCGTGAAATAGATTATCTTCTGAATGTTGCCGGGTGTCTTTACGAATAAGATGCGCTTTTGTGGCAAGATAATAACCTTCAGACCCATTATGCAGTGCGACAGCAGCACAGCTGCCTAAAATGGCCATATGTCTTCCCATTTCGCCTGTAGTCAGGGGGCCTATCTCATTGCCCAGTGGCTGTTCACCTGCAAAGTTACCCACTAGTGCTGTCCCGTCTTGCCAGAGTTTTTGAAAAGCAAAGTAAGGTTTTTGTACGTTGGTGTGTCGAGATACTTGAAGAATATCAAAAAAATCATTTCTGTTTTCTACGCTCATTCTCACCTCAGTGTTATTTAGCACTATGAATAATTAATAGAATCAAAACTAATTGTAGTCAGGTTTTATCCATCGTTTCGTTTTTCGCGAAATTAAGCTCAGGTTTAGTGGAGGATGGACGAATCGGGACTGTACTGTCAGCTAACACAGGCGGACGCAGCACTGAACGACTCAGATTCAAAAACGGCGAGATATGAAGAGATAAGCTGAAATGTTTTAAGACCAGAAAGCAAAAAACCAGCCCGCAGGCTGGTTTTTCTGAATAAGTGGTGCCCGGACTCGGAATCGAACCAAGGACACGGGGATTTTCAATCCCCTGCTCTACCGACTGAGCTATCCGGGCAACGGGGCGCATTAAACCGTAATCTGCATCTGTCGTCAATGAAATTTAGTTAATAATGGTGCGTTTGGCTAACTTTGCGACAAATGAGCGATTGTTGTCCCGTGTGTTGTGAAAATATTGAGCAAAGTGACGTTAAAAGCACCAGTCATGGGATTTACCGTGTACTGACGTCTGTTCATTTCTTTTTTTGTTCATCCTGACAGCATAAACTGTCCGTCAGGATGTTGAACCGCAGGGCAGAAGGTGCGATTATTGCGCCAATTTTTCTATCTACCGACTATGAGGGGGCACCTTGATGTTGATTCACTTTTCTTCCCCATCTTCCACTCAGGTGCTCGCCCGAAACTCATCACGCCGAAGTTACTGTCAGTCCACCGTGCGGTAAGGGCAACGCTTGCTCACTGTAGGACATCAGTAAACTCAGGGTATCCCTGACTTTACTGATGTCTGGCGGTCAGAGTGGACTCACCTCTCAAGACTTTCAAGACGCTTTCGCCGGGGAATACTCCCTTTGCCGTGCCTTTGGCACCCACTCATCCTTGAACACGGGGATTTGTGCTTATGAAGTCACTTAAAATTGCTGCCAGCCACAGTATTGCAGGCTCACTCTTAACGCATCGTGAAGTTGTGGCCCTTGCTGATACCGATTTTACCGATGTGGCGGTCGCTGTCGTCTCTGTTGCTGATAGCCAGAGCGGTATTCTGACGTTGCTTAAACGGACTGGTTTTAATTTACCAGTGTTTATCTTTGGCGAAACGGTTGCTGATGAGTTACCGCCCGTCACTGGCATTATCACCGGCCAGCCGGAAGACTTTCTGACCCTGGAAAACGCGGCCTGTGGATATGAAGAGCAGTTACTGCCGCCTTTTTTCAGCACCCTGACGCAGTACGTGGCAATGGAAAATACCTCCTTTGCCTGTCCCGGGCACCAGCATGGGGAGTTTTTCAAAAAACATCCTGCCGGGCGACAGTTTTATGATTTCTTCGGCGAGAATGTCTTTCGCGCTGATATGTGTAACGCCGATGTGCAGCTTGGCGACTTACTGATCCACGAAGGATCGGCTAAACATGCTCAGAAGTTTGCCGCCAAAGTTTTTAATGCAGATAAAACCTATTTTGTCTTGAATGGAACATCTGGCGCCAACAAAGTAGTGACGAATGCGTTACTGACTCGCGGCGATCTGGTGCTATTTGATCGAAATAACCATAAATCAAACCACCATGGAGCACTTATTCAGGCAGGAGCGACGCCGGTTTATCTGGAAGCCACGCGTAACCCATTTGGTTTTATCGGCGGTATTGATGCTCACTGCTTTGATGAACAATATCTGCGTCAGCGGATAGCCGAAGTCGCTCCGGAGCGGGCGCAGGAAGCTCGTCCGTTCAGACTGGCAATTATTCAGCTCGGAACCTATGACGGCACGGTGTATAACGCGCGTCAGGTAGTCGACAGCATTGGTCATCTCTGTGACTACATTTTGTTTGATTCCGCCTGGGTGGGCTACGAGCAATTTATTCCGATGATGGCTGACTGTTCGCCGTTATTACTGGAACTGGAGCCTGAGGACCCGGGGATTTTTGTTACCCAGTCAGTGCATAAACAGCAGGCGGGTTTCTCCCAAACCTCACAGATCCATAAAAAAGATAACCACCTGCGTGGCCAGGCTCGTTTCTGCCCGCATAAACGGTTAAATAATGCTTTTATGCTGCACGCGTCTACCAGTCCGTTTTATCCGTTATTTGCGGCTCTGGATGTGAATGCCAAAATTCACCAAGGGGAAAGTGGTCGTCGGCTGTGGGCCGAATGTGTTGCATTCGGTATAGAGGCTCGTAAAGCGATTATTGCCCAGTGCAAGATGATTAAGCCCTTTATTCCTCCCGTAATAGCCGGTCGTCCATGGCAGGATTATCCCACGGAGGTTATTGCCAGGGATCGCGGTTTCTTTAGCTTTGAGCCGGGTGCCGCATGGCATGGTTTTGAAGGCTACGCGGAGAATGAATACTTTGTTGACCCTTGTAAGTTATTGCTGACCACGCCAGGAATTTCGTCCGAAAATGGGGCTTATACTGACTTTGGGATCCCGGCAGCGATTCTGGCTCACTATCTGCGTGAGAATGGCATCGTTCCGGAAAAATCAGATCTGAATTCGATTCTGTTTCTGCTGACTCCAGCGGAAAGTACAGAGAAAATGGCGCGTCTGGTCGCCATGCTTATGCAGTTTGAGCACCATGTGGAAAACGACACGCCTCTGGTGGATGTACTGCCGACGATTTATCACAAATATCCTCTTCGTTATAAAGGTTATACTTTACGCCAGCTTTGCCAGGAGATGCATGATCTCTATGTCAGTCTTGATGTTAAAGCGCTCCAGAAAGCGATGTTCCGTAGAGAGAGCTTGCCTGAAGTGGTGATGAATCCTCAGGATGCCAATATCGAATTTATTCGTGGCAATGTTGAGTTAGTCAGATTGAAAGAAGCGGAAGGGCGCATTGCTGCTGAAGGCGCATTGCCTTACCCGCCTGGGGTGCTATGTGTGGTGCCTGGTGAGAAATGGGGGGGAGCGGCTCAGCGTTATTTCCTGGCTCTGGAAGAGAGCGTCAACCGCCTGCCTGGTTTTGCACCCGAATTGCAAGGCGTTTACAGTGAAACCGATGCGGACGGGATTAAGCGTCTGTATGGCAATATGGTGAAATAAACCTGCTGCCCTCACTTGAAAATAAGGTGAGGGCAACAGTCTGTCAGTTACGGCGATAGCTCTTTTGTGCCGTATTCACTTTGTACAGATAGCGGCGTGATTCAGCCGCAGGATGACGTGTCGTCAGGGTCTGATAGACGTCCCCTGGCTTCATGCTGTTGATCATGCTAAAGGCGCGATCTTTGTCATTTGAGAAAACCCGAAGCACGCTACCCGCGCCGCCATTATAGGCAGTAATCACCGCGTAACGGCGTGAAGCCGGGTTAGTTATCTGTCCCAGATAGCTGTTATGCAAAATCGCCAGGTACGCGGTTCCGGCATCAATATTATTTTCAGGATCAAATAAATAGCTACGGCTTGGTTTACCTGATTTCCCCTGAGCTCTGAAGACGTCGACTCCGGCACTGTGCTGGACAACCTGCATCAGGCCCAGCGCATCAGCATGGCTGACGGCATAAGGATTGAAGCTGGATTCGGTCTGCATAATAGCCAGTATCAGTGACTCATCAATACCGTATTTCTGTGATGCTTTACGCACCATGCCAATATATTTATGGGCGCGTTTATCCAGATGGTTAGGAACCAGATTAATTGTCACGCTATAGACGATTTTTAACCCAGTACTGCGTTTCTGCAGGCGATGCTGTAACAGATAATCAGCAAATTTCTCGGCGCGACCTTGCCAGCGGATAGACTGTCCGGTGTTATCTACAACCTGGCCGTACAAGAACGGCTCTTTTGAGATAACCACATCATCGGTATCGGAATAGAGATCGATAGAACCCGGCTCGTCGCCCATTAATAACGTCGTGATAATCGCCTGACGTAGATGTCCGCCAGGGTCAGTGCCTGCTATCGTTTCTACCGTAATGGTACCGGTATCAAAGTTAATATGGCTCCGGGTCAGATAATTGTCGGTATATTTGACGTAATCTTTCGGGCCTGCAATCAGAACTTCTTTCATCCCCCAGATATTTTCGATATTGTTGGCAAATTGCCCCATCAAAATATCGAATCCGTTGGTATCTTTCTGATACATAACGACATTGTCCGCGCCATCCTCTTTGTGACTGGAACAAGAGATAAGCAAAGGGACAAGAAGAGCCAACGCGAGAAATTTTTTCATTATTCCGTTTATGCTGTTATGTTGATCAAAAAGTCGCGATAGTTACTGTTTATCTTGCGGGGTATATCCTTCGATATGTACCTCTTTGCCTTCAAACAGGAAATTCACCATTTCAGTTTCCAGTATCTTACGATGTTCTGGATTCATCATATTCATCTTCTTTTCATTAATGAGCATGGTTTGTTTTGTTTGCCATTGTTTCCAGGCGTCTTTAGAAATCTCATTAAAAATACGCTTGCCCAGTTCGCCAGGATAAAGTTGGAAATCCTGGCCTTCCGCATCTTGCTGTAAGTAAGTACAAAAAATAGTTCTGCTCATTGTTGTTTCCTTATCTCTTTCGCTCGATTTTTATAACACCGGATCGGCATGTAACTGTTGAAGCAAGCGTTCTACTGGCGCTGCCAGCCCAACAGAAGGGGGCTGGGATAAGTTATACCAGAGACCGGAGCCTTCATCCATGCAGCCGCCCGATAAGGATACCGAAATCCACATTGGAACGATATCTAAATGGAAATGGCTAAAAGTATGACGAAAAGCGGTAAGCTGCCTTATCTGATCAACAGGTAGACCACGCTGCGTTAACCAGCTATTCAGTTCAGATAATGTAGAAAACTGAGGAAAGCAAAATAACCCTCCCCATAGCCCGACGGGGGGACGCTTCTCCAGAAAGACCTCATTGCCTTCCTGCATCATCAGCATATAACCGGTACGTTGCGGCAAGGTGACTTTGGGTTTTTTACCCGGATAGCTGGCCCAGCTTTCAGTGGCGTAGGCCGCACAGCCATTATGCAGCGGACAGAGAGTGCATTTGGGCTTCGAGCGAGTACAAACCAGCGCGCCTAAGTCCATCATCGCCTGATTAAACTGACTGACACCCAGAGCCGGGGTAACTTTTTCGCTGATATCCCAGAGACGTTTTTCTACGTCCTTTTTTCCGGGCCAGCCACTGACAGCATAGCAGCGGGCTAAAACACGCTTAACGTTGCCATCCAGAATCGGAAAATGCTTCCCTAAAGCTAGCGACAGTACAGCTCCTGCCGTCGAACGCCCGACGCCTGGCAGGGCAGCAACTTCGTCAAAGGTTTCAGGAAAGACGCCGCCATGCTCATCGGCAATTTTTTGTGCTGCTTTATGCAGATTACGTGCCCGGGCGTAATATCCCAGACCGGTCCAAAGGTGCAAAACTTCGTCCTGGGGGGCGCGCGCAAGGCTGGTAACTGTCGGAAAACGCGCCATAAAACGTTCAAAATAGGGGATAACCGTTGTAACCTGTGTTTGTTGCAACATCACTTCCGATAGCCAGACTTTATAAGCTGTTTTTTCTTGTTGCCATGGCAGGGTTTTACGCCCGTATTTATCATACCAGTCGAGTACTTGTCGGGAAAATTGAGCAGCTTGTAAAGTCAACGCGAGGTATCCGCAAAGAGGGAGTCAGGATGCAGATTCCAGCACAGAGTTCTACAGCTGTAAACCGGATCTTTCCTTATGCGTGGAATGACGAGATGCGCTAGTATTGACGTTACCGATGGCGCTACACTGAGTCGCACCAGGTTTTATCGGAGGAGTCGCTTGCTTCTCGTCTTTAACTTTGGATAATGCCTGTTTTCTCCAATCTCAACCGAAGTATTAATCAATCATGAAGAATGACGTCATTTCACCGGAATTTAATGAAGAAGGCCGCGCCTTACGTCGCATTCGTAGCTTTGTTCGCCGCCAAGGCCGCCTGACCAAAGGCCAGCAGCTTGCGCTGGATAACTACTGGCCGGTGATGGGCGTTGAATATCAGGCACAACCGCTTGATTTCCCTTCTCTGTTTAATAACCAAGAGCCTGTTACCCTGGAAATCGGTTTTGGTATGGGGGCTTCATTAGTCACGATGGCGAATACTAACCCTCACCATAACTATCTTGGAATTGAAGTACATTTACCGGGAGTTGGCGCTTGCCTGAGCCTGGCGAAAGAGATGGAAGTCGAGAATCTGAAGGTAATGTGCCACGATGCGGTTGAAGTACTGGAACAGATGATCCCTGATAACTCTCTGACGATGGTGCAGTTATTCTTCCCGGACCCGTGGCATAAAGCGCGTCATAATAAACGTCGTATTGTGCAGGCACCTTTTGCAGAGCTGGTAAAAAGCAAACTGAAGCTTGGTGGTGTATTCCATATGGCGACCGATTGGGAACCTTATGCGGAACATATGCTCGAAGTAATGTCAGGTCTGGATGGTTACCAGAACCAGTCACAGAGCAAAGATTACGTACCGCGTCCGGACTCACGTCCAGTGACTAAATTCGAGCAGCGTGGCCATCGTCTCGGCCACGGTGTATGGGACTTAATGTTTGAGAGGGTAAAGTAATGGCAAAGAACCGCAGCCGTCGTTTGCGTAAAAAGATGCATATTGACGAGTTCCAGGAAATTGGCTTTTCAGTTGCCTGGAGTTTCCCTGAAGGTACGTCTGAAGAACAGATCGATGAAACAGTCGATGCTCTGATCGCTGAAGTCATTGCCCCTAATAAACTGGCTTTTGATGGCAGCGGCTACCTGGCATGGGAAGGGTTAGTTTGCACAGAAGAGGTGGGCAAATGTACCCCTGAACATCAGGCTCAGATCCGTGACTGGCTGGAAGCGCGTAAACTGACAAATGTACGTACCAGCGACTTGTTCGACGTCTGGTGGGATTAAGTTGTCCTTGAGGGGGCAGCTGTAACATATAAAGCAAAAAGGGGAAAACGGTGTTTTTCCCCTTTTGTATTGAAGTGTTAAAAATGAATGGATTGATTCTGTGAAAAACTCTCTGATAGTTTGAAGTATGACGGGGAGACGTCGTTTCAGGCTCAGGGTAATACTTCATATTCAGGAGGTGCTATGTTTCGTCAGGCTCTTTTAGGCGCATTGCTGGTAACAGCCGCCTCGGCTCAGGCCAATTATCAGTGTCGTGTTAACCCACAAGATGATGTTGTTATCACGCCACAGTCGGTTCAGGTCGTGGGGAAAAATGGCGATCTGGTGATTGCCCCTAATGGTAACGTGCAATTTAACGGTGTGGCGAAATCGCTGAATACAACCCAGCGTCAGCAGGCGGTTAATTACCAGCAAGCGCTGCGTACTGATTTACCCTGGATTGATAACGGTGCGCGTCAGCGAGTTGATCAAGGTCGCATTGCTCTGGACCGTATTATTGCCAAAGAAGTGGGTGAGAACAGTAACATGCGTGGGCGTTTGACTAAGCTTGATAGTCAGCTTAAAGAGCAAATGAACCGTATTATTGAGCATCGCCCGGATGGTCTGACGTTTCATTACCAGGCTATTGAGCAGGTTCGCAGCCAGGGGCAGCAGCTAGTCAATCAGGCGATGGGCGCTATCGTGCAGGACAGTATTAATGAGATGGGCGCGAAAGCGGTCATGGGCGGCGGTAATCCACTGCAAAACGTACTGGGTAACCTGGGCGGTTTGCAAACGGCTGTGCAGTCTGAATGGAAGAGCCAGGAAGCCGACTTCCAGAAGTTCGGTCGTGATGTCTGTAATAAAGTGGTTTCTCTCGAAGAGCAGCGTAAGGCTTTGGTCAGCACGTTAAATTAATATCTTCACCCTGAACAGACAGCACTTCCGGCATAGAGTATTCAGCGGCAATTAAATATACTGACAGGCATCCAGGGATGCCTGCCGGTAAGACTAGTGCAGTTCCGGCCAGAACTCTTTATTGGCTTCTATCAAGTCGTCAAGAATGGCTTTAGCAACGGATGCGCTTGGTACTGTTTTCGACAGCGTAATCGCTTGCCACAGCTTGTGGTAAGAGCGATGTTCCCAGGCGTCCACCACCAATTTCTCTACCGCTACTTGTTGACTCATCATCCCTTTCTGGAAGTTAGGAATATCGCCAACTGTCAATGGCTCCGGTCCGTTGTGGCCGACCAGGCAGGGGATTTCCACCATGGCATCGGCATCGAAGTTATGAATCGCCCCCTTGTTTGGCACAATTAGCAGCATGCGTTCTTGGGTATTAAAGGCAATGGCCGCCGCCAAATCGACAATATAAGAAGCATGTTCATCAATTTCCAGACTGCCAGCGGAAGAGTGGCCAGCCTCAATGATTGCCCTGCAGGCGTTAAAGACATTTTTCTCCCGGTGATCCATCACCTCGTTCGCCCGGGTACGTTCCGGGTTGGAATGCGCGACCACATAGTCAGGGAAAAGATAGTACTTAAGATAAGTATTTGGCATCGTATCTGGATCCAGCGCCTGCACATCTTTCGCTTTGGCGAAAGTGTCGTTCCAACTCGTCTCCGTATGTGGGTCGTTTGATGGCGGAACGTAGCCATGTTTTGCTACATATTCGCGTAGCTGAGGCATTAAATCATTACCTTGAAGATCTTCAATTGAAGTCCACCAACCGAAATGGTTCAACCCGTAGTAGCGCACACGCATCTGCTTACGATCCTTCAGGCCAACAATTTGTGCCATCCGGCCTTCGATACCGATCGGCATATCGCAAATGTTGAGGATTTTTGCGTTCGGGCGCAGACGACTGGTTGCTTCCGCGACAATCGCTGCCGGGTTAGAGTAGTTCAACATCCAGGCATTTGGTGAATATTTCTCCATATAATCTACCAGTTCCAGCACCCCGCCAATAGAGCGCATACCGTAAGCAATGCCGCCTGGACCGCAGGTTTCCTGGCCCAGAACGCCGTGACGCAGCGGTATTTTTTCGTCTTTTTCCCGCATAGGATATTTACCCACTCGGATGTGTGCCATCACGAAATCAACGTCGGTAAAGGCTGCCTTTGGATCGGTGGTGTAGCTAAATTCAATCTCTGGTGCCTGTTCTTTAAGGATAACTTTACATGCTTCGGCAATGGTCTCCTGACGCGACCCATCGTTGTCGTAAAACTTCAGCATCCGTAGCGGAAACCGATCTTGGTTCGCTAATAACATCAGAACAATGCCTGGGGTAAATGTACTGCCACCGCCTGCGATAACAACTGAGAATTTTTTCATGATACTGCCTCCGTCATGGTGGTTTGTTCGGTCTGTTGAGGTTCTTTCATCAGGGCTTCTAACTGATCGCGGACTTGGGGAACATGCAGGCCGACAATGACCTGAATCCCCTTGCCACGGCGCACAACTCCGTGCGCTCCTAAGGCTTTGAACACGTCATCGCTTTCCGTCTTCGCCATGTCAACCAGCGCGATGCGTAGTCGAGTGGCGCAGTTATTAATGCTCTCGATATTGTTTGCGCCGCCCAGTGCCTGCAGGAAACCTGCAGCCTGGCTCTGTTTGCTATCCATTGCTGCTGTCAGGCTCGTTTTGCCACGGGCGGCCTGATAATCAGCTTTGCTGTAGAGTTTTATTTCACTCTCCTCGCGGCCTGGCGTTTTCAATTTCAGACGCAGGATCAGCGCGCGGAAAATGACGAAGTAGAGTCCGGTGAAGCATGCGCCAACGCCTATCTGGATAAACATCATCGCTTTGTGGTTGTGGAACATCGGGATCCAGTTTTGCGGTAGAAATTGGTCAAGCAGACCGCCGCCAAAGTTGCCCACGACGCCAAAGATATACATCACCGTCGCCATGGTGGCCGCCAGAACCGCATGAACGGCAAACAGCAGCGGTGAGATAAAGAGAAAGGTGAATTCCAGCGGTTCGGTTATCCCCACCAGAACGGCTGTTAAGGTGGCGGGGATCAACAGTCCGGCGACTTTAACGCGGTTTTCCGGGGCAGCGGTAAAGTAGAGGGCTAGCGCAATACCCACTGAACCAAAAACTTTTGAGTTGCCGTGCAACGCAAACCCGCCTTCCGGGAATAACGTTTTCAGCGCTTCAGTACTCTGGCTGAACTCCTGTAAATGTTGTGCCCAATAGACCTGAATACCGCTTTCCACTACCGCCGGGCCGAAGATAAACGGACCATAGACAAAGTGATGTAAACCGGTGGGGATCAAGATTCGTTCGAGGAAGATATAGACCCAGACGCCCAGTGCGCCAGCGGATCGTAAAAAGGCCTGTAGCGATTCAATACCCAACTGTACTTTTGGCCAGCCGAGTAGGGTCAGCCAGGCACAGGGGATCATCGCCAGGAAAGCGACAATCACCACAAATGAGGAACCTTGGAAAATACCCAAAAATACCGGGAGCGGTTTATCGAAGTAGCGGTTGTGCAGGGCGGTCACCAGTCCGGAAATCACTATCGCCCCGATAATGCTGGTATCAAGTGTTTTAATCCCGGCTATCATCGCCAGACCACTGCCTGCGGTCGGTTCAACGGAAAAGTCGACGCCGAAAAAATGCCCCCAGGTCATTCCCATGGCGTTGATTAAATAGTTCCAGGTAAGGAAGCTAACCAGTACTGCCAGACAAGCTCTGCCTTGAGCCTGTTTCGCCAGGCCTATGGGCAGACCGACAGCGAATATTAGCGGCATATTGCGGAATACGGTCCAGCCGCCCTCTTCAATAATATGAACAATCTGAGCAAATAAACTGTCTTGCGCTGTTAGTGCTTCGCCGACGAACATGGGATTGCGTAGCATGATGGCAATACCCACCACAATTCCGGCGAAAGGGAAGAGTAAAACTGGGGTAAACATGGCGCCGCCAAAGCGTTGTATTTGACTGAGCATTTGAAAATCCTCATGTAACAACTTGTAGGGTGAGAGGCCTTATTCATGCGCGGCAGACTGAACGTACCGCACTGAATTATTTTGGATAACTATTTGTACTGGCCTGATACGAGAATAGGCATTTGCCCTTACGGCAACATGCATCACGCTTGCGATACGTGATCGCTTTCATGGTTTTAATTACGCCGATGTTGTCTAATTTTTAATATAAAATTAGACATGTTGAAGAGGGTGTCCCTCTCAGCACTATGAATAGAGGTCTAATGGTGATCTATAAATCTATCGCTGACAGGTTACGCCTGCGGCTCAATTCCTCCGATTTTGATATCGGCAGCCCGCTTCCGGGAGAAAAAAAACTGGCGGAGGAGTTTGGTGTCGCCCGCATGACGATCCGTAAAGCAATCGATTTACTGGTGACCTGGGGATTAGTTGTGCGTCGTCACGGTTCCGGTACCTATGTTGCCCGCAAAGATTTACATCACGAAACGACAAATCTAACCGGGTTTGTCGAAGTATTGCGTAAGCAAGGTAAGGACGTCGTCAGTCATGTATTGCTTTTCGAAGTGATGCCAGCACCACCGGCGATTGCCAGTCTGCTGCGGATAAAAATTGATGAGCGGATCTATTTCTCGCGTCGTGTGCGATGTGTTGATGGCAAGCCGCTGATGCTGGAAGACAGCTATATGCCTGTGAAGCTGTTTCGCAACCTGTCGTTGGTGCATCTGGAGGGATCAAAGTTCGATTATATTGAAAAGGAGTGCGGGATAATCATCAGTGGTAACTATGAAACGCTGACCCCCATTCTGGCGGACAAGCAACTGGCACAGTCGTTGAACGTACCGGAACAGACGCCATTGCTGAGAATTACCTCTCTTTCCTACAGCAACAGCGGAGAGTTTCTTAACTATTCTGTCATGTTTCGTAATGCCAGTGAGTATCAGGTTGACTATCATTTGCGGCGCAGCCACGTGGAAAATCCGTTGGACGCTCAATAATCGTAGTGATAACTCTGCCGAATAAAATGGCTGTTCAGGTAAAAGAGCGGGTATCCAGTGGTGAGTACGCCTCAGAGAGCGAAGCTATCCGTGAAGAGCTGCATGAACGAAGCGCTAAAAGCGGATCCGGAACGCAAGGTTAGCAGAAGAACAGCTTAATTGAACAATATAAGACATTGGTCAGCTGAAAAGTCGGGATTCAGGGCGTGTGGGATAAAAAACGGTGGATTGGCCGGGCCAGTCCACCATGATGATTATTCGGCCAGAAACAGTTCAAGAAGCGAATTCAAAAACAGTTTACCTTTTTCGGTTATCTGCCAGTGGGTTACGCTTTCTGTCAGGTAACCTCGTTCTAAGGCTTCGGTTAACTGCGGTCGAATTACTTGCTCATCTAACCCGGTATAACGGGTAAATTCATTCCGGGGCGCAGCTTCCAGCAAGCGAAAACGGTTCATAAAGAATTCAAACGGCTTCTCTTTATGCTCCACGTCGTGCTGACGATGCAGATATTCGCCTGTCATATAGCCGCGAGGATGGCGTGTTTTCTCGGTACGCAGAATGCGACCATCCGGGAAGGTAATTTTACCGTGTGCGCCGCAGCCGATACCTAAGTAATCGCCGAAGCGCCAGTAGTTCAGGTTATGCTGACATTGATAGCCCGGCTTGGCATAGGCTGAGGTTTCATACTGCTGATAGCCTGCGGCAGTCAGTAGTTTGTCCCCCTGTTCAAAAATATCCCATAAAGCGTCATCATCCGGCAGTACTGGCGGACGTGAACCAAACATAGTGTTAGGTTCAATCGTTAGCTGATACCAGGATAAATGGGGAGGATTCAAGGCGATTGCCTGGCGCAAATCGTCCAGGGCCTCTTCCAGTGTCTGGTCCGGTAAGCCATGCATTAAATCAAGATTGAAGCTCCGTAATCCCAGACCTGCAGCCAGATTTGCCGCCCGCTTTGCTTCGCCGGAGTCGTGGATGCGCCCTAAGCGTTTAAGCTTAGATTCACTGAAGCTTTGTACTCCAATAGAGATACGATTGATCCCCGCTTTCTGGTAACCGACAAAACGGTCAGCTTCAACGGTTCCCGGGTTCGCTTCCATGGTAATTTCTGCATCAGCGGCCAGTACCAGACGTTCACGGACGCCATCGAGCAGGGTTTGCATCGCTTCACTGGATAACAGGCTTGGCGTACCGCCGCCGATAAAGATAGTGTTAATCTCACGTCCTTGTGCCAGGGGGACATCGAGAGTCAGGTCACTCAATAAGTGGCTGACATAATCATCGTGCGGTACTTCGCCTTTCAAGGCGTGGGAATTGAAGTCACAGTAGGGGCACTTTTGTACGCACCACGGAATATGAATATACAGGCTCAGAGGTGGCAAATTAGCCATTACGCATGGCTTCCAGTAAGAGTTTCAGAGCTTGTCCACGGTGGGAAATGGCGCTTTTTTCTTCGCGCGTGAACTGTGAAGCTGTTTTACCTTCGCCGGGAACATAGAAAATAGGATCGTAACCAAAACCACCTTCACCGGCCGGTGTGTGGGTAATCATACCTTCCCAGCTACCGTGGAAAACTAATGGCGTTGGATCTTCGGCATGGCGCATATAGACCAGGACACAGTGGAACTGTGCCTGACGTTCGGCATCGGGTACATCTTTCAGCGCAACCAGTAATTTTTCCAGGTTTTGTCTGTCTGTTGCCTCTTCCCCGGCATAACGGGCAGAGTAGATGCCAGGCGCACCGCCAAGAGCATTGACGGCCAGACCAGAATCATCAGCAATAGCCGGTAAGCCGGTAATTTGTGCTGCGTGGCGCGCTTTAAGAATGGCATTTTCAATAAATGTCAGGCCTGTTTCTTCGGCTGAAATGACTCCCAGCTCTGTTTGTGCGACGACATCCAGGCCAAAATCGGCCAGCAAACTTGCCAGTTCACGCACTTTACCGGCGTTGCCGGTCGCTAAAACAACTTTTTTCATAGTGGACTACTCTGTGATTATTGCCGCGACGTCTGTCGGGATCTGTTGCGGGTCGATAATTTTAATCTGCTTATGGCGGCTGGTTTCACCTTTCACCAGTACCACCTGATTTTTGGTAACCCGAAACTGTTTGGCTAAAAATTTGATAAGGTGACTGTTGGCTTTACCATCAACGGGCGGGGCGGTGATGGCGACTTTTAACTCATCGCCATGTAACCCTACCAGACTATCCCGATGGGCTTTCGGTTGAATATACAACCGTAATAACAGCCCATCAGGGGTCTTGCTAACTGGACTCACAGCAAATACCAAAGCCCCGGAAAGAGATCCATTCCCAGATAGTTCAGCGCATAGAGGATCAGAATAACAATCATCGCTGAAAAATCGATCCCGCCCATGGCCGGTAAAATACGACGGATCGGCGCCATCATTGGTTCGGTCATCTGAATTAAAACATACTCCATAGGACTGCGCCCCTGGCTTATCCAGCTCATCAAAGAACGCGCGATAATCACCCAGAACACCATGATTCCTGAGGACTTCAGTAATGACAGCAGACCAATCAGCAGATACATTGGGTCGAGTGATAAAGCCCCTGCTTGAATCAGCAGCAGGAGCGGATACTTCAGAGTGGTCAGAATAAAGGCCACCAGTAATGAGGAAGTATCAATCGGACCCAGCGAAGGAATAATTTTACGCAATGGGCCAATAACAGGCTGCGTAATTTTAACGACAAATTGTGCGAATGGATTATAAAAATCACAGCGTGACCACTGCATCCAGATGCGGATCAACAGCACCATTACGTACAACTCAATTAGGGTTTTGACCAGAAAAGTCAACGTTAGCATGGTGTTCCTTAATAATGATAAAAATTAACGGGTAGAATAATCTCGAGCGCCAAAAATGGCGGTTCCAATGCGCACCATTGTTGATCCTGCGGCGATAGCCGCTTCCATGTCATCACTCATGCCCAAGGATAAGGTATCAACGGTTGGGTAACGATGTTTAAGTGTTTCATAAGCCCCTGCCATTTTGCGGCAAACGGCAAGCTGGCATTCATAGTCAGGTTCTGGCGCGGGTATAGCCATCAGTCCTCTGAGTTTCAATCCTGGTAGTTGAGCTATTTCAGCCGCAAGGGTATCCAGTTGATCCAACATAATACCTGATTTACTTTGTTCATCACTGATATTGACCTGAATCAGGACGTTCAGTGGCGGTAAATTAGCCGGGCGCTGCTCGTTTAAACGCGTGGCGATACGCAGCCTGTCAATGGTATGGCACCAGTCAAAATGTTCTGCAACAAGGCGGCTCTTATTCGACTGCAAGGGACCGATAAAGTGCCATTCCAGCCCGGTGATACCTTGCTCTGTAAAGTGATGAATTTTATCCACCCCTTCCTGGACATAGTTTTCACCAAAACATGTCTGTCCTGCATCAATCGCTTCTGAGATGGCATGCACAGGTTTGGTCTTGCTTACCGCAAGTAAGGTAATGTCTTCGGGGGCCCGCCCGCAACGCGCTGAAGCTGCTGCGATTTTCTGATGAATCTGTGCCAGGTTGTACGCTATTTCAGTCATGATGTTGAGAGTGATATGGATATCGAAGAAATTGTGTCCCATAGTGTAAAGCATAATGCTTCCGATCTACACCTGTGTCCGCGACAACCGATGCGCTGGCGAAGACAGGGAAAGCTGGACGTTTTCCCGGAAACCGCACCACTCCCCGCAGAACTTATTGAGAAATGGTTTACTGAAGCACAAAAAGAGCAACTGATACAGGAGGGGCAGGTTGATTTTGCCCGGACGATGGCGAGCGGTATCCGATTACGCGGGCAGGCATTTTGTCAGCAACAGGGTTACGCCTTGGCTCTGCGTTTATTACCGAAGCACTGCCCAACCCTCGACTCACTGGCAATGCCTGCGGCAGTACTGCCATTATTACAGCATTCTGATGGTTTAATTTTAATCAGTGGGGCGACCGGAAGCGGTAAGTCCACTTCTCTGGCGGCGATGGTTAATCAGTTAAATCGGCAGCGGGAAGGGCATATTCTATTGCTGGAAGAGCCGGTTGAATATCTGCATCAATCTGAGCGAAGTCTGATTCAGCAACGCGATGTCTCTCGAGACTGCGGCAGTTTTGCCAGTGGATTAAAGGCTGCCCTTCGCCAGGATCCTGATGTGATTGTGCTGGGTGAGTTAAGGGACTGCGATACTCTTCGTCTGGCGCTGACGGCGGCAGAAACCGGCCATCTAGTACTGGCAACGCTTCACGCTCGTGATGCGGTACAGACCATCGACAGAATAGTGAATATTTTTCCTGCCACGGAAAAAGAGTGGGTTCGCTACCAGTTAGCAGGCAGCTTACGGGGGATTCTGGCGCAACAACTATTGGCGACTCGGGAGGGAGGACGGGTCGCTTTATATGAACTGCTGCTGAATACTGCCGCAGTCAGCCATATTATCCGCGAAGGGAAAACGTGCCAGCTCCCGGGCTTCTTACAAACCGGGCAGAGAGTAGGAATGCAGAGTTTTGAACAGAGCCGGGCTTTATTGCGGGAAGCGGGAATGTTTACGCTATCAGCCGGAGAAGATAATATCACTGAGACAGTTTAATCTGGTTATGCTATATCCGATACCGATATTCGTCAGCTTAGAGCCTATGCCATTAGGCTATTTTATTTGCTATTTTGGTGCAGTGCTCAAAATCCTCACGTGCTGTATGTACGTTCCGGTTTTTCCGCGTACTTCTGCCCCAAACTGGCTGCGACAATGTATGCCTGATAGGCTCTTATTAAGGTTATTTGATGCCTGATTTACACTTTTTACGTGAGTTATTAGTTTCCTGCGTGGGTTATCTTCAGCTTTTGCTGGAGATAATTTCTGTTATTTGTGTCGTTATCGGGCTGGCGAAAACGCTGGTTGTGATACTGAAGGTAAAAGAGGGGCGTGCGGCGCGTTACTGTCTGGGTAACTGGCTGGCAACTGCACTCGAATTTCAGTTAGCTGCTGATATCCTGGTGACCACGGTAGATCCGGATTTAGACAGTCTGATCAAGCTCGGTATTATTGCCGTGATCCGAACCTTCTTAAACTATTTCTTGAGCAAAGAACTGGAACATAATCCAGAAGAAAAGAAGGCGGCCTGACAGAACGCTAAGTGCCTCTGACTTTATCAGCCAGAGGCCTGTTCGGAAGGAACATATCAAGGATGATGCTCAAACCAGCTTTCAAGAATAACCACCGCAGAGGCTGAGTCGATACTGCCTTTATTAAGCGCCCGAAAACCACCTTGTTCAAATAACCCGGCTCTGGCTTCAACAGTGCTCAACCGTTCATCTTGTAGTGAGACTTTTACTCCAAAACGCCCATGCAGGCGATTCGCGAATTTACGCGCACGGGCGGTGAGAGGTTGTTCTGTACCGTCCATATTCAGCGGCAGTCCCACGATTATCTCTTCCGGCTGCCACTCTTTCAGAAGCTTTTCGATCAGATCCCAGTCTGGCGTTCCGTCCTGGGCTTTAAATGCCGTAAGCGGGCGGGCGGTACCTGTAATACGCTGGCCGATGGCAACGCCAATACTTTTCGTGCCAAAATCAAAGGCCATTAAGGTTCCGCTGCTCATTAAGCGTGCCCCGCTTCAACAGAGATATTATGAATATTCACGCCGACAAGGCGGGCGGCTTCGCGCCAGCGTTCAGAGATAGGGGTACGGAACAGAATATCTGTACTGGCAGGTACTGTCAGCCAGGAGTTATCCAGAATCTCCTGCTCAAGCTGGCCTTTTTCCCATGAAGAATAACCGAGCGCGACCAGCACATTTTCTGGCTGTTTAGCGGTCCCCAGCGTTTCCAGAACGTCACGGGAAGTCGTGATAACCACATCGTCGGAAATACGGATGCTGGAACTGAATTCATCGGGTGGGGAATGCAGAATAAATCCGCGATCCTCTGCCAGCGGGCCGCCAACAAATACCGGTTTATCAAGACGAATGCTCGGGTCTACAGGATCAGGCTCAATGTTTAACTTTTCAAGAATGCCGCTAATCTGAAGGTTTTCCAGCGGTTTGTTGATAATTATCCCCATTGCACCATCTTCGTTATATTCACAGATATAGACGACAGATCGTTTAAATAAGGGATCCTGAAGCGCCGGCATGGCAATAAGGAAATGATGCTGTAGATTCATTGTCAGTGCGTATTATCCCGGTTAAAAAAACGGCAGTAAGTGGATGGTTGCTGTACAGTTTATCACTATTAAACAGAATCGGGCTACCCGGGAGCTTGTCCGGGATGCCCGATTCGGGAAGAGAGGGACTGCAAGGCAGGTAAAGAGACCTGTCTGTTATTTTGCCAGTCTCTTTTCGATGGCATCAAATAGCATACCGGTAATCGATACCGGGAATTCAGCTTCAATCTCACGGATACAGGTTGGGCTGGTGACGTTTATCTCGGTCAACCGGTCGCCGATAATATCCAGACCGACAAAAATCAGCCCCCTGGCCTTAAGCTCCGGACCGACACGGCGAGCAATTTCCCAGTCACTTTCCGTTAATGGACGCGGTTCACCGCGACCGCCTGCTGCCAGGTTACCGCGCGTCTCCCCCCCTTGCGGAATACGCGCCAGGCAGTAAGGCACGGGTTCGCCATCAACCACTAATACGCGCTTATCACCGTCTTTGATAGCCGGGATATAGTTTTGCGCCATGCAGTAACGTGTACCGAGTTCGGTTAAGGTTTCGGCAATGACCCCCAAGTTAGGATCGCTTTCTTTTACACGGAAGATTGAAGCTCCGCCCATTCCGTCCAGTGGCTTGAGAATAATATCGCCATGTTTCTGCCAGAAGTCTTTCAGTTGAGCTTTGTTACGGGTTACCAGTGTTTTTGGCGTTAAGTCGGAGAACCAGGCAGTGAACAGCTTTTCATTACAGTCACGCAGGCTGCGCGGCTTATTGACGATCAGCGTACCTTTCTCTTCTGCACGCTCAAGAATATAAGTGGCGTAGATAAATTCAGTATCAAAAGGAGGATCTTTACGCATCAGAATAACATTCAGGTCGGCAAGTTCAATATCCTGCTCGCTACCGAAAGTGTACCAGTTATCGTAATTCTGCTCGACGCTGAGTAAGCGCGTGCGGGCCCGTGCTTCGCCATTATTCAGATAGAGATCGGCCATTTCCATATAGTGCAGTTCATAGCCGCGCTGTTGAGCTTGCAGTAGCATAGCGAAGCTTGAATCTTTCTTAATATTAATCTGTGCGATGGGATCCATCACGATGCCGAGCTTAATCATGGTTATTCTCCTTTAGCCCAGATCGCCAAAACGCACTTGCAGTGCGGTAATAGCGGTGAGCGCAGTAGTCTCAGTACGCAGAACACGAGGTCCTAACAGAATATCAGTAAATTGGTGCTCAGCGGTCATGGCGATTTCGTCAGCAGAGAGTCCGCCTTCCGGGCCAATGAGCAAACGAACACGTTCCACGGGCTGTGGCAGCGTATTAATACTGGCTTTGGCACGTGGGTGTAGATTGAGCTTGAGCCCTGATTCCTGTTCAGCACACCAGGCTTCCAGGTTCATCACCGGGCGTATCTCAGGAACCCGATTACGCCCGCATTGTTCACAGGCTGCAATGGCTATTTTTTGCCATTGCCCGAGCTTTTTACTCAGGCGTTCAGCATCCAGTTTGACGCCACACCGCTCTGAATAGAGCGGTGTAATGACATTGACACCCAGTTCGACGGCTTTTTGGATGGTAAACTCCATCTTTTCACCGCGCGACATAACCTGCCCAAGATGCAACCAAAGAGGTGACTCGCGATCATCTTCATTCCCGCTCAGGATTTCTACCTGAACACTTTTTTTATCGGCCTGTTTAATAACCGCTTCGAATACCTGGTTGCTGCCGTCAAACAGTTGCAACGCCTGGCCTGCTTGCATACGCAGAACACGACCAACATGGTTGGCGGCATCTTCGTCGAGGGCAGTGACCTGACCAACAGTCAATAAGGCAGAATGATGAATGCGGGGTATACGCATGAAATTTTTTCCGGTTAATAAGAGCCTGTCCCATCAGGCTATTTTATTTGTCATTTTGGCCCCGGGCAGTACTCAAAACCCTCACGTACTTCATGTACGCTCCGATTCTTCCGCGCTGTCCGCGTTCAAACTGACTGCAATAATATACGCCTGATGGAACAGGCTCTAAGACGACGGGGAACACATCACCGCGGCAACATAAAAGTCATTGCCGCTAGTGTAGGTTAGCTGTTTCGCGCCTGGCAAGCCCGTAGCACATAAGGGTTATTATTCCCCTGAACTTTAGCAATACGTTTATCACGCTCGCACTCCCAATCGGTTACCGGATAGAGCTTATCCCATGCCTGAAATAGTTGAGTTTGCTGACGCGAAAGAGGGAGTTTATATTGGTCACGCATATAAAAATAGGTGCGTGCAATAGCGCCACGTGCACGAACTGGCGGTTCTGCAAGCTTGTTTTTAAAATCAATTTTCATGGCGCACTGACCGTACTGACTTTCTCCGCCATTCCATTGACCAAACATAAAGTTACTGCGATCGGCATTGACCTCACCGACAGCAGGTTGCAGGTTATGCATATCACTTTCGACCCGGCGATACCCAGGATCTTTAGCGCAGTTCTTTCGCCCACCGTCCTGCCAGCATTGTAGCTGATGACCAAACTGCCAGGCAGGCATCACGTGCTCCCACTCAATACGCGTAGCCCGAATTTCATTTTTACGCACTTTATAACCACAGGATCTCAGGTCCGGGATCCCCTTTTTACCCTGCCAGTCTATCTTGCAGCCACAATAAAAATCACCGGGTGCATCCGCATTCACTTTTACTCCAGCCGTCTTAGCCTGAGAAAAGTTATTGATAGTATTAGCGAAAGCACTGAGCGAGGAGAGCAAAATAATACTGATAACGGCGAAAGATAATTTTTTAGACATTTATAGGGCCTTTACAGAAAGATGCAGAAACCCTACCTGATGATTTATCCAGTTTCAATCGGTGATTCGGTCAGAGTGTCAGGAAATAATGGGTGTGATTAGACCGGTTTGAGTTGCTGGCCACAACGGCTACAGCGGTACTGCGCTTCACCGCGTAGTACGCGATTATGACGACGAACCGTTAGCTGGTGCTGCTGACAGGGACAGGAATAGGGAAAGGTGTTTGAACGGACGGACTGTACGGCAAATTGGTGAGTGCGACGGGCGGGTACACCGAGTACCACTTCCATCATCCATTTCCACTCCTTGCCATGGGGAGGGACGCGGCCAAAGTGTTTCCACACCAGGATATGCGCCAGTTCATGGGGAACCACTTCGTCGATAAAGGGTTGCTGGTTTTCCAGTAATAAAATGGGGTTGAGCCGTATTTCATTTTTTTCAAGCCATGCGGTACCGGCCGCAGTGCCACGTTGCTGATAAAACACGTTGGGTAGCGGATATTCGCGTTGCAAAAATGTGTTTGCTTGCATGAGTTTCTCACGCAGACAGAACATAACAGCTTGCTGGATGGCAATAGGGATACGCGGGGCTTTCATAGATGGTGAGAATAATCGTAGATAATCGCGGGAGCAAGTCTCTCTGCAACAACGTGTTTATTTTAAGCTGCCATTGACTATCGCGCTGTGGTGATTTGCTTCAACGACGATGTAATGTTGCTGCAAGCTGAGCAATCGAGCTGTCGACCAGGAGTTCGACAATATCGCTGCGCGTAGTGTCAGTCTGCATCGCGAGCTGATCGATTTTACGTAATACCGACATGCGCAGTGACAGTGATACCGCCTTTTTCTTTTCCTTATCCAGTGAAACTTTGCTGACGATTTCATCAGGTTTAGTTTCCACTATTGAACTCAGAGCATTATGCATTTGGCGGAGCTTTTTTTTATCAAGCTGCCCGGACTTAACCAGTTGATAGGAGTGTGTGGCTTTGCTGTAGCGGATCTCGGCTGAGTAAGTTTCTCGTAACTCTTTTAGCGCACGCGTCAGGGTTGGTTCGGAACACCCCAGTTGAGTGATAATTCTTTGGGCTTCTACCGGCGTCCCCGGACCTAGCAGCATTGCCAGCCGGAAAATGCGTGCTTGTCGTGTGCTGAGTTGCATAATGAGTGAGTGCCTGCCGTTGTTAGAAAATCGTCCAATAGCGCTGATTTTTTCGAGTTATCGTTATCGAGAGTCGCACCGATAAAACGACCGGGTATTTTATCAGTTAAAACCTCAACGTTAGTTAAACCAGTAACAATAATCAGAGTCTGCTGAACGATTTCAGTAGGGGGTCACTCTCCGTATATTTTCCGTCCCATTTTCCTGGGCGATACCATAAACTTGGGCCTGCTCAAGCACTCTTGCAGCCCAGCGTCGATGAGTCGCAGGCTCACACATTGCCCCTTGTGATTTAAAGACGGCCTGGCTGGAGTTCAGGATCCGCAGGGCATCTTCATGATCGGCTGCAGTCACCATCAGGGCACGCTCAATTTTTGCTATCTGATTGGGATGAATGGCAGTTTTTCCCACCAGTCCGTGGGCCATATCAAGTGCAAGTTCACGTTCCATTACATGATGGTCATCAATATGCTCACATACCGGAGAGGTCAGTGCAAAGTCCCGGGAGCCAAAAACGGCGACCAACATTTTAATCACATAGCCCATCGGGCTGTCATAGAGTGTGAAATCGCGCGGGCGACGCTGAGAAATAACATTCATCAAATCATTGCCGCCGATACGCAGGGCAATGATTCGCGGATGGCAGGGATGTTCGACCAGAATCGTCGCGAGCTTGCGCATCTGTATCACATCAAAAACGTCTTCTGTTTCCAGCGTCGGCATCATACACAAGTGTGAATCCTTCATGATCTCCCACCATACGGGGAGAGAGGAGAAGGTGAATTTAGGCAAAACCAGCCCGTCAATCGGGGATAAATCCAGAGTACTCACTAAATATTGTCCCATGCCAACATGGCGAGGACGAATAAAGACCAGCGGCCATTCAGCACCGTATCCTTCTACCTTAGCCGCGCTTAATACTGTCAGAACCTGCTTTAAATTAGCCATCGCTGCGGGAACATCTTGCTCACTGACCGCATCTTCAAGGCAAATCACAATCGAGCGCAGCCCGGCAATATCATTATTCAGTATACTTCTGGCAATATCAGCACGCGTTGCAGGCATATAGAGTGTGGCACCCAGCCGGTAAGGTGAGAGTCTCTTAGTCATCAGTGCACCTTTTTGATAATGGTGATAGCACGGTATTGCCCGAGGCTGTCACCGACCTCAGTGATGGTGATATTTTTTTCACGCGCGAGATAAACCAGCAGAGCAACGTCAGGATCATTCACGGAACGGACAAGCACATGTTCGGGTATACGGCGTAAAACGGCACGCGTAGCTTCTGCGATACCGGGTTTAATCCGGTTAATATTGGAAATACGGTACTGGGTAGACAGATGACTAATAACCTGTTCACTCAGGGTTTTCAGTTGTTGATTATGCGTAGCTGACGTCCACTGGCTGGCAGGAATTGTCTGCTTTTCAAGTGACCGTTGGCAGTCAGCAATTCTGTCGACGAGCTGACGACTGCATTCAAATTGGCGAAGATGCTCGCACTGTACGCAGCCATGCAACCCTTCAGAAGACCAGACAGAACGGGAGATAAGCCCCGAGACGGGCGCTCCCATAATACCGAAAGGGATTAGCCAGTCATCATGGCTGGCAGTGAGCCAAGAGACACCACAGGGATCCGCCAAAACGACCAGGCGTGGGCTGGTTGGGTATCCTGATCGTGAGGCCAGCGATCGGTGTAGTTCACGGGTAATCGCCCCTTTACCGGTCCAGCCATCGACAAATACCACACCTTCTGTACCATGACGGTTTTCAATCCACTCCATTGCGGTGCAATCAATCCCTCGGTCGCGAATAATGCTTACGCCATAATGGTGTGACTCATGGCCCATTGCGCGCAGAGTTTGATGCAGCATGACGCCAAGAGGGACACCGGCACGAACCAGGCTGACGAGAATAATCGGTGTTTTAGCGAACTGCTCTGCCAGCGCCTTTGCCAGCCGACTTCTTTTGCCAGACGAACAGCCCCTTTATCCAGCGCCCGGGAAAAGAGGTCCAGATGCCAGCGGGTGGGCTCTGGCTCCTGGCTTAGCATCTCAGAATAATGTTTGGTACCTGACTGAATAAGCTGTTCTTTTTGCGCTACCGGCGTCATTTCAATTTCAATCGGCTTGAGCAGGAAATGGATATCTTCGGGCAGATAAGAGCCTGAAAAGGGGATGAAGGATGACATATTATCCCTCCCCAAAAACATGACGGTTAATATGCTCGGCAAACTGGCTCTGACGAGGCAGACCAAACCAGTGGCACAGCTTCATAAAGCGATGATCGCTAAGACTGTCACCCAAACCAATTACTGGAAAAACACCGCGCTCGGCACGAAGCTTCTCCAGTAAATATTGTGTTGCCAGACCTTTTTCTACCGGCACCGGCAGCCAGGCAATATTGTTGCTGTTTTTATGTATATAAAAACCGGCGGTGGGAAACATCGTCTCTATTTCCTCGTTAAAGGCATAAAGTTCGGCCAGCTTTGTACTGTCGGTATGCTTCATCACCAGGTAGACGGGCGTATCGCCATACTCATAATTGATCCTTGCCCAACCCTGGATGCCTTTTTCAGCCATCATTGACGTAATATAACGCTGCAGAGTTAGTAGAGGCTCCCGATAGGCAGACAGCGTTGCCTGCATATGTCTTTTCCACTTTTCATCGGGTTGACCTTCTGGTGTCAGGATCACCGCTCCGTGAGTCGTAACCGCCCATGATCGAAACGGAATTGTCACTCGTGCTATCTCGTCGGTCCCCCTGGCGGTGACGGGAATAAAGTCCGCATACTCAAGCAGCCAGTCCACCAGCATTGACTGTTCTTGCGTCATAAAACTGCGGGGATTCAGGGAAGGATCCAGGGCTCCCGTCCGGTAGGGTTCAAGCGCTAACTCATTGACCATTTTTCGGCGGGTCTGAAATAAAGTGTCATCAAGATCGGAAAAAACCACGGGCTTATTCATAAGCGATAACCTCAACAATGGGAGCCACGGTGCTCAAGGCATCAAGCAAAACAGGGCAGACGCTCTCAGGCGGGGTTTCGATACACAGCAAGATCCGGTCGAATCGTTGGTGGGCGACGTTATAGACAAAGTTAGGAATGCCCAGCCCGTAATTATCAGCAAAGGATATTCCTGATTCGATAGCAAAACCTGTAGATATAGGGGAGCGGGTCGTGCTACTGAACCTGACTTCGGCTCCTTCAGCTTCCAGGCGCTCTGCCAGTAAAAAAGGTTCCCAGACAAATTCCCCTGTACCCAGAACTAAGATTTTTTCCTTTGGTTCGACGGTCATTCCCGGGCCGAGATCGTTGGCAGGTTTTGCCATCCCCAGGCGTCCCCAGCTTTGTTTTCCACTAATCGGCACGCTGCCCTTGGCTGTAACATTGACATCAGGCATGACGGGAACCGGAGCACCGGTTTTCTTTTCCCATTGCCAGCCGCCCTTGACCAGAGATACTGATGTAACAGGCAGTGGGCATTGTTCGCTAAGGGCGCTCCCACTCCAGTCGGTGAGTGTTACGGTAACGACGTGCTCTATTGCCGACAGACCTGCTCTGGTGCGTAATGCTGCCAGCAGGTTGATAAAGGTTTTACCGGTAGTCGCCTCATCATCAATCAGTACTACTGAGCGTGCATTATGGGCACAGGCCCGAAGAACGGAGCAAGCCGGGTGATAGAGTAGATGGTCGGTTGCATGGGAATGATCTTCTTTAAATTCACACATCAATTCACCGTCAACTGGATGGCGAGTTGAGGTCAGATAGACCGTTTCGTTAAAGCGCTTTGCTGCTTCATGGTAAACGCCCGCTCCCAGTCCGACCGCGGTTTCAGCCATCCCGATAAACAGTATCGGCTCAGGGAGAGTGGCCGGGATCTGTCGCGCTAGCTGTTGATAAGCGGATCGCATTATTTGCGGGGAGACCGGGATATGTTTTCCCAGTACTTTGCTGACAAACAGAAAACTGCGTTTAGGATTGCGGCGTTCGGCAATATCAAACAGGAACTCTAACGGCAGAATGCCCTCCGTCGAGGTCACCGTCAGGGTTCCGCCAGACAGTTCTTTACGATAAAGAGTCGATTGATTGTGCATGATCAAAGGCTCTCGTTGCTGACGGAAAGATTATCCAGAACGGTCGGATACAAGATGACATCCGTCATTGACCGCACCACGGCAGGCGTGAAATTTTCTGTTGCCAGCAATTTGGCTTCAGCTTCACTGCATAGCCCGAGCTGACGCAGGGCAAACAGGGCCGGCAAGTTTACCCCGCTGTGGAGGGTATAACCGATACCTCCTGAAGGCCGCATATTAATTTCCAGCAGCACCGGTTCGCCATTCTCGTTATTACGGGTTTGTACATTGACCAGACCGTCAGCCTGCATTACTTGAGCGCAGTGTTTACCCAGCTCAAAAGCAGGACCTGACTGTTCCAGGTATTGCATGGGGCCTTCTTTGCGGCGGGCGACGGCGGCAATAACTTGGCCTTGTTCCAGAAGCATATCAACGGAATACTCCGGGCCCGGCAACCAGGGCATCAGCACCAGTGGTTTAAAATCGTCTTGTTGAACAAGCGCATGCAAATACAGTTCAGGATGGACCTTCCGGCTATCAGGATGAGTAAAGGCCGACATCGGGGTTGCTTTGTCGTCAAAACGCCAGAACCCCATGCCGTAGATCCCCGTCACCGGTTTGACGCAAAGAGCCTGTTTATTCTCTGCTGATGCTAGTCTCTCACGAAGTGCATTGGCACTTTCAATTCGCTCAGAGGGAACAACTGGCAGGCCACAGCTCTCCATCTTCCGGGCAAATTCGACTTTGTCATCAGCAAGCTTAAGTGTGGCCAGGCTGCTTGCACCTGTCGTCAGAGAAACACCCAAGGCTTCAATTTGTTGGCGATGCGCTTCAAACCACAGGCTATTACGGCCGCAATGGAGAGCCTTAACGCCATACTTTTTTACGGTATGAGCAATGAAATCCAGCCGGTATTTCTCGTCGACGGGTTCAATCAACGCAATATCAGCCTGAGAAAGTATTTCATTGCGGTGGTGGCGATGAGAGGCAATTACCCTAATGGCTTGATGAGTCTTTTTAAAAAAAGCCTGAATGCCTGAAATGATATCGCGCTGCGACGATAAACCTTCCATAAACCAGATTGTGTTACTCATCGCTTTATTTTTCCCGGAATAAGAGGGGGAGCATTGAGAGCTGAGTCTATGAAGAGGATTTCTCTATGTCAATCATAATATGATCTAAAATGTTTCGTGTTAACTGCTGGGTAAATATGGGTAAGTTTCAACTGAATTTCGTCATTTTAAGTAAATGCTTAATATTTAATTCGTTTAAAATCATGTTGTTATGATTTATCTGTTAAAGGCCGAGAAAAATGCTCTTGTGGTGAAACTTCATCATGATATGATTTTTTAAAAGAGAGTTTTTTGATTTAAGAAAAGAACGCTTTAACCTACACCTGAAGGAATAAATAATGGTTTCATTAAGTAAAAACCAAACAGTTTCACTCAGCAAAGAGACGTCATCGTTAAATCAGCTGCAATTCGGTTTAGGTTGGGATCCTTTGAAAAAGAAAAAAGGTTTCTTCGGTGGACTTCTCGGTGGGGGGAGTGACTCCATTGATTTAGATGCCGGATGCGTTCTGTTAGATGCCACGGGTAAAACACTCGATACCATCTGGTTTCGCAAGCTGAAATCAAGCTGTGGCTCCGTTGTTCATCTGGGGGACAACCTGACAGGTGAAGGGGATGGTGATGATGAAGTTATCACGGTTGATTTGACGCGTTTACCAGCCCAAGTTGAGTACCTTGCTTTCACAGTGAATAGCTTCCGTGGTCAAACCTTTAATGAAGTTGACAACGCGTTTTGCCGCGTGGTGGATCAGTCCCGTAAAGAGCTGGCTCGCTACAAACTGACCGAACAGGGTTCGCACACCGGAATTATTATTGCTTCTTTAGCTCGTAAGGGTGGAAGCTGGGACTTTACTGCTCATGGTAAAGCGTCTAGTGGCCGAACCATTGATGACATGCATGCTGATATTGTTGCTACGGTGGTGCGGTAATGACGATGACGCCAGGGGGCAATGCTCCCGTTCCTTCACAGATACTGACGGTACGTGTTCTCTCTGGTGTCTCAGTTGATGCCTCTTCGTTCCGTCTTTACGCGTCAGGTAAGGTACAGGGTGACCCGGACATGGTGTTTTACGGGCAACCTGTCAACGATGACGGTACTGTAAAACTCTCCGGTGCAGGTACGGATACCGCCTTTTTGGTCGATATCAATCGCCTGCGGCCTGAAGTGCAAAAACTGGCTTTCACTGCGACCTGTGAGGGGAATACCACGCTCTCAGGTTTGAACCATCTTTCTATTCAGATTGAGCTTAACGACACCGTTTTGCTGTCCGGTAATGTCAATGTCGCGGGGCGTCAGGAAGCTGCGCTGATCCTGGGAGAACTGTATCGCCGTAACACTGAATGGAAGTTTCGTTTTGTAGCCCAAGGTTTTAATGGGGGATTGCAGCCATTAGCAGAACATTTCGGGGTCGATATTTCTGAACCTGCCAGTGTACCGCCTCCGGCTCCTGTCAGTGCCCCACAACCGGCACCGACAAAAATCAGCTTAAGCAAAGTTTCACTGACCAAAGAAAAGCCAACGATAAGCCTGGCGAAGAAGGACAATTTTGGTGAGATAAAAATTAATCTTAACTGGAATCAAGCCCGCACAGAATCAGGTGGCATGTTCGGAGGGATGTTCGGCAAATCCAAAGGCATTGATCTGGATTTAGGGGCGTTTGTTGAACTTCAGGATGGCTCTAAAGGAGTGATTCAAGCGCTTGGTGGTACTTTCGGGCGTTTAAATTCAGAGCCTTTTGTTGAGCTACAGGGCGACGATCGTACCGGGCAGGCGACTGAAGGAGAGTGGCTGCATATCAATGGCCGTGAATGGAAAAACATCCGTCAGGTGCTGATTTTTGCCTTTATTTATGAAGGCGTCGCAAGCTGGGATAAAACCGATGGTGTTGTCACGTTGCATATTCCTGAGCAGCCGCCGATAGAAACACGTTTAACCGAAGGGTCGAACCGCCACAACATGTGCGCAATAGCGCGCCTGGTAAATGAAAATGGCACGATCAAAGTGGAACGTATCAACCAATTTTTCAGTGGCCATAAAGATATGGACAATGCGCTAGGCTGGGGTTTCCGCTGGTCAGCGGGTTCAAAATAAATTGAATATTTCGAGGATAAGACAATGAGTTTCTTCAATAAAGTAAAAGATGCTTTGAGCGCAGGTCGTGATGAACTAACCAAACAGGTCGGGCGATTTAAACATAAGAAATTTATGCAGGGAACAGTAGCTGTTTGTGCCCGTATTGCCGTGACCAGTGATGGCGTCGGCGCCGAAGAAAAGCAAAAGATGATTGGCTTCCTCAAGGCTTCTCCTGAACTGAAAGTCTTCGACACCAAAGAGGTTATCGACTTCTTCAATGAGCTGGTTGATAGCTTCAGTTTCGATTATGAAATCGGTAAAGGGGAAACGATGAAATATATTCTGGCCTTGAAAGATCAGCCAGAAGCCGCGCAACTTGCGGTACGTGTGGGTATTGCGGTTGCGAAAAGTGATGGTGATTTTGACCAGTCAGAGCAAACGGCTGTCATTGAGATTGCTCAGGCTCTGGGCTTTACTCCGGCTGAATTCGGCCTTTAATTTTTACACTTTGGTTTAAGGTCTCATTATGGTTTCTACACATATTGGTTTCCCGGCAGAAACAGTCATTGTTTTTG
Source organism: uncultured Cedecea sp. (assembly GCF_947498825.1). Classification (GTDB taxonomy): domain Bacteria; phylum Pseudomonadota; class Gammaproteobacteria; order Enterobacterales; family Enterobacteriaceae; genus JGM124. The sequence goes on along the minus strand of NZ_CANMLV010000014.1, from coordinate 17,508 downwards.
TTGTACTGGCTGTTGGAGCCATCTGTATCGACTTATTCATGCACCGCCATGACAAGCCGATTTCTTTAAAAAGCGCATCGCTCTGGACCGTGTTCTGGATTGTTATCGCGATGGCTTTTGCGGGGTTCCTCTATGTTCATCACGGTGCCGAAGTTGCCAGCCTGTTTATTACCGGCTATGCGCTGGAGAAGGTTCTCTCGGTAGATAACCTGTTTGTGATTATGGCTATCTTCTCGTGGTTCGCTGTGCCGAATAACCTGCGCCACCGCGTACTCTACTGGGGGGTGATTGGCGCAATCGTCTTCCGCGGCGTTTTTGTTGCCATAGGGACCAGTCTGCTGGCATTAGGGCCTTGGGTTGAAATTGTCTTTGCGCTAATCGTTCTGTGGACTGCAGTAATGATGCTGAAAAGCGGTGACGATAACGATGAGATCGAAGATTACTCTCAGCATATCGCCTATCGCATGGTGAAACGCTTCTTCCCTATCTGGCCGAAGCTGAAAGGTCACGCTTTCCTTATCAGCCAGAAAGAAGTGGATGCCGAGCTGGCAAAACCTGAGAACAAAGACGTCAAAATCGGTCGTGTCGGCAAAGGGACAATGTATGCAACCCCTCTGATGCTCTGTCTGGCGGTGGTTGAACTGTCTGATGTGATGTTTGCTTTTGACTCCGTTCCGGCCGTTATCGCGGTGAGTCGTGAACCGCTGATTGTCTACAGTGCCATGATGTTCGCCATTCTGGGTTTGCGTACCATGTACTTTGTTCTCGAAGCACTTAAGCAATATCTGGTGCACCTTGAAAAAGCCGTTATTGCGTTGCTGTTCTTTATCGGTCTGAAACTGGGTCTGAATGCAACCGACCATTTGTGGCATCACGGTTACAGTATTTCAGCCAATACGAGTCTTTTTGTTGTCCTGGGGGTACTGGCTATAGGTATTATTGCCAGCGTGTTGCTCCCCGGAAAAGCTGATGCTCAGCAAGGCAAAGAGGGTTAATTTCCCGGGGGCTTTACTTCGATAATTAATCTTAATACGGGAGGATAGAACAATGGGTGTTTCTCTTTCTAAAGGCGGGAATGTTTCTTTAAGCAAAGAAGCCCCAACCATGAAAAACATGATGGTCGGTCTGGGGTGGGATGCCCGCTCTACCGACGGTCAGGACTTTGACCTTGATGCTTCAGCATTTTTGCTAAGCAGCACAGGGAAAGTGCGTGGTGATGCAGATTTCATTTTCTACAACAATTTGAAATCTTCTGATGGTTCTGTACTGCATACCGGCGACAACCTCACGGGGGAAGGCGACGGTGACGACGAAGCGCTAAAAATTAAGCTCGACCGGCTTTCTGAAGAGGTGGAAAAGATAGTTTTTGTTGTGACTATCCATGATGCCGCCATCCGTCGCCAGAGTTTTGGTCAGGTATCAGGCGCATTTATTCGCCTGGTGAATGCGGATAACCAGCTGGAAGTGGCGCGTTATGACCTGACTGAAGATGCATCGACAGAAACGGCCATGCTATTCGGTGAGCTATATCGCTACAACGGCGAATGGAAATTCCGTGCTGTAGGACAGGGGTATGCCGGAGGTCTGGCATCGGTTTGTGCTCAGTACGGTATCAACGCATCTTAATTGATAAAAAGTTAATTCTATCAGCACGATACCCGGGAGGCTTGAAATCTGACGGGGACAAACAGGCGGTATTCGCCGCCTGACTTTATGAAAACTATTGGAGAGTAAAAATGGCTGTATCTTTGACTAAAGGTGGAAACGTATCCTTAACGAAAGAAGCACCAACCATGAATATTGCCATGGCGGGTCTGGGCTGGGATGCGCGTGTAACTGATGGTGCAGACTTTGATCTTGATGCATCGGTCTTTATGGTTGGTGATGACGGTAAAGTTCTCTCCGATGCCTCATTTATTTTCTTTAATAACAAAACCAGCACCTGTGGTTCAGTCAACCATATGGGCGATAACCGTACCGGTGAAGGTGACGGCGATGATGAGCAGGTTAAAGTTGAACTGTCTAAAATTCCTGCCGAAGTGAAAAAACTGATCTTTGCGGTCACTATTTATGATGCTGAAGTACGTAATCAGAACTTTGGTATGGTGAGTAACAGCTATATGCGCGTTGTTAACCATGACAGCGGCACAGAAATTGCTCGCTTCGATTTGTCAGAAGACGCTTCTACCGAAACGGCAATGATCTTTGGCGAGCTGTATCGCCACAACGGTGAGTGGAAATTCAAAGCGGTAGGTCAGGGCTTTGCTGGTGGCTTATCTGCGCTGGCTTCCCAGCACGGCGTTAATATCTAATCTTCCGCCCTGTAGAGAGTGGACTGTATCCCAATGCTGGTTAGCTAACCGAGCAGGATACAGTCCATACTACGGGATAGGTTTAAACTATTTCAGCGTACCTTTTATTTTCGCCATTGGCGGATTACGCTTTTCCCAGGCAGGGTGAAAGTGCCGCCAGTGTGGTTCCTGGGCAATCGCCAGCATTTCATAGTCACCTCTGGTATCACCCCATGCCCGTAAGTACCAGTCAGAGAGCGGACCGTACTCTGCGTTAAGTCTGACGACCTTTTGAGCACAGCGGCAGTTCTGCCCATCAATATTCCCTGTCAGCACGCCGTCTTTGACTTCCAAATTTGTGCTTATCAAACGTATTCCTAACCTGTCGGCAAAGGGTTTAAGCACAATGGAGGGCGACGCAGAGCAAATGGTGACGACAGCTCCTGAGTTAATCTGAGTGGCCACGGCAATCAAACCGGAAGGGCGCATCATTCGGGCAAAGTATTTTTCACAGAATTCGCTGGCTTTTTGTTCCACCCAATGTGCTTCAACCCCGGTGAGGAAGGTCTTGATTAGGATGCCCTTCAGTTCATCCCGGGTGACTCTACGACCAAGGCATTTAAGAGTAGGTATCACCAGACGTATTATACGCCGGGCAAAGACGCGTTTTCCAAAGGCAAAGCGCAAGAAGGGGACGAAACTGTCACGTCTCGTGAGCGTTCCATCGAAATCAAAGACGGAAAGAACCTTCGTCTTATTCGTCATCCTATACCTCAAGTTTTAACGTGCTTTATCATCATGATAAAAGATGGCTATATCGAGCGCCAGAAAATATAAAGGCCAGCTTATTGAAGTGAACCCCACCTCAATAAGCTGGCCTTTAACGCATTGATGCGGTAGCGGATTAAATCAGTCCGGCAGCCTCGCGCAGCTGTGCTGCTTTGTCGGTTTTTTCCCACGGGAAATGTTCGCGACCAAAGTGACCATAAGCGGCGGTTTCTTTGTAGATAGGGTGCAGCAGATCCAGCATCTGAATCAGACCATATGGACGCAAGTCGAAGAACTCACGTACCAGCAGAGTCAGTTGCTCAATTGCAATTTTTTCGGTGCCGAAGGTTTCAACCATAATTGAGGTTGGTTCAGCCACACCAATCGCATAAGAAACCTGAATTTCACAGCGATCTGCCAGGCCTGCAGCAACGATATTTTTCGCAACATAGCGAGCGGCATAGGCAGCAGAACGGTCGACTTTAGACGGATCTTTGCCTGAGAATGCGCCACCACCATGGCGAGCCATGCCGCCGTAAGTATCAACGATAATCTTACGTCCAGTCAGACCACAGTCACCCATTGGGCCACCGATAACAAAACGACCTGTTGGGTTGATATGGTACTTGGTCTGCGCATTCAGCCATTCAGCGGGCAGAACAGGCTTGATAATTTCTTCCATTACTGCTTCCTGAAGCGTTTGCAGGGAAACAGACTCAGCGTGCTGAGTGGACAGAACAACGGCATCAATACCGATGATTTTACCATCGTCATACTGGAAGGTAATCTGGCTTTTTGCATCCGGACGCAGCCATGGCAGGGTGCCGTTTTTGCGCACTTCAGCCTGGCGTTGTACCAGACGATGGGCATAGGTAATTGGCGCGGGCATTAATACGTCAGTTTCATTGGTTGCGTAACCAAACATTAACCCCTGATCACCAGCACCTTGCTCTAGCGGATCGGAACGATCGACGCCTTGATTAATGTCCGGAGACTGCTTACCAATGGCACTCAAGATTGCACAGGAGTTAGCATCAAAGCCCATATCTGAATGGACATAACCAATTTCGCGTATGGTCTGACGGGTGATTTCTTCGATATCAACCCAGGCGCTGGTGGTGATTTCACCGCCGACTAAGACCATACCGGTTTTAACATAGGTTTCGCATGCGACGCGAGCTTTCGGGTCTTGCTCAAGAATCGCATCAAGAACCGCATCAGAGATTTGGTCGGCGATTTTATCAGGATGCCCTTCAGATACTGACTCGGACGTAAAAAGATGCTTGGCCATATTTTTTTTCACCCTAAGAGAATTCGTTTAGTTCAGGCTGTTTGCCAATAGTAAGTGTAGCGAAATAAACCAGCCTGAAAACGTGTTGCCACAGATTGAAAAACAGGCAGTCTAATACTGGATATCTACTCTGAATAGTTTATGCGGCAGTTAAGTCATGCTGACCATTGAGAGTATAGATGGATTAACATCTGGACGGCTATTTTAATTACTCAGACAGCAGATGGCTAGAGTTATTTATTCTCACAGGCTGTATTACGCTCATTAGGCTAAGATAACTGACCATGAAATTGAAAAATAAAGGAAATATGTCAGGGCGGGACGGGCTAACATGAGGGTTCTTGCCAGAATCTTTGGTTTCTGAAGCTGTACTACTGGTTTTATTGGCCGCGGGTTTTAGTCTGATCGGTATTAATAATGTTAACCTTGTATATGATGTGGTTTTTATGAAAGAAAGATAACCTGGTATCTCACTGTTCTGGATGTACACCGGATAGAGTCTTCATTGTCTGGGTCGTAGAAAATAATGTCAGCAAACATGGAATAGAAAAATGGAAATTTATCTCAGCCTGGCGGTTATAGCAGCCGTGTTATTTTGGGTGGTGATGACTTATAACCGCTTTATCTCGCTACGTCGCTTCAAAGATGAAGCCTGGAGTGGTATCGCGGTGCAGCTTAAACGCAGACATGATCTGGTGCCAAACCTATTAAACCTGGTAAAACGTTATGCTCAGCACGAGAGAGAACTGTTTGAAAACCTCTCCCGCCAGCGCAGTAATCTTACAGGTAATACTCGAGAAATTGCCGAGAATGAGCGGGCATTATCCAGAACCTTTGGCCATATCTTTGCACTGGCTGAGGCCTATCCGGAACTGAAAGCCAGCGAAAACTTCCAGTCCTTACAGCAATCTCTTGCTGAGACGGAAGAACAATTGCAACTGGCGCGTCGCTATTTCAATGGCACTGTGCGTGATTTCAATATTTTGGTGGAGTCTTTCCCGAGTCTGCTGCTGGCACGTCTGTTTGGCTTTAAAAGCTATGCTTTCTTCGAACTTGAAGATCCTGAGGATGCTAAATTACCACGGATGGACTGATACTATGGTTGTATTATCTCGCTGGATAATCGGTATTTTATGGGGACTCTTGCTGCTCGTCACGGGAACGATACAGGCGCTAGCGGATGCCGACTCCTTTAGTATCTCGCCTGCCAGGAACGCAGAACGTTCACAACCGATATCTTCAAATTCTCCCAATTTGCTACGTGCTCATGAACATATTATTTCGTTCGACACGCGTGCTCATTTCAATACTGATGGCAGTATGGAGGTGAGTGAAAACATCAAGGTATTATCTTTAGGAAAAGAGATAAAACGTGGCATCTTCCGTACCTTACCGCTCACCTGGAACCGGCAAGATGGCAAGATTTTCAAAGTGAATTATCACGTTAAAGCGGTATTACGTGACGGTGTTCCTGAGCCGTTTAGCTTGGATAAAACTGCCGAGACGCTGACAGTACGTATTGGTAGCTCCGAACGCATGCTACAACCCGCTATTTATAACTACGAAGTGCGTTATCAGGTTAGCAACCACTTCAGCCGTTTCTACGATTGGGATGAGCTTTACTGGAACGTAACCGGTAACGGCTGGGGCTACCCAATAGCCCAGGCCAGCTTCCAGCTGGAACTGCCGGATGCCAGCCATTATCTGAATAGCGAAGGCATGGATACACGTTTGAACTCCATTGATATTTATTCCGGGATCAATGGAGCCAGAGAACAGAACGCCCGGATCCTGCCCAATGGCGCGGTACAAACCACACAGCCACTCGGGAAGGGTGAAGGCCTGACCGTGGTTTTTACCTGGTCACGAGATGTTCTGGCCGCAGCCGAGGATCCACAAGCCGTCTCTCCACTGGTGCACCTGCTATTACCCACTTTGGCAACTATTGCCCTGTGGATACCGGCACTGCTGATGATTATCTACTGCCTGTGGTGGTGGCGTAAAAATGTCACTGCAGTTGGGTTAAAAATGCCTGTTGTGGTACCGCTGTATACCATGCCTGCAGACATGTCACCTGGTTATCTGCGCTTTCTTACCCATCATAAATACGATGATGTGGCCTTCAGCAGCGACCTGCTGGCACTGGTTGCTAAAGGTTGCGTAGCCATTACGGTCAAGAAGACGTTAAACAATCCGTGGCTATCCAAGTTTCGTTCACTGGATAAACAATGGCTTTCTTACCAGCCAGAGAAAAAAAACCAGCGTTTAACGGCCGATGATAAGCATCTGTTAGGATTAATTTTTTATGGTGATCGTAAAAACATCAACCTCAGTCTGGCCCATCAGAGGCCAATGCAAAATGCGCGCAAGTGGCTGAGCGCCCGTAATGAAAAACAGAAGAGTAAATTATTCAGAGAATTGGCTAGGCCTATCCGCCGGGCAATCTATATCATACTTATGCTCCCTGTGATATGTGGTGCCTTGTTCAGTCCTGCCACAGCTGTCATGACCATACCGGCGTTGATATGCTGGTCTTTTGGTATCGCGATGCTCTCTTTACCCCTGAGTTTTTTACTTGATCCGAGAAGGGTATGGGATAACTGGGGATTAATTCCGCTGGTGTTTGCGCTGCTATTTGGCTCTTTTATCATCTTTGGTGGCGGCTTTTTCCTGTTTGGCGCAATACCTTTGACGGAGTTTCCCGCAGGGTATGTTGGGGCATTGATCTTCTCTATTTTGTTATGCATCGGCTTTGCTTTGAAACTCCCACGCTATACCCAGCAAGGGCTGAATGATTTAGCTGTTGCAAAGGGATTAAAACTTTATTTAGGAACGGCTGAAAGACATCGTTATCAGATACTTTATCCACCGGATCAACGAATTTCGCATTTTGAAAGTCTGTTACCCGCAGCCCTGGCGCTTGGCGTGGGTAAAACTTGGGCGAATACCTTTGCTAAGTATTTGAGCCAGTCTGGTGCTATGTCGGAGGCCTTTGCCGACGCTGACTGGAAGAGTATGAGTCGTTTTAGTCGCTCCTGTTCTTCGTCGTCGATGGCAACCCCGAGTCGTAGTTCAAGTTCAGGTTCTTCTGGCTCTGGCTTCAGTAGTGGATCCGGTTCTTCTGGCAGAGGCTCTTCTGGGGGAGGATCTGGTGGTGGCGGCGGCGGTGGCTGGTAAATTATAGCGGGCAAACATTTTCCAGAAAGTCTCCCGGCGAGGTCTGAATCTGTTGTCAACGGTAAGGTATACTGTCCAGTATGCGTTTTCGTTCTACTGTGCATTATGTCTTGCTGTGGAGAGTTGCTTTTTTGCCGACTATTGGTCCATTTTTATTTTGCATTTTTTGCTGGTTATCGGTATAAAGCGCCCACGCGGCTTATCAAAAAAGCACACGATATTTGTGTTGCCCACTTCCAGCCGGGTTAAGCATTTTTCCAGGGGCTGTTTGCACAGCGCCAACGCTTTGGCTTGTTGCATACCTGTCAGGTACGCATGGAGGTGAGTTAATTAATGAATGATCTCTATTCTGCTTCTTGTTTGTCCCCCATCACTTGCATCTTATGCGCTAAATCCTGCCGATGTCTCAGACATCTCGGTGTTTCTCAGGACTCGCGAGCGGGCATCTAATCCTTCGTGATAACTGAACAAGGGCGCTCTTGTCTGACAAGATCTTTCTCGTGGTTTCGCCAATCTGTCACACAGATCCCGGTTATGTGTTTTACAATAAGATGAAAAATAAACCCAAAGTACAGTCTGACTGTCAGATTTTTCTGCTACCAGATGACCTGAACAATGGGTTGTTATTTCAATATCACCCTGCGATAGTCGTTAACTGTATTGTCTATTCAAAACAACGTGAGGTTCGCCATGGCTGACAAAATCTCTTCTGTTACAGGTTCGTCATCAGGCGAGCAAGATCAATACCGCTCCATGCAGGAGGTCGCTGTGAGTTCTCAGGATGCAAGCAAAATGCTGCGTACCTATAATATTGCCTGGTGGGGTAATAATTATTATGACGTCAATGAGCTTGGCCATATAACCGTATGCCCGAATCCTGATATTCCCCAGGCCAGAGTGGATCTTGCTGAGCTGGTGAAAGCACGTGAAGCGCAAGGGCAGCGTCTGCCAGCTCTGTTCTGCTTCCCGCAAATCCTGCAGCATCGCCTGCGTTCAATTAACGCTGCTTTTAAGCGTGCCCGGGAATCTTATGGTTACAACGGTGACTATTTCCTGGTGTATCCGATTAAAGTTAACCAGCATAAACGTGTGATTGAGTCACTGATTCATTCGGGTGAGCCTTTAGGCCTGGAAGCCGGTTCAAAAGCTGAATTGATGGCGGTGCTGGCACATGCCGGTATGACCCGTTCGGTGATCGTCTGTAACGGTTATAAAGACCGCGAATATATTCGACTGGCGCTGATCGGCGAAAAAATGGGCCACAAGGTCTATCTGGTTATCGAGAAAATGTCGGAAATCAGTATTGTTCTGGAAGAAGCTGAGCGTTTGAACGTGGTTCCGCGCCTGGGAGTACGTGCACGTCTGGCTTCTCAGGGCTCGGGTAAATGGCAGGCATCCGGTGGTGAGAAGTCTAAATTTGGTCTGGCGGCGGTCCAGGTATTGCAGCTGGTCGAAATGCTCCGTGAGGCGGGCCATATCGACAGCTTACAGTTGCTGCATTTCCACCTTGGCTCACAGATGGCAAATATCCGTGATATTGCTACCGGTGTACGTGAGTCGGCACGTTTCTATGTCGAACTGCATAAGCTGGGCGTCAATATTGAGTGTTTCGACGTCGGTGGTGGTTTAGGCGTCGACTATGAAGGCACTCGCTCACAGTCTGACTGTTCCGTGAACTATGGCCTGAATGAATATGCCAATAACATCATCTGGGCTATCGGTGATGCCTGTGAAGAGTTTAATTTGCCACATCCGACGGTGATTACAGAATCCGGACGTGCGGTTACCGCTCACCATACGGTTCTGGTTTCCAATATCATTGGTGTGGAACGTAACGAATACACCACGCCAGTCGCCCCGGCTGAAGATGCTCCTCGTGCGCTGCAAAGTATGTGGGAAACCTGGGGTGAAATGCATGAGCCTAATAACCGTCGCTCATTACGCGAATGGCTGCATGACAGCCAGATGGACTTGCATGATATTCATACCGGTTACGCCTCTGGCAGCTACTCTTTGCAGGAGCGTGCCTGGGCAGAGCAGCTCTACCTCAGTATGTGCCATGAGATCCAGCTTCTGTTAGATCCGAGTAATCGTGCCCATCGCCCGATTATTGATGAGCTACAGGAACGTATGGCGGATAAAATTTACGTTAATTTCTCTCTGTTCCAGTCAATGCCAGATGCCTGGGGTATTGATCAATTATTCCCGGTTATGCCGCTGGAAGGGTTAAATCTGACGCCAAAACGTCGTGCGGTGCTGTTGGATATCACCTGTGATTCAGACGGTGCCATCGATCACTATATCGATGGCGATGGTATCGCGACCACGATGCCGATGCCGGAATACGATCCTGAAAATCCACCACTTTTAGGTTTCTTTATGGTAGGGGCGTATCAGGAAATCCTGGGTAATATGCATAACCTGTTTGGGGATACCGAAGCAGTAGACGTGTTTGTAACACCGGAAGGTGCTGTGAATGTTGAGCTCTCTGATGAAGGCGATACCGTTGCCGATATGCTGCAATATGTACAGCTGGATCCCAATACTCTGCTGAAGCATTTCCGCGATCAGGTTAAACAGACCGGGCTGGATAATGAATTGCAACAGCAGTTCCTGGAGGAGTTTGAAGCGGGTCTCTACGGTTATACTTACCTGGAAGACGAGGAATAGAGTCAGTCATTCGCGTCAATAGTTCTCATTAATTGTGCTGATCCCTTCCTCGTCGGGCTAACGACGCGGGAGGGATTTTTTTATATCGATTTAACCCAACCAAGAGGTCAGACAATGAGCACCTTAGGCCATCAATACGATAACTCCCTGGTATCCAATGCCTTTGGCTTTTTACGCTTACCATTAAATTTCCAGCCTTATGACAGTGATGCCGACTGGGTTATCACTGGAGTGCCATTTGATATGGCAACCTCAGGACGTGCCGGTGGGCGTCATGGACCGGCTGCAATCCGTCAGGTTTCAACTAACCTGGCCTGGGAAGGTAACCGCTTCCCGTGGAACTTCAATATGCGTGACCGCTTGAAAGTCGTGGACTGTGGCGATTTAGTCTATGCATTTGGCGATGCGCGTGAAATGAGTGAAAACTTGCAAGCTCACGCTGAGCGTTTACTGGCAAACGGCAAGCGCATGCTCTCTTTTGGCGGCGACCATTTTGTTACCCTGCCGCTGTTGCGTGCTCATGCTAAGTATTTCGGTAAAATGGCGCTGGTTCATTTCGATGCCCACACCGATACTTATTCAAATGGCTGTGAATTCGATCACGGTACTATGTTCTACACAGCACCGAAAGAAGGTCTGATCGATCCTAATCATTCTGTACAAATTGGTATTCGTACAGAGTTTGATAAAGACAATGGCTTTACCGTACTGGATGCTCCTCAGGTTAATGACAGGAGCGTGGATTCTCTGCTGGCTGAGATCAAACAGATAGTCGGTGACATGCCGGTTTACCTGACCTTTGATATTGACTGTCTGGATCCGGCTTTTGCTCCAGGAACGGGTACACCGGTGACAGGCGGTTTGACTTCAGATCGTGCCCTGAAACTGGTTCGTGGTCTGAAAGATCTGAATATTGTCGGTATGGATGTGGTTGAAGTGGCGCCTGCTTACGATCAGTCAGAGATCACTGCGCTTGCCGCGGCAACCCTGGCACTGGAATTGCTGTATATCCAGGCGGCGAAAAAGGGCGAATAAATCCGGGCTTTACTGTAACACTCTCATCAGAAGGGATGCTTAATATCCCTTCTGATTTGTTCAGTCAGTCAGTGCGACGCATTTTTTAATAAATGTGGTTGCCGTTCTGATCCCTGCAAGGCTAATAGTATGCGGCACATGCTCTTCAATACTCAGTTCAACCTGAACACCTGCCGCACGTAAGGCTTCCTCTGCTTTTTGGCTCTCTTGCCATGGGATGACCTGATCGGCTTTACCATGAATCAGGACTGCGGCGGAGCCCGCAGGTGGTCGTAATGGAAGCGGCGAAGCAAGACGGCCTGAGAATGCCACCACGCCTGCCAGGGGATAGTCTGCGCGAATCAACGCATCCATCGCCATAATGGCTCCCTGAGAAAATCCTGCCAGTATGACGCGGTCAGCTTCTGGATTAATACCCTGTTGTCTGAACACCTCGGCTAATCGGTCATCAAAGGCCTGACGGGCCGCCAGGATACGCATCGGACGAGTCTCTTCCGTCACGCCATTGATACTGAACCACTGAAAACCAGGCCCCATATCAAAAGCTGACGGGCCATCTGGTAGCGCGACAGACACTTGTGGTATCGCTTGGCGTAAGCGTTCTGCGACTCCCTGTAAATCACTGCCCCGACTGCCGACGCCATGTAACAGGACAATCAGATTTTTACTCATTATTTTTCCTCAAACCCGTAATTCCGCATATCCGGTCCAACAGGAACAATGCCGTTAGGATTCAGAGCTTTGATTGAATAATATCCCTGTTTGATATGGTCAATACTGACGGTTTCACGAATCCCCGGTATTGCCAGAACGCGTCGGGTATAGCTATCGAGATAGCGGTATTCCCGGAGCTGGCGAATATTGCATTTAAACAGGCCATAGTAAGCGGCATCAAAACGGATAAGGGTAACAAACAGACGAATATCCGCCTCGGTAAAATCACGCCCGGTTAAAAAATCGCGTCCGTCAGATAGTCGGGCTTCAAGTTTATCCAGCATCCCGAAGACATCGCTGACTGCTTCAGCGTAACTCACCTGAGTTGTGGCAAAGCCTGCGCGGTATACGCCATTATTCAGGGACGGATATATTTCAGCATTTAACTGCTCTATCTCGCTCTGAAGCAATGCAGGATAGAGGTCAATATTGTTCCGGGCCAGGTCACCAAAGCCGCTATTGAAGATGCGTACGATATCGGCTGACTCATTGTTGACGATAGTCGCGGTTTGCTTATCCCACAGCACCGGAACCGTTGCCCGTCCGGTGAAGGTACTATCGGCCTGAGTATACAGTTGATGAACCCACTCGGCGTTATTCAGGATATCGCGATTAGCGCCAGGATAGTCACCAAAATGCCAGCCTTCATCCAATAGCCAGGGCTCAACAACCGATACACTGACAACTTCTTCCAGGCCTTTAAGTTTACGCGCAATCAGCGTTCGGGAAGCCCAGGGACAAATCAGCGCTACATAAAGATGATATCTGTCGGGCTCGGCAATAAAGCCGGCATCACCGGTGATACCTGGCGAGCCGTCGGGAGTGACCCAGTGGCGGAAACTTGAAGTCTGACGAACAAAGCCACCTTTTTCGTCGGTAGACTGCACAGGATGCCATTCAGCCGTCCATTTTCCGTTAACCAGCATAATCTTGTCCTCAGCGTTTGAATGAAGTGGGTTTCAGAGCATATTTGCCATCACCGATCAGCGCCAGTGTAATCAGACCTGCTATCCATAATGCAAGGAATTCCCAGCCACCATTCGGATTGGTAAAGAAGAAACCTGCTGGTCCGTGTACGGTTGCAATAGCGCCGAGTAACACAGGGATCAGGACGATGGCGACGATCCGGGCATAAACACCGAGGATCAAGGCAACGCCACCAACCAGTTCAACCGCCATAGTCACATAGGCCAGACCGCCTGGTAGTCCAAGTGAGGCAAAAAATTTCGCGGTGCCTGCGGGGGTGAAGACAAAAAATTTCAGACCAAAGTGGGCCAGAAACAGAATGCCTAATACCAGGCGCATAATCAGTGCTGCATAAGGGGCGGTGCGTTGATCTGACATAATATATTCCTCTGATAAGTTGATAAGAGGAATGTACTACCTTTCCATGAAGGTTATTATCCCGTCGGAAAGGGGATGTTTATTTCCAAAATGGAAACAATCACCAATTCTCTTCCCATTTTGGCTTGCCAGCAAAAGATTCTGCAAGAAAATCAATCAATACGCGGGAGCGCCGGGTCAGATATTTTGCGGGTGGATAAATGGCATACAGCCCTAGTGGCGGAGCCTCATAGCGGGAAAGAACTGAGATAACGGTTCTGTCCTGAAGAGCTTTGCCTGCGACAAAGGTGGGGAGACGCGTGATCCCGAGTCCTTCTATCGCTGCCCGCAGACATACTTCAGCGTTGGAGAATTTTATTTGTCCACGAACTAATTGAGCGTGTAGCTGCCGGTTCTCATCCTGGAATGACCATGCAAGAGGATCGCGAAAGTTAGTGTCTACTATACAGTGATGTTCTGACAGTTGGTTCCAGTGTGAAGGCGTACCCTTCTGTTGTAAGTAAGCGGGGGATGCCACCGTCACGATACGGATGTCGCAAAGCTTACGGGCTATCAGGTTGCTGTCGGTCAGTTTGCCAATACGTAATGCCAGGTCAAAACCTTCATTCACCACATTGACCAGCCGGTCAGCAAAGCTGACATCTAATTCAATATCGGGAAAGCGGCGGGCAAAATTAATCAAATGCTCTGTGAGTTGGGTTGAGCCAAAGGTGACCGGAGCGGAAACCCTTAATATACCGGAGGGCGTTTTCGACGCATTCAGTACATCGTCATTCAGGGCATCATATTCTGCCAGTAACGGACGAATACGTTCATAGTAGGCCAGACCGACTTCAGTCGGTTTTAACGAACGGGTACTGCGATTAAACAGAGTGACAAGGAGTTCACGTTCCAGTCGGGTAATGAGTTTGGATGCCTGCCCGTGGCTGGTTGAGAGTCTCTGTGCAGCGGCAGTGAAACTGCCGGTTTCCATCACGGCAATAAACATGCGATCGCAATCGAGCCTTTCCATGCTACGTTCCTTTCATTCTGACACAGGAGGCAAAAATGATTTTTTTACCTCCTGTAGCGCCGTATATCGTTTATTTCAGGCCGTCAGCAGCCATACGATCGCGGATATGCTGAGCGCGCCCCTCGGAGGAAGGGTGGTCATCAAGCATACTGCTTTGGCGTCCGCCATCCAGACTCGCCAGCTTTTCAAAGCTTGTGGCTAATCCGTTGGGGTTAATCTTACGCTGACGCAGCAGGTCATAAGAGTAGTTATCAGCTTCTGATTCCTGACGCTGTGAAAACTGTGCATTGACCAGTTTTTCACTTAAATCCCCCAGTTGAGATTGCGATAGTTCACCGACAACGCCTCCGGCAGAAGCGGCAGCAATGCGTATGGCATTTGTTCCCATCGCCACTTGCATACCTTTTTTCACATGGCCCAAGGCTACGTGCCCCATTTCATGACCCAGCACGCCTTCAACTTCATTGTCGTTCATCAGATCCATGAGACCACTGTAAACGCGGATACAGCCATTGGCCATCGCAAAGGCGTTCACATCTTTAGTCATATAGACTTTATAATTAACCGGCATACCGTTGATGTTATCCCCCAGAGCCTGGGAAATTTTCTTTAAACGCTGGGTATAGACACTATTAGCTGGAGCCAGCGTTGCTTTACTGTCTTGTTGTTTACAAGCCTCATCACTGAGTTGTTTTACTTGAGCATCGCTGAGTGTATAGGCTTGAAACGCGCCGACACCGGAAGTTAATAAACCATCAGAGTTCATACCCTGACAGCCGCTCAAAAAAAGGGTTACGCCCAGTGCTGCGATAATGGGGTGTAACTTCATGTGCAAATCCTTCTATCAGTGATAATTGTGGAATAAAGAGGAACTCTGTTGTCTATAACCAGGAGGTTTATCCTTTTATCAGGAAAGCCTCATACGCTGCAAGTAGCGACTGATGCAAGCGTTATCCGGAGATTTCTTAGCAGATACGCTGACACTACATGTACATGGCCTTTCCCCTGGTGTACATTGTCATGAGGTTTTTGGGCTGTAGTTACCAATGTATATTAGTAGTAGCGTCAATTTCCACTATCCGATCTGGAGTTAAAATGTCCTCTCGTAAAGAGCTTGCAAACGCAATTCGTGCGCTCAGCATGGACGCAGTACAAAAGGCGAAATCCGGGCACCCTGGTGCACCTATGGGGATGGCCGATATCGCTGAAGTTCTGTGGCGCGATTTTCTGAATCATAACCCGCAAAACCCATCATGGGCTGACCGTGACCGTTTTGTGCTGTCTAACGGCCATGGCTCGATGCTGATTTATAGCCTGTTGCACCTCACGGGTTATGACCTGCCAATCACAGAGCTGGAAAACTTCCGTCAGCTGCACTCTAAAACACCAGGCCATCCGGAAGTAGGTTACACCCCAGGTGTTGAAACCACTACTGGTCCGCTGGGACAAGGTATTGCCAACGCTGTCGGTATGGCTATTGCCGAGCGTACTCTTGCGGCACAATTCAACCGTCCTGGTCATGATATTGTCGATCACTTCACCTACGCTTTCATGGGTGATGGCTGCATGATGGAAGGCATCTCCCATGAAGTGTGCTCCCTGGCGGGTACGCTGAAGCTGGGCAAACTGGTTGCTTTCTATGATGACAACGGCATTTCAATTGATGGGCACGTTGAAGGCTGGTTTACCGACGATACAGCAAAACGTTTTGAAGCCTATGGCTGGCACGTGGTTCGTGGTATTGATGGCCATGACGCTGACTCTATTAAACGTGCAGTTGAAGAAGCGCGTGCGGTCACTGACAAGCCATCATTGCTGATGTGTAAAACCATCATCGGTTTCGGTTCTCCGAACAAGCAAGGTACGCATGATTCTCACGGTGCTCCACTGGGTGATGCTGAGATAGCACTGACCCGTAAAGCGCTGGGTTGGGAATATGAGCCATTTGTTATTCCTCAGGACATTTATGCCCAGTGGGATGCCAAAGCTGCCGGTGAGAAGAAAGAAGCTGCCTGGAACGAAAAATTTGCTGCCTATGCAAAAGCATTCCCTCAGGAAGCTGCAGAGTTCTCCCGTCGTGTGAACGGCGACCTGCCTGCTGATTTCGATGCGAAAGCGAGCGAGTTCATTGCTAAGCTGCAGGCTAATCCTGCGAAAATCGCCAGCCGTAAAGCATCTCAGAACTCTATCGAAGCCTTTGGTCCATGGTTACCTGAGTTCCTGGGCGGTTCTGCTGACTTGGCACCTTCTAACCTGACTCTGTGGTCTGGTTCTAAAGCGCTTAACGAAGACAAAGCCGGTAACTACATCCATTACGGTGTACGTGAATTCGGTATGACCGCTATCGCTAACGGTATCGGTCTGCATGGTGGTTTCCTGCCATACACCTCAACCTTCCTGATGTTTGTTGAATACGCGCGTAATGCTGTGCGTATGGCTGCGCTGATGAAACAGCGTCAGGTTCTGGTGTATACCCATGACTCTATCGGTCTGGGTGAAGATGGCCCGACTCACCAGCCTGTAGAACAGCTTGCTGCTCTGCGCGTGACGCCAAACATGAGCACATGGCGCCCATGCGACCAGGTTGAGTCTGCGGTTGCCTGGAAATATGCTGTAGAGCGTAAAGATGGCCCGACGGCTCTGATCCTGTCTCGTCAGAACTTGGCACAGCAAGAGCGTAGCGCTCAGCAACTGGCCGATATTGCCCGCGGCGCTTATATCCTGAAAGACAGCGAAGGCCAGCCAGAGCTGATTTTCATCGCCACTGGTTCTGAAGTTGAACTGGCTGTTGCAGCATGGGAAAAACTGACTGCCGAAGGCGTTAAAGCGCGCGTTGTTTCTATGCCGTCGACCGATGCCTTTGACAAGCAGGATGCAGCTTACCGTGAAGCCGTACTGCCAAAAGCCGTGTCTGCGCGCGTTGCTATCGAAGCAAGCATTGCTGACTACTGGTTCAAGTATGTGGGTCTGAACGGCGCTATCGTCGGTATGACGACCTTTGGTGAGTCTGCTCCAGCAGAACAGCTGTTCGAAGAGTTCGGTTTCACCGTTGAAAACGTAGTTGCACAGGCTAAAGCGATTCTGTAATCGTTGAAGTCAGTGTGTTACCAAGGGGTCGCTCAGGCGGCCCTTTTTTATGGTGCGCCGGGCATGGCGCGTAGCGCCTTGAACGGCGCTGTCCGTTGACCGTGGTGGTTAACAGATGA
>NZ_CANMLV010000013.1 GCF_947498825.1 uncultured Cedecea sp. | reverse complement strand
CCTCCAAGTCGTCTGTTAACCACCACAGTCAACAGACAGCGCCCATCAAGGCGCTACGCGCCATGCTCGGCGCACAGTAAAAAAGCCGCGCAACGGCGCGGCTTTCACTGTGAGAAACAAGCGTTAAATATCGATATTCGCCGCTTTCAGCGCATTCTCTTCAATAAATGCGCGACGAGGTTCTACCGCATCACCCATTAAAGTTGTGAACAGCTGGTCAGCCGCAATGGCATCCTTCACCGTTACGCGCATCATGCGACGGCTTTCTGGATCCATCGTGGTTTCCCAGAGTTGCTCAGGGTTCATTTCACCCAGACCTTTATAACGCTGAACCGACAAGCCACGGCGAGACTCTTTTACCAGCCATTCCAGCGCCTGCTCAAAACTTTCAACCGACTGACGGCGTTCGCCACGTTCGATGAAGGCATCTTCTTCAACCAGCCCGCGCAGCGTTTCACCCAGAGCGCAAATACGACGATATTCACCCGCGGCAATAAATTCTTGCTCCAGCGGATAGTCGGTATCGACACCGTGAGTACGTACTCTGACAACCGGCTCGTAAATCTGACGATCCATATTATGACGTACTTCGAAATTCCAGGTACTGCCATGCTGTTCGTTTTCGTTCAGATAGGTGGTCAGCGTTGAAATCCACTCGGTAACCTTCGCTTCATCACTCAGCTCTGCTTCAGTAAGCGTGGGGTGATAAACCAGCGAATTCAGTAAGGTACGCGGATAACGACGTTCCATACGACCGATCATCTTCTGCACCGCGTTGAACTCAGACACCAGTTTTTCCAGTGGCTCCCCTGCTAATGCAGGTGCGCTGGCATTGGTGTGCAGTGTTGCGCCATCCAGTGCGATAGCGATTTGATACTGATCCATCGCTTCATCATCTTTGATGTACTGCTCTTGCTTGCCTTTCTTCACTTTATACAGCGGCGGCTGAGCAATATAAACATGGCCACGCTCGACGATTTCTGGCATTTGACGATAGAAGAACGTCAGTAACAGGGTACGGATGTGCGATCCATCGACGTCGGCATCGGTCATGATGATGATATGATGGTAACGCAGTTTATCCGGATTATATTCGTCACGGCCGATACCACAGCCCAGAGCAGTAATCAGAGTAGCAACTTCCTGAGAAGCCAGCATCTTGTCAAAGCGCGCCTTCTCAACGTTAAGAATTTTACCCTTCAGCGGTAAAATCGCCTGGTTCTTACGGTTACGCCCCTGTTTTGCAGAGCCACCCGCTGAGTCCCCTTCCACTAAGTAGATTTCAGACAGAGCAGGATCGCGTTCCTGACAGTCAGCCAGTTTGCCAGGCAGACCCGCCAGATCAAGCGCACCTTTACGACGCGTCATTTCACGCGCGCGACGAGCCGCTTCACGTGCACGCGCCGCATCAATAATTTTACCGACAACTATCTTAGCATCACCCGGATTTTCCAGCAGATACTCAGCCAGCAGTTCGTTCATTTGCTGTTCAACCGCTGATTTCACTTCTGAAGAAACCAGTTTATCTTTAGTCTGCGAAGAGAATTTAGGATCAGGCACTTTGACCGAAACCACTGCAATCAAGCCTTCGCGGGCGTCATCACCGGTGGCGCTGACTTTCGCTTTCTTGCTGTAGCCTTCTTTATCCATGTAGGCGTTTAAGGTACGGGTCATCGCCGCACGGAAGCCTGCAAGGTGAGTACCACCATCACGCTGTGGAATGTTGTTGGTAAAGCAGTAAATATTTTCCTGGAAACCGTCGTTCCACTGCAGCGCGACTTCAACACCAATACCGTCTTTTTCGGTACTGAAATAGAATGCGTTTGGATGGATAGGCGTTTTGTTTTTGTTGAGATACTCAACAAAGGCCTTGATACCACCTTCATAGTGGAAGTGATCCTGTTTACCATCACGCTTATCGATCAGGCGGATAGAAACGCCAGAGTTCAGGAATGAGAGCTCACGCAGACGTTTAGCCAGAATATCGTATTCAAATTCAACAACATTGGTAAAAGTCTCATGGCTTGGCCAGAAACGCACCAATGTCCCTGTTGCTTCGGTTTCCCCTGTCACGCTCAGTGGCGCTTGCGGTACACCATGAGAGTAGGTTTGCTGATGCACTTTACCGTCGCGGCGAATCACCAGCTCCAACTTCTGGGACAAGGCGTTAACCACAGAAACACCTACGCCATGCAGACCGCCGGAAACTTTATAGGAGTTATCGTCGAACTTACCGCCTGCGTGTAATACCGTCATGATAACTTCAGCAGCGGAGATACCTTCTTCCGGGTGAATACCGGTCGGTATACCACGGCCATCATCGGTGACAGAGACGGAGTTATCAGCATGAATAGTGACAACGATGTCTTTACAGTGGCCTGCGAGTGCTTCGTCGATAGCGTTATCTACGACCTCAAATACCATGTGGTGCAGGCCAGTGCCGTCATCCGTATCGCCGATATACATACCCGGACGTTTACGTACCGCATCCAGGCCCTTAAGGACTTTGATACTGGAGGAGTCATAAGAATTCGACATCAACGTTTCTCGCTCATTTAATCTTCGGTTAATCCGCTATTTTACCCTGATCCACTGCGAACATCTTTGAATTTTTGTCCGCCATGTCCATCACATGTTCTGCGCTAATCGCGCTGACAAAAACTTGTGACGATGTGGCTTTTAACCGGTGTGCCAGTAAGCCACGCCGGGAATCATCCAGTTCAGAGGCAAAATCATCTATCAAATACAAGCAGCGTCGCCCATTCTGGCGGGTAAGAAATTCACCCTGTGCCAGTCTTAGGGCGCACATCAGTAATTTTAGTTGTCCACGCGACAACGTATCCTCGACGGGTGCACCATCAGCCCGGATCCGAAAATCGGCTTTATGGGGCCCCAGCGCGGTATAGGTCAACATTCTGTCGCGCTCAAAATTTCTTGCCAGTATTTCGCTATAGTCACTCTCTTTCTCCCAACCACGCTGAAAAGCAAAACTCAGTGTAAATTCCGGAAGAAATTGTGCACAAGTATCAGCCATATCTGCCGCGATAGCCGCACTATAATCGGCTCGCCAGCGACTGACTTGCTCTGCCAGCGGGATCAGTGCCAGATCCCACGGACGTAGTTGCTCGTAACGCGTCACCTGCCGTAATGCAGCATTACGCTGCTTTAGCAGACGTTTCAGGTTGCTCCAGGCAATAAAAAAACCAGGCTCATTATGAAAGCAGCCCCAGTCAATAAAGGCTCTACGGTATTTAGGACCACCGTTGAGCAAGGTAAAACCTTCCGGAGTGATAAGTTGCATTGGCATCATCAAAGCCAGGTCTGCCACTTTATGCCCGTCACTGCCGTCAATACGTACGTTACTGTCACCAAGACGGTTTTTTGTTAAACCCACTGCGGTTTCACGTTCGCCATCTTGTAGACGTCCATGCAAGACAAAAGCGTCCTGGTCATGACGAATAACTCGATTAACCTGTAGACTGCGGAAAGCTCGCCCATGCCCCAGAGTATAAATAGCCTCCAGAACACTGGTCTTTCCACTGCCATTAGCACCCACCAGAAAATTAAAACCAGGAGAAAGAGTCAGGTCTGCGTTTTCGATATTACGAAAGTCTTTGACTAATAAACGCGTCAGTGACATCTACAATCTCATTGGCATAACGACATAAGCTGCCGACTGGCTGGCTGCATCTTCTATTTGTACGCTCGATACTGAGTCCGTAAGCAAAATGCGGACGTTTTCACACTTCAGCGCGTTTAAGACATCCAATACATAACTGACATTAAAGCCAATTTCCATTTCAGTACCATCATATTCGACGTCTAAAATTTCTTCAGCTTCTTCCTGCTCAGGATTATTCGCCGTTATCTTCAGCTGGTTTGCGCTGACATATAAACGCACACCACGGAATTTTTCGTTCGATAAAATCGCCGCACGAGCGAAGGCCTGCTTCAGTAAATCACAGCCAGCATCCAAGTGTTTATCCGGATTTTTAGGCAGCACACGACGGTAATCCGGGAAGCGACCATCCACCAGTTTTGAGGTGAAGATAAAATTCCCGACATGAGCACGGATATTGTTACTACCAATCTGGATATGCAGTGGGTTCTCGCCGCCATCAAGCATACGCATCAGTTCAATTACGCCCTTACGCGGTACAATAACTGAATGATTGGGTAATGACTGCCCCACCGACATCGCACAAACCGCCAGACGGTGACCGTCCGTTGCTACAGTACGTAACTCTTCACCTTCGGTTTCAAACAGCATACCGTTCAGGTAATAGCGTACATCCTGGTGCGCCATGGAAAATTGCGTCGCCTCAATCAAACGCTTCATTGTCGCCTGAGGTAAGCTAAATTCCACCTCACTTTGCCAGTCATCCAGGTTAGGAAAATCGATGGCGGGCAGCGTTGATAGCGAAAAACGGCTGCGTCCGGAACGAATCAGCATGCGATCGCCTTCCAGCGTAACGACAATTTCAGCCCCTTCAGGTAAGCCACGACAAATGTCGAAAAACTTACGTGCAGGAACGGTTGTCGCCCCAGGTTCATTTGGCTGGGCTAAGGATACGCGTGCCACCATCTCCATTTCCAGATCAGTACCGGTCAAAGAGAGTGCATCATCGGCAACCTGTAGCAACAAATTACCCAGAATAGGCAGTGTCGGGCGGCCGCCAAGAGGGCCACTGACTTGCTGTAGTGGTTTTAATAAATGTTCACGTTCAACGGTAAATTTCATAGGATCACGATGATAGTGTTCTGATTAAGTTGGAAAAATCTTCTTTGATATCGTGGCTTTCTTCACGCAACTGCTCAATTTTACGGCATGCATGCAGCACCGTAGTATGATCGCGTCCACCAAAAGCATCACCGATTTCCGGTAAACTGTGGTTCGTCAGCTCTTTCGCCAGCGCCATTGCCATCTGACGCGGACGCGCCACGGAGCGAGAGCGGCGCTTAGACAGCAGATCGGCCACTTTAATTTTATAATACTCGGCCACCGTTTTCTGAATATTATCAATGGTGACCAGCTTTTCCTGGAGTGCCAGCAGATCGCGCAATGCTTCACGTACGAAGTCGATGGTAATTGCACGTCCGGTAAAGTTTGCATTAGCAATCACACGGTTCAATGCTCCTTCGAGCTCACGCACGTTGGATCGTAGCCGTTTAGCAATAAAGAATGCGACTTCACCAGGCAAGCGAATATCGTGCTCATCCGCCTTTTTCATTAAAATGGCGACGCGCGTTTCGAGTTCTGGAGGTTCAATAGCAACGGTCAGTCCCCAGCCAAAGCGAGACTTAAGACGATCTTCAACGCCATTGATCTCTTTTGGATAACGATCCGACGTCAGGATTATCTGTTGGTTACCTTCAAGCAGGGCGTTAAAGGTATGAAAAAACTCTTCCTGGGAACGCTCTTTATTGGCAAAGAATTGAATATCATCGATCAACAGGGCATCCACGGATCGGTAATAACGCTTAAACTCCTCGATCGCATTATTCTGCAGAGCTTTAACCATATCCTGCACAAAACGCTCAGAGTGCATGTAGACCACTTTGGCATTAGGTTTACGCGCGATGATCCCGTTCCCCACCGCATGCAATAAGTGCGTTTTACCTAAACCAGTGCCGCCATAGAGAAATAGCGGGTTATAAGCACCACCCGGATTATCCGCAACCTGTCGTGCTGCCGCTCGCGCCAACTGGTTTGACTTACCTTCAACGAAGTTATCAAAGGTATGTTTTAAATTAACATTGGAACGATAAGCCGGTTCCGCCGGTGCAGGAAGATTATCCCAGCTTGGGCGTACCGGGGCCGCCGTACGCGCAACATGTGCCGGTGCAGCTACATGTGCCGCCCCATTATCAGGCTGCTGAATCACTGGCTTACTGCCTACTTCAAAGCGCAGTAAGGGCACATTAGCGCCGCAAAAGTCATTCAACAATGCATTGATATTATTGAGATATTTATCTCTTACCCAATCGAGAACAAATCGATTTGGTGCGTACAAGGCCAGCGTGTTATCGCTCAATTCCGCCTGTAGGGGACGTATCCACATACTAAATTCTGTGGCGGATAACTCATCCTGTAATCGGGCAAGGCACTGTTGCCAAAGCGAAAGTGACACGGCTGACTCCACTTGAACCAAATCGATAGAAAGACGAAGACTGAAAGTTATACATTCATGATTGTTGACACACGCTCTCAGGCTGTGGGAGGCGTGCGAACCGCTATCTGCGGTTTTTCCCCTGCGTATACAGGAAAGCTGAGGAACCGCGGATCATAGCCTAAAGCGCGGCAGAGATCTTCTGTTTCTCACAGATTCTTCACTAATTATCCACAGGAGGGTTTCCCCGCAGTCAGTGTAAACTATCTGGTTATATTTATCAGTTCTAATACGCTACACTGTGTTAGAAGGCAAAGAGATCGTTTGAAGATCGCCAGAGATCCTTGCGCTTTAATCAGGACGCCGTATAATTCCCCACCCGTCGCGCAGTATTGCTGTATTTTTTTTACGGCGCCAGGGTCCTTTTTACAGGGTCAAAAAGGCACCATCACGGGAATTGAATTGACTCCGGAGTGTACAATTATTACAATCCGGCCTCTTTAATCAGCTGCACTGAAGCGTGAGTCACTCGAAGACCCTGTCGGCTTTACGCAAATCCAGTGAAATTTAATAGTTTAGGTAGAAACCGCCATGAAACGCACTTTTCAACCGTCCGTACTGAAGCGCAACCGTTCTCACGGCTTCCGTGCACGTATGGCAACTAAAAATGGTCGTCAGGTCCTGGCACGTCGTCGTGCTAAAGGCCGTTCTCGTCTGACCGTTTCTAAGTAATAAAGCTAACCCCTGAGTGGTTAAGCTCGCTTTTCCCAGGGAGTTACGTTTGTTAACTCCCACTCATTTCACTTTCGTCTTCCAGCAGCCGGTTCGTGCTGGCACGCCGCAAGTCACTATCCTCGGCCGCCTTAATTCGCTGGGGCATCCCCGTATCGGTCTTACAGTCGCTAAGAAAAACGTTAAACGAGCGCATGAACGTAATCGTATTAAACGATTAACGCGTGAAAGCTTTCGTCTGCGTCAGCACGAATTGCCTGCAATGGATTTCGTGGTAGTGGCTAAAAAAGGGGTTGCCGACCTGGACAACCGAGCTTTATCGGAAGCATTGGAAAAGTTATGGCGCCGCCATTGTCGCCAGGCTCGCGGTTCCTGATAGCCCTCATTAGGGGTTATCAACGACTGATTAGTCCGCTCCTCGGGCCGCATTGTCGTTTTACACCAACCTGCTCTCAATACGGAATTGAGGCATTGCGCAGGTTTGGAGTGTTAAAAGGCAGTTGGTTAACGTTGAAACGCGTACTAAAATGCCATCCTTTGAACCCCGGTGGAGACGATCCCGTTCCGCCCCGACCTTTTGATACCAGAGAACACTAACGATGGATTCGCAACGCAATCTTTTTCTCATCGCTTTGTTGTTCGTGTCTTTCATGATCTGGCAAGCCTGGGAGCAGGACAATGCTCCTAAACCTCAGGCTCAGCAAGTCACGCAGACTACGACGACCGCAACAGGTAGCACCGCAGACGGTGTACTGGCCACTGGCCAGGGAAAACTTATTACGGTTAAAACTGACGTTCTTGAGCTGACCATCAACACCCGTGGTGGTGATGTAGAACAAGCGTTGTTGCCAACCTACCCGAAAACCCTGAATTCTACCGAGCCTTTCCAGTTACTGGAAACGACTCCACAGTTTGTTTATCAGGCACAAAGTGGCCTGACCGGCCGCGATGGTCCGGATAACCCAGCAAACGGTGCTCGTCCTCTGTATAACGTCGCTCAAGATACCTTTGCTCTGGCTGATGGCCAGGACGAACTGGTTGTCCCAATGACCTTTACCGACGCTACGGGCAATGAATTCACCAAGAGCTTTACCCTGAAACGTGGGCAGTTTGCGGTAAACGTAGACTACAGCGTGAAGAACGCCGGTGAGAAGCCGCTGGAACTGTCAACCTTTGGACAGTTGAAACAGTCGGTTAATCTGCCAGCAGAGCGTGATACCGGAAGCAGCAATTTTGCACTCCACACTTTCCGTGGCGCGGCATATTCAACGCCTGATGCAAAATACGAAA
Organism: uncultured Cedecea sp.; assembly: GCF_947498825.1. Lineage (GTDB taxonomy): Bacteria > Pseudomonadota > Gammaproteobacteria > Enterobacterales > Enterobacteriaceae > JGM124. The sequence continues at coordinate 121,806 of NZ_CANMLV010000013.1, read as the reverse complement.
AAGTTAAATTCGATAATATTGCTGATGGTGAGTTGCTGAACGTGAATACCACCAGTGGCTGGGTTGCTATGTTGCAGCAATATTTTGCTACCGCGTGGATCCCACATATTTCAGGTACCGATAACTTCTATACCACTCGCTTAAATAGCGACCTGGTGGCAATTGGTTATAAATCCGCACCACATCTGATTCAGCCTGGTCAAACCGGTGAACTGAAAAGTGTGTTATGGGTGGGTCCGGAAATTCAGGACAAAATGGCGGTGGTTGCTCCGCATCTTGACCTGACGGTCGATTACGGTTGGTTGTGGTTTATCTCTCAGCCGCTGTTCAAGTTGCTACAGTTTATCCATTCCTTTATTGGTAACTGGGGCTTCTCTATCATCGTTATTACCTTTATCGTTCGTGGAATCATGTACCCGCTGACCAAAGCACAGTACACCTCCATGGCGAAAATGCGTATGCTGCAGCCAAAAATCGCCGAAATGCGTGAGCGTTTGGGTGAAGACAAACAGCGTATGAGCCAGGAAATGATGGCCCTGTATAAAACGGAAAAAGTTAACCCGCTGGGTGGCTGTCTGCCGTTGATTATCCAGATGCCTATCTTCCTTGCCCTTTACTATATGCTGATGGGCTCAGTGGAACTGCGTCAGGCTCCGTTTATTCTGTGGATCCATGACCTTGCAGCGCAAGACCCGTACTATATTCTGCCAATTCTGATGGGTGTTACGATGTTCTTCATTCAGAAGATGTCGCCAACGACTGTCACAGATCCAATGCAGCAGAAGATAATGACCTTTATGCCTGTCATCTTCACGGTGTTCTTCCTGTGGTTCCCATCTGGTCTGGTGTTGTACTATATCGTCAGTAACCTGGTGACCATCCTGCAGCAGCAGCTGATTTATCGCGGTCTTGAAAAACGTGGTCTTCATAGCCGCGACAAGAAAAAGGCCTGATACGGTAAGTAATATCAACAAAGGGCGGTCTTAATGACCGCCTTTTTTTATTGAGAGAAATCATGAGCCATAACGACACTATTATCGCCCAGGCTACGCCGCCCGGACGTGGCGGCGTAGGTATTCTGCGTATTTCAGGTCAACTGGCCAGTGAAGTCGCACGGGCAGTACTCGGTAAACTGCCTAAACCGCGCTATGCAGACTATTTACCCTTCCATGATGTCGATGGTAGCGTACTTGACCAGGGTATCGCTCTGTGGTTTCCGGGGCCGAATTCTTTCACTGGCGAGGATGTTCTGGAACTGCAAGGCCATGGCGGGCCGGTTATTCTCGATCTGTTATTGAAACGTATCCTGACACTCGCCGGAATACGTATTGCGCGTCCGGGTGAGTTTTCTGAACGTGCATTTTTGAATGATAAGCTGGATCTCGCCCAGGCGGAGGCAATTGCCGACCTTATCGATGCCAGCTCCGAACAAGCTGCACGATCGGCACTCAATTCACTGCAAGGGGTTTTCTCAACAAGGGTAAACAGCCTGGTAGATGCCTTAATCCATCTGCGTATTTACGTGGAAGCCGCCATTGATTTCCCCGATGAGGAGATTGATTTTCTTTCCGACGGTAAAATTGAAGCACAACTGAACCAAGTAATGGGCTCTCTGGATGAAGTCAGGGCTGAAGCCCGCCAGGGTAGCTTGCTGCGCGAGGGCATGAAAGTGGTGATAGCCGGACGTCCTAACGCCGGAAAATCCAGTCTGCTAAACGCCCTGGCTGGACGTGACGCTGCCATCGTCACCGATATTGCTGGTACCACGCGTGATGTATTGCGGGAACATATTCACCTTGATGGTATGCCGCTGCATATTATCGACACCGCAGGCCTGCGTGAAGCCAGTGATGAAGTAGAGCGTATTGGTATTGAACGAGCCTGGAATGAAATAGAGCATGCTGACCGGGTACTGTTTATGGTCGACGGCACCACGACCGATGCCACCGACCCGGCAACTCTCTGGCCCGATTTTATCGCCAGATTACCCGCTCATCTGCCCATTACCGTGGTGCGTAACAAAGCCGATATTACCGGTGAGCCACAAGGTCTGGAAGAAGTCAGTGGGTATTCACTTATCCGTCTGTCAGCCAGAACCGGTGATGGTGTGGATATTCTGCGTACCCATCTTAAGAAAAGCATGGGCTTTGAAACCCACCTTGAAGGAGGCTTCCTTGCCCGTCGCCGTCACTTACAGGCACTGGAGCAAGCCGCAGAACATTTGCAGCAGGGAAGAATGCAGCTTCTCGGCCCGATGGCCGGAGAATTGCTGGCCGAAGAGCTACGCCAGGCGCAGCTTAGCCTGAGTGAAATTACCGGTGAGTTTACCTCTGACGACCTGCTGGGCCATATCTTTTCCAGTTTCTGTATTGGTAAGTGAATACCCACATACTCCATCCCATACCATGACTCTGAGTATGGGATGCCTGGCTTTTTTTAAAAAATTAGTATAAATTTTAATCACGCCACATGGGTAATATCCGAAAATTCGGGTTGCCATATGATTTGATATATCATATAACCTATTTCCTGGGTCATTCTTTCGTATATATTTTGAACAATTGATTATCTCTCGCCTTCATGTCGGGGGGAGTTTTTCATCAGACATTCCCGTACAGGAACGGTGAGATCCCTGTACGTTTACAGACCATTATCACGGAGCGACAAATGGCGATGCATTTTGCAAGAGGTGCAATAACTTCTCCCCACTCGATATCCTCGCGTTTGACAAGAGCAACGCACGAGTGGGCTAATCAACTGCCGTCCTATCGACGCACGCGGTATCTGGCCTCACGTTCACTACTGGCTGAATTGTTATTCATGCTTTATGGCATTAAACATCTGCCTGATATCAAACTTTCAGCCTCGGGCCGCCCTCATTTTGTCGACCCGACCTTGCCTGATTTTAACATTGCCTATGCCGGAAATATGGCAGGGGTATTACTGACTCCTGAAGGGCAATGTGGGCTTGATATGAACCTTCAGCGTCACTTTGCCACATCGGTATCAGACGTGGCATATTCTGCGGGTGGGAATGAGATAATCTGGGCGAATAATCAGCAGGATCCGAATGAAGCACGTTCGCAGCTCTATACGCTGCGCCGCAGTGTGTTGAAGCTGGCAGACATGCCAGAAGTATCAGTGCAGTTACTGCCTATTTCCGGGCGTTTGAAAGTGGATAATGCGCCCTATATCGAAACCATCAGTGATGTGGAGGATATTCTGGTCTGGGGATGCGCTGCAACACCCGGCATCGTGGGGTTGCAGCTATGGCTTCACGATAGTGACCAGAACTGGCAAAGACTCACGGATATCCAGACGCGTTATCAAAGCCCCAGCTCACGTATAATTCGTTTAACCAATATGGCTCGTGAAGTCACCGTGCCCTGGCATGGATTTTCTCAGCAAGGCTGAAATTACCTGAACATGAGAAAAGTATTGACCGCAACGACGTAAAAATCACATCAAGACTCTCAGCAGCGACCGCGAGACACGCCTTATCTCACAGTCGCACGAATCATGACAAAGTTAAAAGCTCTGCTGTTCTTCAGTCAAGAAAGGCGATTTTGAACATAAACAGCAAAGCAATAACCACCACGCATGGGCTGATTTCACGAAAGCGCCCGGTACCCAGTTTCATCACGCAGTAAGAGATAAAACCAAGGGCAATGCCTTCAGTGATAGAGAAGCTAAACGGCATCATTACTGCGGTCACAAAGGCCGGCACCGACTCAGTCAAATCGTCCCATTTCACGCGAGATAAACTTGAAGTCATCAGTACGCCCACATAAATCAGCGCACCTGCCGCTGCGTAAGGTGGAACCATACTGGCCAGCGGAGAGAGGAAGATCACCAGCAGAAATAACAGACCGACGACAACAGCCATCAGGCCTGTACGGCCTCCTACTGAAACACCCGAAGAACTCTCAATATAGGCGGTGACTGACGAAGTACCGATAAATGCACCGCTGACGGAAGAGATGCTGTCAACAAACAGCGCCTGCTTCATACGCGGGAATTTACCCTTCGCATCTGCCAGTCCGGCTTTATCTGTCACACCCAGTAAGGTGCCTGAAGAGTCAAACAGGTTAACCAGCATAAAGGCAAAAATCACCCCAGCCAGGCTAACGTCCAGAGAACCGAGTAAATCAACCTGCCCAACTACGCTGGTTATACTTGGCGGTGCGGAAACAATTCCCTGGTACTGCACATCACCCAGTAACCAGGCAAGTAAAGTGGTGACCACAATCGACACCAGGACCGCAGCGTGGATATTGCGGGAAGCGAGAATAGCAATAATAAAAAAGCCAAGCGCGCCGAGCAGGACATTATGCGAAGTAAGATGACCAATGGTGACCAGAGTATCCGGGTTAGCTACAATAATACCGGCATTTTTTAAGCCCATCATACCGATAAACAGGCCAATACCACTGGTGATCCCGACACGCAAGCTAAGCGGGATATTCGCTATCATCCAGTAGCGCACGCGGAACAGGGTCAGGAGTAATAAACCTACCGCGCCCCAAAAAATCGCCCCCATGCCTGTCTGCCAGGAAATACCCATCGCTCCAACGACGACAAAGGCAAAGAAAGCATTGAGTCCCATCGCTGGCGCCAGCGCAACCGGAAGATTGGCAACGACGCCCATCAGGATGCTGCCAAACGCCGCAATCAGACAGGTGGTCACAAAGACCGCCTGGGTATCCATTCCCGCTGCGCCAAGAATTTGTGGGTTTACAAACACGATGTAAACCATGGTTAAAAATGTCGTAAATCCGGCAATAACTTCAGTACGAACAGTGGTGCCATGTTCACGTAATTTAAACACGCGCTCAAATAACCCCGGAGTTGATCCCGGCGTAGATTGTGATTGACTCATTATCGATTCCGAACTGAAAGAGGAAAAATCCGCCGCTATCCTACCAAAAAAAAAGTTTCTCAATCAGAGAAAATAGATACTTTTTCATAAAATATGCGCGACGTTACCGATTGCCTGGCGTGATATCCCTTTTTTTAGGGATCTCTGAATGCTCTCACCCCAAAGTTAAAATTTGTGATCCAGTCTTGAGATATTCATTTTGTAATCGATTACTTTCATGCAACAGCTAATTGTAATCGATTACTTTTCTTTGGGGAGTATTAACGTGGCTACAACACAAAACACAACAAATGCCCACATGACCCAGCGTATGCTGGTTCCGCGGCTCTCATTGATGATGTTTCTTCAATTCTTTATCTGGGGTAGCTGGTCGGTCACACTTGGGCTGGTCATGGCCCAGCATAATATGTCATTGCTGATAGGCGATGCTTTCTCTGCCGGGCCGATTGCCTCAATTCTGTCACCTTTTGTTCTGGGTATGCTGGTAGACCGTTTCTTCCCATCCCAGAAGGTGCTGGCTGTTATGCACCTGCTGGGCGCGATTATCCTGTGGTTTGTTCCCCAGGCGATTCTCGCTGAGAATGGTACTCTGCTGATTGCCTTACTGTTTGGCTATACCTTGTGCTATATGCCAACACTGGCACTCACCAATAACATTGCCTTCCATAGCCTGGTAAACAGTGAAAAAGGCTTCCCTGTGGTGCGGGTGTTCGGCACCATTGGTTGGATAGTCGCCGGCCTGTTCATTGGCTTCACGGGGGTTGCTTCCAGCGTCAGTATCTTTACCGTCGCCGCTATCTGTTCGGTTATTCTGGCTATTTATAGTCTCAGCTTGCCGCATACACCTGCTCCGGCTAAAGGTTTACCTTTTAAAGTTCGCGATCTGTTCTGTGCTGATGCCTTTGCTCTGCTGAAAATCCGTCACTTCTTTATTTTCTCCCTCTGCGCCACGCTGATCTCTATCCCACTGGGCACCTATTATGCGTTCACGGCTTCCTGGCTCGCAGATGCTGGCGTAGAAAATATCAGTAGCCTGATGTCCTTCGGTCAGATGTCCGAAATCTTCTTTATGCTGGTGATCCCGCTACTGTTCCGCCGCCTGGGCGTGAAATACATGTTGCTGATCGGTATGTTTGCCTGGTTTGTACGCTATGCCCTGTTTGCGATGGGCATGGGTGAAGAAGGACGGGCACTGATCTGGCTTGGCATTCTGTTACACGGCGTCTGCTATGACTTCTTCTTTGTTGTCGGCTTTATCTACACCGATCGTATCGCCGGAGACAAAGTAAAAGGTCAGGCACAAAGCATGGTTGTCATGTTTACCTATGGCATCGGTATGTTGCTCGGTTCACAGATTTCCGGTGCGCTCTACAACAGCTTAGTTGCGGGTCAGGCTTCTGCCGAAAGCTGGGGCTTATTCTGGTGGATCCCGGCCATTGCAGCCGCAATCATTGCCATATTGTTCATGTTTACATTTAAGTATCGCGATTAAGTGTTTGTTGTTATTGGAGGTGATTTTTGAAAACGTTAAAAGGCCCGGGTATTTTTCTTTCACAGTTTATCGGCAGTGAAGCACCATTTAACTCGTTGGAAGGCCTGGCTAAATGGGCGTCAGCACTGGGCTTCCAGGCGCTACAAATTCCCTGTAATCACCCGGCCATTTTCGATTTACAACGGGCGGCGACCAGTCAGACTTACTGTGATGAGCTACTGGGGTTACTGAAGCACTACGGGTTGAGCATTAGCGAATTATCGACCCACCTTGAAGGTCAGCTGATTGCGGTTCATCCTGCTCACGACGTGGCTTTTGATAACTTTGCTCCCGTTCACCTGCGTGGTGACCGGGAGGCACGTACCGCCTGGGCAACAGAGCAGGTGAAACTTGCAGCGGTTGCGTCAAAGAACCTTGGACTGAAAGCCCATGCAACTTTCTCCGGTTCGCTAGCCTGGCCCTATGTTTATCCCTGGCCTCCACATAACCCGCAGTTACTGGAAGAAGCATTTGCTGAACTGGCTCGTCGCTGGCTGCCGATACTGGATGTCTTTGATGAGCATGGGGTTGATGTTTGCTACGAATTGCATCCGGGCGAAGACTTGCATGATGGGGCAACCTTTGAGCGATTCCTGGCGCGGGTCAATCATCATCCGCGCTGTAATATTTTGTTCGACCCCAGTCATCTGCTGTTACAGCACATAGACTACCTGCAATTTATTGATATTTACCACAATAGAATCAAAGCCTTTCACGTTAAAGATGCCGAATATCTGGCCAATGGCCGTACCGGAGTCTACGGTGGCTATCTGAAATGGATTGACCGCGCAGGACGCTTCCGTTCACCGGGCGACGGGCAGGTAGATTTTAAAGGGATCTTCAGCAAACTAGCACAGTATGACTATGAAGGCTGGGCGGTTCTGGAATGGGAATGCTGCCTTAAAGATGCTGAAACCGGTGCCCGGGAAGGCGCACAGTTTATTCGTAATAACATTATTCCTGTGGCCAAACGCGCCTTCGATGACTTCGCCGCGCAGGATGGCAGTGATAACAGCGTACGTGCGCAGTTGGGTTTAACCGGGGAGAGTAAAAATGATTAATGTCGGCATTATCGGCAGTGGTTTTATCGGCCCGGCGCATATTGAAGCTCTGCGACGCCTCGGCAATATCAATGTCGTGGCCCTGTGTGATCATAGTCAGGAAAGCGCCGACGCTCAGGCGAAAACGCTACAGGTTCCCCACGCTTACAGCGACGTTACCGCATTTTTGCAACATCCTGATTTACATGCAGTACATAACTGCACCCCGAACCATCTGCACGCGGCCATCAATAAACAAGTACTGCTGGCAGGTAAGCACCTGTTCTCTGAAAAACCACTCTGTATGACGATGGAAGAGGCCCATGAACTGGTATCCCTGGCAGAGCAAGCCGGTGTGGTGAATGGGGTCAGCTTTGTCTACCGTCAGTTTGCTATGGTGCAGCAGGCGGCAAATATGGTGAAACATGACCAGATTGGGCGTATTTTTGCCGTCCAGGGTGGCTATTTGCAAGACTGGATGCTGGAAGAAACCGACTATAACTGGCGGGTGGAAGCAGGCCAGGGCGGAGCATCTCGTGCGGTCGCAGATATCGGTTCACACTGGTGTGACACTTTACAGTTTGTCACCGGACGTAAAATTGTTGCAGTGATGGCAGATCTCGCTATCGTCTGGCCAACGCGTAAAGCAAATATTACTGGCTCTTCCACCTTTAGCGAAAAAACACAGCAAGCGGTGTATGAGGACAAGCCGGTTAATACTGAAGACTTGGGCTTTATACTGTTGCGTTTTGATGATGGCAGCAAAGGCTGCCTGAGCGTATCGCAAGTGGCTGCCGGGCGTAAAAACCGCCTGAATCTGGAGATTAGCGGCAGCAAAGCTTCTCTGGCCTGGGATCAGGAGGTTCCTCAGCAACTGTGGATCGGGCACCGTCATCAGGCAAATCAAATTCTGATGGATGATCCTTCGCTATTAAATGGCGATATCGCATCCCGCGCCCGTTTCCCGGGCGGGCATATTGAAGGCTGGCCTGACGCTTTCCGGGCAATGATGCAGCAGTTTTATCAGGCTGTAGAGCAAGGTCAAATGCCAGAGAAAGGGTCAGCAACCTTCGCCACCTTCAAAGACGGAGCCCAGGTAATGGCCATCGTTGATGCCATTATGCAAAGCCACCAACAGCAGCGCTGGATAGAGGTAGATTACTGATAAAATACCGCCGACAGAGAGGGAGTGTTGTTCTTTCCCTCTTTTTGCCATTCGAAAAACTTGCTAAAAACTCAAGTTCATGACGTTATAAATTCCCATAACGTCATAACGGAAGAGCCAAAATGCAAATCAGACCGCTGATGGATAATCCTGATTATCTTGCCCAGACCTCAGACTTACTATTCAGGGAATGGTCTTCCCTGGCCTTATGGGCAGACGAGGAAAAGATTCAGGCACGGCTCATTGCGCGTAACGCCTCAGATAGCAGCCAGATTACCCTGGTTGCGATTGACACAGAAAACAGGGTGATAGCCACAGCCAGTCTCGTTCACTACGAACTGAATGATAATCCTCAGCGCATGCACTGGCTGGGAGAGATAATCACCAAGCCTTCACACCGTGGTCAGGGAACAGGAACTCTGCTGATTAACGCACTAATTAAACATGCCTCTGAGCAAAAGATGACTGAGCTATGGCTTTACACACCGGATATGCAGCCTTTATACCGCAAGCTGGGATGGGAAGAGAAAGAGACCCGAATAGTGGACGGGGAATCTGTTAGCCTGATGGTTTTAAATCTCGATAAGTAACAGGTTACTTTAAGCTTGAATGACCGCAGTAACAGCCGCTGCGTCACCCTTTCACCGAAACATGCCACCTAAATGCAGGCAACGAATTGAAAAACTGACCCACTATCCGATAATTTGGGGTTCTACGCCGGAATGCCTGATTTTTCCGGCGCCAGGACGATTAGCGCTGAAAAACTCAGCAACATGCCAGTGGCGGTAACCATGGGTCACTGATGGACCGCTTTAGTTTCTGTGGTCTTATGATACTCAGTTGACGGGCTAAGCCAGTACGTACAAAAATAAACTACCTCAAGCAGATCCTTACGGGGCCGTGGTCGATTCCCGGTCCAAATCGTCCGGCCAGCGGATGGTTTTTACCGGCGTCCAGCTCCGGGGCACGGCTGTAATAATCGGCGTTTTTGGCACGTTTTTCCCCTGCATATACTGGCAACAATGACTCCACAAATTTTTCTGGTGGAGACCTCCGGCCTGGAAATTCAGCAAAAAACGATCCACTACCTGATACGTCCCTGGCTCGCAGACGGCACAGGATAACAGGTAGCCCGAGCTGTAATGCCCGCTCTTGCGGACTATTTCACCATGTACATCCGCCCAGTCGAAAACCTTTATCGTCGTCGGCCACGGGAACCACGGCAGGCCGCGCTTATGCTCATAGACATAGACTTTTTGCCGCTTACGGTTTAGCCGGACAGGTGCCCCCCGGGGCACAAAAGCAACCATCCTGAATATATACAACACAATACTAAAAAAGATAAATACAACTAACGCGAGCTCAGAGCTTTTGGAGTCAATCATTTCTTCCACAAAAAACAACATCGCAACCAGAGATGGAGGGATTAGAGTCCAGAATCCCCACCATGAAATTTTATCCTCATAGCGGGGGAGCTCCATCCATACATCATTTATCTCATTTACCCGGATAAGACAGGGGGGGCACTCTGCGATTCGTTAATCTCCGGCAGGTCCTCATCCCAGTCTTTAACCTGCGGGGTCAGCCGGGAAAATCCCGGTTGCTGAAGAGTGTTGGGTGGCCTGGCCGCCTTTTCCTCTGCCCTGTGAGTTCTTGCTCTGTATGTTTTTTTCATCGTCCCTTCTTCTCAGTTCGTTTTTGTTGTCAGTCCGGACTGATTATTTATATCGTCATTGCTGGAATTAGGCTCCCTTTTCTCGCGCAGGATTTACAACCCGACGGTTCAACTGCTAGCTGGGCGACTCCCCGTTTTTCCATAGACTTCGCCCTCTTGATGACTCCCTCGCGCGCCGTCCCATCATGATGCGAAATTTTGCACCCTGCACCATACTCTGACAATTATTCGCATATTAATGACGGTTTATGTGCAACATGCATACTTCATAGAGTTACCTCTGTCCGGGTATTTTTGGCATGTCTCTTGCTCTTTTGGTATGACTATTCAGACAGCCACTCAGAGGTTCCACTATCTCAAGCAGCAACTGGATGTTACCCGCCCCCAGCTGGGGTAATATTACGCCTTGAAGGGATACATAACCATTTACGGGAACATCTATGAAAATTATCAACGCACGCCTGAGACACAAAGACGCACTTTATACGCTTGAATTACATGACGGTGTAATTAAAAGCCTCACTTCTCAGCACTCGGTACAGGTCGCCGGAAGCGGCGATATCGATGCGCAACAAAAGCTGGTTATCCCGCCGTTCGTCGAACCGCATATCCATCTCGATGCCACCCTGACAGCAGGTGAACCAGAGTGGAATATGAGCGGCACGCTGTTTGAAGGCATTACCCGCTGGAGCCAACGCAAGGAGAGCGTGACCCCCGAAGATACGCGTCAGCGCGCGCTGAAAACCATCGGTATGCTGCGCGATAATGGTGTACAGCACGTTCGTACCCACATTGATGTTACCGATCCCTCTCTGACTGCTCTGAAAGCGATGCTGAAAGTGAAAAAAGAGGCCGCTCATCTTATCGATCTGCAAATCGTCGCCTTCCCCCAGGAGGGAATAGAATCCTTCCCCGGCGGGCGGGAGCTGATGACCCGCGCGATTGAAATGGGAGCCGACGTGGTCGGTGGAATACCACACTACGAAAATACCCGGGATAAAGGTGTCAGTTCACTTACCTTTCTTATGGGCCTGGCCCAGCGCCACGGCTGCCTGGTCGATGTGCACTGCGATGAAACAGACGATCCTCAGTCTCGCTTCCTGGAAGTGTTGGCGGAGGAGGCCCGAGTTCGGGGTATGGGGGCACGAGTTACCGCCAGCCATACCTGCGCTATGGGTTCCTATGATAATGCTTACTGTTCAAAACTGTTCCGGCTGCTGAAAGCGTCGGGCATCAACTTTATTTCCTGCCCGACCGAAAGTATTCATTTGCAGGGACGCTTCGATAGCTGGCCGAAACGGCGCGGCGTGACGCGGGTAGCTGAGCTGGATCGTGCCGGGATCAATGTCTGTTTCGCTCAGGATTCCATCCAGGATCCATGGTATCCGCTGGGTAACGGCAACATCATGCGCATCCTCGATGCTGGCCTGCATATCTGCCACATGCTGGGATATGAAGACTTACAGCGCTGTCTTGATCTGATTACCGATAACAGCGCCCGGGCACTGTGCCTGGGCGATAACTATGGCATCGTCGAAGGACGCCCGGCTAACCTGCTGATCCTGGACGCGGAAAATGACTATGATGCGGTGTGCCGCCAGGCCAGAGTACTAACATCTGTCCGTCACGGTAAAATCATTATGCAGCGCCAGCCGGAACAGATTGACTATCCGGGCTGATGTCTTAAATACGCCCGGCCAGTTACCTGCCGGGCTAAATATTCACGTTACCTCACGCCATTATCCTGGCTTGCAGCTACAGCGTGATATTCACACCTGAATCGTGCGAGTCGTCTGTAGGCTGCTGAGTAAGAATACCTTTTATTCGTTTAAGAATGACGCAACCACGCCGGAAAACCGTTCTGGCTGATCAAGCATGACAAAATGAAAACTGTCATCAATCCGTGTGAAGTGGATATCTGATGCAGAGGAATAAGCCTGGCGGTACATTGCATCCACGCGGGTAGCAGGTATCCCGAATAAGGGGTCATACGCGTAAACGACCTCGATCGGTGCTCTGATACGGCCAAGTTCAGGACGCAAATCGGTCACCATCAGTTCATACACTGCATCCGCCATGGTTTTAGGATCAGAGTTGACCCCGGCAGCCACCAGTGCAGGCCTCACTGCCTCGGTCTTCGCTAAACGGTCTATGGATGTCTTCTGAAACTCTACCCTTTGCTCCGGTGACTGCTCCAGTAACCAGTCCCGCATAGCCGTCGCATGCCGGGTAGCGGTTTCGCTGGTCGCCGCAGGATCAATAATCAAGGTATAGAACGGCAAAGCATCGACTATCATCAAGCGCCCAACCTGCTCGGGATGGCGGGATCCCAGCATCAACGCAATCTCTCCTCCAAGGGAATGACCGATTATCACGGGGGCGTTGATATGTTGAGTCTTGATGTATTCAGCGATAGCGTCAGCGGCTTGAGCGATGACCTTCCCTTCTGAATTTGGAATAGCAGGCGTACTCGCAAAGCCCGCAAGTTCGACAAGATGAAGGCGGTGCTTCATGCGTAAACTCGCTGCTAAGTCGGTCCAAACTTCGCGAGACGACGCCAGACCCGGAATCAATATGATATCCGTTCCTGAGCCTTGCACCTGTACAGAGAAACGCTGAGAGCCAGAGGATTCTGAAGGTATGGGCAGAGGCTGAGCTACGGATACTGAAACCAGGCCTGACATAAATAAAAGAGTGCCTCCGATCATTGCACGGATATTTGCGGTGTTCATCAGCTCTCCCTGTTTAAGCTGAGCGGTGTGCGATTGACAGGAGCGCATTGGTAAAAAAGCAGTATATCATTAGTGCACTCTGATTAACTGGTCAGCCACGCAAAAACCATTGCAAAAGCCCGTCGTTAACACCTGAATCATACGAGTAGCCTGTAGGCGCTGAGTAAAATATGGTAGCCTGCAAGTCAGAATCTGATGCAGGAAGCTCGTCCGTCATGTCCATTCAAAAAATCGCAAAACTGGCCAATGTTTCCGTCGCTACGGTGTCGCGAGTGTTGAACAACAGCGACAGCGTAAAAGAAAAAAACCGGGAAAAGGTCCTTCAGGCGATAAAAGCCAGCAACTATCAACCTAATCTACTTGCGCGCCAGCTACGTACCGCGCGTAGCTCAATGGTGTTGGTTCTGGTTTCTGATATTTCAAACCCGTTTTGCGCCGAAATAGTGAAAGGTATTGAAGAGCAGGCTGAAATGAGTGGCTATCGCATTCTGCTGTGTAACTCTGGTTCGGACATTAATCGATCGCGCTCCAGCCTGCAGCTGCTGGCTGGGAAAATGGTCGATGGCGTCATTACCATGGATGCTTTCACAATCCTGTCAGAATTGACCCAGATGATAAATGGCATGCCGTGGGTACAGTGTGCTGAATATGCAGATTCCGGGGATATCTCGGGTGTCGGCATCAACGATATCGATGCCTCTCGCCAGATGGTTGCTCACCTGGTGAGCAGTGGGCGCAAACGTATTGCCCTGATTAACCATGATGTAAAATACAAATATGCGAAACTTCGCCAACAGGGTTATCAGCAAGAACTCGCCAATTGCGGTTTAACATGGCAGGCAATCAGCTATGCCAGTGAACTGAGCTTTCATTCGGGTAAACAGGTAATGCAACAGCTATTAGCATCAGATACGCGGCCAGATGCGGTCTTTGCCATATCCGATACCCTGGCGGCAGGTGCGATGTCCGCCATCGAAGCCGCTGGATTACGCATTCCGCAAGATATCGCTGTAGCAGGTTTTGATGGTACAGAGCTGGCAGAAATGGTCTCACCGCCTCTGACCACTATCGTACAGCCTTCCCGTGATATTGGTCGTAAAGCCTTCAGCTTACTGTTACAGAAAATTGATGATCCGCAATCACAAACTGAGCGCGTGATGATGGACTGGCGCTTGATGGAACGCGCCAGTACCCAGAGTAACTAGTGGGACAGTTCTTTCCGTTTCGTTTGGTACGGGAAATAGCCTGTTAGGATGATTGCCTGCGCTAAAACGTTTACAGTAATGGGTCTACCAGACATTTAAGGAAAACACATGTCCCCCGTTGAGGCTGTTTTTTTCGACTGTGATGGCACTTTAGTCGATAGTGAAGTGATCTGTTCCAAAGCTTATGTGCATATGTTTGCCCAGTACGGCATCCAGATGTCACTGGAGGAAATGTTTAAGACTTTCAAGGGGGTAAAACTCTACGAAATCATCGATACCGTCTGTGCTCAGCATGGTATGACATTATCTAAATTAGAGCTGGAAACTGTTTTCCGCCAGGAAGTGGCTCGCTTATTTGACAGTGAATTACAGGAAATTGAAGGGGCAAATGCCCTGCTGGAAAAAATTCATATCCCTATGTGTATCGTGTCAAATGGCCCGGCAAGCAAAATGCATCACTCCCTCGGCAATACCGGTCTGCGGCATTACTTCCCAGACTCAGTGCTGTATAGCGGCTACGATATTCAGTGCTGGAAGCCTGATCCGGCATTAATGTTTCATGCAGCGGACAATATGGGCGTCAATGCGCAGCGCTGTATTCTGATAGATGACTCCGTCGCAGGTGCACAATCTGGCATTGCTGCCGGAATGGAAGTGTTCTATTTTTGTGCCGACGCGCATAACAAGCCGCTCTCTCATCCGAAAGTCACCACTTTTACCCATCTCAGCCAGTTACCTGATCTATGGCGGGCACGAGGATGGGATATCACGCGTTAAGTGGCCAGAATATCCCCCATCGGGGGATATTCTGATTGCTGACAAAGAAGGAAAAAACGTGGTTTTTCCTTCTTTGTGTTATCAGCCGAAAATCAACAAATTGATTTTCCTGTTTATTTTCGTAAATAAGCGCTGAGAATTAGATATCACTTTAGCTTTGTCATCAGTCTCAATATCCCCCATCGGGGGATATTCCCGTTCATCTGGATTTATAAAAACATTCCGCCGGATGCTTCAATACGCTGTGCGTTTACCCAGCCCATCTCTTCATTCAGGATCACCGCAATCGCCTGGCCGATATCATCAGGCTGGCCAACCCGGCCTAACGCTGTTTGTGAGGCAATAGCCTGCGCAACATGTGGATTGTCTCTTACTGCCCCTTCACCAAAATCAGTCGCAATAGCGCCTGGTGCAATAATATTCACCGCAATACCACGCGGTCCCAGCTCTTTCGCCTGATAGACTGTCAGCACCTCCATTGCCCCTTTCATCGCGGCATAAGCCGCTTTTCCTGGTAACGTAAAGCGGGTCAAACCGGTTGAGACATTCAGGATCCGTCCGCCATTTGCCAGCAGTGGCAGTAGTTGTTGTGTCAGGAAAAACGGGCCTTTAAGATGAATATTCATCAGCAGGTCAAATTGAGCTTCGGTAGTGTCAGAAAAGCTCGCATCAATACCCACTCCAGCATTGTTCAATAAATAATCAAAGGTGTTACGCCCCCACAGAAGACCCAGTTGTTCACTAACCTTTGAGACAAACGTATTAAAGGTCGATGAATCGCCGACATTAAGCAGAATTGCTGCCGATTTCCTGCCCATTCGTTGAATTTCTTCAACAACATTCTGCGCTTCTTGTTGTTGACTGTGGTAGGTAATGAGTACATCGACTCCCTTTGCTGCCAGAGCTAAAGCCGCGTTTTTACCTAAGCCACGACTACCGCCAGTGATTAAAACGATACGCTGATGCATGAGAATCCTCTTTATTAACCTGGATATGCGGAAAACAAAGCTTATTAGCTATTAAAGAGACAATAAATACGCCAGAATACGTTTAACTGTTTCATTTGGAACAACAATACGAGTAAACGATGGATAAAATATACGCAATGCAGTTGTTCTTGTGTGTTGCAGAGCGAGAGAGTTTTACCCGTGCAGCTGAAAGTCTCGGTATCCCGAAAGGAAGCCTTTCCCGACAAATTCAGGCACTGGAAAATATGCTCGGTACGCGTTTATTACATCGAACCACGCGTCGTGTTCAGCTGACACAAGATGGCATGGTGTATTACGAACGCGCCCGGGATTTACTGGCAAATATCGATGAGCTTGATGGTCTGTTCCAGCATGACCCGGCTAGTGTGAGTGGCCGGTTACGGGTTGATATGCCGGTAGGCCTGGCGCGAGGTTTGGTTATCCCGAAACTGCGCGAATTTCTACAGCTCTATCCGGGAATTGAGCTGGAACTCAGTAGCTGTGACCGTCTGGTTGATGTCATACGGGAAGGTTTTGATTGTGTGGTCCGTGTCGGACATCTGAAAGATTCTGGTCTGATAGCGCGTTCTGTCGGTAAACTAACGATGATTAACTGTGCCAGTCCGGATTATCTGCTACGTTTCGGTTACCCGGAAACACTGGATGACCTGTCATCACATGCCGTGGTTCACTATGCGGTAAACTTAGGAACACGGCCCCAGGGGTTTGAAGTCTGGGCAGACAATACTGTCCGCTGGGTAAAAACCGGGGGCACCCTGACTGTCAATAGCACAGAAACATACCAGGCTTCCTGTCTGGCGGGGCTGGGCATTATTCAGGTACCACGTATTGGCGTTAAGTCTTTGTTAAAGCTTGGTAGCCTGACTGAAATTTTACCGCAATACCGTGCCGAACCGATGCCTGTTTCATTGCTTTATCCTCATCGCCGTAACCTGTCACGCCGGGTACATTTATTTATGGAGTGGCTGACTGGAGTACTAAAAAACTATGTTGATTAAGCTACCCATTATACTTTCTTAGCAACCTGCTATACCAAAAGGAAAATTTGCCTGATGAATAGCGAAAAAAAGCCCATCACACCGCCTGAAAAACAGGATACTCGCTCTTATGAACAGGATGTTCCCGTGAGTGAACAACAAAAAGATCTGGTCACATTTAAAACCGCTAACAGTGCATTAAACAGCACCATTAAGACCGTGAATAAGACCGCAAGAAATCCAATTGTGGCTCACCTGTTACGCACCGTAGAGCGCTTCAATGACCGCATGGGTAATCAGTTTGGTGCTGCTATTACTTATTTTTCATTTCTCTCACTGATCCCCATGCTGATGGTATCTTTCGCCGCCGGTGGTTATATCCTTGCCGAGCACCCTACGCTATTAGAAGATATCTTCGCCAAAATACTCAGTAATGTCAGCGATCCCACCCTGGCAGCGACGCTAAAAAACACCCTAAATATTGCTATCCAACAACGTACTACTGTTGGTCTGGTCGGCTTACTGATTGCCCTGTATTCCGGTATTAACTGGATGGGTAATCTGCGAGAAGCAGTGAGGGCTCAAACGAGAGAAACCTGGGAACGCACGGAGCAAGATAAAGAGAAAATCTGGACTAAGTATTTACGCGATTTTGTCTATTTAACCGGCATGCTGGTAGCCATAATTCTGACGCTCATCATCACCTCTGTCTCTGGCTCTGCGCAGTCGCTGATTATTCGTTTTCTGCATCTGGAGTCAATTGAGTGGCTACGCCCCACCTGGCATTTAGTCGGTCTGGCTGTGTCTATTTGCGCCAACTATTTACTGTTTTTCTGGATTTTCTGGCGACTTCCTTATCAGCATCCACCCAGGAAGGCGCTCATTCGCGGTACGCTGATAGCTGCTATAGGCTTTGAGATCATTAAAATGATAATGACCTACAGTCTGCCTAAACTTGTCAGTTCCCCCTCCGGGGCTGCATTTGGTTCAGTGCTGGGGTTAATGGCCTTTTTTTATTTCTTCGCTCGCCTGACCCTGCTCTGCGCTGCCTGGATTGGTACTGCGGAATATCCGGAGGACAAAAAGCCATCCGATAAAAAGACGGAACAGTAATGTTTTATGCGGGAGTTCACCCTCTCTGGCTGAGGAGAGGGTGCGTAGATATTTTACTCATAAGGCATCACGCAAGATGTATCAGGACGTTTTTCAGCTGGGCAAAGGGCACCGGGCGTGAAAAATAATATCCCTGGGCTGCAAACGCCGGCGAGGCTTGCACATCTAACCACTCGTCACGCGTTTCAACCCCTTCAACAATCACACCTTTGCAGTGACTGTTCATCAGATGAATTAACGTGGTAAACAGATTACGTCCTTCATCGCTTTTTCTCAGCATGATAAACAACTCGCGCGCAACCTTAATGTAGTCATAACAGACCTCACTCAGTGCGGAGAAGTTTGCCATTCCGGTTCCAAAATCATCCAGCCATAGTGGTCCGAACTCTTTGATTCTGACCAATGTCTCTGTTGTCGGTAACGTAATATGCTCAACCAGTTCAAATCGTACCCACGGAAGTCTGTCTATCAGGTCTCTAATAGACTGATGAGTCTTCATCGCCAGGAGGGTTGGACCATCAACGTTAATCGATGCCAGGATATCATATTTAAGAAAGAGATTTTCTTGTGCCAGCAGGCATTGTAGTTGCTCTTCAATAACTAACAGGCGATAACGAATGGGAATAGAAGAGAAATAACGATCGGGTGGTATACGAATACTGCCATCATCAGGATGTGTTACTACAGTGAGCATTTCAACAGCCATCAGTTTACCATCGGTTTTATAGATTGGCTGGATGGTGTACTCACGCAGACACTGCAACCAAAATCGTCGTTGCTGTAAACTTTCCACACTCGCTTCAAACGTATTCAGCCTGTGAGTGATCTGCTTCAACTTCATCTGCATGTCCTGTTTGATGTGATTACCCGCATAGCTCATCGAGAGATTATCGGCGTTGAGGTTAAGAACTTTATGCTCATCTTCAATACAAGGTCTAACCCGACAAATATTACCCTATTATAAAAACACTGACGGATTCGATTTTTTTAGAAACATTGTTTTAAATAATTTGACTCGCCTGACAACGCAACCGACAATGAAAATATTTCCTTCTGAGTTCATTTTATCTACGGGTTTCCCTATGCCAAACAAGAAAATAGCCGTTATTGGTGAATGCATGATAGAGCTATCCCAAAAAGGTGCGGATGTTAGCCGCGGCTTTGGTGGTGATACTCTGAACACTTCCGTGTACATCGCCCGTCAGGTCGATGCCGATAAGCTCGCAGTACATTATATTACTGCTCTCGGTAACGATAGTTTTAGTCAACAAATGTTAGAAGCCTGGCAACAAGAAAACGTCCAGACGACGCTGATACAGCGTCTGGAGCATCGTCTTCCAGGACTCTATTACATTGAAACGGATGCCAGCGGCGAACGTACTTTCTACTACTGGCGCAACGAAGCAGCAGCTCGCTTCTGGCTTGAAAGCGAACAGTCAGAGGAGATCTGTGCTGAACTGGCACAATTCGACTACCTCTATCTGAGTGGTATCAGCCTCGCAATTCTTGACTCCACAAGTCGCAGTAAACTATTTGATCTGCTGGAGAAAACCCGTGCTAACGGCGGAAAAGTTATTTTTGATAATAACTATCGTCCACGGTTATGGGCAAGCAAAGAGGAAACACAGCAAGTTTATCAGCAAGTTCTTACCCATACTGACATCGCCTTCCTGACGCTTGATGATGAAGATGCTTTATGGGGAGAAAAACCTGTCGAAGAGGTTATTCAGCGTACTCATGCAGCAGGCGTGAATGAAGTCGTCATTAAGCGTGGCGCAGACACCTGCCTGGTTGCGATTAAAGGTGAGCCTGTCAAAGAAGTACCGGCGATTAAATTACCGAAAGAGAAGGTGATTGATACCACTGCGGCGGGTGATTCCTTCAGTGCAGGTTACCTGGCTGTGCGCCTCAACGGTGGAACACCAGAGGAAGCAGCAAAACGCGGGCATTTGACGGCAAGTACCGTTATTCAATACCGCGGCGCGATCATTCCTAAAGACGCAATGCCAGAATAAATGTGTTATCCGCACAATGAAGGAAAAATCACGTTTTTTCTTCATTGTCAGCAATCTGAAGGGAGCCAGATGAATGGCTCCCTTATATCTGATTCAGATAGCAGTACAGGCTAGGGCGATACGGCTTCGACGCTGGTCACTTCCTGCTTGGGATCATCTGTAGCGGGTGGTGTCGCCTTTGGCATCATCACTTTATCCCAGACAGCTTGCAGCTCTTTCATATTATATTCTGGCTCACCCTGAGGTTGCAGAAGTATCAATGACATATCATGAGAAAGCTGCTGACGCAGGTCTTGATTTAAAACAGTGACCGTCAGGTTATCAAGAAAGTCCTGCCGCAGTTTCTGATAATTTTCTGGCGCGATATCTACCACCTGATTTCTCTGAGAACGTATACGCTGCTCCATCAGCATGTCGGTATCCATTCGGGCATAAGTGATAAATAACTGACTTAACTCCTTTTTCTTCTGCGTGACCAGTGTATTAAACTCATTTTGTGACAGGCCATTATTTTTCACTGCCAGTAATTCTCGTCCCACCAGCTCCAGATTGGTGTTTAATTTATCAGTGGGCGATTCAATATTAATGGCACATTGAGCAAGCTGATAAAGTACGCCACAATCAAAGCTCAAGTTGATGTCTTTAATGTTCTTTTTTTCCAGACGCTGCTGCACATTCCAGAACAACGCTTCCCGGGCCAAATCTGCGCGCCAATAGTTCAGCAATGCGCCAGACTCACGAATAGGCTGCCAGGGAGTATCCCAGGTCAGTGATAATTTATTCTGACGAACATGGTTACTCATCAAACTCACTGGAACAGGTTTGAGTGCCGCTAATGTTGGTACTGGAGCGGGCACTTCACGCTTCCCTTGCAGTTCGCCAAAGGTTTTGTTCAATTGTTCAACCAGACTACGACTATCAACATTGCCAACGACAATTAACGTCATCGCATCCGGCGTATACCATTTATCGTAGAAACTCTTTAGTTTTTCGGCATCAATCGGGTGAATGATGTTGCTCGCGGGGTCGTGCCCTAACAAGGTAGAACCCTTCAAACGATAGCGCCACCAGTTATCTTGAGTATCAGGCCACGTCTTTACCGGGTCATCCATACCTAAAGTCGCATTAACTGTTTCTGAAGTGACCTGTAAGTCACCCGTATTCTTCGCCAGAGTATGTAACGCCGTTTTGAGCAAGTCACTGCGATTATTAGGCAGGCTTAAATGAAATAATGTGCTGTCATAAGAAACTATCGCAGGGGGAGCGGGACGCTGTGGATCAACACTCTGCTGCCATAGAGAACCTTCCTGTTGCCCCACCTGACTCAGCATCAGGCGTGACAGAAAATGACTGAAACCGCTCTGCTGTGCACTTTCTACCAGCGATCCGGTATTAATCAGTAAACGCATTTCCACGCGATCGCTCGGTCGCTGAGGCGTAGCTAAAATCTGCCACTGAAAACCATTTGCCAGTTTTCCTTGCTGCCAGGCTTGGTCAGGAAGCAATGTTTCAGCCTGCACATAACCGCCAGTGATGAGTAGCAGCAACCCACCGGCTAAAAGTCTAATTTTGCTGTTCTGCATGTAAACCCCTAAAAACAATCCGGGTTAAAAAATAGATGCCGCGAGCGATATGTGTGCTCTGTCGCCATAAACTAACTTGTTCGACCACATATTTATGAAAACGTCCCCCAGGAAAATGAAAAATAAACCTATGTATCAGATTACTGAATCATATCGTTTATTTTCGCCCACTGTTTTCTTCGGCTGTACGGTAAACAACTTGAATTATTTATCATATATGGCGGTTAATCCAGGTAGCGAGACTCAAACTGTGCCACTGGCAGAGCCTGGCTGAACAAATATCCCTGGGCATGGGTCACATCATGCGCAATCAGCCAATCTTTTTGCTGCGCATTCTCGATACCTTCAGCAACAATCTTCAACCCCAAGCTCCTGGCCAGAGTGACGATAGCCTCAACCATAGCCGCATCCCCGGGTAGTCCTTGAATAAAGCTCTTATCAATTTTTAAAATATCAACCGGGACTGATTTTAAATGATGTAAGTCGCGCAGGCAGGCATAGCCCATCCCAAAATCATCCAGAGCAATACGCACCCCGGCGTCGTGTAATGGTCGCAAAATATTCGCGGCAACTTGTGGATCATCAATGCGACGACTTTCGGTTATCTCAATCGTCAGCGTGGCAGGATCGACCTGATATCGTTCCAGCAAGTTAAGTAAGGCAGGCACCATATCCTTATGCATTAACTGCAGCACAGAAAGATTGACCGATAACGGCATCATAATGCCACGCCGCTGCCAGACAGACAGCACACGACATGACTCTTCCAGCACCCAACTCCCGACAGTCACCATCAACCCGCAATCTTCAATGCGTTCAATAAGCCCTTCTGGTAAAGCCCAAACCTCATCAGACTGTTGCTGACGCAGCAAAACTTCAGCACCTACAACCTGACCAGACGACATATTTACCTGAGGCTGCAACCAGATAGCAAATTCACTGCCACTGAACCCTGCTAAACGATTATTTTTTGTTACCAATAAAGAAGGCTGTTCGCTATAACCCGTTTTCCCCTGGCAACATGCCTGCTGATTACGATTATAACTGCGCACCAGCATACCTATTTCATCATCCTGGTGAGATTCAGGTATCTCTAACTGATGTGGGCCAATACCTTGCAGGCTCATGTTATCCAGTTCGTGCGCTACTCTACGAATCGGATGGATAACCAGTCTATTAATAAACCAGCTAATACTCACTGTCAGAATCAAGGCCAGTAGCAGGTAGGTCGTCAACAGTATCGATAAGGTCGAGATAATAAAACGATAGAGATATCGTGAGTCAGCCTGTAACACCAGGAATGCTAAAGGCTGCGAGTTCCCCGGCTGGCCAAGGGCATAAAGCGGCAGAGACACTTGAACCGGGAGAGAAAATAAACGGGTAGCCAGTCGAGGGATCTTCCCTTCCGGGACAAAGCTTATCCCTAACGTTTGAAGTTGGTCAGGAAGAACAACGTCAATTCGGCTAAGGATCCCGGCAGGTTTAAGTGTGGCCAGAACCTCTTCTGCCTGTGGAATATCGGCTTTTAGTACCGCCTGGGCAAGCGGGATTCGTACCGAATCAGCCATATTTTCCATGCGGGAAATGGTGTCATTACGGTTCTGTTGAACGAAATAAAAGAGCTGAATGACGATAAAAACAAAGATAAACACCACCGCAACGGCCGCAACCATCGCCATTTGTTTTATCGTAAGAGAACGACGAACACGCAAACTAACTCTCCCAATGACGCCTTCTGTAATGATTTTGACGCCGGACCATCTTATCTCACTGGAGTATACAGCAATGCGTTAACATTTTATCCTTGGCTAACAATAAGGAGATATTGTTTCGATGAGCACCGTCAGCCAAGAGAATTCCCGGCGGGTAACAACAAAAAGAAAAGCAGCCTGACAGGCTAATACAAAAGAGAGTGATTGCCCCGGCATGTCACCGAGGCAAGTAAGACACTTAACTAAGCGGACTTAACGTAATTTCTACCCGGCGATTTTGTGCCTTTCCTTCTGTTGTACTGTTACTCGCAACAGGATTGGCTGGCCCCATACCAATGGTACGGAGGCGGTTAGCGGCTACGCCCTGGACAATCAGCGAGCTTGCTACACTATCAGCACGCTGTTGTGATAATTTCTGGTTTAGTTCAGCGCCGCCGGTGCTGTCTGTATAACCTGCAACATTGACCGCCGTTTTTGGATACTCTTTCAGAACCATCGCTACCCCGGTCAGCGTGTTAGCGCCCGCAGGTTTCAGCGTGGCACTGCTACTGTCAAAGGTCACGTTGTTCGGCATGTTAAGGACAATATTGTCACCATTACGGGTAACACTCACCCCGGTACCACGCATTTTTTCACGTAATTTTGCTTCTTGTACATCCATGTAATAGCCAATGCCGCCACCCAGTGCAGCACCGCTCGCCGCACCAATCAGCGCACCTTTACCACGGTCTTTTTTCGATGAGGAAAGCACACCTACACCAGCGCCAACCAGTGTTCCGATCCCTGCTCCAATGGCTGAATTACCTACTTCCTTTTCACCACTATAAGGATTGGTGGTACAACCCGAAATCGCTAATGTGGCGCAAACGATAGCAGCAATTGTTATAACGCGTTTTTTCATTTTATTTTTCCCTATGGTCCTGCTTGAACTGTACCAGGGTTTCATTATGAAAAAAAATCAAAAAATAATTCAGGGAAGTATTCTGATAAATCGCCATCAGAAAAAGATAAGGGTTATTTTTCGTTTTTCTTCCAGCACATAATCCAAGTCGGATGCTGAGTTTCACTCTGCCAGGCCGCCTCTTCTATACGAAACCCCAGATGATGATAGAAATGAACAGCCTGTTGATTTTTCTGATAAACCTCAAGACTTAAAGCGGAATAGCGAGACTGAGCATGTTTCAACAACTGGCCTCCGATGCCGTTTCCTGTATAAGAGGAGTCAACAAAAAGCGCGCCAATAAATTGCTGCTCAATGATGCTGATAAACCCAATCAGCTTATCCTCTTGCATATATACCCACGTTTCTGAATGGGGAATATAGACATCACGGACGACTGAACAACTGTCATGCCAATAACCTGGGTCAATAAACGGATGCCCGCTGATAGTACTGTCCAGCCACAGGCTCATCAGAGCATCCAGCTGATGTGGCTTAAAGGGAAGGATCATTCTGGTTTATCCTGATGGCAAAAACATCCAATAACATGATCGTTAACCAGTCCACAAGCCTGCATAAAAGCATAGCAGATGGTCGCACCTACGAACTTAAACCCCCTTAACTTTAGCGCACGGGACAAGGCCTCAGAAGCTTCCGTTTTCGCAGGTATCTCAGAGGAATGTACGGGATGCGTCACCACAGGCACATTATTCACAAATGACCAGACGAGTGTCGGGAAATCTTCGCCGTTTTCCTCCATAACCAGTAACGCTTTGGCATTATTAATAATGGCTTCAATTTTACCGCGATGCCGAATAATGCCGGCATTCTGCAACAGATTATCGATATCATCAGAAGTCATTTGAGCGACCAACTCAGGGGAGAATTGGTGAAAACATTGGCGGTAGTTCTCGCGCTTTTTAAGGATAGTTATCCAGGAAAGCCCCGCTTGCTGCCCTTCCAGGCAGATCATTTCAAATAATTTTTGCCTGTCACGAATGACGATACCCCATTCAAGATCATGATATGCAAGGTACAAGGGATCTGCTGTTACCCATCCACAACGTTCCATCTTTCAATTCCTTACAATAAATTTACTCAGGTTTTATACTGAGGACCGGCCAGGCTATCTCTGAATAAAATAGGTATAAATAATAAACTGATATCGAATACCAGACTCTTTTTACTGGCGACTAAACATGTTTTTTTTCACGTATTGCCGGGTTTTCGGCATTTACTGGAGCTAGTAAGAACTTTATCTATTCGCTATGGTCGAAACCACACTTCCCGTTCTGGTCTGCAAATGCCCTAAATGAATAAGATTAAATCAATTAGTCATCAGAAATTGTGTTTCCTGCTCGCCCTGTATGTTGGATTACTTCTAAATATCACAGTTTTTTATCAACGATTCAGCGCTGAAACATTGATTGTCTGGAAAGAATTATCAGCAGTGACAGAGGTCATGGCTTGTGTACTCGTGACCTTCTTTCTGTTACGCATCCTGTCTCTTTTTGGACGTACTGTCTGGCGAATTCTCGCCACTCTCGTCGTCGTTATTTCCGTTGCTGCCAGCTACTATATGACTTTTCTGAATGTCGTGATTGGTTACGGCATCGTAGTTTCAGTGATGACGACCGATATTGACCTGTCAAAAGAAGTCGTTGGCTATAAGTTTATTCTCTGGATTGTGCTGGTTAGCGCGCTGCCGGTTTATATGATCTGGCGTAATAATTCCTACAATACGCTTATCAGGCAGCTTATTGTGCCCGGCCAGCGCATCAAAAATATTGCCATTATTTTATGTACAGTTCTGCTGGTCTGGGGCCCTTTACGCCTGTTAAGTGAATTACAGGACAAAAGTGAACATGGTACAACCATTGATACAGCCAGCTACGGCGGTGTTGTCGCTAACTCTTATCTTCCGTCGAACTGGGTATCAGCCTTGGGGCTTTATGCCTGGGCTAAAGCCGATGAGTCTGGCGATAACCAATCCCTGTTAAATCCGGCGAAGAAATTCAGTTACGTTGCGCCAGAGAATATTGACGACACCTATGTGGTCTTTATTATCGGCGAAACGACGCGCTGGGATCATATGGGAATGTTAGGTTACGAGCGTGATACCACACCTAAACTATCCCAGGAAAAGAATCTGGTCGCCTTCCGCGGTGAGTCTTGTGATACTGCGACCAAGCTATCACTGCGTTGTATGTTTGTACGCGAAGGAGGTACTTCTGATAACCCACAGCGTACGCTAAAAGAACAGAATGTCTTTTCTGTACTGAAACAGCTGGGCTTTAGCTCCAATATTTACGCCATGCAAAGTGAAGTCTGGTTTTACAAAAATGCCATGCCAGATAGTTTCGCCTTCCGCGAGGAAATTGCCGCGAATCCACGTAATCACGGCAAAACCGTTGATGACATGCTGTTAATCGATGAGGTCAGTCAATCCCTGAAGCAACATCCTGAGGGTAAACATCTGATTATTCTGCATACCAAAGGCTCTCACTTCTCCTACGTTCAGCGCTATCCGCGCAGCTTCGCGAAGTGGACGCCAGAATGCGTCAGTATTGATAACGGTTGTTCAAAGGAGTCGCTGATCAACGCCTTCGATAACTCCGTACTCTATATCGATACCATGATCAGCAGCGTACTTGACGAACTGCGTGATAAACGGGCCATTGTTTTCTATGCTTCCGACCATGGCGAATCAATCAGCGAGTCAACGCATCTGCACGGCACGCCTCGTCATATGGCGCCACCTGAACAGTTCCGGGTACCGCTTATGGTTTGGGCATCAGACAAATTTCTTGAGAATCCGAAAAATAAACTCGCCTTTGAACATTTACAGGAACAGGCCAGTAAACAAGCCTCACACCGTCATGTTGAACTTTACGACTCCATTCTCGGTTGTTTAGGCTATACCTCACCTGATGGGGGAATTAATCAGAATAATAACTGGTGCCATATTCCTGATAATAGCCCCACCCAGTAAATTCTGACACCGGTTCAGACAGCCGAATCACATAGCCCGAAGATGTGATTCGGTAAATTTCTACCGGTAACATTTGCGCAACCTGAAATACGATGGCTGACCATGTTTATCACATCACAGCCGCTATATATCATCGGATTTTGTTATCGCTATCTTTGGTCGTTTACTTCACTGTTTATGACTCGCCACAGCATTTATTACTGGAAGCGACGCAGATCACAAATCTAATCGTTCAACAATTCGTCATTTAACACAAAATTTACTACTGATGAAAACAGTTATTTTAACTAACCTATTGCAATAAACTGAAATAAAAAACCACCAATAGCGTATAGCACAATGTTCATCACTGTAAATCACAGCGAAAAGTTTTTTTAATCTTTGCCAGCACAATCTCATCCAGAAGGTAAATCCCCACTCACCTTATTGACGTTTGTATCATCTATTGACAGATTGTAGGGCAATAGAGGCCATGCACAAACTGTCTGCGCTGCTTTCCTGTATTACACGCAATAGGAATAGCTGCCTCTTTATCGCCTTCGGGTATACCGTATCGACCACAAATAAATAACAATGGTTAGCGGTGAATAGCAATACAACACCACACACAATTGGAGCAAAATAATGCCTATCTCCTTGAAGAAGTCAGGGATGCTGAAATTTGGCCTGAGCCTTGTTGCTCTGACCGTTGCAGCAAGCGTACAAGCTAATACTCTGGTTTATTGTTCAGAAGGTTCTCCTGAAGGCTTTAACCCTCAGCTCTTTACCTCTGGCACCACTTATGACGCCAGCTCAGTACCGATTTATAACCGTCTGGTAGAGTTTAAAACCGGCACCACTGAAATCGTTCCTGGCCTTGCTGAGAAATGGGAAATCAGTGAAGATGGCAAAACCTATACTTTCCATCTGCGCCCGGGCGTAAAATGGCAGGATAATAAAGACTTTAAACCCACCCGCGATATGAACGCAGACGATGTCGTGTTCTCATTTGATCGCCAGAAGAACCCGGAAAACCCGTACCATAAAGTTTCTGGTGGCAGCTACGAATACTTCATCGGTATGGACTTACCGAACCTTATCACTGAAGTGAAAAAGGTTGACGATAATACCGTTCAATTCGTTCTCGCTCGTCCAGAAGCACCTTTCCTTGCTGACCTCGCCATGGACTTTGCCTCTATTCTTTCTAAAGAATATGCCGATAACATGATGAAAGCGGGTACCCCTGAGAAAATTGACCTGAACCCAATCGGTACCGGTCCATTCCAGTTACAGCAATACCAGAAAGACTCCCGTATTCTGTACAAAGCTTTCCCGGGTTACTGGGGCACCAAACCACAGATTGACCGTCTGGTCTTCTCGATTACCCCAGATGCCTCTGTGCGTTATGCAAAACTGCAGAAAAACGAATGCCAGGTTATGCCTTATCCAAACCCAGCCGATATCGCGCGTCTGAAAGAAGATAAGAATGTCGACCTGAAAGAGCAGGCGGGCCTGAACGTGGGTTATGTCTCGTTTAATACCGAGAAAAAACCGTTTGATAACGTAAAAGTACGTCAGGCACTGTCTTATGCGGTGAATAAAGACGCCATCATCAATGCGGTATATCAGGGTGCCGGTACATCGGCTAAAAACCTGATCCCACCAACCATGTGGGGCTATAACGATGATGTGAAAGACTACAACTACGATCCAGAAAAAGCGAAAGCACTGCTGAAAGAAGCAGGTCTGGCTGATGGTTTCACCGTTGATCTGTGGGCAATGCCTGTTCAGCGTCCGTACAACCCAAATGCCCGTCGTATGGCTGAGATGATTCAGGCTGACTGGGCGAAAGTGGGTGTTAAAGCCAATATCGTCACCTATGAGTGGGGTGAGTACCTCAAACGCGCTAAAGCAGGTGAGCACGATGCGGTTATGATGGGCTGGACCGGCGATAATGGGGATCCGGATAACTTCTTCGGTACGCTGTTTAGCTGCGCTGCGGCACAACAAGGTTCTAACTACTCTCGCTGGTGCTACCAGCCATTTGAAGAAATCATTCTTCCTGCACGTTCCACGGATAACCACGAGAAACGTGTTGAGCTGTACAAACAGGCTCAGGTCGTGATGAATGAACAAGCACCAGCCTTGATCATCGCTCACTCAACTGTCTATGAGCCAGTTCGTAAAGAAGTAAAAGGGTATGTGGTTGATCCATTGGGCAAACACCACTTTGATAACGTCTCAATCGAAAAATAAAAATAACCTGCTATGCCCTGAATAAATCGAGTTGCTTGTAGCCCGCAGTCCTCACTGCAACAACACTCAAGCAACTTGAAGGATACCGGGTATATATACCCCCTTCTCTGTGGGAAGGGGGTAATCAATTTTTGAGTAATGCAGACAGGCAATATTTTCAATGGCCTGTCACTAAAGAGAATCCGGGATATGCTGCAGTTCATCCTCCGAAAACTGGGATTAGTTATTCCCACGTTTATAGGTATTACCTTACTGACTTTCGCTTTCGTTCATATGATCCCCGGTGACCCGGTGATGATAATGGCCGGAGAGCGCGGTCTTTCTCCTGAGCGTCACGCCCAGTTACTGGCGGAGCTTGGCCTTGATCAGCCCATGTGGAAGCAATACATCCATTATATTTGGGGTGTAATGCATGGTGACTTAGGCATTTCGTTAAAAAGCCGCATCCCGGTCTGGGATGAGTTTGTGCCGCGATTACAGGCCACCATGGAACTTGGCGTCTGTGCCATGATTTTTGCTGTCGCTGTCGGTGTCCCAGTGGGCGTACTGGCTGCGGTTAAGCGCGGGTCCATTTTCGATCATACTGCGGTCAGTATCGCACTCACCGGCTACTCCATGCCTATCTTCTGGTGGGGTATGATGCTGATTATGCTGGTTTCCGTGCAGTTAAACCTGACGCCGGTATCTGGCCGAGTCAGTGACATAATTTTCCTTGATGACTCTAACCCGCTAACCGGTTTTATGTTACTGGACACAGCTATTTGGGGTGAGTCCGGTGACTTTATCGATGCCCTTGAGCATATTATTTTACCTGCCATCGTGCTGGGGACGATCCCACTGGCGGTTATCGTCCGTATGACCCGTTCTTCAATGCTTGAGGTTCTGAGCGAAGATTATATTCGTACCGCACGTGCCAAAGGTTTAACCCGTTTACGCGTGATTGTCGTTCATGCCTTGCGTAATGCCATGTTACCTGTCGTTACCGTTATCGGTCTGCAGGTCGGTACCATGCTGGGTGGTGCGATTCTGACGGAAACCATCTTCTCCTGGCCGGGTCTTGGACGCTGGCTGATAGAAGCTCTACAGCGCCGTGATTATCCGGTAGTACAGGGCGGAGTCTTACTGGTAGCGACCATGATTATTTTGGTCAACTTACTGGTTGATTTGTTATACGGCGTGGTGAACCCGCGTATACGCCATAAGAAATAAGGGTAATCATGACACAATCAACTGAAAATAAGGTTCTTGTGGCTCCTAAGCCAATGACACCTTTACAGGAATTCTGGCACTACTTTTCCCGTAATAAAGGGGCTGTCATCGGTCTGGTATATATCAGTCTGATGGTCTTTATCGCAGTCTTCGCTAACTTTCTGGCTCCGCATCTTCCGGCAGAACAGTTCCGTGATTCACTGTTACGTCCGCCTGTCTGGATGGAAGGCGGGAGCTGGGAGTTTATTCTCGGAACCGATGATGTCGGTCGCGATATTCTTTCACGCCTGATGTACGGTGCCCGCCTGTCACTGCTGGTCGGCTGTCTGGTGGTGGTACTGTCGCTGGCAATGGGTATTGTTCTCGGCCTGGTGGCGGGTTACTTCGGCGGTATCGTTGACAACCTCATTATGCGTGTTGTCGATATCATGCTGGCCCTGCCAAGCCTGCTGCTGGCACTGGTTCTGGTGGCTATCTTTGGCCCTTCGATTACCAATGCCGCGCTGGCCTTAACCTTTGTTGCACTGCCCCACTATGTTCGTCTGACCCGTGCTGCGGTACTGGTAGAAGTCAGCCGTGACTACGTGACCGCTTCGCGTGTTGCCGGTGCAGGCCCGCTGCGCCAGATGTTTATCAATATTTTCCCTAATACCCTGGCGCCGCTGATTGTTCAGGCATCGCTGGGCTTTTCTAACGCCATTCTCGATATGGCTGCTCTTGGCTTCCTTGGCATGGGTGCGCAACCACCAACACCGGAATGGGGCACGATGCTCGCCGATGTGTTGCAGTTCGCGCAAAGCGCCTGGTGGGTTGTGACCTTCCCTGGTCTGGCAATCTTACTGACGGTGCTGGCATTTAACCTGATGGGTGACGGCTTACGTGATGCGCTCGATCCTAAACTCAAGCAGTAAAGAGGCACGAGATGGCGTTATTAAATATAGATAAATTATCGGTGCATTTTGGTGATAAAAATGCTCCCTTTCGTGCCGTAGATCGTGTGAGCTATAGCGTAGAACAGGGCGAAGTCGTCGGGATTGTCGGTGAGTCCGGTTCCGGTAAATCTGTCAGCTCATTGGCAATTATGGGGCTGATTGATTTTCCAGGCAGAGTCAGTGCCGAAAACTTGCATTTTAATGGGCAGGATTTGCAGCGCATCTCAGAAAAAGAGCGTCGCAACTTGGTCGGCGCTGATGTCGCAATGATCTTCCAGGACCCGATGACCAGCTTGAATCCCTGCTATACCGTGGGTTTCCAGATTATGGAAGCCATCAAGGTGCACCAGGGTGGCAATAAAAAAACCCGTGTGCAACGTGCAATAGATCTTCTGACACTGGTGGGTATTCCCGATCCTGCCTCACGTCTGGATGTTTATCCGCACCAGCTTTCAGGCGGTATGAGCCAGCGTGTGATGATAGCGATGGCGATTGCCTGTCGCCCTAAACTGCTGATAGCCGATGAACCGACAACGGCTCTGGATGTTACCATTCAGGCGCAGATCATCGAATTGCTGATCGAGCTGCAACAAAAAGAGAATATGGCGCTGATCCTGATCACTCACGATCTGGCACTGGTTGCTGAAGCGGCCCATAAAATTATCGTGATGTATGCCGGACAGGTAGTGGAGACGGGATCCTCAAAGGACATTTTCCATTCACCACGCCACCCTTATACCCAGGCACTGTTACGCGCCTTGCCTGAGTTCGCTCAGGATAAAGCGCGTCTGGCGTCACTGCCCGGTGTGGTTCCGGGGAAATATGACCGCCCGAACGGCTGTCTGTTAAACCCACGCTGTCCCTATGCCACCGATAAATGCCGCACTGAAGAACCAGAACTCACTTTGGTCGATAACGGTCGTCAGTCTAAATGCCACTACCCCCTCGATGATGCCGGGAGGCCAACGCTATGAGTACTCAACAGGCCGCCGCGCAACCCTTGTTGCAGGCTATCGATCTGAAAAAACACTATGCCGTGAAAAAGGGGATGTTCGCCCCTGAGCGACTGGTAAAAGCGCTTGATGGCGTCACCTTTACGCTTGAACGCGGCAAAACCCTGGCTGTAGTGGGTGAGTCGGGTTGTGGTAAGTCCACTCTCGGCCGTCTGCTGACCATGATTGAAGTGCCCACCGGCGGTGAACTCTATTACCAGGGGCAGGATCTGCTGAAGCATGATGCTTCAGCCCAGAAACTGCGTCGCCAGAAAATTCAGATAGTGTTCCAGAACCCGTACGGTTCTTTAAATCCGCGTAAGAAAGTCGGGCAAATTCTTGAAGAACCCTTAACGATCAATACCTCACTGAGCAAATCTGAGCGTCGTGAAAAAGCGCTGGAAATGATGGCAAAAGTGGGACTGAAAACCGAACATTACGATCGTTATCCGCATATGTTCTCCGGTGGTCAGCGCCAGCGTATCGCGATCGCACGCGGCCTGATGCTCGATCCGGATGTGGTGATTGCTGATGAACCGGTTTCTGCTCTCGATGTTTCTGTTCGCGCTCAGGTTCTGAACCTGATGATGGATTTACAGCAGGAGTTAGGGCTCTCTTACGTCTTTATCTCCCACGACTTGTCGGTGGTAGAGCACATTGCTGATGAAGTAATGGTGATGTATCTCGGCCGTTGTGTGGAAAAGGGGACAAAAGAGCAGATTTTCTCTAACCCCCAGCATCCTTATACCCAGGCGCTGCTCTCTGCCACACCGCGTCTTAACCCGGATGACCGCAGAGAACGTATTAAACTGACTGGCGAGTTACCCAGCCCGCTGAATCCGCCACCGGGCTGTGCGTTTAATGCTCGCTGCCGTCGTCGTTTTGGCACCTGTACTCAGTTACAGCCAAAACTCAAAGATTACGGAAACGGCCAACTGGTCGCCTGTTTTGCTGTCGACCAGGACATCAACGGCGAAGTGCGCTAGCCTCTCTATTCTTCCCTCGCTAAGCGGGGGGAGGATGGTTTACCGCAACACCTCCTGCCCGCATCTGCTGTTCCTCTCAGAAACAGTGAAACCACCCGCAGTGCATTTATCCATAACCTGAGCCGGCGTAAATTGTCGTCATCATCATTTATATTCCCCTTCCGCTTTTTGGATGACGGCCGCATCAGGGAAATCCAGCCTCATTACCAGCTAAGCGTTAACGAGAGCAACGCCTGTATCGCCGCTGCGCGTTCAGGCAGTACGATTATCCAGACCGCACGCTTACCGGTATAGCCCTGTCTGAACAGTGGGCAATCGAATATTTTGTTTAATATCCGGAAACTATGCCCCTATTCTGGCACCGATTCCATTCAACCAAAGATTCATACTATGATGTTAAGACGCATTCGGTCAGCCTGCGGCCGATTTACAACAATGATGCACGGAGACCCTAATGAAGCCGTCGATTATCCTCTACAAAAAATTACCTGATAACCTCGTTAAACGTCTTGAAAGTCACTTCGCCGTCAATCAGCTTGATGATATCAGCCCTGAAACTGTCGCGGCTAACCCACAGATTTTTGCCAGTGCTGAAGGAATAGTGGGCTCTGGTGGTAAAGTTGATGAAGCTTTCCTGGCAAACACACCCAAACTACGTGCAGCCTCCACCATTTCCGTTGGCTATGATAATTACAATGTCGATGCCCTGAATGCCCGTAATGTTGTACTGATGCACACCCCGACAGTACTCACTGAAACCGTGGCTGATACGGCAATGGCTCTGATTCTTTCCAGTGCTCGCCGAGTCGTAGAACTGGCTGAACGCGTTAAAGCAGGCGAATGGCAAAGCAGCATTAAGTCTGACTGGTACAGTATCGATGTACACCATAAGACGCTCGGTATCATCGGTATGGGGCGTATCGGGCTAGCGTTGGCACAGCGCGCTCACTTTGGTTTCAGTATGCCGATTCTCTATAACGCACGTCGTCATCATAAAGAAGCAGAGGAACGTTTTGACGCTCAGTATTGCGATCTCGATACCTTGTTATCGACCGCCGATTTTGTCTGTATTCTGCTGCCTATGAGCGCAGAAACACATCATCTTATTGGCGCTGAACAACTCTCAAAAATGAAATCTTCAGCCGTACTAATCAATGTCGGCCGCGGCCCAGTGGTTGATGAGCAAGCGCTGATCGCGGCATTACAAGAAGGTAAAATTCATGCCGCCGGGCTGGATGTTTTCGAGCAAGAGCCCCTGCCTGTAGACTCGCCACTGCTTAAGATGCCAAACGTGGTTGCACTGCCGCATGTGGGTTCTGCCACACATGAAACACGTTCCGGAATGGACGAATGTGCCGTTGATAACTTGATTGCGGCACTCACAGGTAAAGTCGAAGTAAACTGCGTCAATCCTGAAATTTTAAAGTAACCGATTGAGAAAATAAAAAAGGCCACCCATGTTGGGT
This sequence comes from uncultured Cedecea sp., assembly GCF_947498825.1. Lineage (GTDB taxonomy): Bacteria > Pseudomonadota > Gammaproteobacteria > Enterobacterales > Enterobacteriaceae > JGM124. The sequence continues at coordinate 86,661 of NZ_CANMLV010000013.1, read as the reverse complement.
AGCCTTTTTTACTTATATACTCGTCAGCTTACTGCATTGCATTCTGCGTGGCGGCATATGCCTGCATAAATACCTGATGCTGACCGGCAAGCGGAGCAATCAACGTATTATACTGGCTCGCTTGACGTGATGTCGGGAACTGTATACCACCGGCAGTAAAGCTCACCTGACCTTCCTGTTCAGCAATGTAATCGCCAACCTGCATGAGTTGCTGAGTGAGATTTTGTGCCGCCGGAATCAATGGCACAATTGCATTCGCCGGGTTAGTAACGACCTTCTCAAAGACTTTATCGTAAACAACTTTCAGCTCTTCATGTTGTTTCAAAGTAGAAACCGCGCTATCAGCCTGCATCTTGGCATTTTGTACCTGCTGACCTAACACATTGAGCGCACCGTTTTCCTGACGTAGCGTATTACGCTGGGTCAGGTAGTCTTGAGGAACGCGGATGCCATTGACAGTATCCAGTACCGGCTTAATACCTTGATCCATTGCCTGGCTCATCTGTTGTGAAAAGCCATACAGAATCGCGTAGTCGGAAACCAGAGGACCAAACTGTTTTTTCTGATCGGAGGTCAGCGTAGGTAAACGATCGCCACTACGCATCGCAGTATTTTGCAGAAAATCGATAAATGCCTTACGTTGGTCACCTTCTTTATCAAAGCAACCACTCAGGCTTACCACCATCAATAACGCCGCCAGCGGCGCAAACCAGCGAGACCAGGACTTACCTGTCGCCATCTTATCTACCCCTTTAACTAATGTCTAATCAACTACCGAATCCTGTGCTAAGGATAGTCCAACCGTCGCTGGCAAGATACCCTTTAGCATGAATCTCTTCATTTAGGGGGTATGATTTCATCGCGCAATCCATTTTTGGGATGATAACCCAGGTACTCAGGCCATATCACCCAGTAGCGGGATCACTTTGTTAAGCGTCAAAGGGGCCAGTTCGTGAAGCGCGCTATCCTCAAGGGAAAGCCACAGAATCTCTTCAATTTCAGCGGCAGGTACTATATCGCTGTTAAGGGTTTTGATTCTGAACATGTCAGCAATCACGGTATGGTTAGCTTCATTTGCAGCAACATCGATGAACTGTCCTAATGGATGTAGCTGTTCGGGGGTAATCTCTAACTGTAACTCTTCGTTGAGTTCCCGAATAAGAGCCTGTTCAGGCGTTTCGCCCGCATCTGGCTTGCCGCCTGGCTGCATAAAAAAGGGGGTATTACGTTTTCTTACCAATAACATTCGACCGTCTGAATCAGTAATAACGGCAGCAGAGACATGGATTTTTTTATTTGCAGACACGATTAGCTCCAATAGGATCCTTCGCTTTATACCTACAGGCATGTCGAAGGAGATATGATGACCGATGCATCAGCTCGCTCAGGATTACACTTCCGCCAGACGCACGATGCTGTTGACATCAGGCTATTGTATCACCCCATGAAGCTATCTGACTGTGTATATGAACAGCAGGTAATCAATGAGCATCATTTTGAGTGAGCTCTCCCCCTGAGAGAGGAGAGCTCTATGATTTCACCAGATAGATTTAAACAATTACGTGGTTGGAATTGTCCATTGTCACAGCTTCCTATACTCGTCATACTTCAAGTTGCTTGGGTGTTGCGTGCGTGAGGTGCGCCTACAAGCAACCCGAATTATTTTGGGTATATCAGAAGTATTAACAATTATTCTTCGGAAAAAAAATCGAAGATATTGTTTTCTCGCTGTTCAATTATTTCATTTTTATATTCATTGTCATCTGCATTCGCTTCAATAACAAAAAAACAGAATGCTTTTTTATTCATAATATATTCAGCGGCCAAATGACACGCTGATAATTTACTTTTCATTAGGCGTTTGCTATAAAAATAGTCTTCCAATGTCATTTTCTCATACAGATTATATTCTGATGAAGGCTTTTTATTAGAAAATGATTCTGCCTGTAAGGCTAATGTCCTTTCAATATCTTTTATTTCATCTATCACTGTTCCAAGTGCCTGACGCTGTGCTTCCAGGCTATCTTTTATGAAAGCGTCTTCAATAAGAGATCTCATCTTGCTTAAGCAGAAAGTGGTTATCTGGTTGTAGAACTTCTCACCAAATGGATAGCCATTTTTGCTTTTAATCTTTTCGAAATAAATATTACGACCACGATCATAACTGCTATCTGTTATTTCTGTATCCGCTCTATAATAATTAAATGCAGTTGTCGTTAGTTTTGCTGTCATATATACAGAATTTAAGCTATATGTAGGTACCATGACGGGTTTCATTGTGGTTATAACGGGATTTTCTATCGTTGTTACAATTTTTTGCGTTGTCGTTACAGATGTCGAAAGCGAATCATTATTTAGTGTGACCTTACTATCTTGGCGATCCTTATAATAAGAGTAAGGAGAGGATGAGGTTTCTGTTGTAAGAGGTAAACTCATATATCCGTTAGAATACTGCCCGGCGTGGTCGATGATGAAATATCGACTCCCCTTGATGTGGTGTTAACCATTACAGGTACAGAAGGACCAGAAAGAAGAGTGTTCTCTGCCGGATCAGAACGCATCCTGCCTGCCATATAATAGTAACCACCGGCAAACAAAGCTCCTACTCCCGTCAGGACGGGTCACTGATAACATAAGGGGAGAAAATAATTATTTTCTCCCCTTATTCGTAAAACCCAGCTGGATTAACTTTTTATTGCAGCAAAGAAATATCCGCAACTTCCAGGAACAGCTCACGTAGTTTAGTCAGCAACGTCAGTCGGTTAATACGCAGTGCTTCATCATCAGCATTAACCATTACTTTATCAAAGAAAGCATCGACCGGCTCACGCAAGTCCGCCAACTCTTCCAGCGCTTCCTGATAACGACCTTCAGCAAAATAGGGTTGCAGTTTGTCGCGCAGAACCACCAGATGCGTCGCCAGACGAATCTCTTCCGCTTCTTTCAGAACCGAAGCCCGTACACTGTCATTCAGCGTTTCAGACGACTTCGCAAGAATATTAGAAACGCGTTTGTTCGCTGCTGCCAGGGCAGCTGCCGCCTCCAGAGTGCGGAAATGGGAAACCGCCTTCATACGGGCATCAAAATCAGCCGGTTTGGTCGGACGACGTGCCAGCACTGCCTGAATAGTATCAACAGCATGACCTTCTTCCTGATACCAGGCGCGGAAACGACCGAGCATAAAGTCGATAACCTCATCAACTACTTTGCTATTAGTCAGTTTATCGCCATAGAGACGAACCGCTTCTTCAGTCAGGGTTTGCAGATCAAGATTAAGGTTTTTCTCAACGATAATACGCAGAACACCCAGGGCGGCACGACGCAGAGCAAACGGATCTTTGTCACCTTTAGGGTGCTGACCGATACCAAAAATACCGGCTAAAGTATCCATTTTGTCAGCGATAGCGACAGAACAAGCAACCAGATTAGAAGGCAGCTCATCTCCGGCAAAGCGCGGCTGATACTGTTCGTTCAGTGCCACAGCGACGTCTTCTGCTTCACCGTCAAAACGGGCATAGTGCATTCCCATCACACCCTGGGTGTCGGTAAACTCAAACACCATATTGGTCATCAGGTCACACTTGGAAAGCAGGCCTGCGCGGGTCGCATGATTAACATCAGCGCCAATCTGATTAGCAATCCAGCCGGAAAGCGCTTCAATCCGATTGGTCTTGTCACGCAGGCTGCCCAACTGCTGCTGGAACAGAACGGTTTCAAGACGCGGCAGGTTATCTTCCAGACGTTTTTTACGGTCAGTATTAAAGAAAAACTCGGCGTCGGCCAGACGTGGGCGTACCACTTTCTCGTTACCCGAAATAATTTGCTGCGGATCTTTAGACTCAATATTGGAAACAAAGATAAAGTTCGGCAGCAATTTACCTTCCGGGCTATACACCGGGAAGTACTTCTGGTCACCTTTCATGGTGTAAACCAGCGCTTCAGCAGGAACAGAGAGGAATTTCTCTTCAAAGGTCGCGGTCAGAACCACCGGCCATTCAACCAGAGAAGCCACTTCTTCTAACAGACTTTCGCTTAAATCAGCAACCCCACCAATTTTACGCGCCGCTTCTTCCGCATCACGTTTAATTAATGTTTTACGTTGCTCGTAATCAGCGATGACTTTACCGCGCTGCGCTAACACGTCAGGATACTGGTCAGCATGCTCAAGGGCAAATTCGGACTCACCCATAAAGCGGTGACCACGAATAACACGATCTGACTGAATACCCAGAATAGTGGCAGGAATCAGTTCGCTGTCTAACAGCAAGGTCACTGTATGTACCGGACGCACAAACTGGGTGTCAAACGCACCCCAGCGCATTAATTTAGGAACAGGCAATTTTGCCAGTGAGCTGCTAATAATGTTTGGTAACAGTGTCTGAACACTTTCACCTTTTACCCGCGCACGGTACAGCAGCCATTCACCTTTATCGGTAGACAAGCGTTCAGCCTGGTCAACGGTAATACCGCAACCCCGTGCCCAGCCTTCTGCTGCTTTACTTGGGCGACCTTCAGCATCAAACGCCGCAGCAATTGCCGGACCACGTTTTTCAACTTCACGGTCAGGCTGCGTAGCAGAAAGTTTCGTAATTTTTAGCGCCAGACGGCGTGGTGCGGCAAACCATTTAACATCGCCATAAGCCAGATTTGCCGCATCCAGCTCCGCAGTCACATTGGCAGCAAAGGATTCAGCCAGACTGCGCAGGGCTTTTGGTGGCAGCTCTTCAGTGCCGATTTCCACCAGAAAAGTTTTTTCAGACATGGCAGCCTCTTATTTATTCTTATTACACATCGGGAAGCCAAGTGCTTCACGAGAAGCATAGTAGGCTTCTGCCACTGCTTTCGTCAGGGTACGAATACGCAGAATATAGCGCTGGCGTTCCGTCACCGAGATAGCTTTACGGGCATCAAGCAGGTTAAAGCTATGTGCGGCTTTCAGAATACGTTCGTAAGCAGGCAGCGGCAGAGGTTTTTCTAACGCCAGTAACTGTTGAGCTTCTTTTTCATATTGCTCAAAACAGGTAAACAGGAAATCGACATCAGCGTATTCAAAGTTATACGTGGATTGTTCGATTTCATTCTGGTGGAACACATCGCCATAGGTGGTTTTACCTAATGGGCCGTCGCTCCAGACCAAATCATAAACACTGTCTACGCCCTGGATATACATCGCCAGACGCTCTAAGCCATAAGTGATTTCGCCAGTCACGGGTTTGCACTCCAAACCACCGACCTGCTGGAAATAGGTAAACTGGGTCACTTCCATGCCGTTAAGCCAGACTTCCCAGCCCAGGCCCCAGGCCCCCAGAGTGGGGTTTTCCCAGTTATCTTCCACGAAACGAATATCATGAATCGTTGGGTCCATACCCAATTCTTTCAGCGACCCAAGATACAGTTCCTGAATGTTGTCCGGCGAAGGCTTAATCACCACCTGGAACTGATAGTAATGCTGTAAGCGGTTCGGGTTTTCGCCATAACGGCCATCTGTAGGACGACGAGAAGGTTGCACATAAGCAGCCGCCATAGGTTCTGGCCCTAATGCCCGCAAACAGGTCATCGGGTGAGAGGTTCCGGCGCCAACTTCCATGTCCAAAGGTTGAACAATGGTGCAGCCCTGGCGGGCCCAGTAATCCTGTAAAGTCAGGATCAGGCCTTGAAAGGTCTTGGTATCAAACTTTTGCATGTTGAATTCGCACGCGTTCCGTGGATTTAAGAGAAGCGGGCAGTATATACGCAAATGCCGTCAAGTTGTATGATCATGCCCCTGAAAAAGCGCCAACTGGAAGGAGGATAGAAAGAAATCAATGACATGCCCGGATAAAACAGAGCATGTCACCACAAGAAATGTATCTGGGAGCTATCAGGTCGTCTTAATAAGGCGACATTAAGTTCTGATTACTCTGGTACATCGCAAACAGGTAGTTGTTATAGCGATGACCTTTTTGCGAATAACCTTCCAACTTATGGATCATAGTACTGGCTGTAACTTCCTGATCCGCTTTACGTAACTGGGCGCGAGATTTACGGAATGATGCATAAGCCGGGTGGGTATTCAAATTAATCACGTAAGAATTAACACCCTCTTTCAGCGAATCATAATGCTGATAGCCTTTTACTTTACCCGGCTCGCTATTACAGTGCTTTTTAGCGCATTTCATTCCGAACAGATTATTGTTGCTACGGGCCAGTTTTGATGTTCCCCAGCCACTTTCTACCGCAGCCATGGTCGCTGCCATTTTAGTCGGGATAATATCAACTCTTTCCAGCAAGGTATTCCAAGGTATACGTTTGGTATTACCTTTCCAGGCCACTTTATAACGGCGGCTAATATCTTTTAGCCGTGCAATTTCTGTTGGCGAAAAACGGCTTGAATAACGCTTTATCATCAACCAATTACGTTCAGCAGTAATTGCTGCATTTTGCTGTGCAATATATGGCATAACCGCCCGGAGAAACGCTTTTTTCCTTGGAGTTCCGGAAGGGTATTTTCGCAAATCAGGAAGCGAACTCATTTCACTTTTGCGAGAATACTCTTTTGTACTGTGTGCCGTATTTTTAGTATTAACTTTTTTTATCAGGGCTTTACTGTGCGTCTCTGCAACTTGTGGACTGGCTAAAACCGTATTATTCCATCCCACCGACAGTAGCAAAATTATCGCGGCCCCTAACTGTTTTATTAGGGTTGTTATCATTCATGACTCCGAACAGAAAAAGGACTTTCTGACTCATTATTCATAATCAGTATAGAAAACAGGCGCGAAAGATACCAAAAATAACGACTTATGGCACGTTAAGAAAGGGTATTATTCCGAAAAGCCGTCATGAACAAACGGAATAAAAAGAAAAAAGTATTGTAAAATTCGCAAGTTAATTGCCGATAAAGAAAGAGTAAATAACCCTGAAGTTGTCCGGAAAGCTATAGCGGACACATGTATTCAGCTCCTTCTTTGATACAGGATAACGGGCAAAATGAGCTTGGTTCAGAAGCTGATAAAAAAAGCTTTCGTGACAAATAATAGGCATGAGGCCGCAAGCTTTTTGATCAGTGCTTGTAACCGTATGAAGCTGCAAAATAAAGAGCAAATTATATGGGAAATAAATAGCGCACTGAGCAATATTAATCTTGACGACAAAATTGCCCCCCAAGCGCGCTATCAGGACTCACCAGAAACGTTACAACGCTTACAAATGTCAGAAGCGCGCGTGATCAGTCTGCTGTCACAGTTACGTGAAGAACAGCAAAAATCGCGTTCATCAACCTCCCTTTATTGCGATACGCCGGAAACAATTAATCGGCTACGTCAATGTGAAAACCAGATAACTGAGCTAAAAAAAGCGTTGAATATCAGCCAAGAGATGCACCTGAAAGAGTCAGCTCTGGTGCGCAGCGTGATGCAGCGGGAAATCGATAAACTGCAAAGCCATTTTAATCGTTATAAGCAGACCGCCCAACTCAAAGCCCATGCCTGTCACCTGGAGATAGCCGAGTCTCGCCAGCGCCTGAACGCTGCTGACAGACTGATCAAAACACAGCATGAAGCGCGTCTGTGTGCTGAAAAAGAGGTCGCGATATTGTCTGAAAAACTACAACAGCTCCAGTCAGAGCATCTCGCTAATGTTGAGCAGCATATCAGTTTACATGCCCAGCTTAACAGGACGCTTGATGAACTCTCCATCAGCAGAAATATGCTGGGTTCTCATATCGAACAGTGGCAGAAAGATAAATAATAAGAATCAGAATATTTGACTGAATAAAAGCCATTAAATTGATATAAAAAACCACAAATGCTGTGTAAAGTCTGTTTGCACCGCGCCTTTACCAGCGTTATGGTTAGCCTCTTTCAAAAGATTCTGTAGACAATACGTTATGACGTTTTCTCTTTTCGGCGACAAATTTACCCGCCATTCAGGCATTACACGCCTGATGGAGGATCTCAATGATGGTTTACGTACCCCTGGTGCAATTATGCTGGGCGGAGGTAACCCCGCGCAAATTCCTGCAATGAACGACTACTTTCAAGGGTTGCTTTCAGATATGCAGGATAACGGCAAACTCCTTGATACCCTGTGTAATTACGACGGACCACAGGGGAAAAGTGAGCTGCTTACCGCCTTAGCCGGTATGCTACGTGACGAATTAGGTTGGGATATTGAGCCGCAGAATATCGCGCTGACAAATGGCAGTCAGAGCGCATTTTTCTACTTATTTAATCTGTTTGCCGGGCGCCGCAAAAATGGCACCACCAAAAAAGTGCTGTTTCCGCTGGCTCCAGAATATATTGGTTATGCCGATTCCGGGCTGGAAGAAGACCTTTTTGTCTCCACGCGGCCAAATATCGAATTACTGCCAGACGGACAGTTTAAGTACCATGTAGACTTTGAACATCTGCATATTGGCGAAGATACCGGCATGATCTGTGTCTCACGCCCGACTAACCCAACCGGAAACGTGATTACCGACGAAGAGCTAATAAAGCTCGATGCCATGGCGAATGAACACGGTATTCCGTTGGTGATTGATAATGCTTACGGTGTTCCTTTTCCGGGCATTATCTTTACTGAAGCACGTCCCCTCTGGAACCCGAATATCATCCTGTGTATGAGCCTGTCCAAGCTTGGGCTTCCGGGAAGCCGCTGCGGTATTATTATTGCCAATGACAAAGTCATTTCAGCAATCAGTAATATGAACGGAATTATCAGTCTGTCTCCTGGCGGAGTAGGCCCGGCGATGGCCTGCGAAATGATTCAACGTAAGGATCTGCTGAGGCTGTCAGAAACGGTGATTAAACCTTTCTATCTTCAGCGAGTGCAGGAAACCGTCGCGATTATTCGCCGTTATTTATCACCAGAGCGTTGCCTTATCCATAAACCTGAAGGGGCTATTTTTCTCTGGCTATGGTTCAAAGAATTGCCGGTTTCCACCGAGCTGCTGTATCAGCGTCTGAAAAAACGCGGGGTGCTGATGGTACCAGGTCACTACTTCTTCCCAGGTCTGGAAAAACCCTGGCCCCATACCCATCAATGCATGCGTATGAACTATGTGCCAGACCCCGATAAAATTGAAGCCGGTGTTAAAATTCTTGCTGAAGAAGTCGAGCGGGCCTGGGCCGAGTCGCACTAATCATAGCAACAGGTAAAGGGGATGCTTCCCTTTGCCTGTTGCCACGCTGTAAAGCTAACTGAACTTCACCAAACCCAAACCAATCGTTTTCTCTATCACCATAAAAATCAGTACGGCAATAATTGAGGGGATTGCAGCGCTGTAATCGATCCAGAACAGTGTTGCTGTTGCCTCTTTCCCTACCCGTCCACCGACACTTGGATCTCGCTAAAGAAGTCGAACGAGCCAAGGCTGAATCACGATACAAAGAGTGTTGCAGTTATCTGGCTATATTACTGGAAAAAGGCCCTCTGCCCACGCGCAGCTCTGATCTATCTCCAATAAAATATGGCTATTTTCTCTTTCCGAATGTCTGGCCATACATTTTTAATCTATCGTTAACGCATTTGCATTACACCTGTGTAATTGTCACAATCACATTCATAACTTATTATTTTTTTTAAAGAAAATATTTAATCACATTGATAAATAGTTTCCCAAAAAGAGGACGTCTGTTTTTTATTGCATTTTGTGTTTTTAAAATACTTATTATGTCGCTATACTCACTTTTAAACACAAATTCAGAACAATAATCTCACAAAAATAAATACATCAAAGGATTGTATATGATTTTCAAATCAAAACGATATATTAATCTTTTTGCATCTGTTTTTTTTGGCATATCTTCTGTTTGCTCTTATGCAACCGATCACACGATTAAATTAGCCATTGGTGATGAACCCAGCGAGGGCTTTGATCCCATGCTCGGCTGGAGCCATGGAAGTTACCTCCTGCTGCACAGTCCGCTGTTAAAACAGAATGCCAGTCTCGGCTGGGACAGTTTTTTACTGGATGATTACACCTCCAGCCATGACGGCAGAACTTGGATACTTACGCTAAAACCCGACCTCAAGTTTTCTGATGGTTCACCGCTTACCGCCAAAGATGTGGTTTATACCTACAACAATGCGGCAGCCAGTGGCGGCAAAGTCGATATGGGGAATTTCTTGAAAGCAGAAGAGATTGATCCCCAGACAGTACGTATCCAACTCAAAGCACCACAAAGCACTTTTATCAACGTCCTCGGGTCACTGGGGATTGTCTCTAAAGATAAATACGATGCCAAAACCTATGCCCAAAAACCGATTGGTGCAGGTCCGTATCGTTTAGTCAGCTTCCAGCCAGGCCAACAACTGATTGTGGAAGCCAACCCCTATTATGCGGGTAATAAAAACGACTTCGATAAGCTGGTTTTTGTCTTCCTTGATGAAGACAGTGCTTATGCTGCAGCCAAAAGCCAGCAGCTTGATGTGGTGCGTATCCCGCCTTCTATGGCAGTAGAACCCTCCAGTAAAATGAAATTATGGGTGCAGCCAAGCGTAGAAAACCGTGGAATCGTCTTCCCGACAACCCCAGCAGGTGAAAAAAATGCCCAGGGTTATCCTGTCGGAAACGATATTACGTCCGATGTCGCCATCCGCAAGGCGATAAACTACGCAATTAACCGTCAGTTACTGGCAGATCAGATACTGGAAGGCCACGCTATTCCAGCCTATACCGGTGTACAAGGCCTCCCCTGGGATAATAAAGATGCCGCAATAAAAGACGGCGATATTGAAAAAGCCAAAGACATTCTCGAGCAGGCCAGCTGGAAATTGAATAGCAAGGGTATTCGGGAGAAGAATGGCGTACCGGCTCACATTACCCTGTGGTACGCCAGCGGCGATGCTACGCGTCGTGACCTGGCACAAGCCGTCCGCTCTATGCTGAAACCTATCGGTATTGACGTCGACTTAAAATCAGGCAGCTGGGAAATCGTTGAACGCAATATGCACGCTAACCCAACCCTGTTTGGCTGGGGAAGCCTGGATCCGATGGAACTGTATCACCACTACAATGGTGAAGCAGCGGGTATCGGCTATTACAACCCGGGCTATTATCAGAATGCAGACGTTGATAAACATCTCCAGCAAGCGCTGGATGCACCAGACTGGAAACAAGCGATCCCCCACTGGCAACAGGTCGATTGGGATGGTAAGACCGGGGCCGGTATTCGTGGCGATGCCGCATGGGCATGGTTATTAAATCTTCAGCATACGTATCTGGTTAATCCCTGCATCGACTTAGGTAAAGGCGCGCCGGAGATTCATGGTTCTTGGTCAGCGTTGAATAACCTTGATAGCTGGAAATGGACCTGTAACTGATGAGAGCAGTGCCGGTATTTATCCTGCGCTTAATATGCCTGCTGTTGGTTACAGCTGCAGGCACCTTTGTCTTACTCAGTTTTTCTCCCGTTGATCCGATTCGCGCCTATATCGGCAGCGACTTGCTCCACGTTCCCCCAGAACAATATCCGCTGATCGCCGCCCGTTGGGGACTGGACTTGCCCTTATGGCAACGTTTTCTGCATTGGTTTATGCAGATGATACAAGGGGATATGGGTTATTCAATGCTCTATAATGCCCCGGTCGCACAGGTCATAGGTGAGCGCTTTGCCACGTCATTTGCCTTACTGCTTTCCGCCTGGATATTTTCAGGTGTATTTGGACTATTAATGGGGTTAACCGCTGGTCGCTATCTCAACCGCTGGCCGGATCGCCTTATTTCAAGTTTTTCCTACTTACTGGCTTCCTTACCCACCTTCTGGATAGGTCTCCTGTTACTGTCATTATTTGCCGTCAAACTTAACTGGGCTCCTGTTTGTTGCGCCTGGACACCGGGGAGTAATGCTGAAACTGCAAGCTTTGGTAATAAGCTCCATCATCTTATATTGCCTTGTATTGCCTTAGGATTATTGGGTATCGGTAATATTGCGCTACATACCCGAGCGAAAGTTGCCGAGGTGATGAACAGTGAATTTATTCGCTATGCTCAGGCACAAGGGGATAAGGGCTGGTCTCTGGTGCGGTTTCATATTTTGCGTCATGCGATAACTCCCGCTTTGTGTCTGCAATTCGCCTCTCTGGGAGAGTTACTCGGGGGTTCTTTACTGGCGGAGAAAGTCTTCGCTTATCCCGGACTCGGGCAAGCCACTATTGATGCCGGGCTTCACGGTGATATTCCATTATTAATGGGAATAGTCATGTTTTGCGCTATTCTGGTGTTCTGCGCCAACAGTATCGCAAACGGGCTGCTGCATCGTCTGAACAGGGGGCTGCGCAGTCAATCATGACATACAACCCTAATCAGGCATTATTGCGGCTTGCGGTTTCATTCGTATTGTTATCGGGCTTAGTGATTTATGGATTTTCTATTTATCACCTTGATATACCGATGGAGCTGCTGGCAAGGCGTCAGCCACCATCCAGCCTCTACTGGTTCGGTACTGACAGTCTGGGCCGTGATTTATGGCTACGTTGCTTTCAGGGTCTGACCACCAGCTTACAAATAGGCTTAACTGCCGCCTTTACCAGTGGTTTAATTTCTCTGCTCGCTGCCGCGTTATGTTCGATGAATAAAACCATGGATTATCTGATCCGTGGGCTGATCGACAGTATGCTGGCGCTACCTCATTTACTGTTGCTGGTGCTGATTTGCTTTACGTTGGGAGGCGGTAAAGAAGGGGTGATTCTGGCCGTGGCTTTCACACACTGGCCCAAACTGGCATTGATTCTGCGAGCAGAAATTCTGCGTATTCGTGAAACAGATTATATGAAACTGTCCCATCGGCTGGGCAATAGCAATTTCTATCGCTGGCGTCATCATCTGCTACCCTTAATATTGCCGCAATGGATAGTGGGTACATTACTGATGTTCCCTCATGCTGTCTTACACAGCGCAGCCCTGAGTTTTCTGGGGTTTGGTTTATCCCCCCATGAAGCCTCTTTGGGCATTTTACTCGCCGATGCCCTGCGCTTCTTAAGCAGCGGAGCCTGGTGGCTGGCATTTTTCCCAGGCCTGATACTGGTTGGGTTAGTGCTTATTTTTGACCAACTTGCCCGAGCGCTTCAACAGCTCTGGCTAAGGGTGTCATAATGCTGAAATTCACAAACTTTTCTCTTGATGTTGCCCACTATCGCTGGCTGGGACGTAAAACCTGGCATCCACTGCTGAGTAATATCTCTTTAGAGGTTCATCCGGGAGAGTTAGTCGCCTTGGTCGGTGGCAGCGGTGAAGGTAAAAGTCTGTTATTACAAAGCGTACTCGGACTGATCCCGGATAATATGCGCTGTCGTGGCGATATTATTCTCGCTGGTAAAACTCTGGACGCCCAAGAAAAAATAGAGAACCGCGGCAAGTCCGTCTGTTATGTTCCCCAAGGCGTAAGTGCCTTAAATCCACTGATAAAAGTGGGTTCACAAATCACCCGGGCGGCACAACTGAGTGGCGTTGAGTTACGCCTTAAAGATGTCGCGATGCAGTTGCAAACCTATAATCTTGCGCCAGGCTTAATCTATGACTTTCCCCGGCAGTTATCCGGTGGGATGGCAAAACGCGTACTGGCGAGCTGTGCAACCCTGACCCACGCACAATATATTCTTGCGGATGAAGTCACCTCGTGGCTGGATGAAGAACATGCCTGCCAGTTACTGACTCACTTACGCGCTTTTTGTCAGCAAGGCCGGGCCATCTTATGGGTCACACATGACTTAGCGCTGGCAGCACGATTTGCCGATAAAATTGCCGTACTCCGTCAGGGCGAATTATGCGAAACATTGCGAGCTGATGAACTAAAAAATCAAGGTGGAAGCGAATGGCTACAATCATTGTGGACAGCTTTACCCGAACAGCAATTTATCAGTCAGGGCCTTTCGCAAAAAGAGGAAACTGAACATGCTCACTATCGATAACTTATCGATAACCCAGGGAGGACAGCAACTCTGGGAAGATGTTTCATTCACCCTTAGCCCGGGTGAGCGTTTAGGGATCTCAGCCCCCAGCGGATTTGGCAAAACCACCCTTGGTCGCGTCATTGCTCAATGGCAGGCTCCCACGCATGGCCAGGTATTAATTGATGGCATTCCTCCGGCGAAAACAGGCTATTGCCCGATTCAACTCGTCCCTCAGCATCCTGAACTGAGTTTTAATCCCTGGCGTACCACTGGTGATAGCCTGCGCGATGCCTGGCAACCGGATGCCCGATGGCTTGAACGTATGGCGGTTAACCCGAACTGGTTAAAACGCAGACCTGATGAGTTATCCGGAGGAGAGCTGGCTCGTATTGCCCTGCTACGAGCCCTGGATCCGCGTACACGCTATTTAATTACCGACGAAGTCACGGCTCAGCTTGATGCCCATATTCAGGCACAAATTTGGAAGGTCCTGCTGGAAGAAACTCACCGGCGGCCATTAGGACTGATTATTTTTAGTCATAACAAAGCATTACTGGAAAGAGTCTGTTCCAGGATCTGGATACCTGGCAGAAAACAAAAATCTCCCCATGGCGACGGAAGTTTACCGCCGCTAAACAGGGTGATTTCGTTTTAACAGGTTAATCTTTACGAGACAGGTCGTTTTATAAGGTGGTCATTCACCATTGTGGTTGTCGTTATTTTTCACTTTATTAACCAGATACAGGAGGGCTCATGCAGCTCACCCCCAGAGAAGTTGAAAAGCTCATGATTTACACGCTATCTGACGTGGCATTCAAGCGCAAAGCTCGTGGTCTGAAGCTCAATTATCCGGAGGCGGTCTCTATTATTACCGTCACTGCGATGGAAGGTGCCCGGGATGGCAAAACGGTAGAAGACGTAATGAAAGAAGCCAGCCAAGTGCTGACCAAGGACGATGTCATGGAAGGTGTTGCTGACCTTATTCCTAACGTTCAGGTTGAGGCCATTTTCACTGACGGTAGCCGTCTGGTCACGGTACACGACCCAATCAAATAACGGTAAGCCGCGTGCGAGTAAAACCTGAATTGAATATGACAGAGGATTAAAGCATGAGCGCGAAGAAAAAGAATACCCCAGCTAACCCTGAAGAAAATACGCCTCTCGGGGGCCTAATTTTAGCCGAGACGCCAATTACCTTTAATGAGGACAGACCGGCCATTAAAGTCAAAGTCCGTAATACCGGTGACCGTCCGATTCAAGTCGGATCGCATTTCCATTTCTTTGAAGCCAACCGCGCACTCGAATTTGACAGAGAAGCGGCTTACGGCAAACGGCTGAATATTTCATCGACCACCGCGATTCGTTTTGAACCGGGCGACGAAACCGAAGTTTCGCTTATCCCTTTTGGCGGCAAACAAACACTCTATGGCTTCAATAATCTGGTTGATGGCTGGGCGGGTGAAAGTATTGTCCCTGGAAGTCAGCGTCCGGACAAACTGGAAGCACTGCGTCGCGCGAAAGAGCGTGGATTTAAATCGTCTAAGAAGTAAGCGGTCAATACTATCGACATTCAATGACGTGTAGCCTGGCTGCGTTGCGCGTCCCGGAAAAAGAAAGGAACGAAAGATGCCTCAAATTTCTCGGCAAGAATACGCGGGTCTGTTTGGCCCGACTACTGGTGATAAAATTCGTCTTGGTGATACCAACCTGTTCGTTGAAATTGAAAAAGATTTGCGTGTTTATGGCGAAGAGTCAGTCTATGGTGGGGGAAAATCCCTGCGTGATGGCATGGGCGCAGATAACACGCTGACCCGCGACAATGGCGTGCTGGATTTAGTGATTACCAACGTCACGATCATTGATGCTCGCCTGGGTGTGATTAAAGCGGACGTCGGTATCCGTGATGGCAAAATTGTCGGAATCGGTAAAAGCGGTAACCCAGGTACGATGAATGGTGTCACCCCGGGATTAGTGGTGGGTGTGAGCACTGATGCTATTTCCGGTGAACACTTAATTCTGACTGCAGCAGGTATTGATAGCCATATTCACTTTATCTCTCCTCAGCAGGCCTACCATGCTCTTTCTAACGGTGTCACCACCTTCTTCGGCGGAGGTATTGGTCCAACGGATGGTACTAACGGTACCACAGTAACCCCTGGCCCCTGGAATATCCGCCAGATGTTACGCTCTGTTGAAGGTCTGCCAGTCAATATTGGCCTGCTGGGTAAAGGAAACGCCTTTGGTCGCCAGCCACTTATTGAGCAGGCTATTGCCGGTGTCGTCGGTTATAAAGTACATGAAGACTGGGGTGCAACAGCGAATGCCATCAGACACTCTCTGCGTATGGCAGACGAAATGGATATTCAGGTCTCGGTGCATACCGACAGTCTGAACGAATTCGGTTACGTTGAAGATACCATTGATGCCTTCGAAGGCCGTACTATTCATACCTTCCATACCGAAGGTGCTGGCGGCGGTCATGCGCCGGATATTATTCGCGTTGCCAGCCAGTCTAACGTACTGCCAAGCTCAACTAACCCGACGCTGCCCTATGGTATCAACAGTCAGGCTGAACTGTTCGACATGATTATGGTGTGTCATAACCTGAACCCGAACGTTCCGGCTGACGTCTCGTTTGCTGAAAGCCGTGTGCGTCCGGAAACCATCGCTGCAGAAAACGTGCTGCACGATATGGGCGTTATCTCAATGTTCTCCAGTGACTCCCAGGCAATGGGTCGCGTCGGTGAGAACTGGCTGCGTATCATCCAGACTGCGCATGCGATGAAAGCCTCTCGCGGTAAGTTGCCAGAAGATGCGCCAAATAACGATAACTTCCGCGTATTGCGTTATGTCGCCAAAGTCACCATTAACCCGGCCATTGCACAGGGTGTCAGCCATGTGCTCGGTTCTGTTGAAGTCGGCAAAATGGCAGACCTGGTACTGTGGGATCCTCGCTTCTTCGGCGCGAAACCTAAAATGGTAATCAAAGGTGGCATGATCAGCTGGGCAGCGATGGGTGACCCTAACGCTTCCCTGCCAACACCACAGCCAGTGTTCTACCGTCCAATGTTCGGTGGAATGGGCAAAACATTACAAGATACCTGCGTCACCTTCGTTTCTCAGGCCGCCCTCGACGATGGCGTTAAAGAGAAAGCGGGCCTTGACCGCCAGGTTGTTGCCGTGAAGAACTGCCGTACCATCTCAAAACAAGACCTGGTGCGTAACGACAAGACGCCACATATCGAAGTTGATCCGGAAACCTTTGCAGTAAAAGTCGATGGCGTACACGCCACTTGTGAGCCGATTGATACCGCATCCATGAACCAACGCTATTTCTTTGGTTAACCGATAAGTCAGGATGTAAATACCTTTCAGTGTCCTGCTATCAATGCAGGACACTGACTGGCTAAAAAATACAGATAAGGAATAGCAGCATGATTTTGATCGAAGATATTCTCGGCAACGTCAAAAAAGACCCGGCCTGGCAGGACAAACTGAAAGATGCCACGCTGGATCTGTTAGTACTCGATCAGCGCGAGGCACAAAAAAGTCGCTGCCGTAAACTCAGCACCCAAGGCGTTGATTTGGGTATTTCGCTCGACAGACACGTTATGCTGGCAGACGGTGATGTCCTGTCCTGGGACGAGCAGAATAATGTTGCCATCATCGTGCAGATTAACTTACGTGATGTCATGGTGATTGATCTCAGCGAATTAAAAAATCGCTCGCAAGATGAGTTAATTAAAACGGCCTTTGAGCTGGGGCATGCGCTGGGTAATCAGCACTGGAAAGCAGTCACCAAAAATAACAACGTGTATGTACCGCTGACCGTTGCCACCACCATGATGGAGTCCGTCATGAGAACCCATGGCTTCCAGCACTTGCCTTTCCATTTTGTTAAAGGTCAGGAGATCCTGCCACTGCTCAGTAATTCCGAAGCGCGCTTACTATTTGGCGGTGCCGAAGATACCGATACCCACGTTCATGTCGCAAGCCCGTTAGATGCTCCCCATACAGGCAGCGCGGTACATTCACATGGGCATCATCATCACGGCCATAGCCATTCACATAGCCATAGTCACTCACATGACCACGCTCATGGGCATGATCATAATCACGATGACCATAAACACTGATAGCTTGCAGGAGGCACAACAATGAACGCATCAGACCTGATTCGTATCATGCAATTTGGTGATTCTGTCCTGCCTGTTGGTGCCTTTACCTTCTCCAATGGTGTGGAGTCGGCAATTCAGGCTGGCATCATTCACGATGTGCCAACCCTGAAAGGTTTTGTTCTCACAGCCCTGAAACAGGCTGCCAGCTGTGATGGTATGGGGGTCGTCGTCGCTCACCGGGCAGTGATGTCTGACGATAAAGAGATGCTGTTTCGAGCCGACTGGGCGGTCAATAATCGCAAGCTGAATGAAGAAAGCCGCTTGATGGCAACCCGCATGGGGAAAAAACTGGCCGAGATGTCGATACGGGTGGTGGAACATCCGCTGATTGAGTGGTGGTTACAGGAGATAAAAGCGGGTAATGCTGCCGGTACCTATCCCGTCACTCAGGCACTGGTCATGGCAGTACAAGGTATTCCAGAGCGAGAAGTAGTGGTAATGCATCAATACGGTGTCGCGATGACCATGTTGAGTGCTGCAATGCGCCTGATGCGTGTCACCCATTTCGAAACGCAGCATATTATGTTCGAACTCAGCAAAGATATCGAAACCTTCTGTGAAATTGCCGAAAGGGCAGATATTGACCAGATGTCTTCCTATGTACCCATTGTCGATATTTTAGCGGCAATGCATGTGCAGGCCCATGTTCGTCTGTTTAGTAACTAGCGATAACATAAAACTATTTTGTGTTTCGGCACCGTTCACGCCGTGACACAGCTGAAATTAAATAAAAATAAAGAGGAATACACCGTGAATAGCCATACAACCGATAAACGCAAAAAAATTACCCGTATTGGTATTGGTGGCCCGGTAGGTTCAGGTAAAACTGCCGTTATCGAAGTCATCACTCCGATTTTGATTCGCCGTGGACTCAAACCGCTAATCATTACTAATGATATTGTCACCACCGAAGATGCCAAGCAGGTTAAGCGCACGCTAAAAGGGATTTTAGATGAAGATAAAATCCGCGGTGTTGAAACGGGCGCTTGTCCTCATACCGCGGTACGTGAAGATCCGAGCATGAACATTGCTGCGGTAGAAGAGATGGAAGAGCAGTATCCGGACAGCGACCTTATCATGATTGAAAGTGGCGGCGATAACCTGACCCTCACCTTCAGTCCGGCGTTAGCTGACTTCTATATCTACGTTATCGATGTTGCCGAAGGGGAAAAAATCCCACGTAAAAACGGTCCGGGTCTGGTACAGGCCGATATTCTGATCATCAATAAAATTGACCTCGCCCCTTATGTGGGTGCCAGTCTCGATGTGATGGAAAGCGACACCAAAGTGGTGCGCGGCAACCGTCCTTATATTCTGACTAACTGCAAAACGGGACAGGGTATTGAAGAACTGGTGGATATGATCATGCGTGACTTCTTATTTACCCATGTTGAAAAACAAGGAGAGCCTGCATGACTCGACAGAGCCAGAACATCGCGGAAACACCTTCCCGGGTTCGTGCTCATGCCTTGGGTGTTAACGCACCAGAACTCGCAGAATATCAGGATGAACCAGCACAGATGCGCAGTGGAACTGTGGGCAAAAGTGGCTATCTGAAACTCAGATTTGCCAAGCGTGAGCGTCGTAGTATTTTGGCTGAAATGGAACGGCGGGTGCCTTCTATGGTGCAAAAAGCACTGTACTGGGATGAGGAAATGCCTGAACTGCCCTGTGTGACGATGATTTCAACATCCGGATGCATATTACAAGGTGATCGCCTGGCAACCGACGTGATTGTCGAGCCCGGGGCCTGCGCCCATGTCACCACACAATCGGCCACCAAAGTGCATATGATGAACGCGAACTATGCCTCGCAAATTCAGCATTTTACTGTGGCAGAACAGGGTTACCTGGAGTTTATGCCGGACCCGCTGATCCCGCATCGTGATTCACGTTTTATTACTGATACGCTGATCGATATTCATCCCAGCGCAACGGTGCTGTACTCCGAAGTTTTGATGTCCGGCAGAAAATACCATCATCAGGACGAACGCTTTGGTTTCGATGTCTTCTCTTCACGTATTGTGGCAAAAAATCCACAAGGTAAAGAGCTATTTGTCGAAAAATATATTCTTGAACCCAAAGTGGAAAGCCTTGATGCCGTTGGCGTGATGCAGACCTTTGATACTTTCGGCAATGTCATCTTACTGACACCCAAAGAGCATCATGATCGTATTTTAGCGCGTATCACCGCTAAGTTTGATATGGAAAACCACATTGCCAGCGGTGTCACCCGATTACCCAATGACTGTGGTCTGATTTTTAAAGCATTAGGTGTCGACAGTGGCGGGGTAAGAAATGAGATCCGCCATTTCTGGAAAGTTGCCCGGGAAGAGATCCTCGGTATCACCTTGCCAGAAAAATTCTTATGGCAATATTAGGCTTTTAGTGTTTCCCAGCGTTGCAGTGAGTTATCGCTGCAACATATTGCAGTAACAGCCAATTCATACAGCTGCTTTATGTCAGAAGGGCAAAATTATGACTGTAAAAACAGGCAAGCAATCTGCATGGTCACAACTCAGTGCTTCTAATGTTTTCATTGAATTTATTGATATAACGCTGCGCGGTTGTGCTCAGGTTATGTTCCAGAACAACCCATTAACCGGATTATTTTTCTTTGCGGCAGTGTTTGTCGGTGCCTATGCCGAAGGTAACCCTGCCGCGGCCTGGGGTTGTGTCCTGGGAACAGTGGTCGCGACGCTGACCGGTGCCTTAATGCCTGATAAAGCCTCCTGGAAGGTGGGCCTGTTTGGTTATAACGGTTGTCTGGTCGGTGTTGCATTGCCGACCTTTCTTGAACCAAACGCCGCGCTTTGGGGTTGTATTATTCTGGGTAGTATCGTCTCGGTCATTGTGCTTATCTGTATTGCCGATATCTTAAAAGTCTGGAAAGTCGCCGCGCTGACAGCACCTTTTGTGCTCGTCTCATGGATTATTTTTCTCGCCAGTTATGACTTTAGCGCGTTACACAGCATTGGTTTACCTGCACCAGCCTTGCCTCAGCCTCTTGTCGCACATGAAATTGCGGGCAATGACTTTGCAGTGAGAACCTTTAACGGTATCTCTGAAGTATTTTTATTCAGTAGCCTGATCGCCGGGGTTCTGTTTGTTATCGGGCTTGCCGTGGAGTCCATCTGGGCCGCGGTGTTTGCCGTCGGCGGTTCCATTCTGGCGCTTCTTACCGCAATGACTTTGGGCGCAAATCCTTCGAATATCGATGTCGGGCTGTACTCATTCAGTGCCGTATTAACCGCTATTGCTCTGGGTTCCACCTTCAATAAACCGAGCAAACGTGTGGTCCTGTATACCATTGTTGGCGTTATTTTTACCGTTATTGTTCAGTCTGCACTTGGCATCTTACTTTCACCTGTCGGCATTCCGACCTTGACCATGCCATTTGTTATCGCTTCATGGCTGTTCCTGGTTCCGAATAAAGATGTCATGCCAGAACACAGAAAATAATCCTCATTTGATAACATATAAAATCAGGCTAAATAAATATGGAAAATAAACTTCTTTTGCTTCAATCATTAGACATCCCAAATACAGCATTTATGCTGATTTGCGCAAGTCTTGTTATGCTGATGACTCCAGGACTCGCTTTTTTCTACGGGGGTCTGGTACCACGCAAAAGTATTCTGAATATGATGTTTCAGAGTTTTTGCTCCATGGGCTGGGTGGCCATTCTGTGGTTTGCCGTCGGTTACTCGCTATCCTTCGGTCCGACAATAAATGGTATTGTCGGTGACCCTTTCTATTATGCTTTCCTGGATAATATTCAGCCGAACACCATGTATACCGGCAACAGCGGCGGTATACCGCTACTGGTACATTTTATTTATCAAATGATGTTTGCCATTATTACGCCTGCGCTGATTACCGGCGCCTTTGCGAACCGCGTAAATTTCTCCGCTTACCTGGTTTTCCTGACGCTCTGGACGCTGCTGGTTTACTGCCCGTTTGTTCATATGGTCTGGAGTCCGGACGGCATCTTCTATAAATGGGGTGTCGTAGACTTCGCAGGAGGGATTGTCGTTCATGCCACCGCTGGTTTTGCCGCATTAGCTTCCGCCCTGTACGTGGGTAAACGTATGGTTAAGTCCGATGGTTCACACAATATTCCTTATATTGCGCTGGGTGCGGGTTTACTGTGGTTCGGCTGGTTTGGCTTCAACGCCGGTTCCGAACTTCGCGTGAATACCGTCACCGTTTCTGCCTTTGTGACCACTCATACTGCGGCAGCATTTGCCGGTGTAGCTTGGCTTATTATTGAAAAAATCCATACCGGTCGTCCAAAACTGGTCGGCTTTCTGACCGGTTCTGTTGCGGGTCTGGCAACCATTACCCCGGCTTCAGGTTATGTCTCTGTACAGTCAGCAGCCTTGATAGGGATAATCGCCGCCTGTATTTGTTACTGTGCCGTTCTGTTAGTAAGAAGACATCTTGATGATGCTCTGGACGTTTTTGGTGTTCACGGTGTGGGCGGGATAACCGGTTCAATTCTGCTGGGTGTCTTCTGTTCAACAATCTGGAACCCGACAGGACCTGAAGGTTTACTGTACGGTGGTGGCTTCACGCAAATCTTTAAACAGATTGTCGCCGTGGTCTTTACCTCAGCCTGGTCATTTGTCTTTACTCTGCTTATTCTGTGGATTATCAATAAATTTACCCCGGTTAAAGTTGACCAAAGTAAAATGGGTGAAGACCTGGATTCAGGTATGTTTGGTGAACGTGCCTATACGGAAGAGAAATGATTCGCTGTTAATCACGCTCTTTAATCATTCAGTGTGAAACCGTACCGGAGGAGGCTAACCCTCTCTCCGGTAACAAAAATAATCATCTTTTTTCGCCAGAACAGGCATTGCACAGCCAGGATTTTTAATTTTTTTTGTACTACTATACCAGTCACACTTCCTGTCGCCTGGGTTATGTAGAACAGTTACCTTTTTAAAGAAGGTGTTATGACGCCAGTTATCGCAATGAAAATAATCAGATCAAAGATATCGATTCCTTTGTGCCTGGCTGTTTTAGTGGCCATTAACGGTGGCTTTTTTCTGGTGCCGGTTATCACAAATATAATGAATCACCTGCCCAGCCTGAAAAATGACTTCACCTCCTGGAAAGATACGCTTAGTTTTCTTAACTACTTTGAAATCCCGCACCTTTTTATTGGTCTGTTTATGATATTTATGGCAGTGTTACTGCCAACCAGAAATAGAGTCGCCTGGTTTTTCACGGTAATATTGTTATTTACTATTATTATCCTGGATATTTTCATTATTCATGAAAACAACCATAAGATTGCCTACTCATCAGCCGTACTGATAGCGATGATCTATTACTGGCGGCAATTTTATTATCACAGCCTTGCCAGCGGTACCTACTTCGCCATCATCAGTATTTCCTGGCTTATTGTCTATAGCATGCTGGGAACGCTCTATTTGGGCGATCAGTTCACTCCTCATGTTACTGATTTACAGACTGCTTTTTACTTTGCAATCGTCTGTATGTCGACAGTCGGTTTTGGCGATATCATTCCACACAGTACCGAAGCACGTATGTTCACATTGACGGTCATCGTTTCCGGGATTACCGTTTTTGCCGCATCCATCTCTTCTATTGCTGGCCCAATGATCAGTAATAATGTTAAGCGCATAGTTAAAGGCAGGGTTTATAACATGGACAGAAAGAATCACTATATTGTCGTGGGTGCGAATCCTTTATCCGTCACTGTTTATAACTCCCTGCGTGCACGTGGGGACGATGTTACCGTGGTATTTAGCCCAGGCACCGTCCATAATTACCCACCTAAAACCGATATCGTTGAAGGCGATCCGTCCGCAACCGCCACCTTAAAACTTGCCGGTGCCGATAAAGCTAAAAGCATTATCGCGTTAGCCACTAATGATGCTGACAATGCTTTTGTTATTCTGGCGGCGAAAGAAGTGGCAGGCGAAGATACCAAAACCCTGGCACTGGTTAACGACACGCAGAACCTGAAAAAAATGAAACGCGTAAACCCGGATATGGTGTTCTCACTTCCATTATTAGGCAGCGAGCTGCTGGTCAGAACGCTGGATGGGGAAACTATCAATAATGAATTGGTGACCCAGTTATTCTTTGGGCACGAGGATAAACAGCCATAAGTTTATTTTGATAAAGTATATATCCAAAATAATTCGAGTTGCTTGTAGGCTCCCAGCTCAGCCCGTCGATAAGTATAGATAAACTCTGTGAATCAGCGGGCTGGATGCAGGCAACACCCAAGCAACTTGAAGTATGAGGGATATAAACGTAGCTGATGAGAGAGCAATATGGGGTTCTAGGCCAATGATGAGAAGCTACACCAAAGAGATAATCAATTGTTTATATTAAAAAATTTAATACCTTTAACTCGCCCTTCAAAATATCTACCAGTCGCGTGAGCGTATAATGTCCCAGATGTTGATATAAACATGCATCAGAGGTAAAAGCCACGCGATATGTTCACCCTTGATTCTTTCCCTGCGTCGTGCAGATGTGACAAGGCTTTCTGCATATAAAGTGTTTTGTTAATGATGTATCAGTTGGTGATTCTGAATTTCTGGCTTTGTCACAGGACCGTCTGCGTTGTCAGGGTGTGCGTGACCTGATTCTTCAACTCAGAAAAAGTTCGATTTATTCAAGAAAGCCGTATGATGCATGAGAGTTACCTTGTGTTTTGTATAAGGATTCGACACCCATATCAAAACCGGTAACTCTCAACCTTTCAAGGTTCAGTGTCAGCTCAAGTCGCAACTAATACAAGTAATAAGAAGTCTCATTTATTGGCTTGGAGAATTTTGCCGTGACGCAGGATCACCCCGATCGATATTTTTGTTTGCCAGGCAAAACCTTCGGTTATTCAGACTCGATCTCACCATCACTGATTACGTACTTACGTACTTACGCAGAGTGGATAGCAATTTCAGTTCGAGAGGTCATCATTGAAACCGTTCAACACCTGAGCATTTTCCTTTTCTTCAGTCATAGTTATTATTCTTTATCAGGTGTGCCGTAAAACCCTTTCTTTAGGGTGGGTAGGAAGACAATATTTAATCCTGGTTTAAGGTTTGGTGAGAATCACCTAACGTGAATTGAAAACCGCCGTTGATTGCTAGCCGGGCGGTTTTCTATGTCGGTTCGTTACAGCAAGCCATACCCATCAAGGGCAAATCTTGCTGTTCGATCAACGCAACTCAGGCCAGTAGTTTTTATTAGCTTCAATCAGTGCATCGAGCACCTGGCGTGCTTTCTTGGCATCCACAATAGTGCGGTTTAGCGTCAGCGCTTGCAAAGCTTTAGTATAGGAACCTTCAAACCAGGCTTCTACCGTTAAGCGTTCATAGGCAAATTGCTGCTCAATAAGCCCTTTGTAAAAGGTTGGGATTTTGCCCACACCGAAGGCTCTTGGTCCGTTGCTGCCAATTTCGGCGGTAACTTCGACCATCACATCGTCATCCAGGTTTTCTACCAAACCGTTATTAGGCACCATAACGATAAATTTTTTCTTCAGATTAAACGCTATCGCCTCTGCCAACTCAACAATCATGTCACCGTGCGCATCGTTATGCACCACATGCACATTCTTCGTAGTGCCCTCTTTCGCCGCGGTACGGCATTCATCAAAGACACGCTTTTCACGCCCATCAATAACCTCATTGGCTCGCGTGTAATTAGCATCCAGTTTCGACAGCTTGTATTCTGGGTAGAGATAATATTGCAAATAGGTATTGGGCAAGTAATCCGGGAAGTCGCGCAGCATATCGGCAACCGCAGCATAGGTATCCAGCCAAGATTTATCGCGTTGCTCTGCATCCACCGGCTTAAAGCCATTTTCTATGATAAATGATTTCAGTTCCGGTGCCAGGTCGTGCCCCGTTTCGTCATACAGATGTTTAAACCAGCCAAAGTGGTTAAGCCCGAAATATACCGGATCAAAGGTTGCCGGATCGCGGTTTAACAATCGCCCATAAGAACGCAGTAAATTAACCGGCTGATCGCAGATATTCAGGATCTGTTTATCATTCGGGAATTTTTTGTTCAAGGCATCTGCCACGATAGCCGCTGGATTGGTGTAGTTCAATATCCAGGCTTGAGGGGAACGTGCCCGGACATTTTCCACCAACTCAATCATGTCACGGATAGAACGCATACCATAAGCGAACCCGCCAGCACCGCAAGTTTCCTGCCCAATCACGCCCAGTTCTAATGGGATTTTTTCATCCTTTTCACGCATGGCATATCCGCCGGTACGCATCTGGCAGAAGATAAAATCCATATCCGTAAAAGCGACGTCTTTATCATTGGTATAAGTAAACTCCAGTTCAGGATACTCTTCACTGAATAAGACTTTGGCATATTCGCCGATAACGGCCTGGCGCTCGCTATTAACATCAAACATCACCAGTTTTTTTAGCGGTAGACGTACTTTGAGTTTACATAATGCTTTTAATAAACCCGGCGTCCATGTAGAGCCGCCACCCACTAATACAATATTAAAAGATGTTTTCATCATGATTCTCTCTTATTGCGCCTGTTGAACCAGTAAACTTTGCTTAACCGCTACGGTGATGCTTTCCACCTGCGGACCATAAATCACCTGTAAGTCAGTTTCGGTCGCGCGGATAATTCCGCTAGCGCCGCTTTGTTTCAGGATAATTTCATTAATTTTTTTTATGTCTTTGATTTTTACCCGTAGACGGGTGAAACAGCAGTCAACATGTTGGATATTCTCTTTGCCACCCAGGCCGGCAATAATTTGTGCCGATTGACCTTCATCCTGGTTTGCTTCTGAGCTGGAAAGCGTAATGGCGGTTTCTTCATCTTCCCGTCCTGGCGTTTTGACGTTCAGGCGTAAAATAATCCACCGGAAGGAAAAGTAATAAACAGGAGCCCAAATACAGCCCATTATCAGGCTGACCCACCAATGTGTTTTCTCCCCACCAAGTACGCCGAAGACAACAAAATCGATAAATCCGCCCTGAATATTGCCAATCATCACCTGAAAGATTTGAGCAACAGCAAACGACAGACCAGTCATGATGGCATGGAATAAAAACAGTACCGGCGAGACAAAGATAAAGCTGAACTCTAGCGGTTCCGTGATGCCAGTGGTAAAGGAAGCTAACGCGCCCGCTATCATTAACGCCTTGACGCGCTGCTTGTGCTCAGGCTTGGCACAATGCCAGATAGCCAAAGCTGCGGCAGGAAGACCAAACATCATAACCGGAATTTTTCCCTGCGCCAGGAAGCGTGTCGCCTCACGTACAACGTTGTCAGCGAGTTCACCAGGATGGGCCAAGGCAAAATTGAAAATGGATAATGCTCCAATCACACTCTCATTATTGATGTGAACCATGCCGCCAACCGGGGTAAAACGGACTGTTTCATTGAGAATATGGTGCAGACCGGTGGGAATAAGCGCACGTTCAGTAAAGGCATAGACAAATGTGCCCCATGGCCCTGATTCCCCGATGTATTTACCAAGGTGAATGATACCATTGGCGATCACCGGCCAGATTAATGACACCAACACACCTGTAACAGGTAAAACAATGACGGTAATAATAGGAACAAAACGTCGGCCACCAAAGTAGGCGATGGCCGATGGGAGCTTAATGGTATAAAAACGATTATGTAGCATGACCGTCATCAGACCAGCAATGACCCCGCCCAGTACGCTCATTTGATAGGTAAAAATCCCCAACGTATGAGTAAACTCGGCTGAGTACATCACCGCTTCCGTCTGGCTATAACCTTTCGCAACCAACGCTGCTACCGAGATAGTGTCTGGCGTCACCCCTTGCGATAGTAAACTGAAATTCACACCGACATGAAAAGTGATAAAACCAATCACGGCCGCCATAGCTGCCGTGGGTTTCTCATCACGGGCAAGGCCAATAGCTGCGGCAATGGCAAACAATAGTGGCAGGTTGGCAAATAGGGAACCGGCAACTTTTCGTATAAACCCAATACATCTCTGCATAATTTCAGCATGTATGACACTTTCCCCGACAATCGCCGGATTCTGTAAGGCAGCAGCAAGCCCGAGGAATATCCCTGCTGCGGCAATAACAGAAATAGGCATCATCAATGCCTTACCTAAATCTTGTAGAAACTCACCAGCACGACTCATTGTATCTCCCTCCAGCAAAGGGCTGAGGCTGTTTTAATTGTGCGTAAATACAATCACAGTAGATGTATAGTTGTCTAGCCCAGTGAAAAGGAAGCAAGAGAGTGATCACAAAACAACCAAGTTTGCTGTTTTAAGTACGGGAGGCCGTCAGAGTGAAACGGTAATGCTGTTGATTATAGTAAATATCTGAAAATTCAAATATTTTACCCCCAACAAGAGTGGCCAGAGAGGTAGCGTGCAACACCGGTTCGTCTCGCTTTAACCCCAGCATATCCCGCACTTCATGTGAGGGGATTTCCGCCCGGATCTCTTTTTCTGAACACTCTACGCTAAAGCCTTTGCGGCTGATATAGGCATATTTTGAACTGTTCAGGTCATCTTCATGCAGATCGGCGAAAAACTCGGTAATCATCCACGACTGCTCAAAGACAAAGGGCACATCCCCCACCAGCCGCAGACGTTTCATAAACCACACGTCACTACCAGGTTCAATACGGAGTTTCTCTGCGATATCTGCAGCGGCCTGTTGCCGAAGCAAGCAAATCAAACGGTTACTGACAGAAACATCCAGCCCACAGATGACTTCACTGGAAGAAAGATGACGATCGAGAGGTAAAGATACCAGGACGTTTTTTTTTGCTTGGATCACGAAGGTTCCTTGCCCGCGTCTACGTTCTACCTTCCCCTGGCGTACCAAGTAATCCACCGCTTTCCGTGCTGTCATACGGGAGATACTGAACTGCTGGCAAAGTTCGTATTCTGAAGGCAATGCATCGCCAGGGCGCAGAGTGCCACTGGTAATCAGCCCATTAATGTATTGTTCAAGTTGTAAATAAACCGGAACGGTAGAATATCGATCAATCATCAGCAGCCCCTATTTTTCCAAGTATGGTAGCAGCTTAGAGCAAAGTAACAACAATTTGTCTGGTTTCAATCAAAGCCCTGCCTTCACGACCAGACTTTGTCGCCAATGAAAATCGCTATCGGGACTAGTAGTCGCTCAATGAGAGTTTGGTACAGGACGATCGCGTCAGCAAATTTTCCCACTTCTGCGAACCGGCATACATTCGTGACGCAGATTTAGTGTTGTAGTATTGGATGATAAATACGTTTACAGAACAGATTATAACCCTCTGATAAAATCGCGATAATCCTGAGCGCTTTGTGCCAGTATTTCTGGCGCAATTTCACCCGCCAGTTCAATGCCATAAAAGCCGAAATTAGGTAAATAATTCGAGCTTACATAATTAAAGGTCATTTCAAAAGGTCTGAGAACTTCACTCAAAGAATAGTGATAGCGCCCCTGTGCAGCAAAATCTTTAAGACCAATACCGGCACTCACGGCCAGAGCCACGTTTTTCCCTTTCATTTTATAGCCACTCGCAGAGCCATAAGCCCAGCCATAGGTCAGGACATCATCCTGCCACTGTTTCAGCAATGGCGGGCTGCTGAACCAGTATATCGGAAACTGCAAGATAACATTGTTATGCGCTTCCAGTAGCTTCTGCTCGTAAGCCACATCTATTTTTCCGTCCGGGTAGGCGGCATACAGTTCATGGACGGTATATAGCTCCGGATATGGCTGTAACGCTTTTACCCAGTTCTGGTTAATCACTGAATTTTTAATATCAGGATGGGCAACAATGACCAGTGTCTTCATAACGAATATTCCTTATCAGAATGCTGTTCCTGCATCATATGGTATACTCTCAAAAGAGAAAATACGCACACTAATGACATATACTAACCCTAAGGAAAGTACCCATGGCAACTGATAACCTTTGTTCTCCTACGGGGATCAATCTGGAAGAAACCGGCTACGGTTATACCCTGTCAGTGGTGAGCGGGAAGTACAAAATGATTATTCTTTACTGGCTGGCAGAGTATAAGCCGGTGCTGCGCTTTAATGAGTTGCAGCGCTGTATCGGCACCATCTCCTATAAAACCTTAAGCCTGACCTTAAAAGAGCTGGAGAAAGATGACCTGGTCATCCGCAAGGTGTATCCGCAAATCCCACCTAAGGTTGAATACAGTCTGTCTGAACGTGGAAAATCCTTGATCCCCGTTATCGATATGATGTGCAGATGGGGGGAGGATAACCGGCGGCAGGTTGAGTGACAGAGAGTAATAACTTTCATATTCACTCCTTTAAATTTTATTGTTTTAAGTAATTAGTACAGATAATAAAAGAATTAACTCTTCCTTAAGGTGCCCGTTAACAATATCAGGTTTTAATTAAGCGAAACGTCAAATCACACTCTAATGGATGATATCCATGCCCGGAAAAATGAAGGCACCGTTATCTTAATAGCCGTAATACTCAAATAGCCTAAAATCTTGGGTGTATTAAAAATAATAACAATTTGTAAACTAATTAAAATAACTAACCCCTGATATGTGTAGACAAACTCATTGAGATTACCAGATAACTCTTAAAATAACATTTTGCCAATTTCAATAGCTCCTGCTCAGAAAGCTGCTTCGCAAATTTATGTTTTTTCAAAAATGTCGGGCTATTTGGTCATTTTTCCTAACGGCTGAACCTATGGATAATGCCCATGACGAGGGGGTATCAAGGAATAACCCCTTTCAGAGATTCTCAGCGGCAGTGATGCAGCCCGAGAGATTTTATGGCATCCTTTTATAACAATACGTATAGCGGTTATGAGTAACAGATATAACCCTACCCTAAACAAGGCATTGATAATCATTTTCAAGGCTGTTTAATTAACTATAATGAACTGACTGATTACGCGGCGCTACAGCTTAACAGCCGCCCTATGTTAACGGAGACGATGAAATGAGCTATACCCTGCCATCCCTACCTTACGCTTACGATGCACTGGAACCACATTTCGATAAAGAAACGATGGAAATCCACCACAGCAAACACCATCAGGCTTATGTTAACAATGCGAATGCTGCCCTGGAATCTCTGCCAGAGTTCGCCAGCCTGTCTGCAGAAGAGCTGATCACCAAACTGGATCAACTGCCTGCGGATAAAAAAGGTCCTCTGCGTAATAACGCTGGCGGCCACGCTAACCACAGCCTGTTCTGGAAAGGCCTGAAAAAAGGCACCGAACTGAAAGGCGATCTGAAAGCAGCTATCGAGCGCGATTTTGGTAGCGTAGACGCTTTTAAAGCAGAGTTTGAAAAAGCAGCAGCAACCCGTTTCGGTTCTGGCTGGGCTTGGCTGGTGCTGAAAGGTGACAAACTGGCTGTGGTTTCTACTGCAAACCAAGACAGCCCACTGATGGGTGAGGCTATCTCTGGCGCATCTGGCTTCCCAATCATCGGCCTGGACGTCTGGGAACACGCTTACTACCTGAAATTCCAGAACCGTCGCCCAGACTATGCTAAAGAGTTCTGGAACGTGGTTAACTGGGACGAAGCAGCAGCACGTTTCGCCGCTAAAAAATAAGGTTGCGTTATCACCTTAGAAAAGCGAGCCTGATGGCTCGTTTTTTTTATTTCCGCAAAACCAGAGAGTTCGTTTATGCACCATTATTCGCTTCAGGTTTATGCTGGCAAAATTCGTGATTACAGCGGTAGCAAGCCCAGCGCAATTGCTAAAGTACAGCAAGACGGAGGAGTTTTACTTACTCCGCTTGGCCTCACAGGTGATGAACAAGCCGAAAAAGTAGTTCATGGTGGGCCGGACAGAGCGCTCTGTCACTATCCGAGAGAACACTACCGTTACTGGACACAATATTTCCCCGAGCAGGCAGACAGCTTTAATGCTCCAGCGTTCGGTGAAAATATCTCAACCGAAGGGCTCACGGAACAGAATGTGTATATGGGGGATATCTTTCGCTGGGGTGAGGCTTTAATTCAAGTCACTCAGCCACGCTCTCCCTGCTATAAACTCAATTTTCATTTTGGTATTCCCGACATGTCAGAGCGCATGCAGAGTTCTGGCTATTGTGGCTGGCTGTATCGGGTCATTGCCGAAGGCGTGGTTTCCAGTGACTCACCGTTTGAATTGGTTTCGCGTGTCAGCGACATCACGGTGGCAGAAGCCATTGCTATCGCCTGGGCAATGCCTTTTGATGATGCACAGTATCATCGCTTATTGTCCGCAGCAGGCTTATCTGTTAGCTGGGCTCGTACCATGCAGAAACGTCGTACTTCAGG
This sequence comes from uncultured Cedecea sp., assembly GCF_947498825.1. Taxonomy (GTDB): domain Bacteria; phylum Pseudomonadota; class Gammaproteobacteria; order Enterobacterales; family Enterobacteriaceae; genus JGM124. The sequence goes on along the minus strand of NZ_CANMLV010000013.1, from coordinate 54,321 downwards.
AAAGATAGAAGACAATTCACGACGCTTATGGGGAAAATAGGCAGGAAACGGCGGGAGAAATATCCCGCCTTTGTAATCAACTTATTCTTTCGGATGCGTTTTAGCCAGTAATTTATCCAGCTCGTCACCGTCAACATGCCGGAAATCCTGTCCTTTCACGAAGTAGAAAATATATTCGCAAATATTCTGGCACCGGTCACCAATCCGCTCGATAGAACGCGCGCAGAACAGTGCGGTCAGAACGCTTGGAATTGTTCGCGGATCTTCCATCATATAGGTCATCAGCTGACGCACAATGCCCTCATATTCCTGATCCACTTTCTTATCTTCGCGATAAATACGTACTGCTTCGTCCATATCCATACGGGCAAACGCATCAAGTACGTCATGCAGCATTTGTACCGTATGACGTCCCAGAGATTCCAGACTCACCAGCAGCGGCTGATGCTGTCGGGAAAATTTCTCCAGCGCAGTGCGGCAAATTTTATCTGCCACATCACCAATACGTTCAAGTTCAGCAATGGTTTTAATGATAGCCATCACCAGACGTAAATCGCTGGCAGTTGGCTGGCGTTTCGCAATGATGCGCACACAGGCTTCATCAATGCTCACTTCCATCATATTGACCTTCTGGTCACCCTCGATAACCCGTTGGGCCAGATCGCGATCTTGATTATGCATCGCAGTAATGGCATCAGAAAGCTGTTGTTCAACCAGCCCCCCCATGGTCATTACCTGGGTGCGAATATATTCCAGCTCGGCGTTAAACTGGCCGGAAATATGTTTATTCAGATTGAGGTTATCCATTGCACTCTCCAGCATCAACCATAGCGGCCAGTAATATAATCTTCGGTTTGTTTCTTGGCAGGCGTAGTAAACAGTGTGTCTGTCTTACTGAATTCAATCAGTTCGCCAAGATACATAAATGCAGTGTGATCTGAACAACGCGCCGCTTGCTGCATATTGTGGGTCACAATCACCACAGTATAGTCCTGCTTCAGCTCGGTGATCAGCTCTTCGATACGCCCGGTAGAGATCGGGTCAAGCGCTGAACAAGGCTCATCAAGAAGTAAAACTTCCGGGCGAATCGCCACACCACGGGCAATACACAGACGCTGTTGCTGGCCACCAGACAGGCCATAACCACTCTGATGTAACTTATCCTTCGTTTCATTCCATAGTGCTGCTTTAGTCAGCGCCCACTGCACACGCTCATCCATATCGGTGCGTGACAGTTTTTCAAATAACCGGACACCAAAAGCGATGTTGTCATAAATAGACATCGGGAAAGGAGTCGGTTTCTGGAAGACCATGCCAACTTTGGCACGCAACAAGGCAATATCCTGTTTCTGCGTCAGAATATTTTCGCTATCCAGTAAAATCTCCCCTTCTGCACGCTGTTCAGGATAAAGGGAATACATCTTATTAAAGGTACGTAACAGGGTGGATTTACCACAACCAGATGGCCCGATAAAGGCAGTAACCTGATTCTTGGCGATATCCAGATTGATGTTTTTCAGGGCGTGGAACTTACCATAATAGAAGTTCAAATCACGGACCTGAATTTTGCTCTTCGCTAAATCAATCTTACTCATTTGTCTCTTCATCTCCGTGCGGCACCGATAGACGCGCCGTAAAAATTAACCGTGTTTACGCTTCGCGAAAATCACACGTGCCAGAATATTTAGCAATAACACACAGAAGGTAATAATCAGCACCCCTGCCCAAGCCAGTTGCTGCCATTCGGCAAACGGGCTCATAGCAAATTTGAAAATCGTCACTGGCAGGTTAGCAATAGGCTGCATCATATCGGTACTCCAGAACTGATTGGAGAGCGAGGTAAACAGCAGCGGGGCGGTTTCACCGGCGATACGTGCTATTGCTAATAAAACACCGGTCACGATCCCTGATACCGAGGCTTTGAGAGTAATTGCCGAGATCATTTTCCATTTTGGAGTTCCCAGGGCATAGGCTGCTTCTCGCAGACTATCCGGAACCAACTTCATCATATTTTCTGTGGTACGAATAACGATAGGAACTTGCAGCAGTGCCAGGGCGATAACGCCAGCCCAGCCGGAGAAATGCCCCATTTTTAGCACCACGACAGTGTAGACAAACAGGCCGACAACAATAGAAGGCGCTGACAGTAAAATATCGTTAATAAAACGAATCACTTCAGCCAGTAATGATTTACGGCCATATTCTGCCAGATAAATACCCGCCATGATGCCTAACGGGGTGCCTATTACTGTCGCCCATAAAATTAATAAGCCACTACCGACAATGGCGTTAGCCAGACCACCACCTTCGGTATTAGGTGGCGGGGTCATCTCGGTAAACAGTGCCAGCGACATACCATCAATACCGCGCGTCACGGTAGAGAACAGGATCCAAATGAGCCAGAACAAACCAAAAGCCATGGTAGCCATAGAAAGCATCAAGGCAATTTTATTGAATAAACTACGTCTGGCCTGCATTTTACGGCGGCTTTCAACCAGCAGCGCAACACTTTGAGCATCAGTATTATTCATGAGCGTGCTCCTTCATTTTTCGCCAGACGCATAATCATGAATTTTGAAATAGCTAATACGATGAAGGTAATCACAAACAGAATCAGCCCCAGCTCCATTAGCGCCGCGGTATGCAAGCCCGACTCCGCTTCAGCAAATTCATTAGCCAGTGCGGAGGTAATACTGTTACCCGGCATATACAGCGAGAAGTTATCCAGCTGGTAGGTATTACCGATAACAAAGGTCACAGCCATGGTTTCGCCCAAAGCACGTCCCAGCCCCAGCATCACACCACCGATAACACCGTTTTTGGTGAAGGGTAAAACGATACGCCAGATAACTTCCCAGGTGGTACAGCCAATTCCGTAGGCTGACTCTTTCATCATTACCGGTGTTTGCTCAAATACATCGCGCATAACGGAAGCAATGTACGGAATAATCATAATGGCGAGGATAACGCCTGCGGCAAGAATACCGATACCGAATGCAGGTCCTGAGAACAGTTCACCAACAATAGGAATTGATGACATCACATTGCCGACGGGGGTCTGGAAGTAGGCTGCAAACAACGGTGCAAAAATGAACAACCCCCACATCCCGTAAACAATACTCGGGATCGCTGCCAGGAGTTCAATGGCAATACCCAGCGGACGCCTTAACCAGTTTGGTGCCAGTTCCGTCAGGAACAGCGCAATACCAAAACTCACCGGTACAGCAATCAACAGGGCAATAAATGAGGTCACCAGCGTTCCGTAGATTGGAACCAGAGCACCATAAATGTTATTAGGTGCATCCCACTCTTTAGTCCAAAGGAAAGAAAAACCAAATTTCTGAATGCTTGGCCATGAGGAAATTATCAGTGAGATAATAATTCCGCCCAGCAGAAATAGCACAATCAGCGCAGCCAGTTTTACCAGTGCACTGAAGATAATGTCGCCCTGTTTACCAGGCGCTTTAAATGTCGGCTTGGTCACTGCCATAGCATACTCTTTATCGTGGCTGAATTAACCGGGATAACATAGCGTTATCCCGGATTTTTACAATCAGTACAGCGCTTTACCAGAACTGTCTTTGATGTTTGTTTTCCATGCTGCACGAATTTGCTCAACCACTGATTCCGGGAAGGTGGCATAATCAAGCGCATTCGCTTCTTTGGCACCGTCTTTGTAAGCCCAGTCAAAGAATTTCAGCACTTCTGCACCCTGCTCTGGCTTCGCCTGTTCTTTGTGGATCAGAATGAAGGTAGTAGAAGTGATTGGCCATGCATCCTGACCTTTCTGGTTAGTCAGATCCTGAGCAAAGCTTTTGCTCCAGTCAGCGCCTTTGGCTGCATTGGCAAAACTTGTTTCGGTTGGTCTGATTGCTTCGCCATCAGCAGAAACCAGTTTGGTGTAAGCGAGGTTATTTTGTTTAGCGTAAGCATACTCAACATAACCAATTGAACCAGGCAGACGCTGTACGAAAGCAGCGATGCCGTCGTTACCCTTACCACCCAGACCTGTTGGCCAGTTTACCGTTGAACCCGCACCAATTTTCTCTTTCCACTCAGGGCTTACTTTCGCAAGGTAGCTGGTGAAAACAAACGAAGTGCCGGAGCCGTCAGCACGACGAACAACCGCGATATCCTGCTCAGGCAGTTTGTAGCCTGGGTTTAACTTAGCAATTGCCGGATCGTTCCACTTCTTGATGTTACCAAGATAGATATCACCCAGCGTTTTGCCATCCAGAACTAATTCACCGGATTTCAGACCCGGCAAGTTAACAGCCATTACCACACCACCGATAACGGTAGGGAACTGGAACAGGCCATCTTCTTTTAATTTCTCATCTGACAGTGGTGCATCAGAAGCACCAAAATCAACAGTATGAGCAAGGATCTGCTTAACACCGCCAGAAGAACCGATTCCCTGGTAGTTTACTTTATTGCCCGTTGATTTTTGATAAGTGTCAGCCCATTTGGCATACACTGGCGCAGGGAATGTTGCACCTGCACCGGTCAGGCTTGCAGCGGCAAATGCTGCGGTAGAGCTCATGGCCAGCGCCGCGGTCACAACCGTTGCGACAGTAGTACGGATAACGTTCATAATGTCTCCTGCCAGATGTTCGTAAGATATTGTTAAGTTGAATACAGGATAGAAAGTAGGTCAATTTGGTGACAACTATATGTACGTTTTATGACAGTTTTATTACTGGCAAAGACAAAATTAACTCTGGATTAGCCAAAAACAATCAAGACAATAAAAATCAATAACTTACCAACGTGTTTATTATGGAAATATTATCGATAAAATATAATCCATTGTCATATTGGCATCATAAGAACGTGAATTTCATCGGTAAAAAGACCATTCAATAATAGAAGTGATACTGGAGATATTTCAAATATGGCGTCACAAAAAGAGCCGCTAAACCAGAACTGGTTAGATCTGCGACGCAATGATGAAACAGGTATCGAAAGTATTAACGCCCATTTTAAGGGACATGCCTACGATGCACATGACCATGATGAACTATTGGTCGGGGTAACAGTTCAAGGCCTGCAACGTTTTAATTGCCACCGTTTATTACATACCAGCACGCCAGGCAGGGCGATACTGATTGAACCCGGCGCGGTACATGATGGTCATGCTATCAATGAATTTGGCTTCACCTATATGATGCTTTATCTGCCTCAGGACTGGGTATCAGCTATGATGCAACGACGCGGTTTGGGAGATATTTCCAGAATAGAGTCCGCATTCAGCAATACCCTGACGGATGACCCACTGTTAATCACCGCTATTCAGCAGGCATTTTTCGCTATTCATCAACAAGAAGGACGGCTGGCACGAGACCAGGGATTAGATAACCTTCTCACTGTGCTTTCCCGTCATATCATTCAAAAACCACCGTCACAGTTAAGTGATTCACCTCGCCAGACAGAAAAGTTAAGAGACTATTTGCATGAGAATATCGCGTCAGATGTGGGGCTTGATGAACTCTCTCATCTGTTAGGTATCGACCGTTTTCGATTAAGCCGTCAGTTTAAAAAACATTATGGGCTCTCACCTCATGCTTATCTGGTTCGCCTCAGGCTGCGTACTGCCCGTGTATTACTGGCAAAAGGTATCGAACCCGCACAGGTGGCTAATCGGGTCGGATTTTCCGACCAAAGTCATATGGGGCGCTGGTTTCAGCGTGCTTACAGATTAAGTCCTGCGGCCTATCAGCGGTGTTGCACAAACATTCTAGACTGAGGTACGGAGAATTTCTGATGATGTCAGTCTCAACGGACATAACCAGAGATATTTCATCATGTTTGATACCAAAATAGCTTTTATAGTACGTAATGATTTAGCCACCTGGCAGCGATTAAATGTCGTCGCTTTTCTGGCAACAGGTATTGCCTCTTCAGTTCCAGAGATTATCGGCCAGCCCTATGTTGATGCTCTCGAACGCCAGTATGGTTGTATTTCTGGTCAGCCAATGCTGATTTTTGAAGCCAGTCGGGATCAACTACAAAAAGTACACCACAAGGGGCTGGAACGAGAGTTATGCATTATTCCTTATATCTATGCCATGTTTACTACCGGCCATGACGAGGCAAACCGTGAAGTCTTTAAGGCAGAGAATATCGACGATATGGACTTTGTCGGCATTGCGATTCAGGGACCAAAGAAACATATAGATAAGGTTCTGAAAGGATTAACACTACATAAATAACTGACCATGTAAAATATAAAAATAATACGCTACAGACTTTGTATCTGGAGCGTTATTTATATTATAAAATTAATCTCATAAGATAAATGAATGGAATATAACAGATGAAAATATTGAGCTAACGACTGTGTCGTTGAATGCACAGTTTAAAAAAAAATAAAGAACATAATTAATTTTCTCTGCTAAAGTGAAGGTGTTGTTATTTTCTTACTTTTTCTATGGAGTATTGATATGACTGACACCTCTGCACCGCAACCTATTCGGGGCTCCCATGGCGCCGATGATCCAGGTCCACGTAATATTGCCCTGGATAAAATGAATCCAAATATTCTCCTGCCACCCGCCACAGACAATGGGGGTATGCCTAACCTGAAGTTTCCTTTTTCAATGGCTCACAACCGTTTAGAAGATGGCGGCTGGGCACGTGAAGTTACGATTCGGGAATGCCCTGCGCTTGAAGAACTGGCCATTGTAAATATGCGCCTTGGGCCTGGTGTAATACGTGAACTACACTGGCATAAAGAAGCAGAATGGGCTTATGTCACCCAGGGACGTGTCCGTTTTTATCTGGTTGATGATCAGCGAAATACGCTGGTCGAAGATTTAGAGGCAGGCGATCTCTGGTTTGCGCCCGCCGGTTTCCCTCATGCTATTCAGGGATTAGAAGAAGGTACTGAATTTGTTCTGATTTTCAATGACGGCAATTTCTCTGAGAACGAGACATTACTGGTTACTGAACTCTTCGCCCATACACCTAAAGAGGTGTTAGCGAAAAACTTTGGTGTGCCTGAAAGTGCCTTCGATAATATTCCGGCAAAAGAAAAGTATATTTTCAGACAACCCGTTCCTAAAGATATCGAACAAGTGAGAAAGGAACTGGGTGCAGCGCAAATGACCGGAAAATATGTTTTCCGTGGTAAAGATATCCCGGCAACACCATGGCCAGGCGGAGCAACTAAAGTTATTGATGTAAAAAACTTTGATGTCACCAGTATGGCTATGCTGATGATTGAAATTGAACCTGGTGGCATGCGCGAAATTCACTGGCATCCTGATGCAGATGAAATTCAGTATTACCTCACAGGCCAGGCTCGTATGACGGTGTTCAACTCAGTAGCTAACGCCAGAACATTCGATTATACCGCCGGTGATGTGGGCTATGTCCCTAAAAACCTTGCCCATTATATCGAAAATACCGGAACCGAAACGGTTCATGTACTGAATGTTTTCAATCGCGCCGACTACCGTGATATCTCATTGAATCAATGGCTGGCATTAACGCCATCAGCATTGGTTCAGGGACATCTTGACGTTGATGACCGGTTGATGAATTCACTGCGTGCAACACGCTGCCCGGTCGTAAAATAAGAGTTACGTTCATTTAAGTTCAGGTCGTCGATAAGCATATTGATGCAATACAATTCGGCGGCCTGAGCTCAGGTTCTTGAAGTATATACCAAAAATAATTCGAGCTGCTTGTAGACGCGCCTCACGCACGCCACATCCAAGCAACTTGAAGTATGGCGGGTATAACGGGTATATATTGCCACATAGTGTGACAATACTCGGTCCAGCAATAAAAGATTTAATCTCGCTTTTATTATCATGAATTCACGCAACCTCTATGCATCCATAGATAAAGGATTCACGAATGGAACAATTTATTTCAAAGATGCTCGTATCAGATCTTATTCCAATTATTGTTATTATGTTAATTGGTTATATTTCTGGAAGAACCAACGAATTTAAGTCAGATCAAGCAAGAATCTTCAATAAACTGGTTTTAAATTTTGCCTTACCTGCTGCATTATTTATCTCAATTGTGCGCGCAGACCGTGAAATGTTAGCGCAGAATGCAACTCTGGGAGCGATCAGTTTTGTCGGGCTGGTAGGATTATTTATGGTTTCCTACTTCACTCTCCAGTGGTTTTTTAAAAGGACCAAAGCTGAAGCCGCTGTTTGTGCGTTAATTGCTGGTTCACCGACCATCGGGTTTTTAGGTTTCGCTATCCTCGACCCACTTTATGGCACCGGGGTTGAAACTGGTTTAGTTATCGCTATCGTCGCCATTGTGGTTAATGCCATTACTATTCCAATAGGGCTGTATTTACTGCATGCGGGTAATAAAACAACATCTCCAGATAATGCATCAACGGAAAGTACTCTGCTTTCTGTCATCAAACAACCTGTCGTCTGGGCACCTGTTCTTGCAGTTATTTTAGTGTTGATCGGCATAAAAGTGCCGCCTGAAGTGGATCCTACTTTTGTATTACTGGCAAAAGCAAACTCAAGCGTTGCCGTTTTTGCCGCAGGTTTAACTTTGTCAGCCTATAAGATAGAGCTGGATAAAGAGGTTGCCTACAATACCTTTTTCAAACTGATCCTGATGCCTGCCGTATTCCTTCTCGCCGGGTGGGCATGTGGCCTCGACTCACATATCCTGCAAATGTTAGTCTTGAGTGTGGCCTTACCTCCGGCATTCTCTGGCATTATCATCTCAAGCAGTTACCAGGTTTATACCCGAACCGGTACTTCATCCTTAGCGGTTTCAGTGATTGGTTTTATTATTGCTGCGCCGATATGGGTGTATCTGGCGAGGATAATCAGCACTTAAATTTTTTGTTAGCCAGCAGGGACCGCAAATACCATTGCGGTCCCTTAAGTGCGAAAAAGGGTAATCAGGCAATACCCGTCGTGACCGTAAAAGTCCGGGTTTGCTGAGGTTCAAGCTGAAGCAGAGTACCGTTACGTTTTGCAGCCAAATACCCTTCCGGGCGACAAGTGGCTGGTAAGGCAAAGGCCGCAACTTGCTGATCACCGTTATAAAGGATCCAGCGGGTTACATAGTTCAGTTCCTCGCTTGAGAAACGAGTGATAAAGGTCGTGCCATCGGGCGCAACCATACTGAACTCAGGCTTATCCGTCCAGGTATCTAACTTATCAGCAAAGAAGACTATCTCCGGATCGTAAAACTCAGGTTGATTTAGCGTTCCTGCTGAGGCCTCACCCTGCAAGAGTCGTTGATTAAACGCCAGCCACTGCTCCGTCGGTTTCACATGGGCCGGAATTGACTCACGGAGTTTCAGCACCTCATCTGGAATGTTCTGCTTGAAAACCGCATCGGCCACATAGGCATAATTCATATGGCACATATACTGTAACGGCATAGCAACGGATGCCAGATTCTTCACGGTCATCTGAATATCAAACAGGCTACTGGCTTTATGCATCACCACCTTAGGGGATGCCAGATAGTGATGGCCGAATCCCATCACATATTCGTAGGTTCCGCAGACAGTCAGTGAATCACCCTCAAGCTCCAGCCAGGCGTCATCCATTACCGCACAAGCCATTTCGCCATGCAGAGGATGCGTATCTTCTGGTGACGGACAGCCATTCGCTAACAAACCGGAATGAAAGGCAAAGCAACCATAGGTTCCAACCACTTCTGACGTGAGTTTCGGTTGCTTAAACATATTACGCATCGTCAAATCATGGCCGTCAAACTGCGCATCCCAAATCATTTGCCCCATCCAGGGCAAAATTACTAATTCACCGCGGCCATTTTGTATCCGAATCGCTTCAACACCACTGGCATAGCAAAATGCGCTGACGGTGAAGTCTTCATTTTCCAGCACAATGCGGGGGCTTTCGCTGAAACCAGCCCGCCACAGGGAAATACGTGTTGTCATCACTATTATCCTCAGGATCCTGTCGCTTCAACCAACGTCTGGCTGACTTTACTTTCACGCCAGAAGTAGATGCCAACAAAGACAAAGCACAGCATCGAGACCAGGAATGAAAGCTGTAATGAGTGGAACATATCTGCGATATAGCCCTGAACCACAGGCACCACCGCTGCACCAACAATGGCCATGACAATCACCGCACCCGCCATCTCAGTATGTTCATTATCAACGGTGTTTAACGTACCTGCATAAATTGTTGCCCAGCAAGGCCCGAACAGGACACTGACCAGAACTGCGACATACACCACACTAAAGTTAGGAACCAGAGCAACATAAGCCAGGAATACCGCGCCAATAACTGAGTAGGCAATCAGCACTTTTTCGGCGTTAAAGCGCGTCATCAAAATGTTGGCGATAAACTTACCAATAAAGAAGCAAGCGAAGCTATAAACCATAAAGTTAGAGGCATCGCGTTCGTTAATATCACCTAACTCCAGCGCCAGGCGAATGGTGAATGACCAGACAGCGACCTGCATACCCACATATAAGAATTGCGCGATGATGCCACGACGGAAACGAGCATTACCTGCCAGGTAGCGCAATGTATCAATTGCGGATGGACGTTTATGGGTAACCGTCTGCTCAACTTTACAGGTTGGGAAGCGAACCAGTAAAAACAGCACCATCACTACCACTAATACCATGATCATGTACTTATAAGGTTCGAGAGTATTTTCCAGCATCAGTACCTTAAAGTCATGGATCTGTTCTGCCGTCATACCTGCCATCTGTTTTTCCAGACTTTCACCTTCGGAAAAGACCAGATATTTACCCAGCAAAATACCGGCGATGGCACCAATCGGATAAAAGGTCTGACTGACGTTCAGACGCAATGTGGCATAGGCTTTTGGACCAATCATCGAGCTATAAGTATTGGCGGCTGTTTCCAGGAAGCTCAGACCAATGGCTATAGCAAAAATAGCGGCAAGGAACATGGTATAGGTTGCCATATGCGATGCCGGGAAAAAGAGCGTACAACCGATGATATACAATATTAAACCCATTAATATTGCCGTTTTATAACTGGTTTTCTTAATCACTAATGATGCCGGAATAGCAATCAGGAAATAACCGCCATAAAAGGCACTTTGTACTAAAGCAGAGGCAAAGTTACTTAATGAAAATACACTTTTAAATTGTGTAATAAGAATATCATTTAATGCTGCTGCGCATCCCCATAATGGGAATAAACAGGATAACAAAATAAACTGGAACAGTGGGGTCTTATTCAGATAGCCATCAGGCATCTGAATGATTTTTTTATTATTCATAGTGCTACCTTTTATAGTGTTATACCCGTTATCGTTCAAGCTGCCCGCAGGCAACTTGAATTATTCAGGGTATATAATGTAGGGTGGATAATTAATTACTCGTTTAAAGCGAGATACTCATTAAATTGTTCGATACTTGGATAAGAAGATTGCGTGCCTTTACCCATGACGCTAAATGCGGCAAAAAGTACCGCTTTTTTCATCGCGGCTTCAACATCACCGCCCTGAACATAATAATGGACAAAACAACCAATAAAGGCATCGCCTGCACCACTGGTATCAACAGCATTCACTTTAAATGCAGGCACATGTACTTCTTTCTCACGCGTCAGCCAAAGAGCGCCTTTTTCACCCATGGTGACAATAATATTATTCAACCCTTTATCAACTAATGAACGTGCTGCCGCACAGATATTGTCATAAGTATCAACAGGCATACCGGTTAATATTTCTAGTTCGGTTTCATTCGGAACAAAGAAATCACATTTACAGGCATAGCTCATATCTAATTCACGTAACGCCGGCGCCGGGTTTAATAACACTTTTATGCCGTGTTTCTTACCAAACTCTATCGCGTGATAAACCGTTTCCAGTTGAACTTCAAGCTGTAAGACAATCAGCTGACATTTTTTTAAATCTTCAGCAGCACGGTCGATATCTTCCGGAGAAAGAAATTTATTCGCCCCTTTAATAATTAAAATACTATTATTGGAACTGGCATTAACGAATATCGGTGCCACACCACTGCTGGTACAAGGGACTTTCTCAACATAGGTAGTATTGATACCCCAGGACTCCAGATTACGAATCGTATTATCGGCAAAGATATCATCGCCAACTTTGGTCAGCATCATAACCTTAGAGTTGAGTTTAGCAGCAGCAACGGCCTGATTCGCGCCTTTACCGCCACAGCCGATTTTAAATGCTGGCGCCTCTAGCGTTTCACCTTCTTTAGGCATCTGGTTGATATAGGTAATGAGATCAACCATGTTGGAGCCGATAACTGCGATATCCATTTTACTACCTCTCGAAAACTGCCACAGGATAATGATATTTTAGTAACATTATCATGTTTCAAAAGTATCATTTGTGACTGTGATCGCGACTTCAGGATCATTATTGTTATTTTGTTGTTAACGGAAAAGTGACAAAAATAACATTTGAAAATGAAAAGAAAATGACACAATACACTGAAATATAAATAGTTATATTCATAACAACGTGAGCCAAAGCACTTTTAATTTACCGTAACCAGCAGTATAGTAATGTTCTAATAAACACAAAATGTAATCCTGGTAACAGGAACAAACAGTATCGCGTAGAGGAAAAGGATGAATGGAGACTAAGAAAAAAGAACGAATCCGGCGTCTGATGGAGCTACTGAAAAAAACCGACCGTATCCATCTCAAAGAAGCCGCCCGGATGCTTGAAGTCTCCGTCATGACTATTCGTCGCGATTTCAGCCAGGATGATGAGCCGCTACCACTGACGTTACTTGGCGGCTATATTGTTATGGTCAATAAACCCAACCCCTTGAATCAGACTGCAAACGTTAACCGAAAACCCCATCATCAGAACGATTTACCTATAGCTATCCTGGCCGCGGGACTGGTCAGTGAAAACGATCTGATTTTTTTTGATAATGGTCCGGAAATGCCCCTGGTTATCAGTATGATCCCGGACGACATCACCTTTACCGGCATTTGTTATTCGCATCGGGTCTTTGTTGCACTAAACGAAAAACCGAATGCAACGCCGATTCTCTGCGGCGGAACCTATCGCGCAAAAAGTGATGCTTTCTATGATGCAAATAATCCGTCTGCTCTGGACTCTCTGAATCCACGCAAAGTGTTTATCTCTGCCAGTGGTGTCCATAAGAATTTTGGCGTCAGTTGGTTTAACCCTGACGACCTTGCCACTAAGCATAAAGCCATGGATCGCGGATTGCGCAAAGTGTTACTGGTACGTCATGCCCTGTTTGATGAGGTTGCTCCCGCCAGTATTGGCCCGCTGGCCCGCTTTGATGTACTCATCAGCGATATCTCGCTACCGGAAGACTATCAAAATTTGTGCCGAAACAGTTCAGTGAAGGTGATAACACCTGATTCAGAAGAAAATTAACAGGCGTCAGCCAGAAGAGAAACAGCCATCACCATCACCCGCGATGGCTGTGATAAAACAGAAATCAGAAGTTAAAATCGACCATCATTTTATATTCTGTGGTCCATGCTTTTCCATTTGTTACCCAGCTACCGTTTTGCTTAAGATCGGTGCCAGTGACCTCTCCGGATAATGTAAATCGTCGAGTAACAGGATAGTTAGCAGAGAGCTTGATATATTTATAACGTGAACTCTGAAAGACTTCCGAATCATCTTTACGCGCGTTGTATTTACTGTCGTGACCATAACCGCCACTGAACGTAGTAGAAAGTTTTCCCCAGTTGTGCCAAACACCGGCCGAGGTAGTCCACTCTTTGTTTTTAATATCCCCCCATTGTTTACGATCCAGCCTGCCCGAAGAGAACAGATTTCTGAACCAGACGCCGGTGGAATTATTTATAATGTACTGAGCTCCGGGTTCAAACTGGAATGAATTAACATCCCGGTCATTCTGAGTGCCGCCACTACGCCGGTGATCAACCTGCTGATAGGCATAACCAAAGATCGAGAGGCTGTCGGTGAGCTGTAAGTCAGCAAATAGTTTTAAGCGTGCTTGCCAGCGATCTTCCAGAGAAACGCTGCCACCCATAACATCCCAGCCATAGCGTAATTGCTTATAGAAAGACTCTCTCCCCAGAATCACCTGTGTCCACTGATCCTGGCTAATATAGGTCTGACTTTCCCAGCTACCGTCATAGTTTGTTTTTCGCCCGCTGGTAAAAGCCAGATACCAGTCAGGTAATGCGTTAAAACGCATAACACCCTGAACAAAGGTTAAGGTATCGCTGCCATTATGCTGATGACTGTGGCGCCAGTTATTATCTTCAATGGCATATTTTACTTTCAGAACACCCTGTACTTTGCCGCCATTAGGGTTAGAGGAGCGTGCTGACGTCCACATAACGCTTTCATCAAGATATGACCAAGGATCGACAGCTACCACATTACCTGCATTATCTTTAACAATACTCATACTCGCTGTAGCGATGCCAGGAGAAAGTAATAAAGTCATAAAAGCAGAAGCAATATACTTATTCATCATGCTCTCCATTTAAGGCATTTGTTTAAGGGTAAAAATGGCCTGAATATTATCTGCAGCAGGCAGACTGATACTCCATGGCTTAGCGGGCATACTGTACATTCGGGTGGTAAAGGCTTTGCGATTGTCGATATAAAAGACGGCAATCGAATTTTCATAAATGATTTTCAGATCAACTTTTTCGCCTAAAGACATATCTATCCAGGATTCTGCTTTGGCTTTATTAATATCTTTCAGTTCACCATTAAAGAAATAAATTTTGTTCTTTTTCTTATTAAAAACGATATTGGGGTAAGCCATGCCGATATTATTAGCGTTAACACCGAAACTCATTATCATGCCATCAGAAGGTAATGTGACGCTGCCTGTGATAACGCCTTTATCAGGTAAGGGGGCATAGATATCTGATTTCAGACGACCAAAACTGAAATTATTCTCAACCGTTTTAATGCTGGTTAATGTACGAGTATTGCCCTGAATTTCAGCAATTTTATTTTCAGTTTCTTGTGGTATAACGCTTCTTAACTGACCGTTTTTTTCAGCAACCAGTTCATGAACAACCAGATTTCCTGCCCAGTCAATATTGCCTTTATCACTGTTTCCTGATTTTGTCGGTACCCAGCCGAACATGAATAACCGGTCATCTTTTAACGTCATTTTTCCGGCATAGAAACCTGCACTATCAACAGCGAAATCATCCAGTTTATGCCAGGGGCCTTCTGGTTTGTCTGCCACGCGATACTGGGTTAAACGCAGAGGCCACTGATCGCTGAATGTCAGATACCAACGCCCATTAAAATAGACCAGAGTTGGACATTCCAGGTTTGAGTCCGGTGCCACCGTATCATTGTCGAAAAAGATGCCTTTATCCTGCCAGTTTTTAAGATCTTTAGAGCTGTAGTATGCAATCACTCCCCGACCGTTGCTGCGTGTCGTTATCAGCATCCAGTACTCCTGACGTTCCGGGATCCAGACAACATGAGGGTCTCTGAAGTCATTACCGCGATAATTTTTTCCAGGTAAAATGGTGTCTTCAGGATGCTTAGTCCAGTTAAGTTTATCTTTACTGGTTGCATGCATGACGGATTCCACAGGAAAAACATTTTGATTATGTGCGGTATACCAGGCATGCCAGGTATCGCCAACTTTAATAACCGATCCTGTACCTAATAAAAGTTCAGGGTTATCAATATCATTAATATAAGGAATGACTTCCGAGTGATTCTTATAGTCATATAAGTCTCTACTAGAAAGCAGGTGAAAAGCATGAACACCTAAATCACTGCCACCCCGGATATCATTAAGATAAAAAACATTAA
Organism: uncultured Cedecea sp.; assembly: GCF_947498825.1. Classification (GTDB taxonomy): domain Bacteria; phylum Pseudomonadota; class Gammaproteobacteria; order Enterobacterales; family Enterobacteriaceae; genus JGM124. The sequence goes on along the minus strand of NZ_CANMLV010000013.1, from coordinate 38,571 downwards.
ATTCTCCCTGTTCATACACAGGCATAGGATCGCCAATAAATGAACCATCAACCCTGGGAAAAAAACTTTTAACCGCGGTGATTTTTTTATTCTCTAATGTTTCTTTACCCATTTGAGCATAAACAGCATGATTAAATACACATGAGCTCAATGCCACTAATAGGATATGAGAAAGTATTTTTTTCATATTATTTCCTGAACCTAGAAGTTATAGACAACGCCAATAATGGTAAAGGGGCTCCAGAAAGAACCTTTTTCTGTCCATTCCCCATCTTCTTTACCGAATCTGGCTTTAAACTCACCGTATAGTCTTAAATCACCAATGACCGGATAACTGAGGGTTCCTCCGATATATTTATAACGCCCATCATAAAAGAGTACGTCAGAGTCACTGGCATTCGTGGTTTTTTTCTGTCCAATACCAACATAAACAGAGGAGAGCAATGGATACCAGTTACGCCACACACCAATACTGGCTTTCCACTCTTGTTCGACAATATCTCCCCAGTTACCTCTTTCCTGACGCTTATAAACATAAAAAGGCCGCAGAAAAACCCCCATATCAGGGTTAACCAGATACTGTAAGACGGGTTCCGTCTCAAAAATATGCTGAGATAAATCATTATTTCCGGGCTGGCTATTTTGTGGCTGCTCTTCACCAAAGAGATAACCCCCCAGACTCCATTTGCTGGAGAGCCGTATATCCTGCCAGAGTTTCAGGCGATATTTCCAGCGTTTGTTTCCACTTTCAGAACCGCCCATCAGTTCAGTACCAAAATTCCCCCGCCAGGTTTCAAAAATATGACCAACAAATATCTCATTAATTGTATTAGAGCCACTGTAGTCTTGATTGGTATACATCCCTTTATAGTTATCTTCACGGGCATTATAAAAACCAAAATACCAGCCGGGTAACTCATCATGTTTGAGAAAGGCTTGTATTGTGGCAAGCTTAAACTTACCACTATTTTTAGAATTATCGCTGCGGCGGTTATCTTCAATTTCTATTTGAGAGGCAATATTACCGTGTAACCCACCAGCCTCCATATTATTACCAATTCCGTCCCAGTGTACCGGGAGTTCATTTTGACGCAAACGTACCACACTCACTTGGTTATCAGCCTCGTTTGTTTTTTTTTCAGCTCGTTCTGTGGCTTGCGTCTTGGCTGTTGTTGGCTGCGAGTTATGCTGTTCAGCACCTGGCAACGTATTATTCAGCGATTTCTGTTGAACGGCAGGCTGCTGATGTTTCGTTGAGGTTACATCAGAATTAACTGTCGGTTGAACACGGCTGTTGGTCTCATTCTCATAATAGCTTTGATAATGTCTGGTATAGCCAGAACTATCACCAAAGGCAAATGAAGAGAAAGCAGAAAGAGAGAGAATGATAAATATTTTTCTTTTCTTCTGCGGATACATTTTTTGTGGCTTAGAATATAAAAAACGAGAATAATTTGATATTCTATTCATTTTATAGCTCTCATAAAAAGTGTGCGAGCACACCTGTTTATTCATAAATTCACTTGATATATAGCCAGGCAGTTATTGAATATCCCAGTATTCAAAGCGAGTTAACAATGCACGACCATGATGAGCAAATACTATAATTTCTTTTTGTTCTTCAGCAGGATAAATACGACTACTCAGACAAGCTTCACCCTCATTAACAAATATTTCTACCGATGAGCGATCGATAAATATTTGCAGTGACAGGATATCTGAATCAGGAAGTGGAATACTTCTTTCACCCTCCATGTTAAATTCAGGATAAGCCCGCTCCAGAAATAAACGCTTTGCTTGATTATCAATATAAATACTTAATCCTTGTACTGGAGAGATACCGTATTTTTCTGCTGTGGACGCAGCAGTATCCCAGGCTAATTGTAATTCAAAAGCGTCACACTCAAACGGGATCTCTTTTTTCTCGCTTGCCAGCTCGGTAATGCCATGGTGACAGTGGCGCGTACGCAGAGCGGCTAATTCCGGGACTGGTTTACTTAATAATTTATTATTTTCGCCAAGTGTTATTTCACGTGGCACAGTCAATAATCCCGACCAGCCATCCTGTTGTTCTGGCATGGCGGACTCCCACATATTAAGCCATCCCAGCACAATGCGCCGACCATCAGGAGACTGAAGACTTTGTGGCGCATAAAAATCGTGCCCGTGATCCATTTCTTTAAAATCATTATTGTGGACAAACGGCTGGCCTGGAGCCCAGTCGCCAATCAGATATCCGCTCTGAAACAGGTTACGATGATGATAGCCATTAGCTTCTATTCCCTGAGGCGAGAACATCAGTACATATTTATCGCCTAATTTAAAGAAATCAGGACATTCCCACATATAGCCCATTCCCGGCTCAGACTGAGCAAGAATACCTTCATCCTGCCACTGATACAGATCGTCTGAACGATAAAGACGCACCTGACCACAATCGCCCACTCGCGCCCCAACCACCATGTACCAGCTATCACCTTCTCGCCATACTTTAGGGTCGCGGAAATGGTGTAAGCCCGGCGGTGTATCAATAATGATCCCTTTACGCTCAAAGGTTATACCGTCTTTACTTCTGGCCATACACTGCACCTGATACAGCGCATCATCTTCTCTGGAATCCCCGGCAAACTTATGGCCGGTATAAATGAGCGCCAGAGTATCACCGTCGACCACAGCAGAGCCTGAAAAACAGCCGTCTTTATCTTCCGGGCCTTCTGGTGCCAGAGCTACAGGTAGCGGTTCCCAGTGCACTAAATCTTTACTGCGTACATGTCCCCAGTGCATCGGTCCCCAGTGGGTGGAATAAGGATGAAACTGATAGAAAGCGTGATACCAGCCATCAAACCAGACTAACCCGTTGGGATCATTAATCCAGCCCGTCTGAGCGGCGATATGAAATTTCGGGTACCATTTTTTATTTACCTGAAGTTTGTTTATCTCTACGGCGGCGTCTGCCTGTTGTAATAAAGAAGTCATAAAATCGTCCTGGTGCAATTATACGGGGTTAACTTGTGCGGCAGACTGCTCGGGCGGCAGCGAACTTGAACGCAATAGAAAAATTGAAATAAAGGTTGTGGTGAATACCATCGAGCCCATCATCAAATAAGACTGAGCAAAACCAAATCGCTCATAGCTCCAGCCTGCAAGTGGCGAAAGCAAAGTACCAATAATTGAACTGGTGCAGGCAAAGCCCACCAAATAGAGCGTGGAGGATAAGCGTTTATCGAAATTCAAATTGTTATATTTGAAAATAGAGATAAGCAGTACCGGAAGCTCAACGGCATGCAGTAGCTTAGTTATTGAAATCAACAGTGGCCCTTCAACAATCCCAGAAGAAAGAATGCGTATCGCCATAACCATTCCGGCAAAAATGAGGCCATTTTTTGCCCCAATACGGTTAACAAGCCATGGTGCACAGAACATTCCCGCAGCCTCCAGGAAAACCTGGAATGAATTCAGGTAGCCAAACATGGCATTACCTTCCTTCAAAGTAGGAAACTGCGAGGCAAAATAGACAGGAAATTGTTGGTCATAAACACCATAAATACAGGTGCCGATAAAGAAAAAGACCAGGGCCCAGAAACGTGGGAGGGTTAACAGACAGAAAGCATCTTCAATTGAGATTTTACTGTGTTGAGTATTTAAAGATGCCGCATCTGTAGAATATTTTACATTCAGCCGGGTCAGTAAAAAGAAAAATATTAACCCTGATACGGAAGCCGCATAGAAATTTAACCGGGGATCAATATTAAATAAAATACCGGCAAAAAATGTTGCTGCTGCCCAACCTAAAGACCCCCACATCCTTGCACGACCGAACTCAAAATTACTATTTCTTGCTGCACGATCGGTATAGGTTTCCAATACACCAATACCACCATTAAACGTCAGACCAATAAATACTCCACCAAAAATACTTCCCAGGAAGATATTTATTTTAAGCAGATAACCAAAAAATAAATACGCAGGGCCAGACAGAACCAGCAACATGGCGACAAAAAAGAGCAGGTTTCTACGTAATCCGAGTTTATCCTGAATATAGCCATAAAATATTTGTGCAAAGAATGCCGATATAGACAGCACCGAAAAAATAATACCGGTATCTGTTGGTTTAAGTCCAATTTCCTGACTTAACCAAATAGATAGCAAAGAACCTGATGAAGACCATGTTACAAAGAAAAAAAACAGAAGTGCACTTAAAAGCACATAAGCATGCGAAGCGTGTTCCTTTTTCATGTCATACACCTGGAAGGTTGTTTTCCCTAGAGTTAACGTTAACTTTTTTAAGCGGTCATCTTTTTCTTGAAAAATTTTAGATGTTAATCATAAAAGTTAACGTTAACATAGTGGCAATGTGATCGATGTCATACTATTTAGCGGAAGATTTTGAGTCACTTACCGCTGATTATTATCTGTGCATTACCTCACCAGCAAGGAGTTATCTGGATGTCGTCTCTAAAAGCTGTCGCCGAGCTTGCTCATGTTTCTCTGATGACCGTTTCTCGCGCCATTAACACCCCAGAGAAACTCAATCCTGAGACATTAATCAAAGTACAAGCAGCCATTAAACAACTTAATTATGTTCCCAATATTTCTGCCCTGAAGATCCGCGGAGCAAAAACCACCCCTGGTTCGATAGGCGTTCTGGCACTCGATACGGTGACCACGCCATTTTCAGTGGATATCACGCTCGCGATTGAAGAAACAGCCCGTGCTCAGGGATGGCACAGTTTTGTGATTAATATGCTCAAATACGATGACCCCGCAGATATCACAAAACTGCTTTTGTCCTATCGGCCATCCGGTATCATCTACACCACGATGGGGTTACGCAAAGTCAAGGTTCCGACCACGCTGCTTAACTATCCCTGTGTGCTGGCTAACTGCGAGAGTGATGATGTCAAACTCGCCAGTTACATTCCGGATGACAAACAGGGCCAGTATGATGCTGTTCAGGCCCTGCTTAAAGCAGGGTACAGAAAGCCGCTCTGTTTGCACCTGCCTCAAGAAATTATCGCCAGCACCCGACGTCGGGAAGGCCTTGAGCAGGCATTCCATGAACATCAGATAGATCCCGATTCCCTGATACATATTTATATCGCCGACGGTGATATCCACTATCTGAATGTGCCTGAAAAAATAATCGCCCACCTAAAAAATAAAAAATCATCATTTGATTCAATCATTTGCTGCAATGACCGCATGGCTTTTGTTGTTTATCAAACATTGTTATCCCTGAATATAAAAATTCCTCAGGATATTGCTGTGGTCGGTTATGACAATATGGTGGGGGTAGGTAATCTTTTTATTCCTGCACTCTCTACCGTTCAAATCCCTCATTATGAGATAGGCCGGCTAAGTGCTCTGCACATTATTAATGGTGAAAAACACAAGGAGACAATAAAAATTCACAGTGATTATCTGGCTCGTGAGTCGCTGTGATATCGCTCAGGAAAACATCTTATCCAAGATAGCTCCCACTGTAGCGTCTGTATGTTGTCTGTATCTTGATTAGGAAGTGATTGTTCAGATTATTTTTCCGCGAGATTGCTGGAAATATGTAATGCACTAACAGGTTCATATAACTTCCCCTGAAGGACGGGGTTTTGCAGCACATTGGATAAAACTAAGCAGAGCACAGATGAGGAGATATTTTTACTGTTAACTCTAAATACTATTCAATTTTTTTCTGATAAATCATCCGAATATAAAAAACGCAATGTATAAACGAGTTAATAGAAAGAGTGGCGAATTAATGCGAAAAGTAAATTAAACAATTACTTTTATATTAAAACTTTAACACAATAAATTATTATTAGCGTTTTTTTATATATTACCACCAGCCATCAATAATACATTAAATTTCAGATTAAATAATAAAACTAATCCTTAAGAATATTATTTAAATTTAGAATATTTATTTAGTCATCCGAGTAATCTCTCAGAGGAACAAATAACATGGAGGAACACCAAGGATGAAAATTAATCATTGAACACGGAAAATTCTTAACAGAAAGGCAGAACGAACCATTTTGTAAGAATATTCCCACTCAAAATTAACTAACAGGTAACTTAATTCATTAACGTTTTCAGGCATCTCATATACCTGCTATCACACATTTCCTGGTGAAAATAGCTTCGCTAACTTGGTTCGATTTCCGTTATTACCTTCATTTGAAGCGTTTCAGTTCTTATTTTTATATTAATAATATAATCTACTACAATTAATTTTAACCATGCTGTTATTGTGGTCTTGTTTAAAATCAAAATGAGAGCAAAACGACAAGCTGTCGTATCTTGATCTAAAAGGATATTTTTATGAAAATCTCACTCTTTAAAACCCTGTACTTTCAAGTGCTAATAGCGATTACGCTGGGCGTTTTGTTAGGCCACTTTTATCCGGATCTCGGTGCCGAAATGAAACCTTTGGGTGATGGCTTTGTAAAGCTAATTAAAATGATTATTGCCCCGGTTATTTTCTGTACCGTCGTAACGGGTATTGCGGGTATGGAAAGTATGAAGGCAGTTGGTAAAACAGGAGGGATGGCTCTACTTTATTTTGAAGTGGTCAGCACTATCGCACTCATTATAGGTTTAGTTATCGTGAACGTAGTTAAACCCGGGGCAGGGATGAATATCGACCCGGCAACACTGGATACGAAAGCCGTTGCCGTTTATGCAGAGCAAGCTTCCCAGCAAGGAATTATCCCCTTTATACTTGATATTATCCCTGGCAGTGTGATTGGTGCTTTTGCCAGCGGCAATATTTTACAAGTATTGATGTTTGCCGTTCTGTTTGGTTTCGCTCTGCATCATTTGGGTGAAAAAGGCCAGGTTATTTTCAATGTCATCGAGAGCTTCTCTCGAGTGATCTTCGGTATCATCAATATGATTATGCGCCTGGCTCCAGTTGGTGCATTTGGTGCAATGGCCTTTACGATAGGTAAATACGGAGTAGGAAGTCTGGTACAACTGGGCCAACTGATCATCTGCTTCTATATTACGTGTGTCCTGTTTATTGTCGTTATTCTTGGTTCTATCGCAAGATATAATGGCTTCAATATCTTCAAATTTATTCGCTATATCAAAGAAGAGTTACTTATTGTGCTGGGAACTTCATCTTCAGAATCAGTGCTACCGCGCATGCTGGAAAAGATGGAGAAAGCAGGGTGTAATAAATCGGTAGTGGGATTAGTTATTCCAACCGGTTATTCATTTAACCTGGACGGGACGTCTATTTATCTGACCATGGCGGCGATATTTATCGCACAGGCAACCAATACCCAGATGGATATTATTCATCAGGTCACCTTACTTGTTGTTCTATTGCTTTCCTCAAAAGGTGCAGCAGGTGTCACGGGTAGTGGCTTTATTGTACTGGCAGCAAGCATCTCTGCGGTGGGGCATTTACCTTTGGCTGGGTTAGCCTTGATTCTGGGCATCGACCGCTTTATGTCAGAAGCCCGGGCATTAACTAACTTAGTCGGGAATGGCGTTGCGACAATCGTGGTCGCAAAATGGTGTAACCAGCTGGATAACAATCAACTACAAGAAGCATTATCAAAAAAATCGTCCCCTGACGATGAAATAAAAATCAGTCCATCGATACTGGCCGATCGCAAAAATAACTGATTTATCCTGCCAAAATGTGGTTAAAAAAAACCCAGTATGCTTTTCAAACAGCACCACTGGGTTTTTATAACGTCAGTCCAGGACTAAACCTTACTCAACCGTCACTGACTTCGCCAGGTTACGTGGCTGGTCAACATCGGTGCCTTTGATCAAGGCAACATGGTAAGACAGCAGCTGTAATGGCACGGTATAGAAAATCGGGGCAATCACTTCTTCAACATGCGGCATCTCGATGATGTGCATATTATCGCTACTGGTGAAATTCGCATCCCGGTCAGCAAAGACATACAGCTCGCCGCCGCGGGCACGGACTTCTTCGATGTTGGATTTCAGTTTTTCCAGCAGGTCGTTATTAGGTGCAACGACAATGACTGGCATATTGGCATCAATCAGAGCCAGTGGACCGTGCTTCAGTTCACCTGCGGCATAGGCTTCAGCATGAATATAAGAGATCTCTTTCAGCTTCAGAGCCCCTTCCATGGCAATTGGATACTGATCGCCACGGCCAAGGAACAGCGCATGATGTTTCTCAGCGAAATTCTCCGCCAGAGCTTCAATGCGCTTATCCTGAGACAGCATCTGCTCGATACGGCTTGGAAGCGCTTGCAGACCATGAACGATATCATGCTCCACAGAAGCATCAACGCCTTTCAGACGGCCTATCTTCGCCACCAGCATCAACAGTACAGTCAGCTGTGTGGTAAAGGCTTTAGTAGAGGCTACGCCAATTTCGGTACCCGCATTGGTCATCAATGCCAGGTCAGACTCACGTACCAGCGAAGATCCCGCTACGTTACAGACGGCCAGAGACCCCAGGTATCCCAGCTCTTTAGCCAGACGCAATGCGGCTAAGGTATCGGCTGTTTCGCCAGACTGGGAAAGGGTAATGATCAGGCTATTACGACGTACCGCAGACTTGCGATAGCGGAATTCAGACGCTATCTCAACGTCACAAGGAATACCTGCCAGCGACTCAAACCAGTAACGTGAAACCATGCCGGAGTTATAAGAGGTTCCGCAGGCAACAATTTGAATATGTTCAACCTGAGCCAGGAGCTCATTAGCTTTTGGCCCCAGCTCGCTTAAATCTACTTCACCGTGGCTGATACGCCCGGTAAGGGTATTTTTGATAGCATTAGGCTGCTCGTAAATCTCTTTCTGCATATAGTGGCGGTAGATACCTTTATCACCCGCGTCATACTGCAGATTGGACTCGATATCCGGACGCTGAACTTCTTCACCATTATGATTAAAAATGGTTACATGACGACGAGTGACTTCAGCGATATCACCTTCTTCCAGGAAGATAAAGCGACGAGTCACTGGCAGTAGTGCCAGCTGGTCTGATGCAATAAAGTTTTCACCCACACCAAGACCGATAACCATCGGGCTACCTGAACGGGCAGCTAACAGGACATGCGGATCGCGTGAGTCGAGAATAACCGTACCGTATGCACCGCGTAACTGTGGAATAGTGCGCAGTACGGCTTCACGTAAAGAGCCTCCCTGCTGCAGTTCCCAGTGCACTAAGTGAGCAATCACTTCGGTATCAGTTTCTGAGGTAAAAATATAGCCACGCTCTTTCAGAAGCTCACGTAACGGCTCATAGTTTTCAATGATACCGTTATGAACGACCGCAATCGGGCCTGAGACATGTGGGTGAGCATTCGCTTCAGAAGGTTCACCGTGGGTCGCCCAGCGAGTATGTGCAATACCTATTCCGCCATTCAGTGCGTTTTCGGCTGCGGCCTCTGCCAGATTATGTACTTTCCCCAGACGACGTAAACGCGCCATCTGTCCTGCGTCATCGACTACGGTAAGACCTGCTGAATCATATCCACGGTATTCCAGACGACGAAGACCTTCGATCAAAATTTCAGAGATATCACGCTGCGCTACTGCGCCAACAATTCCACACATAAGTTGTAAGTCCTGAGAATGACGTTTCCGTCATAGGTTGTTGTCGCTTGACCTGCATATTCCGGTATACCCGGAGCCCCGAGCCTTGTAGAGAGTGGGGTTATTATTTTTACTACTGACGGAACGGGCTGTTTTCGAGAACAGCCTTCATTCCAGCCTCCTGTCCAACGAACAGAAGGATAAAAGATATTATTTTTTCTTCACCGGACGCTGCCAGCCATCTACCTGAGTTTGTTTTACCCGGCTAATCACCAGCACAGGGTCATAAATATTGTTTGTGACTGTCGTACCGGCAGCAATAGTGACACCATTGCCTACAGTAACGGGGGCAACCAGTTGAGTATCAGAACCGACAAAGACATCATCACCGATGATAGTTTTATGTTTATTTGCACCATCGTAATTACAGGTGATAGTCCCGGCACCGATATTAACGTTATCGCCAATCTCAGCATCACCAAGATAGCTCAGGTGACCGGCTTTAGATCCTTTACCCAGACGCGCTTTTTTCATTTCGACGAAGTTACCGACATGAGCACCTTCTGCCAGCTCAGCTCCCGGGCGCAGACGCGCAAACGGGCCGACAGAACAGGAGGCTTCAAGACGGGCATCTTCAACCACGCTGTACGGACTGATTTCACAGTCATCACCAATCACAGCATTTTTAATCACACAGCCAGCGCCGATTTTCACACGATTACCCAGCACAACCTTGCCTTCGATAATCACGTTAGTATCAATATCGACATCCAGGCCGTGTGTCAGCTCGCCGCGCAGATCGAAACGAGCCGGATCGCGTAACATCACCCCTGCCAGCAGTAGTTTTTCCGCTTGCTCGGTCTGATAAACACGTTCCAGTCGGGCCAGTTGCAGACGATTATTTACTCCTTCCATTTCACTCAGTCGCTGTGGATGAACCGTCGCGATTTCATGTCCTTCCTGATGGGCAAGAGCAATAATATCAGTGATATAGAACTCACCCTGAGCATTATTGTTATCAAGATTAGCTAACCAGCGCTTCAGATCCGCGCCATTGGCAACCAAAATACCGGTATTGATCTCGGTAATTTTGCGCTGCTCTTCGCTGGCATCTTTTTGTTCAACAATACCCACAACTTTGCCATTTTCACGAGCAATACGCCCGTAGCCCGTTGGGTCATCAAGTACCGCAGTAAGCAGCCCGATACCCCCCGCAGGTTTCGCTTCACGCAGACGTTCAAGCGTTTCAACAGCAATGAGCGGAACATCGCCGTAAAGCATCAGAATATCTTCGTCATCAGAAAAATATGGCGCAGCCATTTGCATTGCATGGCCGGTACCAAGCTGTTCAGCCTGTAATACCCAGTTGAGCGACTCATCATTCAGAGTTTGCTTTAACAGGTATCCACCATGGCCATAAACCAGGTTCACACGCTGTGCTCCCAGTTTTTTTGCCGCATCAATAACATGCTGCACCATCGGTTTCCCTGCCAAGGTATGGAGTACTTTGGGAAGGTCGGAATACATGCGGGTTCCTTTGCCTGCGGCAAGGATAACCACGCTCATTGCACTGTTTGCCATACGTATCCTGAATCTGTTGAATGAAAGAAGTTAATCGATTTAGCGTTGAAAATTCTACATATTTTGCACTGAAAAATGTATAACCAGAAAAATCTTTAACAGGGTGATATTTTAGCCATATTATTACTCTGTTTATCCAAGACTTTGGTGTGGAGAGTTAAATACAGAGCGAAACTCTCATCTTTAATTTACTATTAACATGATTTTATTGTTATTTTTTATTCCGAATAAAGACATTAACCAGCTTTAAAGGTGACATAATTAATCACCTCGACGGGGTTAAACTCTGCCCAGAGCAGCAATCAGCCATTATTCTCTGGCTGATAATAAAAAATGCCTGCTCGCATGATAACCGATGAATAATGAAAAAAGTCGATAATTTGAATTATCGTCGCTTACTTATTTTACATAACAAATAATTTCAGAAGATTATGGCGGTTTAAAGCGAGGAATTTCAGATTATATCGGTTAGGAAATGTGTAGTAAAAAAAATGCCAGCCGCAAGGCTGGCATTTATCTTTCGAGCAAATCGTTACATCAGCTTTTTGGTTAACTCGATAACTCGCAGTTTTGCGATCGCTTTAGCCAGTTCAGCAGAAGCCTGAGCGTAGTCCACGTCACCGTGAGAGCCATGGATGTGTTCTTCCGCTTGACGTTTCGCTTCCAGAGCCCGAGCTTCGTCGAGATCCTGTCCGCGAATTGCGGTATCAGCCAGAACAATAACGTTATTTGGCTGAACTTCTAACACACCACCGGACAAATAGATGAACTCTTCTTGTCCGTTTTCTTTCACAATGCGGATCATACCAGGCTTAATGGCGGTAAGCAGCGGCGTATGGCCTGGAAAAATACCCAGTTCACCTTCGCTACCTGTTACCTGGATCTTTTCGACCAGACCCGCGAACAAACGTTGCTCCGCGCTGACGACATCCAGGTGGTAAGTCGTTGCCATATCACCCTCCGATTAAGGCGTTAAAGTTTTTTAGCTTTCTCAACGGCTTCGTCGATGGAGCCAACCATATAGAACGCCTGCTCTGGCAGATGGTCGTATTCACCGTCCATAATGCCTTTAAAGCCACGGATAGTATCTTTCAGAGAAACATACTTGCCCGGAGAACCTGTAAAGACTTCTGCTACGAAGAATGGCTGAGACAGGAAGCGCTGGATCTTACGCGCACGTGCTACAACCAGTTTGTCTTCTTCTGACAGCTCGTCCATCCCGAGGATAGCGATGATGTCTTTCAGTTCCTGATAACGCTGCAGAATAGACTGCACGCCACGCGCAACGTCATAGTGTTCCTGACCCACAACCAGTGGATCCAGCTGACGGCTGGTTGAGTCCAGCGGGTCTACTGCCGGGTAGATACCCAGAGAAGCAATCTGACGGCTCAGTACCACGGTTGCATCAAGGTGAGCAAAGGTGGTAGCTGGTGATGGGTCAGTCAAGTCATCCGCAGGAACGTATACCGCTTGAACAGAAGTGATTGAGCCAGTCTTGGTGGAGGTAATACGCTCCTGCAAGACACCCATTTCTTCTGCCAGAGTTGGCTGATAACCTACCGCTGAAGGCATACGACCCAGCAGAGCGGATACTTCAGTACCGGCCAGGGTATAACGATAGATGTTATCGACGAACAGCAGAACGTCACGGCCTTCATCACGGAACTTCTCCGCCATGGTCAGACCGGTCAGCGCAACGCGCAGACGGTTACCCGGTGGCTCGTTCATCTGACCATATACCAGAGATACTTTATCCAGTACGTTTGAGTCATTCATTTCGTGGTAGAAGTCGTTACCTTCACGAGTACGCTCACCTACACCAGCAAACACTGAGTAACCTGAGTGTTCGATCGCGATGTTACGGATAAGCTCCATCATGTTAACGGTCTTACCAACACCCGCACCACCGAACAGACCGACTTTACCGCCTTTAGCAAACGGACACATCAGATCGATAACTTTGATACCAGTTTCCAGCAGATCCTGAGAACTTGACAGTTCTTCATAGCTTGGTGCCGGACGGTGAATAGCCCAACGCTCTTCTTCACCGATGTCGCCTTTCATATCGATAGGCTGACCCAGAACGTTCATGATACGTCCCAGAGTCGCTTTACCTACAGGTACTTCGATCGGGTGTCCAAGGTTAGTCACGACCAGGTTGCGACGCAGACCATCGGAAGAACCCATTGCGATGGTACGAACAACACCGCCACCAAGCTGCTGCTGAACTTCCAGCACCAGACGCTCATTACCATTTGTTACCTCAAGGGCATCGTACACTTTTGGTACGGTATCCTGAGGAAACTCGACGTCCACTACGGCGCCGATTACCTGGATAATCTTTCCAGTAGCCATCTTGTTGAATCCTCTACGTAATTCGTAAACCTGGTTATACCGCGGACGCGCCACCGACGATTTCGGTGAGTTCCTGAGTAATGCTGGCCTGACGTGCTTTGTTGTAAACCAACTGCAGCTCTTTAATCAGGCTGCCGCCGTTATCGGTAGCGGCTTTCATCGCCACCATTCGAGCGGCTTGCTCGCTGGCCAGGTTTTCTACAACGCCCTGATAAACCTGAGATTCCACATAACGACGCAGCAGGGTATCCAACAGCGCTTTAGGATCAGGTTCATATAGATAATCCCAGGATTTTTTCTCCAACTCACCTTCATCTTCTGCCGGTGGTAATGGCAGTAGCTGGGTAATCGTTGGAGTCTGAGACATCGTGTTAATAAATTTGTTGCTGACAATAAACAGCTTGTCCAGACGGCCTTCATCATAGGCCTGCAACATCACTTTCACCGGGCCAATCAACTCGGACAGTGATGGCTTATCGCCCATACCTGTCACCTGAGCAACAATATTGCCGCCTACAGAGTTGAAGAAAGAGACGCCTTTAGAACCGATCAGGGACATATCACACTGAACGCCTTTATCGGACCACTCTTTCATGTCAGCCAGCAGCTTTTTGAACAGGTTAATGTTCAAGCCACCGCACAGACCACGGTCAGTGGACACCACCAGGTAGCCCACGCGTTTTACTTCGCGTTCATCCAGGTATGGGTGTTTGTATTCAAGATTTCCCAGAGCAAGATGACCAATCACTTTACGCATGGTATCTGCGTAAGGACGGCTGGCTGCCATTCTTTCCTGCGATTTACGCATTTTAGAAGCGGCGACCATTTCCATTGCTTTGGTGATCTTCTGCGTGTTCTGGACGCTTGCGATCTTACTACGTATCTCTTTTGCGCCGGCCATGACCTTCTCCTCAATGCCTTGCGGCTTGCCCTAAGACAAGCCGCAAGATTTTACCAGGACTGTGTTGCTTTGAAGGAATCGAGGATGCCTTTCAGCTTGCCTTCGATTTCGTCGTTATAGCCACCAGTTTGGTTAATTTCTTGCATCAATGGAGCATGGTCACGGTCAACGTAAGCCATCAGCGCAGCTTCGAAATTACCGATTTTAGCCAGCTCAACATCTTCGAGATAACCACGTTCAGCGGCAAACAGAACCAGAGACTGCTGCGCAACAGACATTGGCGCATACTGTTTCTGTTTCAGGAGCTCGGTCACTTTCTGACCGTGGCTCAGCTGCTTACGGGTAGCATCATCAAGATCTGATGCAAACTGAGAGAACGCTGCCAGTTCACGATACTGTGCCAGAGCGGTACGAATACCACCGGACAGTTTCTTCATGATTTTAGTCTGAGCGGCACCACCAACACGGGATACAGAGATACCCGGGTTAACAGCAGGACGAATACCGGCGTTAAACAGGTTAGATTCCAGGAAGATCTGACCATCTGTAATCGAGATTACGTTGGTCGGAACGAACGCGGAAACGTCACCAGCTTGCGTTTCGATAATCGGCAGCGCAGTCAGAGAGCCCGTTTTACCTTTAACTTCACCCTTGGTGAAAGCTTCAACGTACTCGGCGTTAACACGCGCAGCACGCTCCAGCAGACGAGAGTGGAGATAGAAAACGTCGCCTGGGAATGCTTCACGACCTGGTGGACGACGCAGCAGCAGAGAAATCTGGCGATAAGCAACAGCCTGCTTAGACAAGTCATCATAAACAATCAGTGCATCTTCACCACGGTCACGGAAGTATTCACCCATTGCACAACCGGCATAAGGCGCCAGATATTGCAGTGCAGCAGATTCAGATGCGGTAGCCACAACCACGATGGTGTTAGCCAGTGCACCGTGTTCTTCCAGCTTACGTACCACGTTAGAGATGGTAGAAGCCTTCTGACCGATAGCAACATAGATACATTTGATACCAGAGTCGCGCTGGTTGATGATGGCATCGATTGCCAGAGCAGTTTTACCTGTCTGACGGTCACCGATAACCAGCTCACGCTGACCACGGCCGATTGGAATCATCGCATCGACAGACTTATAGCCAGTCTGTACAGGCTGATCGACTGATTGACGCTCGATAACGCCAGGTGCGATAGCTTCAACAGCTGAGAAGCCGTCATGCTCTAAAGCGCCTTTACCATCGATAGGTGCACCCAAGGTGTTCACCACACGGCCTAACAGGCCACGGCCAACCGGAACTTCAAGAATACGGCCAGTACACTTCACTTTCATGCCTTCGGCAAGATCGGCATACGGACCCATAACTACCGCACCCACCGAGTCGCGCTCAAGGTTAAGTGCAATAGCATAACGGTTACCCGGCAGAGAGATCATCTCACCCTGCATAACATCGGCCAGGCCGTGTACACGGATAATACCGTCACTTACAGAAACGATAGTACCTTCATTGTGAGCTTCACTCACAACATTGAACTGAGCGATACGCTGCTTGATCAGTTCGCTGATTTCGGTGGAATTCAGTTGCATATGCTCCAGTCCCCTTAAGACTGCAAGACGTCTGCCAGGCGATCAAGACGGCCGCGTACGCTGCCATCGATGACCATATCACCCGCACGGATGATGACACCTGCCATTACAGACTTATCAATTTTGCAATTCAGCTTAACTTTGCGTGACAGACGTTTTTCCATCGCGGCATTGATTTTCGAAAGCTGATCGTCACTTAACGTGCTGGCAGAAGTCACTTCGACTTCAACCGTGGCTTCAAGAGCCGCACGCAGCTGAACGAACTGCTGAAGAACATCAGGAAGCACCTTAAGACGACCATTTTCAGCCATAACCCGAATCAGGTTTTGGCCGTTGGCGTCCAGTTGCTCACCACAGATAGCGATAAACGACTTAGAGAGCGTTTCTGGTGCCAAAGCACCAGACAGGAGCTCTGTCATTTGTTCATTGTCAGCAACTTCTGCGGCAAAAGCGAGCATACGCTGCCAGCCTTCCACGCTGTTGTGTTCGACGGCAAAGTCAAAAGCTGCTTTAGCGTAGGGACGAGCTACCGTAACAAATTCAGACATCGGCCCCTCCCTCCTTACAGTTCAGCGACAAGTTTATCAACAATGTCGCTGTTAGCAGCTTCATCTACGGAACGTTCGATTATTTTCTCGGCACCGGCTAAAGCCAACAGAGCCACCTGCTTACGCAGTTCTTCGCGAGCACGTGAACGCTCAGCGTCGATCTCTGCCTGAGCCTGTGCAACGATTTTAGCCCGTTCCTGCTCTGCTTCAGTTTTCGCTTCATCAAGGATCTGAGCACGACGTTTATTCGCCTGATCAATGATCACCTGAGCATCCGCTTTAGCTTGTTTCAGCTGGTCGGTCGCGCTGGCCTGTGCAAGGTCAAGGTCCTTTTTAGCACGTTCTGCAGAAGAAAGACCGTCAGCAATTTCTTTTTGACGTTTTTCGATGGCAGCGATTAACGGCGGCCATACATACTTCATGCAGAACAGAACAAACAGGACAAACGCGATGGCCTGGCCGAGGATTGTTGCGTTAAGATTCACAGCACAATGCCTCTTTATTAGTTAACGTTTGATATTGCTTTAATTTAATTAAAAGCAACGTTCACTACGCGACAGCAAACATCACGTACAGTCCCAGACCTACCGCGATCATAGGGATAGCATCCACCAGACCCATTACGATAAAGAACTGAGTACGCAGCAGAGGAATCAAATCTGGCTGGCGAGCTGCGCCTTCCAGGAATTTTCCTCCGAGGATGCCGATACCGATTGCAGCACCGATTGCCGCTAACCCCATCATAATAGCGGCAGCCATGTACAGCAGATCCATATTCAGGTTTTCCATGACAGTCTCCAATTTATTTCAGTTAAAACGAACGTAGTAGTGGATAAAATTAATGCTCTTCAGACGCCATCGACAGATAGACTATCGTCAGAACCATGAAAATGAAGGCTTGCAATGTAATGATCAGGATGTGGAAAATGGCCCAAGGCACATTCAGAAGCCACTGTGACCACCACGGCAACAAGCCAGCAATCAGAATGAAAATCAACTCACCGGCATACATGTTACCGAACAGTCGCAAACCCAGAGATATAGGTTTTGACAACAGGCTTACCCCTTCAAGGATTAAGTTGACAGGAATTAATGCCCAGTGGTTGAACGGCTGCAGCGTCAGCTCTTTCGTGAAGCCGCCAATGCCTTTCATTTTGATGCTGTAGAATAGAATCAGGATAAACACGCCCAATGCCATAGAGAGCGTTACGTTCACATCCGCAGACGGAACAACACGCAATGCAGGCAATCCGAAGACATGCTCACCAAGCATAGGTAGCAAGTCGACTGGAATCAGGTCCATCAAGTTCATCAGGAAGACCCAGACGAAAATCGTCAGAGCCAGCGGAGCGATGACTTTACTTTTGCCATGGTACATGTCTTTAACATTACCATTAACAAATCCAATCACCAGCTCGATTGCTGTTTGGAATTTGCCCGGAACACCGCTGGTTGCTGTCTTAGCGACTTTACGGAATATCATCAGGAACAACAGACCCAGAACAACAGAGAAAAACATGGAGTCTAAATTGAGTGTCCAGAATGTGTCCGGGGCATTATGCGGATCCACCAGCGAAAAAGTACGCAGGTCCAACTGAAGATGCGTCAGATGGTGGCCTATATAATCCTGCGGTGTAGAGATTTCTCCTGCAGACATTACTCTTACCCTTTGTTGTTAATAACAGCTGGTGCGAGTATCTGCACAACCAGCACCGAAACCCAAGTGACGATTAGCGGCAATAAGACCGCTTTAAAGTATGCCAGCGCCAGAACCAGAATGATAAAGGTCACTAACATCTTAACGACTTCGCCCAGAGCGAATGACCAGGCTATACGTCCTTTAGCGGGTGTATGCACCTGATGACGCCAGGCAAAAAAAGCAAACAATGCATTTGGCAACCAGACTGCCATTCCCCCAGCAATTGCTGAGGCACCCCAAGCCGGGTCTTTAAAGCAAAACAGTAATCCCAGAGCCAACATTACTACAAACTGCAGGGAAAGAAGTTTACGTGCAACATTTCCACTGTAAAGCGACGCTGACATGAGTCTATCTACTCCTGTTTCCAATAAGGAAGGTCGCGGGCTGTAATAAGACTGTCTTTGCGACCGAGAGTCAAGCCTCAAAAAGCGAGCAAATTATACGGTGCGGCCCAGTGATTTCAAACAATAAGTAGCGAAAAGATGAACAAATATTTAAATATTTATCTACACGCCGTTTTTATAACTTTTAATACACCGTTCAGGGTACCTGACTTAGGTCAAATGACTGAAAACCACTTGCAAAAAAATGTGCATCCGATCACAAATACCATATTTCACTGAGATCGTTTTTTTATCGACAATGAAAGCTAAAAACATAACATAATGATTAATATAAATTAATTAAAGCAACCTTATTAAAACAGCCTGTATACACAAAAAAACCTTTATTTGACATTACGTTTAAAGTTTTAACATCTTGCCAATTTGTGATTTGGCTCATTTTTAGCCTGATTATATTTTAAATGGCAATTATAACCTACGAAACCAATTATCAAATGTTAGTATTTATCGAGCAATGGGTTAATTATTTGTTAAATACTAAAAAGACTATCAATATCAACCAGCCATTCTGTTAACTTTTTAAAATCGCTACCTATCACTCGATTCTTTGATAAGGATTAATATTAGATACGTTTAATACGAACCAAATGACGCTCACCTTCCAGGTTTTTTACCGTCAGTCTGACAATATCTTCAACAACAAACTGTTCAGGTAAAGCGGCAATTTCATCATCAGGACGGATGCCTTTTAACGCATAGAAGCGGCCAGCCTCACCAGGCAAATGCTGGCACCAGTTCACCATATCGGTAAGCGAGGCAAAAGCACGGCTGATGACACCATCAAATGGAGGTTCAGCAGGAAACTCTTCAACACGGCTCTGTACCGGGGTGACATTTTCCAGTTTAAGCTCATGCTTAACTTGATGCAGAAAACGAATACGTTTTCCCAGACTATCCAGCAACGTAAAGTGCGCATCGGGGCGTATTATTGCAAGTGGGATACCCGGTAAACCAGGACCGGTTCCAACATCAATAAAACGACTCCCTTCCAGATAGGGCTCAACCACTATACTGTCCAGAATATGGCGAACCAGCATATCTTCCGGATTACGTACCGAAGTCAGGTTATAGGCCTTATTCCATTTATGCAGTAAAGCTACATAGGCAACCAGCTGCTGCTGTTGATTTTCAGGAAGAGTAATACCTGCTTCATTGAGCAGACGAGATAATTTAGTCAGCACTTTTAAACCTATTAAAAAAGGCCAGGAGTTCCTGGCCTGATATCAGCTCGGCTTACGCGCTACGGCGTAGCAGCCCTTGTTTTTTTAGCCAGATAAGCAAAATTGAGATTGCGGCTGGTGTAATGCCAGAGATCCTCGATGCCTGACCAATAGAGACCGGTTTATGGTCGTTTAGTTTGGCGATAACTTCGTTGGATAACCCATTAACCTGCCGATAGTCGAGAGTTTCAGGTAACAAGGTATTCTCGTTACGCAGTTGTTTATTAATCTCGTCTTGCTGGCGAGCAATATAGCCTTCGTATTTTATCTGAATTTCAACTTGTTCAGCAGCCTGAATATCATCAAGGCCAGGTGCAAACGAAGAAAGTTTAACCATGGACTGATAGGTCATTTCCGGACGACGCAGCAGATCTTCGCCATTCGCTTCACGAGAAAGCGGTGCACTAAGCTGAGCATTCACCTCTGCGATATTTTCAGACTGTGGGTGCAGCCAGATATCTTTCAGACGCTGACGTTCACGCTCGATCATTTCCAGTTTGTCGTTAAAACGGGCCCAGCGAAGATCGTCCACCAAGCCTAATTCACGGCCTGCTTCAGTTAAGCGCAGATCAGCGTTGTCTTCGCGCAGCATCAAGCGATATTCAGCGCGTGAGGTAAACATACGGTAAGGTTCTTTCGTTCCCAGCGTACAAAGATCGTCGACCAGTACCCCGAGATAGGCCTGATCCCGACGAGGAGACCAACCTTCTTTTTCCGATGCAGAACGCGCAGCATTAAGACCAGCAAGTAAGCCTTGCGCTCCCGCTTCTTCATAACCCGTGGTGCCGTTGATCTGTCCGGCAAAGAACAAACCTTGAATATATTTACTTTCAAGCGTTGGTTTCAGATCTCTTGGATCAAAGAAATCATACTCAATAGCATAACCTGGTCGTACGATCTTCGCATTTTCCATGCCATTCATCGATCGAACGATCTGCATTTGCACATCAAATGGCAGGCTGGTAGAGATACCATTTGGATAAATTTCGTTGCTGGTCAGGCCTTCTGGTTCAAGGAAAATCTGGTGTGCATTACGGTCAGCAAAACGCATAACCTTATCTTCGATTGAAGGACAGTAACGTGGTCCAATACCTTCGATAACGCCTGCATACATCGGGCTACGATCGAGGTTATTACGAATAACTTCGTGAGTTCTTTCGTTAGTATGAGTGATGTAGCAAGGTATCTGTTCTGGGTGCTGACTAACATTTCCCATAAACGAGAATACAGGTAACTGTTCGTCACCCTGTTGTTTTTCCAGCACGCTGAAATCAATAGTACGGGCGTCAATACGTGGTGGAGTACCCGTTTTTAGCCGACCCACACGGAGTGGCAGTTCACGTAAGCGACGTGATAACGGGATCGAAGGCGGATCGCCTGCACGACCACCGCTGTAGTTATCCATACCAATATGAATTTTACCGTCAAGAAAAGTCCCGACAGTAAGCACCACGGCTTTAGCACGGAATTTCAAACCCATTTGTGTGACAACACCGGTCACTTTATCGTTTTCAACGATCAGATCTTCAACTGCTTGCTGGAAGATCATCAAATTAGGCTGGTTTTCAAGCGCGGTACGTACAGCCTGACGATAGAGCACACGGTCAGCCTGAGCACGGGTTGCACGCACTGCCGGACCTTTACTGGCGTTTAGTATCCTAAACTGGATACCTGCACGGTCAATAGCCTGTGCCATTAAGCCACCCAGTGCATCTACTTCTTTGACCAAGTGTCCTTTGCCAATACCACCAATAGCCGGGTTGCAGGACATCTGCCCCAGTGTGTCGATATTGTGTGTCAGAAGCAGGGTCTGTTGACCCATACGAGCGGCAGCCATTGCCGCTTCTGTGCCTGCATGACCCCCGCCGATGATGATGACGTCAAAAGGATCTTGATAAAACATGGTAACTGCCTCGCGGTTTTGCGATGTGGGTTGTAACTGCCCGGGCTGAGGATTCTACTCAACTTTAGCCCCTGGAGGAAGTGGGGGGTGAGCCACTAATTAAAAGAAGATCTTTTTTATTTAAAGATCTCTTATTATGATCTCTTATTAGGATCGAAGGCTTCTGTGGATAAGCCATTTTACTGCTTTTAGATCAACCTCATGGGAAGGATCATTAGCTGTGAATGATCGGTGATCCTGGACCGTATAAGCTGGGATCAAATCATACACTTATACACAGGACAGAAAGTGAGCAAGAGTTATACTTGGATAACTACGGGTTATTACAAGGTTTTAAGCGTAGTTATCCACATTCAAATGCGCGATCTTTACACAGAAGGGAGTAAATTTTTCCAGGAATCGAGCCAAATTTCGGCTGGATCCTCAGGAATGTCATGATCGAGGACGTTTATTTTCTCTATTTCCCCGACTCTGACAGCGCCACATTCTGTTAAAAGACGATCGATCTTCTCAATCGCCTCACAAAAAGTGTCATATTCTTTACTACCGATACCCAGAGCACCATATTGAATACGACTCAGATCCGGTTTCTGTTCCTGGATAGCCTCATATAAAGGCAATAAGTTATCCGGAAGATCCCCTGCACCATGAGTAGAAGAGATCACCAGCCATAAACCTTCGGTCTGAAGATCTTCTAACTGCGGGCCATGCAGGGTTGTGGTGCTATGTCCTGCCTCTTCCAGTTTCTCTGCCAGGTGTTCTGCTACATATTCAGCACTGCCAAGCGTACTGCCACTAATCAGAGTAATATCAGCCATGGTATCTCACCTTTTTCAATCGTCGGGCATTGTACGCTGTGAATGAGCAGGGATCTACCTGTGGATAATATGGGTATTAAAGATAATCATTATGGCCGAATGGTACGCATAATGGGGTTCTGCAGGGAGATCAACGTTTCAGTGGACTGAATTTCATCAATTGTTTGGATCTTGTTGATAAGTACCTGTTGCAGGGCATCGATAGATCGACACATTACTTTAATAAAAATACTGTAATGCCCGGTGGTATAATAGGCTTCGGTTACTTCATCCAGACTTTCAAGTCTTGCCAGCGCAGAAGGATAATCTTTGGCGCTCTTCAGTATGATGCCGATAAAGCAGCAGACGTCATAACCGAGCTGTTTAGGGCTGATATCAATGCGTGCACCAGTAATAATGCCTGCCTGTTTCATCTTCTCGACACGAACGTGAATAGTACCCGGACTGACATCAAACTGTTTGGCCAGTTCTGCATAGGCCGTTCGGGCATTTTCCATTAACGCTTCAAGTATCCCGCGATCGAGATTATCGATTTGATAATTATTCATTGTTTTTTCCTATGATAAATGCAGATTTATTGTTTTTTATACCTCCAAATTATCGAATTAAAAAGACTTTGCCCTTTTTTATTGTTGATTATTGAATTTGCCATCACTTTTATTGCTTAATGGTTTACAGAGACAACACAATAAAGAGAAACACCATGAAAACTGCTTACATTGCCAGACAACGCCAGATTAGTTTTGTTAAAGCCTATTTTTCCCGTCAGCTGGAAGAGAAGCTCGGTCTGATAGAAGTTCAGGCCCCGATCCTCAGCCGCCTCGGTGATGGCACGCAAGACAATCTGTCTGGTAGCGAAAAAGCAGTTCAGGTGAGAGTTAAAGCGATTCCTGAAGCACAATTTGAAGTCGTACACTCCCTGGCAAAATGGAAAAGAAAAACTCTTGGTCAGCACGACTTCAGCGCAGGCGAGGGGCTTTACACGCACATGAAAGCCCTGCGTCCTGATGAAGACCGTCTCTCACCGATCCACTCTGTCTACGTAGATCAGTGGGACTGGGAACGCGTGATGGGTGATGGTGAACGTCATCTTGGTATATTGCACAAAACCGTTGAAAGTATTTGGGCGGCCATGAAAGCCACTGAAATGGCGGTCTCTGAGCAAACGGGTCTGACGCCATTCTTACCTGAAAAGATTCATTTTGTTCACAGCGAAACACTGCAACAACGTTACCCTGATCTCGATGCTAAAGGACGCGAACGTGCGATAGCGAAAGAGCTGGGCGCTGTATTCTTGATTGGTATTGGTGGTGCCTTGGGCGATGGTAAACGTCATGATGTGCGTGCCCCGGATTATGATGACTGGTCAACACCTACCGAGAGCGGTTTTGCCGGGCTGAACGGTGATATTCTGGTATGGAACCCGGTTCTGGAAGATGCTTTTGAACTCTCCTCTATGGGGATCCGTGTTGACGCAGAGACACTTAAACGCCAGTTAGCCCTGACTCACGATGAAGATCGTCTGCAACTGGAATGGCACCAGTCTCTGCTGAAAGGTGAAATGCCACAAACCATTGGTGGCGGTATCGGTCAGTCTCGCCTGACGATGTTGATGCTACAGCTGCCACATATCGGCCAGGTTCAGTGTGGTGTATGGCCGGCTGATATTCAGGCTACTGTGAGCGATTTGCTATAGGACTAGCGTTGCCAGCGCCGCAGTAAACGTCCCTTAAGCCCGGTATCAAAGCGCCAGATATGATCGAAAATGCGCATGATCCCGGGTTTGCCATGTCCTGACATCGCCACTGCATGAAAACGGTGCTGATGTTCACGCTGCAGTACTTTTACGCTATTTACCACATCATCCGGTAGTCGCTGGGCGATAAAATCAGAAATGACCACTGCATCGGCATCATAGCCTTCGGGCCCTTTCATCCGCTCGATCACTGAACGGAAGCAGTTTGCTAAGTCAGTTCCGCCATGAAAGCGCTGGCTTAAAAAGCGAATCGCATCTTCCAGACCACCGTTTCCGCTGACCTCATAATGGATCACTTCATGGGAAAACATCTCAATAAAACAGCGGCGGTTATCTGCCAGGGCAATACGCATTAAGGCTAAACAGAAAGCTTTTGCGCACTGTTCATTAAATCCCCCCATGGATCCTGATGTATCTACGCAGATAATAAACGGTCCACGCGGTTGTTCGGCAAAATCCTGATGAGCAACCGGACGTTCTATTACCTTTTCCCGCCATGAATCACCGTGAAGGCGATAACTGAGTAGCTGCTTTTCCACCAGCCGACGATAGAACTCATATTCCAGTTCGGTTATGCCTAAAGTGGCCAGCTCTGTTGGTAACAGGCGCAAAATGTCATCGCCAAGGGTTAAACCATCGACTTGTTCCGGCACGCTGGAGGGTTCACGAACCTGGGTTCGCCAAAGCTCGGTGGGGGCATTTTCGCGGGGGACTGACTTTGCTTCCCGTGAACGACCTAGCTGTTCCGCCAGCTTCATGAGCTCGGGCTGACTGGCAAGAAAATCACCGTATTGTACTATTAGCTGATAGTCCGCATAACGCAGCCCGCCACCGCGACTCATATCCCAGAGTTTGCCAGCAGCGGTATCGTTTTCTGCCAGGGTAGCATCCAGCTGGCCGCTTAATGCCATGCGTGCCTGAATTTCAGCCAATAGTTTATCACGCTCATCTTCCAGGAGCTGCTGACTCAGCGAGGTTGCCTGAACTACCAGACTAAGACGCCAGCGCTGTAAAAACAGGGTATGCAATGCTGGTGTCATGGTTGAAGTTGGTGCCAGTAAGGTTCTGGCCTCTTGCTTAAAAGGCGAGTCTGTATTTTCCAGTAATTGCGTAATTTCGGGTATTTTTAGCACCAGTTGGGCCGTACTTAGTGTCTGACTCTGCTGATAAAACTGTACTTCTTGTGCGAGTTTTTCAGGAACTTGCCCCTCTTTCAGACGGTTTTTTAACTGTTCTCGCCAGCGAGGCAAATCTTCATTGACGGCTTTTTTTAGTCGTGGGTATCTCTCAAAAAAGACGGCAAGCGCAGGTGAAGCCAGTAGCGCAACAATAACCCCTTCTATCAGTTCACCTTCAGCGATAGTTAAAATGATATCCAGCGTTTCAATACTTAGCATTGACGAGCCTGTTGCAGTTGTACGGCCACATCTTGCAAGCTCGCCTCTATTTTGGCTAGCCAGTCACTTTCAATAAATAAACACTTCTGCTGGTGGTTAAACCGTTCATGCTGCTGGTGTAACTGTGCATCCAGGGCATCCAGTTGTTGTTTGATCTCATCCGGAACCCCTTGTTGCTGATGTCCCGGTAAAGTCAGCCGTGTGGCTTGCAGGCTGATATCTCGCAGTGTCAGATGCTGGCTGTTATCAACACTCATATCCAGAGTCTGAGCGAAACCTATTCCGTTTAGTTTGCCGCGGATCTCTCCGCCTTTGCTTAACCACTGCGCCAAGGCGTCATGAGCCAGGGTGATATGAATCACTTCAATATCGTGTAGCCGTAGCGGTTTTTGTAACAATAAGGTTAAGGTTTCACCGGTTAAGTTATCAGGGAGTTGATACTGAGGTTTACGGCTGAACATTCCGTTTTGTTTATTGACGGTCAGAGCTTCTTTATCATTACTTTGCTGCTGTAATTGCAGACGACGCTGAGTAATGGTGGTCAGTTTTGTCAGCATTGACTGCTGTTGCCATGCGTGACCGGTCATCAATATTTCAAGCTGTTGTTGCATCATTGCCATCGCTGCGGTGTCATGCCACAGACAGTCTTTAAGCAGGATCAGGTCAATGGGCTGAACCAGATCGCGGCCATTAAAGAAGGCGCTTGCTTGCAATAAACGCATGGCTTTTTTCCAGCGTCTGTCTGAAACATAAGGTGCATCAGGAATGACATCAAGTTGCTGACGCAGAAGAAAAATAAGATCGAATACGTCATCAGGCAAACGGACGTGGCCTATATCTTGCTGCCAGCTAAAGTACTCGTCGTCAGTAATTTGCAGATTTTCAGGGACAGGGTTTTGGTTTTCATCCTGAGTACTCACTAACATCGCCCGAAAATTATTTTTATCCTGTACTTTATCCAGCCACAAACGGATCAGCATACGGTCGTACAGCGCTTCCAGACTACTGTCCGCTTCAGGTAATTCGTTGGAAGCCGCCACTAACAAACGCATTGGGATCTTTTCTTCCCCGGCACCATTACGGAATTGTCTTTCGTTGATTGCGGTCAGTAAGGTATTAAGAATCGCTGGGCCTGCTTTCCAGATCTCATCAAGAAAGACGATTTCCGCTTCGGGTAAATAGCCCGCGGTTAAACGCTCATAGCGTCCTTCATCTTTAAGGGCCTGAATTGAGAGTGGACCGAATACTTCTTCTGGTGTTGAGAAGCGGGTCATCAGATATTCGAAAGCTCGGGCACTGCGGAAAGCAAATTTTAATCGCCGTGCAATCAGGCTTTTGGCAATACCCGGCGGACCGAGTAAAAAAACACTTTCCCCACTCAATGCGGCGAGTAAACACAAGCGAATGGCATGCTGGCGCTCAAACAAACCCTTTTCTAAGGCCTGACTGAGACGTGCGATTCTTTCTGCGAGTAAATGTGATTGAGCCATAATTAATTTTGCATCCTTACAGAGAAGGCTCAAGATAGCGCAAGAAGACGGTTATCGTCATCAAGAGCCTACTTGGGAAGTCTCCTGGTCCGGGTATACTTGTTCGGGATCACAAAAAAGACAGCTTATGAACACAAAGAGTAAGCAATCGTTGCCTGCCGTCACTCTGGCCGCGATTGGTGTTGTTTATGGTGATATAGGTACCAGCCCGCTCTATACCTTACGTGAGTGTCTGTCCGGACAATTTGGTATTGGGGTGGAGCGCGAGGCGATATTTGGTTTCTTGTCGCTTATTTTTTGGCTGTTAGTCATGGTTGTTTCCATTAAGTACCTGCTGTTTGTGATGCGGGCTGATAACGCGGGAGAAGGAGGAACTCTGACACTGATGTCACTTGCCGGGCGTTATACGTCTGCTCGTAGTACAGCTTTGCTGATTATTATCGGGCTGGTAGGAGGCAGTTTTTTTTACGGTGAGGTGGTGATAACACCTGCAATATCGGTGATGTCTGCTATTGAAGGGCTGGAAATCGTGGCGCCGTCACTGGATACCTATATTGTACCGCTCTCTATTACCGTTCTGACCCTGCTATTTGTGATCCAAAAGCACGGCACAGGTACAGTCGGAAAACTCTTCGCACCGGTGATGCTGTTATGGTTTTTGACGCTGGCAGTGCTCGGTGGGCGGGCAGTGATAGCGAATCCTGAAGTGCTACAGGCTCTGAATCCCTATTGGGCATTTAACTTCTTTGTGCAATATAAAGCGGTCTCTTTCTTTGCTCTCGGCGCGGTAGTCCTGGCGATAACCGGGGTGGAGGCGCTGTATGCGGATATGGGCCATTTTGGTAAATTGCCGATTCGTATTGCCTGGTTTATTGCCGTACTACCCGCCTTGGTTCTGAACTATTTTGGCCAGGGGGCATTATTGCTGCAAAACCCAGAAGCGATTAAAAATCCCTTCTTTCTTTTAGCCCCTGACTGGGCGCTTATTCCGTTACTGGTTCTGGCTACTCTGGCGACAGTCATTGCCTCCCAGGCTGTGATTTCAGGCGTCTTCTCCCTGACTCGTCAAGCGGTTCGGCTGGGATATTTATCCCCGATGCGTATTATCCATACTTCGGAAAAAGAGTCCGGGCAAATCTATATTCCTGTGGTGAACTGGATCCTTTATATCGCGGTAGTGCTGGTGATTATTGGTTTCGAGCATTCGAGTAATCTCGCTGCGGCCTATGGTATTGCGGTCACCGGAACCATGATACTGACCAGCTTTTTGGCTTGTACCGTTGCACGTAAAAACTGGCACTGGAATAAAATTATCGTCGCCCTGGCGGGACTGGTTTTCTTATGTATTGATATTCCGCTGTTCTCTGCCAATTTGGTTAAAATCTACTCCGGCGGCTGGTTACCTCTCTGCTTAGGGTTTGTCATGTTTATCATTATGATTACCTGGAAAAGTGAGCGGTTTCGTCTACTACGCAAGATGAATGAACATGGCAACTCGTTGAACGCGATGGTGGCTTCACTGGAAAAATCACCTCCGGTACGCGTGCCGGGTACCGCGGTGTATATGTCCCGTGGCATTAATGTGATTCCCTTCGCGTTACTTCATAATCTGAAACATAACAAAGTGCTACATGAACGGGTGCTGTTACTGACGTTTCGTACTGAAGATGTTCCCTATGTGCATAATCTGCAGCGTGTAACAATTGAACAGCTTTCGCCGACCTTCTGGCGGGTTGTTGCAAAATATGGCTGGCAGGAAACACCTAATGTTGAAGAGGTCTTCTATCGCTGCAGAATGGAAGGGCTGAGCTGCGAGATAATGGAAAGCTCGTTCTTTATTTCTCATGAGTCATTGATTATCGGTAAACGCCCTTGGTACTTACGTTTGCGCGGCAGGTTATTTATGACCTTACAAAGAAATGCTCTGCGTGCACCGGATCAGTTTGAGATCCCGCCCAACAGAGTGATTGAACTCGGCACTCAGGTTGAAATATAGCCAATAAAGCCTCTCAAAGGAGAGGCTTCAGATTGCTGACAAAGAAGGAAAAAACGTGGTTTTTCCTTCTTTGTGTTATCAGCTGAAAATCAATGAATTGATTTTCCTGTTTATTTTCGTAAATAAGCGCTGAGAATTAGATATCACTTTAGCTTTGTCATCAGTCTCAAGTCTCTCAAAGGAGAGGCTTTATTAAATACTCAGTTTTTTGTTTAGCATTAGGTTGTCGAAATATGACCGCTATCTCTGGCGGCCTTTCCGAGACCATTCTTATTTATTGAGGATCGCTGTCATATGCACCTGGTCACCGACGCGGGCGCTGGTAATAGTGTACTGAGAGCCTTGCTGCTCTGCCATTGCAGAGATTTTAGCTTCCGCAGAATCCAGAGTGGATGCGGTAGCACTGATACTTTGTGCGAAAGCACCGAAAGAGATAGCGAAAAGAGTAGCAACTGCAACTAAAGTTTTGATTGATTTCATGGTCGTATTCCTTATAAATCATTATTCATTAAGCGGCGCTGTTGGCCTGATGTGGTAAATAGTAGACCATGGGGTTATTGATTAAAATCGGGATTTTTTGCTTTTATTGTTCAATAAAACTGAACTAATTAGTTGTGCTGGAGAAAAGCGTTCTACGCGGATCTTAGTATCTTGATGTTCAAGGTACAGAGCAGCTCACAAATGATTTTACTCCTTCATCGTAATAGTCATGGTGTACCTTTTTGTGAAAGGAGCGGGCGTTACACAGTGCGTATGCAGCATGGTTTATCCATTAATATATGCATGTTAATACTGCTCCGTGACTCCTCAATTATCCCAATTTTCCACTTTTGAATACTTGTTTGAGCGTACCAGAATAAACTGGCAATCCATCACCAATCTACGCGCTGAAACCGAAGAGTATTAGCTATTGCATCTATCCATGCCGTAAAAAGACGCTTTGCGAAACGTTTCGATGGCGATCACATTTTTGCTACATACTTGTTGTGAAGCTGGCCCGGCATTACCTACACTGACTGTGAGCGAAACGTTTCGCTCGCGAGGTGAGAAGATGAAAAAAGGCAAAGTACTTAACGCAGATATTTCCGCTGTTATCTCCCGTCTGGGGCATACAGACATGCTGACCATCGCAGATGCAGGGTTACCTATTGCACCTAAAACGGCACGCATCGATTTGGCATTAACCCAGGGTGTACCGGGTTTTATGCAGGTCGTAGAAGTGGTGACCGAGGAAATGCAGGTTGAAGCCGCTATCCTGGCACTGGAAATTAAACAGCATAATCCCAAGCTTCATGAACAGTTATTAGCGCATATAGAGCAACTGCAACAGCAGCAGGGTAATACCATCGCTATTCGCTACGTCAGCCATGAAGCCTTCAAACAATGTACGACAGACAGCCGGGCTGTTATTCGTAGTGGAGAATGTTCTCCATTTGCGAACATCATTCTCTGCGCTGGCGTCACCTTCTGAGGTCAGTATGGAACCTTTACTGCAGCTTAAGGGTATTGAGAAGTCATTTCCGGGAGTGAAAGCCCTGTCCGGCGCCTCCCTGAATGTTTATCCGGGTCGAGTGATGGCGCTGGTGGGTGAAAACGGTGCTGGCAAGTCGACGATGATGAAGGTCCTGACCGGTATCTATACCAAAGATGCGGGATCATTGTTATGGCTGGGTAAAGAGACCAGCTTTAAAGGACCAAAGTATTCCGAACAAGCTGGCATCGGTATCATTCATCAGGAACTCAACCTGATACCTCAACTGAGTATTGCGGAAAACATTTTCCTCGGATGTGAGTTTGTTGGTCGTTTCGGCAATATTGACTGGAAAGCGATGTACCGAGAAGCCGACAAGCTTCTGGCCAGACTGAATCTGCGCTTTACCAGTGACCTACTGGTGGGGGATTTATCGATTGGCGATCAGCAGATGGTCGAAATTGCCAAAGTACTGAGCTATCAGTCCAAGGTCATCATCATGGATGAACCCACGGATGCATTAACGGATACCGAAACCGAATCACTGTTTCGTGTCATTCGTGAGCTGAGAAACCAGGGCTGTGGCATTGTTTATATCTCTCACCGCATGAAGGAAATTTTCGAGATTTGTGACGACGTTACCGTACTGCGTGACGGGCAGTTTGTTGCTGAACGTGAAGTCTCGTCTCTCAGTGAAGACTCGCTGATTGAGATGATGGTTGGTCGTAAACTTGAAGAGCAGTATCCCCATATTGATAAGCAACCTGGCAAGGTCAGGTTGTTAGTAGAAAAACTGTCAGGCCCGGGAGTTAAAGACGTCTCTTTTACTCTACGTGAGGGCGAGATCCTCGGCGTATCAGGTTTGATGGGGGCTGGCCGTACGGAATTAATGAAAGTCCTGTATGGCGCGCTGCCAAAAACAGCCGGTCGTATTGTACTTGGTGGCAACGAGATAAGCCCTCGTTCTCCTCAAGACGGTCTGGAGTACGGGATTGTTTATATCTCTGAAGACCGTAAACGTGACGGCCTGATCCTCGGTATGTCAGTGAAAGAAAATATGTCACTGACCGCACTTCGCTATTTCAGCAGCACCTCAGGCAGCCTCAAACATAAAGAGGAAGAGCTGGCCGTGGGGGATTTTATTGAGTTGTTTAAAGTTAAAACACCGTCAATGGAACAACCAATAGGCCTGCTTTCTGGTGGTAACCAGCAGAAGATTGCTATCGCACGTGGTTTGATGACCCGACCGAATGTTTTGATTCTCGATGAACCGACACGCGGCGTTGATGTTGGTGCAAAAAAAGAAATTTATCAGCTAATTAACCAGTTCAAAGCTGATGGATTAAGCATCATTCTGGTGTCATCAGAAATGCCTGAGGTTATGGGTATGAGTGACCGAGTTATGGTGATGCATGAAGGTAAAGCGAGTGCCATCTTTACCCGGGATGAAGCAACCCAGGAACGATTAATGGCGGCAGCTGTAGGCAAATTTAAACCGGATAGTCAGGAGTGGAAAAAATGAGTGTACAAACCGTGTCTGGCCGTCGCTGGTTCACTAAAGCATGGCTGATGGAGCAAAAATCACTGATAGCGTTATTGGTGCTGATTGCCATTGTATCCAGCCTGAGCCCAAACTTTTTTACCGTAAATAATTTGTTCAACATCCTGCAACAAACCTCAGTTAACGCCATTATGGCGGTAGGCATGACGCTGGTTATCCTGACCTCTGGTATTGACCTTTCTGTGGGTTCGTTACTGGCATTGACCGGCGCAGTCGCCGCTTCGGTTGTCGGGTTTGAAGTTAACGCATTAGTTGCGGTTGCTGCGGCTCTGGCACTAGGTGCTGCAATTGGTGCAGTCACCGGCGTGATTGTTGCCAAAGGGCGAGTGCAGGCTTTTATTGCTACGCTTGTCATGATGTTGCTGCTGCGCGGTGTGACCCTGGTGTATACCAACGGTAGCCCTATCAATACTGGCTTCTCTGATAATGCCGATCTCTTTGGCTGGTTTGGTATCGGTCGTCCTTTAGGTATACCGACTCCAGTCTGGATTATGGCGATTGTCTTTATTGCTGCATGGTACATGCTGCACCATACCCGTTTAGGCCGCTATATTTATGCTTTAGGTGGCAACGAAGCGGCGACTCGTCTTTCTGGAATCAGTGTTGATAAAGTTAAAATTATTGTTTACTCGCTGTGTGGCTTGCTGGCTTCACTGGCTGGAATCATTGAAGTCGCGCGTCTTTCTTCCGCACAACCTACCGCGGGTATGGGTTATGAACTTGATGCTATCGCTGCGGTAGTACTGGGTGGTACCAGTCTTGCGGGTGGTAAGGGCCGTATTGTTGGCACCCTGATCGGGGCATTAATTCTTGGATTTCTTAACAACGGTTTAAATTTATTAGGTGTTTCCTCTTACTACCAGATGATCGTTAAAGCGCTTGTTATTCTGCTGGCGGTGCTGGTGGATAACAAAAAACAGTAACAAGTCACCCTACAGGAATACGCATATGAACATGAAAAAACTGGCTACTTTGGTTTCTGCGGTTGCACTGAGTGCCACACTTAGCGCTAATGCCATGGCAAAAGATACTATCGCTCTGGTCGTGTCTACTTTGAATAATCCGTTCTTTGTTTCATTGAAAGATGGTGCACAGAAAGAGGCCGATAAACTGGGCTATACCCTGGTGGTTCTGGACTCCCAGAATAACCCGGCTAAAGAACTGGCCAACGTTCAAGATTTAACGGTACGTGGAACTAAATTACTGTTGATTAACCCAACTGATTCAGATGCAGTGGGTAACGCAGTGAAGATGGCTAATCAGGCGAATATTCCGGTAATTACCTTGGACCGTGTAGCAAACCAGGGCACTGTTGTCAGCCATATCGCTTCTGATAACGTCGCGGGCGGTAAAATGGCGGGTGACTTTATTGCTGAAAAACTGGGTGATGGGGCCAAGGTTATTGAGCTACAGGGAATCGCAGGTGCATCTGCTGCCCGTGAACGTGGTGAAGGTTTTAAACAGGCTGTCGCTGCCCATAAATTTAATGTCCTGGCGAGCCAGCCTGCTGATTTCGACCGTACTAAAGGCTTGAACGTTATGCAGAATCTGCTGACTGCACATCCTGACGTTCAGGCTGTATTTGCTCAAAACGATGAAATGGCGTTAGGGGCATTGCGTGCCCTGCAAGTTGCAGGTAAAAACGATGTGCTGGTCGTCGGCTTTGACGGCACTGATGATGGTGTGAAAGCGGTTGAAGGCGGTAAACTGGGCGCAACAGTGGCGCAGATGGCCGACCAAATCGGAGTTATTGGCGTAGTTACCGCAGATAAAGCGTTAAAAGGCGAAACTGTTCCGGCGCAAATCCCGGTTGATTTGAAGTTGGTTAAAAAATAAGTATTAGCCTAAATATACCAAGCAAGGACATTGCACCATCAGGTTATGATGGTGCAATTAACTGGATATAAATCAAATGAAAAACACAGAAAAACTCGTTGTTCTTGGTAGTATCAATGCCGATCATATTCTTAATCTTAATAATAATTTCCCAACACCAGGGGAAACCGTTACCGGAAAGGATTATCAGGTTGCTTTTGGCGGTAAAGGCGCTAACCAAGCGGTTGCCGCAGGGCGTAGTGGGGCTGATATCACGTTTATTGCCTGCGTGGGTGATGACGATACCGGTAAGAAGGTATGTCAGCAATTAGCCAGCGATAACATTGATATTTCAGCTATCAGTACGATTCCGGATGAAACAACTGGCGTCGCTTTGATCTTTGTTAACAGTGATGGCGAAAACGTAATTGGTATTCATGCCGGAGCTAATGCAGCATTAACGCCGGACTTGGTTAATCAGCAACAACAAAAAATCAGTGAAGCATCAGCGTTATTAATGCAACTGGAGTCTCCGCTGGAAAGCGTGCTGGCTGCGGCAAAAATAGCACACCAGCATCAGACTAAAGTTATCCTCAATCCAGCTCCCGCTTGTCCGTTATCCGATGAGTTACTGTCGCTGCTGTATATGATAACGCCGAATGAAACTGAAGCAGAAAAGCTGACCGGTATTCGGGTTGAAAATGATGATGATGCGGCAAAAGCCGCAAATGTATTACATGGCAAAGGAATTGATATTGTCATTATTACGCTGGGTAGCCGCGGCGTGTGGTTAAGTGATAAAGGCATCGGTCAACGAGTTCCCGGTTTCAGGGTAAACGCTATCGATACTATTGCCGCCGGAGATACCTTCAATGGTGCGCTGGTGACTGCATTGCTGGAAGGAAAAGCGATGAATGAAGCGGTTCGCTTTGCGCATGCTGCAGCCGCGATTGCGGTAACTCGTAAGGGTGCTCAGCCTTCAGTGCCGTGGCGTCATGAAATAGATGCATTTTTAGAACAACAGGGATAAGTAAACAGTGGCCACAATGAAGGATGTCGCTCGCCTGGCGAGTGTTTCTACCTCAACAGTTTCGCATGTGATTAACAACGATCGCTTTGTGAGTGAGGCCACACGTAAGAAAGTTGACGATGCCATTAAAACGCTGAATTATGCCCCTTCAGCGTTGGCGCGTAGTCTTAAGCTGAATCAGACTCATACTATTGGCATGTTAATTACCGCCAGTAGTAACCCGTTTTATTCTGAGCTGGTGCGCGGCGTTGAGCGGAGCTGTTTTGAACGCGGTTATAGCCTGGTACTCTGCAATACCGAAGGGGATGAGCAGCGCATGAACAGTAACCTGGAAACGCTACTGCAAAAACGCGTTGATGGGTTGCTGCTACTCAGTACTGAATCACACCATCCTTCGATTGAAATAATGAACCGTTATCCCGGTGTTCCTACGGTGATGATGGACTGGTCGCCATTCGACGGTAGCGATGTGATTCAGGATAATTCATTACTGGGAGGTGAAATTGCCACCCAGTACCTGATTGATAAAGGCTATTCCCGAATTGCCTGCATCAGTGGTCCGATAGATAAAAGCCCGGCTTGTATGCGTCTTGATGGTTATCGGAAAGCAATGCAACAAGCTGGACTTCCCATTCTTCCTGGATATGAAATCATCGGTGATTTTGAGTTTAATGGTGGATACATCGCCATGCAGAAACTGCTTTCACTGGACACGCCACCAGAAGCCGTTTTTTCCTGTAATGACGCTATGGCTGTTGGTATCTATCAGGCGTTATATCAGTCATCCATGGCTGTTCCAAAGGATATGGCGGTAGTGGGTTATGATGATATAGAACTGGCAAGTTACATGACGCCACCACTAACCACTATTCATCAGCCTAAAGATGAATTAGGTGAGTTAGCAGTCGATGTCTTGATTAAGCGAATGGCGCAACCCGATTTAGCCCAGCAGTGTTTACAGCTCACACCAAAACTGATTGTGCGTGGATCTGTTTAAGGTTTATGTCTGTCTTTTATTAAATTACGACCATCTTTTGGATGCAGCGCCAGGAATACCAGCGAGGAGAGGAGTGTCACTCCTCCCATACTCAGGAATGTGTAGTGAAATTGCTCTACGGTATTCAGGCTTTCGTTATTTTTAAAGGCCAGAAGCACTGCGGCGCTAACAGCAACACCAAAGCTAATGGAAAGTTGCTGAGTGACGGCCAGGACGCTATTACCGCTACTGGCATGTTCATCACTGAGATCGGCGAGTGTGATGGTATTCATTGAAGTGAACTGCGTTGACATGGCCATACCCAGCACAAATAACGGCAGAACCAATAGCCATAAAGCCATATCCGGTGTCTGGAGTGAGAATTGAGCAATCACTATTCCGATAAACAGAGTAATACTGAACAGCGTTTTTCTGTAGCCAAACCAGCGCAGTACCTGTGTTACCGTCGACTTAGCCACTAAAGCTCCGAGCGCGGTTGGTACCATCATACAACCAGCAATTAATGCACTGTAACCAAATGCGACCTGTAGCATGAGTGGCATTAAAAACGGAACACATCCAGTCCCTAAGCGTGACGCTACATTGCCGATAATTCCAACAGAGAATGTCCGCGTTTTAAACAGGGGGAGCGGAATAAGCGGCGACTGAGCATGACGGGCATGAAATATATAACTCAGCACCAGGAAAAAACCGCCAATAATAACCAACACACCGATATAGGTATCAACAACATGTTCCCCGAACAGTTCCAGACCACAGGAAATCAGTACCAGACCAATACCAAACAATAAGAAACCGCGCATATCAAATTTCTTAATTGGCGTGGTGAAATTCGGCATGTATTTACGGGCATAAATTAGACCAAAGATACCAATCGGAATGTTGATTAAGAAAATCCAGTGCCAGCTGGCCCATGTGACAAGTACTCCTCCTAATAACGGACCGACTACCGGGCCAACTAATCCAGGTATAGTGACAAAATTCAGTATCGGTAGCAGTTCACTGCGCGGATAGGCACGTAGTAAAGCAAGGCGAGCCACCGGCATCATCATGGCTCCTCCCACTCCCTGGAGAATACGAAAAATGACCAGCTGGCTGAGCGAACCAGAAAGCGCACAGGCAAGAGAGCCAAAAGTAAAAAGGGATACGGCAATCATGAATATACGGCGTGTACCAAAACGGTCGGCCAGCCAGCCACTCACGGGAATCAACATTGCGACGGTCAGGGTATAGCTAATAATGGCTGACTGCATTGCCAACGGCGAGCGATTCAAGCTACGGGCGATATCCGGAAGAGCCGTGTTGAGGATCGTGGCATCCAGGGCCTGCATAAAAAAGGCCATTGCCGCTATCCAAGGGAGTCCGGCCATACTGCGCGTGCTTTTAGTCATTAATTTCCTGATGATTCAATGAGCCTGTATTCCTAATGAGACGTGGGTTCATTCAATAGTGCCACACAGGCAGCAAATGCAGCCTGCTTGTCTCGCTGGCAGATGGCATCAACAATGGCCTGATGCAAATTAAGATTAACCACTTTGTTATCGGTGATGGCTGTGAAATAGTTGTAGTAGACAGGGCGGAACAAGTTCGCAAAAGAGGTCATGAATGCGTTACCGCTCATCTCATAGATTAGCTCATGATAAGCCATATCTATTTCTATCCAATAGTCTTTATCGAAGGTGTCCTGCAAGGAAACCATTTCCTTCATTATAGAGAGCAGTTTTTGCCGCTGTGAATCTTCACTATGAATAGCGGCTAAAGCACAAGCCTGTGGTTCGATGCTATGGCGCATAATAATGAAGTCATCAACAATAAAGTCTAAGTTATCCATTGTCATCCACCAGGCGAGTAACTCTTTATCCAGGAAGTTCCATTGTGTTCGAGGCATTACTCGAGTTCCTATCCTTGGGCGGGGTAATAACATGCCTTTTGCTGTTAATGTTTTCACTGCCTCACGTACAGCAGTACGGCTGACGTTGAATAACGCGCCTAGCTCCATTTCACCTGGCAGAATACTGCCAACCGGGTATTCGCCCTTCAATATACGCTGTGCGAGTTTTTCAGCCAGTATATAAGAAAGGTTTTTCTGGGCGGCGAGCTGCTGTGTAGATAAAGACATAAATACATCCTTTGGAAAATATTCACTAACCAGTATGACATTGCCCGTTAGCATTGGGTGGTTTTTACCCCAAATTCGCTGAGATTGGTTGATATTTCCGCACATTGCTACAAAATCCCTCAGTCAGCAAATTATTTGAAATTAGGGGTTGTCAGCCGCGAGGAAATCCCTATAATGCGCATCCACTGAGACGGAACAACGGTTGCTAACCGCCGAAACAGTCGAAGAAAAGCGAACAATAAGCGCTTGACTTTGA
This sequence comes from uncultured Cedecea sp., assembly GCF_947498825.1. Taxonomy (GTDB): domain Bacteria; phylum Pseudomonadota; class Gammaproteobacteria; order Enterobacterales; family Enterobacteriaceae; genus JGM124. The sequence continues at coordinate 131 of NZ_CANMLV010000013.1, read as the reverse complement.
AAGAGGAACGCGTAATATACGCCACCTCGAGTTAGCAAGCTAAGGCAAGCAACTCACTGCTCTTTAACAATTTATCAGACAATCTGTGTGGGCACTCGCAAGATTGATATCTCAAACACCTTCGGGTGTCG
>NZ_CANMLV010000012.1 GCF_947498825.1 uncultured Cedecea sp. | reverse complement strand
GCCCATGCCAGCTTCGCAAACAGCCTCGCGCTGGGCGCAAATTCAGTCACCACCCAGGGGGCAGAGAGCGGCTACAGCGCTTACCGGTTAACGGCCATTCAGAACTCCGTCGGTGAGGTGGCCTTTGGGACTGCCGGCGGCAACCGGAAAATCACCGGAATTGCGGCGGGCACCAACAATAGTGACGCGGTGAACGTTGAGCAGCTGATGGCGGTCGGCAGCCAGGTCGATAAGAATACTTCGGACATCAGCGATCTCGGTAGTCGCATAACCAGCATTGAAAATAGCCCCGGTTCAGGTGAAACTGGCTCAACGAAATATTTCAGTGCTAACTCCACAGCAGGAAATTCCGTCGCCAGTGGAACCGATGCTGTTGCGGTCGGGCCCTCTGCACAGGCTTCTGGTGAGAGTGCCATTGCAATGGGCAGCGGAGCACAGGCACAGGCTGATGGTAGCGTGGCGCTGGGTAAGAATTCATCCGATGGCAACCGTGGTGCAGAGAGCTATACCGGAAAATATTCCGGTGCCAGCAATAACAGTGTGGGAACCGTTTCAGTCGGTAACTCTGCGACCGGTGAAGTGCGTACAGTCAGTAATATAGCTGATGGGGTACAGAGTAATGATGCCGTCAACGTGCGTCAGCTGGATGGAGCTGTTGCACAGTCCAAACAATATACAGATGACTCAATCGCTAATCTGGAAACCAACGCTGGAGCAACCAATACTCGAGTAGCGCAGCTTTCAATGGGTACAAGTGGTCTTTTCCGGGTGGAAAATGCCGGAGACTGGGACGAGGCTTCTGCATCAGGCAAAAACAGCGTCGCCGGTGGTGCTGCTGCGACAGCTACGGCAAAGAGCTCAACTGCGCTGGGAACCAATGCACATGCCACTCACGAAAACTCGGTGGCTCTTGGCACAAACTCAGTCACCGAACGTGATAATAGCGTGTCTGTAGGGAGTGTCGGGAATGAACGCCAGGTGACTAATGTAGCAGCAGCAACCCGTGGGACTGATGCCGTCAATCTGACCCAGCTCAACCGCAGTATGGCCGAAGCAGCGAATTATACCGACAGGAGATTTAATCAGCTGCAGGATAGTATGAACCAGCAGGATCGCCGCCTCAGCGCAGGTATTGCCAGTGCAATGGCAATGGCCAGCTTGCCTCAGCCGTACAGTCCTGGAGCCAACATGATATCTCTCGGGGGGGCCAGCTATCGCGGACAATCCGGCATCTCCTTTGGTTTATCTCACCTTTCTGAGGATGGTCGCTGGGTTACCAAAGCGCAGCTAAATAACAATACACAGAACAATGTGGGCTGGGGTATTGGCGTGGGTTATCAATTCTGATGGACTTCTGGAGGCTCCGGCCTCCATTTTTTATATGGAAGACTGATATATGAATATTAAATTTTTCACGGCTCTATTACTGCTCCTGATACTGCCCGGTTGCGACCAGCCCCAACCCCAGCCGGACGTAAAACCAGCAGTTGCCTCACCTGCTGCACCAGAAAAAACATTAATAGATTTTCCTGCACTGACGGTTATCGAAAACACCGTCAATCAGCTTGCGCCAAAGCTTGATGCCCAGTTTGATATTTCTGTCATTCAGCGCATCTGTTTACTGGCTCGAGGAGAGATCAGTAAACAGAGAATAATTGAGTCAATTAAACAGGATGGTATCCTCGACCCTGCCACCATTCCTGCCCAGAATCACCCTTTATCCTTGCTCATCAATGATGATCAAAATAAGCGAGCAGAGGTGTGCGCTGCATGGCTGGCCAGTTCGGCGATAAGAGCCCCCAGTGAAGATGAAGTCACCGTTCGGAAGACCCGAAAAATCGAGGAAAATAAACAGAAGAAAGAAAAAGAACGTACGGTAACTGAAAAAGTGCTCAATAATGACAAAATTACAGAAATACTGGCCGTGAAATTATCCATTTTACGAGCTAATGCTGAAGTTTATGCGTTAATTGCCAGTGAACTTGAAAAAACACCGGGGCTGTCACTGGAAGAATATACCCATGCCGCTGGCAAAATATTTTCCGCGCTTTCCCCTTATTACCTCAAACGCATTCAGGAACTTTATGCTCCCGAACCCAACAGCTATCACCTGACACAGCTAAGTACCAGAGACTATGCCTTTAATACCGATGGCGGCTACCGCTTCAGCCGGGATGGAGGAAATGCACAGCTAACCTATCGTGGCATTAACTGGCTGGGCCACGGCCACATTATGGGTAAAGATTATAAGATTGCTGTCAGTTATTTTCCGGATGCCTGGATTGATGAAATAGCTCAATTCTCTGTTTCAGAATAATCGCACCTCTGAGCATTCACGGTCATTTCTGATAAGGGTTGCAATAATAAATGTCCCCCTTTCCTGGTAACACTGTTCACTTAAGATGTTTTGAGTGAACAGGATACTGGCTTTATTTGTGGAATCAAAAACCTGAGAAATCCACGAAAAGGGAATGGCTCACTGAAAGCAGGAAAGTGAGGCAGGTTCAGCCAAGTCTGAGTATCGTCAAGCCAGGTCGAAAGCGTAAAAAAGCCCCATCAGAGAATGAACTGATGAGGCTTTTGTCGTCTAACCACCTGATCGTTCAACCGATCATTTTGCTTAACCGATCGACGTTACCTTTCCTGGGGGATATTTGCCCCTGATTTATACGTTGCAATCCATTCAAAAAACAGTCCGATGCAATAACGACAAATTTAAGACTGACAATTACTTGATTCAACGACCTTAATCCAACCATGATCGGTCGCTATTTTTTCGCCATTCATCCAGCGACGCAGCATATTCAGGGCCATCAAAGAGCACACTTCCTGCCGGATGCTCAGGCTATGGTGACTGATACCAAATTGTACCCCCAGGCCATAATTCTCATGCTCCGTCGTCAATACGAAGTTGATCTGGTCATCTGGCGTTCCGGCAATCACCAGAGCAATATCCGCAGCCTGTTTTTTACGCCAGGAGATGCCATAGTTCAACGTATCGGTAAAAGTCTGTATTTGAGCGGGTAAGACTTCACTTGCCAGCAGCGGCGCTGATTCTCGGCCCAGTTGCAGAGCAAGCAAACCGCCGGTAAATTGTTCGCTCACGGTCAGTGTCAGAGACTGCTCCCGTAAACGACGTGCAATTTGTGCCGGCAGCCCTTCCGTCCCTTCAAAAATCAGGCTGTCTCCCGCCACACGACGAACTTCTGGCCAGAGAGACTCCATCGCTGTCCGCTGTGTTGCCGGTCCGGTCAGTTTTAACTCGATGATCGGCATCGATGAGCGATAGCCCATCACGACATCATCTGGCAATACTAAGGGATCGAGGCTCTGCGCCAAATCACTTTCACCACGTCCGAAAGTCGTAAGACGTAGACATACCGGGGGCTCAGGGAGTGTAAAACGGCTCTGCAAGCGGGGCATAATTTCTTGCGCCACCATCTCTTTAAATTCTGAAGGTACACCGGGAGTAAAAAATATCAGGCAACGGTTAAGCTGCATAGCAAAACCACAGGCTGTTCCAACAGGGTTATCAATCATTTCACTGTGCGCCGGGATCAAGGCTTGCTTACGGTTGCTGGGTGCCATGACCCTCCCCCGTTTAGCAAAAAATGCCTCCATCGTTTTCAACCATTCGGTATGTTCCACCAGTTCAACACCGGCGGCCGTTGCTGCTGCCAGAGCACTCAGATCGTCACTGGTGGGACCCAGTCCACCGTTAACAATAAGAATATCAGCCTCAAAACTGCGTTCCTGAAGAATAGCAATCAAATCATCAAGATTGTCACCCACAGTATTACGCCGTGACAGAGGTAATCCTTGATTAAAGAGATAATCAGCAAGCCAGGCTGCGTTGGTATCAACAATTTGCCCGTATAATACTTCGTCCCCGGTCGACAACATTTCCACTTTTAGCATTGTTCTACCCTGCAGATAAACGACAACTGACTTATACCCGTCATACTTCGCGTTAGAAGATGTCTTAAAGCGCGGCTGAACACCGCGCAGAAAAGATTAGAAACGCGCGCTGACACCTACATAAGCACCGTCAGCGAGCATTTTATTACTTTTGCCATTCTTACCATTAAGAGCAATGTAACGATAACCACCTTCAAGACTTATTGGGCGGAAAATGGCCCAGCTCGCGCCGGCACTGGCTTCCTGGTAATCTTTTACTCCGCTGGACAGTGAGTCCGGAGAGTAGTAGTAGTCACCAAATACACTAATGCTGGATGTGACAGGCCATTTCAGACCGCCACCAGCAGCCAAAGCATAACCATTTTTATCTTCTTTTGGATTCAGGTAAACCGCTCTGCCACCTACTGTTGCTGTTACAGGCCCCAAAGGTATATTAAAACCGAGACCTAATCCTGCCGCATTACCATTGTTTTCATGATGAGCATAGTTGCCGTTAATACTAAGACCGCTGGCTTCAGTAGCAACGCCTAAGTGGCTAAATTCTTTGCCAACGCCACCTCCAATAGTTATTGCACTCGCACTGGCAGATACCAACAGTAGTCCTAGTGTATAAGCCAGATGTTGTTTTTTCATTTTATGGTCCCTGAAAAAGAAGGGGTAACCCCGATAGATAATGCTCGCTGTCCGCAGATTATCTAATCAATAGCTGACTAAAATCTACATCTTCTTTCATTGTAAGCAAATGCAAATAATCTCGTTCTTTGTTATCGGATCAAAGAACTGCAATATAGGACAATGGCACATTGTTAATGTGGTAATAAGCACCTAAACCTAAAGATGAGCAAATATCATTAATTTCTTAAAACTGTCTATTTTCATTGTTGGAGATACTGATGAGCAAGAAAGGTTTAACAACAGCTGCAGGCGCTCCGGTTGCTGATAACAATAATGTTGCCACAGCCGGACCACGTGGCCCTATGTTACTTCAGGATGTCTGGTTTCTTGAGAAGCTGGCTCACTTTGACCGTGAAGTGATCCCTGAGCGTCGTATGCATGCCAAAGGTTCAGGCGCATTCGGCCACTTCACTGTAACGCATGATATTTCTGAATATACACGGGCAAAACTGTTTGACACTGTTGGTAAGAAAACTGAATTATTTATTCGTTTTTCCACTGTTGCAGGTGAACGCGGTGCCGCAGATGCGGAGCGAGATATCCGTGGTTTCTCTATCAAATTTTATACCGAAGAAGGTAACTGGGATCTGGTCGGTAATAATACGCCGGTATTTTATCTGCGCGATCCGCTGAAGTTTCCCGATCTCAACCATGTAGTGAAACGCGATCCTCGTACTAACCTGCGTAACGCAACTTATAAATGGGACTTCTTTTCCCATTTACCCGAAGCGCTGCACCAGCTAACTATCGATTTCAGCGATCGTGGATTACCGCGTTCTTATCGCCATATTCATGGTTTTGGTAGCCATACCTTTAGCTTTATCAATCAGGATAACCAGCGTTTCTGGGTAAAATTCCACCTGAAATGCCAGCAGGGTATTGAAAACCTGATGGATGATGAAGCGAAGAAAATTATTGGTGAAGACAGGGAAAGCTCACAACGCGATCTCTATGATGCCATTGAACAAGGTGACTTCCCTCGCTGGAAGCTGTTTATTCAGGTCATGCCAGAAGCTGAAGCCTCTCAGACGCCTTATAATCCGTTCGATCTGACAAAAGTCTGGCCACATGCGGATTATCCGCTAATTGAAGTCGGTATACTTGAACTGAACCGTAATCCGGAAAACTATTTTTCTGACGTTGAGCAAGTGGCAATGTCGCCTGCCAATATCGTTCCGGGTATCAGTTTTTCACCAGACCGTATGCTTCAGGGCCGTTTGTTCTCTTATGGCGATGCTCATCGTTATCGTCTTGGGGTTAACCATCATCAGATCCCGGTTAACGCACCGAAGTGCCCGTTCCATAACTATCATCGTGATGGTGCGATGCGTATTGATGGCAACAGCGGCAACGGCGCCACCTATGAACCGAATAGCTTTAATGTCTTCCAGGAACAGCCTGACTTCAGCGAGCCACCGTTAAGCCTGGAAGGTGCAGCCGATCACTGGAATCACCGTGAAGATAACGATTATTTCACTCAGCCTCGCGCGCTGTTCAATTTACTCAGTGAAGAAGAACACCAACGTATGTTCCAGCGTATTGCAGAAGAACTGCAAAGTGTTCCTGAAGAAATTATCGAGCGTCAGCTCGGTTTATTTGCTCAAGTGCATCCTGAATACCGGGCTGGTATTAAAGCTGCATTAAAAAAACTGACAAACGCTAAGTAATAAAACCAGAAGTTCGGTTAACAATGCCTGGGTTGCTATCACAGCTCAGGCATTTTCTCTCTGTATATGGCGAGACCTGGCTTCTTGGTAGCCTGAAAAATGATATTCAATGGCAAAGTTGAGTCAGTTCTTTTTCGCTAAGATCGGTTATTTTCATCACTATTTTGGGGTCGATACCGTGCTGCAACATGGTACGGGCCATATCCCGCTTTTCTTGTTTTCGCCCTTCATTAATTCCATTTTGTTTCAGTTTCTGAGCAATAGTCATGAGTGCCTCCTCATACTGTGGGACTTGGCCAGCCAGCTTACGGATGAAAATTTCGGCATTTACCGAGTCTCCTGCATGAATAATGTAATGAATCAGTGAAGTTACCTGAGATGACGAGAGAGATTCTGTCAGTAGAATCATGCTGAGTCGTTCGCTCAATTCAGCAAGATCCCGACGCCGAATATGTTTCTGAAGCAACGTCAGCGCCGCCATACTGCGATGCTGCATAATATCGTCATCAGGAATGAGTGTGATATCTACCAGAGGGAAATCGTTACTGTAAAGCTTTTGTGCCTGAGCAGGATTGGTAAACTCCTGCAACCAGTTGGTGGAATAGGGATAGGGTGTTCTGTTTCCCATATAGAAAAGTACCGGTATCACCAGCGGCAATTTTTTATGACCGGCATCCAGATGGCGTTGCATTGCGGCAATCGCATAACGAATCAGACGAAATGCCATATGTTTGTCCGGTGTGGACTGATGTTCAATAAGAATATGGACGTATCCCTGATCGCCTGTCGTCGTTTTCATGCTATAGAGCACATCGCTGAAATACTGCCGCAGGTTATCTTCCACAAAAGAGCTGCATTCAAGTTTCAGCGTACTGAGATCGCAAATAGCACGGAATTCCACCGGAAGATGAAGATTGATAAAGTCACGGGCAACGTCCGGCTGTCGAAGGAACTGCTGGAACGTTGCATCATGTGGGGTAGGAATACTGTTTTTACTTTTCATAGACCCTGACTCTGAAATGATGCAGGGAGACTATTACTATCAATTAATCACAACTATCAAAAAACTCGCCTGAGCCCGTAATAAAGAATTTTCTCAGACTCAGGCAATGACTATCTCTGTCTGACCCACGAAACAAGTTTTTGCCGAGAAACTTTAATGCCTTCCTGTCTGAAATGTTCAGGCAAGGTATACCAGCGTACAGGCATTTGAAAACGGGGTAATTTATCCTGCAACCAGAGCGCTATTTCTTGAATATTAATCGCCTCCTCCCTCGCCGCCACAATTGCCACCGGACGCTGTCCAAATTCCGCATCGGCTATCGGTACAATAAATACCTGCTCTACTGAGGGATGTCTGGAAATAATCTGTTCAATAATCTCGGGTTGAATACCTTCTCCACCGCTAAAGAACAGATTATCAACGCGTCCGATAATCTGCAGCCGGTCGTCGTTTAACATGCCGAGATCTCGCGTCGGAAACCAACCTTCAGCATTACAGAGCGAGACCAACTCACCATTACGCCAGTAACCGCAGGCAAGTGTTGCAGAGCGCAACCAAATCTCCCCAGCCATGATTTTCAACTGATGTCCGGGCAGAAGCACACCAACATCGGGTAGTCCATCCGCAGGTTTAGCACATACGGTCGAGGCGAGTTCGGTTAACCCATAACCGCACCAGCACGCCAGACCCGCTGCTTCAGCCTGTTGCGTCAGTGCCACGGGTATCGTTGCCCCCCCCAGTAAAACTTCACGTAACGTGAATTTCTGCTGCTGCTCCAGCAAACGCCAGAGTTGGGTGGGTACCAGTGAAGCATGTGTACAGCCCTGTAAAGCATCAGCGAGTGGTTGATCAGGTTTGACCACCAGGCGCCCTCCGGCCAGGAGCCAGCGCCAAAAAATCCCCTGTCCGGAAACATGAAATAATGGCAGTGAAAGCAACCAGCTATCTTTCGCACCATAGTTCAATCTTGACAGGACGCCTGCTGCACTCGCCAAGTGAGCAGCACAGGTATGTACTGCCGCCTTAGGAATACCTGAACTTCCGGAAGTAAGCGTCATAGATGCCAATTGCTCAGGCTGCCAACACACTTGCCAGGCATCAGCAGTAAACCAGTGCAACACGGGTAAATCAGAAACCGGTTTTTCATCGGGCAATGAAATGCCCCAAGAGAGAGTCAGACCGGGAAGTAATTCCTCTAAAAACTCATCCGGGAACTGTGGATTGAGTGGCAGAACGCGGGCTCCACACTGGAGTAATGCCATCCAGGCCAGCAATAATTGTGCGCTATTTTTGCCACGCAGTGCCACGCCGTCACCCGCATTAACACCTTGCTGGTGAAACCCCCCAGCCAAAGCATCAACACGCTGGCATAAAGTCACCCAGTCAACGGTTTGCCCTTCCAGGATAATCGCCCCATCCCTTCCTCGCAAAGCTGCCCAATGGTGCCAAGGCCAGTGATGGAAACTCATCGAATTTGTTCCAGATTATCCGGTTGCCAACAAGGAAGCTGACTCTCCGGCCAGCTGCGTATAACCTGAGCCTGCATCAAAGCCAGCGTATCTAAGCCCGGGATTACGCCAGGCGTTAGCCAGGCGGCGATACGTGCCAGTTGGGTTAAGCCCAGACTGGATTCCAGAGAGGAGCTAATCACCGCAATTTGCCCCTGTTGATGAGCTTCCACGACCTGCTGGCGGATAATATCAAGACTGCCTGTCAGACTGGGTTTAATCACCACCGCGACAACACCGGGTTCCGACTGAAAAATAAAGTCTGCTTCGCGCAGGCTTTCATCCCAGGCAATCGCGATCCCGGTCTCCTGACTAAACTCGCGCGACTGTTCTGGGGTCTGACAGGGTTCTTCAATAAAGGCAATACGTGAGCGATAAGCCGGATTAACATATCTGGCAAACTGCCGGGCTTTCAGCGGCGTCCAGCGTCGGTTGGTATCAAGGCGCAACCGTAAGTCAGGCACCGCCTCAAGCAGTAAGTTGACCACCATACCATCACGTACCGCTTCATATTCACCCATCTTTACCTTGGCTATTTTTTCACCCGGCATGGCTGCCAGCGCAAGGATAAGCTCATCAGGATCGCCGCTACACAAAGGGGCGGAACGATAGTCCGCCGCCTGCGGTAAGGCTCCCGTCAGTTCAGCTAAAGCACAGCTCAAACCAAAGGCGACCGAAGGCTGCCCCGGTAAAGACGGCTCCTTTGCTGCCTGCCACAGATCCAACCAGCCCAGCAGAGCCGATCGCGCTTCTTCCAGGCTTTCATGACTGAATCCCGGTAATGGCGCAACCTCCCCCCATCCCGTTTGCTCATCCTGAGTCAGTCTTACCAGCAGACCTTCACGCTGCTTCAAACGCTGATTGCGCAATATCACTCCCGCATCCATCGGGATCTGATACCGCCATACCTCGGCCCGACGCATTACGGATTCCGTTTAAATTTGCTGAAGTCTGGCTGCCTTTTCTGATTAAAGGCATTGCGACCTTCCTGACCTTCCTCGGTCATATAGAACAACATCGTTGCATTACCTGCAAGTTCTTGTAAGCCCGCCTGTCCGTCACAATCAGCATTCAAAGCCGCTTTCAGGCAGCGTAGAGCCATCGGGCTATTTTGCAGCATTTCACGACACCAGCGCACGGTTTCTTTCTCAAGTTCATTCAATGGTACGACAGTATTGACCAGTCCCATATCCAGCGCTTGCTGAGCGTCGTACTGACGACACAGGAACCAGATTTCGCGGGCCTTTTTCTGGCCAACAATGCGCGCCATATACGACGCCCCCCAGCCGCCATCAAAAGAGCCGACTTTAGGCCCGGTTTGGCCAAAAATAGCGTTTTCCGCGGCAATGGTCAGGTCACACATTAAATGCAACACATGCCCGCCACCGATAGAGTAGCCCGCAACCATCGCCACAACCGGTTTCGGGCAGGTACGGATCTGGCGCTGAAAATCCAGAACGTTGAGATGATGGGTACCACTGGCATCCTGATAGCCACCGTAATCACCACGCACCTTCTGATCCCCCCCGGCACAGAAGGCTTTGTCTCCTTCCCCCGTCAGAATAATGACACCGATACTGTCGTCATAGCGGGCATCAGCCAGCGCATCGATCATCTCTTTCACCGTTAATGGGCGAAAAGCGTTACGCACCTGCGGGCGATTGATCGTTATTTTAGCAATGCCATCCGCAGACTTATGGTAGCGAATATCACTGTATCCTTCGGAGCAATCCTGCCATTCAACGGGGGCATACAGCATATTTTCATCAACAGGGATCATCATCAGTCCTTAAAATTAGAGGTCAGAATCATGCAATAAGGTTAATAGCCGGGCACTAAATGCTGCAGGTGCCTCACGGTGTGCATTATGCCCGACGCCAGAGATAATTTCGGGTGTCAGGCCTGAGCGGGTAGCAATGGTGCAAAACTTCACATCTTGCTCACCGCACAGATAATAAAAAGGGATCCGCAGCTGCGAGAGCGCGACCTGTAAGTCAGGCTGGCGGGACAGAGAAAGCGCCTCGAGTATCGCGGCCAATGCCACAGCATTATTCTCACTACGTAACGCCACTAATGCATTACGCTGCCGTTCATCAAGAGAGCTGAATACCGGTTGCCGGTACCAATCATCGAGCACCAGGCTCAGTGTTTCATGGCGAAATCTTGCCGCCCAGGCAGTATCATTCTGCCAGCGGATCTCCCGGTCAGTTTCGTTATTAAGACCAGGATGCCCCCCTTCAACCACCAGACCACGTAAACCCGATGCTCTATTATGCGTGGCGTGATACATCGCCAGACGCCCGCCTAATGAGTAGCCAACAAGCCAGTAATTATCAATATGATAATGCGCTAATGTTGCGGCGATTAGGGCATCCGTATTAACGAAGTCAGTGATTTGCAGGTTTGCAGAGGTGCCGGTACCATGCCCTGGCAGATCCAGCCATAACTGGGGCCATTCATTAAAGGCAGCACTGACCTGCATCCACTCCAGATGGTCACCTAAAAATCCATGTAACCAGACAATACAGGGCCGCTGAGGCTGGTTTCCTCTCTGTGAAACAGCATGCAATATCATGCTGTTTTAACCAGCGCCAGTAACTGTTTTAAACAATCCACACCGGCGGTCGGTTCAACAATCACCTCTATCAACGTGGTACCTGAATGCTGCCATGCCTTGGCAACCGCGGCCTGTAGTTCATGCCAGTTATTCGGTTGCTGATAGGCCAGACCAAACATGGCTGCCGCATGGGAGAAATTAACATTCTGCGGCAGTGTGTAGAAACGCTCTCTTTGCTCTGCATCGGTTGGGAGCATTGAGAAGATTTGCCCGCCATTATTATTCACTACCAGTAATACCAGCGGAACAGAGGTATCACGTAATAGTGCCAGAGAGTTCATATCATAGAGTGCGGAGAGGTCACCAATAATGGCAAGTGTTGCTTGTTCGCAAGCCCGATGTACACCTGCAGCCGTGGAGATAAGTCCATCAATACCACTGGCCCCCCGATTAGCGAATACAGGATAACCGACGGGTAATTGTGCTAGGGCATCAATTAATCTCACCACCAGACTATTACCGACAAACAGCTGCCCTGCTTCAGGCAATAATCGGACGATACGCTGGGCAATTTGTGCTTCACCAAAATTTTCTGTTCGGGATTCAGCCAGTCGCAAGGTTGCGGTGGCCAGGGCTTGTAACTCAGGGGCCCAGTCAGCGGCACGTTGTGGAGGATGATTATCAAGCCAGGATGATATTTCTGCGACCAGGCGACGTCCCCGGTGATGAGCTGGATCCAGCCGCCCAGGAGAGGGCGCTATCAGCCAGTATTCTTCTGCCTGGCAAGCCGCCTGCCACTGTAAAATGCGCTTTCCGGTTAAATGCGCGCCAAACTGAACAATGATTTCTGCCTGTTGCAAACAATCGGTTAATTTATTCGTCAGCCATAAATCAGCACAAGGTAACGGCTGACCGGTTTGCGATAATACATCTCCGATTAATGGCCAGCCCAGCATTTTTGCCCAGGCGGCCACTTTTATTCCTTCAGCAGCAGACAGTCTTCCTGCGACAATAACCCCACGCTTTTGACGCCACTCCGGCCAGTCAGGCTGAACAGCAACACCTGTAGCATGTATTTCGCGCAGCCAAGGCTCGTCACTTTCCCACCACTTTCCCAGCGCGTTTTGCCAGGACTGGCCAGTATCATCCATCGCACCATAGAGTGGTTCGGCAAAAGGACAGTTAATATGGAGAGCACCGGCGTCTAACTGCCCCATGGCGCTATCAAGGGTCGATACTAGCCAGCGAGCAGGAATATCTTGTGAAGGGCGAGGTAAATTTAAACTGGCAGCAGGATGGCTGCTGAAAATACCTTGCTGACGAATAGCCTGATTCGCACCGCAATCAATCAGCTCCGGGGGCCTGTCGGCGGTGAGTAACACCAATTTTTCACCCGTGAGACCGGCCTCGATAACCGCAGGATAAAGGTTAGCTACCGCCGTTCCAGAAGTAACAATAATGGCCACAGGTTCACGGCTGACCTTTGCCAGACCCAGGGCCAGATGCCCTAAACCACGCTCATCAAAATGGCTGTGGCAGGTAAAAGCGCTATTTTTTGCCGCTGCCAGCGTCAACGGAGTGGAACGTGAGCCGGGTGCAATGCACACATGACGCACACCCTGTCGGGTCAGCGCTTCAAGAATAGTGGCCGCCCAACGACGGTTAAATGCGCTTATTGACATATTATTGTCCTGAGACAGTTTTATCCGGACAGTATAGATATCGCAGCCACAAGGAAATTGACCTGTGTCGTGAAGACAGTATTTAACGTCTGTTTTCCAACAATAAAGTCCGAAGCCCAGCTGCTTTATTTTCTATTTCCTGCCATTCCTGAAGCGCAACTGATCCCGCCACGATACCGGCTCCGGCATAGAGGCGTACCGTATCATTTGCCACCTTCGCCGATCTTAGCGCCACGCAGAATTCACTTTGATGAACAGATAAATAACCGGCAGAACCGGCATACCACTCCCGATCAAAAGGTTCATTGCGCGCGATAAACTCACGTGCTTGCTCACGCGGCAGTCCGGCGACCGCCGCTGTCGGCTGTAATTGCTGCAAGCAAATCTGATCATCAGATTTCTTCAGCATGGCATAAATCCCACGTTTCAAATGCTGAACATTACGCAACCGAATAATCTCTGGCGGTAACACATCGAGTTCATCAACCAGGTTTTGCAGGCGTTGGCAGATGTCTTCCAGCACCAGCATATTTTCGCGCTGATTTTTATCATCTTTTAATAACCAGTCAGCCAGGACTTGAGCGCGCATATCATCTTCATGACTGGCTACTGTACCTGCCAAAGCTTCAGTATCTAATCGTTGTTCAATACGTCGCCATAGTCGCTCCGGGCTGGAACCCAGAAAAGCCTGTCGCTCATTAAAGATCATCAAAAAATGGTAGCAATTCAGGTTAAGTCGTCGACTCGCAGCCATAAATCCTGCTGCTGATACCGCAGAAGAAAAAACCAGATCGGTTGCCCGGGCTAACACGACTTTATCCAGAACGGCCTGTTCTATCGTGGTTATCGCCTTATTAATCAAATCACACCATGCTGACTGCGCAGGATAATGCGTTTCGCTGATAAGGTTGAGACTCAGAGGTTGAATCGACGTTTCCGGCATCAATTGTTCGATTAATGTCAGGACATGGCGGACATCTTCTTTCAGGGAAGTTTCGCTATAGAGGTAGAGCCACAGAACCGCTTCACCACCTTGCCTGCGCCACTCAAAACGGGGGAGGAAAAGGTAGCCTTGGGTAAGATCAAACGCATTCAGTCCCCAGAGACGGACCCCGGGCAGGGATGTATATTGCTGGCAAAAAACCTGGGCATCTTTAAGCGTGGGAAACGTCTTCACTTGGCCTAACGCTGCGACTTCTTCTTTACCGTCACGGTGCTGCCAGTAAAACTGAGGATAGATGACTTGGCTGGTAAGCCAGCCAAGTGGATCAGAACGTTCACTCAAACTCAGTGCTACACTGAGGGCCCGGAAACCCGGTTCATCAGTAAATTCCTGATCCAGCTCTCGCTGCATTTTTCGCAGTGCTGTAGCGACTGAGTTCACGTTGACTTCATCCTCTTTGAAAACCACTAATTATACGTGGTTTTCATGGAATAAAAAAACTTACCCCTGTATTCAGTGAGTTATGTTGTATTTTTTGGAAAAATTAATCAGATAAAGTGCAGCGTGCGAGGATAAAACCAAAGACAATACCGGCTGCTGTCGTCATACCGATGCTGCGCCAAGGATTATGATGCAGATAGTTATCGGTCCAGCAGGCTGCCTGTTTCAGGGTCTCATAGCCTTGTTCAGCTTCACCATTCAAACGCTGTCTCACTTCATATAATCGTTGCGCTGCCCGCTCTTTCATTTCTCTGTAGTACTCATTTTCAGGATCATCAATAGTGCATAACACCTGATCCAGTGTTTCCTTTAATAATGTAACGTCATCTTCTGGCGTAAACAGATATTTGGACATAATGGCTCCTGTGAGAAAGAAGTATCCCTTTTAACTATAGACAATTTTAGCGTATTTCACCTGTCGGATCTTTTGCCATACCAATATGTAAAATACCATCCTCATCATATTCAGGTGTGACGGCTGAAAAACCGAACCGGGCATAAAAGTGTTTTAAATGCGCCTGGGCGCCGAGATAAATCGCTTTGTCCGGCCACTGCTGCTGGCAAACTTCAAGAGCATAGGTCATCAGTTGCTCACCCAGTTTTTGCCCCCGTAACCGGGATGAGACAATCACTCGACCGATAACAACAGGTTCAAGCGGATCATCGCTTTTAAGTATCCTGGCGTAAGCGACAATCTCTCCCTCCTCGACGGCAAGAATATGGCGATTTTCACCCACTAGATCCTCACCATCCAGTTCCTCATAGAGACAGTTTTGTTCGATAACAAAGACCTCGCAACGAAGTTTGAGCAAGGCATAGAGATGGGTGGTGGTGAGTTCACTATGGTGAAAATTATGCCACTGGATCACAGATGGCTCCTTACAGAAGGTCAGATTATCAGGAACAATGGTGATAACAGATTTAGCTGCTGTCGCCAATAAAAAAACCGCCGAAGCGGTTTTTTTATTGGGTCAGCGATGACATTACAACAGTGGCTGTGCCATCTGCACCAAGCTGATAAGCGGTTGCGGATAAACACCGAGAACCAGTACCAGAATGGCAGAAATAAGCACCACAATACCACCCGCGCTCAGCGCCCAGTTGGACGGCGTATCGCGGTTAAGTTGCTCTGGTGCACTCAGGTAGAGGCTAACCATCACACGCAGATAATAGTAGATACCAATCGCACTACCCACGACAACCGCACCAGTCAACCACCACAAGTGCGCCTGAACGCCGACAGCAATGATATAGAACTTACCGATGAAGCCCAGTGTCATTGGGATACCCGCCAGCGACAGCATCATAATGGTCATTACCGCAGACAGAATCGGTTTATGCCAGAACAGCCCACGATAAGAGAACAGCGAGTCAGCATCATTTCCACGGTACGGACTGGACATCAGACTGACCACACCAAACGCACCCAGACTGCTGAACAGGTAACCGGCCAGGTAAACACCTACCGCTTCCATTGACAGCGTGCCGTCGTGCAGAGCAATCAGCGCCACCAGTAAATAACCCAGGTGAGCAATCGATGAATAACCCAGCAGGCGTTTGATGTTCGACTGCGTCAGTGCCATCAAGTTGCCGAACAGGATGGAAGCGAAAGCAATCAGACCTAATACCACACGTACCGCTTCGCTCTCACCCACCGGCACATAGAGGAACAGACGCATCACAACAGCAAAGATAGCGATTTTACTGGCGGTTGCCAGGAAGGTCGAAACCGGTGCTGGTGCGCCCTGATAGACATCAGGTGTCCACAGGTGGAAAGGTACCAGCGACAGTTTAAAGCCAAGACCGACAATCATCAGACCCAGGCCTGCCAGCAATAACGGTTCGTTAATCGCACTGGCAGTCAAACTTTTACCCAGTTCAATAAATGACAGGCTGCCAGAATTAGCGTAAATCAGCGCCATACCAAACAGTAAGAACGAAGATGCCGCAGCAGACAGAATAGTGTACTTAATACTGGCTTCAAGTGAACGTTTCTGACGATAAGCGTAACCCACCAAACCAAACAGCGGTAAGGAGATTAATTCAATACCGAGGAACAGTGCAGCCAAGTGGTTCGCGTTCGCCAGCAGAATTCCACCCAGAGCTGCAATCAGTACCAGCAGATAGAACTCATCGCGGTTGTCGTTGTAGCCCTGCAACCAAGGATAGGCAAAGGTACAGGTTGCCAGACTTGCCAGTAACACAAGTCCGGTATAGAGCATGGCGTAACCATCAACCCGCATCAGCGGGGTGACATCCATAGCGCCAGCCTGACCCACAAACCACAAAGAAATTAATGCCGCATTGAGGCCAATCACTGAAATCGTGGCATTAAGAAAGTGGTTGCGTCGCCAAGCAATGGAGAGCATCACAACCACCACCGTCAATCCGACGATTAACAGTGGGAGTAGCGCAATCAAATGTTGAGCAGTTATAGTCATGGCGAATTACGGCCTTGTAGTAGAAATGGACTGTGTGAACCACTGCTGAATATTACTCATAGAAGCATGAGAGGTATCCAGAATTGGCTGTGGGAAAATACCCAACAGAACTAACAGCGCCGCAAGGAACAAAATAATTGAGAATTCCCGCGCTGTCATACCACGCAGTTGCTTATCGCTTATCTCACTTTGAGCTTTACCAAAGTAGGCACGATGGAACATCGCCAGTGAGTAAACCGAGGCAAACACCACCCCAAAGGTCGCAATCACTGTGATAACCGGTACAGCCTGGAAGCTGCCGAACAGGATCATAAATTCACCGACAAAGTTACCTGTTCCCGGCATCCCGAGGTTGGCAACAGCGAAGAATAATGACAGGCCCGGCAACCATTTGATTTTATTCCACAGACCACCCATCTGACGCATATCACGAGTATGAAGACGCTCGTAAAGCTGTCCGCAGATAATGAACAGTGCAGCAGCAGACAGACCGTGAGCAATCATCTGAACCACTGCCCCTTGATAAGCCAGCAGGCTGCCGGTGTAGATAGCAATTAACACAAAGCCCATGTGAGACACAGAGGTGTAAGCAATCAGACGCTTGATATCGGTCTGGGCAAACGCCAGCCATGCACCATAGAAAATACCGACAACACCCAGGGCCATTGCAACAGGTGCGAACGCCGCAGAAGCTTCAGGGAACAGCGGCAGAGAAAAACGCAACAGACCATAGGCCGCGGTTTTCAGCAAGATACCGGCAAGGTCAACCGAACCTGCTGTCGGAGCCTGAGAGTGAGCATCAGGTAGCCAGCCATGCAAAGGAACTACTGGCATTTTCACTGCGAAAGCGATAAAGAAGCCTAACATTAACAGCCATTCAACACCGTGGGACATCGGTGTATTCAGTAACTGTTCGTAGTTAAAGGTCCAGACGTCAGTCGCATTATAATGAACGAACACCAGCCCGAGGATCGCAATCAACATCACCAGACCACTGGCCTGGGTGTAGATAAAGAACTTGTTCGCCGCATTGATACGTGTCTTCCCGTTAGAGGCTTTATAACCCCATAACGCAATCAGGAAGTACATCGGAACCAGCATCATTTCCCAGAAGAAGAAGAACAGGAACAGGTCAAGGGAAAGGAACACCCCCATCACTCCACCGAGGATCCACATCAGATTCAGGTGGAAAAAGCCCTGATATTTTTGATTCTCATTCCAGGAACAAAGAACCGCCAGAGCACCCAGTAATGCGGTAAGCACCGCCATCAGCAGTGACAGGCCGTCAACCGCAAGATGGATTGAGATGCCAAAGCTTGGGATCCATGGCAGAACAAATTCAGACTGCCACTGTGGCAAACCCGCAGACTGCGTCAGAGAATAGTCACCCTGCAACCATAATTGCAGTGTCAGTGCCAGTGTCAGCCCCATGGTAATCAGCGCAATCCAGCGAGGCACTTTCACGCCGAAGCGTTCGGTCTGCCAGCAGAAGAAACCGCCGATAAAGGGGATTAATATTAGCCAGGGTAATAGCATGGCGTTTTGTGTCCCTTATTAAAATAAATCTTATACGTCTCAGTCCCTCTCCCGAAGGAGAGGGAACTCACCGTTGGATTAGTGCAGTATCAGCAGTAAGCCAAGTACTACTACCGCGCCAATGCTCATAGATGCCACATACCAGCGCAGGTAACCATTCTCACTCACCAGCAAGCCACGACCAGCGAAGCGTGCCAGGATAGCAGGAATATTCATCAGTGCATTCAGCGGATCGCGCTTAAGCAACCAGGAAATGCCCAGGAATGGTTTAACAAACACTTTGTCGTACAGGCAATCGAAGCCCCAGGCATTGAACCACAGCTTGTTGAGCATGCGGCCCAGTGTGCTGTTAGCCAGAGCGGTAACCAGAGTACGTTTACCTAACCACAGCCCACTCGCCAGCAACAGACCAACAATGGCAATCGCGCCAGAGATAACTTCCAGAGTCAGTTTCGTGTCGTGAGCCAGTTTCGTGGTATCCGGTAAAACACCCTGCAACGGCTGTACAATCAGTGCACCAATAAAGGTCGACAATACCGCCAGAACAATCAGCGGCAGATGATGCGTAATCCCTTTACCTGCATGGGCCTTAATCTGCTCTTTGCCGTGGAAGGCCACGAAGATCAGACGGAAGGTATACAGAGGTGTCAGCATCGCGCCCGCCAGACCGGCAATCAGCAGGTACATGTGTCCATTGGCCAGTGCACCTTCAAGGATCTCATCTTTACTGTAGAAACCAGCACTGATAATCGGCAGAGCAGACAATGCAGCCCCCCCTACCAGGAAGCAGATATATACCAGCGGAATGGACTTACGCAGTCCACCCATCTTGAAGATATTTTGCTCATGATGGCAGGCAAGGATAACTGAACCCGCAGAGAGGAACAGTAAGGCTTTAAAGAACGCATGGATCATCAGGTGGAAAATGGCAGCATCCCAGGCCTGAACACCCAGCGCCAGGAACATATAACCCAGCTGACTCATGGTGGAATAAGCCAGAATACGCTTGATATCGGTCTGTACTAAGGCACAGAAGCCCGCCATCACCAGCGTTACCGCACCAACAATACCGACCAAATGCAGCACTTCTGGGGTCAGCAGGAACAAGCCATGCGTACGGGCAATCAGGTAGACACCCGCGGTAACCATGGTTGCGGCGTGGATCAGCGCAGAAACAGGCGTTGGACCGGCCATCGCATCTGCAAGCCAAGTTTGCAGTGGCAGCTGAGCAGATTTACCGACCGCACCACCTAAGATCATAAGCGTAGCCAGATTCAGCATATGGTTGTCTGCTGCAAAGTGCTGCGGTGCCAGTTGTGCCATTTCACTGAAGTTCAGCGTGCCCAGCTCGTTATAGAGGATGAACATACCAAAGGCCAGGAACACATCACCAACACGGGTCACGATAAAAGCTTTCATCGCTGCTGCGCCGTTCTTCGGATCGGTGTAGTAAAAACCGATCAGTAAATAAGAACAGAGCCCCACCCCTTCCCAACCCAGATACATCAGCATCATGTTATCGGCGAGTACCAATACCACCATGCTGGCAATAAACAGGTTAGTGTAAGCGAAGAAGCGTGAATAACCTTCCTCACCACGCATATACCATGATGCAAAGATATGGATAAGGAAGCCCACACCGGTGATCACAGACAGCATTGTCAGGGAAAGGCCATCAAGGTGCAGATTAACCCCAATGTCAAAAGTGCCTACCGCCATCCAAGTCCATAATGGCTGGATAAAGGCTTCACGAGAGCCTGCGAGAAACTCCATTCCGGCGAACAGCGTAACCAGAGCGGCAAGGCCAACAGAGCCAGCACCGATAATCGCAGAGACATTTTCAGACCAGCGCCCACGAGAAAACGCCAGCAATACAAAGCCAACTAATGGCAGAAAAATCGTTAACCAGAGAAGGTTCATCCACGCATCTCACTTACTGAATCGATATTCAGGTTCTGACGGCGACGATGGAGCTGCAGCAGCAATGCAAGGCCGATACTGGCCTCAGCAGCCGCTAAACTGATCGCGAGTATATACATCACCTGGCCATCAGGCTGGCCCCAATAGCTACCGGCGACCACAAAAGCCAGCGCGGCAGCATTGATCATCACTTCAAGGCTTATCAGCATAAACAGCAGATTGCGACGGATAGTCAGTCCTGTCAGCCCCAGCACAAATAAAATAGCCGCGAGGATCAGTCCATGTTGCAACGGGATCATACGTTCTCCTCCGATTTCTTTCTCACCGCCATATCAGACGGACGGTTGCTCAGCACTTCACCGGCTCTGTCTTCACGACCCAGATGGAAGGCAACCACCAGCCCGGCCAGCAGCAGCATCGAAGCGAGCTCAACGGCCAGAACATAAGGACCGAACAGGGCAATACCGACTTGTTTCGCATCAATATTGGTGCCATCGATGCCCTGATCGTTAATACCGACGATTGCGTAAATCAAGACCACTAACAGCACGCCTGAGAGTATGCCTGGGCCAATCCATACTTGTGGTTTAAGCCAGTCACGTTCCTGTTGCTGCACCGAATTACCCAGGTTCAGCATCATGACAACGAAGACAAACAGCACCATGATGGCGCCGGCATAAACGATAATTTCCAGCGCCGCGGCAAAATAAGCCCCGAGTGAGAAAAACACCCCGGAGATAGCCAGCAAGGAAACAATCAGGTACAGCAGCGCATGGACCGGATTAGTATGAGTTATCACCCTGAGGGTGGTCAGGACGGCCACGATTGAGCAAATATAAAAAGCAAATAGCATTCCTGACTCCTTAAGGTAACAGGCCTTTGACGTCGATAGGTTTGGCTTCATTTTCAGCCTGACCTTTATCTTTGCCGTCGATTGCCATACCTGCCATCCGGTAGAAGTTATATTCCGGGTATTTACCCGGACCGGAGATCAGCAGGTCCTCTTTTTCATATACCAGATCCTGGCGCTTATACTCACCTAACTCAAAGTCAGGCGTCAGCTGAATAGCGGTAGTCGGGCAGGCTTCCTCGCAAAGACCACAGAAGATACAGCGTGAGAAGTTGATACGGAAGAATTCCGGATACCAACGACCATCTTCCATCTCAGCTTTTTGCAAAGAAATACAGCCAACCGGGCAGGCAACCGCACACAGGTTACAGGCAACGCAGCGCTCCTCACCATCCGGATCACGCGTCAGCACAATGCGACCACGGTAACGCGGAGGCAGATAAACAGGTTCTTCCGGATACATGCGCGTTTCGCGTTTCGCAAAGGCGTGCATGCCAATCATCCAGATACTGCGTACCTGGGTGCCGAAACCAACCACTAACTCTTTTAATGTCATGGTTTATTCACCCCTTATGGTGCCTGGTAAAGAATGACCGCAGCGGTCACCAGCAAATTGATAAGCGTCAATGGCAGACAAACTTTCCAGCCAAAGGACATCACCTGGTCATAACGAGGACGAGGCAGTGCTGCGCGAATCAAAATGAACATCATCATGAAGAACGCTGTTTTCAGCGCAAACCAGACGAACGGGGGTAACCATGGGCCATGCCAGCCACCAAAGAACAACGTCACCATCATGGCGGAAATCGTCACGATACCAACGTATTCACCGACGAAGAACAGACCGAATTTCATACCGGAATATTCAACATGATAACCATCAGCCAGTTCCTGCTCAGCTTCGGGTTGGTCAAACGGGTGACGGTGACAAACTGCAACGCCTGCGATAGCAAAGGTCACAAAACCAAAGAATTGCGGGATAACGTTCCAGAGACCAGCTTGGTTGTTAACAATATCGGTCATATTGAATGAACCAGCCTGTGCAACAACACCCATTAAGGAAAGACCGAGGAACACTTCGTAACTCAGTGTCTGGGCTGATGCACGCATGGCACCCAATAATGCATATTTGTTGTTACTTGCCCAGCCAGCAAACAGTACGGCGTAAACACCCAGTCCTGCCAGCATCAGGAAGAACAAAATACCAATATTAAGATCGGCAACAACCCACGACGGGCTGACTGGCACAATAGCAAATGCCAGCAGCATTGAGGTAAAGGCGATAACCGGAGCAATAGTAAAGATGAAACGGTCGGCAAATTTTGGGATCCAGTCCTCTTTAAAGAACATTTTGATCATGTCTGCCGCCAACTGAAGCGATCCGCCCCAGCCTACACGGTTGGGTCCGTAACGGTTCTGGAAGAGCCCGAGCAAACGACGTTCGCCAAAGCTCATAAACGCGCCACATACCACCACAACCAATACAATCACAATGGCTTTGAGGATGCTGATGAGAATATCAATAACATCTGGCGTCAACCAACTCATTGCGCAGCCTCCTGCAGATTCTCAAGACGGGCACCCGCAAGAACAGGTGCAATTCCTGGCATACCCATCGGCAAACCGACTAAGCCTTTGGCAAGCCCGGATGAGAGTTGCAGAGGCAGGCTCAGTGTCTGACCTTCATAACTGAAGGAGACCAGACCACCCGCATTAACACCGAGTGCCGCCGCATCTTCCGGATTCAGTTTGACGTAAGGTTGAACCATACGTTTCTGGAATACCGGTGAACGCTGGGACATTTCATCACTACCAAACAGATGATAGTAAGGCGCTACACGCCACTTACCTTCTTCTATCTGGAAACTCTCAGGGATAGCCGTGAAATAGTCGAGGCCGTTTTCAGACGCTTCAATCAGACGAACACCTGGATCGCCGTGGCGCAGATGACCGCCCACTTCAGCCTGGAATTTATTCCATGCTTGAGGTGAGTTCCATCCTGGTGCCCAGGCAAACGGAATTTGCTGACGGTCGGCAAGCGGACTGTTGTTCCCTTCCATAGAGAAGGCAAACATGGTGTCTTTATCTTGCGGCTGACGAGGTTCATGAACGCTGATGTTGGCGCGCATTGCGGTACGGCCACTGTAGCGATGAGGTTCACGCGCCAGTTTCTGACCACGAATACGGAAGCTCGCATCCGGAGCGGCATCTTTGATACCCGCCAGTTGCGGCAGCACTTTCACACAAGCATCAATCACATTATCAAGCTGCGTCCAGTCGATCTGACGGTTCTCAACAACACTTTGCAGAGAGTGCAGCCAGCGCCAGCTTTCCAGCATTTCAACGGAACTGTCATAATAAGTCGGGTCATAAACCTGGAAGAAGCGCTGGGCACGGCCTTCGTTGTTAATGACGGTACCGTCACTTTCCGCGAAGCTTGCCGCTGAAAGCACCAGATGGGCTTTGTCCATAATGTCGGTACGCTGGTGATCAATCACCAGAACCAGTGGAGCTTTGCTCAGAGCGGCATCAACGCGCGCAGCTGAAGCGTGGCGATGCAAGTCGTTTTCAAGTACCACGACTGCGTCTGCCGCACCGGTTTCCAGCTCAGACAAGGCTTCGTCCAGCGAACCACCGCCTATCATACCCAGACCAATACTGTTGACCGCACGCGCAATCATGGTAACGCCAACTTCAGCACCGCGACCTTTCAACGCTTTCGCGATATTAGCCGCCGCCTGAAGGACCGCTTCACTACCCGCATTAGTACCAGAAACAATTAATGGCTTACGGGCGCCCGCCAGTGCCTGAACAATCACATCCACTTTACTGCGTAAGTCACGGCTCAGTTCAACAGCGGGGGCTGTTTCATCCAATGCATGAGCAATCGCGAAGCCAAGACGCGCCTGATCTTCAACAGGTGCACGATAGGTCCAGGCAGCAATATCGTCGAGACGGGTATCATCAACGTTGGTGACAAACAGCGGATGTTTCGCATGCTGACCAATGTTCATAATCGCCGCAATCTGCCAGTCAGCCACTTTCTGAGCGGCTGCCATTTCACGTGCTTTACCTTTTACCGCTTGACGAATAGCCAGAGCGGCACGCGCGCCGGTCTGAGTAACATCTTCACCCAGAATCAGCACCGCATCGTAAGACTCAATTTCACGCAGCGCAGGAGTATGAATTCCGCTTTCACGCAGAACCTTCAGTACCAGCTGTAAACGTGCTTGCTCACCTGCCGCAATACCGGTGTAGAAGTTACTTGCACCCACCAGTTCGCGCAGGGCGAAGTTGCTTTCAATACTGGCGCGTGGAGAGCCAATACCGATAACTTTCTTCGACTGACGCAGAATATCTGCTGCACCTTGTAATGCTTGTTCCGCATTCAGAGTGATTAAGTCGTCGCCACGACGCTGAATCGGCTGACGAGGACGATCTTTGCGATTGACATAGCCATAGCCAAAACGACCGCGATCGCACAAGAAGTAGTGGTTCACGGTACCGTTATAGCGGTTTTCAATACGACGCAGTTCGCCATAACGCTCACCAGGGCTTGTGTTACAACCCAGGGAACATTGCTGGCAAATGCTCGGTGCAAACTGCATATCCCATTTACGGTTATAACGCTCTGAGTGGGTTTTGTCGGTAAATACCCCGGTCGGACAGATTTCTACCAGGTTACCGGAGAATTCGCTTTCGAGAGTACCGTCTTCAGGGCGACCAAAGTAGACGTTGTCATGGGCTCCGTAGACGCCCAAGTCTTTACCGTCTGCATAGTCTTTGTAGTAACGAACACAGCGGTAACAGGCGATACAACGGTTCATTTCGTGAGAAATGAAGGGTCCCAGATCCTGATTACGGTGAGTACGTTTAGTAAAGCGATAACGACGGAAGCTATGACCGGTCATTACGGTCATATCCTGCAGGTGGCAGTTGCCCCCTTCTTCGCAGACAGGACAGTCGTGTGGGTGGTTAGTCATCAGCCATTCCACAACGCTTTCCCGGAACTCCTTCGCTTCACCATCATCAATAGAAATGAAGGTGCCATCAGACGCAGGTGTCATACAAGACATTACCAGGCGGCCGCGGGTATCTTCAGCGTTCTGATATTGCTTTACCGCACACTGGCGGCAAGCACCGACGCTGCCCAGCGCCGGATGCCAGCAAAAATAAGGAATATCAAGGCCGAGAGACAGACAAGCTTCAAGAAGGTTGTCTGCCCCATTTACCTCATATTCTTTGCCGTCTACATGAATCGTAGCCATAGTCAGCATGCTTCCAGTTGGCCTGAATAAACTCAGGCGTTAATCAAAAATTCTTGTGCCATTCCTCACGAAAAATCGTGATGAAGGAATATTACCAGCGCGTTTTTAACAGGTTCGGTTGAATACCACTTATCATGCGGAGGTTACCGAGATCCTGTTTGGCAATGCCTGCTTCGAATTCGTCACGGAAATATTTAATGGCACTTTGTAGTGGTTCAACGGCACCTGGCGCATGAGCACAGAAGGTTTTACCCGGCCCAAGGGAGCGACAAAGCTGTTCCAGCGTTTCGATATCGCCAGGTTGTCCTTCTCCACGTTCGAGGGCCCGCAGAATTTTTACGCTCCACGGCAGACCATCACGACAAGGTGTACACCAGCCACAAGACTCACGGGCGAAAAACTCTTCCAGGTTACGAACCAGAGACACCATACCGATTTCATGGTCAACGGCCATTGCCAGTGCCGTTCCCAGACGACTGCCTGCTTTACCGATACTTTCGAACTCCATCGGTAAATCAAGATGTGCGTCGGTCAGGAAGTCAGTCCCTGCCCCACCCGGCTGCCAGGCTTTAAATTTCAAGCCATCACGCATACCACCAGCATAATCTTCAAGAATTTCTCGTGCGGTAGTACCAAAAGGCAGTTCCCAGACCCCCGGGTTTTTAACGCGTCCTGAGAAGCCCATCAGCTTAGTACCCGCGTCTTTACTCAAACCGCCAATTCCCTGATACCACTCAACGCCGTTTGCCAGAATCGCGGGGACGTTACACAGAGTTTCTACGTTGTTAACACAGGTAGGTTTACCCCAGACGCCGCTTGACGCAGGGAACGGAGGTTTAGAACGTGGGTTAGCGCGACGACCTTCCAGGGAGTTAATCAGAGCAGTTTCTTCACCGCAGATATAACGCCCGGCACCGGTATGCACAAACAGTTCAAAATCAAAACCCGATCCGAGAATATTTTTACCCAACAGACCCGCTTGTTTCGCTTCTTCAATAGCACGGCGCAGATGCTCGGCTGCTTCAATATACTCGCCGCGCAAGAAGATATAGCCACGATAGGCTTTCAGAGCGAACGCGGAGATCAGCATACCTTCGACTAATAAGTGAGGCAGTTGCTCCATTAATAAGCGGTCTTTATAGGTGCCTGGCTCCATCTCATCTGCGTTACACAGAAGATAACGGATATTCATGGACTCGTCTTTTGGCATCAGGCTCCACTTCAACCCCGTGGAAAAGCCTGCGCCGCCGCGTCCTTTCAGGCCAGCATCTTTAACGGCAGTAACGATCTCGTCTGGCGCCATACCACTCAGCGCTTTACGGGCACCCTCATAGCCATTTTTGCTCTGGTATTCTTCCAGCCACACGGGCTGTTTATCGTCACGCAAACGCCAGGTCAGTGGATGTGTTTCAGCAGTACGAATAATGGTTTTCATTTATACCGCTCCAGCAAATCAGGAATGGCTTCTGGGGTCAGATGACTGTGTGTGTCTTCATCAATCATCATGCTTGGCCCTTTATCACAGTTACCCAGGCAGCAGGTTGGCAATAACGTAAAACGACCATCTGCTGTAGTCTGGCCAGGTTTAATAGCAAGCTTGCCTTCAAGCGCTGACTGGATCCCCTGGTAACCGGTAATATGACAAACAACGCTATCGCAATAACGAATAACGTGGCGTCCTACTGGCTGGCGGAAAATCTGGCTATAAAACGTTGCCACACCTTCTACATCACTTGCCGGAATACCCAGAACATCAGCAATGGCATAAATCGCACCATCGGGTACCCAGCCGCGCTGTTTCTGAACAATTTTCAGTGCTTCAATTGAAGCCGCACGAGGATCTTCATAATGATGCATCTCGTGTTCAATGGCCTCACGTTCTGCCGCACTCAGCTCAAAAGCCTCAGTCTGGTTTTGTTGGTTATCATGCATAGTTAGCGATCCACATCAGACATTACAAAATCGATACTACCCAGATAGACAATCAGGTCTGAAACCAAGCTGCCACGAATTGTCGCCGGAATTTGCTGCAAATGCGCGAAGCTCGGCGTACGGACACGGGTACGGTAGCTCATGGTGCTGCCGTCACTGGTCAGGTAGTAACTGTTAATTCCTTTGGTTGCCTCAATCATCTGGAAAGATTCGTTAGCCGGCATCACCGGGCCCCACGAAACTTGCAGGAAGTGAGTAATCAAGGTTTCGATATGCTGCAAAGTACGCTCTTTCGGTGGCGGCGTAGTCAGCGGATGATCGGCTTTAAACGGGCCAGCAGGCATATTTTTCAGACACTGGTCAAGAATACGCAGACTTTGACGCAGCTCTTCAACTTTCAGCATAACGCGGGTATAGCAATCGCTCACCCCACCACCAACAGGAACTTCGAAATCGAAATTCTGATAGCCAGAATAAGGACGCGCTTTACGGATGTCGAAATCAATACCCGTGGCGCGCAGACCAGCACCAGTAGTACCCCATTCGAGGGCTTCTTTCGCGCCGTAGGCAGCAACACCCTGAGAACGGCCTTTCAGAATGGAGTTACGCAGTGCCGCTTTCTCGTAAGAGTCGAGACGTTTTGGCATCCACTCCAGGAACTCTTTTAACAAACGCTCCCAGCCTTTCGGTAAGTCATGCGCCACACCGCCGATACGGAACCAGGCTGGGTGCATACGGAAACCGGTGATAGCCTCAACCAAGTCATAAATCTTCTGACGGTCAGTAAAGGCGAAGAACACCGGAGTCATTGCGCCCACGTCCTGAATAAACGTCGAGATATACAGCAGGTGGCTGTTAATACGGAAAAGCTCAGACAGCATTACGCGAATCACGTCCACGCGTTCAGGTACCACAATGCCAGCCAGCTTTTCGACCGCTAAGACATAGGGCATTTCATTCACGCAACCACCGAGATATTCAATACGGTCGGTATACGGAATATAGCTGTGCCATGACTGACGCTCGCCCATTTTTTCTGCGCCGCGGTGGTGATAACCGATATCTGGAACACAATCGACTATCTCTTCACCGTCAAGCTGTAACACGATGCGGAAGGCACCATGCGCAGAGGGGTGGTTCGGACCGAGGTTCAGGAACATGAAATCTTCATTTTCACTGCTACGTTTCATGCCCCAGTCTTCAGGCTTAAACGTCAGCGCTTCCATTTCCAGATCTTCTTTTTGTTTGGTCAGAACAAACGGATCGAATTCAGTGGCACGCGCCGGATAGTCTTTACGCAGAGGATGCCCTTCCCAAGTGGATGGCATCATGATGCGTGTCAGATTAGGGTGACCTTTAAAGGTAATACCAAACATTTCCCATGTTTCACGCTCATACCAGTTTGCGTTCGGGAACATGTTAGTCAGCGTCGGCACATACAGGTCGTTTTCAGCTAAAGCCACTTTCAGCATAATGTCGCGATTGCGATCAATCGAAATGAAGTGGTAGAAAACGGAAAAATCCGCAGCCGGTAAACCGTTGCGGTGAGTGCGGAGACGTTCGTCCATGCCATGTAAGTCGAACAACATGACATAAGGTTTCGGGAGTTTCTTTAAGAAGTCGACAACTTCCAGTAGTTGCTCGCGCTTAACCCAAACAACAGGAACCCCGGTACGGGTTGGCTGAATGGTAAAGGCATCCGGCCCAAAGCGGTTACGCAGTTCACCTATTACAGGGTCATCAAGATGATCCCTGGTCTGCCAGGCTGGCATGGCGTCTTGCGCGGTTAAATCGGTCATAGTTCTCACCATTGCAAATGAGTCTGTGGTGACTGACGACCAGTGCCATTGCTTTGATATTATATAAATGCAAGGCGTTCACTGGCCGCAGGCGCAAATTAAATTTCGTCTGGTGTACGTAGATTGGTAACAGCAATACGCTCGCCGCGCTTACGTTCACGCTCTGACTGCATGTTGGCGCGGTAAACTCCCTGATCGCCAACAACCCAGGACAGCGGGCGACGTTCTTTACCAATAGATTCCTGCAGTAGCATTAATGCTTGCATGTAAGCTTCCGGGCGCGGCGGACAACCGGGAATATACACGTCAACAGGCAGGAATTTGTCAACACCCTGTACGACAGAGTAGATGTCATACATACCACCGGAGTTGGCACAAGCCCCCATTGAAATGACCCATTTAGGCTCCAGCATCTGGTCATAGAGACGCTGAATAACTGGAGCCATTTTGGTAAAACAGGTACCTGCAATTACCATCAAGTCAGCCTGGCGGGGGGAGGCACGCAATACTTCAGCGCCAAAACGTGCAACGTCATGTACAGCGGTAAACGACGTTACCATCTCCACATAACAGCAAGAAAGACCGAAGTTATAGGGCCAAATTGAGTTTTTACGGCCCCAGTTAACCATGTCGTGCAGAGCATGCTCAAGCTTGCCCACATAAACACTGCGGTTAATTTCTTGCTCCAGTGGATCAGTTACGATTTCCTGTTTTTGCAGGGGGTAACGGTCATTCTCACCGTTAGGGTCTATGCGGGTGAGCGTATAGTCCATCTTATTGCCTCGTTGTTACTGCGTATGACGGTTAGTAGTACTGTCTGTTTCCGGGTTCATTTGCTCACGGCGCGAACGCACCGGAGTCCAATCCAGCGCACCAACACGCACCAGATACACAAGCCCAGCCAGTAGAACTAAAATGAAGATTGCGGCCTCTATGAAGCCAACCCAGCCACTTTCACGAACGGAAATTGCCCAAGCAAAGAGGTACAGTGCTTCTACGTCAAAGATGACGAAAAACATGGCAACTAAGTAAAACTTAGCAGAAAGGCGTAGACGTGCCGTACCAACGGAGTCAATACCTGACTCGAAGGGGGTATTTT
Organism: uncultured Cedecea sp.; assembly: GCF_947498825.1. Lineage (GTDB taxonomy): Bacteria > Pseudomonadota > Gammaproteobacteria > Enterobacterales > Enterobacteriaceae > JGM124. Next base: position 105,325 of record NZ_CANMLV010000012.1, on the reverse strand, counting down.
TGTGCCGGGCCCGGGCTCTACCACCGAGTAACCAACCTCCGGTGAGCATAAAACAGCACAGACCAATAGCAACAATAACAAAGACAGCAAACGCCCAGTGTTGAGCGATAACTTCGATTGATGTTGACATACTCATTGCTTACTCATCAAAAGTGATGTTTAAACCTCTGCTCTTGCTGGCAGATGAACACCACATCGATTCATGGGAAGAACGAAAAACCGTACAATTACTGCCAGAATTCGCAATAGACAGAAAATTGATGGGGTTTTTTACTCCTTTCTATAACCTTTTGTCAACTTTAACAAAAGTAAGCACACATAAATTTACACTGACAGATTCTCGTTAACATTTAATGCTTTATAAACTAATTTTCGTAAGTTTATAAACCGATTAACAATTTGTTGAATCGTGTCCGTTGCGTGCAAAAAAAATACCCTTCTATTCTGGCAGGAAATCGCTCCGATTCCTCCCCTTAAACTGAGTATTTTTTTGATCCAGGACACACTTTCACGAATTCACATCAAAATCATGTAACATTTTTGTGAAATTTTTAACATCATGTCTGTTAGCTGAAATTGTGCAATATCAGGATTATCAAGGCATATCACCCAAACTGCAGCTTCCTGCATCAAGATGAATCCGTTCAGACACCAAAAAAATTGCACATAATTTAAACAAATGTAACGTTTTGTATTAGAAAACGCTTAATCGCCGCTAACCGACCATACTTGCACTCAGGGAACTCTCATTTTTAATCTTGTTACGAGAGGGGAGCCGCCCATCAGAGAACTGATTAAAAAGTATCTGAGCCATTGCATTTTTCGTTTCAGGGTGTTTACAGAGTAAGTATTTTGTTTCCGGTAAAATCGGTAGAGTTTCAGACTGCCCCAGCATGCGAAGTTCGTTACACCTCATGACTTCCATCGGCCCTGCTGTGACGCCGAGTCCTGCTTTCAGCGCTGCATAAACAGAAGCCTGAGTAGTGGCTTCATAGGAGATCCGCCACGGAATACCCGCATTATTCAAGGTATTCAACATCATGTCTCGATGTAAACCAGACTCTTCTGTCAGAACCAGTGGAACAGGTTCTCCTCTGCGGAAAACATAGTCAGTGGCACAATACCAGAATGTGGATGAACGACGTAATACGGTACAGTCATAATGGGCTGGATGTGACGTTGCAATGATCAAGTCCACCTCTTGCTGACTCACTTTTGTATCCTGAAATGGATTGCTTTTAATTCTTACATCAAGGATGAGCTTGGGGTATATCGAACGAATCAGATCTAACTGAGCAGGCAGAATCGCTTCGGTTATTTCAGCCGCTACCCATAATGTCAGTACCCCGTCAAGCGTACTACCGCGTAACGACAAGCAAGCTTCATCATTAAAACGTAGAATCTTCCGTGCATATCCCAGCAACTGAACACCATGATCGGTCAATAATTTGTTCCTGCCATGACGCACAAAGAGTTCTTTTTCTACCAATAACTCCAGACGCTGCATTTGCTGACTGACAGCCGATTGGGTACGGCTGACAGCCGTCGCTGCCGCACCAAAAGTATTCAGATCAGCGACGGCAACAAATGTGCGCAGCAAATCAAGATCCAGATTAAGTATAAGACGATTTTCGTTAATCATTTTTTTCACTAGTCGATTTCTCTTACGAGTCTTCCTTGGTTTATTTTTTGACTTATCATATAGATAAATCAATTCCCTTTACTGTCTTATCTGATTACTGCCACGGCTTATTAGACTGTCATTTCGTATATCCGATCCGCTATACGTCAGAATACCTGAGATGAATTTCATGAATTTCTCTAAAACCTTGGGTATCCTTATCATTCCGGGCACTTCAAGTCTCACAGTCAACTGACATTTAGAAAATGGAATGATGGCGTTTACCTCTTCTTATCCTCTGTCTTCGTTTTCACCTGCAAGCCACCCGAACTGTTTCCTGGATATATATTTAGCGATTATCCTAAAAACTAAAAAAACAGATCCAACTATTGCAATATTTATATTTTACAGTATTCATAATATAGACCCTCTCCTCTTTAATAAGGTTTTTAGCCCCCACCATCATTACTGAATATCGATTTAATAACTGTTAAAGAACGATATTTTTCATGAATAAAAATATCGTTCTCGGCTATGGCTACACGGCATCGAGCAATCGATGAGAAAAAATAACCTCATTAATATTTATATCCCCCCTACACTCTCAGAGAGATTTTATTATCATCATACAATGTAAAAAATAAGTGCCAGATTTGTTATTTTTTATTACGCATATTTAAAATAATGCTGATGAGTTTTAATATATGCCGAAAACAATCCGAGTCTCTTGTAGGCGCGAAGTGGGGGCATCAATGAGCACGGATAAACTCTGTCATTCGGCGCGCCTCACGTATGTATCCTCAAGCAACTTGAAGCATGACGGGTATATCTGTAAATCGAAGACTTATTATTCTGTTCTCACCCCCCCAAAAACATGGATGCTTAAACCAGATCTTTCCCCTCCCCCACAGCGGAAAAAACAAATCATTCATGTTGCTTTCAAAAAAAATAACAAACCATAAATCTATAAAAACAAAAAAAATCAGAATTAAAAATCAACAAAAACCACCAGAAAAGCATTCATCACTAATGATAGTTTGATGCAGTCTGCCATTTACGTAATAATTTATTTCTATTTCAGGGAACTATCGCCCTTCAAATCTTGCAGTAGCAAGAGTACATTGTGAAATATCAGCTTCCACGGCGGGAAGCTACGCTAACAACTAAGGTCACAGGCTCATGTCTTCAATCGAAAAATCCAGCAAACTTGATAATGTCTGTTACGACATCCGCGGTCCTGTACTGAAAGAGGCCAAGCGCCTCGAAGAAGAAGGCAATAAGGTCCTTAAGCTTAACATTGGAAACCCCGCACCGTTCGGCTTTGACGCACCAGATGAGATCCTGGTTGATGTGATCCGCAACCTGCACACTGCCCAAGGTTATTGCGATTCTAAAGGATTATTTTCTGCCCGTAAGGCTATCATGCAGCACTACCAGGCACGGGGTATGCGTGATGTGACGGTGGAAGACATTTATATTGGTAACGGTGTCTCCGAACTGATTGTCCAGTCGATGCAAGCTTTGCTGAACAGTGGCGATGAAATGCTAGTACCCGCTCCAGACTATCCGCTCTGGACTGCTGCCGTTTCATTATCCGGTGGCAAAGCGGTTCACTATCTCTGCGACGAAAGTGCTGACTGGTTCCCCGATCTTGATGATATTAGGGCTAAAATAACGCCACGTACGCGTGGGATCGTGATTATTAATCCGAATAACCCAACCGGTGCGGTCTACTCTAAAGAACTGTTATTAGAAATCGTGGAAATTGCACGTCAACATAATCTGATTATTTTTGCTGACGAGATCTACGATAAGATCCTCTATGACGACGCCGAGCATCATTCTATTGCTGCCCTGGCACCCGACTTGTTAACGATTACCTTTAACGGATTATCTAAAACCTATCGCGTCGCCGGATTCCGCCAAGGCTGGATGGTCTTGAGTGGCCCGAAAAAACAGGCTAAAGGTTATATCGAAGGTCTGGAAATGCTGGCATCGATGCGCCTTTGTGCGAATGTACCGGCTCAGCACGCCATTCAGACCGCATTGGGTGGCTACCAAAGTATCAGTGAATTCATTGTGCCGGGTGGCCGCTTGTATGAGCAACGTAATCGTGCGTTTGAACTCATTAATGAAATTCCAGGCGTGTCTTGTGTTAAGCCCCGCGGTGCGTTGTACATGTTCCCGAAAATTGATGCGAAACGATTCAATATTCATGATGACCAGAAAATGGTGCTCGATTTTCTTCTGCAAGAAAAAGTACTGTTGGTTCAGGGAACCGCTTTTAACTGGCCATCGCCAGACCATTTCAGAATAGTCACATTGCCCCGCGTTGACGATCTGGAAATGGCCATTACCAAGCTAGGCCGTTTCCTCAGCCACTATAGCCAGTAATATTTGCCCCATATAATGAGATCAGGAAGAGGATAACAGCCGCTTCCTGGTCTCCTTACTCAGAGAGGATTTGCATTGTCCTCCCCTGCCCCGCAAAATACCTGTTATCTGTTTTATACATCAGGGAATATTATGCAAAGCCACTTCTTCGCCTATCTTTCACGTCTGAAGCTCATCCAGCGTTGGCCTTTGATGCGCAATGTACGTACAGAAAATGTTTCCGAGCACAGTCTCCAGGTTTCGATGGTCGCTCATGCCCTTGCAGTGATTAAAAACCGTAAATTTAATGGTCAGGTTAATGCAGAACGTATTGCGCTTCTGGCCATGTACCACGATGCCAGCGAAGTACTGACAGGGGATCTTCCTACGCCGGTTAAGTACTTTAATTCACAAATTGCCCATGAGTACAAAGCTATCGAGAAGATCGCCCAGCAAAAGATAATAGAGATGGTTCCGGAGGAATTACGTGATATCTGGGAGCCATTAATTGATGAATCTCAGTACAGTCATGATGAAAAATCCATCGTTAAACAGGCCGATACCCTCTGCGCCTATCTTAAATGTCTGGAAGAACTTTCAGCAGGAAATCATGAATTTTCATTGGCTAAAACTCGTCTGGAAAAAACGTTGGCAGAACGTCATAGCGATGAAATGGCCTATTTTATGGAAACGTTTGTCCCGAGCTTTCATCTCTCGCTGGATGAAATTAGTCAGGATTCATCCCTTTGACCCCCTCCTCACACGAATAAACTGTCCAACTTTATGGTTCAAAAGGACTCAGCATTCGCGGTATATCCACACGCCAGACACTCAAATATTCTCGTCTAAAAAGGAAACAGCACAGGCACCATTACCACACAGACAATCATCACAATTACGGTGAATGGAATGCCTATTTTCGCAAAATCGCTAAACGTATAACGCCCGGGGCCTAATACCAAGGTATTGACCGGTGAGGAGACTGGCGTCATAAAGGCAGCAGATGCGGCCATCGCGACTATCATGGCAAAAGGATAAGGCGAGACCCCCATCGTTTTTGCCGCCGCCAACGCAATAGGAGCCATTAATACAGCCGTTGCCGTGTTAGAAATGAATAATCCAATTGTCGCACACATGATAAACAGACAGACCAGCATAATATGCGGTCCGTAATCACCGCCAAAGGACATCAGCCCGGTGACGATTAAATCCACACCGCCGGTTTTTTGTAATGCCAGGGCAAAAGGCATCATTCCCACGATAAGGATAATGCTCGGCCAGTGGATAGCCTTGTAAGCACTCTCCATATCAATGCAGCGAAATTTCCCCATCAGTAAGCAGGCAATAATCGCAGCGACAGGATTAGGTATCTCATCCATAACCATCAGTACCACCATCAGAACCAGACAGAAAAGTGCGTGGGGGGCCTGACTATGTGCGGGCGAAGCGTCTACCTCTTCAACGGGGATATTGAGCAACAAGAAATCACGGTTTTGCAGTGAAAGGAGTTTAATTAATTTCCAGTCGCCGACCACCAGAATAATATCACCGGGCTGTATCGGTTCATTAACCACCACTCCTTCCATCGCCTTTCCGGCACGTCGCAATCCGACAACATTAAGACCATAGCGGGTACGAAATGCCATTTCCCGTACCGTCTTCCCTGCCAGTTCAGACTCAGGTACTAACAACACCTCTGCCATACCGACATCCATTGCCTGGTCAGAAAAATACTCTCCACGTAATACCTTCGGTTCCAACAGCTGCTCACTACAGAACAAGCGTAACTCTTCTTCAGAAGCAGAAATATCTATCAGCAAAACATCGCGCTCACGAAATGCAGTTTCACTGTCGACGTTGACCATCACGCGCCGAAATCGCCTCCAGCGCTCAAGTCCGATAACATTGGCACTGTAGCGTTCACGCAGGCTAAGATCGTCAAGCCGGGCACCAATCATCGGTGAACCGGCTCTAATAGCAAGGCGCCGAGCGCGCCCATTCAGGCGATAGGTTTTAATCAAATCACGAAAAGTACTGCGTTTCCCGGCATCTTTATGCGCGCCTTCACCCTTTCCTTTTAAGGCAAAACGAACAGCTAACATATAGATTATCCCGAGTATCAGGATAACTATACCTATGGGAGTGACACTAAAGAACCGGAAACCTTCTAAGCCTTCACGCAGTAATTCACTGTTAACCACCAGGTTAGGAGGTGTGGCGACTATTGTCATCATGCCACTGATCAATCCAGCAAAACTCAAGGGCATCATTAAACGTGAAGGTGATATCTTCATGCGCAGTGCAACACTGAGGACCACCGGGATAAAGATAGCCACAACCCCCGTGGAGCTCATAAAAGCACCGAGACAGCCAACGGTCGCCATGAGCAAAACCAGCATCTTTATTTCACTGCTTCCGGCCACTGAAACAAGCCAGATACCGACATTAGTGGCAACCCCCGTACGCACCAAGCCATCACCAATGATAAACAGTGCGGCGATCAGAATAACATTGGGGTCACTGAAGCCAGAAAAGGCTTCACTCAGCGTCAGCGTTCCGCTGAGCACAAAAGCAATAATCATCAGTAGTGCCACGGCGTCCATACGCATCTTGCCTGTTGCAAACAAGACGATAGCCACCGCTAATAGCGACAATACCCAAATGAGTTCGAGATTCATAATATTTCCTTATCATTATGAAGATTGATCACATTCGCGAAGATGCCATAAAAAAGCCCCATCAATCAGGGGCTAAGTCAAACAATTAGTGCTTTCTTAGAATTTCAACATCACCGTCTGCTGTTTTCTGTATTAGCAACTCTTTGAGCGATGAGAGAGCATAGTCAACATGCTCCAGCCTCGGGGTATCTGCAGGCGCATTTACCGCAATCACGTGACAACCAGCCGCTAAGCCAGACAGTATCCCTGCCGGGGCATCCTCAACGACAACACACTGTTCTGGCTCAAAACCTAACAAATGCGCGCCAAGCAGATAAGCATCAGGCTCAGGTTTACCCCGTTCAACTTGCTCTGCGGTGACAAAGACCTCTGTTTCTGGTTCTGGCAAGCCAGCCGCCCGGTGACGGGCGTAGGCAATAGGTACGGTCCCCGACGTCACGATGGCCCAAGGAATATTTGCTTCATTGAGAAAGTTAAGGAGTTCGATTGCCCCAGGCAGTGCAGTCACTCCCTCAATGTCTTCAGCTTCCCGTTTCTCAAGCCATGCAAACTCTCGAGCAATTGCCTCCTCAGTCGCCCCCTGCATAAAGTGGCGTATTGAAGTAATGGCTTGCTTGCCATGAATAAAATCCAGGACATCTTGAGCCGGAACATTGAGGCGTGCGGCAAGCTGAGTCCATGCTCGCTCGACCGCAGGCAGAGAGTCAACCAGCGTACCGTCTAAGTCAAACAAAAAACCTTTACACTTCAATCTGTATCTCCTCAGGCATTGATAATTTGCGTAATTTCATTCGCACTTAAATGATACTGACGCGGGCAGGCATGCCAGACCGTCTGCATGCGTATATATTTGTCCCACATAGGTGTCTGTGCATTAAAGTTGTCAGCTCCCGGGGAGAAATGTTGATAGCGATTCTCAGTAGTCACCAGGAAACGCACATAATGTAGAAACTCACTTTCTTTAATAGCATCAAAGCCAAGGAAAATAACACGTAATTCCCCAATGCTCTGGCTATCTTTTAAGTTTGCCCGACTGATTTGCAAAGCGTGGAACATTTCCATAATGTCGATAATGGTACGACAGTTTTCTTCTTTCAGTGCACCAAACTCACTATCAAGCTCACGCATTTGCAATCCATAGCCACGCTCAACAATGGTCTGCAGGCGCTGATAGCTCGCTGCATTTTCCGGATCCATCATGGTCATTAATTTGTACTGATTAGATAAAATAAGACGCTGTGCATGAGTCATTTCCATTTACTGGCTCCTGTCTTTAAGAAAAGTATTTACTTCACCTTACCGAACGAACCCTGGTTATTGCTTTGAGTTAGCACAAGAGTTTAATAAAAATCTCCAGCAGATACCGGTAAACCATCCATACTGAATAGAGTGTTGAAAAACCTTGTCAGACAAAATATCTCTATTTAGCGTAGCAACAGATTACAAATCATCTAAAAATGTTTTATCAAGTTGAGTAAATGCACGTTTAAGCACATCGGCTAACGCCTGATAGTCAGGTTTTCCTTCTATCGGAGCCAGTACCTGATCGGCCGCCTGGAGTTTATCGCGAATGTCATAGAACCATTGTAGTGTTGAAGGGGGTAAAGGTGTGACGGAGCGTTTTCCTAACCACCACAAAGCCTGTAACGGTAAACTACAAGCAAACAGCGCGGTAGCGACGGCAGGCCCCAACTGACCACCAAGTGCAATTTGCCAGGTCAAGGTGAATACCGCGATTGGCGGCATAAACCGTATAGCAAAGCGGGTCATACGAACGACACGGTTCTCAACGAAGACAGGAGCAAGACGTTTATCCATAGGCCATGCTTTAGCGTAGTGCTGTCCACGTCCGAATAAGCTGAACCAGCTTAGATGGCTATTCTGGGGTGTTGACATGGCTTTACCTCAAATTTTTACACAAATAATAAAAAATTATCATAACTCAACAACTATTGATTTCATCGTTCAAAAGATTTTGTATTTTTGGTTATCTATCTGCTACCCTGTGCGCGTTTAATAGCTGTCGGTATAAATGCACAGGCTATCAACCCAAGTTTTATTATACTTGCTGTCACCAAAATGGGTAAACGGCAGAGACTTCGCTTTATTTATTCGCCATGCCAAAAAAAACTTCTGGCATGACGTCAATCATAAATATCAGGGTCATCATGCGCTACGATGGTAGACTATCTGATGTTTTTTTAGCCACGAATTAAAAGTAGGTATTCCCATGTCGAGTAAGCTTGTACTGGTTCTGAACTGCGGTAGTTCATCACTGAAATTCGCTATTATCGATGCGGCAAACGGTGAAGAATATCTTTCTGGTTTAGCCGAATGCTTCCATCTGCCTGAAGCACGTCTTAAGTGGAAGCTTGATGGTGCCAAACACGAAGCCGCTCTGGGTGCAGGCGCCGCCCATAGTGAAGCGCTTAACTTCATTGTTGACAACATTCTGGCACATAAACCAGAGTTGTTAGCCCAGCTTACAGCAATCGGCCACCGTATCGTTCACGGCGGCGAAAAATACACCAGTTCCGTTGTTATCGATGACTCTGTGATTCAGGGTATCAAAGATTCCGCCTCTTTTGCACCATTACACAACCCAGCTCATCTGATTGGTATTGCAGAAGCACTGAAATCATTCCCTGAACTTGCCGATAAAAACGTTGCGGTATTCGACACGGCTTTCCATCAGACCATGCCTGAAGAGTCTTATCTCTACGCTCTTCCTTATAAACTGTATAAAGAGCATGGAATTCGTCGCTATGGTGCACACGGCACCAGCCACTTCTATGTAACCCAGGAAGCGGCAGAAATGCTTAATAAACCTGTTGATGAATTGAATATCATCACCTGCCACCTCGGTAACGGCGGTTCTGTAACGGCTGTTCGTAACGGCAAAAGTGTTGATACCTCAATGGGTCTGACACCGCTTGAAGGTCTGGTAATGGGTACCCGCTCTGGTGATATCGATCCTGCGATTATCTTCCATCTGCATGATACCCTCGGTATGAACATTGATGATATCAACAAAATGCTGACCAAAGAGTCTGGTTTGTTGGGTCTGACTGAAGTCACCAGTGACTGCCGTTATGTTGAAGACAACTACGAAGAAAAAGCTGACGCTAAACGTGCAATGGACGTTTACTGTCACCGCCTGGCAAAATATATCGGTTCCTATACCGCTCTGATGGACGGCCGTCTGGACGCGGTTGTGTTCACCGGTGGTATCGGTGAAAACGCAGCCATGGTACGTGAGCTGACGCTGAATAAACTGGGTGTTCTGGGTCTTGAAATTGACCATGAGCGTAACCTGGCTGCTCGTTTTGGCAAGTCCGGCTTTATCAATAAAGAAGGAACTCGCCCGGTGCTGGTTATTACAACCAATGAAGAGCTGGTTATCGCTCAGGATGCATCCCGCCTTACTGCCTGATTCTCTTGCCGCAGCATTCGCTGCGGCATGTTTTCAGTTAAGCTGAGCCTTAAGGCTCACGAAAACGAAAGAGGTTATACCGTGTCTCGTACAATTATGCTTATTCCTACCGGAACCAGTGTCGGCCTTACCAGTGTAAGTCTTGGCGTTATCCGTGCTATGGAACAAAAAGGCGTGAGCCTGAGTGTATTTAAACCTATCGCTCAACCACGTAATGGCGGCGAAAATACGCCAGACCAAACCACCAGTATCGTCCGCGCCAGTAGCTCCATTCCAGCCGCAAAACCTCTGAAAATGAGTTACGTAGAGTCTCTGCTGTCGAATAACCAGCAAGACGTGCTGATGGAACAAATCATCGCTAACTACCACACAAACAGCAAAGACGCTGAAGTTATCCTGGTTGAAGGTTTAGTGCCAACACGTAAGCATCAGTTTGCTCAGGCTCTGAACTACGAAATTGCCAAAACACTGAATGCCGAAATTGTCTTCGTGATGTCGCTGGGCAATGACTCCCCAGAACAATTAAAAGAGCGTATTGAACTGGCTCGTAGTAGTTTTGGTGGCAGTAAAAATACCAATATCAATGGCGTGATTATCAATAAATTAAACGCGCCTGTTGATGAACAAGGACGTACTCGTCCCGATCTCTCTGAGATATTCGACGATTCAAGCAAAGCCAGCGTCGCGAACATTGATCCTAAACAGCTGTTTGCTAACAGCCCGCTACCGGTATTAGGCTGCATTCCCTGGAGCTTCGAGCTGATTGCCACCCGTGCAATTGATATGGCGCGCCACTTAAATGCAACGATTATTAATGAAGGCGATATCCAAACCCGTCGCGTGAAATCAGTGACGTTCTGTGCACGCAGTATTCCTCATATGCTGGAACACTTCCGCCCGGGATCGTTGTTGGTGACTTCAGCAGACCGCCCGGACGTTCTGGTTGCTGCCTGCTTAGCCGCAATGAACGGGGTTGAAATTGGCGCTATCTTACTGACCGGTGGTTATGAAATGGACCCCCGTATCAGCAAACTGTGTGAGCGTGCATTTGCCACCGGCCTGCCGATGTTTATGGTGAACACCAATACCTGGCAGACCTCTCTGAGTCTGCAGAGCTTCAACCTGGAAGTTCCTATCGACGATACTCAGCGTATTGAAAAGGTCCAGGAATATGTTGCCAGCCATATCGATGCTGACTGGGTTGAGTCTCTGACAGCCACCTCAGAACGCAGCCGTCGTCTGTCACCACCTGCCTTCCGTTATCAGCTGACCGAGCTGGCACGTAAAGCAGGCAAACGCATTGTTCTGCCTGAAGGCGATGAGCCACGTACTGTAAAAGCAGCGTCCGTTTGCGCCGAACGTGGTATTGCTACCTGCGTGTTACTGGGTAACCCTGAAGACATCATGCGTGTCGCGGCAGCTCAAGGTGTTGAGCTGGGCGAAGGTATCGAGATTGTCGATCCTGAAGTGGTACGCGAAAGCTATATCGCACGTCTGGTTGAACTGCGTAAAAGCAAAGGTATGACCGAAGCGGTCGCTCGCGAGCAGCTTGAAGACAACGTGATGCTCGGTACGCTGATGCTTGAGCAAGATGAAGTGGATGGCTTGGTTTCAGGAGCCGTACATACTACGGCGAATACCATTCGCCCACCGTTGCAGTTAATTAAAACAGCACCGGGAAGTTCACTGGTCTCTTCCGTATTCTTTATGCTGTTACCAGAGCAGGTTTACGTTTACGGCGACTGTGCCATCAATCCGGACCCTTCAGCAGAACAACTGGCGGAAATCGCTATTCAGTCTGCTGACTCTGCAGCAGCCTTCGGAATCGATCCACGCGTTGCGATGCTTTCCTACTCTACCGGAACATCAGGTGCGGGAAGCGATGTAGAAAAAGTTCGTGAAGCAACGCGTATTGCTCAGGAAAAACGCCCGGATCTGGTTATCGATGGTCCGTTGCAGTATGACGCTGCAGTAATGGCCGATGTTGCCAAATCTAAAGCGCCAAACTCACCGGTTGCAGGCCGCGCAACGGTCTTTATCTTCCCTGACCTGAACACCGGTAACACCACCTATAAAGCAGTACAACGCTCCGCTGACCTGATCTCTATCGGACCCATGCTGCAAGGCATGCGCAAACCGGTTAACGACCTGTCACGTGGCGCACTGGTTGACGATATCGTCTATACCATCGCACTGACAGCCATTCAGTCTGCCCAGCAGGAATAATCGCGTTCGCTCGGGGCTCTGAGTTTTAGCCCGAGCATCACGACCGCTGTTTTCAGGACTAAAAAGCCGTAACCTGTTAATTTTAAAGGTTACGGCTTTTTATTTTACTGCCGGAAGGCGGATTTCGCCTCCGGAGCAGAGATTATTTTATTCAGCCGATGTCTCGTGGTTATCATTTCGACCATTACGCGTCATCCACAATGCCAGGGCCTTCAGTGAGTCAGGGGTAAACTCGTCACAGCGCGCGGTAATATCTTCCGGTTTCATCCAGCAAACCTCACTGACTTCTTCAGCCTGGAGCGCAAAGGGGCCGTGAGAAACACAGCTAAACAGTCCGCCCCATACGCGACAATGCTCGTCCTCAAAATAGAACTGACCATGTTCAGCAAAAGGGACCCCTGCAATACCCAGCTCTTCTTCCGCTTCACGACGAGCAGATTCTAAAAACTGCTCATTAGTCTGAACGACACCACCCGCGGTGGCATCCAGCATACCGGGCATAAAATCTTTTATTTCAGTACGGCGCTGAACCAGAATATGCCCCATACCATCATGAACTACGATGTAGGTTGCACGGTGACGTAAGCGCTGGGCACGCATATTTTCACGGCTGGCTTGTGCAACAACCTCGTTATTTTCATCAACAATATCAACCCATTCCGTGTCACCAAAATGCTGTTGTTCCACCATCAGGAAAACCTTTTTCTGAGCGTTTTTCAAACGCGTTATTAAATTTTTTGTAACGTTACGGGGTAATCCGAACCTGTGCAATCATCCTGTTGCCTTTCAAGGTACGAACGCTCAGAACGCCATCATCAAGCATACCAAAACTTGCCTCATATCCGCCTTTTGGAATACTGACAGAGCCTGGATTAAACAAATAATACGAGTGCTGATATCTGGCAACAGGCAAATGAGTATGACCAAAAACCAGAACATCATCAGTAGCCAGAGGTGGCAACTCGTCGGGATTATATAGGTGTCCGTGTGTCAAAAAAAGACGTTGCTGAGGCAATAATACCTGCTGCCAGGGCGCGGTTATTGGAAAATCTAATAGCATCTGGTCAACTTCACTATCACAGTTCCCCCTCACAGCAATCACTTTATCCGCAACCTGATTCAAACATTGCGCGACAGCAGCAGGGGAATAGCCTTGCGGCAGGGCATTACGTGGGCCATGATTTAATAAGTCACCGAGAATAACCAGCCACCGGGCACCGCTGCCAGCAAAGATATTCAGTGCCTCCTCAGTCGCAGGCAGGGCACCATGCAAATCAGACAGAAACATCAGTTTCATGCAGTATCTCCCTATTTTGGTTAGGGGATTATACCGAAAGTGCCAGCCAAAGCTGTACTGATGAACGCTGCCACTGAAATGCCGCGTATTCTTTGAGACGTTCCGGAACCTCGTCACCATTTAAAATCAGGCGATTCAGCATCACCGCCAAATCACTGTCAGCAATAGACCACTCACCAAATAAATTAGCCTGTCCCTGCGGTAATAACGACTCTGCAGTCGTTATTAGTTTCTCTGCAGCCATTCGTCCGTTATCACTCAACGTTGGTTTTTTTTCTCCACCAAATACCACTGAAGTTGGCCGTTCTTCACGGATCGCTGCTAAATCACTACGCAGCCACGCCTGAATTTGTCTTGCCCTGGCCCGATGTTGAATATCATGAGGATAGAGACGAGCCCATACGGGTGGGGCAAAAGTCTCTTCCAGGTATTCGTCAATCGCCGATGACTCACTGAGCCTGAACCCCTCACTTTCCAGCACAGGAACTCTTCGCGTTAAGTCATAACCCTCCCAGCCAGGTGTCAGATGATTTCCGTTATCCAAATCAATTGTTTTCAGGGTAAAAGCCAGCCCCTTTTCTTTTAATGCTACATAGACTGAAAAAACATAAGGGCTAAAATAACAACTGTCTGACCATAATGTGAGGGTTGGCTGGTGCATAGAACTCTCCGCTAATCCGATGATTGTCTGTTGAACATAGAATAGAAAGATGCCGCTGTCATCTGTAATAGACCACAGATTTTTTTCTGCCTGCGTTTTACCGAATAATCCCCCTGACTAAAAAACTCAGTAAGATATTATTGCCGTGAATTCTTGATATATATCAAGGATTGGCAGGCAATATTTTTTTCTCACTGGTATATTCTTTGACAGAAAGTTTTCAATAAGGAGTCTGTTATGCCAAGCTCGCAAGCGGATGCTATCATCCGTATAAAAAACCTGCGTCTGCGTACGTTTATTGGTATCAAAGAAGAAGAAATAGCCAATCGTCAGGACATTGTTATCAATGTTGTTATTCATTATCCGGCGGATAAAGCACGTAACAGCGAAGATATCAGTGATGCCTTGAACTACCGAACCATCACTAAAGAAATCATTAAATTGGTGGAAAACAATCGTTTTTCATTGCTGGAAAAACTCACTCAGGATGTTCTGGATATCACCCACAAGCATCCTTGGGTAACTTATGCTGAAATAGAGATAGATAAACTGCATGCATTGCGTTATGCCGACTCCGTATCCATGTCCATGAGCTGGCAGCGGTAAAGTTTCTGAGACGGGGAGTGAAGATGCGTATATTAATGACAGGCGGGACCGGGCTAATTGGGCGTCACCTGATTACTCGCTTACTGAAAACTGATGCACAAATAACCGTTATCACTCGCTCCCCAGCCCGAGCTTCCCAGTTACTGGGAAGCTCGGTGACACTGCTTCCAGAACTCAGCTTACTTTCTCATCTTGATAACTTCGATGCAGTGATTAACCTGGCCGGTGAACCCATAGCAGATAAGCGCTGGACACCCTCGCAGAAAGAACATCTTTGCCAGAGCCGCTGGCATATCACTGAGCAACTTGTCGCCTTATTCCGAGCCAGCAAATGTCCGCCCGGCATCTTTATTTCAGGATCAGCTATCGGTTACTACGGCGACCAGGGTTCGGAAATCATCACAGAAATGACCGCGCCACACAATGAATTTACCCATCACCTTTGCCAGCAGTGGGAAGATATCGCCATGCAGGCTCAAAGTGCGATGACTCGCGTTTGCCTGTTACGTACCGGTGTCGTACTGGCGCGCGACGGTGGCGCACTGAGTAAAATGTGCCTCCCCTTTCGTCTTGGCCTCGGAGGGCATTTGGGGAACGGGCATCAGTATCTTTCCTGGATACATATTGAGGATATGGTTAACGGCATTATTTGGTTGCTTGACCATCCACTCACTGGCCCCTGTAACTTGGTTTCCCCTCATCCAGTCTCTAATGCAAAATTTACTCAAGCATTAGGCAAAGCGCTAAACAGACCCGCACGATTACCGGCTCCGGCCTTTATGGTAAAGATACTGATGGGAGAATCGTCAGTGCTGGTTCTCGGGGGACAGCGTGCGTTGCCTCAACGTCTGGAAGCCTCTGGTTTTCAATTCCGCTGGCAGAATATCGACGATGCACTGCAGGATATTTTCAAAAGGCCTGAATGACGGGCGGCCAAGAGTTGGCCACCCGAGAAGAGCATTACTTCAATGACCCGGAAAGAAACTGCTGTAGTCGTTCACTTTTCGGATTATTAAAGACGGCATCCGGCGTCCCCTCTTCTTCGATACGCCCTTTATGCAAGAAAATAACATGACTGGAGACATGACGGGCAAACTCCATTTCATGGGTCACAACCACCATGGTTTTTCCCTCTTCCGCAAGCTTCTGCATAATACGCAGAACCTCACCCACTAACTCGGGGTCAAGGGCTGAGGTTGGCTCATCAAACAACAGAACTTCCGGCTCCATTGCAAGCGCGCGGGCAATAGAAACGCGCTGTTGCTGCCCCCCAGAGAGATGCACCGGATACTTGATATGCTGGCGCTCATCAATGCCAACTTTCTCCAGATACTTAACCGCTCTTGCCTTCGCTTCTGCCTTGTTCAACCCCAAAACTTGAATCGGCGCTTCCATAACGTTTTCCAGCACCGTCATATGACTCCACAAATTGAAGTGCTGAAACACCATGGTCAGACGAGTGCGTAATAACCGCAACTGATTCTTATCCGCGACTTTTAATTGCCCGTCTTTATCGCGCACCAGTTGGATAGTCTCATTACTGACACTAATCGCCCCTTCACTGGGTTTTTCAAGGAAGTTAATACAACGCAAAAACGTACTTTTACCCGATCCGGAAGAGCCAATAATACTGATGACATCTCCAGCCTTTGCATTTAATGAAACGCCTTTAAGCACTTCATGCTCACCGTAACGTTTATGCAAGTCAGTTACGCTTAATTTATTCTCAGTCATTAGCAATCACTCAATGCGAAGCAGGTTTAACATGTTGCAACCAGCGTTTCTCCGCTTTGCGGAACAGGCTAATCAGCACATAAGAAATGATCAAATATAACACCGCCGCAATACCGAATGCGGTAAAAGGCTGATAGGTTGCAGCGTTAATATCACGGGCAATTTTTAGTAAATCCGGTACCGTTGCGGTAAATGCCAGAGCTGTTGAGTGCAACATCAGAATGACTTCATTACTGTAGGCCGGCAGGGCAATACGTAAAGCTGACGGTATAATAATACAACGGTACATTTTAAAGCGTGAAAAACCATAGGCGCGCGCCGCTTCAATTTCACCATGTGGAACCGCACGAATTGCCCCGGCAAAAACTTCTGTGGTGTAGGCACAGGTATTTAATGTTAATGCCAGAATGGTGCAATTCAGACCGCTACGGAAAAAAGCATTCAGAAAGTCGGTCTCTTTGACAATTTCCAGGGTATAAAATCCTGAATAAAAAACCAGCAACTGAACATACAGCGGCGTACCGCGAAAAATATAGGTAAAGACTGCGATAGGAAAAGAAATAAATCGGTTCTCAGATACCCGGCCAATGGCAAGAAATATGGCCAGAATACCGCCCATCACTACCGAGGAAATTAATAACCATAAGGTCATTGCCATCCCGGTCATTCTGTAACCATCCGTCCATAATAACGGTTTCCAGTACTCCTGGATTATCTCTATCATAGCTCGGCCCTCTTCACGCCCACAGAATAACGGCGTTCAAGCCACAGTAAGATCCCAGCAGAAACCGTGGTGAACACCAGATAGATGCCCCCCGCGACGAGTGCAAAATAAAGCGGTTGCCAGGTACTTTTTCCGGCGAGTTGCGTCGCTTTAACCACATCTTCCAATCCTAATAAAGAAACCAATGCCGTTGCCTTGAGAATAACCTGCCAGTTATTACCAATTCCCGGCAAGGCATAGCGCATCATCGCAGGAAATAAAATACGGCGAAAAGTTTGTGAGCTGGTAAAACCAAATGCGGTACTCGCTTCGATATGTCCTTTTGGCACCGCCATATAGGCACCACGAAAAGTTTCCGTGAAATAAGCACCATAAATAAAGCCCAGAGTAACAATACCCGCAGCCATAGGATCAATATCAATTTGTTGAAAACCTAAGGCATCGGTAATCACATTGAGTAACATCTGTAGTCCATAAAAAATCAACAACATAAGGACTAAATCAGGTACTCCGCGAATAAGGGTAGTGTAACCTTCAAATAACCATGCCAGCGGACGGTTTCTCGAGAGCTTTGCTCCGGCGCCCGCAAGTCCTATGACGACAGCAAGAACCAGGGAGGCAAGCGCCAGCTCAAGCGTAACCAGCGCGCCTTTTAAAATTACTTCAGAAAAGCCATACAACATGGTGCGTATCCTGTCGGTCAGAGTGCGCTTTGTTACCAGCCAGATTACTGACAAAAAAAGAAAAAATGCGTTTTCTTTCTTACTGTTTATCAGGCGGCCTGTGTCTCTGGAGAGACAGAATAAGTTTTATTATCGGTTTCAGCCTCTTTAATAAGAGGCTGTTTTATTCATAGTGATATTTAGTCACCGTACACATTGAAATCAAAATATTTCTTCGCCAGCTTGTCGTAAGTTCCGTCCTGACGCATTTGAGCAAATGCTGCATTCAGTGCTTCGCGCAGCTCATTGTCATCTTTACGGATACCCATACCAGTACCGACGCCAAATAATGCTTCATCTTTAATGGAAGGTCCACCAAACTGATAACCGGCACCGGCTGGATGCTTCAGGAAGCCCTCACTTGCCGCAACCTCATCCTGGAAAGCCGCATCAATACGCCCAGCAATTAAGTCCGCGTAAATAGAGTCCTGGCCTTGATAAGAAACAATTTCAATACCTATCGGCGCCCAGTGTTCGTTGCCGAAGGTTTCCTGAGTGGTTCCTTGCAGCACACCGACACGCTTGCCTTTCAGAGTGGCGGCCTCTGGCGTAATAGCGGAACCTTTAGCAACCACCAGACGAGAGTCTGCTGCATAGAGTTTGTCGGTAAAAGCAATTTCTTTTTGGCGTTTTTCAGTGATGGAAAGCGAGGACATGATTGCATCAATTTTTTTTGCTTTCAGCGACGGGATTAATCCGTCTAACGGGCTTTCAACAAACACACATTCAGTTTTCAGGCGCTGACACAGCTCTTTTGCCAGATCGATATCAAAACCGATTAGCTCTCCTTTAGCATTTTTTGACTCAAAAGGCGCATAAGTTGGATCCGTACCAATGCGCAGATTTTTAGGGATCTCAGCAAATGCAGAACTGGCAGCAAAAAGTGCAACCAACAGAGACAGAGATAAAACACGCTTTTTCATAATTATCCTCAAGAGACCGTCTTTTACTTAATGTTCTGAAACAGGCAATCTGACAGTAATAACACAGGTATCAGCAGAAACTAATCAATTCGTTACACTGATGCCTGTTTACCCTGTCAGATTGAGATTCTGTTCAGAACTCTTATACAGACTAAGGGATAACCTTAATTACCGTAAACATTAAAATCAAAGTACTTGCTCGCTAATTTGTCGTAAGTACCGTCTGCACGCATTTCTGCCAGCGCTTTATCCAGCGACGCTTTTAATTCAGTATCATTTTTACGCAATCCGATGCCGGTACCGACACCAAAATAACGCACGTCATCAACTGCCGGACCGGCAAAAATAAATTCTGCACCTGCCGGTTGCTTTAAGAAACCTTCACTGGCGGCAACTTCATCTTGCAAAGCCGCATCCAGACGACCCGCTGCTAAGTCTGCGTAGATCAAATCCTGGTTAGCATAGGCGATAACATCAATGCCTTTGGTACGCCATTCAGCATTAGCATAAGCTTCCTGAGTTGAGCCTTGTAATACGCCAACGTGCTTGCCTTTCAGTGACTCCAGGGTCGGTTGTAACGTTGAGCCTTTTGCCGCAATCAGGCGTGGATTAGCAGCATAAAGTTTTTCTGAGAACAGAATTTCTTGCTTACGTTTATCAGTGATAGAGAGAGAAGAGATAATCGCGTCAATTTTTTTCGCTTTCAGGGACGGGATCAGCGCGTCAAAGTCGCTGGCGACCCAAGTACATTTAGCGTCAATACGCTTACAAAGCTCGTCGCCCAGGTCAATATCAAAGCCAATGAATTCTCCTTTTGCATCTTTGGATGAAAACGGCGCGTAAGTCGTATCCGTTCCCAGACGCAGCGTTTGCCCTTGGGCAAAAACACTAAAGGAGCCGGAAAGACCGAGCAACAAGGACAGAGCAATTACCGATTTCTTCATACAATACCTCAGGTTTGGCTTCTTATAAGTGGCGTGTTGTTGTGTGATAGTGCTTTAGCAGAAATTTGCAGTTTTCATGCCAACACTCCTCGCGCACCAGGAAAATATCCTTTTTGTTATAAGATGGTTGCGCAAGTGCTATCAAAATGAAAGATAGCAGCTTTCACTGGCAGGGAAAAAGAGTATCCGGGTAAATGAGGGATTAAATCTTTCAAAATTGTCAGTCAGAGCACAATTCTCCGAGAAGTCGATGCCCTGTTCTGGTGCGCTATATCAGGGCAGCAGGTTTACGCACCGTTCCAGCGCGTAAACAGATCACAAGGAAGTTCGATATCAAACTGATCGAGAATGCGATTAATGGTCTGATCAATGATTTCGTTAATCGACTGCGGACGATGATAAAAAGCAGGTACTGGTGGCATGATAATCGCTCCCAGTTCAGCAGCCTGGGTCATCAGACGTAAGTGCCCCAAATGAAGCGGTGTTTCACGCACAGCCAGAACTAAGGGGCGGCGTTCTTTCAGCACCACATCCGCAGCCCGGGTTAACAAGCCATCGGTATAACTGTTAACAATACCGGATAAGGTTTTTATCGAACAAGGCAGAACCGCCATGCCCGCGGTTCTAAAGGAGCCTGAAGAAATACTGGCCGCAATATCGCGCGAGTCATGCACTACATCTGCCAGAGCCTGTACATCGCGTAGCGAATAATCGGTTTCCAGTGCAAGGGTCTGACGCGCAGCATGGCTCATCACCAGATGGCTTTCGACATCGGGCAATTGCTGTAGCACTTCAAGTAAACGGACGCCATAAATAGCGCCGCTGGCCCCGGACATACCGACAATCAATCGTTTCATGTATTACCTTCTGTCAACCCATAGCTTAATGGTGAAGTTGATATTCCTGACGCAGCTTTTGTGCTGAAAAGCCATTATCTATGGGTTGGCTGCTAAAGACTAATGCAACATTCAATATCTATGACATTTAAAGAGGCTGCGTGTTGCTTGCCTTTGGCTCGTTGACGCGCATTACGCGCTCACCGTACCAGCGCCATACCCGCCCAGTATCCTGACTCTCTGGGATTTTGCTGTTTCCAGCCAGCCTTTTGTAGCTCTCTGGCAATCAGCATGTTCATAAAGCCATGCCCGACACTGAGTACCCGCCCATGTGCTTCTGTCAGATTAGCAAGCTCATCAGCAACGGACGCCGCTCTTTTTTTCACTGAGGTAAAACTCTCCACGTCACCGCTGACTCCCGCCATCCAGAACAGACGGTACAGGGTAGCCCAAGTAAGAGGGGTTAACTTAAGCAACGGGAGGTTAAAAGCAGGCAACGGCGCTTCACAGAGCGCCGCTATTATCATATAGGGTTTCAGCCCAAGCGCCGTTACGGACTCCAGCGCCCGTGGCATCGGACTGGTAACAACAAAATGCTTCTGACAGGCTGCGACGACTGAAGCATCGGGTGCATCCGTGATGCCTGCCGCATCATAGTCTTTTATCCAGGCGTTCATCGCAGCGGCTCTGATAGTGGTTACGCTTTCAATCTCAGGCTTACCATGACGCAGTAATAGTAGTTCCACAATGCAGACTCTCCAATGCTGACATCCTCCCTCCACGGGTAAGCCTGCCATATCCCGCAGCTAAAATAATAGATATTTTCAGCCTGTTTCTGACGACAGGATATATTCCCTTCTGGCACTTTGCCAGGCAAGGAAAGCCAGCCCCAAAGCAATAAAGGAGAGAATAGCGCCTGCCCAGTTTGGCGAAACCAGACCCAATCCTGCAGCAATGGTCGCCCCGCCAACCCAGGCACCTAGTGCATTCCCCAGATTAAACATGCCAATATTTACCGAAGCAGCCATTGTTGGTGCACCTGCATGAGTAGCGCGATCCATGACCAATTTCTGGATGGCTGTAAACTCGGAAGAACATTGTTAACGTTTCTGGTTATCGATACGAGTAGTTATGCCGCAACCCGAGCCCTGCTTCAGTTCACCAGCAGAAAAGAAGTTGAGGAACTGCATACCGTTGCTGGTGATGGATGTGTTCTGATTAAGGTACGCGCTGCGGATACGGAATCGCTGGAAAATTTTTTGATGGAAATACAGTGTGTGGAAGGCGTACGTTCAGTTCGCAGTTACATTGCCCTGTCTGGCTTTCTGGAACGTGGACCTTCTCCCGACTGAACCCACTCATCGGAGAGTCGCGTGGAATAGCGGTGAATATGATTTACTGGTGAGAATAGCCCGCCATATTTGCTTGACGCTCTGCCCTTTCAGCATCAAAAAACCCACAGCGATCGCACTGTGGGTCTGAGTGAAACCACATAACAATTAACCTTCGTTATGCATTTCCAAATTTTCGACTTCATTCTGGCGCGCTACAGCCTGAGAATCGTCATTACGTAATGACTCAAGATATTCGAGGTATTTATGATCCACATCTTTCGTGACGTAAACACCATTAAATACCGAACACTCGAACTCTGTGATATCCGGGTTTTCCTGACGAACGGCGTCGATAAGGTCATCCAGATCCTGGAATAACAGGCCATCAGCACCGATTATCTGACGAATTTCATCCACTTCACGACCATGAGCAATCAATTCGTTGGCACTTGGCATATCAATACCGTAGACGTTAGGGAAACGAATCTCCGGTGCAGCCGAAACCAGGTAGACTTTTTTAGCCCCGGCTTCACGCGCCATATCAATAATTTGCTCAGATGTTGTTCCACGTACAATAGAATCATCCACCAGCAGAACATTCTTATCACGGAATTCAGCACGGTTAGCATTCAGCTTACGGCGTACAGATTTACGGCGTAACTGCTGGCCTGGCATAATAAAAGTACGGCCAACGTAGCGGTTCTTCACAAAGCCCTGGCGATAAGGTTTATTCAGAATATGGGCAATTTCCAGGGCAATATCACAGGAGGTTTCCGGGATTGGGATAACAACATCGATATCCAGGTCTTCCCACTCACGCGCTATTTTGGCCCCCAATTTTTTCCCCATTTCCACACGGGCGCTATAGACAGAAATTTTGTCAATAAACGAGTCCGGGCGGGCAAAATAGACATACTCAAACAGGCAAGGATTGCTGACAGGGTTATCTGCACACAGGCGGCTAAACAGCTCACCTTTTTCGGTGATGTAAACGGCTTCACCAGGGGCAATATCACGCAGGAAGTCAAAGCCTAGCGTGTTTAAAGCAACGCTTTCAGAAGCGACCATATACTCAGTACGGCCGTCATCAAGGTCACGCTTGCCGATAACCAGAGGACGAATGCCGTGTGCGTCACGGAAAGCCACCATACCATGACCGATTATCATCGCGACACAGGCATAGGCACCGCGGATTTGTCGGTTAGTTGCCGCCACCGCAGAAAAGATATTGTCCGCTTCCAGCGGGTAATGACGATAGTTGTCAAGTTCACTGGCAAAGATGTTCAGCAGAATTTCAGAATCTGAGGTCGTATTGATATGACGACGCTTCTCTTCAAATAGCTTCTGACGCAGCTCGTGAGCATTGGTTAAGTTACCATTGTGCGCAAGCGTAATGCCGTAAGGAGAGTTAACATAAAAAGGCTGGGCTTCTGAAGCACTGGAGCTACCGGCTGTCGGATAGCGTACATGGCCTATCCCCATATTCCCCTGCAGGCGCTGCATGTGACGGGCTTCAAATACATCGCTCACCAAACCGTTTGCTTTACGCAGTCGGAAGCAATTTAAGGAATCAATGGTGACGATGCCTGCGGCATCCTGGCCACGATGCTGAAGCACCGTTAAGGCGTCATAAATAGACTGGTTGACCGGTGTAAACCCGGCGATACCAACAATACCGCACATGTTGTCTTTTCCTCATTAAGCCACAACTCCCACGCTACGATTAGCGGGGTAAGAAACTTGACGAGCCTTGCAGGTAATCAAAAAACCACCTGATGATAAAACTGAATTGTGGGATAAGCTGCGACTGCTGCCACTCTTCGCTTTTCGAAAAGCCGGTAAATGAGTCAAGAAAGAACAGAATGGCGGAGACGATCAATACCCCACGTAACGCACCAAAACAGATTCCTAACACCCTGTCTGTACCCGACAGGCCGGTTTTTTCTACCAGTGCACTAATGACATAATTCACTATGGCACCGACGATAAGCGTCGTAATAAACAATAGCGCAATAGCTATTCCATTTCGTATCAGTTCATCTTCAAAGCCAGTGAACCAGACTGACAGATAAGGATAATAATGACTGGCAACGAAGAATGCACATCCCCACGTTACTAGCGATAACGCTTCCCTGACGAAGCCACGAACGACACTTACCAGGCAAGAGAAACCGATAACTGCAATAATGGCGTAATCTATCCAGACCATGAAATATTCTCGCGATAAATCGCCCTGACATCCGGTTCGGGCGCATTCTAACAGAAAAAGAAAACGTTTGCGTAGGGATTTCCTTCCCCTACATAAATAAATAATGGCGTTGAAAAAAGCCTCAACGCCATTCCAAAAACACCACGTATCGAGTACGTAAACGCTGACTTAAGGTGTATATCTCATCACATAAGCGCCCGGTAAACCGGTAAGCGATTTAAGCTCATTCAGAGAAGAATTCAGTTTTTCTTTAGAGGCATCCGGCCCCACCATAATACGAGTCACTGAATTCTGTACTGGTGTTGATGGCAGGGTATACGCCTTATAGCCTGCAAGGCGCAATTTAGCGACAATCTCATTCACTTTATCGGCATTTTTTAATGCCCCTACCTGCACCACAAACGCCTGTCCGGTCGGTGGTTTTTCCGCCACAGATTCAGGTTTCGCAACCGGTTCAGCAACGCGCGCTTCAGTTCTATTTTCAACCGGTTTCGGCTGAGGTTTTTCAACCGGTTTAGGACGTTCACGGGAAACAGGCACATCATTGTTTGCGACTGCCAGCTCAGGTTGCATCACCGCGTCTCTTAAACCAGAAGGGGTCGAGCTCCCCGCCAGAACTTCAGCACCAGCCCCCTCCGGTGGCTGTGTTGGCAACGCCTGATTCACTTGCGGCAGCATATCTGGCTCATCGCTATCGCCGGGTTTTGGCACTAACGGGATCGCGGCAAACTCATCCTGATAATACTTTTTTTGCCCGTCAAGCAGCCCGGGCAGCACAATGACGCCCAGAGCAACCAGAATAATGGTACCTACTAATCGATTTTGAAACTTACTCGCCACCCGTTTTCCTCGTATCCAGTTCTTCCATTACGTGGGCTACTGTGTGAAACGAACCACAGACCAAGATGGTATCTTCTGCTTCGGCTTCAGCCAGCGCCGCGAGCCATGCTTCAACCACATGATTAAATTGACGCCCCTGCCCCAAATGTTGCACCAGCAGTTCAGCGCTGGCACCGCGTGCCCCTTCCAGAGGCGCGCAATACCAGCTATCGACTACAGGTACTAAACAGTCTAGCGTACCCGCAATATCTTTATCATGCAGCATACCGATAACGGCAAATACGCGCCCCTGTTTGGGAAGTGCTGCCAGCCGCCCGGCCAGGTAACTCGCCGCATGTGGGTTATGAGCGACGTCCAGAATAACACGAGGTGACTCAGAAACTATCTGAAAACGCCCGGGTAATGTCGCCTGCTCAAGAGCAATACGTAGTGCATCTTCACTTACCGCTAATCGACTGGCGCGTAAAGCGGCAAGCGCAGTAGCAGCATTAGGCTGAGGGACCAGAGGAAGCGGTAATCCGGATAACTCCCCCTGAGCATCACGGAAGATCCAGTGCGCCCCGGTTAACTGATAGTCCCAGTCCACACCCCGGCGTAATAAATCCGCCCCTTTTTCAGCGGCAACATCCGCGATTGATTGCGGCATATCAGGTTCACCCACTATCGCGGGCTTTCCTTCTCTGAACACACCGGCTTTCTCTCGACCAATACTTTCCCTGTCCGGCCCCAACCAGTCAGTATGATCAAGTGCAATACTGGTAATGATGGCCACATCTGCATCGACAATATTCGTCGCATCCAGTCGTCCGCCTAATCCAACTTCCAGTATCACAACATCCACTTCATGTTGCTTAAATAACCATAAGGCAGAAAGAGTACCGAACTCGAAATAGGTTAGTGACGTGTCTTCGCGGGCAGCTTCTATCACCGCAAAAGAGGCTGTATGGCTGGTTTCTGGGATCTCTTTACCCTGAATACGCACGCGTTCCGTATAACGCACCAGATGAGGTGAGCTATAAACACCGACCTTAAATCCTGCTGCCATCAGTGCCGTTTCAAGTACCCGGCAGGTTGTTCCTTTACCATTGGTTCCCGCCACAGTGAAAACCGTTGGCGCGGGCTTTAAGACATTCATCGCAGCAGCGACTTTATGTACCCGGGAAAGACCCAGCTCAATCGCTGTAAAGTGAAGATTTTCGAGATAGTGAAGCCATGTCGCTAAAGACGACGCAGCCTGAGGAACCGGATGTTTTTCCATGATAAGCGCTTTAATTCAATTCCCTGAAGATATTCAATTACTGTTCGGTAGCCTGTCCCTATGAATACCACCAGGAAGGATTCAAGAAAAAGGGCAGAACCCGAAGGCCTGCCCTTGTATTCAATCAGGCCTCTGGACCCTGAACCGGCTCTGGCGGAACCTCTATAGGCTCACGCGGCGCTTCAGGATTAGGCGCTGGCAGATTCATAAACTTAGCCAGCAAGCAGCCCAGTTTGTGACGCATTTCAGGGCGGCGGATTATCATATCGATAGCGCCCTTTTCAATCAGGAACTCACTACGCTGGAAGCCCGGCGGTAATTTTTCTCTGACTGTTTGCTCAATAACACGCGGACCGGCAAAACCAATTAATGCTTTAGGTTCTGCAATATTCAGGTCACCCAGCATAGCAAAACTGGCCGAAACACCACCCATAGTCGGGTCAGTTAACACGGAAATATAAGGCAGACCCTGCTCTTGCATTTTTGCCAGTGCAGCACTGGTTTTTGCCATCTGCATCAGTGACATCAGCGCTTCCTGCATGCGCGCACCGCCCGAGGCAGAAAAACAGATCAGCGGGCAGTTGTCTTCCAACGCTTGCTCAGCAGCACGAACAAAACGCGCCCCGACAACAGAGCCCATTGAACCGCCCATAAAGGCAAATTCAAAGGCAACTGCGACGACAGGCATGTCATACAAGGTACCTTTCATGGCAACCAGCGCGTCTTTTTCACCGGTTTCTTTCTGCGCGGAAAGCAGCCTGTCTTTATATTTTTTCGAGTCCTTGAACTTCAGCGCATCTTTTGGCTCAAGCTCACTACCCAGCTCCACCATTGAGCCTTGATCGAACAGGCTGGCAAGGCGAGCCCTGGACGCCATACGCATATGGTGGTCACACTTAGGGCAGACACCAAGATTGCGCTCCAGCTCAGCACGGTATAACACCTGCCCACAGCTATCGCACTTGGTCCACACCCCTTCAGGGATGTTCGCTCTACGGGTTGGAGTAATGTTACTTTTATTAAGAATTCGTTCAATCCAGCTCATTGATGACCTTCTGCTCGCACCTGGTCGATGCCAGTTTTTCTAAGGCAGCACTCTGCCTCAGACCATAAATGGGATTCATTAAAACACAACGGCACGAGACTTTGGATAAAAAAGTGTTCGAACCGCTGTCATCTACGATTTTGATTGCTTAGCGGCTGCGCGTTTATGGCGAATAATTTCAATTATTCCAGGCATAATCGACAACACAATAATTCCGACAATCAAGAGTTTCAGGTTTTCCTGTATCACCGGCAAGTTTCCAAACAGATAACCCGCATAAGTGAACAGTAAAACCCAGATAAATGCGCCTGTCACGTTATAGAATGCAAAACGACGATAGCTCATGTGCCCCATACCGGCGACAAAAGGCGCAAAGGTTCGCACTATTGGCACGAAACGCGCAAGGATAATCGTTTTTCCGCCATGACGCTCGTAAAATGCATGGGTTTTATCAAGATAGCTGCGACGGAAGATTTTTGAATTCGGATTACTGAATAATCGTTCACCAAATAATCGACCAATCGTGTAATTGACCGCATCCCCGATGATAGCAGCCGTTATCATCACGACAACCATCAAGTGTACATTCAAATCATTAGTCGGCAATGCCGCAATGGCACCGGCAACAAAGAGTAACGAGTCCCCAGGCAAAAACGGCGTGACGATAAGTCCCGTTTCACAGAATAGGATCAGGAATAATATTGCGTAAACCCAAACACCGTATTCTGCGACTAACTCGGCTAAATGTGCATCGATATGTAAAATAAAATCTATAACAAGATAAATAAAATCCATCATCGGGTTGATTCCAGGCTTAAATTAGTCAGCTAAAAAAAGAGGCCCAGCGGGTAGCTGTGGCAAGGCAAAACGTTCCGGATAATCCACCGACACCAGATACAGCCCTTCGGCTTTCGCCGTTGCCGCTGCTTTAGTGCGATCTTTCACCGCCAGCAATTCAGCCATCCAGGTTTCATCCTGATGGCCGCAACCAATTTCCATCAAACTACCGACAATATTGCGCACCATATGATGCACAAAAGCGTTGGCTTTAATTTCCACCACGATAAAAGCACCAAAACGCGTTACCGTAATGTGTGACAGGTTACGCCATGGCGTACGTGACTGACACTGCACCGCACGGAATGAAGTAAAATCATTTTCCCCTAACAGACTCTGGGCAGCACGGTGCATTCTGTCTGCATCCAGCGGTAAATGATAATGGGTCACACCCTGCTGCAAAATGGCAGGACGTAAGCGGTGGTTAAAAATCACATAGCGATAGCGACGAGCCGTTGCACTAAAGCGGGCATGAAATTCCTGATCCACATGCTTTACCCAGCGTACGGCAATATCACCCGGTAAATTGGTATTAACACCCATTGTCCAGGCGGCATCTTTCCGCTCTGCGTGGGTTTCAAAATGCACCACCTGTCCGGTAGCATGCACCCCGGCGTCAGTACGCCCCGCACAAAATACCGTCACCGGTTCATTGGCAACCTGTGAAAGGGCTTTTTCCAGCTTTTCCTGCACGCTACGCACTTCGTTCTGACGCTGCCAGCCGTAATATTTACTGCCGTCGTACTCAATGCCAAGTGCAATTTTATACGG
Source organism: uncultured Cedecea sp. (assembly GCF_947498825.1). Classification (GTDB taxonomy): domain Bacteria; phylum Pseudomonadota; class Gammaproteobacteria; order Enterobacterales; family Enterobacteriaceae; genus JGM124. The sequence goes on along the minus strand of NZ_CANMLV010000012.1, from coordinate 76,253 downwards.
CGGACGGTCGCTTAGCACATCGGACATCAGTACATATACTCCTGGATCAGTTTTTCTGCCGTTTTTATCGCCATCAATGCTCCACCAAAGCGCACATTATCGGCCACTGACCAGAACTGAATCTGAGACGGTATACCATAGTCATTCTGCACACATCCCACAGAGAGCTGAACCTGCCCTGAAGCATCCGCCACTTGGGTCGGAAACTCACTTGCCTCAGAAAGTTCAATATCCTCAGCCTGAACAAAGGCATCACGAGCCTCTTCTTCAGCCAGTGGGCGCAGAGCCTCAAAACTCACCATTTGCGCATGACCGTAGAATACCGGGGAGCGGATCATACTGGCCGAAACCGGTAATCCTTCATCCTGCAGTACTTTACGCACTTCGTTAACCAAACGGCGCTCTTCGCTTACACTCCCTTCCGCATCGGGTACCTTGGGTAACAAGTTGAAAGCCAGCTGGCGACCAAAGTAATCCTCTTCCTCAACCGGAATACCGTTGAGCAAGCGCGCACTTTGCCCGGCTAAAGCGTCAACTGCCGCTTTGCCCTCAGCCGAAACTGACAGTAAGTTGGTTACTTGAATACGTGACAGACCACCCGCTTCAATCAGCGGTTTCAAAGCATTCAATAACTGACTGGTCAGGCTTCCGGCAACCGCCACCAGATAGCGATTACGGTACTCGCTGAGGACAAAAGGATTCACATCCGGAACCACGAGCGGCACATCAGGCTCCATGGCAAATAAGCCGCTGGAGTCGATAACCAGACAACCGGCATTGGTTGCATCTTCAACATAGTCGGCTGAGGCTTGTGCACCGGCGACAAAAAAAGCCAGCTGAGCCTGGGTCCAGTCAAATTCTGCGGCATCCTGAACCTTAATGGTTTTACCTTCATAACGCAGACTCTCACCCGCGCTTTCACTGCGTGCCAGGGCGTATAACTCACCGACCGGGAACTGGCGTTCAGCCAGCAGTTCAAGCAACGCAGAGCCAACGGCACCGGTAGCACCTAAAATGGCAATATTCCAGCCTTCAGACATGTTGATTTACTCCAGAATAAATACAGCTCCCCAAAGTCATCACTCCGGGGGCAAGAAGACAGCGCTTAACTTTGAAGCTGATGAAACGCATTAAAACCTAATGCTTGCAGCAGGGTCGCAGTATTCCCATCACTACATGCTATACAGAGCGATGACCACTCCCGACGCTCAGCATAGTGCTTTCTGAGCTTATCAAATTCACCCGCCATCCCGGCTACGCTGCGTAGCAGAGCATCATCGCGGCGCACATCATACACCAGATGGACCAGTCTTTTGAGTATCGCTTGATCCAATGTTCCTGTTAACGAAATAGCGCCAATATCCGCCGCCGGCAACAGAGTATCCAGGGGGATTTGTTGTGGCTGGCCGATAAACTGACTGAAGGCTTCAAATACCTGAGTCGTCCCGCGCGCTTTACCTTCCAGAGTATAGCCTGCGATATGGGCGGTACCGATATCGACCTGTTTCAGTAACTCAACATTAAGATCCGGTTCCGGCTCCCAGACATCAAGTACCGTACTGAGTTGTTGTCCCTGGGCCAGACAGCGCAGCAAAGCGTCATTGTCTACCACTTCTCCCCGACAGGCATTAATCAAAATCGTACCGGGTTTTAATCGACGGATAAGCTCCCCAGAAGCCAGGTGCAATGTCTTGTAAGGACCATCAAGATATAACGGCGTGTGGAAAGTCAGAATGTCCGCATTCTGAATCAATGATTCGAGTGAATGGAAGGTTTCATTGTCGCCACGATCGGCTCGCGGTGGATCGCAGAGTAAGGTTTTAACACCCCAGGCATTGAGCCGGGCCTGCAGGCGAGAACCCACATTACCGACACCGATAATACCGACTGTGCGATCCGTCAGAGTAAAACCATCACGCTCGGCAAGCATCAGCAGAGCAGAAAAGACATATTCCACCACCGCAATCGCATTACAGCCTGGTGCAGCGGAAAAAGCGATACCGGACTGGTGTAAATAGTCTTCATCAATATGATCGGTACCCGCAGTCGCAGTGCCGACAAATTTAACCGGTTTTCCTTCCAGCAAGCTGCGATTGACTTTCGTGACTGAGCGAACCATCAGCGCATCTGCATCACTCAGTTCTGTCATTGGGATCGGTCGTCCGGGAACCCGTTTAACCTCGCCCAAACGACTGAATAAATCATGAGCATAGGGCATATTTTCATCAACGAGGATCTTCACGTGATTACCTGTCTGTTAATCGTCAAGATAAGGCTGAATAGTGTGCCATAATCTTGCCTCCGGACAATGGTCTGAATGGTAATGTTTTGTCGTCTGAAAAGTCAGTTTAAGGATTAATGGATAATGCAACCCATCCAGAACGCTACACCACGCCCCCCGGGGGAACCTCCGTCCCCGATAAAATCAGCGGGCGAATTACCGCTTTCGGCAGTGCAACGTACGTTACTTGAGCGCTTAATCACGCGTATTGTCGCCTTAAATCAGCAACAACCCACCGACATCTGGGCGGGGCTCAAACATGACTTAAAGTTAAAGGGGGATGCTCCCCTGCTCTCAAAGCACTTTCCTGCTGCTGAACAAAATCTGAATCAACGCTTAACCCAAGTACAAAATACACAAGCTACCCGTCAGACGATTCAGCAATTAACAGCATTACTCCCGCAGAGTAATAACCGTCAGGTTGTCAGCGATTTTATTCGCCAACAGTTTGGTCAGACCGCGCTGAGTCAGTTAACGCCAGCCCAGCTAAAAACGGTGCTGGTGCTATTGCAAAATAATCAACCGGGCTCAGCCCTGCCACCGCATCAGGCTGTGCCTTTCCAGGAACCAACCGCGCTCGAGCGTCCGCTTCAACCTGTGGAGAAAAATATTCTTAATCATCTGGTGAGTAAGCTGGCAACATCAACCGGGGAATCGGGTAAACAAATTTGGCAGAATTTGCTGGAACAGGTCAGTCTGAAACCAGGAGAACCAATTCCAGGCAAACTGTTTGCTCCCCTGTCGAATTTTTTACAGGCCCAACATATCCTCAGCCAGCACCCTGCCCCCACCCTGGAGAGCGTTCAGACAGCATTGAATCCCCCCTTGACTGAACAGGAACGTGAATGGATAGCGGATTATAGTCAGCAGCGTTTTCAGGCAACACCCCAGACCCTTCTCACGCCACTTCAAGTTCAGGATCTTTTAACGCAAATCCTGCTTAACCGCACCGAACGTCAGCCTGGCGTTATTGAAGTCAGAGATATCAAACCGATCATCAGCCCCTTTTGGGCTGGTGCTATAGAATCGATTCAAAATATCAGTACCCGTAGCTCAATAGCCATTATAGCCCTGGTGGTTGCTATTTTAGCGTTATGGATAGTTTTTTAGGAAAATCCCCGCTTAATGCGGGGATAAATGTTATTTCCTGAAGCATAACAGGGTAACAAGCCCCCCCAGTAATGCCGCAATGGCGGCGGCTAAAAAGACCGAAGAGTAGCCATACACTGTCGCGAGAATTCCGGTTACCGGGCCACTGAAACCGTATGAAATATCCTGGAATGCCGCGTAGCCTCCCAGGGCAGTGCCACGCACTTGAGGGGGAACGCGTTTCACGACTTCAACCCCAAGAGCCGGAAAAATCAAAGAACAGCCACAACCGGTTAATGCCGCACCGAGTAATGCTGTACCTGCACCGGGGGCCTGCCAGAGTAATACCAGTCCGATAGTTTCAATCAGCAGTGAAAAAATCGCGACTTTGACACCGCCATAACTATCAGGCATCCAGCCAAACAAGATACGTACCAGCACAAAAGCACCGCCAAATGCGGTTAATGTCAGTCCTGCATAGGCCCAATTATTCGCGGCAAAATAGAGCGAAACAAAAGTCCCGATAACCGCAAAACCAACGCCTTGCAGGGCCAGCCCCACTCCCGGCTGCCAGATAAGTCCTATCACAGCGAACAGAGAAGGCCGCGACCCTTTATGAGCCGGAACGGACCTGACAGTGACGTTAAAGAATAAGGCAAACACTGGTAACAATAAGGTTGTTACACCAAGAGCCACAAAGCCCCACTGGTTGTTTAGCATCAAACCTAAAGGGGCACCAACGGCCAGCGCACCATAAATCGCAATCCCGTTCCACGACATCACTTTTCCTGAACGATCTGGTCCGACTAATCCCAGCCCCCAGGTTAAGCTACCAGTCAGTAACTGGCTTTCACCGAATCCAAGGATCAAACGACCTATTATTAATATGCCAAATTTGGCTTCAGGGCCCACCGGCAATAATGCAGCCAGCAGATAAGCGCCCCCAGCCAGACCGCAGGCAAACATACCTTGCATAACGGAACGCTTTGCGCCGAACTGATCGGCCAGGCGTCCGGCATAACCTCGGGTTAATACAGTAGCTAAAAACTGAATGCCAACCGCAATACCGACCATGGTATTACCATAGCCAAGTTCATTATGGACAAACAGTGGAATGACCGGCAGAGGCAGCCCAACGGTCAGGAAGACAATAAATACGCTAAACGCGATGCGAAAAAGCAAGACGCTGGATGATTTCGACGATTTCAGGTGGGAATCGGATTCAACAGGCATACAACCTACTCCATTTAAGCAGAGTCAGGCGGGAAAAGACCACGCCCCCTCTTCTGAACGATCAGATTAAAGGTGCGTTGGTTTACGTTAAACGCTTACGCATTATCAAATATGATAATGAGGAAGGCGAACAGTGCCCGGGTCTGAACAAAGTGTCAATTTTTTGTAAAGGGAAACAATGCCATACCATGAGGAATAAAACGGACTGGAGCATAAAAAAGGGTGCCGTTAATTCAGGCACCCTGATACTGATTCACTTAGCGATGATTATGCGTCAAGTTTACGCATTACCAGAGTGGCGTTGGTGCCACCGAAACCAAAGCTGTTAGACATTACGGTTTTCAGCGGTGCATCAGTTGCTTTAGTCACGATATTCAGTCCTGCAGCCTGCTCATCAAGTTCTTCAATATTGATGCTTGGCGCGATAAAACCATGTTCCAGCATCAGTAAGCTGTAGATAGCTTCCTGAACGCCTGCGGCACCCAGAGAGTGACCGGTCATCGCTTTAGTCGCAGACATTGAAGGTGAGGCATCGCCAAAGACTTCGCGAATTGCACCCAGCTCTTTAACGTCACCAACAGGGGTAGAAGTGCCGTGAGTGTTTAGATAGTCAATCGGGGTATCAACACCCTGCATTGCCATTTTCATGCAACGTGCCGCACCTTCACCTGATGGAGCCACCATGTCAGCACCGTCTGAAGTCGCGCCATAACCGACGATTTCTGCATAGATGTGAGCGCCACGAGCCAGAGCGTGCTCCAGTTCTTCAACCACCACCATGCCACCACCACCCGCGATAACGAAACCGTCACGGTTTGCATCATAGGTACGGGAAGCTTTTTCTGGGGAGTCATTGTACTTGGTCGATAAAGCGCCCATAGCATCAAACTCACACGCCATTTCCCAGCACAGCTCTTCGCCGCCACCAGCAAATACGATGTCTTGTTTACCCAGCTGGATCTGCTCAACGGCATTACCGATACAGTGGGAAGAGGTGGCGCAGGCAGAACTGATGGAATAGTTCACACCGTGGATTTTAAATGGCGTAGCCAGGCAAGCAGAAACACCGGAACCCATCGCTTTTGTCACGACATAAGGACCCACGGCTTTCAGGCCGCGAGGGCTACGCATAGCATCAGCACCAAACACCTGGAAACGTGGAGAACCTCCACCAGAACCGGCAATCAGACCAACACGCGGATTGTTCTGATAAGTTTCAGCGCTTAAGCCCGCATCTTGGATAGCCTGCTCCATAGATAAGTAAGCATAGATAGATGCATCACTCATGAAACGCACAACTTTGCGATCGATGAGACCGGTTGTGTCCAATTTAACATTCCCCCACACATGACTGCGCATGCCAGAGTCTTTCAACTCTTGAGAGAAGGTAATCCCTGAGCGTCCTTCACGCAAAGATGCCAGGACTTCCTGCTGGTTATTACCGATGCTGGATACAATGCCCAGGCCAGTAATCACTGCACGTTTCATTCAAATACCTCTTTCACTGCTTAAGTATGTAGGATTTCGACCTGCACAATAGCGTACAGTTGTACGCCGAACAAGTCCGATCAGCCAGATTATTCAGAAATTTGCGCCGCTTTACATCGGCCGCTATTATTCTTATTCCACCCGTCAGACGAGCAACTTACGTGAAATACGCCCCAATACAGCCCGCCAATCTTGGTTTCAATGAAGAAGGTACACCTGTATCTCGAGATTTTGATGATATCTATTTCTCTAACGATAGCGGGCTGGAGGAGACGCGTTATGTCTTTCTTGGGGGCAATAAGCTACCGGAACGGTTTGTCAGTCACCGTTTGCCTTTATTCGTGGTTGCAGAAAGTGGTTTTGGTACCGGACTGAATTTTCTGGCCTTATGGCAGATATTTGATGAGTTTCTCGAGAAACAACCCGAATCAACGCTAAAACGACTCCATTTTATCAGTTTTGAAAAATTTCCTCTGACGGTGGCTGACTTAGCTCAGGCCCAGCAGCACTGGCCGACTCTGGCTCCTTATGCAGCAGAACTGCAGCAACAGTGGCCCGATGCTATCGCGGGCTGCCATCGTCTACTACTGGCTAACGGTCGCGTGACGCTGGACCTATGGCTGGGAGATATTAATGAGCTGGGCCCCATGCTGGACGATCAGCTTAATCAGAAAGTAGATGCCTGGTTCCTTGATGGTTTTGCGCCAGCAAAAAATCCGGATATGTGGACCCCGGAACTGTTTCAAATGATGGCACGAACCGCCCGCCCCGGCTGTACACTCGCCACTTTTACCGCAGCCGGTTTTGTTCGCCGCGGTTTGCTGGAAGCCGGGTTCAATATGGAAAAAAGAAAAGGTTTTGGCCTTAAACGCTCCATGCTGGTAGGCGAAATGACGGTTTCTGCGCCACAAAACTTACGTACCCCATGGTATGCACGTTCAGGTAGCCAGCAGCGTGAAGTTGCCCTGATTGGCGGAGGCGTAGCCAGCGCGTTGCTGGCACTCGCATTATTACGTCGAGGCTGGGAAGTGACATTATACTGCGCAGACGATGCACCGGCACAGGGGGCTTCAGGTAATCGCCAGGGAGCTCTCTATCCACTGTTAAGTGCTCACGATCCCGCTCTGGCACAGTTTTTCCCGGCGGCTTTCACCTTCGCCCGCCGTCTCTACGACAGCCTGCCCGTCAGTTTTGATCATGACTGGTGCGGAGTTACACAGCTGGCCTGGGACGAAAAAAGTGCGCATAAAATAGCGCAAATGCTGAATCTAAATTTACCCCCCTCTGTCGCCTTCGAAGTTGATGCAAAGACCATTGCCGAGACCTGCGGCGTGGTTACCGACTGTGCAGGCATTACCTATCCACAAGGCGGCTGGCTGTATCCTGCCCAGCTCACTGCCCTGACTCTGGAATTCGCCCGGCAACAGGGGCTCAAGGTGTTCTATGGCCACGATGTTAGCGACCTGACGCAAAGTGGTTCTGACTGGCAGCTAACTTTTGCCAGCCAGCCCTCCCGTAAACATCAAGTGGTGGTACTGGCAAACGGCCATAAAATTAACCATTTTTCGCAAACTCAAGAACTTCCGGTCTATGCAGTGGGGGGACAGGTCAGCCATATCCCAACCAATCCTGCACTGGGCGCATTACGCCAGGTACTGTGTTACGACGGATACCTCACGCCGGTCAATCCTGAAAATCAGCATCACTGTATCGGTGCCAGCTATCATCGTGGGCGGGAAGAGATGGTCTTTAATCAGGAGGATCAGCAACACAATCGTCAGCGTCTGATTGACTGTCTGCCTGACGCAGACTGGCCGAAAACCATTGATGTTTCCGGCTCACAGGCCAGGTGTGGTGTTCGCTGTGCCACGCGAGATCATCTGCCGATGGTGGGCAATGTACCTGACTATGAGGCGATTCTGGCACAATATGCCACGCTTGGCGAAGCGCCTGACAGCGCAGCCCCTGCCCCAGTCTATAGCAACCTGTTTATGCTCGCTGCGCTCGGTTCACGCGGGTTGTGCAGTGCGCCACTCAGCGCAGAGATTCTGGCGGCACAAATGAGTGAAGAACCGATCCCGATGGATGCCCGTACCCTCGAGGCACTGAATCCTAATCGCTTATGGATAAGAAAATTACTGAAAGGAAAAGCGCTGGTCACTACCCGCCATGGGTAGTCTTCCACCTTATAAAGGATGATCCCGTTCCTGTCTGGCAGAAACGGGACGGCTCTTATAAAGCTTTAACCTGGGAATACAGCTGCTCCCACATTTCAAGCACCAGGACCTGGTCACGGGGTGACAGTTCACCCGCATTGATCGCCTTTTCCAGACTTTCACTGACCTGGCGATAAAGCGCCTCATGACTGTGATCTTCACCGAATTCCAGCTCAGAGACAGACAAGGTCAGGTGGCCGCGTAAATAACCACCAGCAAATAACTCGTCATCACTGCCATGTTCAACCATACCGTCAATGGACGCCAGAATGTGTGACTCAAACTCCGCGAGCATGTTACTTCCTCTTTACAGATTATCAGGAATAATTTAGATGAAATTTAGAGCAGACAGGCTCTTAGAGATCTTCAGGCCAGGGAAACATCTCTGCGGTCAGCGGTGGAACATGATAATACTCTCTCAGCGCATGGATAAGTTTCGCCGGACGCGCCGGGATCCCTTGCTCAAGATAGTGCATTACCTGCCCATGTACCCTGCGCTGAAACGCAATACGATCGGGTTCAACGTCACCACTTAAATTGTCACAACTGACATTGAAAGGGAAATCCGCCGCCACACAAAGTAACCACTCCAGCGCCTGAGGTTTGACTTCCATATCTTCAAACCGACTTTGGGTTTGGGCATCTCGCCCGTCCGGGCAATACCAGTAACCAAAATCGACTAATTTACGTCGCTCAGCACCGGCAATACACCAATGCGATATTTCATGCATACCACTGGCATAGTAGCCATGGGCAAAAACAATACGGTTAAAAGGATGTTCATCATCTGCGGGCAGATAGATAGGTTCGTCATCACCTTTAATCAACCGAGTATTAAACTCAGCCAGGAAGCAGTTATCAAAAATATCAATCAATTCCTGATAATGATGGGTGTTATTCATAATTTATTTCCAGTCAGGCAACACCGAACCAACGAAGAATATCGGCTCCATGGCTGTCATAGAGCAGTTTCATGCTCATAATGGCAGAGACGATAACAATCATCGGTCGGATCAACTGCTGCCCTTTACTCAGTACCAGGCGCGATCCAAGGCGCGCGCCAATGATTTGACCAAAAAGCATCACAAAGCCCATGCCCCAGACCACTTTGCCGCTAATCATAAACAGCAACAGCCCGCCAATATTCGAGGTGGCATTCAGCACTTTGGCATGTGCTGTTGACTTCGCCAGGTTAAAACCACACAAGGTCACAAACGCCAGAGTATAAAAAGACCCCGCTCCCGGACCAAAGAAACCATCATAAAAACCGACACAACCGCCCGCAACCAGTGCAAACGGCAGGCCATGAAGGCGACGGTGCCTGTCCTCTTCCCCGAGCTTGGGCATCAACAGGAAGTAAAGACCGATACCTATCACCAGCACAGGCAGGATCTGGCGCAAAACGTCAGACTCAATATGTTGTACCAGCAACGCACCGCTAACCGAACCAATAAACGTCATCAGAATATTGAGCTTCTGATCGGCAAGACTGACGGCTTTACGACGAAGAAAATAGACTGAAGAAGAGATGGATCCCCCACAAGCCTGGAGTTTATTGGTCGCCAGGGCCTCGGCAGGTGACATGCCCGCAGCAAGCAACGCCGGCACGGTCAGCAGTCCACCGCCCCCTGCCAGAGCGTCAATAAACCCTGCCAGCATGGCGACTAAAAACAACACGCCCAGCATTGTAGGGGAAACAAGAAACCATTCCATTATTTATCCGTTATAAAACGTGTTCATCCAGTAAGGCCTGACAGGAAGCCGGTAAAGGTGGTGGTGTGCTCGGTTTAGCAGGTGAACTTCCCGGAGCAGGTGGTGCAAACCAGCTCTGTAATTCCGCCCCGCAGCCATCACCTGATGGTGGGGCTTGCTGATCCTGGCACTCAAAGCTGTTGGCAGGGCAACGTAAACGCACATGCATATGGGCGCGATGAGCAAACCACGGACGCACTTTATGTAACCAGTCGCGGTCAGCGCCTGCATCCAGACACAGCTGTTGCTTGATAGCCGGATTAACAAAAATCCGCGTCACTTCCGGGTCTTTGGCGGCCATTCTGATTAAACTGGCAATCTCTGGCTTCCATAAGGCAGGCACCACTCGTTTACCATTAGCCGCCACTAAATCAATGGCCTGAGGGCGCAGTAACTGCGCAGAGGTCCAGCGTTTTTTTGGCAACTGTAAGAAAATATCAACATCCAGCCCGGTCTGGTGACTGGCATGACCGGAACTAAAACGTCCTCCGGCTGGCATTCCCATATCCCCCACCAGCACGGTTCCGCCTGTTTGCTGGGCTGCCTGCTGGCTGAGTCGCTGAATAAATGCCACTAAATCTGGATGACCAAAATAACGGCGTTGATCAGGGCGCATCACTTGATAGTGAGAGTTCTCAAGCGGCAGGCCGTGAGCGCCCACAATACAACCATTTGAAAAGCCGCCAATCGACTGTGCGCTGCCGTTAATCGGGTGTTCAATCTTCTGCCATGGCGTTGCCGCCATGGCTTGAACACAGGTGGCCAGCACCAGTAATCCGGTCAGGATTTTATTCATTCCCTCTCCAGCGTGGGAGAGGACAATTAACGTCTGCGTTCTGCGCGCGCTGACGCAATAAATGATCCATCAGAACAATGGCTAACATCGCTTCGGCGATCGGTACCGCACGGATCCCCACGCAAGGATCGTGACGACCTCGGGTTATCATCTCTATTTCTTCGCCCTGACGATTAATTGTTTTTCCCGGAACAGTGATACTGGAAGTCGGTTTCAGCGCCATATGAGCAACAATTTGCTGGCCGCTGCTAATACCGCCGAGAATACCGCCTGCATGATTACTGAGGAAGCCTTGCTGGGTTATTTCATCGCGATTCTGACTGCCACGTAAATTAACAGCCGCAAAGCCTTCGCCGATTTCAACGCCTTTAACTGCGTTAATGCTCATTAAGGCATGAGCAATATCAGCATCCAGGCGATCAAAAACCGGCTCCCCCAGTCCTGGCGGGACATTGTCAGCCACAACGGTGATTTTTGCTCCGATCGAGTCACCTTCTTTTTTCAGCTCGCGGATCAGCTCATCAAGCGCGTCGATTTTGTCCGGGTCCGGGCAGAAGAAGGGATTCGTTTCTACCTGATTCCAGTCTTTAATCTCTAAGGGAATATCGCCCATTTGCGTCATACAACCGCGAATAATAATACCAAATTGCTGCTCGAGGTATTTTTTGGCAATCGCCCCGGCGGCCACACGCATCGCGGTTTCACGCGCCGAAGAGCGGCCTCCCCCGCGGTAGTCACGGACACCGTATTTTTGCTCGTAGGTGTAATCCGCATGACCCGGACGAAAGACATCTTTGATAGCACTGTAGTCCTGTGACCGCTGATCGGTATTTTCAATCAGCAATCCAATACTGGTCCCGGTGGTGACACCTTCAAACACACCAGACAAGATCTTAACCTGATCGGGTTCACGACGTTGTGTGGTATAGCGGGACGTTCCCGGACGACGCCTGTCGAGATCGTGTTGCAAGTCTGCTTCGGTCAGACTGATGCCCGGCGGTACGCCGTCAACAATACAACCCAGCGCGATACCATGAGATTCCCCAAATGTTGTTACTCGAAAAACCTGTCCAATACTGTTACCAGCCATCACGGCTCCTTACCGTTGTCGTCGTTGTTGTGATCTGTCTTAATTATACTTGCCGCAGGTGTGATTACGACTTAATCCTGATAGCGAGCAAAATAGGTTCGCGCAGCGATCAGTTGTGGCTTGGTGAGCATAAAGACCCCGTCGCCACCCTTATCAAATTCAAGCCAGGTAAACGGCACATCCGGATACTGTTCAATCAGGTGTACCATGCTATTTCCGACTTCACAAATCAGTATACCGTCATCAGTAAGATAATCAGGAGCACAACCTAAAATGCGACGCGCCAGTTCCAGGCCATCATGGCCGGCAGCCAGCCCCAGCTCTGGTTCAAAATGATATTCGCCCGGTAAGTCGGACATATCTTCCGCATCAACATAAGGAGGATTAGTGACAATAATATCGTACTGAATTTTTGGCAGGTCGCGGAATAAATCAGAACGCATTGGCGTGACGTTATTTTCCAGACAATGTTCAGCGATATTGTGTTCAGTGACTGCCAGAGCATCCACGGAAATATCCACCACATCGACATCTGCTTCCGGGAAAGCATAGGCGCAGGCGATACCAATACACCCGCTTCCGGTACACATATCCAGAATATGGCGCGGTTGATGATTAATAAGACCGGCAAAGTGATTGTTAATCAGTTCGCCTATCGGAGAACGTGGCACCAGCACACGTTCATCAACGTAGAATTCATGACCACAGAACCAGGCTTTGTTGGTCAGATAAGCGACGGGAATACGCTCATTCACCCGACGAATAACGCGCTCAACAATCAGATGACGCTCGCTTGGGGTCAGACGTGCGGTACGCATATCTTCTGGAATATCAAGCGGGAGATACAAACTTGGCAGGACCAGTTGAACAGCTTCATCCCACGGATTGTCGGTGCCGTGACCATACCAAATGTTGGCGGCACTGAAGCGGCTCACCGACCAACGTAACATATCCTGAATGGTATGCAGTTCATTCACTGCCTCATCGACAAAAATTTTATCCATGCTGCCCTCCGCAGGCGACTCATGCTCGTTCAATAATAAGCGGCTAGTTTGCCATGAAGACCGCGACAAATCAGCATTGATGATGCGATGTTCTGTCTGGAATATATCCTTTTCTTTCTTGCAGGCCCGCAAAACGGGTAAACTGAGAACAAAACAGATACGAGAAGACACAAGATGAAAAAGTCCTCACCGCTCAGTTCAGAAGATGAATCCCTGTTTCGGGGCCTGATGACTGATACTAAAAAGCTAACTCAGGATACGATTGTTCACCGTACGGTACGTAAAAAAATAACTGAAGTCCCTGCAAAGCGTCTGCAACAAGAGCAGGTTGATGCCAGCCACTACTTTTCGGATGAATTTCAACCTCGCCTCGCCTCGGAAGGCCCGACACGCTATGTACGAGAAGATGTCAGTCATTTTGAGCTAAAAAAAATCCGTCGAGGTGATTACTCCCCGGAGCTATTTCTCGATTTGCATGGTTTGACTCAGCAACAGGCCAAACAAGAGCTCGGCGCTTTAATTGCCGCCTGTCGCCGTGAACATGTTTTTTGTGCCTGCGTAATGCACGGACATGGAAAGCATATTCTGAAACAACAAACACCTTTATGGCTGGCACAGCACCCGCATGTCATGGCTTTCCATCAGGCCCCTAAGACCTATGGCGGCGATGCGGCCCTTCTGGTGCTGATTGAAGTGGAAGAGTGGCAACCACCTGAACTGATTTAATCCCCCTTGGATCCATAACGAAAAAAGTCGCCGAGGCGACTTTTTTACTCACAGAAAAGAAAACCATTGTTTTCCCTCACCGGGGCATCAGGCTATTTTTTCTGTTTTAAACTGGCAGGGACTTTTTTGCCAGTTCAAGGTTCCCTTCCCGCTCAGTGAATCAAGCGTGATACTGGCGATCCCGGAAGTAGAGAACATGGGCGGGGATTCTTGCGGGCACAGTGCCGAGACCAGATAGCCAACCAGAGGCAAATGCGAGATAACCAGCACCGATGACACACCTTCAGTGGCAAGCATATTGAGATAGTCAGCAACCCTTTCCGCATCGCCCCCGGGGGTCAATTCTGGCAGGATATCTGTACGCCCCGTAAACGACAAGACTTCACCGACGACAGCCAGGGTTTGTTCTGCGCGCAAATAAGGGCTGACCAGAACTCTGTCAATACTTCCTGCCTGACCTTTCAGCCAGGCGGCCATCAATCGTGATTCATCACAACCGCATTCCGTCAGAGGACGTACTGAATCACTTGCAGCATTCAGAGCCGCATCACCGTGACGCATAATAAACACTTGCATATTGCACCGCTTTTGTTAACCGAGAACACCTGAAACGCCCTTGCAAAGGCAAAGGGTTTGGCAGCCCGGCATTGTGCCTGATTCATACACCGAATGAAACGCTGATATTTACCTTAATGCTGTGAACTCCGTCAATATTTGTTGATAAAATAATCGCTAATAACGCCTGTTCATTGTATTCGGACAATTATCAATCGATAACATCAGTAAAAGTGTGATTTTGTTCTGCCATGGCTATCAGTCGTTCACAGGGCGCGAATCGCTCACCATACACGTTCGCCAGATGTTGCAGGCGATCCACTACCGTCGCTACCCCTAGCTGATTCATATAGTGGAATGGGCCACCAAGGAATGGCGGGAAACCAATACCAAACACACCACCAATATCACCGTCGCGTACTCGGCGAATCACCCCTTCATCCAGACTACGTACCGCTTCATTAAGCAGCATCATCACACAGCGTTCAGCCAGACTTTCACTCTTCAGCCGCACCGCTGGCATAACCCCGAGCAGAGTATAAATCGTTTTATCTGGCTGTTTTTTATTGTTTTTTCCTTTTCCAGAATACAAATAGAAACCTCGGTTATTTTTCCGTCCACGGCGATCGTCCGCCAGAATGGCATCCAGCGCTCGTGGAGGAGTAAAGCGTTCACCATAGGCCTGCTCCAGTATTGGCATAATTTTGGTCCCCACATCAATACCAACCTCATCCAGTAGCTGAATAGGGCCAACCGGGAAACCAAACTTAACCAGAGCCTTATCAATATGTTCAATCGGCTCCCCTTCTACCAGACAACGTAGTGCTTCGTTAATATAGGGGGCCAGAATACGGTTAACATAAAATCCTGGGCTATCACCCACTACGATCGGCGTTTTACCCTGTTTTTTCGCCAGTGCGACCGTGGTGGAAATCGTTTCCGGTCGCGTTCCGGCATGAGGGATAACCTCGACCAATGGCATTTTATCAACCGGGCTAAAATAATGCAGGCCAATCACCTGTTCAGGACGCATGGCATACGCGGCAATATCGCGAATAGGTATCGATGAGGTGTTAGAGGCAAAAATGGTTTCAGCCTTAGCAAACTGCTCCGTTTCGGCCACCATCTGCTGTTTCAGCGCCAGGTTTTCAAATACCGCTTCAATCACGATATCCTGCCGCTGGAATCCTTGGTAATCCGTACTGCCGGAGAGTCGGGCCATTTCCCGCTCTCGCTGTACCGAGGTTATCTGACGGCGTCGCACTTGTTTACTCAACAGATCCCAGCTGTACTTCAGGGCATGGTTAATACCCTCCGGGGTCATATCTTTGATACGAACCAGTAGCTGCCCTTTGACGGCAGTGACACAGGCAATACCCGCCCCCATCAAACCGCCTCCCAGTACACCAACTGAATGCACAGGTTGCGCAGGTGCTTCGCTTCCGGTCTCTTTTTTCAGCGCTGAACTGGCAAAAAACAGGCCGCGCAGGGCCGAAGATTGCGGTGACATGGCTAAGAGACCGAAGGCTTGCGCTTCAGCGTCATAACCTTTATCACTCCCCCGTTCCAGTCCAAGCTGAATCACATTCAGAATCTGATTGACCGCAGGATAATTTCCCTGGGTTTTTTGCTCTGTTTTCTTACTCACTAAACGAAACAGCAGTGGCCGTCCGATACCAGCCAGAAAACGTTCTTTAATCGGTAAACGAGGGATGGGCTTACGCCCGCGCAAAGCCTGAGCAACGGCAATATCCAGTAGCTGTGACTCAGCAACAACCTCGTCAACCAGCCCCAGTTTTAACGCCTGTTTTGCGCGTAGCTGTCGGCCAGTCAGGATCATATCCAGCGCTTTGGATACCCCAATTAAACGCGGTAAACGCTGCGTTCCACCAGCCCCCGGTAGCAGCCCTAACTGAACTTCAGGTAAACCCAGACGAGTTTCTGGCAGGTTTGTACAAATTCGTATATGACAGGCCAGCGCCAGTTCAAGCCCGCCGCCTAAACAACTCCCATGAATTGCAGCAACCACAGGAACGGGCAGTGCTGCAATTTCTGCCATAATTTGCTGCCCCTGATGTGCCAGAGCCTGGGCATCCTCGGCCGTTTTACAGCCTGCAATCATGAAAATATCGGCCCCGGCAATAAAGTTATCGGGTTTCGCGGAGATAAAAACCACGCCTTTAATGCCCGGATAGTCGCGAAGTTGCTGAAGGATCTCCCGGATTTGTGCAGCAAACTCGGCTTTTAGCGTATTCATTCTTTCGCCGGGAACATCAATAGTGATGACTGCGACGTTATCTGCCCGGATCTCCAGGCGAAATGCACTAAGCTGTTCCATTATTCGGCCTCCAGTACCATTGCCGCACCAAGCCCACCTGCCGCACAGGCCGTCACCAAACCAAACCCACCGCCACGGCGACGCAGTTCATGTAAAGTCTGGGTTACCATTCGAGCCCCGGTCGCAGCAAACGGATGCCCATAAGCAATGGAGCCCCCCAGAACATTGAATTGACTTTCATCAACCTCACCCGTTGCCTGAGCGCGCCCCAGTTTTTCACGCGCGAATTGCGCGCTGGAAAGCATCTTTAGATTGGCAAGCGTTTGTGAGGCAAAAGCTTCGTGCATATCAAATAACGTCAGGTCGTTAAGCGTAAGTCCCGCACGGTCGAGAGCCAAGGGCGTTGCCCAGGCAGGTCCCAGCAGCATATCCTGCCAGACATCAATAGCGGTGAATGCATAGCTGCGCAGGTAACCCAAAGGTATCAGTCCGAGTTCTTTAGCACGCGACTCAGCCATCAGAATGACGGCCGCCGCACCGTCTGTCAGCGGTGTGCTGTTGGCCGCGGTGACGCTGCCATGCTTCCTGTCAAACGCCGGACGTAATTTTGCGTAATCTGCCAGGTTGCTCTGTTTACGGATATTATTGTCTTCGCTAATAGACTGAAGATAAGGGGGAACAAAGGCGGTCATCACTTCATTTTCCAGTTTACCGTCCTGCCAGGCCTGAGCGGCTAGCTGGTGGGAGCGATGCGCCAGCGCATCTTGCTGTTCACGAGTAATACCGTGGGTCTTCGCCATTTGCTCGGCAGTATCTCCCATACGTAGCCCTGTGGAGTATTCAGCGATGGCAGGAGGAAGAGGTAATAAATCACGCGGACGCAGGCGTGTGAGCAATTTAAGACGCTGAGCAAGCGTACGGGCTTTGCTTAAATCCACTAAGGTGCGACCTAAATTTTTGCTGACACCAAAAGGCAAAACGGAAGAGGAGTCAGCTCCCCCGGCAATACCCGTTTGAATCGTGCCTGCCATAATCCCTTCGGCAACATTGGCTATCGCCTGAAAACTGGTGGCACAGGCGCGGCTCACACTATAGGCATCAGTATGAACACTCATCCCACTTCCCAGGACAATTTCGCGTGCGATGTTGGGTGCCTCTGGCATCTGAATAACCTGGCCAAAAACTACCTGATTAATGTGTTCCGGTGAAATATTACTGCGAATTAACAGCTCACGAACAACCCAGTTGCCAAGAGAGACAGCGGGAATACCATGAAAAGCGGTAGCCTGACGAACAAAGGGCGTACGCAGCCCACTGACGATGGCAATCCTTGCACCCTGACGCGTAACCAATGGTAGTGCCTGGCTCATAACGCTCCCCTACAGAGAAATAATTAGTGGTCTGACCTGATACCAGTGTTAACTAATTATTTACACTTAGCCAACCCTTTCGGGGAAAAATTGCGAGAGGCAGCACGTTTAACGTCGTGAGAAACAACAAACGGGAAAGGATTTTTATTCTGGGGAGAAGAACAGGTAAAAATGGCTGACTAAGTAAGTCAGCCATTTTTGTTCAAACGGTCAGACTAGCGTAAGCCCAACTGGAAAATCATGGTTTCTGCCTGACAGCTGAACAGGAAATCGATATCCAGGCGCACACCCTCGGCTTCTTCGGTGAAGCGCGGAGTTATTTGGCAAGGTTCGGACTCTACTTCACGCGCCTTAGTGCTCAATGCCGCCAGAGCCTCATCTGCCTGCGCTTTGCTGGTAAACACACGACTATAGGAGGCAACACAATCCGTATTATCAATGACAGAACCGACGTCTATGCAGCAACAAACTGGGGTTTCATCTGCACTATTTCTACTCATGATTAGTTCCTTAGCATTATATACTCAGAATAATTCGGGTTGTTTTAAGCGCTGAGTGAAAAGGAGCGATACCTACCGATAAACGCCCTGACACTCATGGCCATTATTTTACGTCGCTCCGTATTTTCACTCCAGTTGATTATTCTGGTAATTGATGTGAGTGACGTAAATCACACTTAAAAATGATCTAAAACAAATTCCGTCACCGCTATACGGATTCAACATTACTATTTTTTGCTGCCTCGATCATATTTTCGACAACAACTTACAAATAAACACGAAACATTCTTGCAACACACCCACTGGTCGTACCTATACTCCGGTAACTGGTCTGCTTTCTATCTAACAGCACAGTCCCTACTATGCGCGCTTCTGTTACGGTAAGTAGCATTTCTTATATAAATATAAATCAATGAGGTTTTGGTTATGAGCCAGAAAAACCTGTTTACCAAGTCATTTATAGCAATTGCTGTAGCAATGGTCAGCTTACAAGCTCATTCCGCGGGCTTTCAGTTAAACGAGTTTTCTTCCTCCGGGCTGGGAAGAGCCTATTCAGGGGAAGGCGCTGTCGCAGACAATGCAGGATCGGCCAGCCGCAACCCGGCCACTATCATGATGTTTGACAGACCGTCTTTCTCAGGTGGTGCAGTTTTTATCCAACCTGATGTCAACATTTTTGGTAACTCTCCGGCAGGAGGCAGTACCACCGCCAAAAATATTGCCCCTAATGCTTTGGTACCCAACCTGCATTTCGTTGCCCCAATCAACGAACAGTTTGGCTGGGGTGCATCCGTCACCTCTAACTATGGGCTGGCCACCGAGTTTAATGATAACTATCGCGCGGGTTCAGTCGGCGGAAAAACCGACTTGCAGACCGCTAACTTCAATCTGAGCGGAGCCTGGCGGCTTGATCCTAACTGGAGTTTCGGTTTAGGTCTGAATGCAGTTTACGCCAAAGCGAAAATTGAGCGTTATGCAGGTGATTTAGGTACTATTTTAGCAGGTAGCGGACAGCTTCCTGCCGGAACTGAGGGTCTTGTGAGTAGTATTCCGGCAAACAGACTGATTACCAGCCTGAAAGGGGATAAATGGGGCTTTGGCTGGAACGCCGGTGTTCTTTACGAGATTAACAAGGGAAATCGCTACGCGTTAACCTACCGTTCAAAAATCAAAATTGATTTTGATGGCGACTATAAAAGCGACCTGCCTTCTGCCTATAACCCAATACTAGGAAGTTATGGCTTATACGGTACCGGAGGTGAAACCATCCCGGGTTCTTTAGACCTGAACTTACCTGAAATGTGGGAAGTGTCTGGTTACAATACCGTGGCACCTAAATGGGCGATTCACTACAGTATGGCTTATACCCGCTGGAGCCAGTTTAAAGAGCTGAGAGCCACCGCGAAAGATGGTCAGGTACTGTTCCTGAAAGACGAAAGCTTCAGAGACGCCTATCGTCTGGCTATCGGTACCACCTATTTTATGGACGAGAACTGGACCTTCCGCACCGGTATTGCATTTGATGACAGCCCGGTACCGGCAAATAAACGCTCAATTTCCATTCCCGATCAGGATCGTTTCTGGCTCAGCGCCGGGACAACCTATGCCTTCAATAAAGATGCTTCGGTTGATGTCGGTGTTTCCTATATGCACGGGAAACACGTTGATATTAAAGAAGGTCCTTACAGCTTCCGTTCTGAAGGTAAAGCCTGGCTGTACGGGGCTAACTTTAACTACGCATTCTAATCGCGCTCAACAGGCGGCTTTTAGCAAGCAAAAAGGCGAACTCAGGTTCGCCTTTTTATTGCTGACAAAGAAGGAAAAAACGCGATTTTTCCTTCTTTGTCTTTTCAGGAGATACTACATAGCATCGATCTCCGCGAGAGAGTCCTGAATCGCTGCCGCGTTTGGATTCGTTTCCGGACTCAGTTTGCCGCCATTCGCCAGGAAATCGTAACGCTGGAAGTAAGCCTCACGCACCAGAATATAAGGGTCGGAAGACTGACGGAGCAGGCCATCGCTATCCAGTAAACGCGCACGCGTTTCAATCCCTTCCAGGGTCCATTTGCCGACGGACATCGGCCAAGTCAGCCAGGACAACACCGGATAGAGGGTATCAACAACCTCCCCCCCATCTTCACGCGGCGTGACGCTGCCGTATCCAGGTAACACGATATAAGGGCCGTAACCCACCCCATAGTGTCCCAGAGTGCTGCCAAAACGTATCGGATAGGTTCGTTCCAGTTTCGGGTTTGCCATACCAGCAACATCAATAAAGCCGCCCATACCCAGTATTGTATTCAGGAAGAAACGGGTGAAATGCACCATGCCCTGATAAACGTCACCCTGAGCAAAGTTGTTCACCATAGAGGCCGGCTCTTCAAGGTTACTGGTAAAATTGCTCAAGCCGTTACGCGCAGGCTGAGGCACGTAATCACGCCATGCAACAGCAACCGGACGAACAAGATAAGGATCCAGCACGTTCATATTGAAATTGAACATGGTTCGGTTGAACCCTTCCAGCGGATCGGAACGCTCTTGTGGTTTTTTATCAGCCGAGCTGGCGCACCCCAGCAATAAGGTGGTCGCCAATGCCAGTCCGGTCAGGCGAAAATTCATAAGCGTCTCCAATTTTTTTAATCTGCGCTTTCACTGCTCTGCTCGCCCCTACCGGGCGCAAAAAATAAGGTAGTGGTTGCCAAAAAGTTCATCTTCCCTGGCGGAAGTCTACCCAGATACCTGTTCAGTTTTGTAGCGATTACTGCTTTTACTGTATTATACACTAAATAACAGGTATGACAGGAGAGTCGTCGTTTCCCCCTCCTCATCTTAATAACTTCCCGTAACGCGCCAGCTGCCCCAGTCACGTTTGGTCATATTTGTTACAGCATAACAAAAAAAAGATCCGATCGTCTCAATAAAATCATAGATAGAGCCCTGTTATCAACCTGCAACTTCACATACAAAGAGAGTCATGGAAAAATAGAATGCTGATAAAATGAAGGCTGTATGCCAAATAAATCGGGGCTTTCTGAAAACAATATAAATAAGAGTAAGAAAAACCAGATTAAGACTTATTGAAGATTACCGTAAGCATAATATCTCAGTCGAATATCATAATCATCGCAGTAG
Source organism: uncultured Cedecea sp. (assembly GCF_947498825.1). Taxonomy (GTDB): domain Bacteria; phylum Pseudomonadota; class Gammaproteobacteria; order Enterobacterales; family Enterobacteriaceae; genus JGM124. Next base: position 54,743 of record NZ_CANMLV010000012.1, on the reverse strand, counting down.
TAACAATGCACCTATCTACAGCAGGGGATACCACGGTAAAAAAACATCTGCACTTTGGTCATGGCGATAATGATAGTCTCACCATTACTGGTTTATGCAGGATCTGGTGGCCTGTGGCACCCCGCCTGGACTGGCTTCCGGCGCTGGCAACCACATTAATTCCTGGCGGACTGACATACTATATTGTCAATGACACTTATTACAGAAAGCAAGGCACTGAATATATTCTGATTCAGCCACCAGAATATATGCGGCCCGACCTTAACGTTGTTGATTATAATAACAAGCGTTATTACGCACGCAACGGCAGTTATTATCAGAAAGATATCGATGGTAACTATACCCAAAATAATTCGAGTTGCTTGTAGGCACCCAGTTCAGCCCGTCGATGAGCATAGATAAACTCTGTGATTCGGCGGGCTGGACGCAGGTAACACCCAAGCAACTTGAAGTATGACGGGTATATATTGAAGTCCCTCGCCCTGCCGAACTCTGAGTCTTATTGCATCACTGTATATCATTTATATCGCCGTCATACTTAAAGCATTTTCTATTCAGGCGGTCGTGAAAACTCGCCTGAATAGAGATAACACGCCTCTGTTTGCAACATTTAAACCCTACCTCCCCTGCTGAATAATAAATAAACGAATCGGCACCGACATGAAGTTAATAGCGGAAACTACTGCTCTTAGCCCCATAACAGCTTGATGAATCACCCAATATTGCGTAACATCGAAACGCTTCAAAACGGCGGCAAGTACTCGCCAGTAAAGTCCCCTTAGTTAAATGGATATAACGAGCCCCTCCTAAGGGCTAGTTGCAGGTTCGATTCCTGCAGGGGACACCAGTTGACAATTCTCTCGACTTCGCCGCAGTTCACAAAACCCCGCTATTACTGACTTTCCCAAAACACATTATTCTTAGTCGTTCTCTACAGCTCATTGGCAGCCGCATACTTTAACGGATAATCATATAGAAAAGAGAACCATCAATACTGCGTACAAAGGGAGGAGTCTATGACATATTTTTTGCCATACCAGGTGTCCAACCTGCCTGGCATTCTGTATAACCTTTATGCATTAAAGATGTTGTGTATTTTTCTGAAAAGAAGAACATTCCCAGGACAGTTAACCAGACAGCTCAGGAGAGGTCCGCTTCGGAGCCACTGTAAAACCTGATGCCTATTCTGCAGCGGAAGCTACACTGCCCTTCTCGTACCTATCATCCATCATCGACGGAATAAATTTTGCCTTACAGGGGCAAGTACTGTAGCTGTCGAGGTGCGCAGAAGATATAGCTGCGTGTCGCCAGCCTGACAGGCCGCGACCAGATTCTGCATTGTGCTCATTATTCGACGCCATCCATGTCACTGTTTCCGGTGTTGGCCATCAGCGCCTGGGCAGTGGCCGCGCTGCGACACTGAATATTTGATCCGGCAGCGTGAAACCACGTAGATCCAGCAACGCCAGCGGACCTTTTCCGAGTTGTGAACGCAGGCTCCACTGCAGAGTCCGGCCGTCCGGGGCAGTAAAGCTCATCATCCACTGGCTGCGGTCAAGCTGCTGGCGTTTGCCCTGACCCAGCCAGCGAATAAAGCCCCAGGCTCCGCTGTAATCTCCGAACAAACGCGTACCAGCGTTGACTGAAGTCCAGGTCAGCATCGTCCCCGGCTTGTAAGTCTCTCCCGGCCAGCGGAAGCTCTGCCAGTCAGCTATCTGATTGAAGTAGTGCAGCTTTTGTCCATCGATGGTTAGCTCCGTCTCCACTACCTGCGGCACAGGATGCGCCTGTAGTTCAAAGCTTATGCCCTGGCTGCCATCGGTGAACAGAATATCTGACAGCTGGTTCAGCTGGTTAACGGCCCGCAAAAAGGCCGGGTTAAAGTTCAGTCCATGACTGTTGACCCTATCCGGCACCCACTGGCCGCCCTCTTTGTGCAGGACACCGTTAAGCTCTGTCGATAAGAAGCGATCAATACGTCCACTGTCCCTACGCACAAATTCAGCCAGCATCGGTAAAGAGGCATCACTTTTGCTGGAGGCAAAAGGGAAACGACCATCAAAGGCGGCATGCCAGTTAGCCACCACCGAACGGCTCCATTTGTCATTCAGGCTGGCTGCCGACGGCTGAAGCACGGTTTCCCAGGCTTGGGTCAGTGGCTGCACAAACACTGTCCTGCCAAATCCGCTCCACTCCTCGCCAAGACTTGCCGAAATCAGGCTGCCGTACTGCTGGGTGTCGGTAAGATCCACACTTTTGCCCTGGAACACGGTCTGTGCCAGGGTCTGCATCATTGCCTGCGGGTCAGAAGCGCTGGCCACCTGTTGCAGTCGCAGACGCACGCGGGTGATACGGGTCAGATACGTCTGCAGGCTCAGAGAGTTGTCCGCCGACATGACGTTGTTGTCCGTGTTTTTACCCAAAAGCTGAAGCAGCGGAGCGAAAGTTTCATCCAGCGGTCCCAGGGGCACTGCCGCAGACTGGTCAATTGTGGGTTTGTCTTTTCCACCAACCAGAACTTTTGTCGATTTGATAATGGAGTCCGAAAGACCTTCGTTTTGCAGGCCTGTCTGTCCCTGCCAGGCGAGGGTGTTCATCAGGGCAATCAGGGGCGACTGCCGGACATCGCTCATCAGCGTAAGCTGGTCGGTAACGTCCGCAATATTGTTCGCAGGATTAAGTCGCAGGCTGTTGACGAAGCTCAGCCAGCGGCCAGTAAAGTCAGTGAAGTAGCGTTGCGTCAGACGTGCTTTCAGTGTTTCCGGCGACAGGTCTGAGGACATCGCTTTCCGGTTGTCACTCAGCACCCAGCCAATTTCATCACGGCGCGACGTTGCCGCCTTCTCAATGGCCTGCTGAATACCGCCTTCCCAGGCCTGGCGGGTAAACATGCCCGGCACCACCTCATCGGTGGTGAACAGTCGCCGCGCATCGCTCCCGTTGGTCATGTCTTCCAGAGACACATCGGCAAAGTTACGTCGCACGGATTTGAGCATGTTTTCATACAGGGTACTTTCGGCATTACGCCGTCCGATTTGCTGCAACAGGATCTGGCGACTCTGGCTCACCAGTTGCGCATCCGGCGTGATTTTCCACTGTGGTTGCTCTGCCAGTTCGGTGATATAGAAGACCCACAAATCCGGCGACAGGCTTTGCCACAGGCCGGTTGAAATGCCTATCCGTGTCGGCTGCACGGTTTTCAGGGTCTGCGCATAAAACGCGCCGTCGACTTTATCCGGACGGGCCATCATCAACCAGGCTTTAAGCTGGTCATAACCTGGTTTCGCTAACTGTGCACGCTGGTTGCTGTTGGGGGCTGAGTTTACCAAAACGCTGAGTTTCTGTGTCAGCGCCTGATTCGCCGGGTCGCGTATCAGGCGGTTGTTTGCCACACCGTACCAGGGCAGCAACGCATCGAGCAGTTGCCGGTTATGGTCAAGGCCAAAGCGCTGGTACCAGGGTGTACCTTCCTGAATACGGTGCTTCAGGCGACCGGCGTCATTACGCAGCGTATACAGAGCCGTCAGCTGGTAATCCGATACAGAAGGATGTTCCACCAGGGCATGAACCTGATCGGCAACAGAGACTATCTGCATGCGGTTGATCACGAAAGAAAGCAGTATTCCCACACCCCAGACACCAATAATGGTCATCAGTGTCCAGGCAAGGGTCTGCTCCCAGGCCATACTGACACGGCGTCCATGCACGCGGGTACAGTCATCCACGATGCCCTGCCAGGTTGCTGGCAGGATCAGGGCGTGATGCTGAGATTCGGGGACATATTTCTCAGCGCTGGCTGTTCCCGCAGGCGTATGAACAGGATGACTGTCCGGCAGGCTGAACATCAGACCACGCAGCGGAACACGCTGCTGGGAGGAAGTTAACCATGGCACCAGTTGTTGAGTCCAGCGGGCGATACCGCGGTCTTTGAGGTGCTGACCCAGGCGCAACAGGAAGTCGTGGCCGTTGTTCTCGGCGACCTGACTCACCCCCTGTATTCGCAGGGTCGGCAGCATCAGCTCGAGCTGACGGGTAATATCGTCAGCTTTGGCACGCAGCGGGAAACTGGCTCCTACCGCTTGTTCAGTACGTTTTGCCTGTGACCACTTGCTGTCACACAGCTGCCATAGCCAGACCGGCGCGGAATAACGGAGCAGTTCGCTAATTTTTTCCAGCCCACGTAAATCGTTGTCGCTGATTTGTGGAGTCAGATTAAGCGACCGCGGCATAACGCGCACAATAGCGTCCAGTGGTCGTCCGCGGCGCAGTTTTCGCAGCGCGGTGTATTTCTCTTTATCGGGCTCAGTAGTCAGGCTGCCGCCGTAAATCAGAACGGTACAATTGCCTTCAAGCCACTGGTTTTCCTGCAGGCCAGGTACCAGCTGTTCGATTGCCGCCTCATCGCCAGTGATTAACAACAGACGGGTTTTACGACACCAGTAAAAGCCAGTACGGGCGAGGAGATGTCCCCGAATCTTGTTACACATATCCACCGCAGGGTGAACAGGCGCTTTATCATTTTCCCGTTTCTTTTTCTCATCATCACCGTGGGTGTTGTCGACAAGCGTATTAAACTCCTGCTTACCGGTACTGCATACCGCCACCAGAAGCACCACAGATACGATAAGGACACAGCCTGAAATACATCCGCCAGCGATAAGCCAGTAAATTTGTTGCGGGCTACCATTTTCAATCCCGGCTATATCAGGACGCTTCCAAACCATGAACGTCATAACGGCTAGCAGCAAAAAGAAAATCAATACGGCAGCAAGATAGCGGCCTTCCGTAGTCTTCGGTGCTAAAGGTAGCTTCACGGATCCATCTCCTGTCGGGAAGAAATCGGAGTAATGAGCGTGCTCCACAGCACATTCTGTGTGGTATCACCGCAGATAATCATCTGTGGTGACTGAGTTTGTCGGGCAATTTCAGTAGCAGCAGCGATAGCCAGCCAGGGGGCCGCAGCACCGGCATGTCCCATGGAGGTATCGAGCGAAATGACGGCTCCGTCCTGTACAGACTGCGCAGGGTGAGCATTCTGGCACGCGATAACTTCCGTGCGCTGCTCCCCTGTCAGCCCGGCAAGCCATAAATTTTTCACGATATTTTCTTTGAGCGGGACGTTATAGGCGGCCATGTTCATCCCCTCCCTCAGCTCACCAGTTGGGGCAGCATCTGGCCGGTGCAGCAGCGCGAGAGGTTCGAGTGCCTCTTGGGTCAGGCGGTTGCCAAGGAGCAGAGCAACGGCTGCTTCAGCAGTATTGTCTGAAACAACCGGATCAATCTGAAGGCCAATAATCAATAACATCGCATCATCTTTAATACGCTGATCCAGCCAATGGCTGACTACCCCCGGCCCATTGCTGCCTGTGTACTCAAGAGCGCAGGTTATGCCACTCTCCTGCCAGGCTTCCTGCCAGATATCCCTGACAGCAGGGAATGACAGAGATGACGAGACATCGAGGATGACAACAAGCGAAGCGGTCTCCAGAAACGGGTGAACGGGAAGATCAGCAATGAGTTCAGAGAACAAACGTGAGATGAGCAATCCAGGAGTATCTTCTGGTTCTGCAGTAATACGGCTCAGCCTCCTGCCTTTTTCGCCTTTCCAGTCCGACTGCGAAATGATAATGCTGTGATTATTGAGCATATTATCAGCGACAGAGCGATGTCCGTCTTCCTGATGGGCTGTAATAAATGTCGTATTCAACACCTGAAGTGCACGACGAGCCCTACGCGTCTCACTCAAGATCCATTGCTCCCGACGCCGGTCAAAACCATTCGCTTTACTGTCCAGTAATGACCAGATCAACATGCGAAAACCGAAAGTTACAATCCAAACAACAATGGGGGTAGCAATAGCGACCAACCAGAAATGGTTGTTATCGATGTATCGCCCAAATATACGCATGAAGATCACGCTGATGACCGACATCGCTACCAGGACAACAAACCAGCGCGATATTTTTGGTCGTTCTGGCCTAGGGTAACGTTCAGGAAGATGTTTAAGTGAATACGACATTAATTATCTCGATATGAAATCACCACAAACTAATTTTATGATTATGAGAAACGCTCATCGTAATAAAACTTGGTTTCATACTGCATCCTCAAGATCTCTACTCAGTAGATACCTTGGATAAAACACTTTTAGGGTAATGGCTCAGACATTCAGGGCTTGCACTTACATTAAAATGGCTAACTCGGCCTATAATATTAATATACATAGCATTTACTTCAGGCAATCCATCTTTAGTAATATCACGATAAAATACCCCACCAACTCCACGATTAGATTCACTTAAATATATGACTTCGTTAGTTGGCTTGCCATTTTTCATGCTAAATATAACCAATGAATCTAATTTTAAAAGAGTGTCATTTAAAATATAAGATGGCCATCGATTGTTAACCTGTCGTCACCCCAAGAATAATTTACTTCACTGCTACTCGTTAGAAGAATATATGAATTATCTTTGCTAGCTTCAGTGTTCGTAACTTCATAAACATCAGAAATTACATTAGTACGAATCATAGTGCACATTAACATGGATTCTTTGTCAACATTATCATTTGCAAGACAATAACTTGTAAATAAAAACACGCCAAGAATGTAAAAGATTAAATTTGATATCAATCCACCGATCGCGATAAAAAACTTTTTGAACATCATTATTCATACTCTTACAATTAACAGTAGCAACGACATAATCGCCCCCTAATTGACCTTTTGTTTGTTTCTGCCGTTTAATATTTTTTCATTTACTTTATTATCCAACCCTATTTCCATACTTTCTAAAGTTTTTAATACGTAAGGGATTTGATTACTATCTGAGGCAAGGCTACCTAAACCGCAAAGTGCATTGTAAGTAGAATCTTGAACTAAGCAAAAACTAACCAGTTCCTTTGCATTTTTATAGGTTCCTTTATTATCCTTTGTAATATTTTCATCAAATACAACATATCCTTTAGCATTCTTTGCTTTGATATTGTATAGTTTCAGCGGTTTGTAAGGTCCATCTTGATCTGAAAGAATAATGTCAGATTTTTTATTGTTTACTTTAACCCATGAATATTTACTTTTCGAGTAAATGATTTTTTCATTCATACTTCTGTCATACCCGTTATTGTACACAGTATCGGACGATAAACAGACCCAAGTATTGACAGGGAATGTGTTAGCGGGATTCTTACCTTCGGTGCTTACTGTATTTTTAGGTGAGGACCTATACTCTTTAAATTTTATAATGCTGCAACCGCCAGACTCTGCAGTATTGTAAGAAACCGACGAATTGTCATTAATTTCTCTTGCTATGAAATTATCATCATTAAAATCAGCGGGCATGTTTATCTCAGGATTAATATCTGCAAAAGTAAATTTACAAATTAAAAATATGAACAAAGCAAAATATTTTTTTTCCATCTTTTATCTCCTTAATACAATGCCTTCAGGATTATCTAAAGTAAATGCATTGTTTTCATCAGGGAATTTAATTTCTGTCAACACAGCCAAAGCACAAGTATATGCACAGCAACGTTCTATAAATCCATTTATTCCTTGATAATTTCGTCTGCTAATAGCTCCTGGCAAATTCACGGTTGCACTCGTCCGCCAGAATGCTGGGCTACGATAATAGATCTTAACACCATGCCCAGCAGCTACTGCCTGTCGCTGTAGTTCATGAACTTCATCGGCATATTTTGCCATGCTGGTTAATGACCAATAAAACCCTGCGCTATCGGATGGGGCGAATAGCCCAACATCGACATCTTCACGCCAAGACACCACTTCTTGCTCAAGTTCAGGATGTTGCCCGTCATATAGAATCCTGTTATCTAATCTTTTTTCCCGTTCCCTGAGAGCACGGTCACCCTGGCCCCTTCTGTAGTCACTAACCAGTTCGTCTCGAACATCTTTATTAAATGATCTTCCCCGATATGTAAAATACTTATAGAAATTATCAGGATTAGTTAACTGCAGGAATCCCCTGCCGTACCACGGGAAATACCAAATATTATAATGGTATCTATGCCCATGCTCGTCTGTAGCGGAATATCGATAGTCTTCTCTAGTTACATTCAGCCATTTAGTTTCCTGTACTGAATTCCCTAAAAAACTCACCAATCTGGAAGGTGTGTTAATGCAATATTTCCTAAACATCTTATTCAGCATTGGATAATGTTTTGAGAAGACAGATATATCACTTTCATGAAACGCCACTGGTTCCCAACTATAGCGAGAGCCCATAGGTCTTATTATATTACGTGGCACAACCTGTTTAAATTCATCTCGACTGAGCCAATTACATTTACGAAAATGAGAAATAAATACTTTCGGTTCAAAATGCCACAATCTTCCGCTACCGAGAGTGCCTGAATCAAAGCACAGCGCTTCTGCGTGTTGCTTAAATTTGCCATAGTCTTCCTCACTCATCAGAACACGGTCCTTCTTTTTCTGCGTTCCCGGGATCGTCCATACGGCCGTTCTTTCCAGTGTACACTGCTCCCAGGGCAGGCCCGTCATCAACCATTTATACCTGGCATCTATTGTGCTTTTTTCCCACTCGAATGGTAAACGGCAGATAAGCCTGTTGCTTTGAGTTTCGTAACGGCCTTCTTTCTGCAACTTTTTAACGATCGCCGAATTGCACTGGCTGTGGGTGTCATTGTCATCATCAACCAGCAGCCATCCCGTCCAGTGGGGGAAATCTGCATCGCTAAACTTTTTGATATCGGGAGCGGCAAGATTGACAACCCCTGTTCCACCCGGATAGCTGACCGTCATCCATAATGGTGCGTCAGCCGGCACCAGGGTTTCATTTTCCGTATTGATAATCCGGCCAAAACGAAGCAACTCAAATCCGGCACTGGGGCTATCCTTATAATTCCGCATCGCGGTTTTATAAAGGTTGTATTCATAATCTTCACCATCGGCGTTAACCAGCGGCTCCCCCAGCAGATCATACTTCCCGTCAGTCTGCGTGTTCTTCTGTCGGGTCACCATCGTGCAGTTGCCTTTTGCCAGGGTCATGCTGACATACAGAGGCGCATTGCTGGTATAAAGCGCAGAAAGACCGGTCAGGGAAGTACTGTTATTTGCGGGTGCTTTATCGTAAAACGTTGTTCCTGCTGGCAGATAAAAATGGATATCACCGTAAACCGCATCAGTGCGACCATCTTTCGAAATATCCAGTTCCTTCGTTTTTCGGCCCGTCAGTTTACTGATGCTGGCTTCATCGCAGAAAATCTGAAAGTGAAACTCGTTCTGACCGTCAGTCATTCCGCAAGAGCCTATCGGGTCTTTCCGGTAAATTTTGGCGTCAGCTTTTATCTCAGCTTCCAGAAATTTAAGATGCATATACAAAGAGTAAAATACGACCTTACCGTCCTCGCCGGAACCAATTTCTGTCTCATGTTTCAATAAAACATAACCATCATCCGTCCCTCTTACAGGGGCATACTTCAGTGGGAACTGGTCTCTTTTTTCTGGCGGAGACGGATTGCGGAACGACACCACGGTCCCGTCAGCGATGGCCCTCACTTTCTCCGGTGTTATGCCTGCATCCGTATGTGATATATGGATGCCCCCATGCCAGGACTCTGATGCATTGAGAGGATATCCCCGGCGAGCATTGACAGGCATCATCGCTTCAATCCAGTCGGCGTCAGACTGAGCGGTATCTTTATCTCTCAGAAACGGAGGACTGATAATCATATGTGACTCCTTGTCAGGAAAAGCTGAAGTTACTGGAAGGTTCGGTCGTTTCAGGTGCCACATTCGGAAAGTCTTTTGGCTCATTGGCCTTCTCTTTTCGCCCGTAATGCCCGGCTTTGGTCCGGTACTCTCCCTGAGTGGCAGACTCAATGCCATTGGCATCAAGCGTGATATAACTTCCTCCGCCGTTAATCGTGACTTTTTTCTTCGCAGTAATATGGATTTCATCTTCGGTGCTGGTGAGACTGAGTTCGCCCCGGGCAATCAGATCCATCAGGTCATTCTGCGCCTGTATTTTTACCGGCCCCTGGTTCGCGATAAGCTTGATCCCCAGCTTACGAACGAACACGCTCAGGGCATTACCCACCCCGATGAACAGATTTTTCACCACGCTGACATCTGCATTTTTACCGGCGGTGGCTATCAGATTCTGGCCAGCCGATACCTGCAGATGTTGTCCGCTGGTCAGCGCCATCCCATCCGGTGCGCTGAGCAGCAGCACTGATTGTTTGAGGTCTGTCAGCTGCTGTTCCAGTAGTTTGATTTGCGCCTGGAGATCGGCCGGGTTCGCGGTCGCCTTCTGTGCGTCATCAGAGAGGAATGCCATCTGCTCCCGGGCATCACCCAGATTGCTGACCGCTGGTTGCATCTCCAGCACCTGACCCTGTGCCTTTGCCTGCCCGTCAGCGCTGATAAACAGCCCTTTCTGTGCCCGGATGGCTCCCCGGCTGTCGGTTCTGAGCTCAAAACCCTCACCACGCTTCTGCTTCTCCGCATCCACTAAATGTCCGAGATTCAGCTGACTCTTGCCGCCGTACTCGGTGGAGATCTTGATATGCTCCTGATCACGGCTGTCATCGAGGCGAATTTTGTTTTTCGCCGGGGTGCGCAGGACGTTACGTTTATAGTTTCGGATAGTGACATGATCACCGTGCGCCGAGTCGTGAAGTACACCAGAAATGTACGGTCTGTCCGGATTACCATCTTCAAAGCCAATCGCCACTTCGGTTCCCGCCAGCAGCGGCAGATGCAGACCGTAAGTGTCGCCGGCATACGGACGGGACTGGCGCACCCACAGGCTCTCGAATCCGGTCTCCCAGTTATCACGGTCAAACAGCATGTTGACGCGATAGCGACCATTTTTATCAATATGCCCGTAGGTGTCGTTCTCGGTGGTGCTGGTGACACGTGCTGGCAATGTACCCGCCATCACCGGACGTCTGCCGGGGTCCGGGCGAAAACTAAAATCAGGGCTGTCCGGAATGCCATTGAGGTTGATACCAAAGTCTTCATCCCGCCGCGCATGGCTGTGTATCGCCGTGACGACCACGCCCTGAGCAAACACGTCGGCTACTTCGTACCCGCCGGTGACTTTCAACCGCATACCCGGAGAGAGCGTCGGGCAGCTGGTAATGGCCTGCGTCTGCGTCTGGCCATTCAGGTAGCGCTCATGACGAATGCGGGCATAAAACGTCCCAGACTCGGGGGCCGGATTACGCTCATGCGCACTGCCCGGCGTCAGGTAGTTATCCGCCCAGTGATAGGCATCACCGTACGTGGTGACATCCCCGCGGGTCACATCGACCTGGGTATTCATATCATCCGTGGCCTGACGGTAGTTGTAGTCCCGGGTACTGACCTGCTTCTGCACCACATTGTGATGGCATTCCATGCCCCAGACCGCATCCACCCCGTCCGAATGCTGCCCTGACGGGGGAACTGACGGCAGGATCAGGCCTTTTTCATACCCCTGCTGGCCGTCGTAAAACTCCACCACGTCGATATTCAGGCGCGTGTCAGTGGTGAAGCGAAACCAGATGCCGACTTCCCCCAGCAGGCGGGTAATAAAGTGCAGATCGTCCTCACCGTACTGCATCACCTGCTCACGCCGCGGGTATTCTTTTGACAACGAGAACAGAAAATCCTGGCCGCGCATACCGTGACGTTCGCGCAGGATTTTTTCCACGATTTGCGGGACCGACATGTCCTGGTAAATGGCGTTCTGGTGGGATCGGTTGAGTAGCGCCAGGCGTGGCTGGAGCGTCAGGGCATAGTGAGTTTCATCTTTTGAGGTGCTGAGGCGTTCAAAGCCGCTCACCACCCCCTGAAGGGTGCGCACGGCCTGCTGCATTTTAATGCCGTATCCTTGGTCAACCGTAACCTGCAGCGTCAGCGAACCCTGTTTCATCAGCATCGCTTCTTTGGCGATAGCATGGTCAGAACTTGTGAATTCAATACGGTAGCGGAACGGTGTGCTCAGGGCTTCATCGCCTTCAAACGCCAGCACGTCGAGCGCTGACTCACATCCTTTCACCGCCAGCAGGTGGTGATTATGGCTGAATCTTAACGGAGAATTATTACTCATGCATCCACTCCCTGTTTCACGTCCAATTCCAGCCCGATGCCCTCTTTCTCACTCCAGCTAAAGCGTAACGACTGTGGCTTCAGCTTTGCGGCCATATGGGTTAACAGCTGCTGACTCAGCACCGGCAGAATTTGCTGATTGAGCAGACTATCGACGTTGCGTGCGCCGGTATCCCTGTTCTGTGGAGTAACAGATACGGTCAATGCCAGTGAGAAATAAAGAAGACAAAATTACCCTGCCAGAACAACTTTCCGGTTCGCGTCATCCGACGTAAATAAAATCCCGGAACTAAAAGCGGGCGTATTCCCTCCACCAGCATGCCGACACTGTATTTTTGAGCGTTTGTCTAAAATGAAAAATTTCGGATAAGACCCAATAGCCGGAGTGTAGGAACATAACCTGCCAGATAGGAAATGAAAAAATGCAACAAAACATGACATTCTCAAGCTTCAACAATCACAAGTCATCTTTCTGATTTATAAGAATTTCCTCACATAACCCTTCATGCCTTATGGGATAAGGGTATGCAGTAAACAATCAATTTATCTCAGGGTTAAAAGACGTACAAAATACCACCAGCCATGTGAAATATCTGATTTTGTACTCCGTGTAAATGAACACCTGTCTGTGCGACTGATAATGAAAGGCACCATACTGATGACGTGCTATCAGTACTCGTTACCGTCAACTGACACCAACCCGTTTCAGCGTGAGTTCACGATCAAACGGAGCCGTCTTGATGATTTTCTCCAACGATATTGAGGCTCCCATATGCCTTTGAATGCTCTTCAGGAGAACCGGCAAGCTTGTCGATGAAGGTAAATGATACCTTCAGACTCAGCCACATGAGGCTGACTGTTTTATGGGAGCCATCTGTACAGCGGTTTCTGTTATAACAAGGGTTTTATACCCGTCATACTTCAAGTTGCTTGGGCGTTACCTTCGTCAATCCTGCCGAATCACATAGTTTATCTATGCTCATCGCCAGGATTGACTCTGCGCCTACAAGCAACTTGAATTATTTAGGGTATATACAATAATCACTTTACCTGTCGGGTATTATTAAACTCCCATAATCTATTGAATTCAATATTATTTAAATCACGATCTTGCGCGATATTTCCCCGAAAAGCACGATTGGTTGTTGCCGCTGGCCCCCAGGGAGAGTGGGCATCATATCCGCTATCAAAAGTGGAAAGCATAATCACTGCCTGGCCGTTTGACGTTTTGCCCGGTATATAGCCCGTCGCCCTGGCACCCTGGTCCCAGGCCCTTCCTGACTGGGCATGATTTTTTTCACCAAAACCGTCGTCACTGGTAAAACGGCTCCGGGTGACTAAAAATCCGTAAGGATTATCTGTTAAGGTATTTGGGGCAAGTACATAGGCGCCATCGGCAGTGCGGCTGGAAACAGTGTGAAAATGAACGCCATCAAACACCGCCGTTGCCCGGCCAAAGACATAATCGACGTCTCCCTCAATATAGCTGTCTTTTATCAGCGCGCGGCTGATCCTGTCTGTGACATATCGATTATGCTTATCGCTGGTATTAACAAAAAAGGTATCTTGTCTGCCAATAAGGCGTACGTTGTCGATCTGTACTTTATCGCCGTCAGTACGTAAAGCCACGCCCTGGTGAGCGCTGCTATCGACTGTATCTAATAAGCTATTTTCAACGGTTAAATTGGTTAACTGAAAGCCATTATTTTGTGACCAGACTACGGCAGAACATAACGTCGTAACGACCTCCTCGGGGCTTGTCGCACAGGTCTGGTACATTTCCCATGCCGGATCGCCTGGCTGGTATTGTCCCTGGCTGTTTACCGTTTCACGCCACACTTCAGGTGAAATCATGGAATCCAATGCCAGGGATAACACCACTTGTTGAGGATTTTCTCCGCTACCAAAGAGTGTCACAGGAGGGGCATCTGCTGGAATATACAGCGTGCCGACATAGGTTCCAGGTAAGATCTTGATATAAATTCGGCTCTCTGGGCTGGCCGATTTCTCTTTTAGTGCGGCATTTAGCGCCTGTTGTACAGTCTGATAGGCCGCATCTTTACCCACAACCCAAGGTGTTGATTCATCCGTCTTAACCTGTTCATCTGGAACCCAGGCGTCAGAGAGGGTCTCAGTTAATAAACCTCCCCGTGAGAAATAGTTTTCCTGCGTAAAGGTGGCGACTTCCTGTGGGGTTAACTCTGGCCGAGTTGGGCTACCTGGCGCTTGCTGAGGTTGCGCTGCGTGACTGGGGCTGGTTTGTATTAACAGAGGAAAACAGAAAGACATCAGTGTGAGTTTATAGATTTTTTTTATCATTTTATTTCCTTCTATCTCTAGTCCGGGGGAGAAGTAAGAAAACAAATATTAATGAATAATAATTTTAAAAAAATTGAAATGGCGTTTACTTTTTGCAAAATTGTAATTTTTTCGCAAGCAAATCTCTCTATAAGAAAGAACTCAGGTGGTTAAAAAGCAGGCTAATCGTTCCCCTTTCTGTTTTAACCAGTCATGCATGGCTACAGACACTTTTTTCTACGGAAACACAGTATTATAAAAAGAACGTGAAACACTTTATATGTTTACAGAAACAGCTGGGCATTGCAGAGTGACTCAGCAAAATGAAAACTGGACGTAACACCCTCGTTAAAAAGGAAAATACCGGCATGACGAAGAAAATTATCCTTGATTGCGACCCCGGTCACGATGACGCTATTGCAATATTATTAGCGCACGGTAATCCAGAGATTGAGTTGCTGGCGGTCACTACCGTTGTCGGCAACCAAACCCTGGAAAAAGTGACTAAAAATGCGCTGGCTGTTGCCCGTATCGCCAATATTACCGGGGTTCCTTTCGCTGCAGGCTGCCCAAGACCGCTGGTTCGACAGATAGAAGTGGCGCCGGATATTCACGGCGAGTCGGGACTCGATGGCCCGGTATTGCCTGAACCTGCGATTGATCTGGACACCCGTCATGCCGTTGACCTGATTATTGACACCATTATGGCGCATCCGGCAAAGACCATTACGCTTGTGCCAACGGGAGGATTAACCAATATCGCTCTGGCAGCCAGAAAAGAGCCACGCATTGTTGAGCGAGTGAAGGAAGTGGTCCTGATGGGGGGCGGTTACCATGTGGGAAACTGGAGCGCCGTGGCTGAATTCAATATCAAAATTGACCCTGAAGCAGCCCATATTGTGTTCAATGAGAAATGGCCTCTGACCATGGTGGGTCTTGACCTGACACATCAGGCTCTGGCGACTCCAGAAGTGGTGGATAAAATCAAAAAGGTTGGTACGCAACCTGCCAAGTTTGTCCTTGAATTATTAGATTTCTTTGGCGCTGCGTATAAGGATGCGCAAGGTTTTGACGCTCCGCCGGTGCATGATCCTTGTGCCGTTGCTTATGTGATTGACCCGGCAGTAATGACGGTCAAAAAAGTCCCTGTGGATATCGAACTGACAGGAACACTGACCTTAGGGATGACCGTGGCAGATTTCCGGGCTCCCGCCCCGGCGGACTGCCATACGCAGGTCGCCGTTAAACTCAACCACACTTACTTCTGGGATTTGGTTGTTGATGCACTGACGCGTATTGGGGAAGTGAAAATCTGACGCGAACTGATATCCGGGCAGCGAGTGGGGAACACCCCACCCGCTTGTCCGGTAAAGTTTAGTGCCCGGAGGCGCGTGCTTTCTGAATATCTTTCAGATGCTGTTTCTCTTTCTGAGCCATCAGACGCCAGGCAATAAAGCCAACCAGCCCCACCACAAACAGGATCAGCGTGGCGAGTGCGTTAATTTCCGGATTCACACCCCGTCGTACTGTCGCAAAGATCTGCATCGGTAATGTAGTGGCTCCCGGCCCGGTCACAAAGCTGGATATCACCAGGTCGTCCAGCGACAGCGTAAACGCCAGCAGCCAGCCGGTTACCAGCGCCGGAGCAATCATCGGTACGGTAATCACAAAGAAGACCTTTAACGGCGTAGCGCCAAGATCCATCGCCGCTTCTTCAATGGAACGGTCCAGCTCGCGCAGGCGTGAATTGATGACCACTGCCACATAAGCCGTACAAAAGGTCACGTGGGCCAGCCAGATAGTCAGCATACCGCGTTCAGCAGGCCAGCCAAATGCATTGGCCATCGCCACGAACAGCAGCAGCAGAGACAAACCGGTAATCACATCGGGCATGACCAGCGGAGCTGTCAGCATAAAGGCAAAACCGGTCGATCCTTTAAAACGCCCGAAACGCACAATGACTACCGCAGCAATCGTGCCAAGGATAACCGCAGCGGTCGCCGAGAGCGCGGCTATCGACAGGCTCAGCGTCACGGCGCTTATCATCGCATTGTCCTGGAATAACACCTGGTACCAGCGGAAAGAGAAACCCTCCCAGGCTGCCAGTTGAGATGAGTTAAACGAAAAGATAACCAGCAGCAGCATCGGTGCGTACAGGAAGAAAAAGCAGACAGCGAGGATCGCCGTACGCCACTTGGAGCGAATGGTTGGCAACTGACTCATGGCTTATCCCCCATCTCTTTATTCTGATGCTTATGGAACCAGATAATAGGCAGAATAAGGATCAGCAAAATAATCACCGCCAGCGCAGAAGCCACCGGCCAGTCACGGTTATTAAAGAACTCCTGCCACAACACACGGCCAATCATAATACTGTCCGGGCCACCCAGCAGTTCAGGAATAACGTACTCGCCTACCGCCGGGATAAACACCAGCATCGATCCGGCAATAATGCCGCCTTTGGTCAGGGGAACAATCACACTAAAGAAAGTTTTCAGTGGACGAGCCCCCAGATCCAGCGATGCTTCTACCAGGGAATAATCAATGCGGGTCAGCGCGGTGTAAATTGGTAATACCATAAACGGCAGATAGCAGTACACGATGCCGATATACACCGCCATATTGGTATAGAGAATCGCTATCGGCTGGTCGATAACACCGGTCCATATCAGGAAATTGTTGAGAATACCGTTATTATTGAGGATCCCCATCCAGGCATAGACGCGCACCAGAAACGAAGTCCAGGACGGCAGAATCACCAGCAGCAGCAAAATATTACGTGTTGATGGCGAAGCATGGGCCACTGCCCAGGCCAACGGATAACCTATTAACAAACATATACCGGTTGAGATCGCCGCAACCTGTAGCGAGTGCAGATAAGCATCAATATAGAGCGGATCGTCGGTAAGGGTAAAATAGTTCCCCAGATTCAGCACCATACTGAGACTGTCATCGGCCCAGGTCAGCAGATCAGTGTAGGGCGGAATAGCCCGCGCTATCTCAGAAAAGCTGATTTTCAGGACAATCAGGAACGGTAGCATGAACAGCAGGGATAGCCAGATGTAGGGCAGTGCAATAACCAGCTTGCGCCCGTGGGCGACCTGCAAACGAGTCAGCAACCCCACACGGGCTTTTTGTACACCGGGTGGCCGGGCAGTACGTTCAGAAAATTGGCTCATTATCTTCCCCTGCTTACACCGTCAGAACCACACAGCTATCAGTATCCCAACAGAGGCGTACTTCATCTCCCCAAGTCGGCATACCATTACGGAAGCGGTGGCCGTTTTGCAGCTGAGCGCTGATCATCTGTCCGCTGCGTAAACGAACGTGATAGATAGACAAGTCACCCAAATAGGCAATATGCACCACTTCGCCCACGGCAAAATTGAAACCGTCAGCGGGGATCTCTTCACACAGCATGACTTTTTCCGGGCGCAGTGCCACATAGACTGGTACACCATCCAGTACGGAGACATCTGACTCGACTTTCAGCGGGTGCACCAGACCGGGACAATCAATGATCAATTCATCCGACTGACTCTCACGCAGCAAACCTTCGAAAACGTTAACGGAACCAATAAACTCGGCGCTAAAGCGGGTCGTTGGATGTTCATAGATCTCTTCCGGCTCGCCAATTTGCACAAATTTACCGCGGTTCATGATAGCGATGCGTCCGGCCATGGTCATGGCTTCTTCCTGGTCGTGGGTCACCATGACGCAGGTCGCGCCCACACGCTCAAGAATATCCACCACTTCCAGCTGCATGCGGTCACGAAGTTTTTTATCAAGAGCGCCCATCGGCTCATCGAGTAACAGCAGCTTGGGACGCTTGGCAAGGCTTCTCGCCAGTGCCACACGCTGACGCTGGCCACCGGAAAGTT
This sequence comes from uncultured Cedecea sp., assembly GCF_947498825.1. Lineage (GTDB taxonomy): Bacteria > Pseudomonadota > Gammaproteobacteria > Enterobacterales > Enterobacteriaceae > JGM124. The sequence continues at coordinate 36,488 of NZ_CANMLV010000012.1, read as the reverse complement.
GATGGGGTTTACGCTTGGCGTATTCCTGCATATGCACCAAAGTCAGCATTTCAACCACACGGCTGGCAATTTCCGCTTTTGGTAGCTTGTCCTGCTTCAGTCCGAAAGCAATATTCTGTTCCACCGTCATATGAGGGAACAGTGCGTAGGACTGAAACATCATATTGATCGGGCGCTGATAGGGAGGCACATGGGAGAGGTCCTGGCCATCCAGCAAAATCAGTCCCTGGGTCGGGCTTTCAAAACCGGCCAGCATACGCAGCAGCGTGGACTTGCCGCAACCAGATGCTCCCAACAGGGCGAAAATTTCACCTTTATAAATAGTCAGGTTGACATCATCCACCGCATGCTGACCATCGAACGATTTCGTCAGGTTGCGGATTTCCAGCAACGGCGTTAATGCCTTGCCTGCCTTACTTTGAGGACGTGGGATCGCGTCGTTCACTACCATTACTCTCCGGCGCTGAATAGCTTCCTGCAGGGAAGCCCAAAATAACAAACAGAGGCCCAAACCTGAGCCTCTGCTGCTTAGCAAAAGTGAGCAAAACTCACTTTCCGTTATTTACCACTTTTAACTTTAGTCCATGCGCGGGTACGCACACGGTCAAGTTTTGGATCCTGCAACTTAAGCGTAAACAGTTTCGCCATGGTTTCTGGTGTTGGATAGATACCCGGATTATTACGGATAGCTTCATCCACAAACGGCAGGGATGTTTTCACGCCGCTGGCATAGAAAATGGTATTTGAGATCTGCGCCATCACCTGCGGTTCCAACAGATAGTTGATGAACTGATAGGCAGCATCGGGGTTTTTCGCATCTTTCGGAATAGCCAGCATATCGAAGAATGCCAGAGCGCCCTCTTTCGGAATGCTGTAATCAATATTTACGCCATTTTTAGCATCTGCCGCGCGTTGTTTCGCCTGCAGAATATCCCCCGCCCAGCCGATAACAACACAGGTGTTGCCGTTCGCAAGATCGTTAATATACTGGGAAGAGTGGAAATAACGAATATTTGGACGCAGTTGCAGCAGCAAATCGGTCGCTGCACCAGAATAGTCTTTGGCATCGCTGCTGTTAGGATCTTTGCCGAGATAGTTCAGTACGGTGGCAAATATCTCTTCAGGGGCATCAAGGAAAGAAACGCCACAGCTTTTCAGTTTTTCCAGGTTTTCCGGTTTCAACACCAGATCCCAGCTATCAACCGGAGCATCTTCACCCAGGGCTGCTTTAACTTTATCGACGTTATAACCGATACCGGTAGTCGCCCATACATAAGGGACAGAGTACTCGTTACCCGGATCGTGCTGTTCCAGCTTTTTCATCAGCTCTGGATCAAGGTTTTTGTAGTTTGGCAGCTTGCTGCGATCCAGCGGCTGAAACACGCCTGATTGCAGTTGGCGCGCCAGAAAGCTGGATGATGGCACTACCACATCATAGCCTGTGCTACCTGCCATCAATTTACCTTCCAGCACTTCATTAGAATCAAACACGTCGTAGACGACTTTGATACCGGTTTGCTTCTCGAAATCCGCCACGGTGTTTGGCCCAATATAATCGGACCAGTTGTAGACGTGCAGTGTTTTATCTTCCGCCAGAGAGCCTGCGGATATCGCCATCAGCGCGCCCGCAACCACACCTGACAACCATTTTTTACGTTGGTTGAACATCTTCCATTCTCCTGAACAGGGATAATTACAGCTAAACCCGAGGGTATATTTCTCCAGCATGCGAACCGGTGGGCGCCTACCGTCAAATACAGGACTACAATGAATCAATATTCACTGTACCGTTAATAGAAAAATCCTATATTTGTAGAAATGTTGCACGCTTTATACAGCAACGCAAGTTCGGATTAAAGTGCAAAATGCAATCCTTATGCATATTTCTTCGCTCTGCAAATATCGCTGAGGATTGTCCGCACGCTATGCACTTCCGTAGCCTACTCTGGTTTCATAATCTAGTGCTAAAATAACCCTTTTCAGGACATGCCGCGCAGACGATTAACGCCTTTGACAGCAAGCAGTACACCACCACCAATCAGAAAACCTAATAATAAATTTGCCATGTTTAAAGCGACCACCGCCCCTAATGCCCCCAAGGCAATGGTGCTCTCTTCAATAGCATGATGGAGCGCGGGAATACCGTGAATGACAATTCCCCCTCCTACCAGAAACATCGCTAACGTCCCCACAATAGTTAATATTTTCATCAACCTGGGAGCCAGGGCTAATAATCCGTTACCCAGACTTTGGGCAATCCGGTTGGTTTTATCTGTTAGCCAGTAACCGAGATCGTCTATTTTGACAATGACAGCCACCAGTCCGTAGACGCCAATGGTCACGAGAATAGCTATCCCCGCAAGAATAAGAACTTGGTTCAACAGTGGTGCGCCCGCCACGATACCCAAAGTAATAGCCACTATCTCAGCAGAGAGAATAAAATCTGTACGTATAGCGCCTTTCACCTTTTGTTTTTCAAATTCACCGCTGTCTTCATTTTCCAGACGCGCCAGGCGCGTCTGTTTTTGCTCGATACTTTCTGGATGACGGCGAGTATGCAGATAATGGAAGACCTTCTCGACACCCTCGAAACAGAGATAAGCCCCCCCCACCATTAATAAGGGAGTAATAGCCCAAGGGGCAAAAGCGCTAATGACCAGCGCTAAAGGGACAAGAATTAATTTATTAATAAAAGAACCTACAGCAACCTTCCAGACAACAGGCAACTCACGATTTGCCCGTAAACCAGAAACTTGCTGGGCATTAAGAGAGAGATCGTCCCCCAGTACTCCTGCGGTTTTCTTGGCCGCAACCTTCCCCATAATGGAAATGTCATCCAGTAATGTGGCTATGTCATCAAGCAATGTTAATAAACTACTTCCAGCCAAAATAGCGATCCTTATCTCATCATTGATAGAGAGTGACATATCACACAAGGGTTCCGATACGTCAAAAAAGTGAGGGAGCCCAGCCAATCAAAAAGCAACGTTATTGCTACAGGCAGTATGCCACCTGTCGCCAGGTTCAAGCTATAACTCAGCGATTTTTGTCTCCATAGCCACATACTTTAACGGCTAAAAACAAATAAAAGCAGTGGGTTTATTTAAGGATCAGAAAAGGCTGTCTGAAAACCGTTACCTACTGATTTTCAGACAGATAATCAGGCGAAGACATTTCCCACCTGATTACTGCAACAGAATAGCGCTATGCGTGCACTGAATAACGCATTCACCGCAGCCGTTGCAAAGCGCGCTATCCACCACGGGCATATGCGTCTCTTCAATCGAACAGGCATTAACCGGGCATGCCTCTACACACTGGTTACAGGATCGTATCCCATTGACACAACTGCGCGTGAATGCCGGACGTAGCCCGGTATCGAAACGAATTTGTGGCTGCAATGCGCCCGTCGGACAGGCCTCGATGCAGCTTGCGCAACCATCGCAGCTGGCAAACTCAATAGCCAGTTGCGGTAGTCCGCTCTCATGTTTTGTTAAAACACCCATCGGACAACTATCCGTACAGGCATGGCACTGCGTGCAATGGGTGACAAATTCGGCAACAGGGAGCGCACCAGGGGGAAGAGGATGGCTAGGCTGTGAGGAAACCGCTGTGGGTGCGACCTCACGCGCTGCCGTTAAAAAGGCACGAAACAGCCCGCGCCGGCTGATATGACGGTGGGACAGGTAGGCTTCATAAAACTTTTCGGATTTACTCATCCGAAAAACATCCGTTTTTCTTCAGGTTGCAGACCAAGCTGCTGCTGAAGATCGGCCAGAAAAAGCGCGGTCACTTCAGCCAGCTGCGCATAAAACGGACTGATTTCATTACGCTGTAATAAACCCAGATAATGCATGGCCCAAGGGAGCAGCCAGCTTTCAAGCAGGGTACGGGCGGCCATTTCATTTTCTTGTTCAAGCAGCGCACTGTACGCGAGCAGCATCAGCCCGAACTGATCTTCCGGCTCATTCTGCTGCCCCGCAAAAGCTATCCCCTGTAAAGACAAAAAATGTCGATAATCGGCAGTGGTGTCCCCCATTAGCAGATTATCTCTTTCCAGATAGACCGATCCCCAGGGCGGGGCAAACATCTTCCCCTGCCCTTCAAATAACACAGAAAACTGCCATGCCAGCGCGGCTTCATCCGGGCAAGCCCAGTGTTTGCTCAGTTGGGCTATTTGATAACGGTCCTGCCAGGGATAGAGATCGGGCAATTCGCTCAGACAGTCAAATAATGCGCGGACTTCCGGGCGCTCCGGAGAGTAATAGAACAGGGCACCAAGAATACGCGGCAAGATAGCATGAGATGACATCTTGTCTCCTCCTTAAAACAGCGGCAGCCAGACCTTTCTGGCCGCCACCCGGTTACATAGGTAAAACCCAAAGATTGTAAAATGCGATACGTCCGGCAAGCTCCGCGGCGATAACCACCAGAAGCGTTGCGGCAAGCACTGACTGCCCCTGCTTAAAGCGCCCACTGACGACAGCCCCCACTACACCCGCTGCCAGCAACAAAGCCTGAGCAGTGAACCAGCTGGTTTGCGCGGAGGTTAACGGGCCATCGGCACTCATCAGCATCGACATATAGCCCGGACGCAGGCAGAAGCTGGCAAGGATGCCCAGCACACTCACAGAAAGCCCAATAAATCGTAGCCCCAACAGTGCTGCCAGAGCACCGCCACCAATCAGTGGTGTGAGTATCATCATGACCAGAGTATAAGAGGAACGCCAGGTCACCACCGTGGGTAACTGGTAAATACGCGGGATCGCAAACAGGAACACGACACCGGTTATCAGCGCCAGCCAGGCCAGTATAGTGAACAGTTTTTTGGCTCCACGATTGAGTAACAGCCCCAGGGCGGCCAAACCGCCTAAAACACCATAAAGTGATGAAAGGGCAATTTCATTACTCATCGGTGAGGCGCCTGTACGAAAAAGCACATTCATTGCACGCAGAGGCTGGCCAAGGTGGAAAGCCGCCATACCCAGGCCTAAAGCAAACAGACACATACTGACGAACAAGCCAATTGCCATACGACGGGCATCAATTTTCCCCAGGGTGCCACCAATCAGCAGCAGAATAAATGCCCCCACTGCGCTTTGGGTGAATACCGTAAAAAAGACCAGCGGTAACTCATGCATGACGGATCTCCCGTGGATTAAGGATTTCGCCCTCTTTATCCCCCGTCGGACGTGCTTTTGGGTGCGGCTTGACGATAAGGTTAGGATGGGTAAATGAAGCAGCGGGCAGTGGCGCAATCTGGTTTTCACTGCCGTATTTTTCCCGCAGCTCGTCAACAGGACCAAAGTCCAGAGCTCGCTGCGGACAGGATTCCACGCATATCGGGCGTAAATTCTGCTCCAGTCTGTCAAGACAACCATCGCACTTACGCATTATTTTTGCCTGCGGGTCAAACTGCGGTGCGCCATACGGACAGCGCATTTCGCAGTAGCGGCAGCCAACACAGATCTCACTGTCAACCAGGACCAGGCCATCTTCCTTACGTTTGTGCATGGCTCCCGTCGGGCAGCCCGCCACACAGGTGGGTTCATCGCAGTGATTACAGGCGATAGACAGGTAATAGGTAAAGGTGTTGTTGTGCCAGCTCTGCCCCTCTTTTACCCAGCTACCACCACCGTATTCATAGACCCGGCGCAGCTTAGGACCCACACCCAAATCTTTGTTGTCTTTACAGCTCACCTGGCAGGTTTTGCAGCCTGAACAGCGCGAGGAGTCGACATAAAAGCCATATTGTTTCATTGAAAATCACTCCTTAGACGCGTTTGATTTCTACCAGATTAGTGTGCTGTGGATTACCCTTCGCCAGTGGCGATGGCAGATGACTGGTCAGCGAATTAATACAGCCGCCAACGTCAACCCCATTGCTGTCAAGACGCGTCCAGGCCCCCTGGGGCATCGCAGCCACGCCGGGCAAAATACGTTGAGTAACCTTGCAGGGGATTTCCACCACGCCACGGTCGTTAAAAACCTGCACCCGATCACCGGATACCAACTGTCGCGGGGCTGCATCAATAGGATTGATCCACACTTCATCCGGAACCGCTTCATGCAGCGCAAGGATATTGGTGTAGGTAGAATGAGTATGACCTTTGGTATGAAAACCGCTCAGCTGTAGCGGATATTTTGCAGTCAGATCTTTGTTGAGATGTGACTCTTTCACCACGCAGAACTCGGGTACTGCCGGAATGCGGTCGCCTTCCGGTAAAGTCCACTTCTGTGCAAGATCTGCCAGCGCCTGAGAATAAATTTCTATCTTACCTGACGGCGTGGTTAATGGGTTTGTGACAGGATCCTCACGGAAATCCTGGAACGCAAGGCTCTCTTTTTCAGTGGCGATACGCTGATCGATAACGCCTTTCTCTTTTGCCACAGACCACTCAGGCAAATAGGATCGTTTTTCTCGGATCTGCTGATAATGTCCCTCTGCCCACTGCGCCTGGGTTTTACCTTCAGTGTATTTATCGCGCAGCCCAAGATGACCGGCGATTTCTGCACACACATCATAGGTACTGCGCACTTCCCACATCGGTGTGATAGTTTTCTGTATGGCAATCATGTAGTTGTGCGAACCCGCCGCATATGAACTGTCGACTAAATCTTCAGCCTCCAGATAACTGGTTTCCGGCAGCAAAATATCGGCATATTTCGCACTGGGAGTCATATGATTTTCAATTACGACAATCGTTTCGCACAGACTTTCATCTGCAAGAATTTTACGCGTCCGGTTAATATCGCCATGCTGATTAATCAGCGTGTTACCAGCCTAGTTGAAAAACAGCTTGATGCCTGTTTTAAGCTTATCCGCGCCTTTTACCCCCTGAGTCGTGGCGGTCATTTTCTCCGGATTAAGAATCGCATCGGTCCATAAATAGCAAGGAATAGAAGTGGTGACAGGATTCGTGCCGACAGGTAAAGAAGGCACGCCGTAAGGTGTACCGTAAGGCCAGTTGCCATTATTGGTGCCCGGACGCCCAAAATGTCCCGTCAGGGCGGGCAGAGTCTGAATAGCCCGTACGGTTTGCTCTCCGTTGGCATGACGCTGCGGACCCCAGCCCTGGCAAATATAGCACGCACGTGCCGCCGCAATTTCGCGCGCCAGTTGTTTAATGCGGGTCGCCGGGATAGCGGTGATTTCCGCCGCCCATTCCGGGGTTTTCTGGATACCGTCACTGCCGGTTCCCATCACATAATCTTTGTAGCTGGCATTAGGCGCAGCCGTCGCAGGCAAGGAACTACTGTCATAACCTACGCAATATTTATTAACCTCTGCTTCGTCGATCAGGTTCTCGCTAATCAAGGTATAAGCGATACCCGCAACCAAGGCAGCATCGGTTGTCGGGCGAATCGGCAACCACTCCGCATGCTCTGTAATAACCGAGTCAGTGTAACGTGGGTCGATAATTATCACTTTGGCTTTTGAGGCTTCCAGGGCACGGCGCAACTCTTCTACCTGGCCGCCTCCCGACATACGCGTTTCCGATAGATTCAACCCGAAGAGCACCACCAAGTCAGAATGGGCTATTTGTGTAAAATGACTGCCAGCATATTTTCCATGCGTGTACGGTGTCGCGGTCGCAATTTGCGCGGTAGAATAGGTGTTGTGATAATTCAGATACCCGCCCGTCAGATTTAACAGGCGTTTCCACGCGGGCGTGCCCTGAGTGTGGTAGTAAGCTCCTGACTGGTAATTATAATAAATCGCTTCACGGCCATATTTTTCGCTGACGCGGGCAAGTTCATTGGCAATAAATGCCGTCGCTTCTTCCCAGCTTATCCGTTTAAATTTGCCTTCACCGCGCTTTCCAACACGCTTCATCGGATATTTCACGCGATCCGGGCTATAGACACGCCAACGACTGGAACGTCCGCGTAAACAAGGGCGAATCTGATGCTCGCCAAATACGGCATCATCTTTCGCATCCTCCGGCTCTATGCGCACAATACGGTCATCTTTCACGATAACTTTTAACGGGCAACGGCTGCCACAGTTCACCAGGCAAGCACTGTGACGGACGACTTCACCTGCATTAACCGCCCCGGCAGATGTGGGTATATTCGCCCGTGCAATTGACGTAAACGGCAGTGAAATCGCATTACTCAAGGCTACGGCTGAACCCAGCTTCGCGGCAGTACTCACTGCCTCTCGCCGGGAAACCGGTGCTGATAAAAAGTTTTTTAGTTTATTTTTCATTAGTTAATTCTCACATTGCATCCCCATACACCGTACGGGAAGTGTGAAAATTAGCCGTTGACTAAGATCAATGGGTTATAAGCTATAACCCAAAATAAGTATAAAACGTGAATTACATGAATCACTTCACAATATACGTATTCCCTCCCATGACCCATACCAGCCTGTAACACAGAGTACGTTGTTGAGGTCCAGGAATCAGTGGAACCCAAGTCTGTGCCAGTGGGACTATCGTGCATTAACTACGATACACAGTAAGTCATAATGCTAAAATTTTCATTTTAATCAACAACATACAAATGAAAATAATTTTCATTTCCATTTGAAAGTCGGCGGTTTTTGTACAATATTGGCCATGATTTATATCGCCACATCACTAACCAGCTCAATATTTGACCCTTTTGATGTTGGTTGTGATCCTTCCAGAATTCATTTTTATGGTATGGAAACAATGAAAATACATTATGTGAAGGTTATTTCATCAGCCATATGTCTCATACACCTGCCGACGCTTGCCGTTGCCGCAAGCAAAGATACCTTAGTAGTGACCGCCTCCGGATTTGAGAAAAAAATTCAGGATGCTCCCGCCTCCGTCACCGTCATCACCAAGAAACAAATCGAGGCTCAGGCCTGGCGGGATATCACTGATGCACTCAGAGATGTTCCGGGTGTTGTCGTCACAGGAGGAGGAAGCAAGAGCGATATCAGTATTCGCGGTATGGCCTCAAAATACACCCTGTTTCTGATCGACGGTAAGCGCATAAATACCCGCGAGACCCGTCCTAACAGCGATAACTCCGGTATTGAGCAAGGCTGGATGCCTCCCCTCGAATCCATTGAACGTATTGAAGTCGTACGCGGTCCCATGTCTTCGCTGTACGGCTCAGACGCTATGGGTGGTGTCATTAATGTCATTACGAAGAAAATTTCAAATACCCGCTCATGGAGCGGTTCACTGCACGCTGATTCGACCTTACAGCAACATCATGATTCCGGAGACCTTTATCAGACAAACCTTTATGCATCAGGTCCTTTAATTGACGGGCTACTTGGCGCAAAAATCACCGGTCTGATATCGCGCCGGGCGGAAGATACTCTCCTTAACGGCTTTAACGAACAGAAAATGCGTAACGGAGGGCTGACGCTTAACTTTACGCCCGATGATAAGAACGACATAGACTTTGAAGTCACCCGGGAATTACAGGATCGTAACAGCACTCCGGGCAAGTCCATTGCCTCAGAGAATTGCCGCAAAGGAACATGTGAGCCTGGCAGCAGAAGCGACAGCCGCTATGAGCATACCGCCTATTCACTGACCCATAGCGGCTACTACGGGGCATTTGATACCACCAGCTATATACAACAGGAAGAGGCGACTAATCCCGGACGGGAAATGAAGTCCTACAATACGGTATTCAATAATCAGAGCCAGATCTTCCTTGACGATAATACTGTGACACTCGGCGGACAGTACCGCTATGAGAAACTGCGTGATAACGGTAATCAGCTCAAGGCCGCTGAAGGGCTCAAACAACTGACCCGCTGGAACGGGTCATTGTTTATCGAGGACGAGTGGCTCGCCGCGGATCGGCTTACCCTTACGGGAGGGTTACGCATGGACAAGGATGAAAAATACGGCATCAACTGGACACCGCGTGGTTATGCGGTATGGCATCTCACCGACCAGTGGACAGTGAAAGGCGGTATATCAGCAGGTTATCGAGCTCCGGATTTACGCCAGTCATCCGCCTACTGGGGGCAGATAACCGGGGGAAGCAGTCTCAAGGGTATTATTGTCGGTAACTCAGGTCTGAAACCAGAAAAAAGTCTCAGCGAAGAGGTCACACTGCTCTGGGATAACAATGATAATCTCAATGCCGGGATAACAATTTATAATACTGATTTTAAAAATAAAATTACTGAAGTCTGGCGGTGTAATAACCGTTCGGAGCCCGACTGTACTATCGGTAATATCCAATACGACTTTATCAGTGACCGCGTGAATGTCGATAAAGCGAACATCCGCGGCATAGAATCCACTTTTGCCTGGAAAATAACCCGCGACCTGGACTGGACAGCAAATTATACCTATACCCAATCAGAGCAAAAGAGCGGCCAGTTTTCAGGTAAACCTTTGAATAAAATGCCCACGAATATGCTTAACACCACGCTTTACTGGCAGGCTGTTCAGAACCTTGGATTCTGGGGTCGTCTCAATTTTCGCGGCGCAAGCTCAGACTATTTAAACCGCAGCTCTATGGCCCAAGGCACACCATCTTATACATTGCTGGATATCGGTCTGCGTTATGACATAAACAAAAATCTGATGGCTTCAGCGGGTGTCTATAATCTGCTGGATAAACGTATCGATTATCGTACCTATGACGCCGTTCTGGACGGACGCCGCTATACCCTGGGTCTGAGCTACAGCTTCTAGGTGGGGAAAAAGGACTGAACGTGGTTGCTCTTCGACGTAGCAACCGCAGGCCGAACAACAGGCTAGATATCCGGACTATTGCTCTCTTTTTGAGAGCATTTTCCCTTTTTTGACAGATGCTTGCGATATTGTAACGGTGACTCCCCAATCCCCTTTAAATGCCGGAATAACGCACAGATATAAAAAAACACGATTTGCTGATTCAGGTATCAACGTTGGATAGCTTTGCCAGCAGAATGGGAAAGCGATAAATACACTGTCATTCTCCTGCAAAGATAAACGAAAATAGCGCCAAAATCTCTTGAGGGTTTATTATCCCCTTAAAAATCAATGAGTAAATATTGCTATTTTGCTAAAAGCAGTTTGCTGTCATAAGAAAATCTTTTAATTTAGTCCGCACCGTTATTCAACAATAATGAGATTATCGTGAGGAGTTACAGATGGTTTCCGTTCTCTGTCGGGCTATATCCTTTACATTATTATCTGCCAGTTGTGTTAGCGCGCTGGCGCAGGACAATCCGTTAATTATTGAAACAAGTTACGGCAAAATTCTCGGGACTGAACAACAAGGCGTCGAATACTGGACGGGTATTCCTTATGCTCAGGCCCCGGTGGCACAACTGCGCTGGCAGCCGCCTGAAACGCCGAAGAAATGGACTGATATACGGGATACCACCCAACCGGCAGCGGATTGTATTCAGGTCACCGCAGACGGGACAAAAGGCCAGGAGGACTGCCTTAATCTTAATGTTTACAGACCACAAACGTCTGACCGCCAATTACCCGTCCTGTTTTATATTCACGGTGGCAATAACCAGGTGGGTACATCCACTGAATTTAACCCGCAGCACTTAGCCACAACCCTTAACGCGGTCATCGTCACGGCTAATTATCGTTTGGGTGCTTTAGGCTTTAATCCTCTGAGCGCACTTAATACTGGCGACGCCCGTCAAGATTCAGGCAACTTTACGTTACTCGATATAAAAAGTGCCCTGGACTGGGTAAAACAAAATGCGTCAGCCTTTGGTGGGGATGCGAATAATATTACCGTTTCCGGTTTCTCCGCTGGCGGTCGCGATGTGATGGCGATGTTAATATCTCCGCTGTTTGCCTCCAGCTTTCAGAAAGCCATCGTCTTTAGCGGGGGCATGACAACCAGCGATAAAAACGAAGCAGAAAAAATCTTTGCCCGCCGCTTTGCCGAACAGGTGGTAAAAGATGGGATAAAACCCACCGTTCAACAAGCAGAAGCCTGGTTATTAGCGGGGGGAGATGAGGTAAAACAGTATCTTTATCATTTACCTGCAGCACAGTTAGCCTCATTCTTTGGCGATGCCGGTATTCGTATGGCGAAATTCCCGCACTTATATCGTGATGGCACGGTATTGCCTGAAAGTGGTTTTGATACGCTTAAGTACAATGCGGTACCGGTCCTGATGTTCAGCGGTCAGAGCGAATTTTCCTTCTTCGCACTGGGTGACCCTTATTTTCAGGCAGCATTTAAACAAGGCACTCTGGCCCAGGATACGGAGCTGCTGAATAAATATGCCTTTGCCAACAAATATGGCAGCCTGCTGTATAGCCTGTTTAACGTCAATCAGTCGGCTGAAAAAATGTATCCGCACTACCCTGCACCGATTTACGGCGCAGAGTTTCGTTTCGGTATGGATGCCTTTGTTACCGGTTCGCGAATGGCACCGATAGGCTCTTTCCACGGGGTCTTTATGCCTTTCTGGGATCCGGTGAAATATGAGGTATTTACCGCAGACGCGATTAAACTGGCCGGGGCTAAAAAATTAGGCGAACAATTTAACGGTTATATTCGTCAGTTTATTCGTACAGGCAATCCTGATGTTCCGGGACAACCTGCCTGGAAAGCCTGGACCCCAGAAAATGTCGCAGCCGGAGAATCGATACTCGAGCTGGATGCCAGTAAACAAAAAGCCCTTATTTCTATGCGCAGTAAGTCATATAACGTCGATGATGTTATCCGCGCGATTGAACAAGACCACAGCATTACCCCGGATGCGAAAAAAGAGATGCTCTCCAGTGTCCTGAAAGGACGCTGGTTTAGCGAAAAACTGGACGCACATTTCGCCCACTAGCTAGATAAGTTAAAACGAAACGGACTCAGAGCGTCACTCTGAGTCCGTTTATCCCACCTAAAAACGACAACGCTCCACTGCAACAGACTTACTGGTAAAAGCATACGGCGGTCAGCCAGCTCCGTCTCTGGAGCCACTTTTTGCTTAACGCTGATGTTGCAACTGAATCGTTTTATGATAAATCTGTACCAATAACCCAAAAAGAACGGAAGAAAAATGACGATCAGACTGGCTGTACCTGAAGAGGCAGAAGCCTGCTGGAATATCAGAAATCTTGCGATCCGTGAAGGATGCAAAACCAGTTATAGTCCCGCCGTACTCGCAGCCTGGACGCCTGATGCAATGCCTGAAAGTTACAGGAAAGTGATTGCAGAAAATCCTTTTTTTGTTGCTGAGATCCCGGGGGGCGAGCGGGTTGCAACCGGGTATCTGGATCTTTCATCAGGAAGCGTGGAGGCTATTTTTACCTTACCGGGTTATTCTGGTCAGGGCTTTGCCGGTCAGATTATTGAAACCATTAAACATGAGGCAATTAAACGAGGACTGAAAAAACTGACCCTGTCTTCCACGCCAAACGCACAAACATTTTATGAACGGCAGGGTTTTATTCTTATCAAAGAAGGTTCCTGTCCATCAAAACTTGCTCAGACAGATCTACGCTGTATGGATATGGCTATCGAATTTTAACTGGGCGTTATCTGCAGATAATTCCGGGTAAAAAGACACGGCTTCCACTTAATTCACAATCTGAATGCTCACTGTTCGGCTGTCGGCGCGTCCCCGATCGTCGACAACACGCACACGATACTGTCCGTTGTTAGCAGGATGCCAGTCGATAGTCGATTTACTGGCAGAACTGCCAAGATAGATATCGTCAACAAACCAGTAAACCGTTTTGCTGTCCGCATCCGTCACCGCATTGAAGGAGATCTTGTCGCGCCCTTGCAGCGATTGTCGCAGGGTGTAGACCGTATTCTTCAGTGGGGAGGTTATTCGTGGCGGATTACCGCTCACGTCAATTCCCGAATTGTTGCACCGACTCACTGGCGGCTTACGTTTTGGCAGTCCGGCCTGGGCGAAAACATTGGCTAAATCCGATGGCCAGAACTCAAAAATCTCGACCCGGGTTTCACTTTCGTCATAAGGAGCACAAGCCACTTCTCCTGTAGCCTTGTCCAACCGTACCGGGCGATAAACGGTATCAACTTTGATCGGTGACTTTCCGGGAATAAACCAGGTTTTACCTTTTTGCTGGCACCATGGTGTAGGCAAGTCCCCGCTGGCAAGACAGATTTCTTCGCGCTTCAATTGCTCAGGGAACGGATGTCTGGGTTCCTGTAATCGCGGATAACTGGCAATGATACTGTCGATAATATTAAAGAAAAGTGGCGCGGCAGCCTCAGCACCAACCAGCGCATTATTCCCTCGACCGTCGAAATTCCCTTCCCAGACCACCAGGACGTAAGGCCCGAAGATCCCCACGCTCCAGGCATCACGGAATCCCCAGGATGTCCCCGTTTTCCAGTACACAGGCAGAGAGGAAGGACGCTGAGCCAGCGTATCCCCCGGGCGGCGATGCTGGCGTAACATATCCAGCGTCATAAAGCTTGCCTCCTCGCTCAGTAATCTGACCGGTGTGGCAGGAACGGTATCGCTTTTTTGCATGCGTAATGGCTGCAACACCCCGCGATTCGCCAGCAGCCCATAGAGTTTTGCCAGCTCCTGCATCGTGATTTCACCGCCTCCCAGTACCAGTGACAAACCGTAGTGATTTTCGCTGGACATATTGGCCACACCCGACAGCCGTAGAAATTGGTAGAAGGTGGGCTGGCGCAACTGGGAAGCCACATAGACCGCCGGAATATTACGGCTGAAATTCAGTGCATCGGTTGCGGTGATCGGCCCGAGAAAGCGGCGGTCAAAATTTTCTGGTGCATAAGCCCCGAAGGCAGAGGGGACATCTCTCAGCACGGTCATCGGGTGCAAAACCCCCTGCTCCATCCCCAGCGCGTAAATAAAGGGTTTCAGCGCCGAACCTGGCGATCGTTTGGCATTCGTGCCATTAACCTGGCCCTGTATCCTGCGATTGTAATAGTCCGCAGACCCGACCAGGGCGCGGATCCCCATATCACGGGTATCCACCAGCAAGGCGGCAGCATTGTTAATGCCCCGGCTTTTATTCCGGACGATAAACGCATTGATCTGACGTTCAATCAAACGCTGGAGATGGGCATCCAGTGTCGTATCAATGCGGGTCTGAGTCTGAACCCATTGCCGGGTCTGCTGGCGAAGCTGCTCAATAAAGTGCGGAGCAATATAAGGCATCTGCTCTGGCTGACGCAGGGCCAGCGGCAGACTGAATAAAGAAAGCTGGCTGTTGTCCGTCGGATAGTGTTTCTGCCAGCGCACAAATAGCCGGTTACGTGCCTGTATCAGCCTGCTATCCGGCAGACCTGATTTGGCATTCATACGAGAGCTGGGGGATTGCGGCAGTACCGCCAGTGTCAGCGCTTCTGGTAAGGTCAGACCCCTCGGTGATTGATTAAAATAGATAAGACTGGCTGCGCCAATACTCTCAATATTACGCCCGAAGGGGGCATAGTTCAGATAGGCTTCGAGAATATCGTCTTTGGAATAACTCAGCTCCAGTTGTATCGCACGCAGAATCTGCATAATTTTACCCGCGGGTGTACGGGTATTAAGGTGCCAGTGCATGCGTGCAAGCTGCATGGTGATGGTCGATCCGCCCTGCATCGTTCCTCCCATCACATAGCTCTGCCAGAAACCACGCATCAGACTGAATGGATTGAACCCAGGATTGAAATAAAACCAGCGATCTTCATGCAGTAATAAACCTTTTATCGCCAAAGGCGATATCTCTTCAAGAGGCGTCCACAGACGATAGCGATCGTCATTTGCCAGCGTGATACGCATAAGTATGCCCTGCTGGTCATAATAAACAGAAGAGAAAGGCAGCCCCTGGGAAAGAGGAGGATGAGGCCAGAGACGACACCCCAGTACCAGTAGCGCCAGTAAAAATATCGCCATCGCGATATTCTGTAGCCATCGACCGGCCATTTTAAAAGAGCGGGGGAAAATATTCATTTTGCTACTCAGAGTCAGTTACGCCCCGCTAAAATCGCGGGGCGTCGTCTGCAGCCAACTATTTTTTAACAACAACCGACTCTTCGGCTGGCACTACCACCAATTTTTTGTCACTTACGGACAATGCCTGCACTTCACGGTTATACATCGCTTCACCATAGGCAGGTGGGATGGTGAAGCTTCCTGTATTCGTCGCCTTGATTTGATAGATAAATTCCTGCACATCAGTGCTGGCACTACCGTAAATCACCACACGATCTTCACGAATATCGCTGTAATCCGGCGCCCAGGTTGATCCCTCCGCAGCAAGGGGTGACTGCCAGGATGCTGAATCTCCCCCTTCTTCTGAATCACTGTTGTCTTCTTCGCCGCTGCTCGCCTGCGGTGGGGTTTGTTGTACCACTTCAAATCCGCCGGGTAGCAAATCAACAATCGCTAAATTATCCTGCCCTTCTTGCGAATTAGCCCGCACTTTCAGGTGTACGTTAATTGTCTCACCCAGCATAACCTGAGTTACCGGTTTACCCTGTTCATTCGTGTAATCGCGGGTAATCTCCAGTCCGCGCGAAAGGGCTTCTTTCGGTGCCGCAAGGCTGAAACCGGCCTCTGTCACCACATACCATGCAGGTGCGTTATTGTCGTTTTGAATACGCAGACGCTCAGCATCCGCCGTGAAATTGGCTTTTGCCAGTAATCCCTGCAGGCTGGAAATCAGCTGTGGCTCGACGCCTTCCGTTTTATCGATCTGGAAGATTTTCAGCGCATCCGGGGACGCGGCTTCGGCCGCGACCTGCGAGGAATAACTTTCCAGCGCCAGGATACTCATCGCAGAAGAGTAGGTTGTATAACGATCTTCTTTCAGCAACTTGACCATGTTTTCCAGTACCTGAGGTGGAATAGCAGACACCTTTTCCGGGAAGTGACGCGTGATCAGATACAGTCTCGTCGCATCCTGAACCAGTGGGTCAAAGTAATTTTGTGTCCACCAGCCTTTATCGTATGCCTGATTCAATTGCTGCCAGGTCGGTTGTAAAAGCCGGGTGGCCTCCTCGTCCATTTTTAACATACGATAAGAGGATGCCAGATACAGCGCACTGAGATCGGTTTTCCAGCGCTCCGGATAAAGCTGCTGTAGCTTGTCCTGAACCGATGCCAGCGCACTGGTGGTGATAATACCCTGGCGCGTCAGCAGATAAATTGCCCAACTGCGTAAACGCAGAGAATATAAATCATCATAGCGGCTGACGGCCAGTTCACGCAGGGCCGCATTGGCTTCATCCAGCATACCCTGTGGCAAGGTGACACCTGCTGCTTTAGCTTCCAGCAGATACTGCACCACATAAGGTGTGACGAACGGATCGGTTTGCGGAGACGATCGCCACATACCCACTGCACCGCTATCATTCTGGCGTGAACGCAGAACAGCCAGCATTTCGTTCAGTTTTTTGCTGTTTTCCGTCTGACTCTGCACACCGCGCATTTCCGGATGCTGGCCTGCGAGGATCAGGGGAATGGAACGGCTGACAATCTGTTCAGAGCAATAATAAGGATAATCTTCAAGGTACTGAGCAAGCCCGTTAGTCAGCACCAGAGGCGAGTTAGAAACCGCCGCAGTACGCACCGCGTAGGCGTCAAACATCTGGCGTAAATTATCAATCTCCTGGCGACTACCACTCATACGCCCCATCACCGATTGGGTACGGTACGGCATTGCCGGACGTACTGAGGTACTGACAGTACGACGACTGGTTTTATCCAGGTATTGTGCGTCAAAAATCAGGGGCGCATCACCCAACACGGCATTCGCCCGCAGACGGAAATTCACCACGCCTTCGCGTTTTTCAGCCAGCGACAGGGCCCGGTCGGCTTCACCTATAACTTCCAGTGACGGCGGTACGGTGAGATGGACATTAATGTCCACAGGCTTGCCGCCCAACTCTTCAAGGTTATTGCTTACGCCGACACTGATATCAAACTCATCACCCGGTGCGACCATCGCCGGTACGTTTGGCGTCATGATAAAGTTGTCGCGTACGGTCACAGCAGTCTGTGCTTTACCGATTTTTTCCGGTGTCACGGCAATCGCCATGACGCGAATTTTACCGTTGAAATAGTCCGGCACCGGATAGTCAAACTGCTGCTTGCCATTGACTTCGGTTATCCCGGACCAGTAAGCAACCGGTTTATCCCGTTTACGTTTGAACGGATTAACATTCAGATCGATCCCTTCACCACCATCGCCACCCGGTGCCGCTGTCAGCTGCATTAACTTACTGAATTCCGGCAGGATCAGATCGAGAATTTGCGAACTCTCCACATCCAGTGAGCGTTTGCGGAAGAAATAGTCCAGCGGATCGGTTAAACGATAACGGGCTACCTGTAAAATACCTTCATCCACGGCAAACAGCGCCACCTGTTGCGGCTCTTCTGTGGTTACCGTCATCGCCAGATTTTCACCCGGTTTAATCACTTCCGGAACGCTCACCTCCAGGGTGCTCTGGCGCGCTTGAGTCCCAATCTTAAATGGCATAACGCCATAACTGAGTGGGCTCATAAAGATTTCATTCGAGTTCACATCGCGTACAAACTGAACATTAATATAGCCGTTACCTTCCATATCAGCAGGCAGACGGATTTTCTGCACAGAACTGGTGGTATCGGTAGAGAACCATTGCCAGCGATACACTTTGTCTTTTTCGATAGTAATCAACCCGCTGCCGGTATAAGGCGCATTGATGGCTATCTCTATTTCCTCATTTGGCAGGTACTCCGCCTTATTGAGTTTGATCTTAAGCTCGGCGTTACGATCCAGCGAACGGCTGAGGTTCGCATTACCCGCAACGGTATAAGAGATACGGTTAAGCACTGTGCCTTGCGCATCTTCCAGCGCCAGCACAAAATCGCCCGGTTTATCTGTTGCCAGTATCAGATCACTGCCCTGCTCAGAGAGCGAAAGCGGCTGTTCTGATAGCGGCACTTCCTTGAGTTTGGACTGATATTTATAGACACCAGAATCCAGCTGAGTCAGCACCGAAATATATTTTTGTTCGATTAACACCACTTTCAAATCAGGCAGAGCAATTTGTTGCAGCTGCGGGTTAATCGCAATGATATTCAGATGGCGAAGCGCATCGCGATTGATATAGCCCAAATCACCATCCGCTTTCACGCCAATCAGATAATCATAAGGTGAAACCAGCACTCGTGCCGCCGCGGAAACTGAACGTCCACCGCCTGCCACAAAGGCTTCTGACAACAGCTGCAGTTGATAGGTGGCATCCGCATAATTTTTCAGATCCAGCGCAATGTCTGCGCGACCGTTTTCATCTGTTGTGCTGTCTTCCAGCTCAGTTTCAAACCCATCGCTGTTGCGGTTATTTTCATAAAAAGCATAGTCCGGGAAGGCATCAAAGCTGGGATACATGGGGCGTAACGTCAGTCGGGATGCGACACGACGATCCTGCGCGGGTGTACCAAACAGGTTCTGCACATCAATACTGGCCTGTAGCTCCGAAGGTTTAACCCAACCCTGTTTACGTTCGGGTGTCAGCTGCAGTTTTACTTTGAGCCGATCCGGCTCGAACTCTTTCACATTAACAGCGGTATGCCCGAGCAACACGGGATACTCATTATTTTTGCCTGACAGATACAGATAGACATTCCACTCACCGGTAGGTGAATTTTCATCCGTAGTGTAGCTCAGTTCATTAAAGCCTGCAGAACCGAGAGTCAGGGGCACAGTGCGCATCAGTTTATCGCGCGGATCGTGGATTTCAGCACGCACCGGTACGCCCGCCAGACCTGTGCTCCAGCTCGCCGCACGGGTGATCAAACCAATATGGAATGTATCGCCAGGGCGATAAACGCCTCTGTCAGAGAACAGATAACTGCTCAATGTACGAGGATCGCTCGGCGTGGCATCCCCGCCCACATTAAAGCGCGAGAAATCGAGCCATCTGTCATTGCTATAGTCAACAGGCAGGAACGATACATCACCTTCTTTTTCAACCAGGAACATGACGGGAGTACGCTCACTGGTGTACACATCCAGCGACGGAAAACGTACATGGCCGTCATCCCCCGTCGTTTGCGTCAGTAACGCGACACCATTTTTACCAATAACCGAGACTTTGGCAGCGCTGACTGGCGTGCCATGGTGAATCGACTGAACAAATATATCGCGGTTTTTATCCTGCGAACGCTTGGCAATAATGCCCAGATCGGTCACGACAACAAAGCGTGAATCCCCGACCGGCTGCTCTTCACTCTCCTCCTGATACGACCGTTCTTCATTATTACCCGCGCTATCTTCCCCCTTGTTCGGATCCCACGCAGAAAGTGTCAGCAGGAAGACGCCGCGATGCGAAGCGGGGTCTGTTGTCAGATAGCGGGAAAGATCGATGCCCTGGTAATGAATTTCACCGGGATTGTCGTTATTTACCGCGCTCTGATAGGTAAAATGCTCAGTAAAATACTCATCGCTCAGGCGATTAAAATCCGTCGATGAATACTTGCGGCTTTTAAATGACACGATATGTTGCAACTGGCTTGGGATCACCCGTTTAATGTCCAGGCGCATTCCCGGCACGTTGCGCGCCGTCACGCTAATTTGCTTGTCACCCTTCACTGACAGCAATGACCCCTGCGACATAAATTGCAAAGACTTCGGATATTCCGGAACACTCACAATCAGGTAACGTTTTTCCGGCATTTTATAGCCACCGGAAGAGGTCAGTACATTATCAATCTCCACCAGCAGAGAGCGCCGGGCAGGCGCATCAAACTGGAAACTAAATTGCGGCTGATAGTCGTTTTCGCCTTCGTTCAGTTGGATGTTAAGCGGTTTGGACTGGGCAAGTACGCTATTGTCGATACGCCCGACATCCCAGCTGGCGTAATCATCCACGCCGGTGCCGGCCTCTGTATCATCAGGATTATGCTGCGGCAGCAACCAGGCTTTTACTGCCCGGCGGATATCTTTGTCCTTTACTGCATCACTGAAATCAATAACCAGCACAGGCTGCCCTTTCGCGCCATCACTGGCAACCAGCTGGGCACTGATATTATCCACCTTCAGACTATAAAGATTCGGTACCGAAACACTGGCACTGCGCGACTGAGTTGTGGCATTGGAGGCGACTGATGCCTTCACGCCCTGGGCTATCGTCATATGCACAGAACCGCCGTAATCAAGGGGTTTCAGCGGTTCAGAATGCACCCAGGCATTGAGTTTTTTCTGATCAAAGACCACGGAATACTTGAGTTTTGATTCGGTTTTCCCTTTACCTTCCCTCAAACCAAGAGCGATATTTTTCTCAAAACTGGCCACATCCACCGGGGCATTAAACCTGACGTTAAAGATTGCGCTGCGCTTTTGAGGGTCCTGCGGATCCTGATAATACTCCGAATGATTTAACTGATAACCGAAGGCTGGCGCACTGAATTCATACTCTGTCTTCTGCAGCTGAATTTGCGGCGCGAGTAAAACCTTGGGAGAGAAATTAACGCGATAGCTTGCCCCCATCGGCAAGGGCTGTTTTGGCGTGAATACCAGCCTGTCGCCAGTGACCCATTTCCATTCACCTGCCACCGCGGGATTTAACGCAATGCCCTTTTCCACCACTTTGTCGATATCCGTGATGGGGGCGACCGAGTGATTAAAAGTAAAAACAACCTGCTGAGGGGCCGGCTTTTGCTCCGTATAATGGATTGTTTCCGGGCCTCTGACCCGCACACTGGCTTTTTGGTACACCATCGGTGCCGGTTCAATAGGTTGCGGGCGATTCAGCCACCAGTGCCAGCCATAGACCCCCGCCCCTGCTGCGCCAAGCAACAGCAGAATCGCCAGAGAAACCGTTTTCGGGTATTTATCTACCCCGCGCTCCATACGCTTAAAACCGCGAGTCAGGAAACCGGACACGACCGGCCACCAGCGGGGAGGATGCCAGGCAATATTGCCCACAACGGGTTTTACGAGACGCCCTGACAGACTAAAAATAAAAGCCAGCAGGCAAAAGAAGCCTTTTATTAAGGTAAAAGGTAAACGGAGCAAAAATCTGAGTAAATCCATCTGCGGCAGTATCCCTGATCCTATTGCCCATGACCCAAAGCAATATTTTATGATTAATTAACGATTTGATATGAATAGTTTTTACTTTATTTTTTCTATTACCATATCATGCCTATAGTATAGGCACTGAACGTACAATAAACCATCGGATAAACGCAATGTTCAGACTGCTGTTAACCCGTTCATTCAGCCTGAATGGTATCGGAACAAGGCTGTGAGGCTGTTTAGCGCTGGGTATATCGCCATCCAGTGAAGGAATAAATGACAATAACCTGTCAGCCATATCAGCGTAAAAAACACCGCCGCTGAGGATTGTTCTTATCCGCAATCGAAAGGCGTTAAACAGACAGAGAACCAGAGGCTAATCGAAGAGTACGGCAGAGGGGATTTCAGGCAGACTTAAGAACGCGATATTCTCTGCTATCGCCTGTAAAATGAAATAAGTCGAGGTGGCGGCAGGAACGCTTTTCACCATACACCGCCTGTCCTGGCCATCAACAACACTTTGCCCCGCCCTTTCCGCCGTAACGCGCATCCTGCCTGTCGCGGAAAAACTCTTCATAGGTCATCGGCGTCTGCTCGGGATGAGTGATGCGGATATGTTCCACATAATTCTCGTAATCCGGTACACCAACCATCATTTTAGCGGCATGGCCGAGGTATTTTCCTGCTTTAGAGAGCGCATCAAACATCATTTTTGTCCTTTTCAGTAAACCCGACCTGTATCTGGCAGGTCGGGTGACATATTACCTCAATGCGTACGATTTGTTGAACCATTCAAATGGGCAGCGTCTGCCGGCATCGGTTCGTACGGTGTCTCTTTTGAAGTCGGTTTGTCTGTCTTTAAGGCTGCCAGAGCTGTTTTGATAGCAAATACAGCCAGGACAATCACCACCACCATAAAGAAGATAGTCAAACCTGCATCCAGACGGTTATTGAATACCAGCTGGGCAAGCTGTGACTCGGTATATTGTGGTGGGATATTACCACTATCAATCATCGCCTGGAATTTGTTAGCAATCGCCAGGAAACCCAGTTTAGTGTCCGGGCTGAATGATTTCTGCCAGCCCGCGGTCAAGGTACAAATTAACAGCCAAGCCGTCGGAACCAAAGCTACCCATGCATAGCGCTGACGTTTCATTTTAAACAGAACGACCGCACAGAGCATCAGTGCCATTCCGGCCAGCATTTGGTTCGCGATACCAAACAATGGCCATAAGGTATTGATACCGCCCAGAGGGTCAACCACCCCTTGGTGCAGAAAATATCCCCAGGCCAGTACACATAACGCAGTGGCTAAGAGGTTAGCCGGTAGCGAGTCAGTACGTTTCAGCCCTGGGCTGACAACGCCCAGCAGATCTTGCAGCATAAAGCGTGCGGCACGGGTTCCGGCATCCACCGCGGTCAGGATAAACAGGGCTTCAAAGAGAATCGCGAAGTGATACCAGAAGGAGACATCCATCAGCCCCCCTAGCGCACCGTGGAGGATATATGCCATACCGACGGCAAGCGTAGGCGCCCCACCTGCGCGGGAGATAATAGACTGCTCACCCACTTCGTTGGCAATTTGATGAAGTAAGTCCGGAGTCACCACAAAGCCCCAGGAACTCACCACTTGCGCGGCAGATGCGACAACATCAACAGTACCCGCAGGAGCCAAAACGGCCATCGGACTGTTCATGGCAAAATAGACACCCGGATCGATGATACAGGCTGCCACCAATGCCATAATCGCGACAAAGGACTCCATCAACATACCGCCGTAGCCGATAAAACAGGCCTGGCCTTCACTGGCGAGCATTTTCGGCGTAGTCCCCGATGAAATCAGAGCGTGGAAACCGGATACCGCCCCACAGGCAATAGTAATAAACAAGAACGGGAACAGATCGCCTGCCCACACCGGACCGCTGCCATCAATAAATTTTGTCAGGGCGGGCATACTGAGCGTTGGGCGCATAATCAAAATGCCGATGGCAAGGCCAACGATTGTGCCAATTTTCAGGAAGGTTGACAGATAGTCTCTCGGTGCTAACAGCAGCCACACTGGCAGTACGGAAGCGACAAAACCATACCCTACCAGCATCCAGGTTAACTGAACCCCGGTATAGTCAAACCACGGCGCCCAGGTTTCACTTTCGGCAACCCAACCCCCGGAAATAATGGCAAACACCAGTAATACCAGGCCAATCACCGAAACTTCACCGATACGTCCAGGGCGCAGATAGCGAATATATATCCCCATAAATAGCGCCAGCGGAATGGTGAATGCGACGGTATACGTCCCCCACGGACTATGGGCCAGCGCTTTCACCACGATCATTGCCAGCACCGCGAGGATGATAACCATGATCATAAAGGTGGCAATCAGTGCCAGTACCCCGGCAGTAGGCCCCATTTCTTCACGCACCAGCTCCCCCAGTGAGCGACCATCCCGACGAGTAGAAACAAACAGAACCATAAAGTCCTGCACGGCTCCTGCCAGCACCACACCTGCAAGCAGCCAAATCATTCCCGGCAGATAGCCCATCTGGGCTGCAAGCACCGGCCCCACCAAGGGACCCGCACCTGCGATCGCTGCAAAGTGATGTCCAAAGAGGACTTTTTTGTCGGTCGGAACATAATCGAGTCCGTCATTATGTTTAATCGCAGGTGTCATCCTTGTGGGATCGACCTGTAAGACATTTTTCGCGATATATCTTCCATAGAAACGGTAGGCGATAAGATAAACGCACACGGAAGCGACGACGATCCACAGGGCGTTAATTTGCTCTCCCCGGTTTAGTGCAATATAGCCAAGGGCGAACGCTCCGATAACGGAGAGTAGCGCCCACATAAGGTACTTTCCTGAATTATTCATAATTATTGTCCGTATTAATTGTAGGGATTGTTACGTTTTGTATCCATTAAACACCTTACATTTAACAATCTTGACACAAAAACAAACAATAGCAGGACATTTACACCAGATTGTTAACATGATCACTTTGAACCAGGAAACAGAGAGAATATAGGAGAGGAAATTGTGCACAAAACCAGTATGTTCCACTGGTAAGATGAGGAGGCGTGGCCATCGGCAGCAGCGCTGGCTCAACAAGTTAATTCATATAAATATTATAAAAATAAAAAGGTCACCGGTCTGCGTAATACAGACCGGTAACGCATAAATCCCCCACTTACACGCCGAGGAATTTAAAGGGTTTTGCCTCTTTATAATGCCCGTTGGCATTTCCGGCGTAAACATGGGTCTGATTCGGCCCCAGATCCAGCTTCATCACTTTGCCGGTTTTCTCAGAAAAATCGAGTGTTTTCAGATCGGTCCAGAAGACGTTAGGCGTAAGCGCGGACTCGAAAAAGTAAACCCGATTCTTCTGATCGGCTACCGTACGCCAGCGCGTAGAGGAAATATTCGGTTGATCCGGCGTTGAAATACCATAAGGAACTGACACATTACGGATCACACTGAAGGTACTGGCAATCGCCTCCACCCGATCCTCGGATTTCGGGATCGCGTTCACGTAGAAAGCTGCTCGGGCAAAGCGGTCAGTCGCATTATTACTGCCTGGCAGCATCACGGTTCCGCCAATCTGCTTCCAGTACTCATCGATCACCAGTTGTTTCTCAAACGTCGGCGAATTCGTCATTACCTGATAGCTACGGCTATGGTGGATAACCTGCTTACCGTCGATATACTCAATAATGGCACTGTCACCGCTGGCATCTGACAATGAAAGGTGCAAAGTCGCCAGACGCTCTTCCCCCGGTACATTATCAGTGACAATGCTGAACGGTTCTTTACTCAGAACGTCCACTGCTTCCTGTACAGTGGCGAAGTTATCCAGCACATACTGCGCCCAGGCCGCAATTGTCAGGCCCGGTTTTTGCGCATCCGGTGCCGGATAGGACGACTCGACCAGCCACAGCACATTGGCGACCAGCCCGGCTTCATTCATCCCATCGGTGGTGGAAATATCATAGCCGGAAGCGATAACGCTGCCGTATTTTGATTTCCAGGTTGCCGAATTTTTACCGGCTTCTCCGCTTCGTTCCATGCCTCGTGGGAATACCCAGAGATTGGTCCCCACATCCACCTTCCAGTCCATAGAACGCGCGGTAATCACCTGGTCATTGGCACCGAGATACACCAGCCGTGTACAGGCCTCAACCGTTGGTATCAACATGCCGGCACACAGAAGCGCGACGCTACAGGTGGAGAGAAATGAATTTTTTTTCAATATCATGGATCTTATCTCATTTTGATTTTGCGGGTTTCACTTCTGTAAGTATAGTAAGCTAAAAAAGACCGGATGGATAAGTGGCTTGTTTATCTATTCCCGTAAATAAAAAGGAGAGAGACTTTGTACCGACTGCCACTTTTCATCGCCCTGTCCCTCTACGCTATCCAGGCCGCGTCAGCCATAGCAACGCCCCCCGAACAAGCGCAGGAACCCCGCAAAAAGCCTGACTGGACCTTACAGGTTACCCCCTTCCTGTGGGCAGCCAGCCTTAACGGAAAAGTGTCGCCATTCCAGCGAGGATCAACCCTGGATGTTGATAAATCGTTTTCTGATGTAATGGAACATCTCAGAGTGGGCGGGTTTCTGAATATCTGGGCACGCCAGCAACGTTTTGTACTTTCCGGAAACCTGATGTATGTCGATACCCGTGATGCCAGGGCTAGTGGTCCACTGTCTGCATTCCAGATTCCGGGGCTGGGTATCACGATTCCGGCAGGCGCCAATGTAGAGGGAAAGGTCGATTCCACACAATTTATGGCAACACTCCTCGGAGGGTATCGCGTACTGGATACGCCAGAGTATACCCTCGATATGCTGGGAGGCATGCGCTTCTGGCATATTTCCAATAGCGTTAGCGTGACCACCAGTCATCCAGCAATAGGGAGTCACTCCGCATCTTACAGTGAAGACTTTAAGTGGGTTGATCCGTTAGTTGGCATGAGGGCGTTCTTCCCTCTCGGCGATAACTGGTCTGTTCAGTCTGAGGCGGATATCGGTGGATTTGGTGCGGGGTCAGATCTCACTTGGTCAGTGCTTGCCAGTGCAACCTACTCTTTCACCGATACGCTTTCCGCATCAGCAGGCTATAAGGCTCTGAAGGTGAATTATGACCATAATGGGCATGTGTACAACACCCTGCTCAGTGGTCCGGTGGTGGGGATGACCTGGCGTTTCTGAATCGGGTCAGGCCGCTACCCAAGCGGTAGCGGCCCTCTGGCGATTACTCAGGCATCTCCTGCAATTCAGTCTTGCCTGCTTTACGTTCAATAATCATCGTTTGTGGCGAGGAGAGCATCACGCCCTCTTTACGCAGACGAGTAAGAATATCAAAAAGCAGATCGCTTTTTGCGCCGCTCACCTGTCTGGGGCTGGCCACTTGCCCCGTTACCGACATGATAATACCGGTCGCAGTCAAATCCTTAAAGGATACCGACGGCTCTGGTGTCTCTAAAATACGCTCATTATCATTGTAGACATCCAGCAATAGCTGGCGTACATGTACAGGATCGATATCCAGTGGGAATGTCAGGGTTATCGTCGCGACCCCCTGTGCATTGCCCATGGTAACATTGCGCACATTTTGTGAAATAAACTGCGAGTTAGGCACGATAACCGTGGACTTATCACTGAGCTGGATCTCCGTCGCACGTACGTTGATACGGCGAATATCCCCCTCTATTCCGCTGATACTGACCAAGTCACCGACTTTAACCGGACGTTCAGTCAACAGGATCAGGCCAGAGATAAAGTTTTTCACTATTTCCTGTAGACCAAAACCGATACCGACTGACAGCGCACTGACAATCCAGGCCAGCTTGTTCCACTGCAGACCCATAATCGACAACGTCATCAAGATTAACAACACAAAACCAATATTGCTGAACAGAGTTATGAGCGAAACGCGTATTCCCCTGTCCATCGTCGTTTTGGGCAGAAAGTCGTTTTCCAGCCAGCGCTTCACCGAGCGAAGCCCCCAACCGCCGATCGCCAGACAAAGCAGGGCATTAACCACATGTGCCGGAACGATATTCATCGCCTCCAGGCCCTGCCCTCCCCAGAACTCAATGGATTTCTGCACCAACTCAATAGGGGTGGCACTGCCCAGAGTTCCATTCAGCAAAGCCATAATTGCCGCCAGCAGCAGCACTGTTTTTCCGATGGCACTCAGCAAGACAGCGACTTGCCCAAGATAACGCTCGTTGATATTCAGAGAAGCCTGCATCCGTTTGCCGGACGCATTATTGGTCGAAAACAGGCTTTCGCAGGCATCTGCGATTAACTGGCTGAAGATATAGAATAAACCAAAGACGATCCCCATCCAGATAAGCTCATAGGCAAGGAAACGTGCGAGGGTAATATAGCCAATCACCAGGGCAACCATGATGGCAAAACCAATCAACGTCAGTGCCATCTGAATCAGCCCGACCAGCGTGGACCGGGCTTCCGGCTGAAACCCTTCCTGAACCATACGTCGGCGAACCAGATTGGTGCGCATACTGATAGCCAGAGCAGTGGCACCAATTAGCAATGCCGTCATACCGTTAGCAAAAATCGTGGTTGAAACGCTGGTATTGGCACTGCTGATAAAATTTTCCACTGCCTGAAAGATAAATACCAGCGTCGCCGTCAAAGGTGGAAAGGGCTTTAATGCCAGCGCAACCTGGTCTGAGATTTGTGGCAAACGCCAGGAAGGTCGGCGGGTGGAGAGAAAAGCACGCCCGAGGCCGGCAATCAATCCGCAGAAGATACTCAGTCCGACCAGCTTATCGGCAAAGACTCGGACATCTTCCCCTACCCCATCGTTACGGGTAAATGCCAAATCGAGGAAATTAAATGCCAGCACAACAGCGGCCAGCGTGGTCAGCACAGTCGCGGCAGCCAGGAAACTACGACGTAAACGCCCTTCCGGTAAATGGTGAATACCTATCCAGGCGAGAAACTCTTCAAGATAGCGTCGACCTAAAGTCGCCACCAGCCCGGCAGCCAAAATCCAGCCCAGAGTACCGAATAGCCAGTCTGGCGCGAAGGAAAGCTCGGCTGATGACGTCAGCTCATCAAAAAAGCGGCTAATTTTATCGCTGTCATCACTTTGGGGATTGATAAGAGGAGCCCAAAAGCGTGGGCTAAAAATGCTGCCAGCATTAAGCGCAAGTTGGGTTTTTACCGCATCGCGGCGCAGGTTAATAATTTGGGCAGAAAGATTTATTGCCCCAGATTTTATCGCCTCCGCCTGTTTAATCTGTTCGTCTGTTTTGCTCTTCTGATTTTCCAGTTTACTGCGTTTACTGGTCACATCCACCAGTTCTTTGACCCCACTGTCCGCCGCCGGAACCGGGCCAAGCACTTCCAGTTGAGCCTGTAGTTGCGTGCTTAAGGACGTCAGCGCCTGAGTCAGACGATCTGCCGTACCGGACAGTTCGAGAGCCAAGTCATTCAGGGCTTTAAGTCGGGTATCATTGGTTTCACCGGAAACCTGCTGCTTAATCTTATCGAGTACTTTCTGCATCTTAGGCAGTTCGACAGCAGCATTAATCTTTACTGACACATCGCCATTTTGCTGAGCGCTATCGCTATCGCTCGCCGCCACAGACCACTGAGGCACAAATGCCACCAGTAGCAACAGGCACACACGAAGAAAAGTTAACATGCCAGACATGTAGATATTCCTGAAAATAATTGAAGATACCAGAGAGTTCGCCTGATTGAGCGCGGCATAGTTTATGCCTTTGTGATGGACTGCACTATAAGATTTGCGATAGAAAAATTGTGTCCGGACAATCAGAATAATCGATGGAACAGCACCAGTAGTATCATCAGTGCTGTAAATTTGGCGGGACAGGAATAACAGCGTAGAGGCAATTAGCTTATCATTAATCAGGTTTTTTCAGCCTGCTGCTTTATCAGCGCATAACGGTTCAGAAGCTGGTTTATCTGCATATCGGTCTGTATCAGATGCCCGGATAAGATCCGGGAATCGGCATCTGCCTGGCTTAGCTTGGCAGAATGCTGGCTGCACGTGTCGGTAATATAGCGCAGTCAGTTCTTCAACATTCGTTCTACCCACTCTTGCTAGAATTTATGCTTCAAAAATCAGCTGTCAGCTCATTGAATTTTTCATTCAGGCGCCGTTCTGGATTCTCTGTCCAGGGCTTCCGGCCAGAGTGACTTTGCCTTTTTTTGAGGTCTGCCATCACCAGGCGGTGGACAGAGCGGATCCATCACCACGGGCTGGTGCTGCATATACTGACACCAGTGGCTCCATAACTGACGCTGGAGCTGTATGTAGTATATCGAATAATTTAAAATAACACGCTCGGCCACCTTCCGGGTGCCGGGCTCGCAGATGGCGCCATACAGGCGAAACCCTTGCTCGAAGCGATCGGTCTCACGGCTGATTTCGCCGTGGATATCCGCCCAGTCGAACACCCTGACGGTGGTCGGCCATTTCGCCCAGGGGTTCCAGGCTTTACGGTGGTGCTCAAAAATATAAATCTTCTGTCGCTTACGATTAAACCGGACAGGCTGGCTTCTCGGGACAAATAAAGCCATTCTTAGATTGAGTATTATCATCGATAACAAAATAAACGCCCCCCCCCATAATATAAAAATCGCACCTATTTGATATCCATTAAATAAATTAAAATTGTGTGAAAAAATCATAGCAATTGGCATACCAATAGCCATAATAAAGGGGACTATCAGAACGATAATGCTAAGCCATGCCAGACCCCACATAATATTTTCATAACGGGGAACCTCCATCCAAATGTCATTAATCTCTGTGACCTGTATGAGCTGCCCCGGAACGACCTGCTTCTCATTATTTGCGGGCAAATCCTCTTCCCAGTTTTTTAGCCGGGGCGTAAGCAGAGGCTTGCGTGAAAAATAGTGGTCTACTGAGGCTTTGATCTGCTCTGGCGTGGCATAGCGCAAGACATCTTTTATCGTGAGTTGGCTTTCACTGACTTCCGGGTTTTGCGTGTTCTTATTCCTTGCTGATTTTCGTTTTCCTTTTTTCATTTTGTCCTTTCTGAACCTTGGCTTTCAGGGTAAGCACAGTCATACTCTGTGGATCGGTTTTCTTCGGGCAACAATATATAAAACAGGGCCACGATTATTGCTCAGAAATCCGATTCAGGTGCCGTTCTGGATTCTTTGTCCAGGGCTTCCGGCCAGAGTGACTTTGCCTTTTTTTGAGGTCTGCCATCACCAGGCGGCGGACAGAGCGGATCCATCACCACGGGCTGGTGCTGCATATACTGACACCAGTGGCTCCATAACTGACGCTGGAAATCTATGTAAAATATCGCCCGATTTAAAATAAAACGTTCAGTCACTTTCAGGGTGCCGGGCTCACAGATGGCGCCATACAGGCGAAAACCCCGATCGAAGCGATCGGACTCATGACTGATTTCACCGTGGATATCCGCCCAGTCGAACACCCTGACGGTAGTCGGCCATTTCGCCCAGGGATTCCAGGGTTTGCGGTGATGTTCAAAAATATAAATTTTCTGTCGCTTACGATTAAACCGGACAGGCTGGCTTCTCGGGACAAATAAGGCCATTCTTAAAAAGAGTATTATCATCGATAAAAAAATAAATGCCCCCCCCCATAAGGCAGAAATCATAAATATATGAGAGCCATTGGAAAGATTAAAATGGTCTAAAAGAATGATCTCAATAGACATACCGATAGCCATAATAAAGGGAACTATCAAAGCAATAACTCCAATCCATGCCAGGCCCCACATAATATTTTCATAACGGGGAACTTCCATCCAAATGTCGTTAATCTCAGTGACCTCTATTAGCTGTCCCGGAACAACTTGCTTCTCATTATTTGCGGGCAAATCCTCTTCCCAGTTTTTTAGCCGGGGCGTAAGCAGAGGCTGACGTGAAAAATAGTGGTCGACTGAGGCTTTGATCTGCTCTGGCGTGGCATAGCGCAAGACATCTTTTATGGTGAGCTGGCTTTCACTCACTGCCGGGTTTTGCGTGTTCTTATTCCTGGCTGAGTTTCGTTTCCTCTTATTTATTTTTGAACTCCGTTTTCCTTTTTTCATTTTGTCCTTTCTGATCCGTGGCTTTCAGGGTAAGCACAGTCATACTCTGTGGATCGGTTTTCTTCGGGCAACAATATATAAAACAGGGCCAGTATTATTGCTCAGAAATCCGATTCAGGTGCCGTTCTGGATTCTCTGTCCAGGGCTTCCGGCCAGAGTGACTTTGCCTTTTTTTGAGGTCTGCCATCACCAGGCGGTGGACAGAGCGGATCCATCACCACGGGCTGGTGCTGCATATACTGACACCAGTGGCTCCACAACTCGCGCTGGAGCTGTATGTAGTATATCGAATAATTCAAAATAACACGCTCGGTCACTTTCAGGGTACCTGGCTTACAGATGGCACCATACAGGCGAAACCCCTGGTCTAAGCGATCGGACTCATGGCTGATTTCACCGTGGATATCCGCCCAGTCGAACACCCTGACGGTGGTCGGCCATTTCGCCCAGGGGTTCCAGGCTTTACGGTGATGTTCGAAAATATAAATCTTCTGTCGCTTACGATTAAATCTAATGGGTTGGTCTCTCGGGACAAATAAAGCCATTCTTAAAAAGAGTATTAGCATCGATAAAAAAATCCCCCCTCCCCCCCATAAAATAGCGATCATAGATATGTCATACCCACTAGAAAAATTAAAATCAGGTAAAAAAATAATGGCAATTGACATACCGATAACAATAATAAAGGCTAATATCGAGGCTATAACGCCAAACCATTCCAGACCCCACATAGTATTTTCATAGCGGGGAACCTCCATCCAGATGTCATTAATCTCTGTGACCTGTATGAGCTGCCCCGGAACGACCTGCTTCTCGCTATTTGCGGGCAAATCCTCTTCCCAGTTTTTTAGCCGGGGCGTAAGCAGAGGCTTGCGTGAAAAATAGTCGTCGACTGAGGCTTTGAGTTGCTCTGGCGTGGCATAGCGCAAGATATCTTTTCTGGTGAGCTGGCTTTCACTCACTGCCGGATTTTGCGTGTTCTTATTCCTTCCTGAGTTTCGTTTCCTCTTATTTATTTTTGAACTCCGTTTTCCTTTTTTCATTTTGTCCTTTCTGATCCGTGGCTTTCAGGGTAAGCACAGTCATACTCTGTGGATCGGTTTTCTTCGGGCAACAATATATAAAACAGGGCCACGATTATTGCTCAGAAATCCGATTCAGGTGCCGTTCTGGATTCTCTGTCCAGGGCTTCCGGCCAGAGTGACTTTGCCTTTTTTTGAGGTCTGCCATCACCAGGCGGTGGACAGAGCGGATCCATCACCACGGGCTGGTGCTGCATATACTGACACCAGTGGCTCCATAACTGACGCTGGAAATCTATGTAAAATATCGCCCGGTTTAAAATAACACGCTCGGTCACTTTCAGAGTGCCGGGCTCACAGATGGCGCCATACAGGCGAAACCCCCGATCGAAGCGATCGGTCTCATGACTGATTTCGCCGTGGATATCCGCCCAGTCGAACACCCTGACGGTGGTCGGCCATTTCGCCCAGGGATTCCAGGCTTTGCGGTGGTGCTCAAAAATATAAATCTTCTGTCGTTTACGATTAAACCGGACAGGCTGGCTTCTCGGGACAAATAAGGCCATTCTTAAATTGAGTATTAGCATCGATAAAGAAATCCCCCCTCCCCCCCATAAGATAGCGATCATAGATATGTCATACCCACTAGAAAAATTAAAATCAGGTAAAAAAATCATAGCAATTGACATACCAATAGCCATAATAAAGACCACTATTGAGGCTATAACGCCAAGCCATGCCCCCCCCCACATAATATTTTCATAACGGGGAACTTCCATCCAGATATCATTAATCTCAGTGACCTCTATTAGCTGCCCCGGAACGACCTGCTTCTCATTATTTGCGGGCAAATCCTCTTCCCAGTTTTTTAGCCGGGGCGTAAGCAGAGGCTTGCGTGAAAAATAGTTGTCGACTGAGGCTTTGAGTTGCTCTGGCGTGGCATAGCGCAAGATATCTTTTCTGGTGAGCTGGCTTTCACTCACTGCCGGATTTTGCGTGTTCTTATTCCTTCCTGAGTTTCGTTTCCTCTTATTTATTTTTGAACTCCGTTTTCCTTTTTTCATTTTGTCCTTTCTGATCCGTGGCTTTCAGGGTAAGCACAGTCATACTCTGTGGATCGGTTTTCTTCGGGCAACAATATATAAAACAGGGCCACGATTATTGCTCAGAAATCCGATTCAGGTGCCGTTCTGGATTCTCTGTCCAGGGCTTCCGGCCAGAGTGACTTTGCCTTTTTTTGAGGTCTGCCATCACCAGGCGGCGGACAGAGCGGATCCATCACCACGGGCTGGTGCTGCATATACTGACACCAGTGGCTCCACAACTCGCGCTGGAGCTGTATGTAATATATCGAATAATTTAAAATAACACGCTCGGTCACCTTCCGGGTGCCGGGCTCACAGATGGCGCCATACAGGCGAAACCCTTGCTCGAAGCGATCGGTCTCATGACTGATTTCGCCGTGGATATCCGCCCAGTCGAACACCCTGACGGTGGTCGGCCATTTCGCCCAGGGATTCCAGGCTTTGCGGTGGTGCTCAAAAATATAAATCTTCTGTCGTTTACGATTAAACCGGACAGGCTGGCTTCTCGGGACAAATAAAGCCATTCTTAAAAAGAGTATTATCATCGATAACAAAAAAAACTCCGCCCCCCATAAGATAGAAATAATGCCTACATGATATCCATTAGATAAATTAAAATCCTGTGAAAAAATAATCTCAATAGACATACCGATAACAATAATAAAGGGTATAACCAAGGCTATAATGCCAAACCATGCCAGGCCCCACATGATATTTTCATAACGGGGAACCTCCATCCAGATGTCATTAATCTCTGTGACCTGTATGAGCTGCCCCGGAACGACCTGCTTCTCGCTATTTGCGGGCAAATCCTCTTCCCAGTTTTTTAGCCGGGGCGTAAGCAGGGGCTGACGTGAAAAATAGTGGTCGACTGAGGCTTTGAGTTGCTCTGGCGTGGCATAGCGCAAGATATCTTTTCTGGTGAGCTGGCTTTCACTGACTGCCGAGTTTTGGGTGTTCTTATTCCTTGCTGAGTTTCGTTTTCTCTTACTCATCCTTGTCCTTCCTAATCGGTAATCTTCAGGGTCAGTGTCATCAGACTCTGGGGATCGTTTTTATCCGGCCAGTAATCAATATTAAGTATCGCCTGGCCGTAACGCGTGCTGACCCATGCCAGCCCTTCTAACACCAGGGCATTGCTATCCCAGCGCTGCGTTAACGTATTATTTAACGGAAGGCTTGGATGACGGGGGTGACGCAGAATATGGGAGCCATCATCTGTTAGTGAAGAAGCGCTATCTTTAATGCCTTTTATACCATACTGACTCACCAGCAATGGCTTGGACCCGCCATCGCCCTGTGCCACAAGTTTAAGATCCCATGCGGAGTCGGTGCTGTTACACCCCGGTAATCTGACGCGCATTTTTACTGCATCTTCAGAATCCCCGCGCTTTCCCATCAGGTTCTGATAATCCATTTCAGCCGTCATGCCGCTCACAATCACTTTATACGCCATCAGCGCGGCGTACAGGTCTTATCCAGCAAGACATATAAGTACCCCATCCGCAAAGTACGCAATGCATATTTAAATTCTCCTCCTGCCAGCTCGACATTCTGCCTGGGAACAACAGGCTTCCAGCCCGAGTTAACCAGGGCTTTTGGCACCGCCGCCACACGCAGTGGAAAAACGGGCACGCCAGTTCTCTGGCAGGCTTTACACCCTGATGGTGTTGATGCCGCTTGTTCACTGGCCTCAGCATACTGATTCATCGTCATGATGGTGTGCTCCTTTATTTTCGTTCTTCCCGGTTACGGCTTTAATATCCTGCTTTAGCGTATCTGGCAGCGTCTGTAGACATTGGGATAAACGCAGGGAAGGATCGGCAATCACCTGTTGTATCAAATTTTTTACTACCGGATGTTGCGCAATATCGACCCCGATGCCCAGACTGTAGGCGGCTAAAAAATAGCTGTCTCTGGTATCAGTCAGCCCCGTGCTTGCCATTTTTTTCCACATCGTCGCGGCCTGTATCGCAGCATCAGATGGCAGGGAAACGTTAACGGCACCCCAGATTTTCAGTATATCGCCAATAGCACGAACATTTTGCTGAGCCCATTCCTCCCCCCAGTTCAGTCGCCATTGTTCAACCGGCTCTTTACCCAACTGACAGGCCAGTTCACCCGCTACCGTCATATACCACCAATGACTGACTGGCCAGATACTCCCGGTCATTCCATTCTGTGCTCTCGTGGTTTGTAGCAATTCGAAACACAACGGCTCAAAGAGTGGCAAAAAAGCGTCACTGACATGATTGCACTGTTCTGCCAGCGAGGCCGCAAGCAACTCAGGTGGCTGCGAACTGGAAAGCCATCCGCACAAATAGCGTTTATCCTGTAATACCTCACTTCTTGCATAATCTTCAGTGCGGTTTAG
>NZ_CANMLV010000011.1 GCF_947498825.1 uncultured Cedecea sp. | reverse complement strand
CAGACCCATCTGGCAGGCTTCAGTGGTGTACTGCAGGCAGACGCCTATGCCGGGTTCAACGCGCTCTACCGGGAAGGCGATATAAAGGAAGCCGCCTGCTGGGCTCACGCCCGTCGCAAGATCCACGATGTACATGTTCGCACTCCGTCAGCCCTGACGGAGGAAGCCCTGAAACGGATCGGCGAGTTGTATGCCATCGAGGCGGAAATAAGGGGAATGCCGGCAGAGCAGCGACTTGCCGAACGCCAGCAGAAAGCGAAACCGCGACTGAAATCCCTGGAAGGCTGGCTGCGTGAAAAGATGAAAACCCTCTCAAGACACGCAGAGCTGGCGAAAGCGTTCACGTATGCCCTTAACCAGTGGCCGGCACTGACGTACTATGGAGATGATGGCTGGGCTGAAGCGGATAACAACATCGCTGAAAATGCCCTGCGAATGGTCAGTCTGGGGCGAAAAAACTTCCTGTTCTTCGGTTCAGATCATGGAGGAGAGCGCGGAGCGCTCTTGTACAGCCTTATAGGGACATGCAAACTGAACGGTATAGATCCGGAGCAGTATCTTCGACATGTTCTTGATGTGATAGCTGACTGGCCGATAAACCGGGTCAGTGCACTGCTACCCTGGCGTATCACTCTGCCAGTGGAATAATCCTCTTACGTCAATACGGTTCTCACTGGACGCTTACGAATAAATCACGAAGGTTTCGCTCTAAATACTTTGGGTTCAAAACACTGACACGATGTAAGTACTCAAATTTCCCAAGCATTCGGCTGAACTGCGCTAGGTTACGCTGAGCACGCTCATTGCCATTTTTTTGCTCTAAGTATTTAGAAAACAATGGGAACTGCAAAATATCGTAAAAGATTCCAAGAAATGAGCTATCTGCGTTCTTGGTTAAGTTGATGTGCTCATGGGCTTTTTTCTTACACCAGGCAACTAAGTCTGACTGTTCTGACTTCGGCAGTTCAGTGAGCAAAGGCGCTAAACATTGCTGCTCATAGTAGTTCCATATAGGCAGAGCTTTCCCTTCCTGTGAGCGTTTTTTGCGGTCAGGTAGAACCATGGGGAAAACAAGATGAAGAACCCCGAGCATCAATCGAATTTCTTCTCGTTCGAAGAATAAATTGGCTCTCGGAGAATAGACAGGAATCCCTTTATCTTCGAGCGATTGAGCTAGAGCTCTCACTTTATCGTTCTTCAC
This sequence comes from uncultured Cedecea sp., assembly GCF_947498825.1. Lineage (GTDB taxonomy): Bacteria > Pseudomonadota > Gammaproteobacteria > Enterobacterales > Enterobacteriaceae > JGM124. The sequence continues at coordinate 139,471 of NZ_CANMLV010000011.1, read as the reverse complement.
TGAACGGAATAAGAAAGCCACTTGATTCCAGTCGGTCAGTTGGCCATTGTCTCTCAAATGAGTTAACAACTGGTAAACATCGTCATGCCAATCATCTCCTTCAGGAGTAATGGCACTCACTACCGCTGGCCCATCCGGAAAGTCGCCATCTCGCGCAATTATGTTTTTGGGATAGCGATAGTTAGCTAATGCAGCCGTACGCGTAGACTAGGCTGTGATTAACACTACCCTAAAAAGTTACATCAACTCAGACTTACCATATCTCAAGCAGATTTTGCTTTTTCCAACGGAACAACGTTTTCTACAACTAACGATTGCAGTTTCTGACCCCAAGCCTGTAATACCACTAGCTGCTCTTCAAGGTAATCATGATGATTATACACTCGCAGCATACCTGGTAGCTGGTGGCCAACCGTCTTTTCAATCGCCACAATATCTAACCCCATTTCGCTGCAACGGCTGATAAAGGTGCGGCGCAGATCGTGTGGTGAGAAACGTTCAAAATCATCCGGTAAGTTACGTTTGATTAGCGCACGTACTGCTGCGGGTTCCTGAACCTTATCGGCCAAAAGCTGAGGCCAAACAAGTTTCCATTTGCTTGGCACACTCTCACGCTGCTCTTTAAGAAGTGCCAGCAGGTAATCATTTAATGGCACTTTTCGGCTCTCTTGACTTTTGGTGTGACGATCCTCTGAACTGGCAGGCAACAACCATACCTTTTCTTGCAAATCTACCTCACTCCAGCGCATTTCAAGCACGGCACTAATACGTTGCCCACACCCAAGCAAAAACTGCATAAGACGGACGTTAGAGGGCTCTGTACGCCAGGAAGGCAAACTGGTTAGCAAAGTCTTCAACTCTGAAAAGCTCAAATTGCGTTTGGTGACTTTAGAGCCACCACCGACATCCTTGGATTTCAAATGTGGTGCAGGGTGAGCGCCGAGCATATTCAAAGCCAGCGCATGGTTGATCACCTGATTGATGATTTTGTGGCATGCACCAATCGCACCCGCCTTTCTCTTACCACTCTCATCAACCTTGGCATCAAACACTTTATTAAGATCATGAATTCTCAACTCTTCTAGTTTGATGTGGCCAAGAAATGGTTTGATATCCCGGATGTAGATTGCCCTCGCCTGTTCTCCCCGCAGCTGCTTAGATAAACGCTTTTCATCAAAACTGGCAAAAGCATCGTCAAAGGTTTTCGCTTCCTCTTGCTCGCGCTGTTCACGTGCCAGTTCCTGCTTCGGATTTTTATTGTTTTCCAGCCAGCTACGGTAACGCCCCGCTTCTGTTCGAGCCTGTTCAAGTGTCATCCCCGTTTCTGGTTTCAACTTAACATACCGCCCCATGGTGATTTTTTCGTGTTTTTTGCCGACCTGAAAGCGAAAGATCCAAGTCATTGTGCCTGTCTTGCGAACACGAATATTCAATCCTTCAATTTTCTTATCTGGAATTAGGTATTCTTTGTCTTGTGCTTTCAATGATTGCAACGTGGCATTGGTGCTAATTCGCTTGGTCATGGTTCAAAAACCTCTGCATTTCTGGGTACGGCTCGGGGTACGGGGAAAGACGAGTTTTCATTGTACGGCTAAAGACACCCCTGGAAAATGAATAAGTAAAACACAAATAAAAACAACAAATTAAAAATAAAACCTGGATTTCACAAGACGTTACAAGATTCAGAGTTCGATTTGCCCACCATATGGAATGTGGCGTGCTGCTGACCCGTAAAGAGCCGTAAAGTATCGCTGTCGGACAGCAACATTGAGTTGTCAGAGGGTATCATGTATACCCTCTTTATGAATAACAGAAGCACCAAAATAGCGAATTGATTACATGATACATAGTTGAATCAGCTTTTCAGTAGCGCACTGTATTCAGAAATTCTTTTTTTATGTAACGAAATGGACATTTTTTTATTATTAACCAAAACTAAATTTTTAACGAATCTCTGAATAACATTTTCACTTTTTTTGTTAATAACTTTGACTTTATATTCTGGATGCATTTCCATAAATTTATTAAGACGAGTAATGCTTTGTACATGTTTAAATAAAGAGGGAGGTAAATATTTATCCACTTCATTACAGGAAATAAAGCCTGATACTCCACTGAAATGACCTGCAAGATTATCCTGATGTATTCTTTTGATTTTATCAGATTCAAAGTGAATTTTTTTTGCTAGTGCCAGGCTGAAAATACTACATTCAGAAATGCTTCTTTGAAGATCCATTTCAAACATTACGAAAAAACATTCAGGTATCGGATGACGTTTCAGTGCTAATGTGAGTCTGATAGCGAGTAAATTTGCAGATGAAGATACCTTGTTTGCTGGTTCAAATAATATTAACGATATTTTATTATTAATAATCTTACAATCGATAAGCGCACAATGAATATTATCACTACCCATATTCGTAATGCATCTGAAAGAACGTTTATTTTGCGATATATTTTCCCCTATTAACTCAGCAATATGTTCTGGATCATTTAAAAAATAAAGATGTAAGTTAGGATATTTTCTATTTGCTCTGGATACCATTAATGGCATTATTTCAAGATCCATTTCGGCATATCTTTTTTTACTCCAACTTCCGTCTAAAATATCATTCTCTAAATTTTTAATTGTATTTATTATTTTTAAATCGGTTTTTACGATATCTCTTTTAGATTCAAAAACACCATTCGCATATGCTGTAGTATATATAGAACTTAACATAGCACAACTCTCTTTGTAAGATAACGAAGATAGGTTATATATGAATTATATGATAATTATATCCAAGATATCTTCAGCATGACGAACATATAATCCCCCTCATCGAAAAAGCCACACCTTGAGGAATAATATATCTGACAATGACCTGTAGATAAGAATAATATAGAAACAATACCTAAGTCTGATACCATGAACAAGTCATGAATTATAAACAGCTAAATTCATGAGGGAAAATTGATATTATTTAAATATATTAAATCGCCACTACACTTTTTCCTGGTCGTGCCTGTCATCAAAGAAGAAGTCTGCTATGTTCACAAGAGAAGGAATTGATTGACTCAGCACCAAGTTCAATCCAAAAGTGACTGGTACTATCATAAGAAACTGTGCACCAGAGCGAGAAACAAGGCATCAATATCAGCCATTTCCTGTATAACATCACAAAATCTTATTTTCTTTGATGAAATAATTCTGTCTTAATCCCATATTATAAATCTTATTATGTAGAAAAAAACCGCAGTTGATAGTATCAATCAGCGTTTTTGCCCTTTTACAGCATCATTAATTTCTCGATGGAAATAAATATGAATAGAACGGTTACACAGAGCTTTAAGATAAAAACCCTGATTGCACTGGCACTAGGATGTACTTTGTCATTTCAAAGTATCGCCGACACAACCGTTATAGCACCTCAGGCAAACTATACTGAATACGTTACTCAACGCCAGGCGGTTGACCTGCTCGTCAATGAAGCCTTACAGGCTTTTAAGAACCCGTCGCGCTCTTCTGATGCCGGTTTTACCGCGAAGTTACCTTCAAACCTTGAGATAGTGGCGCAGAAGTTATTGGCCGCACACAAACTGGAACCTTATCGCCAGGACTTACTGTTTAGTGCAGCCAGCGCGTATATCTACAATGGTAATGTTGATAAAGCTCTGGCACTTTATCGCGATATTCTGGCAGATGCCCCGGATGATATTGATGCTCTGATGTATCTTTCAGCATGGAGCCGCTTTGCCGGGCAGAGTAAAGAAAGTGATGATTACCTGAAAACGCTACAACAACTCAACCCGGCAAAAGCCCAGGAGCTGAGCGAATTCTATAAAGTGATCTCCCGTGTCACTACAATGCCGATTACCGATAAACTTTCCAGTGAAGACTTGGCCAAACTGCACGCAGACAAAGGCAGCAATGCCATTGTGACTTTAGGCTATGCGCTGAATCCTGATGGCTCAATGCACGACATCTTGATTAAACGTCTGGAAAAAACGCTCGAGATTGCCAAAGAGTTACCTGACTCACTGATTATTGTGACCGGGGGCGTACCTCAGAATAATAAAACTGAGGGGAATTTAATGGCCGACTGGTTAATACAGCATGGTGTGGATGCCAAACGTATTTATCCGGAAAATTATGCCCGCTCAACGGTTGAAAATGCCTTGTTCAGCCGTTATGCGCTGGCGAAGCACCGTATTAAAAACGCGGTACTGATCAGTTCAGGCAGCCATATTCGCCGCGCTGATGCGATTTTCACGCTCGCAAGCTGGGAAACAGGACCACGAGATATTCATTTCTATGACATTATCGCACTGGATAAACCCCTGTCAGAGCTGCAGCAGGTGAGCCAGAAAGATATTCAGGGTATTTACCGGGATGGCTTGAAAGCACTCGGTTTGTGGAGCTTCCGCAGCTATCCGCTGGAAGAACGCTGATCCGATATCTGAGCAACCTGAAGTTAGCCCTTCAGGTTGCTGTACAGGCTGGCAGGGGCATTATTCATGTCAGTTCGCGATTCTGCCCCTGCACACCGATAATACATTCTACCCTTCCAGCGTTTTGGCCGTCTGCTGCAACAGCGTAAATGAGCAGTAACGCTTTTCATGTTGTTCATGGACGCGTGTATCAGGCATGTAGCGGAGATCAACAGAAGACAACGCCGCCATACCTTCTGGCAGGGTCGCAAATAACCCTCCGGCAACAGCGCCCAGAATAGCACTGCCCAGTAGTACTGGCTCAGCAGAACGGGTAGACAATATCGGTTTTCCACAAGCATCAGCCAGTAGTTGGCGGATCAGTGGATGCTGACCTGCACCACCACTTATCACGATGTTATCAACCGGCGCTCCCGCCTTCTCCTGGACTTCAAGGATCTGACGTAAGCCATAACCGATACCACACACACCCGCGACATAGAACTGGAGCAAGTTCTGGAATGAACTGTCCATACCAAGTCCGGCAATAATCGCCCGGGCATCAGGGTCTGCAAAAGGTGCACGGTTACCCAAAAATTCAGGAACAACATGTATTCCTTCCGCCAGCGTTACCGCCTGAGAAATATCTTCAACTTGCTCAAGCAACAGATCCGCCAGATATACCGGCAGCGGTTTACCAAAACGTTTAGCTTCCGCTTTTGCGTCATGCGCCGCAGGATGCAGGGATAACAAGCGATCGATCGCTGCACCTGCCGCACTTTGCCCGCCTTCACTCAGCCACATGCCGGGCACCATTGCGGAGTAATAAGGCCCCCAGACACCGGGAATAAATACCGGCTCTTCCGTGGTCGTCATCGTGCAGGAAGACGTGCCAAATACATAAGCCATATTTTTGAGAGCCCCATCAACGACTCCCACACTTCCAATACCCCCGGCATGGGCATCAATCATTCCCACCGCGACCGGCGTTCCGGGTAATAGACCAAGCTGGTTGGCCGCCTCTAAAGTGACCCCTTGGCCACAAGCCGTTCCAGGGGACTGCATATTCTGACCGATACGGACATAATGCTCACGCGGAAACTCTTCCAGACCAATAGACTCAAAATAGCTATCATCCCAGCGTTGCTCATGTGCGAGCCAAGTCCATTTACATGTCAGAGTACACACAGAACGGACTAAATCGCCACTCGCGCGCCATGTTAGCCAGTCAGCCAAGTCAAAGAACTGCCATGCTGCGTTAAAGGTTTCGGGTATATTTTCCTTTAACCATAGCAGCTTAGGCGTTTCCATTTCGGGTGAGATTTTGTCCCCGACATAACGTAATACCGGATGTCCCATCTTATTAATGCGACGAGCTTGCTCTGTTGCCCGGTGATCCATCCAGACAATAATATCGCGGCTGACATCACCATCGGCATTCACAGGTAATGGCTGATTATTATGCCCCACTACCACTAAAGAACAGGTCGCATCGAAGCCAATCCCCGCAACGGACTCAGGAGCAGTACCTGACTCAGCCAGGGCTTGTTTCACTGAATCACATATCGCTGTCCAAATCTCTTCCGATGATTGTTCAGCATGGTGTGGCTGAGGTTGATAGAGCGTGATATCTCGTCGCGCCGTGGACAGCATTTCACCGGCCAGATTAAAAACCCCAGCCCGCGCGCTGCCGGTACCTACATCAACCCCGATAACGACCTGATTCTTGTTCATTAATACTCCAGGTTACACATCCACATTGTTGGGTAAAATAACCAAATCCCGAACGGTGACATGAGCAGGACGAGTCAGCATAAACAGTACCGACTCAGCAACTTCGATCGGTTGCATCAGGCTACCGCTAGCCAGTGCTTCGTCCATTTTTTCCTGTGGCCAGTCATCGAGCAGGGCCGTCACCACAGGGCCCGGTAATACCGCCCCTACACGTACGCCATGTTTAAAGACCTGACGACGGGTTGAGTGAACAAAAGCCTGTACCGCAAATTTAGATGCGGTATAAACCGGTTCCCAAATAACCGGAACCACACCCGCAACCGAGCTGGTAAACAAAATATCACCTGATTTCTGCTCAATCAGATGAGGCAGAACAGCGCGTACGGAACGGAACGCAGCGTTAATATTCAGGTTTAATACGCGATCCCAGACATCCGGATCCCCTTCAGCAACCTCACCACCAATATAGGCACCTGCGTTAGCATGGAAAATATCCAGACGACCGGCTAATTCCAGGATACGCGGCAGGATGCTATCAACATCTTCAGGATCCAGCAGGTCAACAACCAGCGGCATCGCATTCGGACCAAGTTCCTTCACCAGCTCTTTTAGTTTGTCCTCTGCGCGGTCAATCAGAACAACTTTAGCACCTGCACCAATCAGCGTTCTGGCACATTCAAGACCAATCCCGGAAGCAGCCCCAGTAATCGCAGCAACTTTATTTGCAATCGAAACACCCATTTAAAACCCCTTTATTATCAATCAAGCCGTGATTAACACAGGCCAGGCAGGCAAGTAAAATACAATAGCAGCTACCGATAAAAAATCACCGCTGATTTTTATTGGCTGCTATACGGGTGTTTAAATTGAGTTTGGGGATTGTGACTCAGATCACCTGAGTCACAATGACTCAGGTGAGATAAGAAATGAATAGCAGAAAGAATCAGCCTTCTTTTATTTCGTCATATTGCTCTGCAAACCCTCTTTTACGTGCACGCATTTTTGCAAAGATCCAAAAAATAAGGGCTACCGATAAAATTGATGGCAGGAAATTAGAACCAATTTCAGGGTGTGCTACACGGATGATAGCGCTATACAGAAGAATACCAAGCACAAACCATGCAACCGCCAGGCTGGGTAAACCTTCCGCCATAGCGCTGTTCTTATAGCGCTGGCTAAGCGTATGTACCGCCAACACTAAGGCAATAAGAGGAAAGATTGAAAAGGATACTTGTGAATCAAACAATGCAGCAAAAGAACCGTTGATCGAGACACCGGTGATTAATGCCAGAACGAGCGTTCCTCTTTCTTGTAACTGTGTCATTTATTCTCCTTTATCCTTCAGGTATTTGAGCAAGTGTTAATCTTTCTTGTTCTCGTCGATACCAGTAATAAGCACCTTTTGAGATAATCCGCAGTTGAAGGACTAATCGTTCTTCAAGCTGACGTCGCTTTTCGATATCAACATCTAAGGCTTCCGCGCCGGCACTAAAAACAATCGTCACCATGGCTTCAGCCTGAGCTTCGGTAAAACTACGCGGCACACGATTTTCGCGCTCCAGATAGTCTGCCAGCTCGGCAATAAAATGCTGAATTTCCCGGGCAACTGCGGCACGAAACGCAGCAGAAGTACCAGAACGTTCACGCAATAACAAACGGAATGCATTGGGGTTATTACCAATATACTCCATAAATGTAGCAACCGAGGTGCGAATAACGCTGCCCCCTTTCGCAATACGCTGGCGAGCCTGACGCATTAGCTGACGTAGCATTAAACCACTTTCATCGACCATGGTTAGCCCCAGTTCATCGACATCGCGAAAATGTCGATAAAACGAGGTTGGGGCAATACCTGCCTCACGGGCGACTTCTCGCAGGCTCAGGCTGGCAAAACTCCTTTCCGCGCTTAACTGACTAAATGCAGCTTCTACCAAAGAACGCCGAGTTCTTTCTTTTTGTTGCGCTCTGACACCCATCATGTTGCCTGAATCCTTCAAACCAAGCCGGAACTATGCTAAAGACTAAAGCTAACCCTTTTACAGCGCAATGTGAATGATTGTTTACACCACAATGAGATGCTAACGTCAGTAAAAGCACAATGATAATTGGGTTATCCAATTGTTGATGTTACAATTATGTTGTTTTTATGTATAAGAACAGGTAAGCATCCACCATGTCTCATTCCTATGATTATGATGTAATCGTGATTGGCTCCGGCCCTGGAGGCGAAGGTGCGGCGATGGGTCTTGTCAAACAAGGCGCCAGAGTAGCCGTAATTGAACGCTACCATTATGTTGGCGGAGGCTGTACCCACTGGGGGACTATTCCTTCCAAAGCACTCCGTCATGCCGTCAGCCGTATTATTGAGTTTAACCAAAATCCGCTGTATAGCGACCACTCTCATCTGCTTCGTTCTTCATTTTCTGACATTCTTAATCACGCCGATAGCGTCATTAACCAACAGACCCGAATGCGTCAGGGCTTTTACGAGCGTAACCACTGCGAAATGTTGCAGGGAGATGCCCGCTTTGTTGATGAACATACCATTGCCCTGGAATATCCTGATGGTTCGGTAGAAACACACACTGCAGAAAAGTTTGTAATTGCCTGTGGATCACGGCCATACCGTCCTCCCGAAGTTGATTTTAGTCATCCGCGAATTTACGACAGCGACTCTATTCTCAGCCTCCAGCATGAGCCACGCCATGTCATTATTTATGGTGCAGGCGTTATCGGCTGTGAATATGCCTCTATTTTCCGGGGAATGAGCGTCAAAGTTGACCTGATCAATACGCGCGACCGTCTTCTGGCATTTCTTGATCAAGAAATGTCTGACTCGCTCTCTTACCATTTCTGGAATAATGGCGTCGTTATTCGCCATAACGAAGAATTTGAAAGCATTGAAGGCGTCGATGATGGCGTGATTGTCTCGCTGAAATCCGGTAAAAAAGTGAAAGCCGACTGCCTGCTGTATGCCAACGGTCGCACCGGAAATACCGACTCATTATCGCTGGATAATATTGGTTTAAAAGCAGATGGACGAGGCTTACTGAAGGTTAACAGTATGTATCAGACTGCGCTGCCGCATATCTATGCTGTTGGTGATGTCATTGGTTATCCAAGTCTAGCTTCTGCTGCCTACGATCAGGGGCGTATTGCTGCACAGGCTATCGTGAAAGGTGAATCAACAGCGCACCTTATCAAAGATATTCCTACCGGAATTTATACCATTCCAGAAATCAGTTCAGTCGGTCAGACAGAGCAACAACTGACAGCAATGAAAGTGCCTTATGAAGTGGGTCGGGCACAATTCAAGCACCTGGCGCGGGCTCAGATTGTTGGTATGAATATCGGCACCCTGAAGATCCTCTTCCATCGTGAAACCAAAGAAATTCTCGGTATTCATTGCTTTGGTGAGCGTGCAGCCGAGATTATCCATATCGGTCAGGCGATTATGGAACAGAAAGGTGGCGGAAATACCATTGAGTACTTCGTTAACACCACCTTTAACTACCCAACTATGGCTGAAGCCTACCGGGTAGCAGCATTAAATGGCTTAAATCGTCTATTTTAATCGTGTGAAATGGCCATTCATCAGTTTCTGGATGGCCTCTCCCAACTGGTCATAGCGATTACGTAGCGGAGAACCTGGGCGGTAGACCAAGCCAACGGTTCTGTGCGGCTCTGGCTTATAACAAGGAATATAAACCACGCCATCCCGAACGCGTTCCTGAGGAACTGACAATGCAGGCAGCAGGGTAATACCGCTTCCGGCAGCCACCATATTACGCAAGGTTTCCAGGCTAGTCGCCCGGAAATGAGTATCTTCATCAGCCCCGACGGCAAAACAGAATCCCAGCGCCTGGTCACGTAAACAGTGCCCGTCTTCCAGCATCAGTAATTTTTCACCCGCCAGATCGGACAATGGCACGCTATCACGGCTAGCCCACGGATGCTCCTGATAAATCGCTAAAGTCATTGGCTCATCAAACAGCGGGACTTCGATAAAAAGTTCACTCTCTTTAACCAGTGCCAGAATAGCACAGTCGAGTTTGCCACTGTCGAGCTGCATCAATAGCTGATGAGTCTGGGCTTCATGTAAGTACAGTTCCAGCTTAGGAAAAGCCTGACGCAACACGGGAATAATTAAAGGGAGTAAATAGGGCCCAACGGTCGGGATCAGACCAATATGCAAGGGACCAGACATGGTATCTCCCTGCTGACTCGCCATCTCTTGCAATACTTTCACTTCACGCAGAACGGTACGTGCTTGATCCACCAGCAGCAAACCAGCCTGAGTAAACAGCACCTTACGGCTGGTACGCTCAAGTAGCATAATGCCCAGTTCGTCTTCCAGTTTACGGATCTGGCCACTCAGTGTCGGCTGGCTGACATGACAGGAATCAGCCGCTCGGCGAAAATGGCAATGTTCAGACAACGCTACCAGATACTCAAGATCCCGAATATTCATTATCCATTGCTCCCCGATGAGATAGTTATTAACTATAGATAGATTAACAATGAATGCTAACAACTATCAATAGCGCAAATAAAGTTCTTACTACTCTAGGATTACTCAGGTTCCCGCTGCCAGACACGTATCCGCAACGTTTGGGCAATAAAGACGCCCAGCAAAGCAACACTGCCCCCAACTACATGATACCATGCAAGCCGCTCATGCAGCAGGGTAATTGCCAGTTCGGCAGTAATAACGGGCAGGGCATTCATAAAGATACTGCAACGATTCGGCCCCAGATGCTCAATTCCTTTAATCCACAGGCAAGGCAGAACGATTGAAGCCATAATGCCGGCATAGAAAATCAGTGGAAGCGTATCGATATTTAACGACGCCTGCCCGGCCGGAACAGTCAGCCACAATGGAAACATAAAGATCATAGCAGATAATGCCTGAAGATAAGTAGATTGCCAGGCAGGCAACCCAATCTGCCATTTACGCAGCAGTACACTATAGAAAGCATAACTCAGGGCGGCTATCAACATCAGCAGGTCACCAATCCTATAGTGTCCCTTAAACAGATCTACGGGCGAGCCTCCACTGATTAAAAATGCGGTCCCCCATAACGCTATTGCACCTCCGAGGATCATGCCTGGTGTAGGAAACTCTCGTAATACCAGTGAACTGACTAACATCGTCAATAACGGTGTCAGGGCGGTAATAATCGCCATATTGGTTGCCGTTGAGGTGTCGGCGGCCCAGTACGATAAGCACTGATAGAAAGCCATACTCAGGAAACCTAAAAACATTAACTTAGGCCAGTGACGTTTTACCTGCGCACGGTTTCGCCAGGTCGGTATTGCCAGAAAAAAACTCATCAAAAACACCGCTAATACGGGGCGATAAAACGTAATAGCCAGCGGGGAAATCACGCCCGATGCCATTTTTGATACAATCACATTACCTGCCCACAGGGCTATAGCGCTTAAAGGGAATAACCAATATCTCATTTCAATCCTCAGCTGGTCGGCAAAGCATTCATAATGAAAGAGATAGCGTTAGCCGTATTAAGACAGAATGACAATTCTTATCTCAAAAGAGACAACTTATGGTAGAGGCTGGGGTACATCTGGCGAGCGAAACAGCCCGCCGCCCGATCAATGGCTTGGCGGTCGAGTATCCGCCTGGCTATGTGATTACTGCGCACCAGCATACTCGTTCGCAATTTTTATATGCGACACGTGGAGTCATGGTGATTGAAACCCATCGTGGCCGCTGGGTAGTGCCGCCGACCCGTGGAGTCTGGTTACAGGCCAATATGGAGCATACTGTGCGTATGCGCGGATCAGTCAGTATGCGGACCTTATTTGTGAATGCAGATGCCGCACCAGGCTTGCCTGAGCAAGACTGTGTTATCAATGTCTCACCACTGCTACGTGAGCTGATCCTCGAAGCCTCAACGATTCCTCTCGACTACAGGGTGGATAGCCGTGACGGGCGTCTGATGCGCCTGCTGTTGGATGAGTTCCAAACTCTGCCAGTCCTGCCCTTTTATTTGCCCTGGCCTGAAGATCAACGGCTGGTTCAGGTATGTAACCAGATAGCAAAACATCCCGACGAATCCATCACCGCGGAAGTGTGGGCTGCTCGTCTGGCAATGAGTAAGAAAACCTTTTATCGTAAGTTTAAAACTCACACTGGGATCACTTTTGGCCAGTGGCGACAGCTGGCACGTCTGTTGTTATCGCTGGAGAGTCTGGCGGAAGGAAAACCTATTGTGCAGGTCGCACTGGAACATGGCTATAACAGCCAGAGTGCTTTTACCGTCATGTTTAAACGTTACTTTGGTATGCCGCCTTCGGCTTTCTATCTTGAACAATAAAAGCAGAAGGAAAAACCCCGTTTTTCCTTCTTTGTCGGCAATTTAATGCGGGCAATGCCCGCATTAAATGAGTCTGCATCAGACCAGTCGTTGTTTAGCGTCAGCGATGGCTTTCGCCACTTGCACCGGAGACACGCCGCCTTTAGCGGCACGCTTATCAAGGCAAGATTGCAATGACAGCATCGCATAGACATCTTCGCCAATCACAGTACTGAACTTCTGCAAGTCCTCAAGAGATAAAGCTTCCAGCGCTTTGCCTTGTTTAATCGCTTCTACCACAGCCTCACCAACAATATGGTGTGCTTCACGGAACGGGACGCCTTTCGCGACCAGGTAATCAGCTAATTCAGTTGAGTTGGCATAGCCTTGCTCTGCCGCTTCACGGCAGCGAGGACGTTTAACCTGAATACCGTCCAGTACCAGGGTCGACATATGCAGGCAGTCAAGCCAAGTATCCAGCGCGTCAAACAGTCCTTCTTTATCTTCCTGCATATCCTTGTTGTAGGCCAGAGGAAGACCTTTCAGGGTCATCATCATGCCGGTCAGAGCGCCTTGCACACGGCCTGTTTTACCGCGGATCAGCTCCAGTGCATCCGGGTTTTTCTTCTGTGGCATCAGAGAAGAACCTGAGGTCACACGATCGGAAAGCTCAACAAAAGCCGCCTCACCACTGTTGAAGAAAATTAAGTCTTCAGCAAAGCGTGACAGATGCACCATACCAATCGATGCATTTGATAGCAGCTCAAGGACATGGTCACGGTCAGAAACACTGTCCAGACTATTACGGGTTGCAGAGGCAAAGCCCAGCCATCCGGCCAGTTGCTCACGATCGATTTCATAGGCTGTACCGGCCAACGCACCGCAGCCTAACGGACTGACATCAAGACGAGTCAGGGTGTCTTGCAGGCGACTTTCATCACGCGCCAGCATTTCCACATAGGCCAGACACCAGTGAGCAAAAGTCACCGGCTGGGCACGCTGTAAGTGGGTATAACCTGGCATCACCGCATCCTGATTGGCTTCTGCGGTCTCAACCAAAGCCTGTTGCAGATGACGGGTTGCAGTCAGTAGCTCGCTTATTTGTAATTTGCACCACAACTTCAGATCTGTCGCAACCTGGTCATTGCGGCTGCGTCCGGTATGCAGTTTTTTACCTAAGGCTCCGACCTTTTCGATCAGTTTGCCTTCAACCCAGCTATGAATATCTTCTGCATCACTGGTGCGAATCGCTTCAGGGTCAGCCTGAACTTCGGTCAGTAATGTCTCCAGTGCTTCTTCAAGCTGCTGCTGTTCAGCGCTTGTAAGCACACCTACAGTCACTAATGCTTTGGACCAGGCAACAGAACCGACAATATCTTGCTCTGCCAGACGATAGTCAAAGCGCAAAGAATCATTGAACTGTTTAAACCGCTGATCGGCTGCCTGTGTAAAACGTCCACCCCAAAGTGCCATAGTCATGCTCCGTATTCATTTTTATTGTGACTTTTAAAGCGGGGAGCAACTCATGCTCCCCCATTTCAACTATTACTTATTTTTCAGTTCGTTCAATGCACGGATACGTGAAGAGAGTGAGAACAGACGGATAAAGCCGCCCGCATGGCTGTGATCGTAAACTTCATCTTCGCCAAAGGTCGCGAACTCTTCGCTATACAGGCTGTTTGGCGATTTCTTCTGAATCGCAGTCACCTGACCTTTGTAAAGCTGCAGAACCACTTCACCGTTCACTTCTTCAGCCAGAGACTCAGCGGCTGCCTGCAGAGATTTACGCAGTGGAGCAAACCAGCGGCCATCGTAAACCACATAAGACATTTCCAGACCCAACTGCTCACGCCATTTGAACGAGTCACGATCCAGAACCAGCTGCTCAACACCACGCAGTGCCGCCATGATAATGGTGCCTCCCGGCGTTTCATAGCAACCACGAGACTTAATACCGACCAGGCGGTTTTCAACGATATCAATACGGCCGATACCGTGTTTAGCACCGATAGCATTCAGTGTTTCCAGACATTTGAATGGGCTCATTGCTTCGCCATTAACGGCAACCACTTTGCCCTGCTTCACAGAAACAGTCACTTGCTCTGCCTGGTCTGGTGCTTCTTGCGGGTCTACAGTCCAAACCCAGCAATCTTTGTTCGGTGCATTCCACGGGCTTTCCAGCACGCCGCCTTCAGTAGAGATATGCCACGCATTCTCATCACGGCTGTAGATTTTTTCCAGTGAAGCGGTGGTCGGGATATCACGCTCTTTCAGATAATCCAGCAGGGCTTCACGAGAACGCAGATCCCACTCACGCCACGGCGCAACGACTTTCAGATGTGGAGCCAGTGCTGCCCAGGTAGACTCAAAACGAACCTGGTCATTTCCTTTACCGGTTGCACCGTGGCACAGCGCATCTGCGCCTACTTTATTAGCCACATCAACCAGTGCTTTAGCAATCAATGGACGTGCCATTGAAGTTCCCAGCAGGTAGCTGCCTTCATACAGCGCACCGGTCTGCAGTACCGGATAAACATAATCACTGATGAACTCTTCACGGGCATCGACGACATAGCATTCGCTGGCACCTGAACGCAGTGCTTTCTGCTCAACGCCTTTCAGGTCTTCACGATCCTGGCCGATATCCACTACACAAGCGACCACTTCACAATCGCCATAATTTTCTTTCAGCCATGGAATGATCGCCGAAGTATCAAGACCGCCTGAATACGCGAGAACAATTTTTTTGATGCCGTGATTTTGCATTGTTTTTTCCTTGTTAAATCTTTTCTTTGTCTATGCCAGAATCCGGGTGCCAATGGCTACGCCGTTGAATAAAGCAGGGAGTTGTTCTGCGTGACGCCAAGATGCAATATCCACAGGACGTTGCAAAGTACGCGCAGCATCAAGTGCCGCGTTTACTTTGACTATCATACCGTCAGTAATAATACCCTGTTGAATAAGTTGTTCAGCTTTTTCTGCCGTCATCTCCGCGATACGCTGCCCTTTACCATCCAGAATGCCGCTAACATCTGACAATAAAATTAAGTCAGCTCCCAGGGTTGCAGCTAAGGCTGTCGCCGCCTGATCAGCATTCACATTCATTAATTCGCCTTCGGCGGTCACACCTATTGAACTGATAATAGGCAGGAAATTGCTCGCCAGCAGAGCCTGAATCAGCTTCGGTGAGCCCGGACTCGCCAGACCAACATGGCCTAAGGATTCATCCAGTTGAGTGACATTCACACTGTCACCATCCCCCAGGCATAAACCGACACCGTTAAGACTATATTTTTTCGCCCAGGCGAGTAGCGTTTTATTCGCTGTACCCGCCAGTGCGCCGGTAATGATATCAATTTGATCCGCAGGTGTTACACGCAGACCATTTTTTTTCTCAACCGGTAACGCCAGTTTTTTCATCAGCTCATCGACCAGGCAACCACCACCGTGAACGATGACCAGCGGCCGTTGATGGGACTGACGATAAGTCATCAAGGCAGTGAAAAGACGATCTAACGCCTCTTCGCTATCCAGTAACACGCCACCCAGCTTGATAATTAAAGGATTCATCATTTTATCCAACTGACGGTTAAATAAGAGATTGTGTTTCAGCAAAGCCAAAACGAATATTTAAACATTGTACTGCCTGCGATGCGGCACCTTTTAACAGGTTATCCTCAGTCGCGACGATAATGACATGCTCATCCTGAACAGCAAAACCAATATCGCAGAAAGGTAAACCAACCACATTTTTCAGCGCCGGAACCCCTTTGTCATACAAACGTACTAAAGGCTTGCCATCATAGGCTTGTTTAAATGTCTCAGCGACCTGCTCACCCGTGACGCCAGGTTTCAGACGTGCAGTAATGGTTGCCAGAATACCACGCGGGAAATTACCCAAATGCGGGGTAAAAATAACCGGTGTACCTAAATGGGTAGCAATCTCAGGGTGATGACGGTGATTGAAAACGCCGTAAGGCTGTAAGCTCACTTCACAGAAACTGTTAGATATTGCTGCTTTACGCCCGGCACCACTGACACCGCTGGTGGCATTAATGACAGGCCACTGGGTGAGATCCAACAAGTCAGCGTTAATCAGTGGCTTCAGCGCTAGCTGGGATGCAGTCGGGTAACAACCCGGAACGGCAATTAATCGGGCCGTTTTAATCTCATCATGCTGCCACTCAGCCAGGCCATATACCGCCTGTTCCAGCAATTCGCTGTGCTGGTGCGTAAAACCATAGTAACGCTGATAGAAATCACCATCGTTCACGCGGAAGGCACCAGAAAGATCGATAACCGTACAGCCAGCAGCTAAAAACTGTGGAGCCAGGTCATGACTGACTTCATGTGCAGTTGCCAGAAACACAACATCAACATTGCTGAATTCACTGATGTCCGACATCGCCTGCAGCGGCATATCAACAATGCCTTTCAGTTGCGGATGCAAATCAGATATGCGTTTTCCTGCATCTGAACTTTGCGCTGATACCGTTAAAGCGGTTATGTTGATATCAGGATGGCGATTCAAATAAGTGACGAGTTCTACGCCTGCATAACCACTTGCGCCAACAATCAGTGTATTCAACATCTGGGCTGTTCACCTTCTTCGTTCGTCTGTTTAAGGTGTCAGCCTGAAGCTTTCACCCACGTCTGCATGCGTGGTGGTAGTCACCGGAACAATTAATGGTTCCTTTACGCTCAATGCTAATGTATTTTTATTCATAATTAGTGCATGAATATTGATACTATCCTAACCTAAGGGCTGTCAACAGTGAAGATGAAATTACCCCCTTTTATCGAGATTTACCGCGCTTTGATCGCAACCCCATCTATCAGCGCAACCGACAGCGCACTCGATCAGAGTAATGAGTCTTTAATCAATTTACTGGCGGGCTGGTTTCGTGACCTGAATTTTCATGTCGAAATACAGCCTGTCCCAGGAACAAACAATAAATTCAATATGTTAGCCAGCACAGGTCAAGGTGCCGGTGGTCTGCTGCTGACAGGCCATACCGATACCGTACCCTTTGATGATGGACGCTGGACGCGCGACCCTTTCACCTTAACCGAACATGACAATAAGCTCTATGGTCTGGGTACCGCCGATATGAAAGGCTTCTTCGCCTTTATTCTTGATGCATTGCGTGACGTTGATGTGACTCAGCTTAAAAAGCCGCTCTATATCCTCGCCACCGCCGATGAAGAAACCTCCATGGCCGGGGCACGCTACTTCTCTGAAAATACTCAGATACGCCCTGACTGCGCCATTATCGGTGAGCCAACCTCCCTGCAACCGGTTCGCGCTCACAAAGGACACATCTCTAATGCGATTCGTATTCTGGGTCAGTCAGGCCACTCCAGCGATCCGGCCCGAGGCGTGAATGCTATCGAACTGATGCATGAAGCGATCACCCAGATTATGGGGCTCAGAGATAGCTTTAAAGAACGTTACCACTATGCAGCCTTTGCAGTGCCCTACCCGACGCTTAACCTCGGCCATATCAACGGCGGTGATGCTGCTAACCGTATCTGTGCTTGCTGTGAACTGCATATGGATATTCGCCCATTACCGGGCATGTCGCTGAATAATCTGGAAGAGTTGCTGGTTGAAGCCTTGGAGCCAGTCAGTCAGCGCTATCCTGGCCGCCTGACAATTTCAGAGCTGCACCCACCGATCCCCGGCTATGAATGTCCGCAAGATAGTCAGCTAGTGCAAGTGATTGAAAAACTCCTCGGGACAGAGACTGAGGTGGTCAATTATTGTACTGAGGCGCCTTTTATTCAGACCCTTTGCCCAACCCTGGTGTTAGGCCCGGGTTCGATTAATCAGGCGCATCAGCCCGATGAATACCTTGAAACACGCTTTATTAAGCCAACACGCGAATTAATTTCTCAAGTTGTGCACCATTTTTGTTGGCATGCATAAATAGGGCAAAAAGGAGGATTACCCTCCTTTTTATTCTGGTTTTAGGGCTATTTTAATAAGAATTGCTTATACACTTACTCCGTAATTAAATTTCATGTATTAAAGCCATTTTTTCGTTTGCTGAAACGATTTCGTAGTAATTGACGAAAGTGTTGGGACGTGGCTTTATAAAAGGCGGTGTTGAACCTTTACGGGTGAAATTAAGTTACATAATAGAGATTGGGTCTGGATCTTATGAACGAACGTTATTCTGCTTTGCGTAGTAATGTCAGTATGCTCGGTACGCTGCTCGGAGATACCATTAAAGACACGCTGGGGGAAAATATTCTCGATCGCGTGGAAACTATCCGGAAGTTATCCAAATCCTCCCGTGCAGGTAATGAGGCGAATCGGCAAGAATTGCTGACAACGCTGCAGAATCTCTCTAATGATGAACTGTTACCTGTTGCCCGTGCATTCAGCCAGTTTTTGAATCTGGCCAACACCGCAGAGCAATATCACAGTATTTCAGCGAATGGCGAAGCCGCCAGCAGCCCTGAAGTGATTTCTGATACGCTGAAAAAATTAAAAGAACAGCCGAATATCAGTGAAGAGGCCCTGAAAGAAGCAGTAGAGTCCTTATCACTGGAACTGGTTCTGACAGCGCATCCGACTGAAATTACCCGCCGCACACTGATTCATAAACTGGTTGAAGTGAATAGCTGTCTGAAACAGCTCGATCACAGCGATATCGCCGATTACGAGCGTAACCAGATTATGCGTCGTCTGCGCCAGTTAGTGGCTCAAGCCTGGCATACCGATGAAATTCGTAAGCAACGCCCTTCTCCGATTGATGAAGCAAAATGGGGCTTTGCGGTAGTAGAAAACAGTCTGTGGGAAGGCGTACCAAACTATCTGCGTGAACTGAATGAGCAGATTGAAGAGCAGTTAGGCTACAAACTGCCGGTCGATTTTGTACCGGTACGCTTTACCTCCTGGATGGGCGGTGACCGTGATGGTAACCCGAACGTAACAGCCGATATTACGCGCCATGTACTGCTGCTTAGCCGCTGGAAAGCAACAGACCTGTTCCTGCGTGATATTCAGGTCCTGATCTCTGAGCTGTCGATGGTGGAATGTACGCCTGAACTCAGCGCTCTTGCCGGAGCCGATGCGGGTCAGGAACCTTATCGCTACATCATGAAAGGCCTGCGTCAGCAATTAACCGCGACTCAAGCCTGGCTGGAAGCGCGCCTTAAAGGCCAGCGTCTGCCGAAACCAGAAGGTCTGTTAACTCATAATGAGCAACTGTGGGACCCACTGTATGCCTGTTATCAGTCACTGCAAGCTTGCGGCATGGGCATTATTGCCAACGGCCAGCTACTTGATACCTTACGCCGGGTAAAATGCTTTGGTGTGCCACTGGTTCGTATCGATATCCGTCAGGAAAGCACCCGTCATACTGAAGCCTTAGGCGAAATGACTCGCTATCTCGGTATTGGCGACTACGAAAGCTGGTCAGAAGCCGACAAACAAGCCTTCCTAATCCGTGAGCTGAACTCTAAACGTCCGTTACTGCCACGCCAGTGGGAACCGACTGCAGAGACCAAAGAAGTCCTTGATACCTGTAAAGTGGTCGCTGAAGCACCACAGGGGTCAATTGCCGCTTACGTTATCTCTATGGCGAAAACGCCATCTGATGTTCTGGCCGTTCACCTGCTACTGAAAGAAGCAGGCTGTACCTTTGCTCTGCCAGTTGCCCCGCTATTCGAGACCCTCGATGACCTGAATAATGCTGATGATGTGATGACGCAACTTCTGAGTATCGACTGGTATCGTGGCTTTATCCAGGGCAAACAAATGGTCATGATTGGCTATTCTGACTCTGCAAAAGACGCGGGTGTGATGGCAGCTTCATGGGCACAGTACGAAGCACAGGACGCCCTGATCAAAACCTGTGAAAAAGCCGGTATCGCACTGACGCTGTTCCACGGTCGTGGTGGCTCTATTGGTCGTGGTGGCGCACCTGCGCATGCTGCCCTGCTCTCCCAACCACCAGGCAGCCTGAAAGGGGGGCTGCGTGTGACTGAACAAGGCGAGATGATCCGCTTTAAATACGGTCTTCCGGAAGTCACCATCAGCAGTCTGACGCTTTATACCAGTGCGATTCTGGAAGCTAACCTGCTGCCACCGCCAGAGCCAAAGCAAGACTGGATCCATATTATGGAACAGTTATCAGCTGTCTCTTGCGAAATGTACCGCGGTTATATTCGTGAGCATAAAGACTTTGTACCTTACTTCCGCTCAGCGACACCGGAGTTGGAACTGGGTAAACTGCCATTAGGCTCACGTCCTGCAAAACGTCGTCCAAATGGCGGCGTAGAGTCATTGCGTGCCATTCCATGGATTTTCGCCTGGACGCAAAACCGTCTGATGCTACCCGCCTGGCTGGGTGCCGGTGCCGCGCTGCAAAAAGTGATAGAAGATGGTAAGCAAGACCAGCTTGAAGCGATGTGTCGCGACTGGCCATTCTTCTCAACTCGTTTAGGTATGCTGGAGATGGTTTTTGCCAAAGCAGACCTGTGGCTGGCGGAATACTACGATCAGCGTCTGGTGAAAAAGGAGCTGTGGAGCCTGGGTCAGCAACTGCGCGATCAGCTCTCTGCGGATATCAAAGTGGTACTGGACATTGCCAACGATTCACATTTGATGGCGGACTTACCCTGGATTGCTGAGTCGATTACCCTGCGTAATATCTATACCGATCCGCTTAACGTCCTTCAGGCTGAACTGTTGTATCGTTCACGCCAAACCGAAGAGCGTGGTGAAGAGGTTGATCCTCGAGTAGAGCAGGCCCTTATGGTCACCATCGCGGGCGTGGCTGCCGGTATGCGTAACACCGGTTAATTTCTGTCGAGATATTATTACGTTACCCCACTGATTTTATCAGTGGGGTTTTTTATTTGAGCCATAGCTGTTCGCGGTGAAAAATTAACGACTTGTCCGCAAAGAGTATTGTTAACTGATATTAACCTGCCTGCTCACACCCTATGCTAACTCCTGTTTTAACCTCCGCCCCACCTATTTTTTCAGGTTTAAGGCTTACTTAAGGTTTGTCCACTATGGTTAGCACTATTTTTTAACTGAGCACAACTATGTACTCCACAAAAACATACAGCGGAAAGAAATTCAGTTTTCGCGCCCTTGGCTGGGTTCTGATTTACTTTTGGTTTTTTTCATCGGTCATACAAATTGCTATCTTAGCTACCGGTTACAGTGGCACCACGGGTTTACGAGATTCCATCCTGTTTAGTTCGTTATGGCTGATACCTGTTTTCCTGCTACCCAACTATACCCGCTTGATTGCTGCACTTATCGGTATTGTGTTGTGGGCAACCTCAATTGCTGCGCTTGGTTACTATGTGGTTTACGGCCAGGAGTTCTCACAGAGCGTGCTGTTTGTGATGTTTGAGAGCAACGCCAATGAAGCTAATGAATACCTCAGACAATATTTCAGTATTAAGCTATTACTGGTCGCCTTAGCTTATACGCTTGCCGCTATTTTTCTCTGGACTCGCCTGCGACCGGTGTATATCCGTAAGCCCTGGCAATGGTTAGTCTCTTTTGCCCTTTTATTCGGCCTGGTTTTACAGCCGATGGGGGCGAATATACTATTGCATAAGCGCTCGCTGAGTGAGGCCTTCGACAGTCTTTCTTCTCGCCTTGAACCTGCGGCTCCGTGGCAGTTTGTTGTGGCTTATCGCGAATACCAGAATCAACTCAGTAGTCTGACTAACCTGTTGAATTCTAACCATGCCTTACCCCCACTCGCTAACTTGCAGGACAGTTCAGGTGACGCTCCACGCACCCTGGTATTGGTACTGGGCGAGTCAACCCAGCGTGACCGTATGAGCCTCTATGGTTATCCCCGCGCAACCACGCCAGAACTGGCTGCCCTGCACAAATCGGATCCACAGCTAACGGTATTCAATGATGTTGTGACTTCACGCCCCTATACCATTGAAATTCTGCAACAGGCGCTCACCTTTGCCGACCAGCAAAATCCCGATCTTTATCTGACTAAACCGTCGTTAATGAATCTGATGAAGCAGGCAGGTTATAAGAGCTTCTGGATAACGAATCAGCAGACCATGACCCAACGTAATACTATGCTGACGGTATTTTCCAAACAGACTGACAAACAATACTATATGAATCAACAACGTACTCAAAGTGCTCGTGAGTACGACACCAATGTGCTGGCGCCGTTTAAAGAAGTCCTTGCCGACCCTGCAGCAAAAAAATTCATTATTATCCATTTGCTGGGAACGCACATCCGTTACGATTTCCGTTACCCTCACGGAGAAGGTAAATTTGATGGCAAATCAGATACGATGCCAGCAAGTTTAAGCGCCAGCGAACAAGCCACCTATAACGATTACGACAGCGCCAATGCCTTCAACGACCATGTGGTCTCAACGTTGATTAAGGATTTTAAACAGAGCGGGCAAGACGGTTTTATGCTCTATCTGTCGGACCATGGTGAGGAAGTTTACGATACGCCGCCACACCAGACGCAAGGGCGTAATGAGGATAGTCCGACACGCGCAATGTACAAGGTTCCCTTTATCCTCTGGACCTCTCCAGGCTGGCAGCAAGCGCATCCCAGAGACTTCTCTAACGATGTGGATCGTAAGTACAGTAGTTCGCAGCTGATCCACACCTGGTCAGATTTAAGCGGCTTAACTTACGATGGCTATGACCCGAAACGTTCTGTTATCAGCCCACAATTCGTTGAGGTACCACGCCTGATTGGTAACCCGTATAAGAAAGCGCCGCTTATTGATTACGATGCCCTGCCTTATAGCAAAGAAAAAGATAAAAACAGGGCTCAGGTCTCGCTTTCGTCAGATAAGACGCTGAACGATGTCGATGCACCACAAGGTTAAAACGGCAAAAGGGAAAAGCCTGGCTTTTCCCTTTTTAAATTTTTTCGTGTTCTGAATAATTAAGCTAGTGGACGAACACCCAGCGTATGGCAGATGGCGTAGCTCATCTCAGCGCGATTAAGCGTATAGAAGTGGAAATCTTTTACCCCTTCCCGGCTTAAAATTTTCACCATATCCATCGCAATATTGGCCCCCACCAGCTTACGTGTTTCAGGGTCATCATCCAGCCCTTCAAACATGGCGTGCATCCAGCTTGGCACACGGACATTCGTCATAGTGGCAAATTTTTTCAGCTGTTTGTAGTTACTGACGGGTAAGATGCCCGGCACGATTTCTACATCGATTCCTGCTGCCGCACAACGGTCGCGAAAACGCAGGTAGCTTTCAACATCAAAGAAGAATTGCGTGATAGCGCGGTTAGCACCGGCATCGATTTTACGTTTCAGGTTAATCAAATCCGCCTGCGCACTTTTCGCTTCTGGGTGAACCTCCGGATAAGCGGCGACGGAAATATCAAAATCACCCACTTCTTTTAATAACGAAACCAAATCAGCAGCATAGATATTAGGTTTGGCGTGACCAGCCGGTAAATCACCGCGTAATGCCACGATATGGCGAATACCGTTATCCCAGTAATCACGTGCAATACTGAGTAACTCATCACGCGTTGCATCCACACAAGTCAGATGCGGGGCAGCTTCAAGACCGGTACGCTCTTTGATGCCCTTAATAATACCGTGTGTTCTGTCACGCTCACCTGAATTAGCGCCATAAGTTACGGAAACAAATTTAGGTTTCAGGCTGCTGAGTCTGTCGATGGAGTTCCACAGGGTCTGTTCCATTTCACTGGTGCTCGGCGGGAAAAATTCAAAGGAGACATTAATCTGTCCGGCTACTTCTGCCAGACTCTGGTTTAGTGCTTCCCGCTGGTTGGCGTGAAAAAAACTCATACCCTCACCTCATCAATCGCTTCATTATCATCGTATTTTGTATTTATTGCTATCCAGACGTTTAGACGTCTAAATAGAAGATGACGTAAAAGCGCCTAATCGTCAACATAAATATCGTTATACGTTTTGATTAATTCTCATGCTGAATGAAATTTTTTCACGCTTGAGGAGAAGACAGAATGAACGGAGAAGGAGACCTCCCCTCCAGAAACCTGGAGAGGAGAAAGATTACAGTAGCTGTGCCAGACGATTTAAATCTGACTGAATCGCCCCGGCGGTCACATCACGACCGGCACCTGGGCCGCGGATAACCAGAGGATTATCACGATACCAGCGGCTTTCAATCGCGAAAACGTTATCGCAAGGTAAAAGGGCCGCCAGTGGATGCTCGGCACGTACCGCTTCTACACCCACACGAGCTTTACCATTGGCGTCAAAACGGGCTACGTAACGCAGAACTAAACCAAGCTCCTGTGCAGCCTCAAAGCGCTGTACCATCTGCTCATTCAGCTCGTCACCGTTTTCAAAAAAGTTGTCAATGGAATCATCTTCGCCACCCACAGGTACCAGAGACTCGACACGGACCTGATCGGGTTCGATATCGTAACCCGCTTCACGCGCCAGAATAACCAGCTTACGCATCACATCTTTACCGGATAAATCAACCCGAGGATCCGGTTCCGTCAGTCCTTGCTGCCAGGCCTGTTCCACTAGCTCAGTAAAAGGTACGGTGCCGTCAAACTGTAAGAACAGCCACGACAGGGTTCCCGAGAAAATACCGCTGATAGACAAAATAGAATCGCCGCTATCACGTAAGTCACGTACCGTATAGTTAACCGGTAATCCGGCACCTACTGTTGCGTTATAGAGCCAGTGACGCCCGGTCTTTTCAAAAGCATCGCGAATTTGGCGATACTGGTTACCATTTCCGGCACCCGCTAGTTTGTTGGCACTGATAACATGGAAACCATGGCTGGCAAAATCCAGATATTGACCTGCTAACTGTTCACTGGCCGTCACATCCAGCACCACTAAATCATCATAAGGGTGTGCACGCATCCACAAGAACAGTGACTCTTCATCCAGTTCGGTGGCTTCATCGTTGAAAAAGGCCAGAGCACGGCTGGCATCCAGTCCCTGGGTATTGAGCAAGCTACGGCGGCTATCCACAACGCCTGCCAGAACATACTCAAATCCAGTCCGGGCAGAAAGCGTCTTCTGCTCACGGGCAAAAAGTTCCAGCCAGCGCGAGCCAATATTGCCTTTGCCAAATAGCATCAGTCCGATACGTTTCTCAGCACGAAATAGCGAGGTGTGCAAACCTTGGATCAGGTTTTCGGTCGGGCCAGTACGTAATACGGCAACCAGACTGATGCCATCTTCTGACTGCCAGGTAAACTCTACTGGCTGATCCTTTAACTGCTGCCAGAATCGGTGGCTATGCAATGGATTACGGCAAACACCGGCACCGACAATCGCCACCAGCGCCAGTCCGACACGCAGATGGAATTTTCCCGGCAAACCAGCGTTCTCAAGAACCTGTAATGCGCTTTGAACTAATTCACTGGTATAGCAGAACTGCAGCAAATTACGATCGGGGTGTGATCCAATGGCCAGAGGGCGGATCTGATGACGCTCAAGGATCTGCCCCAGCTCTTTTTTCAGCGTTTTGAAATCCTGCTGACTCGGAAGCTGGAGTTCTATCAGACATACGTCATCGTGGCTGGTAACAATACGCGCTCCGGTTCCGGATGCCAGTACCCGCTCAATACGCGTTGAACCTTGCTCTGGAGAGTAGCTGCAACGAAGCTGCAGGTCGATATCGCTGCCTGATACCGGTTGTAAGGTTCGGGTATGCAGTACCGGTGCAGCAAGGCGCGCCAGTTCACTGGCTTCATCGAGCCGCAGTAAAGGTAACAGACAAGCATCTTTGACTTTGCGGGGATCGGCACTGTAGACACCTGCGACATCGCTCCAGATGGTGACACGTGAAACACCAGCCAGCGCCCCCACTTGCGTTGCTGAATAGTCAGAACCATTACGCCCAAGCAAAACCGCTTCGCCAGCATCATTACGGCAAATAAATCCAGTCACGACAAAACGTTTGTGCGGATGTTGTATCAGAATATTTTGCAGTAACGGACGGGAACGGGCCTCATCAACCTGAGGCTGAGCTGCGCGTTCTGCACGCAGAAACTGACGAGAGTCAACCCAGACAGCATCGATATTCTGCAAGTTAAGTACCGCAGACATCAGGCGTGCTGACCAAATTTCACCGTGACCGACAACCTCAGCATAAACAGCTTCGGTTATCTCTCCGTCCAGCAATCCAGCAAGGTGCTCAAGATCATGGATAAGCTCACCCAGTAACGCTTCGGCCAGATCTGGCTGCAACGCATCCGTGATCAGCTCACTCTGATAGCGACGCAATGCTTGCTGCGCCTGGTGCGCAGACAGACGATCGCTCTGGCTCAGCTTCAGCCAGTTAATCAACTGATTGGTGGTACTTCCGGCGGCGGAAACGACCATCAAGTCACCTGGCTTTGAGTACTCATTCATAATACCTGCGACACGCAGATAACATTTCACGTCAGCCAGACTACTCCCACCAAACTTATGCAGTTGACGAACTGGCGCCCCTGCTGGTGCTGAAACACTCATGCTTACCCCTCAGCAGCGATCCGAAATGCATTTTCCAGATCGGCAATTAAATCTTCGCTATCTTCAATTCCGGTTGAAATACGTAATAGCG
This sequence comes from uncultured Cedecea sp., assembly GCF_947498825.1. Classification (GTDB taxonomy): domain Bacteria; phylum Pseudomonadota; class Gammaproteobacteria; order Enterobacterales; family Enterobacteriaceae; genus JGM124. The sequence goes on along the minus strand of NZ_CANMLV010000011.1, from coordinate 112,448 downwards.
TCTCAGAAATACCTGCGGCGGCACGCGCCTCTGGTGCCATTCCCGCGTGTGTCATGGTCGCTGCGTGGGAAATTAAACTCTCCACACCGCCCAAGGATTCCGCCAGAGTAAACAGCGTCAGGCTACTCAAAAAACGACGCAGCGTTTGCTCATCGCCATCCAGCTCAAAACTGAGCATCGCACCAAAACCTTTTTGTTGGCGTGCGGCGATTTCATGGCCCTGATTTTCAGGCAACGAAGGATGATACAACTTTTTCACCAACGGTTGCCGCCCCAAAAAGTCAACAATCGCTTGGGCATTACGCTGAGCTATCTCCATACGTGGTGACAAGGTGCGCAAACCACGCAATAGCAAATAACTATCAAAAGCACCGCTGGTTACACCAATATTATTGGCCCACCAGGCCAGTTCCGTCACCAGGTCGGGATCTTTAGCAATAACGACACCCGCAAGAACATCAGAGTGACCATTCAGGTACTTGGTGCAGGAATGCAGTACCAAATCCGCTCCTAATGCCAGAGGGTTTTGCAATGCCGGGCTCAGGAAAGTGTTATCAACAACGCTCACGGCTCCCGCTGCACGCGCGGCAGCACAAATTTTCGCAATATCGACAACGCGTAACAAGGGATTACTTGGCGTTTCAACCAACACTAACTTCGGTTTTTCTGCCAGTGCAGCCTGTAATGCCTGCTCATCATTCTGATCGACAAACAGCACACGATAGGCTCCACGTTTTGCCAGGCTGTCAAATAAACGGTAGCTGCCGCCATAACAGTCATGAGGTGCCACCAGTAGATCGCCTGGTTTCAAAAATACCGTCGTGACTAGATGAATTGCCGACATACCAGTATTGGTCAGTACCGCACCTGCTCCCCCTTCAAGCTCAGCCAGGGCTCGCTGAGTCACATCCCGTGTCGGGTTACCACGACGTGAATAGTCATGAGCGCGGGGCTCATTAAAATCGGTAAAGTTGTAAGTACTGGAGAGATGGATAGGAGGAACTACGCAACCATATTGTTCATCATTATTTAAACCGCTGCGTACTGCTATCGTTGCCTGTTTACGCGTCATTGAGCCCTCACCCGAGTCATTAGAGAAAAATCTGGTATCAGATTAAACAAGCTGGTTATAGACGTCAATACATCTGGACATCTAAACTGCTTTGCGTATAGATTGAGCAAAACGCAAATACCCGTTAAAATTATCTGCTTTAAGTGCATCTGTCTTAGTTTCACGCGCCAGAACCGTTTATTCTACGCGGGAGACTGATTAAGAGATTATTGCCAATGTCGGTTTAATTGACGGTACTGGCTTATTTTCATAGATAAAGAGGACTAAGGGTATCTCATGGCTGAATGGAGCGGCGAATATATCAGCCCCTACGCTGAACATGGCAAGAAGAGTGAGCAAGTAAAGAAAATTACTGTTTCCATTCCTCTGAAGGTATTAAAAATCCTCACTGACGAGCGTACGCGCCGACAGGTCAATAACCTGCGTCATGCGACAAACAGTGAATTGCTGTGTGAAGCGTTTCTGCACGCTTTCACCGGCCAGCCGTTACCGAACGATGCGGACCTGCGCAAAGAACGCAGTGATGAGATCCCGGAAGATGCCAAGGTTATCATGCGTGAGTTGGGGATTGATCCGGATACGTGGGAATATTAATTCTGACCAGAAAGGTACTTATCAGTGCCTTTTCGTCCACTGACTGAACCACAAAAACAAAAAAGGCACCAACAGGTGCCTTTTTCTTTCCGGGAACGAAACTTATTTTTTCGTGCCTGGTACGCTGAAACGCTTGTTAAAGCGATCAACACGACCACCGGTATCAACAACACGTTGTTTACCAGTATAGAATGGGTGGCAGTTACCGCACACGTCCAGGTTCAGGTCGTGACCCAAAGTAGAGTGGGTTTTGATAACGTTACCGCAAGAACAGGTTGCAGTAATCGCGTTATAGCTTGGGTGAATATTTTTTTTCATGGCAAACCTCAGTATAAGGCCGCGTCGCTCTTCCAGCCCTAACGCCAGACACCACGCGATGTTAATAAATAAATGGATTTGGCACCTGATTTGCGCACCAAAGGCGGCAAATCATACAGAGATCCGATTAAAGGTGCAAACTGATCCGCAAACTCACCGCGTGCAGTGTACACTATTACGTCATTTTTTCTGTCAGGATATCTCCATGCCCATCGCCCAAGTTGCCCTTCAGGTCCCTCTGGCACGTACTTTTGATTATCTTATCCCGGAAGGAATGCAGGTCACTACTGGTTGCCGGGTGCAAGTCCCCTTTGGTAAACAGCACCAGGCAATAGGTATTGTGATGGCGGTGAAAGAACAGAGTGAACTGGCGATAGAAAACCTGAAACCTGTTTCTGTCCTGCTGGACAATGCGTCATTATTTCCCGAACCACTATGGCGCGTACTGCTATGGGCCGCCGAATATTATCATTATCCGATTGGTGAAGTGCTATTCCATGCGCTGCCTGTTTTATTACGTCAGGGCAAACCCGCCCATCATGCACCTCTGTGGTTCTGGTTTGCCACCGAGCAAGGTAAAGCTGTCGACCTTAATAGCCTGAAACGCGCCCCAAAACAGCAACAGGCTCTGGCTGCATTGCGCCATGCCATCATCTGGCGTCACCAGATAGCAGAGCTGGAAATCAATGAGGCCGCATTACAGGCATTAAAAGCAAAAGGGCTGTGCGAGCTGAACAGTGCTGCTCCGGCGACAGAGGACTGGCGTAAAACCTATTCAATGGCCGAAGAACGGTTAAAACTGAATACAGAGCAAGCAACAGCGGTCGGAGCGATACACAGCAATGCAGACCATTTTTCCTGCTGGTTACTGGCCGGGATTACTGGCTCAGGTAAAACAGAAGTCTATCTCAGCGTACTGGAAAATGTCCTCGCACAGGGGAAACAGGCGCTGGTACTGGTACCTGAAATTGGTCTGACGCCACAAACTATTGCCCGATTCAGGGAACGTTTCAACGCCCCGATCGAGGTAATGCATTCTGGTTTAAACGACAGTGAACGGCTAAATGTCTGGCTCAAAGCACGTAATGGCGAAGCAGCGATTGTGATTGGTACGCGTTCCGCTCTGTTTACACCATTCTGCAATCTTGGCGTCATTGTGATAGATGAAGAGCATGACAGCTCTTATAAACAACATGAAGGTTGGCGCTATCACGCCAGAGATCTCGCGGTTTATCGTGCTTATACCGAAGATATCCCGATTATTCTGGGCTCAGCCACACCGGCACTGGAAACGCTGCATAATGTGCAAATTGGTAAATACCGTCAGCTACGTCTGACAAAGCGAGCGGGTAACGCTACCCCTGCCACTCAGCATGTTATCGACATGAAAGGTCAGGCACTCAAATCAGGCTTATCGCCTGCGTTGATTAAAAGTATCGGTCAACATCTGGCGGCAGATAACCAGGTTATCTTGTTTTTAAACCGTCGCGGCTATGCCCCGGCTCTGTTGTGCCACGATTGTGGCTGGATTGCAGAATGTACCCGCTGTGACAGTTACTATACGGTGCATCAGGGACAGCGTAATCTGCGCTGCCATCATTGTGATAGTCAGCGCGCTATTCCTAATCAATGCCCACAATGCGGCTCAACCCATCTGATTTCCATCGGCATGGGTACCGAGCAGCTTGAACATAGCCTGCAACCTCTGTTTCCTGATATCCCTGTTTCACGTATCGACAGAGATACCACCAGTCGTAAGGGCGCGCTGGAACAGCAGTTGAGCGAAGTTCATCGCGGTGGGGCTCGCTTACTGATTGGTACTCAAATGCTGGCAAAAGGCCACCATTTTCCTGATGTTACCTTGGTGGCCTTGCTGGATGTTGATGGCGCTCTGTTTTCCGGTGATTTCAGGGCCGCAGAACGCTTTGCTCAGCTTTATGTACAAGTTTCTGGTCGAGCGGGACGGGCGGGTAAAAAAGGGGAAGTTTTGCTCCAGACTCATCATCCGGAACACCCTTTATTACAGACCTTGCTCACCAAGGGCTACGATGCTTTTGCCAGTGAGACGCTAAATGAACGAAAAACGGTATTCTTACCGCCTTTTACCAGCCACGCCATGTTTCGTGCAGAAGACCAGAATAATCACCAGGCGGCACTATTTCTTCAGCAACTACGCAATCTGCTGGAAGCCAGTCCGCTACGGGACGAACAACTGTGGGTAATGGGTCCGGTTCCCGCCTTACAAGCGAAACGCAGTGGACGTTTTCGTTGGCAGCTATTGCTTCAGCACCCCTCACGGGCCAAGTTACAAAAGATCATCAGTCATACGTTAACGCTTATCAATACACTCCCTGAAGCACGCAAAGTAAAATGGATGCTCGACGTCGATCCTATCGAGGGCTAGCACAAAAAGGACTCCTTTATGAGAAGCAGATCGAAAAACTCAATATTGGTCACATTTTCTATGAAATTTTTGTAACCACACAATGCAATAGTCTGATAAGAATGAGGGGTACTGTCAGTAGCACAGGAAGTGTTGATGATAGCGTAGTACGCACGAGGAGAAAGGCGTTGAATTCGACTAAACCACTGGTGGAAAATGCCACCATGAAAGATGTTGCTGCCCGGGCTAAAGTCTCAACAGCAACCGTATCACGAGCTCTGATGAACCCTGATAAAGTCTCTCAGCACACTCGCCATCGCGTTGAACAAGCCGCGATTGAAGTCGGCTATTTACCTCACTCTCTGGGTCGAAATATTAAACGTAACGAATCACGCACCTTGCTGATTATCGTTCCGGATATTTGTGATCCCTTTTTTAGTGAGATTATTCGCGGTATAGAGATAACTGCAGCCAGTCATGGTTATCTGGTATTAATCGGCGATTGTGCCCATCAGAATCAGCAAGAAAAGACCTTTATTGACCTTATTATTACCAAGCAGATCGATGGAATGTTACTGCTGGGTTCTCGCTTACCCTTTGGTGCCAGTAAAGAGGAACAGCGCAATCTACCGCCGATAGTCATGGCGAATGAATTTGCTCCTGAACTCGAATTACCCACCGTGCATATAGACAACCTGACGGCCGCCTTCGATGCTGTATCTTATTTACAGAAGTTGGGGCATAAGCGTATTGCTTGTATTGCAGGTCCGGAAGAAATGCCACATTGCCATTATCGGCTACAAGGTTATGTGCAAGCTTTGCGTCGTACCGGTACAGAGGTTAACCCACACTATATTGCTCGCGGTGACTTCACCTTTGAAGCGGGTTCAGAGGCGCTAGAAAAACTGATGATGCTACCTCAACCACCTACCGCCATCTTCTGTCATACCGACGTGATGGCATTGGGTGCAATCTCCAGCGCTAAACGTCGAGGGCTACGAGTACCGGAAGACCTCTCTATTATGGGATTTGATGACATTGCCTTGTCCCAATATTGTGACCCTCCGCTCACCACAGTGGCACAACCTCGTTTCAACATTGGTAAGGAGGCTATGCTGCTATTACTGGATCAGTTACAAGGCCAAGCGGTAAGCAATGGCTCTCGCCTTCTGGACTGTATTCTGGTTGAACGCGGTAGTACTCGCGCTCCAGGGAAAGGGAAATGAGCCACTTTGTACTCGTATAAACTGGTCAAAGACCTGTCCCTTAAGTAACATATACTCAAAATAATTCAAGTTGCTCCCAGGCGCCAAGTTCAGACAGGCGATGAGCGTAGAGAAGCCATGTGATTCGGCCCCCTACTGCGGCAACCCCAAGTAACTTGAAGTATGACGGAGATAAGGGACTATTAAACGAATGAAGACAGCATAGTGGCACAACGAGATTATGTACGCCGCGCGCAATCTACAGGTACGCGGCGCAAAAAAAATACTTCCCGTAAAACGCAACGTCGTTCTTCTGTATCGCCAGCAATGGTTGTCATTGCGGCAGCAGTGGTTGTGGCTTTTGTCGGTGCCCTTTACTTCATCACGCATCGCAAAGCAGAAGAAATTGACGTTATTCCTGGTCATAAAGTGACCGGAAATGGTTTACCTCCTAAGCCAGAAGAACGCTGGCGTTACATTAAAGAGCTGGAAAATCGCCAGCCAGGGGTACGCACGCCTACAGAACCTACTGCGGGTGGTGAAGTTCTCAACTCCAGGCAGTTAACCAATGAACAACGCCAGTTGCTGGAACAGATGCAGGCCGATATGCGCCAGCAACAGCCGATGCAACTTAATGAAGTTCCCTGGAATGAGCAAGCTGCTACAGTTCAACGACAGAAACAAATTCAAACCCAACAACAACCCTTAAATGCTCAACAGCCACATGCGACACAAACTCAGCCACACAAAGCTGCCGCTCAGCCTCATCAGGACTTAGTACAGACGCCTCCTCATACGCAACAAGCGAAGCCCGAAGCGCCTGTTACATCAGTAACCCGTAATCCTGAACCGGCAAAACGTGCAGCCGAACCACAAGAGAAAAAAGATGAACGTCGTTGGATTATCCAATGTGGTTCATTTAAGAGGAGTGAACAGGCAGAAACAGTTCGCGCTCAACTGGCATTTAAAGGTTTTGATTCACGTATTACCACCAATAATGGCTGGAACCGTGTCGTTATAGGTCCATTAAAAGGTAAGGAAAATGCCGATAACACCATCAGCCGTCTAAAAATAGCCGGACATGGTAACTGTATTCGTCTTGCTTCCGGGGGTTGAAACCCTAAAAATCCCCCCCATTTATAACTAAATTATGCCCCGTGCGCCGCACCGGGCTAATGTTTAGCTGATGCAAAGGGGTCTGCTCGTGACAACAATAGTAAGTGTACGCCGTAACGGCAAAGTAGTGATCGGTGGCGATGGCCAGGCGACTCTCGGCAATACCGTGATGAAAGGTAATGTCAAAAAAGTGCGTCGTTTATATAACGATAAAGTGATTGCAGGCTTTGCTGGCGGCACAGCAGATGCCTTTACGCTGTTCGAACTCTTTGAGCGTAAACTTGAAATGCACCAAGGTCATCTGGTGAAAGCCGCCGTGGAGCTGGCAAAAGACTGGCGTACCGATCGTATGCTGCGCAAGCTCGAAGCATTACTGGCCGTTGCCGATGAAAATGCATCACTGATTATCACCGGTAATGGTGACGTTATTCAGCCAGAAGATGACTTGATTGCTATTGGTTCAGGTGGTCCTTTTGCACAATCTGCTGCGCGCGCATTGCTGAACAACACAGAATTAGGTGCTCGTGATATCGTTGAAAAATCGCTGGAAATTGCCGGTGACATCTGTATCTACACCAACCATTTCCACACTATTGAAGAATTATCGTCTAAGGCGTAAGGATCTCCCATGTCTGAAATGACTCCACGCGAAATTGTCAGCGAGCTGAACAAACATATCATTGGCCAGGACAGTGCCAAACGTTCTGTCGCCATCGCTCTGCGTAATCGCTGGCGCCGGATGCAACTGGATGAAGAGTTGCGTCATGAAGTCACGCCAAAAAATATTCTGATGATCGGGCCAACCGGTGTCGGTAAAACTGAAATTGCCCGTCGCCTGGCAAAACTGGCTAATGCCCCGTTTATTAAAGTTGAAGCCACTAAATTCACTGAAGTGGGCTATGTCGGTAAAGAAGTCGATTCCATTATCCGCGACTTGACTGATGCTGCTGTGAAAATGGTTCGCATGCAATCTATCGACAAAAACCGTTTCCGTGCTGAAGAAATGGCCGAAGAACGTATTCTCGATGTGCTGATCCCGCCTGCAAAAAATAACTGGGGCCAGTCTGAAACGCAGTCAGAACCTTCTGCTGCCCGTCAAAGCTTCCGTAAAAAACTGCGTGAAGGTCAGCTGGACGATAAAGAAATTGAAATCGACTTAGCTGCTGCCCCAGTCGGCGTGGAAATTATGGCACCTCCGGGTATGGAAGAGATGACCAGCCAGTTGCAATCTATGTTTCAGAACCTGGGTGGCCAGAAGCAAAAGCCACGTAAGCTGAAAATTAAAGATGCGATGAAACTGCTGATTGAAGAAGAAGCGGCCAAACTGGTTAATCCTGAAGAACTGAAACAGGATGCTATCGATGCGGTTGAACAGCACGGTATCGTCTTTATCGATGAGTTCGACAAGATCTGTAAGCGCGGCGGCAATGCTTCCGGACCAGACGTCTCTCGCGAAGGTGTTCAGCGTGATCTGCTGCCACTGGTAGAAGGCTGCACGGTTTCAACGAAACACGGTATGGTAAAAACGGACCATATTCTGTTTATTGCTTCAGGCGCTTTCCAGGTTGCCAGCCCTTCTGACTTAATCCCTGAACTACAGGGTCGTCTGCCAATTCGGGTCGAACTTCAAGCCCTGACCGTCGATGACTTTGAACGCATTCTGACTGAACCTAATGCTTCCATTACCGTTCAGTACAAAGCGTTAATGGCAACTGAAGGGGTTAATATCGATTTTACTCCGGACGGTATTCGTCGTATTGCACAGGCTGCATGGCAGGTGAATGAGTCTACCGAGAATATCGGTGCACGTCGTCTTCACACGGTACTTGAGCGCCTGGTGGAAGAGATCTCTTATGACGCCAGCGAGATGAATGGCCAGTCCGTTACTATCGATGCCGACTATGTCAGTAAGCATCTGGATGAACTGGTTGCAGATGAAGACCTGAGTCGTTTTATCCTGTAATTTACAGGAAATGCATTTTATTTGATTTAAAGGAGGCTTATGCCTCCTTCTGATTGCTGACCAAGAAGGAAAAAACGTGGTTTTTCCTTCTTGGTGGTGAGCAGTCGAAAATCAATAAATTGATTTTCCTTGTTTTTTGTTCGGTTATCTCTGTTTATTCAGGGATGATTGAAGGTTTGTCATACTCTCAAGGAGGCTTATGCCTCCTTTTTTATAAAGATCTGGAGAAAAATGACTGCTCCAGTTTATGCTTAATCATCTACAATCAAATAGTTGCTGCCACTGAAAACAAACACGTGTGCTTAAGCCTGTCCCAGTAAGCGCGCATTGTTGCAGCCAGTTTGGTCCTGACAGCTCGGAAAAGCCGGAGTGTACGCCTGGTAAGTGAGGATTTTGAGCGCAGACTTTGGCGAAATGGCAAATAAAAATAGCCTAATCAGACAGGCTCTTATTACTCACTTTAAGGGACAACCGATATTCCCTTTTTATCTGGCACCTGAAATTATGAGCAATCCGCAATCTGCGAGTATGACCCAAGCCTGGCTGGAGAGCCTGCGGCCCCGTACCCTTCCCCTGGCGTTTGCTTCTATCGTCTGTGGCTCCGCGCTGGCTTACTGGCAGCATGTTTTTGATCCCGCCATCGCTTTGCTCGCCTTATTAACCGCCGGTCTATTACAGATTCTGTCAAATCTGGCCAATGATTATGGTGATGCCGTAAAAGGCAGTGATAAAGAAGACCGAATCGGGCCTCTACGCGGTATGCAAAAAGGGCTGATTACCCAGGCACAAATGAAACGGGCTCTGGTTATTACCGTGATTCTGATTTGTTTGTCCGGTTTTTCATTGGTTGCGCTGGCCTGTGAAACCTTTACCGATTTTCTCGGTTTCTTACTACTCGGCGTGTTATCCATCGCCGCGGCAATCACCTATACCGTCGGCACTCGCCCTTATGGCTATATGGGACTGGGAGATATTTCGGTACTGATCTTTTTTGGCTGGATAAGTGTCGCTGGAACCTGGTATCTACAAGCACATACTCTGGCTTTATTGGTTATTTTTCCGGCCACTGCTTGTGGATTATTGGCGACAGCAGTCCTCAATATTAATAACTTACGTGATATCGAGAGTGACAGTGAAAACGGCAAAAATACCCTGGCAGTAAGACTGGGGCCAACTGCTGCCCGCCGCTATCATGTCTGCCTGCTGATAGGTTCACTTTTGTGCTTTGCCCTGTTTAATCTTTTATGGCTCAAAAGTTTATGGGGATGGCTATTTATCCTGGCGGCCCCACTGCTGGTTAAACAGGCACTCTATGTTTTACGTGAGCAGAGCCCGGTCGCTATGCGCCCAATGCTGGAGCGCACGGTTAAAGCTGCTTTACTCGCCAATCTGTTATTTGCCATTGGTGTCGTATTGAGTACGCCTTAGCTGTATCTAAAAAATTGATATAAGCCGGATATATCATCAATAAATAACAATTAACAATTGATGGTTTTGCAAACAGTTATGATTAGGCTATATACTAGAGTTCCCAGCAGCAGATGAACCTGAATCCTATGAAATACGATACTTCCGAGCTTTGTGATATTTACCAGGAGGAGGTCAACGTCGTTGAGCCGCTATTTTCTAATTTTGGCGGACGGTCGTCGTTTGGCGGGCAAATCATTACGGTAAAATGCTTTGAGGACAACGGGTTGCTCTATACCCTGCTTGAAGAAAATGGCCGTGGGCATGTGTTATTAGTTGATGGTGGCGGCTCCGTACGTCGCGCGCTGATTGATGCAGACCTCGCTCGACTGGCTCATAAAAATGAGTGGGAAGGCATTGTCGTCTATGGCGCCGTACGTCAGGTTGACGACCTCGAAGAGCTCGATATTGGTATTCAAGCCGTCGCAGCTATCCCGGCAGGTGTCCCGAGCGAAGGAATTGGTGAAAGTGATGTGCGCGTTAACTTCGGTGGCGTGACATTCTTCTCAGGCGATCATCTGTATGCCGATAATACGGGCATTATTCTTTCTGAAGACGCACTGGATATCGAATAGCCCTACCCATAAAAACGCAACCCAAGGCAACGATTAAACTCACCGTCTGTTGGGGTAAAAAACCGGCCACTGAGTCGGTTTTTTTGTGCCTGAAGGAATAACAAGAGGAAAAAGGACAATGCCGCCCGCAGAGCAGAGTATGGCATTGTCACTGTTCGCTATTAAATTATGCCATCACGTTCTGACTTATTAACGCAATACAGAATTCTGAACGCTCGCGTTAAACTTCTTCCATTTTACCCAGCAGAGTTTGCAAACGATCCTGCCAGCCCTGCAGTTGTTCTTTCAGTGAACCATTCTCACGTACCAGCTCATCTTTCTGACCTTCTGCCTGCTGCAGTTCTTGCGATACAACATTGTTCTTTTCTTTCAGCTCTTCGATTTCCATCTGTAACAGAGTAATCGTATCAACCGCCTGCTGAACTTTTGCTTCCAGTTTCTCAAACACTTCAAATGACATTGTAAACCTCTCCTGAATGGCCAGGCGCTGATGGATATTTTACCCGATACGCGTAAAGCTACAGTTCGAATGCGTCAGGATAACCCTTGCCCCGATTTCTCGGCGACGCCTTTATGAGCCTATGTGTAACACATAGCGTTAACCGATTGTAAGTAGCACAGATGCTCGTGTCCAGCGGCTTACTATGCTCTTTGCATAACATATCATTTGTCAGCCTTTTATCGGCCTATTCTGAACCTAAAACCGTATTTTACGGCGATTTTCCGCTCATTCTGTGATGAATTTTGTCTCCTGGCTCACTCTTTGCTAATTCACTGCTGCCACTTATCGGTACTCCGGGGGTAAAATCTGTGGGCATTGTCGTTTTGATGCAAGGAAGCCAAGCCGTAAAGTAAAATATTCATTCAGGGCCTGATAATGACCACAGAAAAAAAATATATCGTTGCACTCGATCAAGGCACAACCAGTTCACGTGCCGTTGTCCTAGATAATAATGCCAGTATCATCAGTACTGCCCAGCACGAACTGACTCAAATCTATCCTAAGTCAGGCTGGGTCGAACATGATCCACTCGAAATCTGGGCTTCGCAGAGTTCCACCCTGACAGAAGCACTGGCAAAAGCCGATATCAATTCTGACCAAGTGGCCGCTATTGGTATCACAAATCAGCGCGAAACGACCGTGGTATGGGAGCGTGAAACTGGTAAGCCGATTTATAATGCGATTGTCTGGCAGTGCAGACGTACTGCCGATATTTGTGAACAGCTTAAACATGATGGGCTGGAAGAGTATATTCGCCATAATACCGGCCTGGTAGTCGACCCCTATTTTTCCGCCACCAAGGTGAAATGGATCCTCGATAATGTTGAAGGTGCTCGGGAGCGAGCCTACCGTGGTGAGTTGCTATTTGGCACCATTGATACCTGGCTGGTCTGGAAAATGACCCAGGGTCGGGTTCATGTGACCGACTATACCAATGCCTCACGCACCATGTTATTCAATATTCGGGATCTGGACTGGGATGATAAGTTACTTAAACATCTCGGTATTCCACGCATTATGCTGCCATCTGTGCACAAATCCTCTGAAGAGTACGGAAAAACTAATATTGGTGGTAAAGGTGGAACGCGTATTCCTATTGCCGGTATTGCAGGGGATCAGCAGGCGGCCCTCTTTGGTCAGTGTTGTGTTAAAGCTGGCATGGCAAAAAATACCTATGGCACCGGCTGCTTTATGCTAATGAACACCGGTGAAAAAGCCGTGACCTCTAGCCACGGTCTGCTAACCACCATAGCCTGTGGCCCAAGCGGTGAAGTGAACTATGCCCTGGAAGGGGCGGTGTTTATGGCTGGAGCTTCAATTCAGTGGCTACGTGATGAGATGAAGCTCATTCGTGATGCAGATGACTCCGAATATTTTGCCACTAAAGTCCCTAACAGTAATGGCGTGTATGTCGTACCAGCCTTTACGGGTCTGGGAGCGCCTTACTGGGATCCTTATGCTCGGGGCGGCATTTTAGGTCTCACTCGCGGTGTGAATGCCAACCATATTATCCGTGCTACGCTTGAATCTATCGCCTATCAAACCCGCGATATTCTGGAGGCCATGCAAGCAGACTCTGGCATCCGCTTACACGCTCTGCGCGTAGATGGTGGAGCTGTGGCGAATAACTTCCTGATGCAATTTCAGTCCGATATTCTCGGAACGCCGGTAGAGCGTCCGGAAGTACGTGAAGTCACGGCTCTGGGGGCCGCCTATCTGGCAGGTCTGGCGGTCGGTTTCTGGTCGAGTCTTGATGAGCTACAAGATAAAGCCACGATTGAAAAAACCTTTAAGCCTGGCATTGAAACCACCGAACGTAATTATCGTTATGCGGGCTGGAAAAAAGCCGTGAATCGCACGTTGCACTGGGAAGACGAGTATGGAAGTTAATCACTGACTCATGCAAGGCGGATTCGCACGCGGAGGGCGTTTTCTCTGTGCTAAACTCCTGCCTAATTCTGCCTGATAAGTGAGTATGTGATGAAACGAGAACTGGCTATCGAATTTTCCCGTGTAACCGAAGCTGCAGCCTTGGCGGGTTACAAATGGTTAGGCCGTGGCGATAAAAATACCGCAGACGGTGCTGCGGTACATGCAATGCGCATTATGCTTAACCAAATCGATATCGACGGGCAAATCGTGATTGGAGAAGGTGAGATTGACGACGCTCCTATGCTCTATATCGGTGAGAAAGTCGGTACCGGAAAGGGGGATGCAGTAGATATTGCTGTTGATCCGATTGAAGGGACACGAATGACCGCCATGGGTCAGGCGAATGCCCTTGCTGTTATGGCAGTCGGAGATAAAGGCACCTTCCTGCATGCACCTGACATGTACATGGAAAAATTGGTAGTCGGTCCTGGAGCAAAAGGCGCTATTGACCTTAATCTCAGTCTGGAGACTAACTTACGCAATATCGCTGGTGCGCTAACTAAGCCACTCAGTGAACTAACGGTGACGATTCTGGCGAAACCTCGCCATGATGCCATGATTAAAGACATGCAGCAGCTGGGCGTGCGGGTCTTCACCGTACCAGATGGTGATGTCGCTGCCTCAATTCTCACCTGCATGCCAGACAGCGAAGTCGATGTGTTATATGGCATTGGTGGTGCGCCAGAAGGGGTCGTGTCTGCAGCTGTTATCCGTGCCTTGGATGGTGATATGCAGGGCCGTCTGCTGGCTCGCCATGAGGTAAAAGGCGACAGCGAAGAGAATCGTCGACTGGGTGAGGCAGAATTAGTCCGCTGCAAAGCGATGGGGATCAATGCCGGTGACGTGTTGAAACTGGAAGATATGGCGCGCAACGATAATGTCATTTTCTCTGCAACCGGCATCACCGCGGGTGACTTACTGGATGGGATTACACGCAAAGGCAATATGGCCACGACAGAAACATTACTGATTCGTGGCAAGTCTCGTACCATTCGTCGCATCAAATCGATTCACTATTTAGACCGTAAAGATGTCAATGTTCAGAAACATATTCTGTAATAGCGAGATTTGTTGGTTCGAGCTTTCAACCTGACTCGGACTGGCAATGTCTCGCGAACCGGGTAAGAATAGTCAAAACATTGCAACGGGAGCATGACATGGCAGATTGGGTAACAGGTAAAGTCACCAGTATTCAACACTGGACTGATACACTTTTCAGTCTAAAGGTACATGCCCCCGTAGCGCCTTTTACCGCGGGGCAATTTACCAAAATTGGTCTGGAAATTGACGGCGAACGCGTTCAGCGCGCTTACTCCTACGTTAATGCGCCGCATAATCCTGACCTTGAGTTCTACCTGGTTAACGTGCCTGAAGGTAAACTGAGTCCGCGATTGCATGCTATGCAGCCGGGGGATGAGCTACAGATCGTCAGTGAGGCCGCAGGATTCTTTGTGCTTAATGAGATCCCTGACTGTAATACCTTATGGATGTTAGCAACCGGCACCGCATTAGGGCCTTATCTGTCGATACTTGAGGAAGGCAAAAACTTAGAGCGGTTTGAGAATATCGTTCTGTTACACGCGGTACGCTACAACCATGATTTAAGTTATTTGCCTGCCATGCAACAGTTAGCCGAGCGTTACGCAGGAAAATTGCGTATTCAGACCGTTGTCAGCCGTGAAGTGGTTGCTGGCGCGCTGTATGGCCGAGTGCCGACGCTGATTGCCAATGGCGAACTGGAAGCCGCTGTGGGTCTGCCAATGACACCTGAAACCAGCCACGTGATGCTCTGTGGTAATCCAGAGATGGTACGTGATACCCAGCAACTCTTGAAAGAGACCCGACAGATGACGAAGCATTTACGTCGTCGGCCGGGTCATATGACAGCAGAACATTACTGGTAACTCAGCGATATTTTACTTTGCTGGTTTCATCACCAAAGCGATTGCTTCCCTGAGTTCCGAGGAAACTACCCAAGTCTATCAGCATCATGACAAGGATAAGCGTTGGCAGAAAACGGCCCAGCCCCCACTGCCAGAAACCACCAAAGACTTCCCAGTTACCGGCAAAAAGTAACCATGCGGGAATAAAAAGGAGTGCCCACCAGCCTTTTTTATTCCTGTCATGCAGCCGTTTAACTACCACAGCAGCAGTTGGTATCAGTGAACCACAGAGAAAAAAACCAGCAGTGGAGTAAGGCATGATTTCTGCACCTGCCAGGGTAAATAAAATGGCCAGGCCGATAATCCATACCCCAATCCAAATCCAGAAATCACGACGTCCGATACGTCCTTTAAAAGAAAACAACCATTCTTGTAGGGTCATCACTCAAATCCTTGCTATCGTCTTACCCGACAGTGTACCTGTTTTGACAAGCTCGCGAATTGCCGATTTAATCAATCAGAGAAAATCACCAGGAGAAGCATGTTGATAAAGTATCTGCTGCCGGTCATTGCACTATTCTTAAGCTCTGTTGCATTCAGTCAGACAGAGGACTCACCTGCCTTAAAGGTTGCCCCTTACCTTCTGCCCGGATCTCCAACTTTTGATTTAACTATCACACAATTTCGTAGCACGTTTAACAGTGAAAACCCGACGTTAACGCTTAATGAGTTTCGGGCGATTGATTCCAGCCGTGATAAAGAAAACCTGACGCGGGCAGCAACGACCATCGATGAGCATCTTTATGCTTCAGCGGCACTTGAGCGCGGAACATTAAAAATCAAATCACTTCAGATAACCCAACTCCCGGCCCAGAATTCAGAACAGAAAGCTGCAAAGGAAAAAGCGACCGAATATATTGCCGCCATTATTCGCAGTTTCACTCCATCACTGTCAAAACAGCAGAGTGTGGAAAAAATAAATAAACTACTGAGCGAGAGCAAAAACAAACGCTATTTTGCCCAGAATGATGGCCCACTACGCTATGTTGTCGTAGATAACGGCGATAAAGGGCTTACTTTCGCTGTTGAACCGATTAAGCTGATGCTATCGGATACATTAAGTTAGCGTAGATAATTGACAAAAAACAGAGTCATTCCTCCGCTGAGTCTTTATACTCTTTAAAACACCTGCCCCTTAGAACCTATCTCAGTAGGGTCTTAATGGTGGCCATTCTTTTTAATGCTTACCGCGTGGAGAATTGAAATGAGACATCCTTTAGTGATGGGTAACTGGAAGCTTAACGGCAGCAAACACATGGCGCATGAGCTGATTGCGGACCTTCGCAAAGAGCTGGCTGGCGTCGATGGTTGTGGCGTAGCTATTGCACCACCAGCACTGTACTTGGATCTGGCTAAACATGCTGCTTCCGGTAGCCATATCATTATTGGCGCCCAGAATGTTGATACTAACCTGTCTGGTGCCTTTACCGGTGAAACTTCTGCTGACATGCTGAAAGATGTCGGTGCCCAGTACATCATCATTGGTCACTCAGAGCGTCGTACCTATCACGCTGAGTCTGATGAACTGATTGCCAAGAAATTCGCCGTCCTGAAAGCAGCAGGGTTAACTCCTGTTCTGTGTATTGGCGAAACTGAAGCTGAAAACGAAGCGGGTAAAACTGAAGAAGTCTGCGCACGTCAGATTGATGCAGTTCTGAAAACTCAGGGTGCAGAAGCTTTCAACGGTGCAGTTATCGCTTATGAGCCAATCTGGGCTATCGGTACCGGTAAATCAGCAACCCCTGCACAAGCTCAGGCGGTTCACAAATTCATCCGCGACCATATTGCTAAAGTTGATGCTGACGTGGCTAAACAAGTCGTTATTCAGTACGGCGGTTCAGTTAATGCAGCTAACGCTGCTGAACTCTTTACCCAGCCGGATATCGATGGTGCGCTGGTCGGCGGTGCTTCTCTGAAAGCTGACGCCTTCGCCGTTATCGTTAAAGCCGCTGCTGCTGCGAAAAAAGCATAAGTCGTCAGGCTGACTGTTTATCAGAAGGGAAAACACCGTTTTCCCTTCTGTGTATTAACGATAATGAATTTCACCGAAGTATTCAGATAAAACATAATAACGACAATATTCAAATGGTCGTGTCTCACCTGTCATAAATGTCTGACGCGCCACCGAGAGTAACGGCTTATTCGCGGGGATTTGTAATTGTTCGCATAGCGCAACGCTTGGCAAAATAGCATCTACTTTTTCTATTGCAGAGTCACTTTTCACATTCAGTAGCTCATACAGCGACGTATGCTCAAGCTCTTGTGCCGTCAACGATAAGTCCGGAAAAAAAGATAAATCTATGTAGATTTTTTCATGATTAAAAGGACGATTATTCAGAAGACGAACGCGCGAAATATAGAGATAGCTATGATGAGAGGGTAATCCGAGTCCATCTTCATAGGCATCACGGGCTCGCCGATAAGCCATATCTATAATACGGTTTTCTATCGCAACGCTCGCATCACGCAAGTCACTGGTGATCCCCCTGAAGGTATGGCCATAGCTCACACCCTCCGGTACTGCACTGACGACTGAACCACTTCCCCTCTGAGACGTAATAATTCCAGCGTTAATAAGTTCACTCCATGCCTGTTTCACGACAATTAACGAAACATTGTAGGTTTGAGCTAACGCTTTCTGGGTCGGTAGTTGACTGCCTAATGGCAAAGTACCGTTTTGGATCTGCTTGCAGATGATATAAAACAATTGTTTATAGAGGGGGGTAAAGCTCGTCTTATCAACCTGCAAGTTGTTTACCTCAAAGTTTATCAGCCGGAACAGTGACGCCTGCCCCGGCAGTGATTGCACTATCTGGCAATTTGTCTGGCAAGTTCGGTCAAATCAAAATGATTCATGCGATCAATCGTTGTTAAATAGTCAGCAGGGAAAGCGTCCACCCCGTGGAAAGCACCTACCAGCGCACCAACCATAGTAGCAACCGTATCCGTATCGTTGCCGATATTAACGCCAGAAATAATAGCATCAACGGCAGAAGTCGAACAGCAGGCAAACAGACCAAACGCCGCCGGTACCGCTTCACTGACATGCAAACCAGAACCAATGATATCCGCCAGTTCCACAATCGCCGTTTCCCAGCTCAGATGACGTTTGCCGATTTCTACAGCCAGTTCAATACGACGTGCAACCGAAGGTCCGGCAACCATCATGGCCCCCTGCTCCTGCGCTAATCGATATCCTCTGTCAGCCCCATAAATTCCTGCTGCAATAATACTGTCTGCGCTGGTCACGTTTTGCAGAGCTTCGCTGGTTGCCGCAGCCATCGCAGCAGCACCAGACATTGCCAGTACGTTATTATGAGTAAAGCGAGAAATATCCAGGGCACTCTGAATAGCGGCCTCAATATTGCCAGGATGCAAAACAGCGGCAGGCCAGATTTTCATGGCAGAACCATTCGTCGCTTCAGCATTCCCTTTATTGACGATTTGTACTGACTGTTTCTCTCCTTCCAAATCCCCCTGTAAGGACGGGCGATTATCATTGAAGATAGTCTTCATCGCCGCTCGAGTTGTCGGGCCGGTAAAGTTGGCATAAAAGGGATAATCCAACCAACACTGAAATGCTTCCCGCATCG
Source organism: uncultured Cedecea sp. (assembly GCF_947498825.1). Taxonomy (GTDB): domain Bacteria; phylum Pseudomonadota; class Gammaproteobacteria; order Enterobacterales; family Enterobacteriaceae; genus JGM124. Next base: position 93,785 of record NZ_CANMLV010000011.1, on the reverse strand, counting down.
CGACGTCACTGACCTGACGCTGATGTTTCAACAGCGCATCGATAATGTATTTTGCCTGAATGAAATCATCGGTACACATCCCCGCTTCATTACAACGCCCAAAGGTATCCGCAGGAGGTTTTTGAAATCCTGTCACCCAGCCACCAAAATACTCACGGATTTGCTGCTGAGTACGGACCTCAGTTGCAGCCCCCATGGCATCTGCCGCTGCAGCGCCAACCAGGCACCCGAGAATTTTGTTGTGTTCAGCTTTCATAAATAACTCCTGATGGTTTGATATAACTTTCCAGTAAGTGGCTGGAACGAAAAGCAGTTAACTGTGAGGGATAAGGCAACGCCGTCATTGCGCCTTTTGCTGTGACTACCATCGCCCCACATAGATTGGCGTTAGTGATAGCTTCGGCCAGCGTTTGGTTATCCCAAGTTAATGAGTGAGAAAGGGTATGAAGTAATCCGCCCACGAAGGCATCTCCGGCACCAGTGGTATCTACAGGGGTAATTTGGGGGGCCGGGAACAAAGATTCCTGACCAGAGGAAATTAAGAGTGCCCCTTCGGCCCCCAGAGAGATAATCGCAGTATGGCAACCTAGCTCCCTGATGGTATGCCGGGCATCCTGCCAGCGTTCCGTTTGCCCAATCCAGCACAGCTCCTCGGCTGAGACTTTACAGATAGATGCCAGGCTAATCGCTTCACGCAGTAATACCCGGATCTCATCCGGCTTTTGCCACATCGTAAGGCGCAGGTTCACATCAAACATGACATGGCCTCCCGCAGCTCTCATGCGCCGGGCACCTTCAAGGCAGGCCTCACGTGATGGACTACTGGTCAGGCCTATCGAGCTAAAATAAAACCATTCGTTTGCGTTAAACGTCGGGAGATCTTGCTCACAGACAAACATTTCAGCGCCAGGATGAACAAGGTAAGTAAAACTGCGCTCACCTTCTTCTGTAAGATTAACAATCAATACAGAACTGGTTTGTGTGGCATCCAGTCTCAGTGCCGCCACTCCCACACCGTTATCTTCAAGTGTTTGCTTGAGAAAATGCCCCACATCATCATCCCCAAGGCAACCAATAAACTCGCTGTGGCCACCTAACCGCGCAATACAGACTGCCACGTTTGCTGAAGCGCCCCCCGGGCACTTCAGATAGCTCTCTGTGGTTTCGGGTACCAGGTCGACAGAAGCATCACCAATAACCCATACTTTATTACGATAACCCATTCACTCCTCCTCAAGCTTGGCGCTGTGCTAGCTCAGCCTGAATACTGCGATAGTACTGATTGTTGATAATGTATTTCTTCATCAACAGCCCGGTTATCAGGTGAAAAAAGGCCGGAATAATCGTCATCATGAGGGCAATACCGACAAGTGAGCGTGCACTTTGCTGAGTATCGGCTTCATAACCAAAGTAGCTCAGCAAGAAGCCCAGCACGCCTCCTGCGATCCCCATCCCAAATTTCTGGAAAAATAAGATTCCACCAAATGCCAGCCCGGAAACACGCAATCCGGTTTTCTTTTCACCATAGTCCACTGCCTCAGCAATAGAAGACCAGAAAACAGGCATTTGCATATCGCAGAAAAAATTGATGAGAAAGTAAAAAACAAAGGCAAGTAGCAGATTTTCCTGGCCGACACAGAAATACATGGCGGCGCTCAGGGCAAAGGTCATCAACTGGGTATAACGGAACATTTTAATTTTGTCCCAAAACTTAGTGATCCAAGTTGTGGCAATCATCGCCAGAATAGAGGCGACTACGCCGGCAGTCAGGAAAGGTGATATCAGGCTGTCACCACCGCCGAGATAATATTTAGCGTAATAGGCCGCAACCGATCCCCGAATCACATAGCCACACATTAGTAACATGATGACGATACCGAGAATAAGCCACTGATCGTTTCGTAACAGGTTGGAAAATTGCTGTTTAACTGTCAGAACCGGGAGCTCAGGTTCACTTCGCTCACGAGTCGTTAAGAAACAGAAGATAAAGAGTACCGCGCCCATAGCCCCCATAATGCCCATAGAGAGCTGATAACCCAGGGCCTTGTTGCCCTGTCCCAGCCAGACAGCCAGTAGGGGAACCACAATGGTCACGAGGAATGCGGCGATTTTGGTCATCACAAAGCGATAGCCGTTAGCACTCAGTCTTTCTTCTGGATCGGAAGTAATGACCCCTATCAGTGAAATATAGGGAATAGTGATAGCGGTGTAGACCAGCGTCATCAGAATATAAGAAAAATACGCCCAAGCCAGTTTTGTCGTATAACCTGCATCAGGTGTAATAAACATCAAATAGACAGCGAAACCAAAAGGGATGGCAAACCAGAGTAACCAAGGGCGGTAACGTCCCCAGCGAGTAGAAACTTTATCCGTCAACATTCCCATCGCAGGATCAATGATGGCATCTATCATACGAACAATAACTAACAGCACGCCTACATCTGCTGCTCTTAACCCGTAAATATCAGTATAAAAATAAGCAAGAAGGAGTTGCATGGCGACAATCACCACATTAATCGCCATATCCCCGGCGCCAAAACCCACTTTTTCCACGATAGACAATTTCATATCGGTATTCCTTTTGCGTTGTAATCGCAAGAATTTTTGAAAAAATAATGATGTAAGCATTTGAAATAAATAGCATTAACGCTAACACGAATCATGACACCGGGATGCTATGCGTTGGAGAAGAGTGTAAAGCACTCACAAAAGATATAAAGGCATACCTTTATATCTTTTGATCGGGTTCACATTAATTTAACTTTTGAGGAAACGCTTAAGATAAGCCATTGAGGCTATTTTTAATCAATACAATGGGATACCGAGCGATTAATAAATATGCATATCTCGCAGGCCACAAACCGATACCATTACCAGGGAACGCCTTACCGAAGCGGGAGTCAGTGTCTACCCATTAATGCACGATTACGACCGTGCTGACTGGCGGCTATGGTTTGCTGCACACAACGTAGCGCATAAATCCACGAACCGAGCCTGGTTCTGCATTTGAGGATGATTATCTGTTGATACGCGCAGCTGTAGCAGGTCGGGGAACTGGCTCTGGTACTGGAATCGCAGGGCGTCTGGTGCAAATACTGAATGAACCCTGCCCTGCACGCTTCACTTACTATCTGGTCACGATGCCAGACGCGACACAACGTTCTGAAGTACAGGTATTTATCGACTGGATAAAAAAGAAGCTGAGATATCAAATGGTTGACATTTTTACAGCCCTTAAAACGTATCCTTCGGATATTTACGCCGTGGCCACTCTGATTAGGGGGTACTCCAGAAGAACGAGGTTTTACGGTATATCTGATAAAAAACCCGAAGGTTTCTGCCCTTCGGGTTTCAGTATCAATATAAAATCTGATTATCTTTTACTTATCTGATCAAACGTCCCGCCGTTAGAGAAGTGATCTTTCTGCGCTTTTGTCCAGCCGCCGAACTCTTCATCAATGGTGTATAGCTTCAATTTCGGGAAAGTGCCTTCGTATTTAGCGGCCACTTCAGGTAAACGTGGGCGATAATAGTTTTTCGCAGCAATTTCCTGACCCTCCGGTGAGTACAGATAGTTCAGATAGGCTTCTGCAACTTCTTTAGTGCCTTTCTTATCAACCACTTTATCGACAATGGATACGGTAGGTTCTGCCAGAATCGACTCACTTGGTGTGATAATTTCAAACTTGTCTCTACCCAGTTCACGCGTTGCCAGCAGCGCTTCATTTTCCCATGCAATCAGCACATCGCCGATCCCACGCTCGACAAAAGTACTGGTTGAACCACGGGCACCAGAGTCGAGAACCTCAACATTCTGGAAGAGGTTTTTGACAAACTCTTGGGCTTTTACCGGATCATTGTTGTTGTGGTGTAATGCGTATCCCCAGGCAGCCAGATAGTTCCAGCGTGCTCCGCCTGAACTTTTAGGGTTCGGCGTAATCACCGAGACACCCGGTTTAATTAAATCATTCCAGTCCTGAATATTTTTAGGGTTGCCTTTACGTACCAGGAAAACAATGGTCGAGGTATAAGGTGCTGAGTTATCAGGTAAACGTTTGATCCAGTTTTTATCAACACGACCGCGATCGGCAATAGCATCGACATCATAAGCCAGTGCCAAGGTCACAACATCCGCTTCAATACCATTGATCACCGAGGTCGCCTGTTTACCGGAACCACCATGAGACTGACGAACAGTGACATTGTCGCCAGTTTGTTGTTTCCAGTGTGCGCTGAATGCTTTGTTGTATTCATCGTACAATTCACGCGTCGGGTCATAAGACACGTTGAGTAACTGAATATCTTTCGCCAGTACACCGCTTGATGCCAGCAATAATGTTAGTCCTACGCCCCACTTGTTCATTGCACGTTCCCTTTTGGAAATTGATAGCTTCAGCCTGCCAGAAACTAATTAAGAGAATAAAGAATAAAAAAAAATTTGATATTCTTTGGCGGAATAAATGAGCGCTGCTCGCCATATGAAAAAGAGAAATAACTTATTGAAAAAATAGAGTTATAAACACAGACATGAGGAGAGGGGAATGATCCAGTCGCTATAAAAATAGCGCCCGCTTAAACGAAAAAAAAGGAGAACATTAAGTTCTCCCTTATCGAGCCATTATGCTGCCAGACTTAACCTGGCAGATACCACGCTGATTCTAGTACAGTCTTTTAGCGCACTCGAACCAGTCGCCCTTGAATGGACGTTTCATATTTTCGATAGCGTCGATGATGTCATGGTGTACCAGTTTTTCGTTCTGGATACCAACACAGCGACCGCCGTAGCCCTGAAGCAGCAGCTCGATTGAGTAAGCACCCATACGAGAGGCCAGAATACGGTCATAAGCAACCGGAGAGCCACCACGCTGAATATGACCCAGTACCGTAGCACGGGTTTCACGCTTGGTATTCACTTCAATGTATTTTGCCAACTCGTCGACATCACAGATATGCTCAGTAATCGCAACGATTGCGTGTTTTTTACCTTTCGCGATACCAGCTTTAATCTCAGCAACCAAATCTTCGCGGTTAAACTCAACTTCTGGCAAGACCACAAACTCACAACCCCCCGCGATAGCAGCAGCCAGAGTAAGGTCGCCGCAATAACGCCCCATCACTTCAACAATAGAGATACGCTGATGTGAAGAAGAGGTATCACGCAGGCGGTCAATCGCTTCAACGACGGTTTCCAGCGCGGTGAAGTAACCGATAGTGTAGTCAGTACCTTTAATATCGTTATCGATAGTGCCCGGTAATCCTATACAAGGAAAACCGGTTTCAGTCAGGCGCTGAGCCCCCAGGTAAGAACCATCCCCACCGATAACAACCAACGCATCGATGCCGCGGTTTTTCAGGTTCTGGATAGCAACTTCGCGAACTTTCTCATCGCGGAATTCAGGGAAACGAGCAGAACCGAGGAACGTGCCGCCACGGTTTATCATATCTGAGACGCTATAACGGTCCAGTTGAACCATACGGTCTTCATATAAGCCGAGATAACCGTCATAGATACCCATGACTTCCAGGCCTTCAGATAACGCTGCACGCACAACACCACGAATCGCCGCATTCATACCCGGCGCATCACCACCACTCGTCAGTACACCAATTCTTTTGATCATGACTACCTCTGAACTTTGAAAGCAAAATTAATTCTGTTACCAGAAGCCCCTGCAAGCAGACCACGACCTTGTGCAATCAGTGGCAATCTATCCGAAGCATCTAGCTGAATTGATTCAGGCAAAACCCAATGACGACATCTTACGCAAAAATGGTCAGGTGATGCCAATTTTCTGATAAAAAATTAAAGCTCAAAATTCCCTTGCTGCTCAGCAGGAACAACGGAGCATGGATCCTGATGAATGATGATATCCGCCCCAGGAAACTGGCGAAGGATCGCTTGCTGTACTTCGTCTGCAATGCGATGCGCCTGCACCAAGGGTAAGTCATCATCCAACTCTATATGAAACTGTATAAACCGCGTGGGCCCCGACTGCCGAGTTCTGAGGTTATGTGTTCCCTGAACCGCTGGCCACGCGTTGATGATCTCGATAATCGTCTGCCGCTCACTCTCCGGCAGCGCCCGGTCCAGAAGGGCTTGCACTGCACCATAACCCAAGCGCAACGCACAACATAAAATATAGACACCAATTCCTAAAGCGAACAAAGAATCAGCGCGGTGCCATCCAAACCATGACAACACAAGAGCGATAAGAATAGCACCGTTCATCATAACATCAGACTGATAATGAAGCATATCAGCACGAATAATCTGACTTTGTGTTTTTCGTACCACCCAGCGCTGGAAGGTAACTAATAACAACGAACTGACTAAAGCAATCAGGGTAACGGCTATCCCTAATTGCGTATCCTGCATCGGAGTCGGGTCAATAAGGTGTTGAAAGCCGGTCAAAAATAAAAATAACGCCGAACCGGCAATAAACATACTTTGCGCCAGAACCGCCAATGACTCCGCTTTGCCATGACCGAAAGTATGCTCCAGGTCAGCGGGTCGCAGTGAATAGCGAACCACCAGCAAATTAGTAAAAGCGGCTGCGATATCAACCAGTGAGTCGATTAATGCCGCCAGAATGCTGACCGACCCCGTCGCCCACCAGGCAAAAATCTTTATCACAAGTAATAGCGATGCCACGATAGTAGCGATAATCGCCGCCCGATGTACCAGGCGTCCATATTCCTGATTCATGGGGCCTCCCGCTATTCGATACGGATATTATAGTGTATGAGTGTGATTTTCAGACAAAAAAAACCCGCCGGTCAAGGCGGGGAAGACAGGGATGGTGTCTATGGCAAGGAAAATATGGGCTACTGGTTACTCAGTTTGCTACTCATTGTCTGCAGCGAATAAACCTGCTGCCTCTCTGATGATTCACGGTACTGCTTCATCAGCTGACGATGTCTCTGCATTAAAATGGCCTGCTGCTCTGGTGTCAGTAAGTGATACATTTGGTTACGTACTTTCGCCATTTCGACCTGGCGGGACACGTCTTCCTGTATCATTTTCTCAGTCAGTGCTTTTACAGCCTTTTCATCAAAATCTTCTGCGGTGACCAAATTATGCATGGTCTCCATTTCGCTAATATTAACAGGTGGGCTATCATGCCTTGCCCGCTGCATCAGATCGCGCATTTGCTGGCGCTGGTGTTCAGTCAGATTAATGCCATCAAACATATGGCGCTGAACACTACTACGCTTTATCAGGTCTTCATCTTGATGCCAACTGATACTCTTCGATGAGTCAGCGGCTTGACCGGCTATAGTACTGAGTGCCAGCGTTGAGGCTATGACGGCAGCGATAACCTTGCGCATCATTTGCTCCCGAAATATTGTGTGCTGCTATTCAACGAAAACTAGTCTACGATTTCAGCTGCAAACTAGCGTCAGAGGGTGTAAAACAACGTAAAGTCATAGATTAGCAAGCTCTGATGACGTACTTTCTGCCTCGGAGGTAATTTAATAATGAATAAAATACTGCTAGTTGATGATGACCGTGAGCTCACTTCATTGTTGAAGGAGTTGCTCGATATGGAAGGCTTTAACGTTATTGTTGCCCATGATGGTGAACAAGCTTTGGCCCTGCTGGATGACAGTATCGATCTGTTATTACTTGATGTAATGATGCCGAAGAAAAACGGCATTGATACCTTAAAAGAGCTACGCCAGACTCACCAAACGCCGGTAATCATGCTTACTGCACGCGGCAGTGAACTTGACCGGGTCCTTGGGCTTGAATTGGGTGCAGATGATTATCTACCCAAACCCTTTAACGATCGTGAATTGGTTGCCCGCATTCGCGCTATTTTGCGTCGCTCACACTGGAGCGAACAGCAACAGAGTAGCGATGGCAGTTCAACCAGTATTGAAATTGATGGTCTGAGTGTGAATCCAGGACGTCAGGAAGCCAGCTTTGATGGACAGACGCTGGACTTGACCGGTACTGAATTTACGTTGTTATATCTGCTGGCACAGCATTTAGGTCAGGTCGTTTCCCGTGAACATTTAAGCCAGGAAGTTCTCGGTAAAAGACTGACGCCATTTGACAGGGCTATCGATATGCATATCTCTAACCTGCGCCGTAAGTTACCAGACCGCAAGGACGGACACCCGTGGTTTAAAACACTGCGTGGCCGCGGTTATCTGATGGTGTCTGCTTCATGATAGGTAGCCTTACCGCACGAATTTTTGCCATCTTCTGGCTCACGCTGGCTTTGGTTCTGATGCTGGTCTTAATGCTGCCTAAGCTAGACTCACGTCAGATGACCGAACTGATGGAAAATGAACAGCGTCAAGGCTACATGATTGAACAGCATGTCGAGGCCGAACTGTCAGCCGATCCCCCCAATGATCTTATGTGGTGGCGTCGCTTATTTCGTGCAATTGATAAATGGGCACCGCCCGGTCAGCGTCTTTTACTGGTAACCAGTGAGGGACGCGTGATCGGTGCTCAGCATAGTGAAATGCAGATCATCCGTAATTTTATCGGCCAGTCTGATAATGCTGAACAGCCGCAAAAAAAGAAATATGGCCGTGTTGAGCTGGTAGGCCCGTTTTCGGTTGAGGATGGCGAAGATGCCTATCAATTGTATCTTATCCGCCCAGCAAGTAGCTCACAGTCCGATTTTATTAACCTGCTTTTTGACCGTCCGTTACTGTTACTGATAGTGACCATGCTGGTCAGTGCGCCGCTGCTATTATGGCTTGCCTGGAGCCTGGCAAAACCCGCCAGGAAGCTTAAGAATGCGGCCGATGAAGTTGCCCAAGGGAATTTACGGCAACATCCAGAGCTGGAAGCTGGCCCGCAAGAGTTCCAGGCGGCTGGTTCAAGTTTTAATCAGATGGTGACCGCCTTAGAAAGAATGATGACAGCTCAGCAAAGGCTATTGTCTGATATTTCTCATGAGCTACGTACACCGTTGACACGTCTGCAGTTAGGTACGGCGTTACTGCGTCGTCGTAGTGGTGAAAGTAAAGAGCTTGAGCGCATAGAAACCGAAGCGCAGCGTCTTGACGGTATGATTAATGACTTGCTGGTCATGTCACGTAATCAGCAGCAAAACGCTTTGGTCAGTGAAACAATAAAAGCCAACCAGATCTGGTCTGAAATGCTGGATAACGCAGCCTTCGAAGCAGAACAAATGGGGAAATCTCTGGAGGTGACCTATCCACCAGGGCCATGGCTGATGTACGGTAACCCTAACGCATTAGAAAGCGCGCTGGAGAATATCGTTCGTAATGCACTACGCTACTCACATACCAAAATAGCGGTCAACTTCTCTGTCGATAATCAAGGTATTACCGTGACCGTCGATGATGACGGCCCGGGCGTCAGCCCTGATGACAGGGAGCAGATATTCCGCCCGTTCTATCGTACTGATGAAGCGCGCGATCGCGAGTCGGGCGGTACCGGACTTGGGCTGGCAATTGTCGAAACCGCCGTTCAGCAACACCGGGGATGGGTCAAAGCAGAAGACAGCCCTCTGGGCGGACTCCGTTTAGTACTCTGGCTCCCACTGTATCACCGCAAATAAAGCGGATATCACGGCGACAAAGTGCATTTTGGTCGCCGTTGAATATCTCCTCGGTTCTTTTCCTGTAGTTTCCATTTCTGCCCGACGACCATTTTGCTATTCTGTCCTCCTTGCTGATGAGGGTTGTATGCTAAATATCGTCTTATTTGAACCAGAGATCCCCCCTAATACCGGGAACATTATCCGCTTATGTGCGAATACCGGCTTTCGCCTGCATATTATCGAACCGATGGGATTTCCCTGGGATGATAAGCGTCTGCGCCGTGCCGGACTCGATTACCATGAATTTACCTCCGTGATACGCCATGCAAGCTATAACGCATTCCAGGAAGCAGAACAGCCTCAACGACTGTTTGCCCTGACAACAAAGGGAACGCCCGCTCATAGTGCTGTAAGCTATCAGGAAGGGGACTATCTGATGTTTGGTCCGGAAACGCGTGGGCTACCGGCAACGATTTTAGATGCGCTACCGGTTGAACAAAAAATACGTATTCCGATGATGTCGAATAGCCGTAGTATGAATCTCTCCAATGCGGTATCCGTGGTGGTTTATGAAGCATGGCGCCAGTTAGATTATGCTGGCGCCGAAATCAGAGGCTAAATACCGTCGCCGTATTCAAAACCGTTATTAATGCCGTTGAAGTGCTGATCCATATCCATAGCCGGTTTGTCGCTGGCTGGTTTACCAACAATTCTGGCAGGCACTCCAGCGGCAGTGGTATGAGGAGGAACCGGCTGTAACACCACCGATCCTGCGCCTATTTTAGCCCCAGTACCGACTTCAATATTACCGAGAATTTTTGCGCCCGCACCTATCATGACACCTTCACGAATTTTCGGGTGACGGTCTCCGCTGGTTTTCCCGGTTCCTCCAAGGGTAACCCCTTGCAAAATAGAGACATCGTTCTCGATCACTGCTGTTTCACCTACGACAATAGCCGTCGCATGATCCAGCATGATGCCACAGCCGATTTTAGCCGCTGGATGGATATCCACCTGGAATGAAACCGAAACCTGATTCTGTAAGAAAATAGCCAGCGCCTGACGCCCTTCCTTCCACAACCAGTGACCAATACGGTAAGCCTGGAGGGCATGGAAACCTTTCAGATAAAGCAAAGGCGTGGAGTATTTATCCACCGCCGGGTCACGGGTACGTACCGCTCCGATATCAAGGGCTGCCGATGCTATCATCGACGGGTCAGCCTTATAGGCTTCCTCAACAATCTCACGAATGGCAATAGCTGGCATAATCGGCGAGGCCAGTTTATTGGCCAGCATATAACTTAGAGCACTACCGAGATTATCATGCTTGAGCAACGCCGCATGGTAAAAACTGGCTAACATCGGTTCACAATCGGCAAGCGCACGCGCTTCAGCTTTAATATTGTTCCACACCCTATCCAGTTCTTCAGACGACATTGCTTCTCTCCAGATAAAAAATAACGCCCGACAACCAGTGCCAGGGCGCTTTGGTTACAGCATGACGAGATATCGTCTATTACTGACGACTTCTTTCATCTTTGCGTGTACGGCCAAGCAGAGTCAATGCTGCCTCGCGCACATTTTTTCCGCAATACAAGACCTGATAAATTTCTTCGGTAATGGGCATTTCAACCCCAACCCGTGATGCCAGCTCACGAACTTCTTTAGTATTGCGGTAACCTTCAACAACTTGTCCTATCTGCTGTTGAGCAGCATCAACGTCAAGTCCCTGACCCAGCATCATACCAAAACGTCGGTTACGCGACTGGTTATCGGTACAAGTCAGTACCAGATCACCTAATCCTGCCATACCCATAAAGGTTTCTGGCGAAGCGCCTAATGCGCTACCCAGACGGCTCATTTCCGCCAGTCCACGAGTGATAAGCGCCGTTCTGGCATTAGCACCAAAGCCAATTCCATCAGACATGCCCGCGCCAATAGCGATAACATTTTTTACCGCACCACCAAGCTGAACCCCAATAAAATCAGGGTTACTGTAAACACGGAAACTTTTGCCACAATGCAGCAAATGTTGCAGGTCATCAGTAAATTGGGCATCTGTGGCCGCCAGAGAAATCGCGGTCGGTAAACCCGCCGCCAGCTCTTTCGCAAAACTCGGGCCTGAAATAACCGCGAGCGGAATATCATCGCCGAGAACTTCACGCGCCACGTCTTGCAGTAGCCGCCCGGTTTCAGCCTCCAGACCTTTGGTGGCCCAGACAATGCGGGCATCTGCGCGCATCAGCGGTTTAATCTGGTGCAACACATTACCAAAAACATGGCTGGGTACGACAACCAGAATATTACGGCTTGCGCTCAATGCTGCAGACAGATCGCTTTCCAGATGCAGTGTTTCAGGAAAAGGAACGTCAGGAAGAAAAGCCACATTACAGCGATCTGCCTGAAGCGTTGCGATATGTTTCGGGTCATGCCCCCATAACACAACGTCATGACCATTTCTGGCAAGCGTAATCGCGAGAGCGGTGCCGTAAGAACCGGCACCGATTACTGTCATTGAAGCGTTAATGCTGTCCATCAGGCATCCTGATGTGTTTCAGCACCTTCACCCGCTTGCTGCTGCAAATAGCTCATGAACAATGCATCAAAGTTTACTGGAGCAAGGTTCAGCTGCGGGAAAGTACCGCGAGAAACAAGACTGGTGATGCATTCACGCGCATACGGGAACAGAATGTTCGGGCAGTATGCACCCAGGCAATGTGCCAGCTGGTTGCCTTCGATTCCACCGATAGAGAAAATACCTGCTTGCTGTACTTCACACAGGAAAGCGGTCTCCTCACCTAAAGTTGCCGTAACAGTCACACGTAAAACAACTTCATATACATCGTCTGCCAGCTGGCTGGAAGCCGTGTCTAAGTCCAGCTTAACTTCTGGCTGCCATTCTTTCTGGAATACGTGAGGTGCTGCTGGAGCTTCAAAAGAAACATCCTTGGTGTAAACACGCTGAATCTGGAAAGCCATCTCGGTACTGTTTTGTTCTGACATTATAAAAATCCTTTAATTTTAAATGTGCGTAATTCTACTGCACCAAAATCATTCGCCTTACTTGTAGGTACGAAGATCATTCTGGGTATATATCAAACTCATATTGCCTTAGCTGAGCAGTGGGTCAAGTCCACCACGCGCATCTAATGCATACAAGTCATCGCAACCGCCAATGTGCTGTGTATCAATAAAAATTTGTGGCACTGTCGTTCTGCCACTACGGTTGATCATCTCTTCCCGCTTCTCCGCATTACCATCAATAGGTAATTCCTGGAAAGTTACACCTTTGGTGTTCAGGAGCGCTTTTGCACGATGGCAAAATGGGCATGTCGCTTTGGTATAGATTTCAATATTCGCCATGAGCTTATCTACCTGTCTATTTTGCAGATTATTTACCACGAACTAACGGCAGGTTTTCACCAGACCAGCCAGAAATACCTTCTTTCAGCAAAGAGACTTTTGCGAAACCAGCCTTATGCAGTAAGGTCGCTGGTTCCTGAGAAGAGACACCATTGCTACATACTACAATGACCGCTTTCTCTTTATATTTATCCAGCTCACCAAAAGTACCTTTTTTAATATCACCAGCCGGGACATTGATAGCGTTAGCAATGTGTCCTTTACGGAAATCATCACGCGAACGAACATCAACTACAACGGCATCTTCATGGTTAATTAAACGGGTTGTTTCGCCACGCGTTATCACTTTGACTTTAGAGGCGAGTCCCTTAAAGGTGGTGAACAGTACGGCAGCCAGTAAGCCAATCCACGCCAGACTGAGGATAGGATGGCGGCCAACAAATTGCATAATTTCTTGCATGGGGGGTAGTCACTCCCGACTATGTATTAAGTAAGAAAACCAAGTAGAGAGTATACATTCGCGTTGCGTCAATTACAGCCAGTCTGGGCGATGTTATGCATATTCTGCGGTTTGTTACTAAAAAAATCCTGTTCCAGAATAAAACTCGCAATAATTCAAGCTATTTTTGTAAAGAGATGTCTAATAAACGACGTTCATTCATAGAGGATAAAAATATCCTCTCCCTGGAACAATCCCCCTGTTACTCGGTCTCAGCATCGAGCATATACAGTAGATTAACACACACTGATACCGACTCTTTCAGTATACTGTCGAGACAAGGAACGGATTAAGAGTTGACTGGTAAGCTACTGTTCATCGTGAAATAATCCTAAGCTATGAGGGATACAACAATTTTATTGAAAGCTTGGGCCATAAAACCCGTTATCTGCGCCAGCCTGTTCAGTGCTGGTGTTTTATTGTGCACTTTCTCCGCACATGCCAATAATGCGGAGGAATTAAAGTCTCTTCAGCAAAATATTGCCTCTCAGGAACGCCAGGTTCGCCAGCAGCAGCAACAGCGTTCGGTATTGCTCAACCAACTGAAAGCTCAGGAACAAGAGATTGCTGCCGCCAGTAGTAAGCTTCGTGAAACCCAAAGTACACTCGCTGTTTTAAATCGCCAGGTCTCAGAGATGAACGCCTCCCTGGCAAAACTGCAAAAACAGCAGGCAACACAAGAGCGTAACCTGGCAGCGCAACTTGATGCCGCTTTTCGCCAGGGGGAACACAGTGGTATGCAGTTTCTTCTCAGCGGTGAAGAAAGCCAGCGTGGTCAAAGACTACAGGCTTATTTCGGTTACCTGAATGCTGCCCGACAGCAAACTATCGTCGACCTGAAACAAACCAAAGAAGAAGTTGCTACACAAAAAGCAGCTTTGGAAGAGAAACAGAGCGAACAACAAACATTGCTTTACGAGCAACAGGCTCAACAAGCTAAGCTGGAAAGTGCGCGTAATCAACGTCAAAAAACGCTCGCCAGCCTGGAATCGTCGCTCCAGCAAGGTCAGCAAAAATTAACCGAAATGCGTCAGAACGAGACGCGTCTGCAAAATCAAATAGCCCGTGCAGCAGCGGCTGCCAAAGCCCGCGCCGAACAAGAAGCGCGTGAGGCGCAGAAAGTCCGTGATCGTCAGCAGGAAGCGACCAAAAAAGGCTCCACCTATAAACCGACCGATAGCGAACGTTCATTGATTTCACGCACCGGTGGGCTGGGAACACCAAAGGGCGATGCCTACTGGCCGGTACGCGGTTCATTGCTGCATCGCTATGGCGAACGACTACAAGGTGAACTACGTTGGAAAGGTATCGTTATTTCTGCGCCAGAAGGTTCAGAAGTAAAAGCGATTGCTGACGGACGCGTGATCCTCGCCGACTGGCTACAGGGTTATGGCTTGGTAGTGGTCGTGGAACATGGTAAAGGTGATATGAGTCTCTATGGCTATAACCAAAGCGCATTGGTTAAAGTTGGCACGCAGGTTCGTGCCGGTCAGCCTATCGCTCTGGTGGGTAGCAGTGGTGGTCAGGGCCGTCCATCACTTTATTTTGAAATCCGTCGCCAAGGCCAGGCCGTCAATCCACAACCGTGGTTGGGGAAATAAGTTTTGCCATTGCTTCGTACGTTACGTGTCCTGTTTAGCTGCGGGCTAATGCTGACTGGTTCAGCGTTAGCCGGTAAACTGGCGATTGTCATTGATGACTTTGGTTATCGCCCGGCTCAAGAAAATCAAGTTCTGACCTTATCTCCCAACATTTCTGTTGCCGTACTTCCCAATGCGCCTCATGCCCGAGAAATGGCAATCAAGGCGCATAATCAGGGGCATGAGGTGTTAATTCATCTACCGATGGCCCCGCTCAGTAAGCAGCCATTGGAAAAAGACACACTACGGCCAGAAATGAGCAGCAGTGAAATAGAGCGTATTATTCGTGATGCCGTCAATAAAGTTCCCCATGCTGTTGGCCTGAATAATCATATGGGTAGCGCCATGACTTCAAATTTGTTTGGTATGCAGAAAGTGATGCTGGCGCTGGAGCAATATAATCTCTATTTTCTGGACAGTATGACTATCGGTAACAGCCAGGCAATGCGCGCA
This sequence comes from uncultured Cedecea sp., assembly GCF_947498825.1. GTDB lineage: Bacteria > Pseudomonadota > Gammaproteobacteria > Enterobacterales > Enterobacteriaceae > JGM124. The sequence goes on along the minus strand of NZ_CANMLV010000011.1, from coordinate 78,300 downwards.
GCTAACGGTACCCGGGTTAAGGTGATTAAACGTAAAGTCTTTCTTGATGACAGCCAGAAAGAAGCAGATATTCGGACGCAGTTTAACCGGGCGATACACGTCGCACGCCAGACGGGTTCGGCCATTGCCATAGGCCATCCTCATCCATCTACTGTTCGCGTTCTTAAACAAATGGTATCTGATTTACCTTCAGATATAACCTTGGTTCGTCCGAGTCATTTACTGAACGAACCCTATACCGATACCTCGACTCCAGTCCGGCCTGCAACTCCGCAGACTAAGCCTGTAAAAACACCACCGCGTAACCCTTTCCGTGGCGTACAGCTTTGTAAGCCTGAAAAACCGATAGAGCCAGTTTATGTCACGACTTACTTCAATGTACTGATAGAGAGTCTCAATGGGGTTAAAGATCGTGCGATAAACTCTCTATGGCAGCAATGGCCGGCAACGACAGAGCATCAAGTCATCACGCAGCCCTAATGTCGTAGACAGTTCACAGACAGGGCCTGTGACCGAATACCACTGTCGTCTGTTCTTTGATTGCATTCTGTTGAAATTTAATATCGCAACAGTGATTTTTTGCGATATTTTAGATTAAGGATCGGGATACTTTCGCATAAATCACTAATTCTATTAACTCCCGCCATTATGCGGGAGAACTTTGTAATGCTATAATTGAAGCAATTAACGCCTGAGACATGCGGTCTTATGGCTCTTATCTTTTAAAGGTTAAGCATATGATTATTGTGACTGGCGGCGCTGGCATGATCGGTAGCAACATTATTAAATCTCTTAACGAGAAAGGTTACAGAGACATTTTAGTTGTTGATAACCTGAAAGACGGAACTAAATTCGTTAATCTTGCTGACCTCGATATCGCAGACTATATGGATAAAGAAGATTTTCTTATCCAGCTACTGGCCGATGAGTCATTTGGGGATGTTGAGGCCGTATTCCATGAAGGGGCCTGCTCCTCAACGACAGAGTGGGATGGTAAGTACATGATGGATAACAACTATCAGTACTCTAAAGAGCTCCTTCACTATTGTCTGGATCGTGAAATTCCGTTTTTGTACGCTTCCTCCGCGGCAACCTATGGCGGTCGTAACCAGGACTTTATTGAATCTCGTCAGTATGAACAGCCGCTGAACGTTTATGGCTACTCTAAATTCCTGTTCGACGAATATGTTCGCCAAATTCTGCCTGAAGCAAATTCTCAGGTGACGGGTTTTCGTTACTTCAATGTCTATGGTCCACGCGAAGGGCACAAAGGCAGTATGGCGAGCGTCGCTTTCCACTTAAACACCCAATTAAATAACGGTGAGAATCCAAAACTGTTTGCAGGCAGTGACGGTTTTAAACGTGATTTTGTTTATGTAGGCGATGTCGCAGCAGTTAACCTGTGGTTCCTGGAAAATGGCGTATCCGGTATCTATAACTGCGGAACCGGGCGCGCAGAGTCATTCCAGGCGGTAGCCGATGCCGCTCTCGCTTTCCACCAGAAAGGCAGCATCGAATACATTCCCTTCCCGGATAAATTAAAAGGACGTTACCAGGCATTTACCCAGGCAGACCTGACAAACCTGCGTGCTGCTGGCTACGATAAACCATTCAAAACCGTCGCCGAAGGCGTTGCGGAATATATGAAATGGCTAAACCCTGTTGTGTAAGGGCTAAATAACACATGAAAATTCTGGTGATTGGCCCGTCATGGGTGGGTGACATGATGATGTCACAAAGTCTGTACCGTACGCTCAAGGCGCGTTATCCCCAGGCGATAATCGATGTGATGGCACCTGCATGGTGCCGTCCTTTGTTAGCGCGAATGCCTGAAGTCAACGAAGCTATTGCTATGCCACTAGGGCATGGCGCTCTGGCGCTCGGCGAACGTCGACGACTGGGGCACAGCCTGCGCAACAAAGGCTATGACAGGGCTTATGTATTACCCAATTCGTTTAAATCTGCTCTGGTACCTTTTTTTGCCGGCATCAGTCAACGTGTTGGCTGGCGAGGCGAAATGCGTTACGGCCTGTTAAATGACATTCGTGTTTTAGATAAACCCGCCTTCCCCTTGATGGTGCAGCGTTATGTGGCGCTGGGCTATGACAAGTCGCAGATAACATCAGCCAAAGACTTACCGCAGCCCTTGTTATGGCCAAAACTTAGCGTGACGGAAGATGAACAAACACGCCTCTGTAACCTGTTTTCACTCGACAGAACCCGGCCGATTATCGGTTTTTGTCCTGGCGCAGAATTTGGTCCGGCGAAACGCTGGCCGCATTATCACTATGCAACACTTGCCGGAAAGCTTATCGACAGCGGGTATCAGGTTGTCCTCTTTGGTTCAGCTAAAGACAGAGAAGCCGGTAACGATATTCTGGCAATGCTGACCCCCTCACAACAAGACTGGTGTCGTAATCTTGCAGGTGATACACAACTTGAACAGGCGGTTATTCTGCTTTCCGCCTGTCAGGGGGTTGTCACCAATGATTCGGGTTTGATGCATATTGCCGCAGCACTCGGTCGTCCATTAGTTGCCCTTTATGGCCCAAGCAGTCCTGACTTCACCCCACCACTCTCGCACCACGCGAAAGTGATTCGTCTCATTGAGGGTTACCTGAAAGTCCGTAAAGGTGACGGGGCAGAGGGTTATCATCAGAGTTTGATTGATATTACTCCGGATAGCGTGCTGAGTGCGTTAACTGATTTACTGACTTCCAGTAAGGATAACTAATGCGGGTTCTTATCGTTAAAACCTCTTCAATGGGTGACGTTCTGCATTCGCTTCCCGCCCTGACCGATGCGATGCAAGCACTAAAGGGGATCCGTTTTGACTGGGTAGTAGAAGAAGGATTTGCACAAATCCCTTCCTGGCATCCGGCAGTAGACAGAGTGATACCGGTTGCCATCCGTCGCTGGCGTAAGAATTGGTTCTCTGCTGAAAATCGTGCTGACCGTAAACGCTTTTATCAAGAGCTACACAGCCAAAATTATGATTGTGTCATTGACGCACAGGGCTTGGTTAAAAGTGCAGCCCTGGTGACTCGTAAGGCGCTAGGGAGTAAACATGGCCTCGACTGGCATAGCGCCAGAGAACCTTTAGCCAGTCTGTTTTATAACCACCGCCATCGTGTCATCTGGCAGCAGCATGCGGTAGAGCGCATTCGAGAGTTATTCGCTAAAAGCCTCGGTTATACCAAACCGACACAGTCTGGTGATTATGCAATTGCCGGCCACTTTCCGACCCCTCCGAATGACAGCGCTGGTCACTATGCCATATTCTTACACGCCACCACCAGAGATGATAAACACTGGCCAGAAACACACTGGCGAGATCTTCTGGGATTAATGGCGGAGAGTGGTTTAAGGGTTAAGCTGCCATGGGGAGCACCTCACGAAGAAGCTCGGGCAAAAAGACTGGCGGAGGGTTATAACTTTGTTGACGTTTTACCGCGTATGAGCCTTGAAGAGGTGGCCCGAGTTCTGGCGGGCGCTAAATTTGTTGTCTCCGTTGATACCGGGTTAAGTCACCTTACAGCTGCTCTGGCAAGACCCAATATTACGCTGTACGGGCCAACAGATCCGGGTTTAATCGGTGGTTATGGGCTCAACCAACAGGCATTAATCAGTCAAGACAAACAGATGTCATCCATATCTGCGGAACAAGTAAAAGAACGACTCCAACAATTCGCTCCATAACAAATAAATTGAAAATAAAATTATGCCTTTATGTCGTGCTGTAAACTATCCCGCTCATTCTGCATACCCGCTGACATTTCAGGTCATTACGGTATTTTGTTATTTTTTCTGCCTGCTTTCATATAGCTGGCTGTTTATTAACCCCGATCAGGCGATGAAGATCTTTACCTTTACCGCTATGCTCTCATTTATACTTTGCTGCGCAAATTTTCAACGCATATTTGAAAATAAACGGTTATTAATTTTACCGGCAACAATGCTCGCCTTTGGCCTGATGCAGGTTATTTGGGTGCATATGTTTAAACAATCCGGTACGCCTTTTCTGGGGGCCTATCGCGCGTACCAGAATGTCGGGAAGGCAATGATTTTTGCTTCTGTGATAGTGGCTGCACTCAGTATCAGGCCCCCACTCTGTCTTGTGATAGCAAGATTTATCAATTACTTCATTATTTTTCTGGCATTAGCCATTTATGCATGGGTCTGTTATAAATACTTCAGTGTTAACTCAGTGAATATGACAGGTTATCGTGTTGCTCTGGGTTTTCAGCCAGCTACAGGAACAGCCTATACACTGACGTTAATGGCATTGCTTGCCTCACAAGCGTTACTGCATTTTCGAAAAAATATCGCTGTTACTTTCTATCTTATACATTTCGCACTCTCTTTTTTCGCCATTACACTCACGCAAACCCGCGCCGCTATACTGGTGTATCCTCTGCTCAGCATCAGCCTGTTTTTACTACACTATCGCCATGACAAAGTTACCCTGATCCGTTCCGCAATCGCTTTTCTGCTTCTTGGCATAATGGCAATGCTGCCACTAAAATCGATGCTAGAAAAACGTTATGCGAATTTCCAGACCGACCTGCATGCCTATAATAATGAAAATAGCAAAACCTCTATTGGCGCTCGATTTGCGATGCAGGAAGCCGGGATTATTGCCGGTAAGGAAAATCCGTTTGGCCAGTCTCTTGAGCAAAGAAGCCATACTATCAGGGCAGCAGCAAAACAGGATACCCGTCTGCGTGGAGCCACAACTTATCTGAACGTTCATTTACACAATGAGCTTATCGATACCTTTTCATTAAAGGGTACCTTTGGCGTAATACTGCTACTCGGTTTCTATATCGCCGCAATTTATACTGCCTGTATTCAGAGAAATATCGTGTTATTTGTTGTCACTGGTGCGATAGCGATTTATGGTCTGAGTGACTTATTGCTGTATGCCAAAGGGGAGTCCTTGAGTAGCATACTGGCATTATGTTTCGCCTTAATGCTGGTACCATGCGCCCCAAAGGGATCAATTAATGATAAAAAAACCTGATTTTCTGCTCAGCATTATTCTACCTACCTATAATAATGCTGAATTCATTGCTTCCGTACTCTCATCATTGTTAGTTGGACTGACCGATGAAGTGGAGATTATTATCATTAATGATGGTTCTGTTGATAAAACTGATGAAAAAATAGCTGATTTCTGTCGTACTGCTCCGACACATCAAATAAAATACATCAAGCAGAATAATCAAGGTGTGGCCGTTGCACGTAATGTTGGTTTGGCTAATGCCAGCGGAAGATATATCTCGTTCATAGATGGAGATGATGCTATCAGCCAGGACTATTATGCCGTATTGTTACCTTTATTACGTCAAGAAAAGTATGACCTGGTGAGATTTAAGATTACACGTAATTTTGACAAACTGTTCTCTCAGAAACAATGCGCTATCAATGAACTTAAGCAACAAGAAATCACTATCACAGACGACTATACGCCGCTTATTCCAACATTCCATGCATCCCAATGGCATTTGGTAGATAAAATATTTCATCGTGATATTCTCGCCAACGATCTGTTCGAAGTGAATCGTCGCTATGAGGATTTAATTTTTGTTCCATTTCAATACTTTAAGTGCCGCGCAATAATAGAAATAGATGTTAATCTCTATTATTACAGAATAAATACTTCTGGTATCACTGAAAATATTCGAGAGAGTGATGCTGATAATATTTTCTTCGCAATGCGAAAAATGAGCGATTTCATTAAAGATAAAAATCATTTACGTACTATTGCAACTTATATGATGGTTAATTGTTTTCTTGAAGGAAGGAAAATAATTAGAAAAACAAAAGGTTATTATCATTATAGTCATGAAGTTCTCAGTGATATTCAGTCAGTATTAAATCATGGTGACCTAAAAGTCATTGATAAAAAAGTACTAAAAAAAATGCAGCATCCCGCTTTAGATTCGTTTATTTCTAAGCTTAATTATTATTTGTTAAAAATAATAAACAAGCCGATATCAAAGAAGGAAAATTAAGATGACTGAAGATGTAAAAAGGATCTTAATTTGTAAACTCAAATTTTATGGCGATGTACTGCTGATCACGCCGGTAATTGCAAGTCTGCGAGCCCGCTACCCGGACGCTAAAATAGATTTACTTCTTTATAAAGATACCCAGGCTATTCTGGCCGCTGACTCACGAGTTAATCAGTTCTACTTAGTAGAAAAAAAAGCGGGTCTGTTAAATACCATTAAAAACTACTGCTCACTGCACACTCAGCTGAAAGAGAATCAGTATGATTTAGTGATTAATTTGACCGCCCAGTGGTCAATTGCTCTACTGATCGCTTCACTAAATCGCCACTCTGTCTCTATTAAACGTGGCAAACCGCGCTGGGATAAACTCTTCACGCAAGTGACAGATGCCGAGGGTACACACGTTGTAGAACAGAATCTTTCTATCTTAAAAGGTCTGGGATTTAATGACTCAGAACTCAAGAAAGAGATGCTATTAAGCTACCGTAGCAGTGACTGGCAGGCATTAGTGACGCAAGTTCCTGCGCTGGAATCTCAGCGCTATGTGGTAATTCAACCCACATCACGCCAAGCTTTTAAGTGCTGGGATGATGACAAATTTGCCGAAGTGATTGATCATCTGCATCAAAAAGGACTCAGGGTCTATCTTACCTGTGGGCCAGCAGCTGAAGAGCAACAACAAGTACAACACATTGCATCACTCTGCAAAACAGCTCCTGACCTGACTTTCGCGGGTAGAACGACTTTTTTGCAGCTGGCAGCCTTAATTGACCATGCTACATTGTATATTGGCGTTGATTCGGCACCTATGCATATGGCCGCAGCCTTGGATAAACCTCAAGTCAGTCTGTTTGGTGCCACTAAGCCTCTACAATGGCGTCCCTGGTCTGATAAAGCAACTGTGGTTTGGGCCGGTGATTATCATCCAATGCCGGAAAGAAAAGACCTCGATCGTAGCCAGAAGTACCTCACCTGGATACCGGTGCAAGCCGTTAATGAGGCAGTTGATCGTCTGTTGTGTAACGAAGAAGAGACTGTTATAGATGGCAAATAACCCTGTCATAAACCTGGCCTGGTGCACCGATGCCAATTATCTGGAATATGTTGCGACATCAGTGGTATCAGTATTACTGAATAATCCACAATTGAACCTGACATTCTATGTTTTTGTCTACGATGTCAGCGATGCGGATATCGCCAAGCTAAAAACCACCAGTGAACGTATTCATGTCCAGAAGATAGAGAAAGAGGACATTGAAAAATATGATGAAAACTTAGCCATCAAGCACCTTAACCGTTCAATCTATATGCGGCTGGCAGTACCACGTTTGCTCGCCGGAAAAGTGGAAAAATTTATCTATCTCGATGCCGATACGCTCTGTTTCGATGATATAAGCGCGATTAATGATATTGATATCAGTGAAGTCATTTGCGCCGTTGGCCATGATTCACTGAATATTCATGATGATAAAAATGTCCGTCGTTTAGGCCTTAAACAAGGTCATTATTTTAATTCTGGTTTTCTTTATATTAATGTTGCTAACTGGCTAAACCATGATATTGAAAACAAAGCAAATGCGATTCTTTTTGAGCGTGGTCAAACCCTACCCTACCCGGACCAGGATGCATTGAATATTGTAATGGATGGCCGAGTTAAATTTATTGACCCACGCTGGAACTACCTTTTCACCTGGTTTGATGACGAACAAAAAGAAAATTTTTTCTATCACAAGAATACGACACCACGCATTATGCACTTTACCGGTGGAAGAAAACCCTGGTCGTTGGAACACACCGGATTAGCACAGCAACTTTATATCTTTTATCAGCACTTTACGCCTTGGCGTCATACCCCTTTACGCTCATATGCCTCGCGTATGAGGCCAACCGATTTTCGGGTTTATGCCCGGCAGAATGCAAAAAAAGGCCAGTATCTGACCTCTTTCAAGTGGTATGTAAAATATCTAACCAGTAAGTTTAAATAATTAATCGCTCCCGTCAGGGAGCGAGCTCAGATATCATTTACTTTGTAACTTAGCTTTTAAATATCCTATGTAGCTAATAACTGAAGTAAAAAATTTCCCTTGCAGTCGCTCATGACGTGATTTTTTCTTAAACTGCTTGGGGGTTTTTGCACCCAATAATGGCACATCACGCCATGGTGAGGCACGCCAGGCCAGTTTAAAATCCTCTGCAGAAGGATAATTAGCCCAGGAATGCCAGGGCTTGGTTACGCCAACATAGTGGATGAGAATCGTTTCATGAGTAATGAATTTTTTATACGCGGTAATATCTTTGCTTTTTAACTCTTGTTTCATCCCATAAATTTCATCGTAGTGACGCGATAAAAATATGACCTTTCCCTGAAAAATAATATTCAGCACATCCTGATCAAGAAAAGCAAAGTGATTATTTTTATTCATCAGCATTTCAAAAGCAGTTTCAAGACAGCGTCTTGCTTTCCACTCTTGTAGATTCGCATAAATCACACCTGCATTAAAATAATCATCAGAAAATGCTTCATTATTTAATCGTCTGGCAGCACCTGTGCGACTCTCAACCACATCCCGAATGACGGCAGCAACATGCCCTTCTAATGACAAACGGCTTAATTCAGTCAGGGAGCCTTTACAGATAACGTCAGCATCGATATACAAGAGATTGTTAATCTCATCGCTAAGATATTCAAAAGCGATAAACCGGAAATAGGTCGCATAGGACCAGGCAATCCCCGAAGGCAATGCCTTCAGCTCTTCCGCATTCATCAGATAAAGGGTGATGGTCGTTTGGTGCTGTTGCGCCAACGCTTTGACACGAGCCAGGTAATCCTCATCGATATAATCGGTGAATAAATGGAAGTGAATCGCCAGATCTTTATTTTTTAGCAATACAGAGGTCATCGATATTGCTGCACCAAACATAAAGTTCTTATCAACGCCCCAGGCAATGTTGAATGTTGGCGTGCTTCCCTCTGGAGCAGCATGAAACTCTATTTTTTCTTTAATCGCCTGGCGACAATCAAAATTCATTTTTACACCTTATCCATTTTATTATCTGACAGTAAGAAATCAGAGTACAAATTTCTACTTGAATAACTTACTTTTCATATACATAACATGACTTATCAGCGATTGCAGATATCGTCCTTGAGCCTTTTCATGCCGTGATTTACGTTTATAAAGCTTTGCTGAGCTGGCATTCAGTAATGGCTCTTGCGCCCAGGGGGATTGCTCATAAGCGGTAATAAAAAATTTTGCTGCCGGATACTCAGCCCAACAGTGCCAGGGCTTAGTGACACCGACATAATGAATTAAAATAGCATCATCGCTAATATAGTTCTTATATTCATGGCGGTTACTGATTTTCAATTCATGATCAATACCATAAATACAATTAAAATCCCGACGCAATGCAATGACATGGCCACAATATAAAATATTCAGGGCATCCTGATCAAAATAGAGCAGCTCTCGCTGTTTATCCTGTAGAATTTCAACCGCTTTTTGCAGTAATCCACATTCACGCCAGAGAATCAGGTTAGCGAACACAACGCCGGAATTAAAATAGCTATTAGAAAGCTCGGGGATACCGAGTCGTTCACCTGATTTTAGCCGAACGTCATCAACATCATGAACAATGGCAGCATATTCATTTTTAAATTTTAACTCTGCTAACTCACCTAATGATCCTTTACAAATCACATCGGCATCAAGATAAAGTACTGAATCCTGCGTATGACTTAAATATTCAAAAGCAAAATAACGATAGTACATGGCATAAGTCCATGCTTTAGTACTGGGTAACTGGTGGAAATTTTCGTTATTAAACACCAGAATCGTGACCGCAGTATGATGCTCTTCGGCTAATGCTTTAATATGAGCGACATAATCGTTATCAACATAGTCGGTAACCAGATAAAAATGGATATCAATATCTCTGTTATTAATTAACACTGATGTTATTGAGATACCGGCACCGAATAAAAAATTACGATCGATACCGTAGGCAATATTAATTTTTTTTGCTTTTGCCGGTCCGGAATAATCGAACTCTATTTTTTGTAATATGACTTTATTAAAATCAATGTTCATTTTCTTCGCCCGTTCATCAAATACTTTGCCATAACCTAAAGTGACTTTCTTATCGTTCTCTTCCTGATTTTCTCTGCTTTTTCAGTGGCCTGTGAAAATAATGCAGATTCATACGATAAAATATCTCGCAACGGTAAGGTAAAATAAACCTTCAAAAAACGGTAAATATCCCTGCGGGTTAAACCGATATTCAGAGATGAGAAATAGAGACCAATCAAGTCCTTATCTCTCCAGCGGCGTGGAACCTTTTGACGAATTTGTGCCCGATGTAAATCAATCACCGAGATCTTTAACGGTGTAACACCCTGCTGATAAGGCTGATGCAACAGGAAGTGGCAGATATAGCAGTCCCGATGATTAACCCCACCCCGGTGCATCTCACGCACCATCTCTGCGACGCGCTGAATAATATCTCTCTTCTCTCCGACTGCCGGTGGGTTTTGTGGCCAGTTCTCACAATAGTCTTCAAGACTGACCGTCGGTGAAAGATCCTCAGTAATGATAAACGATGTCCGACGTAAAGGATTCAGCCCTTTTTGGCCAAAAGCCACTCCCGTCATGGTGTCCACACCCAAAGACTGGAGTCGGTGGATAGCCTGCCATTCACGGTCAGCGCCCAAAACCGGTAAGCGAAAAGAGATCAGGTTTTTTAAAACCTCTTTCAGCGTAGTGCCATGATGGTATTTAAGGAAATAGCCCTTGCCCATCATTTCAAAACGCAGTGTTCTGCGTGTTTCCAGCGCACGAAAAACCTCGCCATCCAGTTTTAAAGCTTCAACAAACGGATCTTTTCCTTGCCACTGTTGACTAAATGGCGCTTGTAATTCAACCATGCTGACTATCCAAAATAATATCGGCAACCTTCTCAGGTAAGCTGTATAAATCTTCCGTATCAGCAAAATGACGGGCATTATCAGCCCACTGCCGACGGGTCACATCATCTTCCAGTGCTTTTCTTAGCACACTGTTTAACTGCTGTTGTACGAAAGGCTGAGCAATCACTTCGCCGCATTGTGCGCTAGCAATATAGTGAGCATAACCGCAGACTTCAGTCACCAGAACCGGCAGCCCTGAAACAATAGCTTCGAGTAAAACAATACCCGCAGCTTCCTGTACCGCCGGATGGATAAGAACATCTGCAGCAGCCATTAATTCTGCCACATCATCACGTCCGGCAAAGAAACGAACGTTATCGGCAATACCTAACTTGTCTGCCTGTGCCAGATAGCGTTCAGGCTTATCCTGGCCGACAATCAAAAAAACAGTACGCGTACGAAGCGGCTCAGGCAGTGCCGCAACGGCTTCTAAAGAACGAGACACGCCCTTGCGTTTAAAGTCGGATCCCACCTGAAGTATGACCCTTTGTTCAGGAGTAAGCGCGTTTTTCTCGCGATAAATACGCCGGCTATCCGCAATCTGGTTACTGTATTTTCGATCCGGATAAATACCAGGGGGCAAAATATGAAAGCGAGAGTCTTCGGTCTGATAATGTTTTTTGAAATCGTTGATCTGCCCGTCAGTCAACATCAACAGAGCCGTTTTTTGGCCCTGCTGAAAAGTCGCTTTTTCAAACGCTGAATAATGCCGATAACGCCCTGTCAGTTTGTAGAGAAAACCTTTTTCACGCTCAACTTTTTCGGCATAACAGACATCTGCAGCATAGTAGACATCTAAATCGGGCATTTTATTAAAGCCCACCACCCGATCGACCGGATGGGTCTGCAAATAAGTCTGAACCCAGCGATGATACTGAGCGTTTCGTCCATGATTAGTTCCTGACGAAACCGGCACAATAGTGATTTCAAAAGCATCAGGTCGCTCACCCTGCCATTGCTGAGTGAAAACCTGCACCCGATGCCCACGTTTTGCGACCGTTTGGGCAATACGCATAAAATCACGTTGTAGCCCACCGTAGGGAAAATATTTATAAAGACAAAAAGCTATAATCATCGACTCGTATCCGCACCTGTTAAACCGAAACGATACAAGCGGTGGATGAGTAAACTCATCTGACAATGCCTGCGAGGATAACGCTAACCCTCAACCTATCGCTGGTCAGTACACCTTTTTAAGCGGCAGACAGTGTACCATTTATCATAAGACAAGCCGATATGAATATCATTTCACCAGGTCACAGGTAAATATCAATTAAAACATAATGATAATATTTCTATAACAACAATAAATGTGCCATTTTGGGTAAAAAAACCAGCCAATATTATTCAACTTTCAAGTAAAAAAATAAAATATAGATGTAAACATACCCTTTTAGCGCAATAATAGCGTCGATTTCGGGGAAAGTAATAGCAATGCCCGGACTAAATACATAGAATCCCCAACACCTTCATTCTGCCAGTCAAGTATTATGCTGCAACTGCTTTACACTACACTGCTGTACCTTATACAACCGCTAATTTGGGTGCGCTTGTGGGTGCGCGGCCGTAAAGCTCCGGCATATCGTAAACGCTGGGGTGAGCGCTACGGCTTCTACCGCCATCCACTTAAGTCAGGCGGAATCATGCTGCACTCAGTCTCTGTGGGTGAAACCCTGGCAGCAATTCCATTAGTCAGGGCATTACGACATCGATATCCTGAATTACCGATTACGGTCACAACGATGACACCAACCGGGTCAGAGCGTGTGATGTCGGCATTCGGCAAAGACGTTCAGCATGTCTATCTGCCCTATGACCTGCCAGGTGCATTGAATCGCTTTTTAGACAAAGTTGATCCTAAGCTGGTACTTATCATGGAAACCGAGCTCTGGCCTAACTTGATCACCGCTCTGCATAAACGCAATATTCCTTTAGTTATCGCTAATGCCAGACTATCTGCACGTTCGGCTGCGGGTTATGCCAAACTCGGCAGTTTCATCCGTCATTTATTACAGCGCATCACTTTGATTGCAGCCCAGAATGAAGAAGATGGTGAGCGCTTTATTACTTTAGGCGCAAAGCGCAGCCAGCTGACAGTAACGGGTAGCCTTAAGTTTGATATTTCTGTCACACCACAGCTAGCCGCTAAAGCGGTAACTCTGCGTCGTCAGTGGGCTCCTCATCGCCCGGTCTGGATTGCAACCAGTACCCATGACGGTGAAGAAAGCATTATTATTGCTGCTCATCAAGCTCTGCTGCAGCAGTTCCCGAACCTGTTGCTGATTTTGGTTCCTCGTCATCCGGAACGTTTTCCAGATGCTCTTAATCTGGTACGTAATGCCGGATTAAGCTTTACCACCCGTTCTTCTAAAGAAGTGCCGTCCAGCAGTACGCAAGTGGTTATCGGTGATACCATGGGCGAATTGATGTTACTGTACGGTATTGCTGACCTTGCCTTTGTTGGCGGTTCACTGGTCGACCGTGGAGGGCATAATCCTCTGGAACCTGCAGCCCATGCCATTCCAGTCTTGATGGGACCTCATACTCTTAACTTCAAAGATATTTGTGCCCGCCTGTCTCAAGCTGATGGTTTGATTACGGTGACAGACGATAAATCACTGGTGAAAGAGATTGCCTCTTTGCTGACTGATGACGATTATCGCCATTTCTATGGTCGTCATGCGGTTGAAGTACTTTATCAAAACCAAGGGGCGTTACAGCGCTTACTGCAACTGCTGGAACCCTATCTACCACCTAAAACGCACTAAGGTCTGATATGAAAAAGCGTGCTATTTATCCTGGAACCTTTGATCCTGTTACCAACGGTCATCTTGATATTGTGACACGCGCAGCTGCGATGTTTGATACGGTAGTGTTCGCCATCGCAGCCAGTCCCAGCAAAAATACCTTATTTACCCTCGATGAACGGGTCGCTCTTGCAAAGAAAGCGGTAACCGCACTCCCGAATGTTGAAGTTGTCGGTTTTAGTGATTTGATGGCCAATTTTGCACGCACAGCTCAAGCCAATATTCTGATCCGTGGTTTACGCACTGCCGCCGATTTTGAATATGAGATGCAACTGGCCTCGATGAACCGTCATTTGATGTCAGAGCTGGAAAGCGTTTTTCTGATGCCAACAAAAGAGTGGTCATTTATCTCTTCAACACTGGTTAAAGAGGTCGCCCGTCATCATGGCGATGTCTCCCATTTTTTGCCTGAACATGTTCATCAGGCGCTGCTCGAACGCCTTAAGTAATCAATGCTGGCAATGACGGCAATAGTAAGTGCTGCGTTGTCCGTGTTTACTGGCACTGATTGCCGTTCCGCAGGTACGGCAGGCCTCCCCTTCCCGTCCATAGACTTGAAGCTCCTGAGCAAAATACCCAGGCTTACCATCCGATTGCAGAAAGTCCTTTAGCGTCGTTCCACCTTGCTCAATAGAACGTGTCAGCACTGCTTTAATCGTCAGAACCAGCCGGTTATATTCAGCAGATGAGAGAGAGTGCGCAATACGATCAGGATGAATACCTGCGGCAAATAAAGATTCACTGGCATAGATATTACCGACGCCTACCACCAGTTTATTATCCATCAGCCAGGGTTTAATCGCCGTTTTCTTACTGGCGGACTTCTCTTGCAGATAACTTGGGTTAAATTCATCGCTCAGCGGCTCAGGACCAAGATGTGATAATACACTGCACCCTTCCAGGGTTGGTGCCCAAAGCCAGGCTCCAAAGCGTCGAGGGTCGGTATAGCGCAGTACTTTGCCGTTATCCATCACCAGGTCAACGTGATCGTGTTTCTGGGCAGGACTTTCCTCTGGCAAAATACGCAAGCTTCCTGACATACCGAGATGAATAATAATCCAGCCATCAACCAGCTCCACCAGCAGATATTTTGCTCGCCGCCGGACACTGAGTACAGTTTTATCACTGAGCGCATGAATTTCATCCGATACTGGCCAGCGTAAACGCCCGTTACGTACTACTGCGTGCAAAATTTTGGCACCAACCAGATGCGGCTCAATGCCACGGCGACTGGTTTCTACCTCTGGTAATTCAGGCATAACTCCCCCGTATAAAGGATTAAGCTATCAGAGTCAGGGCTCTGTCAGTGCTGTGATAGTAGCCTGATAGATCAGAACGGGCTATGGTTGAAAGGAAAAACAGGACGAACTCAAATTGAGGACATAAAAAAACCCGGCAAGCCGGGTTTTTGACAAAGTTGACAAAAATTATTTAATTTTTGCTTCTTTGTAGAGAACGTGCTGACGTACTACTGGATCAAACTTTTTAAGTTCCAGTTTTTCCGGTTTAGTACGTTTGTTCTTCGTAGTGGTATAGAAATGACCAGTACCAGCAGAAGAAACCAGCTTGATTTTCTCACGAATACCTTTAGCCATGATTTATTTCCTCTAAGTACTTAGTACTTTTCGCCACGGGCACGCAGTTCGGTAAGAACTGTATCAATGCCTTTTTTATCGATTACACGCATACCTTTAGCAGATACACGCAGTGTGACAAAACGCTTCTCGCTCTCAACCCAAAAACGGTGAGAGTGCAGGTTAGGCAGGAAACGGCGTTTGGTCGCGTTCATTGCGTGGGAACGGTTATTACCGGTCACCGGACGCTTGCCAGTAACTTGGCAGACTCGGGACATGTCTATTCTCCAAAAATCAAATTAGCTCGAGCTTCGTATAGGGTTATGGCGCCTCGTCAGGCCGCTAGCCTGGTCCCTGGCGGTTCAATGCGAACCACAGTGCCAGGCGCATAATGCCAAACCCGAGATTCTCAAAGGTGGCGTAGTATACGCTGAGTAAGGCACGTGCTCAAGTCCCGAACAGACAAAGATCCTTACGGATCGTGTGAATTGTTCTAAATCCACCCTCTTTCGGCGAAAGAAACGTACTCTCCTTGACCAATTACCAGATGATCAAGCACCCGAATATCCATTAATAAGCAGGCTTTGACAATATGAGACGTTATCATACGGTCTGCTTTACTTGGCTCAGCAATACCCGACGGGTGGTTGTGCGCTAGTATAACCGCCGCCGCGTTAGATTTCATCGCTTCGCGAATAATTTCTCTGGGATGGACTTCAACATGGCCAAGCGTGCCGCTAAACAAGCGCTCAGATTTGATAATATGGTTTTGGTTATTGAGAAATAAAACCAAAAAAACTTCCCTGTCTTCAGTCACTAACTGGCTCTGAACATACTCCAGTACCTTATCGGGACTATTAAACGACAATTTTTTAGTACCACGAGAATGATAATAACGCCTCGCCAGTTCAGCAATCGCATGTAGCTGAGCATATTTCGCTTTACCAATTCCATGTACATTTCTGAAATGAGAGTAATCGGCAGACAGTAAATTATGCAGCGAGCCAAATTCTTGTAGCAGACTCTCAGCAAACGCCAGCACATGCATATTTTTGTAGCCCGTACTCAAAAATAACGCCAATAACTCGCTATCAGTCAGGGCACAAACACCATGCCGTAACAGCTTTTCACGCGGTAGTAACGGAATATCCTGCATCATGCTTGTCATTCCTTTAGCAAACAGAGCTTATCCTGGCGCATTCTTTCGTTCTGTGCGATGGCTTGCGCGTAATCTTGAGCAGCGCCTCGGAAACGGAAAAAAGGCGCGTAAACAGGATTGTGATAAAATGGCTTATTAACTGCATTCTTCCAACGGAAAAAAACATGACTGGTCTTTCCGGTAAGAAAATTGTGCTCGGTGTCAGTGGTGGCATCGCAGCTTATAAAACCCCTGAGCTGGTACGCCGACTGCGCGACAGAGGGGCGGATGTCCGGGTCGTAGTGACTGAAGCCGCAAAAGCCTTCGTGACTCCGCTAAGCTTACAAGCGGTATCTGGCTACCCGGTATCAGACAGTTTACTGGACCCGGCTGCAGAAGCCGCAATGGGCCATATTGAGTTAGGTAAGTGGGCTGATTTAGTGCTGCTTGCACCGGCAACAGCTGACCTCATCGCGCGCATGACTGCCGGGATGGCAAATGATTTACTGAGTACCATTTGTCTGGCGACTCCCGCCCCCATCGCTGTTGCTCCGGCAATGAATCAACAAATGTATCGTGCTGCAGTAACCCAGCAGAACTTGGCGACTCTGGCTGCACGTGGTGTGCTTATCTGGGGTCCTGATAGTGGCAGTCAGGCTTGTGGCGATATCGGCCCTGGGCGTATGCCAGACCCTCTCGCTCTGGTTGATTTGGCGGTAGAACATTTTTCACCGGCCAACAACAGTCTGCAGCATCTGAATATTATGATTACTGCAGGCCCGACACGCGAGCGTCTTGACCCGGTACGCTATATTACCAACGATAGCTCCGGAAAAATGGGTTATGCCATTGCGATTGCAGCAGCAGCACGGGGAGCAAATGTCACTCTGGTTTCCGGTCCAGTAATGTTACCTACCCCACCGGGAGTTACACGACTGGATGTCACAACTGCGCAAGAAATGCATGATACTGTTCAGGCAAAAATCACCGGACAGCATATATTTATTAGTTGTGCCGCTGTTGCTGACTATCGTGCTGCAACGATTTCTGATAACAAAATAAAAAAGCAAGGCGATGAAATAACAATAAAAATGGTTAAAAACCCGGATGTTGTTGCTGCCGTTGCTGCACTTTCAGAGCATCGCCCTTATGTCGTAGGATTTGCCGCAGAAACAAATAATGTGGAAGAATACGCCCGACAAAAACGGGCGAGTAAAAAACTCGACCTGATTTGTGCCAATGATGTCTCTCATAGTGAGAGTGGCTTTAATAGCGATAATAACTCATTGCACCTTTTCTGGGAGGAAGGCGACAAAGTCTTACCTTTCGCGCCTAAAGCGCGCCTTGGACACCTTTTATTGGACGAGATCGTTATCCGTTATGATGAAAAAAATCGACGTTAAAATTTTGGACCCTCGCGTAGGCCACGAATTTCCACTTCCGACTTATGCTACCTCTGGTTCTGCCGGACTGGATCTGCGCGCGTGCTTAGACAATGCGGTAGAACTGCCTGCTGGCGCGACAACTTTGCTACCCACCGGCCTGGCAATTCATATTGCCGATCCTTCGCTTGCCGCTGTGATTTTACCGCGTTCAGGTTTAGGTCATAAACATGGGGTTGTACTGGGAAATCTGGTTGGGCTGATTGACTCAGACTACCAGGGACAACTGATGGTTTCGGTCTGGAATCGCGGCCACGATAGTTTCACCATTCAACCTGGTGAGCGCATCGCGCAAATGGTCTTTGTCCCTGTCGTGCAAGCGGAATTTAATCTGGTCGAAGAGTTTGATACCAGTATGCGTGGTGAAGGTGGCTTTGGACATTCTGGCCGTCAGTAATGTAGCTGATTCATATAACAATAACGCATAAATAACGTTAAAACAGCCCACATATAACCTGTAGCTCTACGGGTTATATGTCCTGTCCTGACAAGGTGATTTTCAGGAGTATTTTAGAACATGGCAGAAAAACAGGCAGCGAGAAGGAATCGTCGCGAAGAAATACTTCAGTCTCTGGCGCAAATGCTCGAGTCCAGTGATGGCAGTCAGCGCATTACCACTGCAAAGCTTGCAGCGTCAGTGGGTGTTTCTGAAGCCGCATTATATCGACACTTTCCCAGTAAAATGAAAATGTTCGATAGCCTGATCGAATTTATCGAAGACAGTCTGATCACCCGTATTAATCTGATACTTAAAGACGAAAAAGACACTCAGATGCGTCTGAGATTGATTGTTCTGTTAGTACTCGGCTTTGGTGAAAAGAATCCAGGACTGACACGTATTTTAACCGGACATGCGCTAATGTTCGAACAAGACCGCCTACAAGACCGCATCAACCAGTTATTTGAACGCATTGAGGCTCAACTACGTCAGGTGATGCGTGAGAAGAAAGTGCGCGAAGGTGAAGGGTTCGTCAATGATGAGTCGTTACTGGCAAGTCAATTACTGGCCTACTGCGAAGGTATACTGTCTCGCTTTGTCCGCAGCAATTTCCGTTATTTGCCAACCGATGATTTTGATAAGCGCTGGCCACTGATTGCAGCACAGTTATATTGATAACTGAATAACAGGGCCTGAGGCCCTGTTATTTCGTTCTGAGCGGAAGTTATACGCCGTACTCTTCCCGATACTGACGTACTTTCGCCAGGCTATCAGCCATCTCTGGTTTTTCTTCCAGATAGCTAATCAAATCCTGCAAAGTAATAATCGAGGTGACTTTACACTGGTAGTCACGCTCAACTTCCTGAATAGCAGAAATATCAGCCCGGCCACGTTCTTGCCTGTCCAGAGAAATCAGTACACCGGCAAGGCTTGCACCATGCGCCGCAATAATTTCCATGGATTCACGAATAGCGGTTCCTGCGGTAATTACATCATCGACTAACATGATGCGTCCTGTCAGCGGACTCCCCACCAGATTTCCACCTTCACCATGGTCTTTCGCTTCTTTGCGGTTAAAGCAGTAAGGCACATCCCGATCATGGTGTTCAGCCAATGCTACTGCTGTGGTGGTCGCAATAGGAATACCTTTGTAGGCAGGGCCAAACAGCAGATCAAATTCAACTTCTGAGTCCATTAATGCAGCAGCATAAAACCGCCCCAATAGCGCCAGACAGCTTCCGGTATTGAACAGTCCGGCATTGAAGAAATAGGGGCTGGTACGCCCGGATTTCAGCGTAAATTCGCCGAACTTGAGTACCTGTTTATCAAGTGCAAATTCAATAAACTGGCGCTGATACGGTTTCATCTACTGACTCCTTAAAAAATGACTTACAGATATAAAAAAGGCGACTCTTCAGTCGCCTTTTTAAAAATTAATTTTCTAACGCCGCTTTCTGCATATTAATGATGGTATCAATACCGCCTCGAGCCAGGGACAATAGCGTCAGTAGCTCCTCATGAGAGAAAGGTTCACCTTCAGCGGTTCCCTGAACCTCAATCATCCGGCCATCTTCCATCATCACAACATTCATATCAGTTTCAGCAGCAGAATCTTCAACATACTCTAAATCACACAGCGCCTCACCGTTTACGATACCAACGGAAACCGCAGCGACCATCCCTTTCATAGGATTGCTTTTGATTTTACCGCTGGCAACCAACGCATTCAGAGCATCAGCCAGCGCAACACAGGCTCCGGTAATAGAAGCGGTTCGGGTTCCACCATCGGCCTGCAAAACATCACAGTCGAGGGTAATAGTAAATTCACCCAATGCTTTTAAATCAACAGCAGCACGTAAGGAACGAGCGATAAGGCGCTGGATCTCAAGGGTTCTTCCCCCTTGTTTACCTTTTGCCGCTTCACGGGCATTACGGCTATGAGTGGCGCGTGGCAACATACCGTATTCGGCGGTTATCCACCCTTTTCCCTGGCCTTTCAAAAACCGGGGTACGCCCTCTTCGAGGGTAGCGGTGCAAAGTACTTTAGTATCACCAAACTCAACCAGTACAGAACCTTCAGCATGTTTAGTGTAATGGCGGGTTAAGGTAACAGGGCGCACTTGCTCAGCACGACGGCCTGATGGACGCATGGGGTCATCTCCGGCTAAAACGAATGTGGCTGCGTATTATACGGACTTCGGACGCTGATTCCCAAAATAATTCGAATACCTTGTCGAGGCTGCGTAAAACCGGACTGCAGTCATCTGATTCGGCAGAATTTGCGCAAGCAATACTCTGGTAACTCGAAGTATGACGGGTATATTCCGTCTGGCGTAGCTATAATCAGCCTAACATTAGCTTAAAACGGATACAGACTATGATACGCAGTATGACCGCCTACGCCCGGCGCGAAGTGAAAGGTGAGTGGGGCTCTGCTTCCTGGGAACTACGTTCGGTAAACCAGCGTTATCTCGAAACCTATATTCGCATGCCAGAACAATTTCGTAGCCTTGAGCCGGTTGCGCGCGAACGTATTCGTGCGCGTCTGACGCGTGGCAAAATTGAATGCAATTTGCGTTTTGAACCGGATACCCGTGCCCAGACCTCTTTGCTGCTGAATGAGAAGCTGGCAAAACAACTGGTAGAAGCCGCCCAGTGGGTCAAAATGCAAAGTGATGAAGGCGAAATCAACCCGCTCGATGTCCTGCGCTGGCCGGGAGTGATGTCAGCCCAGGAACAGGACCTGGATGCCATCGCTGCCGAAATCATCATGGCGTTAGACGGTGCTCTGGACGACTTTATCATCGCCCGTGAAACCGAAGGTCAGGCCTTAAAAACGCTTATTGAACAGCGTCTGGAAGGCGTCAGTGCCGAAATCGTTAAAGTACGCACCCATATGCCAGAAGTGCTGAAGTGGCAGCGTGACCGCCTGACCAGCAAGCTCGAAGAAGCGGACATCCAGCTGGAAAATAGCCGACTCGAACAAGAACTGCTGTTAATGGCACAGCGTATCGACGTGGCGGAAGAACTCGATCGCCTCGAAGCCCATATCAAAGAAACTTATAACATCCTGAAGAAAAAAGAAGCCGTAGGCAGACGACTCGACTTTATGATGCAGGAGTTTAACCGCGAGTCGAACACTCTGGCCTCTAAGTCTATCAATTCTGAAATTACTAACTCAGCGATTGAACTGAAAGTGCTTATTGAGCAAATGCGTGAGCAGATCCAAAACATCGAATAGTTTTTTTGCCCGTCCAAGAATGTCTTAGAAACCCTGTTATTTGTTTGTAAATACAGGGTTTTTATTTTTCATCCAGACACTCGAATTTATAGTATTGATATTCGCTCACGATGACCTTGCTATATTTTTATTGTGAATTGAAAAGTTTGTTTCAATAAAGGCTGTACCTGAACCACTCTGGCGACGGATTCAGCGTTTATATAACGTCTTGGGTCAATGGTCACAAATCCCCAAAACTGCAAAAATCGCTCAATAAATCGTGATTCGATGAGCATGCTTAAGTTTCTTTCTGGCAAGAAGTAATCATCGGCAGGGAATGCCCGCAATAGATCAGGGAACGCTGTCATCACCTCTTTCACAAGCTGATCCACACTGTTGTGGCTTTGAATACGCCACAACATAAACAGCCAAAAAGTGCGCAAGTTGACATCGTATTCGAAACTGTCCAAATAACCCCAGTTATATTGGCTAGTGGCGGCCTCTAACATAGGTTTGAAAAAGGTCTGTATACCTAGCGCTTGATACTGCTTTTGCGCTGTTTTTTTTACATGGTAGCGACCGCTTCGCCGATAAATAATGCCACTAATTTCGGCTAGTACTCTGGTGTAGTGCAAGGCATTAAATTTATCTTCACTACTGCCCGCAAACTCGCTGATGCTTATATCACGTTCGAATTGAGCAACGGCAAACTCAGGCAATAACTCACTGGCCTGTTTGACTAATTTAGTCGGTAAGTTACCTTTATTTGTGGCTTTGAAGGAACCTTCTTGGGCCATGGCCTCATCAAGAATGAGCGCTAGATAACGCATCACCGGGCTGGTAGAAAGAGAGTCAGGAGTGCTGAATGTCACCCACTGTAATTCAGCAAAAGGCGCATAAAGCCAATTGGCCATTTGCGTTGGCGTTACGCCACAAAAGTCGGGATGAGGTTGATTATTGCGATCCTGCACTTTGTGTTGCAAAGCAGCATTGAGTTCATCAAGGCTCAAATTTGGGTTCATTGCCAGCATAGCTTCAACATCATCGAAAACTTGGGCATATTGCTTGGAAACGCTGCTCATACAACAACGTTTAAATTTTTTACCACTGCCACAATAGCAAAGATCGTTTCGACCGAGCTTCATTATTGTCCCTTCTTATTGTTATAGAAAAAGTGCTGCATTTTCCTGTTTGCGCAGCTCTAGTGTCTTAGCAATTGCAGATACTGTGGTTTTGCTAACCCCTTGCTGCTTTGCAAGATAAGTAAATTGGCTGATGGCTTCTGCAACTTCTTCAATGACTTGCCTTGCATCATGCCAACTCCCATAGCCAGCACTGGTCGCTAGTTTTTGCATCACCTTAATCGGTGGCGCTTTGCCATAACCTCCGAACGCAGTGGCGTGTTCGTTGAATGGATGTGGGCTGTAAGTCACATCGTAAAAAGGTGCAGGATTCCATTGACCGTCATCCGCTTGCAAAAACGCCCAGTTTTTACTGTGGTCGTCTTGATTAGACGACAGCAGATTAAAAATGGCGCGGCGAAATTGCAGCTGTCCAGCCGCTGGCGATTTACACAACTGACGGCTGGCTTTAATTAAATCAATGTAATCTAAACTTGGCGTTCGAAAGTCTGCATCCAGCAGCCCGCAAGCGCTGTGCATATGCAGGCGACCTGCACTGCGCTTGCTGCCTAAGTCGGCCTGTTCAGTGACATAATCAAAACGCTTAAGCGCTAACCAGGCAGGCGCACCGCTGGTAGGTGGTGCTTCAATGAGTTGCCATAGCGGTGGTTGACACTTAGCAAGTTCTGCCATTTGTAAATAAACTGCCTCGCACAAACCTTCTTCATGCCCGAGCGCGAGATTTTTAGAAGTAAATTTAATCAGCCAGGCCTCATCTCCAGGCTGAGCAAAGGTTCGACAATGCTGAATTTCCCCAGCAGACATATAAATCTGCGCCTTGGGCCTTGCCCCACCCGAACTACCTCCGGCGACTAATGCAGCCAACACGTGTTGAGTATGTCCATCTAACTCATCGTGATTATCATCCATATAATCTGACATTGAAGCATCGAACAGCGTTTGTGCTTCTAAGCCCAAAGTTGCTAAATCAATATCCGCGTGCGTCGTGGCTGAGAACTCAGACACCGGAGAAAAAGACAGCGCTCCCATGCCTTTATCACCGACAAAGGCCAGTCTATCCATCGCCGTTAATTGATTAGGCAGGATGCCCTTTTGCCGGAAAATACGATCTTGTAACAGCATGCCCCAGCCATCGGGCAAACAATCTCCAAATACGCCATGTACACCTTGATGCGGCGCTTTAGGTGCGGCTTGAACTTGTGTGCTCGCTTGTAAGATAAAAGGCGATAAATTGCCAAACTGTTGCAAATAGTCGTCAGCATATTGAAAAAAAACGCCTTGCCGATTCTGCGCCAAAACCCCTACAGCAACCTGCTCACTTGAGCTTAACGTGCGAGTTACGGCGAGTTTTTGAATGGGTTTAAAACTCATCTTTTAGCACCTCATCAATACTCGTGGGTATAGCAGCGCGTTCTTTGCTAGGTTGTGTGAGCTGATAAAGTCTATCCAATGAGTCGAGGGTCTGCCATAGCAACAGCAATTGGCGAAATGAAATTTGCCCAGTCAACTCAAACTTCTTAATGGTAGCCGCAGGTACACAGCTGCGCTCTGCCAGTGCCGCTCGTGATAACTTTGCTTGTTGGCGTAACTCACGCAAATAAGCAGCATAGGCTTGGCTGACATCGGTATCATCAAGTAAAGTAAAATTCATTCGCAACGACCATTTGGATACAGTTGTATCCATTATAGCGAAATAAAACAGAAATTGGATATTATTGTATCCATCGGTGGGTGAAGTGTTGAAAAAATTACTCGATAAAGCCTTTCTAAACTGCTATTTTTAAATCCTAACAGCAGCATAAAAACGGCACTGTTTTTCCATTGCTAACCACTAAAATTTAGTAAAATCCATAGGCAAGTGGTGGGCAGTTTGGTGGGCAAACAGGCATTTTTGAGCGGTTTCTTTTCGATAATTTGTTGAGTTTTATAGGGTCTAGGCCGCTACTCAATGAGCAGATTCATTTCCAAAACGGTATAACATTTATCAATGCCCCGATTTACGGTAACGCCGATCGGTTAAGCAAAATGCTCAGTTGAACGGGCCGATGGATAGACGACAATAGCCTCATCAATTCTCTGATGGGGCTTTTTTATGCTTTCGATCCGGCTTGACGATACACAGACTTAGGCTAAACCCGCTTCACTTTCCTGCTTTCAGCTAGCCATTATCCTTAAGTGGATTTCTCAGGTTTTTGATTCCACGAATAAAGCCAGTCTCCGTAAACGTAAACTCCCTGCAGAACTCGTGGTCTGGCTGATTGTAGACATGGGCCTGCACCGCGGCCGATCCATCGCTCTCATCCTGAGTGCGCAGGAAGGTGAACCCCTCTCTGCCAGTTCCATTGTCCAGGCCCGTCAGCGACTCAGTGACGAATTGCTTCGGGAGCTTTTATGCTGACGACGGACACTGGACTCAACAGAAAGGAACTGAAGAATATTGCAATGGAAACCCAGGTGCTGATAAAAAAACGCATCCCACAAAACTGTGGGATGCGTCTGCAATCTGAGAAATCGACAAGCTTGTTTGTCGATTTTTTGCTAACACGTTGTCGTTGAAATACTTACTTACGGTCGTCCAATAATTTTTGTGCGTTATCAGTGGTTACTACTGTCCAAGGAATAAAGTAATGTTTATCAGTACCATTGTTCCACGGCATATCTACGGCATATTGCTGCCAAATCTCTGACTGGGGTTTATAGCTATCACCTTTTACTGCCCGCATAGCGATATCAATCGATCCTTGGATTTGTCCCTTGGCATCCTGCAAAATAGAAACCATTTCACCAGCCTGTACGGCGTGGATAGCATCGCTAACCCCATCAACACCGGCAATAGCAAAATCCTGTACATTCAGGCCAGCACCTTTGATTGCTTCAATTGCACCTAAAGCCATTTCATCGTTTTGACCGATAACACCATTGATTTTACCGCGGTGTTTTTGCAACCAGTTTTCCATTAAAGGTTGTGCTTCAGCACGTGACCAGTTAGCCGTTTTACGCTCAAGGACTGTGACTTGGCCAGGACCACATTCGGCAATGGCTTTATCATTGCCTTTACCCCGTTGGATCTCGCCACTACCTCCTTTTGGTCCTTCAATAATGACCACGTTAACTTTATTATTTTTACAATCCAGTTTATCCAGTACAGCTTTTGCTTCAAGGTAACCGCCTAATTCATCATTGGAAATAACTTCAGAGGTCATATCCGTGGTATTTAAGCGAGCATTGGTTACCACTACTGGGATTTTTGCTTCATTGGCATTGGTAACAATATCAATGTTCGCTTCAAAATCCATTGGGTTAACAATAATGGCGTCTGTACGTGTCTGAATTGCTGTCGCTGCTTGATCATTTTGAACTAAAGCGTCATAACGACCATCATAAAATGTCAGCACGGCTTCTCCACTTTTCACCGCAGGGTGCTCTTTGCCATAACGCTCCATCAGTTGCACGAATTCAGCTTTGTTTCCATACATCAGGACAGCGATTTTTACTGGTGCTGCTTGGGCTACCGCCATTCCGCCCAACATCATAGAAGAGGCAAGCAGTGCAATTTTGGTCATTTTCATTGTGGTTCTCCAGGTAAGAGTCTTTATTATGTTTATTAATCACGCTGTTGTTTACGTGATGGGTCTAGCAAAACAGCAACAACGATCAGGACACCCTTAATAATTTGTTGGTAGTAAGACTGCACGCCTAACAAATCCAAACCGTTATTCATTACTCCGATGATCAGAACACCGAACAACGTACCGACTAAGGTACCAACCCCTCCTGCCATACTGGTGCCACCAATAACTACCGCAGCAATAGCATCGAGTTCATAACCCGCGCCGGCGTTTGTTTGTGCCGAGCCTGTACGCGCTGTGAGGATAAGCCCGGCAACACCCGCTAAACAGCCGCAAAGGGTATAAACCAACACTTTGATTTTAAATACATTAATCCCGGATGTACGGGCGCTTTTTTGGTTGCCGCCCACGGCATAAACATGGCGACCAAAGATAGTTTTGTTTAAAACAATCCACGCACCGATAAACAGAACAGTAAAAATCACCACAGGAACAGGGATATCGGCAATATAGCCGTTACCTAACCAACGGAAATCACTGTTTAATTGAGAGACGGGGTTACCATCAGTGGTTAACATCGACATACCACGTGCGGCCGATAACATCCCCATAGTGACAATAAAAGGCTGTAGGCGATAACGAGCCAGTACCGTACCGTTGATCAAGCCACAAATGATGCCAATACCTAAAGCAACAATCAGTGGGAGCATCACAGCGTTTGCGGTATCTCCAATGGATAAACCTGCGTTATTGGTCGCAAAACGTGCAGCTACAATACCACTCAGCGCCAGAACCGATCCTACGGATAAATCGACCCCTGCGGCGATAATGACAAAAGTCATACCAATCGCCAGAATACCGTTAATCGATACTTGGCGTAGTACGATCAGCATATTCTCGTTACTCAGAAAGTAATTGCTGCTCCATACACCTTGGCTAACTTGATACTCACCAATAAGTGAGACAATCAGACAAAGCACAAAGAAAGCGATAACAATACCGTACTTATGCATACTGCCTTTGTGACGCGCTAAAAATGACGTCGGAGGGGATAAGGTTTTTGTACTGTTCATCATGATATCTCTCTTAAACCGCTAACTTCATCAATTGTGTCTGTGTCGCTTCCGCTGCTAAAACTTCACCCACGAGCTCGCCGTCACGGAACACCAAGATCCTATCGCTCATCCCGATGATTTCTGATAGCTCAGAAGAAACCATTACTATCCCTTTGTTTTTCAGTGCGAATTCAGACATGTATGCATAAATTTCTTTCTTAGCCCCTACATCGATGCCTCGAGTGGGTTCATCTAGCAACAAAACATCCGGGTTCAATAAAGCCCAACGTCCTAGCACCACTTTTTGTTGGTTACCGCCACTGAGGTTGCCTACCGCCTGCTCACCATCATGGGTTTTGACGTTAAAGAGCTTAATCATCGCTTCCGTCCGCGCCTGCTCTTGCTTCTCATTGATAAAACCTACTCGGCTAATATCAGCAAAAGAGGAAACGTTAATGTTTTCACTGACTGAACGACATAAAACTAAGCCGGTGTCTTTTCTGTCTTCTGTGACATAAGCAATACCGCTATCGATAGACTCTTTAGGAGAATGGCGAGCTAAGGTTTTTTCCCCAATACGGATGGTGCCGCTATCGGCATGGTTAATGCCAAAAATGAGATCAAGAAATTCACTGCGCCCCGCCCCCACCAAGCCATAAATGCCTAAGATTTCACCCCGTTTTAAATTGAGGCTGATATCTTTGATTTTGTTTTTCCAACGGAGGTTTTTTACCTCCATCATTACTTCATCTGTTGGCTGATTAAATTTGGCAAATTCACTGTCGTACTCACCGCCAATGATGTGTTCGATCAGTTGTTCGCGAGTGATGTCAGCTATTTGTCCTTCCAAAATGTAACTACCATCACGAAAAATCGAATAGCTATCCGCTATTTGGAAAATTTCCGATAAGCGGTGTGAAACATAAATAATGCCTTTACCTTTTTCCGCTAATCGGGTGATCGTTTGGAAAATTTTCTGAGCATCTTCCTCACCAATCGCCGATGTCGGTTCATCCATAATGATGATGTTCGCATTGGCGTGGGACAGCGCTTTGGCAATCTCTACTAACTGTTGCTCGGCGACACTTAAGTTGCGCATTTTTTCGCTAGCATCAATTTGGAAATCCAGTTCTTCCATCAATGCTCTTGTACGTTGATTTAGCGTTGAAAAATCGACAAAACCAAAGCGTTTTGGCTCCCTGCCTAACCAGATATTCTCCGCTACCGTCAAGTCAGGGATTGCACTCAGTTCTTGCTGTACAATGGCAATTCCCGCTTCCAGTGCATCGCGCGGCGTAAAAAATTCATGCTGCTGTCCATTAATACGAATTTCACCCGCATCAGGACGAATAAATCCCATTAAGATGCTCAAAAACGTCGACTTTCCAGCACCATTTCCGCCACATAATGCATGGATAGAACCAGGCCGTAGACGAAACTCAGCATGTTTTAGCGCAATAACTGGGCCAAAGGATTTTTTGACACCAGAAACCTCCAATAGCAAAGAGGTTGGTTGTGTAGATGCAGAATGACTCACAATTTCACCTCTGGGTAAACAGCTTGCAGACGTTGAATATAATGTTGATAAAACTCATCATATTGCGATTGAGCTATCTCATTCGGCAAAACTCGTGTTGTTTCATCAAGAGAAACAAAACGTTGGCACAAATCAGTCAATAAGATGTTGGCATCTTGAGCAGGGTTATCAGCTAATTCCGTTGCCCACATAGCTTGAATCGCGCCCCCTAAAGCAGCGGTCTCTTTCGCTTGTAAGCAGACCACTGGGCAACCCATCACATCCGCCACCACTTGCCGCCAGCGAGCGCTACGAGAGCCACCTCCTGTTAAGCGAATTTCATCAGCATCAATGCCTTGTTTACGGAACAGTTCAATACCGTAACGCAGGCCGTAAGTGGCACTTTCCACCACCGCCATACACAAATTAGCTCGGGTAAAGTTTTCGCTATCAAGGTTATGAATACTGGCACGGGCATAGGGCAATTCAGGGACACGCTCACCATTAAAGAACGGCAGCATCATGACGCCACCCGCTCCTGGCTTGGCCTCTGACAGTAATTGATTAAACCCTTGAATATCTTCAGCTAACAAATGTTGAACTGACGTCGTTGCTGAGGTCACGTTCATCGTACAAATCAGGGGCAGCCAGCCGTTATTACTGGAACAAAAACCCGCAACCATCGCTGAATCTGCATTGAAAGACTGAGCAGACCACGCAAATAATGTACCGGATGTACCGAGGCTCATCGTCACTGTACCTGGCGCGATATTGCCAGAGCCAATGGCCGCCATCATATTGTCACCTCCGCCGGTAGAAACACGAGTGATTAAGGAGAGTCCAAGTTTTTCAGCGGCTTCAGGGCGCAAAGTACCAATACAGGTTTCAGCACTTTTTAATTCAGGTAGGGCATTCCATAAACGGCCACTATCATCAATCAGTTCAACAGTACGTTTATCCCATTGACGCGTACGTACATTTAACAAACCGGTGCCCGAGGCATCACCATATTCAGCAACACGCTCACCTGTTAGCCAAAAATTAAGATAATCATGCGGTAAAAGTACGGTATGTAATTGCTGCCACTTTTCTGGATAATGCTCCTTAAACCAGAGAATTTTTGATGCCGTAAATCCTGTTGCAATCAGCAAGCCCAACTGGTCTAAAGATCCTTGAACGCCACCAAGCTGTTGAACTAAAGCATCATTTTCTGCTGCTGTTTCGGTATCGCACCATAATTTTACATTATGTAAAACTTCACCTTGCTCATCGAGGGCAACAAACCCATGTTGTTGGCCAGAAACACCGAGAGCCTTGATATCTTTAGCATTGATGCCTGCTTGTTCCACCGCCTGGTGAAAGGCGCTGACCAGCGCCTCAATCCACCATGCTGCTTCTTGCTCGCGACGCCCATTCGAGTCGCTAATAAGAGGGTGAGGTGCGCTGCCCTCACCGAGGATCACGCCCTTTTCGCTGTCGACAATCACGACTTTGCTACCCTGTGTACCGCAGTCAATACCAGCATAGAGCGTCATAGCTTTACTCCATTTCCAACATGATTTTGATATCTGACGCATGGCCAGCAGCAGCGCGTTCAAAAGCCGCAACACTGTCGACAAATTTGTAAGTTTCACTGATCAGAGGTTGGACACGCAGTTTGCCGCTGCTTAACAAACGCAGAGTGCGTGGATACATGTTGGCGTAACGGAAAATAGTCTTAAAAGTGATCTCTTTCGCTTGAGCAGCCACAATATCTACAGGAGCAACATCAATTGGCATCCCGACTAATACCGCAACAGAACCCGGTGCTGCATGGTCAGCAATGCTGACAATCGCCTGTTTTGCGCCACTGCATTCAAAAATAACATCAGCACCGTTACCGCTGGTCAACGCAGCCACTTTAGCGGCTAAGTCACCGGTCTTAATATTTACTGCATGCAGGCCTTCATAAGCAGCAGCTACCGCGAGTTTTTCGTCAAACATATCGCAGATGATGACATCAGAGCAGCCGCCAGCTAGCGCAGCCAAGGCAGTAACAACGCCAATTGGACCCGCACCAATCACCAAAGCAATGTCGCCAGGTTTAATTCCAGCTTTGGTTGCAGCATGCATGCCAATCGCTAAGGGTTCTACCATTGCACCTTCGGCAAAGCTCACATTGTCTGGCAATTTAAAGGTGAAGGCCGCAGGGTGGATAACGCTTTCACGTAAGCAACCATGTACAGGAGGTGTCGCCCAAAAGCGCACTGCTGGATCAAGGTTATAAATACCCGAGCGGGTTTGTGCTGAGTTCATATCTGGAATCCCCGGCTCCATGCAAACACGGTCGCCGACATTCAGATGTTTTACATTTTGACCAACAGCAGTCACAACGCCAGAGGCTTCATGGCCAAGAACCATCGGTGCTTTCACAACAAAAGGACCAATACGACCATGTTGGTAGTAATGCACGTCACTTCCACAAATCCCTACGGAATGAATCTTGATTTGCACATCATCATTCCCTAGGGCTTCATCAAAAGAGCACTCTTCAATGGCAATTTTACCGGCTTCAGCCAACACTAACGCTTTCATGGACACCTCTTAATGATCACTTTTAATGATACCGATATCATTTTAACGGCGAGATAATGACGCAAAAAAATGGTTAAAACTGTGACAAATGTTAAATTTTTGGGCTATTTTTTAACTATTATTAGCCTGTAAATAACACTTAATCGATTCAGCTCGCAGAAAAAAAGGTGTCATGATTGTTCTAATGATTTGAAAATTGATATTAATATCAGGAAAATGAGTCATGACATCAAATAACGCCCAGAAAATGACGCTTGATATGTTACATCAAGCATCAATCATCTTGACGAAGGATGAAGAACAACGTATTGAAATTGCTACATTTGGCTTGCCAGATTATCCCCGTTCAGGATTACAGTTGCTCACCTATATCAACTCAGAGCGTTACTGTGCAAAAGAGTTGGTGTTATTTCCTGGGCAAACATGCCCTGAGCATTTGCATCCACCGTTCTCTGGTACAGCGGGAAAACAAGAGACGTTTCGCTGTCGTTGGGGAGAGGTATACCTGTTTGTTGATGATGAAAATCTGACTGATAATATGGCGTCAGGCCATGCTGCCTGCCTGGTGCCTGCAGGGGATGAAAACTGGTATACCGTGAATCGGTATATTTTGTTAAAGCCTGGTGAGCAATACACTATTGCCCCTAATACTCGCCATTGGTTTCAAGCCGGAAAAATGGGAGCGGTAGTTTCAGAATTTTCATCCGAAAGCCGTGATGACTTAGATATTTTCACCGATCCACGTATCAATCGCTTAGCTGGCATAAAATAATACTCGCGATGCGTTGTTAAATGCGCAATGATACAGGATGATATAAAAATGATAACACCTCATTAAGGAGTTTCACTTGGTTTCTGCCCGGGAAAAAAAAGCGACACTTGCAAGCGTCGCTGAATTGGCAGGTGTTAGTAAAATCACTGCATCACGTGCTTTTTCGCAACCTAATAAAGTGCATCCTGAAACCTTGCAGCGCATTTTGCTCATTGCAGAAGAGCTGGGATATTCCATCAATGTCTCAGCCCGTAATTTACGAGCAAAGAACTCTAAAACCATCGGCATCGTGAATCCCGATATGGCGAACCCATTTTTCGGTGGTTTAACGCGTCTGATTAGCTTAGAAGCCCAAAAGATAGGTTATGAGACCTTAGTGTTTGATTCCTATGAATCACAAGAACATGAAGATCGTATTATTGAAAAGCTGATCAGTTATAACGTAGATGCCATTATTTTATCGGTGATTTCTAACGACCATCACTATCATCCTCAATACCTCAAACGCTTAGAAAAGCTGAATATTCCCGTTGTACTGGTTGACCGTGAACTCGCTGTGTCTTATTGCAGCGGAGTCTATATTGATAATTTTGATTGTGGTGTACAGGCTGGCCGTTGGTTATTAGAGCAAAATACGCAACGAGTTGTGGTCATTTCTGGCCCCGAAAACTCCAACGTTGCCCGTGAGCGTGTCATGGGGTTGCAAGCCGCATTACAGGGAAAAATTGCCTCGTTAGAGATCCGTTATGCTGATTTTTTCATGGATTCCGCTTGGCAAGAAACTCACGATTGGTTGCAAAACAATCCGCCACCTGATTACTTCGTCGGTTGTAACAATCAGATTTCATTAGGGATTATAAAGGCATGTATTGAAAAAGGAATTAAATTAACCGAACAGGTTTCACTGTTCAGTATTGACCAAGTTTCCCATGCTGAAATATACGGTTTCCGCTTCCCCTGCATTTCTCATGATCTACAAGAGATTGCCTGGCAAGCATTTAATCTTGCAATGCGCCGTTTGAATGATAGTGAGAGCAAATCAGCCAAGGTGGTTGTGCGCGGAAAAATCTTAGCAGAACATGATTAATCCATTACGATGATAGTTTTACTAAAATTGACAGCTCCCTGATGATATTTCACGGGGAGCATCCTCGCAGCACGTTAAACCCTTTATCTGCGTTGTAGCCTGAAATGAACGTTATTTTAAAACTCGCCCAGCATCATTACTGTTTGGTATCTAACGAGATGATGTCGGCTATAACGGTAGAATGTATTTCTTCTATTAACCAATTAACGATAGGCCGCCGGTGCAACCGAGTATTTACCTGTACCCAGCATCATGATCGCCACGCAGCCTAAAACATAAAATGCGTCAGTTTCTAATGCCCATGCACCGACCTTAGTGACTTCAGTCATATGACCGAAAGCCCCTACCATTAACATGGCAACAATCATATTAATAAGAATAATAAAAGCCGCAGGGACAGTCAGAATTCCCAGGATAACCATCGCGGGAGCCAGTATCTCACCGATATAGACACCATAAGCCACAAAAGAAGGTATACCTTTTGCCGCTAAGTCTGCTGCTATCCAGTCGATGCCATGGCTGACTTTCGCAACGCCGTGAAAGATCATTAAACCAGCAACCAGAATGCGTAATAATAACCGTCCACCATCAGGGTGGTGGGTTACGGAAGAAAAAATACTGTTTAGCTTTGCTATCATTTTAGTATCCTCATAAAAATCTCAGAAGAGTCAAACAGGTGAAGTTTGGGGAAGGTAACAAAATAACAAAGCTCTGGTTGCAAAAGGATGATTTAGCGCATTATTTTCATCCGTTAGTGTCATTATTTTTATAATCTATCAAGCGCCCTGCTGCACAAAAAACAAAACAACATTATTCCAAAAAAACAAAATCTTAGAGCGTTTTCAGTATATTTAAAAATAAAAAAGAGTACGAAATGAGGTCTTTGGTATATCTGTGATAAAAATGACATCCGACTGCGAATGTCATCTTTTATTTAGACTCAAATGAAATATATTCATAACCATTATTCATAAGTATATTTAATGATACACAGGCTGAATACCCTCTTAAGATAATCTTATTTTCATCCCTGTGGTATCACTTCATTCCTGCGTTATTAAAAGATTATTCTGTTACTATTTTACTTCCCGTGAATTTAACGTGACCTGTTTTTTCAAAACCATCAAAAGCAGCTACCATGGCTCTTTGAAAGATGAGAACAACAGGCAAAGTAATCCTTTACGGGGCTTCGCACACTGCCCGCTACTTAGCGACCGAGTCACTGAGACAAGCAACATTTTCCTTCCAATATTCAGGTTAGATTTTCTAATCCATAAAAACACATGATATTCACAATCTCTTTATGAGATAAGAATAATTAACCACTTCCATGAGAAAAAGTAATTTATCCAATTTCAATTGAAAAAATCTCAATCGTGGCATTGTTCAAAAAACGTTACTCTTACGACTCTTCTGAAGAGGTGTTGTCCATGTTGCTACATATTCTTTATATTATCGGTATCACGGCAGAAGCCATGACAGGTGCATTAGCTGCAGGCCGCCGCCGTATGGATACATTTGGCGTAATTATTATTGCGACAGCAACAGCTCTCGGAGGCGGCTCAGTACGTGATATTTTATTAGGTCACTACCCACTAACCTGGGTCAAACATCCTGAGTATGTCGTTATCGTCGCTGCTGCTGCAGTCCTCACCACGCTGATGGCCCCCCTGATGCCTCACCTGCGTAAACTCTTTTTAGTACTGGACGCCTTAGGCCTGGTAGTTTTTTCCATTATCGGGGCTCAAGTTGCGTTGGATATGGGGCACGGCCCCATCATTGCGATTATTTCTGCTGTGATTACGGGCGTGTTCGGTGGCGTACTGCGGGACATGTTCTGCAAGCGGATCCCGCTGGTCTTCCAGAAAGAGCTCTACGCTGGTATTGCCTTTGCGGCAGCCGTGATGTACCTCGTTCTTCAGCACTACGTGACTAACCAGGATATCGTTACCATTGCGACCTTGCTGTTCGGTTTTACCGCGCGCCTGTTAGCTCTGCGTTTACGCCTTGGTTTACCTGTTTTTTACTATAAACATTCTGAGCACTAACATTCAGTATTGAGGCTCCGATGGCTTTATACCGCCATCGGCCAGTGAAAAAACACCGGCTGGGGTGTTAAAGAAAAATGATGCCACAGCAAAGCAGGTGATTTTCCTTTACTCCGGGTTATCCAATGCAACCTTCTGGCTGAATACTCCCCGTGCTGTTGTTCTTGAAGATTTGCCGCTTGTCGTATTCCGCTGGTTTTAAGCAGGATATTTGTTCTGGCATCACAAGGGATCAGAACAATCCCGGTACTCAGTAAAATGGCTGCAATAACGAACTGAATATTCTCTTTCATGCATCCTCCTTGAACGTGATACATACCGGTATACTCAAACATCCTTAACTGAGCGAGTGATAAAGCTGATTTGTTCGAGCACCTCCCATAAAAATCGACGTTGTTGCAATAAATAAGGAAAATAACCACGGCATATCCTATAAAGCCAACAAAAAATAGCGTAATTGATGACAAAACCTACGCCCCTTGCAAGGGTGCGTGTATACTATGCAAATAGCCGTTCTTCCTTTTACGCATACCGATAAAGTTTAAATTCATGGTTCAAGGCACGCTTTATATCGTTTCTGCTCCAAGTGGCGCAGGGAAATCCAGCCTTATTCAGGCTTTGTTAAAGACACAACCGCTGTATGATACTCAGGTCTCTATATCTCATACCACACGAGGTATACGTCCTGGTGAGAGTCACGGCGAACATTACTATTTCGTTGATAAAAGCGAATTTGAGCAAATGATTGCTGACCAGGCATTTCTGGAACATGCCGAAGTGTTTGGTAATTATTACGGCACCTCCCGTCATGCTATCGAACAAGTTCTGGCAACCGGCGTAGATGTCTTTTTAGATATCGACTGGCAAGGCGCGAAACAAATCCGCCAAAAAATGCCACATGCCCGCAGTATCTTTATTCTGCCACCTTCACAGGAAGAATTAGATCGTCGGCTTCGGGGCCGTGGTCAGGACAGTGAAGAGGTTATTTCTAAGCGCATGGCACAAGCCGTCGCAGAAATGAGTCATTACGCAGAATATGATTATTTAATCGTGAACGATAATTTTGATACAGCACTGTCTGATCTCAAGATAATTATTCGTGCTGAGCGTCTGCGTATGAGTCGCCAAAAAATGCGACATGACGCTTTAATCAGCAAACTATTGGCAGACTGACATCAGTTTCAGTATCATGCCCAGTCATTTCCTCATCTGTGGAGCATTGTAATTATGGCACGCGTAACTGTTCAGGACGCTGTAGAGAAAATTGGTAATCGTTTTGACCTGGTACTGGTCGCCGCGCGTCGCGCTCGTCAGATGCAAACTGGCGGCAAAGATCCGCTGGTACCGGAAGAAAACGATAAAACGACAGTGATTGCACTGCGTGAAATCGAAGAGGGATTGATTAACAACAAGATCCTCGATGTTCGTGATCGCCAGGAACAGCAAGAGCAAGAAGCAGCTGAATTACAGGCTGTTACCGCAATTGCTGAAGGTCGTCGTTAATTAAACCAGTTATGGGTCTCCCTTGTATCTGTTTGAAAGCCTGAATCAGCTGATTCAACATTACCTGCCAGAGGAGCAAATAAAACGGCTCCGGCAGGCATATCTTGTCGCACGTGATGCTCACGAGGGACAAACACGCTCAAGCGGTGAACCCTATATCACGCACCCTGTCGCCGTTGCCTGTATTCTGGCCGAGATGAAACTCGACCATGAAACACTAATGGCAGCATTGTTGCATGATGTTATTGAAGATACCCCTGCCACTTACCAGGATATGGAGCAACTTTTTGGTAAAAGCGTTGCTGAACTGGTAGAAGGGGTTTCTAAGCTCGACAAGCTTAAGTTTCGTGATAAGAAAGAGGCGCAAGCCGAAAATTTTCGCAAAATGATCATGGCGATGGTGCAGGATATTCGGGTTGTTTTAATCAAACTCGCCGACCGCACACACAACATGCGTACTCTTGGCTCTTTGCGCCCGGATAAACGTCGCCGTATTGCACGCGAAACGCTCGAAATCTATAGCCCTCTGGCGCATCGCCTTGGTATTCACCATTTAAAAACCGAACTGGAAGAGCTGGGTTTTGAAGCCCTGTATCCCAATCGTTATCGTGTGATTAAAGAGGTGGTAAAAGCTGCGCGCGGCAACCGTAAGGAAATGATTCAAAAAATCCTTTCGGAAATAGACGGGCGACTGCAAGAAGCAGGTATTGCCTGCCGCGTGAGTGGGCGCGAAAAACACCTCTATTCGATTTACTGCAAAATGACCCTCAAAGAGCAGCGGTTCCATTCAATAATGGATATCTATGCGTTTCGCGTTATTGTGCGGGACATGGATACCTGCTATCGCGTGCTCGGTCAAATGCACAGCCTGTATAAGCCCCGGCCAGGTCGAGTCAAAGACTATATTGCTATCCCAAAAGCTAACGGCTATCAGTCACTACACACCTCAATGATTGGCCCACATGGCGTGCCTGTTGAGGTGCAGATCCGTACCGAAGATATGGATCAAATGGCGGAAATGGGTGTAGCAGCGCACTGGACCTATAAGGAACAGGGTGAAACCAGTACCACCGCACAAATCCGTGCCCAGCGCTGGATGCAAAGCTTACTTGAACTCCAGCAAAGTGCGGGCAGCTCATTTGAATTTATCGAAAGCGTAAAATCCGATCTGTTCCCAGATGAGATTTACGTTTTCACCCCAGAAGGCCGTATTGTTGAACTGCCTGCGGGTTCAACGCCCGTCGACTTTGCTTACGCTGTGCATACCGATATCGGTCATGCCTGTGTCGGTGCCCGAGTCGACAGACAGCCCTATCCGCTGTCGCAGACGCTTACCAGCGGGCAAACCATTGAAATTATCACCGCACCTGGCGCTCGCCCTAATGCAGCCTGGCTCAATTTTGTTGTCAGCTCAAAAGCACGCGCTAAAATTCGCCAGATGCTCAAGAATCTGAAGCGTGATGACTCTGTCAGTCTTGGCCGTCGCCTGTTAAATCATGCGTTAGGTGGAAGCCGCAAACTTGCAGAAATCCCACCGGAAAATATTCAGCGCGAATTAGACCGCATGAAGCTGGCATCACTGGATGACTTGCTGGCTGAAATCGGGCTGGGTAATACCATGAGCGTGGTCATCGCTAAACATCTACAAGGTGAGATTACTGCCGCGATTCCAGGTATAGTAGCGAATCAGCACTCCCATACTCGCTTGCCGATTAAAGGAGCCGACGGTGTACTGATCACTTTTGCAAAATGCTGCCGACCTATTCCAGGAGACCCCATTATTGCTCATATCAGTCCGGGCAAAGGTCTGGTTATCCATCATGAATCCTGTCGTAATATTCGAGGCTATCAGAAAGAACTCGAGAAGTTTATGGCTGTAGAATGGGATAAAGAGATAGAGCAAGAGTTCATCACTGAAATCAAGGTTGATATGTTCAATCATCAAGGTGCGCTGGCGAACCTGACTGCCGCGATAAACACCGCTGCTTCAAATATTCAGAGCCTGAATACTGAAGAGAAAGACGGCAGAGTTTATAGCGCATTCATTCGACTAACTGCCCGCGATCGTATCCAGCTGGCAAATATCATGCGTAAAATTCGTGTGATGCCAGATGTGATTAAAGTGACCCGTAACCGAAACTAGTGCTATGAATCCGCAACGTTATGCCCGTATTTGCGAAATGCTCGCAAGACGCCAGCCCGACCTGACCGTATGTATGGAACAGGTACATAAGCCCCATAACGTCTCTGCCATTATTCGTACAGCAGATGCCGTTGGCGTTCATGAAGTTCATGCAGTATGGCCGGGTAGTAGAATGCGGACCATGGCCTCTTCGGCGGCCGGTAGCAATTCGTGGGTTGAAGTTAAAACGCACTCCACTATCGCGGAAGCGATCGGTCATCTTAAAGGTTGTGGTATGCAGATACTGGCCACCCATCTTTCAGAGAAAGCCGTCGATTTCCGTGAAATAGATTATACCCGCCCGACCTGTATTTTGATGGGACAGGAAAAAACCGGTATCACCCGGGAAGCATTGAGTCTTGCAGACCAGGATATCATTATTCCGATGACAGGAATGGTGCAGTCACTGAATGTCTCCGTGGCTTCAGCCCTGATATTGTACGAAGCACAGCGTCAACGACAAAATGCAGGCATGTATCGGCGCGAAAACAGTACTCTACCCGACTCTGAACAGCAGCGATTGCTGTTTGAAGGGGGTTATCCTGTGCTGGCAAATGTCTCTCGCCGTAAAGGCTTACCTTACCCACAGGTGAATCAGCAAGGTGAGATAGATGCTGATCCCGCATGGTGGGCTGCCATGCAGTCTGCAGGATAAATCATGAAAGGCCGTTTGCTGGACGCCATCCCGTTAAGTTCACTTGCCGGTGTCGGTGCCAGTCAAAGCAGTAAGCTTGCTAAAATTGGTCTCTATACTCTCCAGGATCTGCTGCTACATTTACCCCTGCGTTATGAAGATCGCACACAACTTTGTACGATTGACCAGCTCCTGCCAGGTATTCATACCACGGTAGAAGGCGAAGTTCTCAACTGTAATATCACCTTTGGTGGTCGCCGCATGATGACCTGCCAGATAAGTGACGGCACCGGCGTCCTGACTTTGCGTTTCTTTAACTTTAATGCTGCGATGAAGAATAGCCTTTCAACGGGCAGACGTGTTCTGGCCTATGGTGAAGCTAAACGCGGTAAATATGGTGCCGAGATGATCCATCCTGAATACCGTATTCAGGGGGATTTAAGTACTCCGGAACTCCAGGAAACCTTAACCCCGGTTTATCCGACCACAGAAGGTATTCGCCAGGCAACGTTACGTAAGCTCACCGACCAGGCGCTTGAAGTATTACAGACCTGCGCTATCACAGAATTGTTACCCGCAGAACTTAGCCAGGGTTTGATGAGTCTGCCAGAGGCGATCCATATTTTGCATCGTCCACCACCCGACGTACAGTTGAGTGAACTGGAATCGGGTAAGCACCCTGCACAACGTCGTCTGATCCTTGAAGAGTTACTGGCACATAATCTGAGTATGCTGGCGCTACGTGCCGGTGCGCAGCGCTATCACGCCCTGGCATTTAGCAAAAATGATGAATTAAAGAATAACTTTCTTGCCTCATTACCTTTCACCCCTACCAATGCACAACAGCGGGTAGTGGCTGAAATTGAACATGATATGGCTCAGGACGTCCCCATGATGCGTCTGGTGCAAGGTGATGTTGGTTCAGGTAAAACCTTGGTTGCAGCTCTTGCGGCCTTACGTGCCATCTCTCATGGCAATCAGGTTGCGTTAATGGCTCCCACAGAGCTTCTGGCAGAGCAGCACGCCAGTAGTTTCCGTCAGTGGTTTGCGCCATTGGGTATTGAAGTCGGTTGGCTGGCGGGTAAACAAAAAGGCAAAGCCCGTCAGGCACAGCAAGAGGCGATTGCCAGTGGCCAGGTGACTATGGTGGTCGGCACACATGCAAT
Source organism: uncultured Cedecea sp. (assembly GCF_947498825.1). Taxonomy (GTDB): domain Bacteria; phylum Pseudomonadota; class Gammaproteobacteria; order Enterobacterales; family Enterobacteriaceae; genus JGM124. The sequence goes on along the minus strand of NZ_CANMLV010000011.1, from coordinate 37,449 downwards.
TTTTCAGGAACAGGTACAATTTGACAGGCTGGCACTGGTCATTATTGATGAGCAGCATCGGTTTGGTGTTCATCAGCGTCTGGCATTATGGGAAAAAGGGCAAGCTCAGGGCTTTCATCCACATCAGCTGATTATGACAGCAACCCCTATTCCTCGTACGCTAGCGATGACGGCCTACGCTGATCTTGATACCTCAGTGATTGATGAGCTTCCGCCGGGACGTACTCCGGTTACCACAGTGGCAATTGCTGATACTCGCCGTAATGAAATTATCGAACGTGTACGCCATGCATGTCAGGATGAAGGGCGCCAGGCTTACTGGGTCTGTACCCTGATTGAAGAGTCAGAGTTACTGGAAGCACAAGCAGCAGAAGTGACCTGGGAAGAACTCAAAAGTCAGCTCACAGAACTGAATATTGGCCTGGTACACGGGCGTATGAAGCCGCAAGAGAAGCAGGCGGTGATGCTGGCGTTCAAGCAGGGAGAACTGCAGTTGCTGGTAGCGACCACGGTCATTGAAGTCGGAGTTGATGTACCTAACGCCAGTTTAATGATTATCGAAAATCCGGAACGACTGGGTCTTGCACAGCTTCATCAGCTGCGTGGCCGTGTCGGTCGTGGCGCCGTAGCCTCTCACTGTGTTCTGCTCTATAAATCACCGCTATCAAAAACAGCTCAGCGACGGTTACAGGTACTGCGTGACAGTAACGATGGGTTTTTCATTGCTCAGCAAGACCTGGAAATCCGCGGTCCCGGTGAACTGCTCGGTACTCGTCAAACCGGAACCGCAGAGTTTAAAGTCGCTGATTTACTCCGGGATCAGGCAATGATCCCGGAAGTTCAGCGATTAGCTCGTCATATTCATGAACGCTATCCCCAGCAGGCTTTGGCATTAATTGAACGCTGGATGCCGGAAACTGAACGCTACTCGAATGCTTAAGCCACCCCGCCCTTATTAACCCAAAAAGGGTAACAGTAAGAACAGCTTAATCACGATGACATTCATAATATCAATAAAGAATGCCCCCACCATAGGTACAATCAGAAAAGCCAAGTGAGACGGGCCAAATCGCTCAGTAATCGCCTGCATATTCGCAATCGCTGTCGGTGTTGCTCCCATACCAAAGCCACAATGCCCCGCAGCCAGCACGGCGGCATCATAATTTTTGCCCATTATCCGCCAGGTAACAAACATGGCGTATAACGCCATAAACAGGGTTTGTACGGCAAGAATAGCGAAGATAGGTAATGCCAGTGACGCCATTTCCCAGAGTTTGAGGCTCATTAATGCTGTTGCCAGGAATAAGGATAAGCAGACGTTTCCCAGAACAGATACCGCACGTTCAAAGACGCGATAAAAACCACATAATGACAAGATATTGCTGAGCACCACTGCCACAAACAGGACACAAACAAAAACAGGAAGTTCAAAAGTCGTCCCTTCCAGCATGCTGGCAATCTCACGTCCCGCTGTAAGGCAGATAGCAATCAGTGCTATTGTCTCGATCAATATCATAGAGGTGATAAAGCGTCCGGTCTCAGGTTTTTCAAAGGTTCCCGGTACCGCATTATCTTCCGGTGCACCATTTGGGGTCGAGGAGTGTTTAATCAGATAACGGGCAACCGGCCCACCGATTAATCCCCCCAGTACCAGACCAAAAGTGGCACAGGCCATTGCCACTTCTTTCGCATTATAAAAACCGTATTGTTCTATGAAGACTTTACTCCATGCCGCACCGGTACCATGACCTCCTGATAGCGTAATGGACCCCGCCAGTAACCCCAGTAAAGGATCCAGCCCCAGTAGTGTAGCAATACCAACACCGATGACGTTTTGCATAACCAGCAGGCCAACAACGGAAAACAAAAAAATCCCGAGGAGTTTACCGCCTTTTAGTAGGCTAATAATGTTAGCGTTCAAGCCGATAGTGGCAAAAAAAGCCAGCATTAACTGGTCGGTCAGCGCCATATCAAAACGGACTTCCCACCCCATACTTTGCTTCAGTATCAGAAGCACTAGTGCAACCAGTAATCCTCCTGCAACAGGTTCCGGTATTGAATATTTTTTCAGAAAAGGCGTGATATGCACTATTTTTCGCCCTATCAGCAACACCAGTGTGGCTGCAACCAAGGTTGAGAGGGAATCAAGATGGAACATAGTTAGTGCTTCTCCTTATTATGTCAGACGCATTAACGCACTTTAAACACTAAAAATAGAATTTTCTTCTAATTTATGTAGTGATTACTATTTTTTTTACCATTAAAACAGAATAGTGATAAAAATAGCTATTTTTATATAGCCTCGTGCATAAAATCGTGCATAAAATCACATCATGGCAAACGATTGCTTTTACTCTTGGGTGAGTTAAAATTGCACCTTTTCCATAATGAGATTTCCCTCAATGTCCGCAAATGTTGTCGAGTCAGATAAAAAGCAACCGATTGCTCCCACTTACTCAGACGAGCTTATCTATCGTCTCGAAGACCGTCCCCCACTACCGCAAACGCTTTTTGCCGCCTGTCAGCATTTACTGGCTATGTTTGTCGCGGTTATTACTCCGGCATTGCTAATTTGTCAGGCACTGGGGTTACCGGCATCGGATACACAGCATATTATCAGTATGTCGCTATTTGCTTCGGGTGTTGCCTCTGTTATTCAAATAAAAGCCTGGGGACCGGTCGGTTCAGGTTTATTGTCCATTCAGGGCACCAGCTTTAACTTTGTTTCTCCGCTGATTATGGGAGGCATGGCGTTAAAAAATGGCGGCGTGGATATCGAAGGGATGATGGCAGCGCTGTTTGGTACACTGATGCTCGCCAGTTGTACTGAAATGATTATCTCCCGCTTCCTGCACCTTACCCGCCGTATTATTACTCCCCTGGTTTCAGGTACGGTGGTAATGATAATTGGTCTGTCACTGATTCAAGTCGGACTCACCTCAGCGGGTGGTGGCTATGCGGCTCTGGCTGATAAGACTTTTGGAGCGCCAAAGAATTTACTGCTCGCCGCCTCCGTTCTGGTCGTCATTATTCTGCTTAATCGTCAGAAAAACCCCTATCTGCGCGTCGCATCATTAGTGATAGCCATGGCTGTCGGCTATCTGCTGGCCTGGTTACTGGATATGCTGCCAGAGAATACCGCATCGACCAATACTGATTTAATCACTATTCCAACTCCGCTCCATTACGGTTTAGGTATCGACTGGGGATTACTCATCCCATTAATGCTGGTCTTTATGGTGACCTCACTGGAAACGATAGGTGATATAACGGCCACCTCTGATGTTTCTGAGCAGCCGGTATCCGGGCCGCTGTATATGAAACGACTGAAAGGCGGAGTACTGGCTAATGGCGTGAATTCCTTTGTTTCTGCGCTGTTCAATACCTTCCCTAACTCCTGTTTCGGACAGAATAACGGGGTTATTCAGCTTACGGGCGTTGCCAGCCGTTATGTTGGTTTTGTTGTCGCACTGATGCTTATCGCCTTAGGCTTGTTCCCGGCAGTCAGTGGCTTTGTTCAACATATTCCTGAACCTGTGCTTGGCGGCGCTACGCTCGTGATGTTCGGTACTATTGCTGCCTCAGGTATTCGTATTGTCTCTCGTGAGCCGCTCAATCGCCGTGCGATTATGATTATCGGTTTATCACTGGCAGTCGGCCTGGGTGTATCACAGCAACCGCTGATTTTACAATTTGCGCCAGAGTGGATTAAAACGCTGCTTTCCTCTGGCATTGCTGCTGGCGGTATCACTGCTATCATCCTGAATTTAGTTTTCCCTCCGGAAAAAGCCTAAGGTTATAGCGCATCGCCAATTTTTAACTCGTGATGCGCCTTAATCATTGCTCATCAGCCCCTTGAGCTATTGCGCCAAATGATGCATAAATTCCTTATTGGAATATCGGGGATCTACAACAATGAAATTGCTCGGAAGACTGATCGCTATTGTGTCAGGAATCGTTGTTCTTGTGCTGGTTGCCTTTTATGTCCTGCTACAAACCCAATGGGGTGCCAGACAGCTCAGTCAATGGGTCAGCAATAATACGAGTTACCAGGTCGCATTCAGCAAAATGGAACATAGCTGGTCAACACCAGATCATTTGATTTTTAACGACATTACACTGGGAAATGCAGACCAGCCAGCCACGGTTGTCGCGAAAAAGCTCGATATCGGCCTCAGCAGCCGACAATTTACTAACCTGCTGGATGTTGATTCCATTTCATTGCAGCAAGGTTCGCTGACACTTCAGGATAATACGCCGCTGCTGCCGTTAAAGGCTTCTCGTCTCCGGCTTCAGGATATGAATATTGAGGATAATAATGCCATATGGCCTGTAACGCTCCAGCGAGCCAATGGCGGTATTGTTCCCTGGCAACCTGAAGCAAATAATCTTCTGGGAAAAAAAGCGAATATTGAATTTAGTGCCGACGCTATGACCCTGAAAGGTATCCCGGCAAGTCATGTATTGTTGCAAGGTTCCGTGGATAACGGCAACCTGGTGTTTTCGACGATGGGGGCTGATATTGCACGGGGTTCATTAACCGGCAATATTCGTCGCAGCAATGACGGAGTCTGGACTGTCAGTAACTTGCGTTTAAACGATATCCGCTTACAAACTGATAAGCCACTAACTGATTTTCTGGCCCCTCTGAGCGAAGTTGCTTCAATAAATATTGAGCGCCTCGATGTGATTGGTGCCCGACTTGAAGGTCCGGCTTGGGCAATTAGCGATTTAGATCTGAGCCTGCAAGGAACAACCCTCACTAAGGGTAACTGGAACAGCGAAGAAGGTACACTTTCAGCAAACGCACGCGAATTTATCTGGAATTCCGTTCATTTGCAGGATCCGATAATCAATGCGGATCTTAACCCACAAGGCTTGTTATTGCGTCAGTTTAGTTCACGCTGGGAAGGCGGTATGGTTCGTGCCAACGGACAGTGGCTTCGAGACAACGATAGCGCAATTATTAATGAAATGGTCTTTACAGGCCTGGAATATACCCTTCCCATTGACTGGAAAGCACTCTGGATGCAGCCGCTGCCTGAATGGCTCTCTGATATGACGATAAAAAAACTGTCGGCTAATCGCAACCTTATCATTGATATCAATCCTGACTGGCCTTTCCAGCTTACCGCTCTGGATGCCACCGCCACCAATCTGCTGATTGCACGTCACCATCAGTGGGGGTTATGGGACGGGAAGCTGTCATTAAATGCGGCCAATGCGACCTTCAACCGTGTTGATATACGACGCCCGTCACTGACACTGGACGCCAGCCCACAGCAAATCACCGTCTCAGAGTTAAGTGGATTCCGAGACAAAGGCATACTGGAGGCAACTGCCACTATCTCTCAGACCCCACAAAGAGTGACAGCGGTAGAGTTAAAAGGCCAGGGTGTTCCGGTGAATACGCTCAAAGACTGGGGATGGCCGTCACTGCCGCTCGACGGTGAAGGAAATTTAAGCCTGTCAGCTAGCGGACAGTTGGCTGCAGATACACCGCTTCGGCCAACGGTCAATGCGACCCTGAGAGCGACTGATGCTCAGGGTCAGCAAATCCAGCAAACCATGAGACAGGGTGTTGTTGCCCTTCCCTGACCCCTACTCTTCTTCGTTGCCCCCTTCCTCCAGGGGGCCAAAAGGTTTCGCTGGCAGCACCATATAGACACCTTCAAATACAGCCCCTGGAATATCATCACCAAAGAGATTCACTTGTAGAGTCACGCGCGCCTTGCGCCCACGAGCAAGTCTGTCTAAATCGCCACTCAACGAGCCCAAATCTGCACTCGCCAAGGGTTTTCCTGTAATCGGGCTGCTATAGCGGATATGCGCATCAACCAGAATAATGGTGCCACCTAAATGACGCTCACGCAGCATCAGCCAAATCAGTCCCCAGCCAGTGAGTGTTGCCAGAGAAAACAAACTGCCAGCAAACAGCGTGTGGTGTGGGTTTTGGTTACCCGTTTCCGGCATGGTAGTAATGAATTTCTGACCGGTATACTGCTGAATGCGTACCCCCATTTTTTCGCTGAGGGGAATATGCTGATACCAGGCTTGCTGTAACTGACCACACCAGTCCGGACGATGTAAAATGTCATCCAGTGAAGCTATGGGTTTGATCATCATAAAATGCCGAATAGGCGTGGTTTGTGGGGCCGTTATCTCGCCGTGATTAACAAACCCCAGCTTGGCAAAGAATTCAACCGCATCTTCTCGCGCACTACAGGTAACACGCTGTACCCCTTCCTGGCGGGCGACCGACTCCAGAGTCATTGCCATCAAGGTACCTAAGCCTTTCGCCTGTACCGAAGGGTCTACCGCCATAAAGCGAATCGCGGCTTCATCATCAGCATTAATATATAACCGCCCTACAGCAACAATATTGCCCTGTTCATCCACAACCATTTGATGATGAGCCATCGCGTCCCAGGCATCTCGCTCAGATCCCTGAGGTTGGTGTAATGGCTTACGCAACATCTGCCAGCGAAAATGATAGTAATGCTCAAGTTCTTCCGGTGTTTCAGGTACACGAAGATGATACATATCTAGCTCTCTTATTTAGTGTCCCAACAGTGACTGCACCGTTTATACCTGGAGCCAGAAAGTCACCGGCCCGTCATTGATTAGCGATACTTCCATATCTGCAGCAAAGCGTCCCGTCTGGGTTGCAGTACCTTGCTGCTGACATTTTTCAATAAAATACTCATACAGCGCTTTTGCCTGTTCCGGGGCAGCACCACCTGAAAACCCAGGCCGCATGCCGCTATCCGTGTCCGCTGCAAGAGTAAACTGAGAGACCACCAGCACACTACCACCAGCTTGCTGAACGCTCAGGTTCATCTTGCCATTGTCGTCGCTAAAAACGCGATAACCCAACACTCGCTGGCATAATCGATCGGCTTTCTGCTGGTTATCGTCTTTTTCTACCCCTAACAAAACCAGTAATCCGGGGCCTATTTCGCCAGTGACTTCACCTGCCACTTTGACACTGGCCTGCGTCACTCGCTGAATTAATGCAATCATTGCTCTTCCGCTTTTTTTTGTTCTGTGGACTGTTTTAACTGGCGATACTCACTGAAGGTAACGGTAATTTCAGCCCCCAGCAAGACAATACACCAGGTCCAGTACACCCAAATAAATAACAGCGGGATCACGGCCAGTACGCCGTAAACCAGCTGATAAGAAGGAAACATCTGGATATAAAGAGTAAACACTTTCTTGCCGAGCTCAAATAGTGCAGCTGCAATCATGGCCCCGATAACGGCATCTTTTACCGGCACACGCACCGTTGGCACCAGGCTATACAGCAACCAGAATGATAACCAGGAAAGTAACAGTGGGAAGATGCGTAGCACATCGTCCATCACGCTATTGATTTCAGATGCCCAGTGTAGCGACAATAAATAGGAACTTATTACCACACTGGTGCCCACCAGCAGAGGCCCGAGCGTCAGGATCATCCAGTAGAGTGCAAATGAATAGAGCGGTGGGCGGGCCTGGGTACTACGCCAGATAGCATTCAGTGCGCTATCGATGGCATACATCAGTAACAGCGAAGTGACCACCAGTCCGGCGGCCCCCACTGCCGTCATTCGATTAGCATTAGCGATAAACTGATCTATGTAACGTTCAATGACATCGCCGGTTGCGGGCATAAAATTGGTGAAAACAAACTGGCGTAGCTGGAGACTGATATCAGCGAAGACAGGAAAGACGGCAAATAAGGCGAAGATAACAGCGACCAGCGGTACCAGGGAAAGTAGGGAGACGTAGGCAAGGTTTCCGGCCATCGTCATCATATTATCCTGGTCAATACGCCGATAAAGCAGTTTTCCCCAGACCATTACAGGCCTTAAATAGCGATCCGTATTACGTCCAGTGCTCCCCAGCATCAGCGTTGTGCAAACCAGTTAGGGATTGTCTGTTTCCCGGTCACCAATATTGCCGTTATACCAAGTTGCCGGGCACTGTTAATATTGTCTTCGTTATCATCGAAGAAGACGGCATTATCGGCACTGAACCCTTCTTCTTCAAGTAATTTAAGATAAATTTCAGCATCGGGTTTTCTCATCCCCATCTGCTGGGAAAGATAAATTTTATCGGCTACTTGTGCCACTTCCGGGTATTCATCCGGCCAGAACTCGCAGTGAAGCTGGTTGGTATTGGACAGGACGACAACCCGATGCCCCTGTTCTCGCAATGCTTGCATCACCGCAATGGTATCCTTGCGCAAACCCACGAATATCGCCTGCCATCCTGCAGTGAACTGTTCGTAGCTTAAGGCCATCCCCAGATCATGGCTCAAGGTTTGCGCAAACTGCTCATCACTGATTTGCCCCCGCTCATGCAGGTGAAATGGCTCACCTATAGTGAATTTGCTCTGTAAATTTGCCAGCGGAACGCGGCTGTAATCACTCCAGACACCCAATACCCGGTTAAAATCGATATCAACGATAACATTACCTAAATCAAAGATATACAGCATGAGCGTCTCCTTTTCCGTCAGGGTGAATCACTGTTTTTATCAGAGTGACAAAGCTCAGTAGAACAATGCGCAACGCTGTTAACAATGACGCAAATAGCAGCTTATACGCTAGCATGTTACAAAAAAAGCAAAAAAAAAGCCTCGACGATCATGGAGCCCACCCCAAAAGTGAGACACCAGTCTGAGTCAGGTGTGGAGAGATGAGTATTCCAAAAACTACACGTACTTTAACAGCTTAAATGATGACGGGTATAAAATAAAAAAGCCTGAGTCCAGTGGAGTACTGAACTCAGGCTTTGATAACTGCTTAATATCAGCTAAGACGAATTATACGTCTTTGCTACCACGCGAAGCGCGTTTACGATCGTTTTCAGTCAGGTGACGTTTACGAATACGGATAGAGGTTGGAGTTACTTCTACCAGTTCGTCGTCATCGATGAACTCAAGCGCTTGTTCCAGGGACATTTTAATAGCCGGAACCGGTCTACTTCCCCTTGCCTGTCCAGCGACCCGGAAGCAGAACATATACCCCGTCATTTAAAAAAAATGCTCTGCAAGAGGCTAATTCTAAATAGCTGCGCGGAATAATAGATCACTTTGAGGGAACTCAGCCCAGATTGTGCGATCTGATCAATCGCCAAAAAGAAACAAATCACTAACCGGACTGAGCGATGCCGATCATAGCACCCATACCCCGTACCGAACGACGCCTGATGCAGAAAACTATCCATAAAACGCGCGATAAAAATCATGCCCGCAGACTGACCGCCATGCTGATGTTGCACCTGGAGAGCGCGTCAGTGACGTTGCCAGAACGCTCTGCTGTGCCCGCTCATCTGTCGGACGCTGGATTAACTGGTTCACTTTGTCGGGTGTCGAAGGTCTGAAATCGTTACCCGCAGGATGTTGCCGTCGCTGGCCTTTTGAACATATCTGCACATTGCTCCGTGAGCTGATAAAACACTCTCCCGTTGATTTTGGCTATCAGCGTTCTCGCTGGAGCACAGAGCTTCTGGCAATCAAAATCAAAGACATAACTGGATGCACCTTAGATGCTGGTACTGTTCGCCGCTGGTTGCCGTTAGCGAGTCTGGTCTGGCGCAGAGCCGCACCGACTCTGCGTATCCCTGACCCGCATAAAGATGAAAAGATGTCAGCCATCCACAAAGCGCTGGATAAGTGCAGTTCAGAATACCCGGAATTTTATGAAGATGAAGTCGATATCCATCTTAATCCTAAAATCGGTACGGACTGGCAGCTGCGCGGACATCAAAAACATGTCGTTACACCGGGTCAAAATGAAAAATATTATCTGGCCGGAGCACTGCACAGCGGAACGGGCAAAGTCAGTTACGTTGGCGGCAACAGCAAAAGTTCGGTGCTGTTCATCAGCCAGCTTAAGTACCTGAAGGCAACTTAACGTCGGGCAAAAACCATCACGCTAATCGTGGATAATTACATTATTCACAAGAGCCATGAAACCCAACTCTGGCTGAAGGCTAACGCGAAGTTCAGGGTGATTTATCAGCCCATTTACTCGCCGTGGGTGAACCACGTTGAGCGGTTATGCCAGGCGCTTCACGACACGATAACGCGTAATCATCGGTGCCGTTCAATGTGGCAGTTACTGAGAAAGGTTCATCATTTTATGAAAACCGTCAGTCCATTCCCCGGAGGTAAACATGGTCTGGCAAAAGTGTAGCGGTATTAGGCACAGCTATTTAGGAGGCAGGGACCGTACCAAAAAGAGACAGAAGTACCAAATGAAAAACAAATCAGATAAAGAGACCATATAATATTCCCCAGCCAGATATAGCTCAGGAACTTTTATTTTTCATAACCATCCTTGTGAGAAAAAAGAGTATTAAGAAACTCATTGCTCACAGGCATAGCTATTTTTTCTTCCAATCAGGGAAATAAGTTTGAATTAATTCATCAGGAGAAGTGCTATGATTTAAAGTCACTTTAAAATTAACTAAAGACTCATAAACACTCTTAATTAGCATCAGAGTGAATCCGGATACTTACTTGAGCAAACATTCGCCTGATAATTATATCAATACAGTTTGTTTTTGTGAGAAATTATCTTCCACCATCCTTAAGAGCATATATTATATATTACAAGCAAGATTATTTTAATAAATAAAGCCAATCACAAAAGACAAAAATCAATCATAATGAGATTAAGACAATTCTCAATTTCGGTTTTTTGTGGGGGTAGTTGTTTGTTTTTTAAACACATTAAATAATGTGGCTTTACCTCACCTTTATGCTTGATCAACAAAAAACAAACTTTATATTTACATCCTCTTTTTTGAGGTGCTATGGTTAAATTCCATACAGGCAGTACAATATATAAGATCAATTTAATAAAGGAGGATTTATGGATTATCAACCGCTGGCGGTATAATTAAATAACAGGCATAAGGGATACCCTTATGTCTGTTTATCCGCTTAATAAGGAAATTATTATGCTGAAATACATTGGTATCGGCGCTAACGAACTTGATACTTACCTTGATTATGCGCTGCTGAGTATTGTGGCTATTTATCTTTATGATGCAATGCCTAGTGAAATGGGGCTTCTCGGAGCATGCTTCGCACTGCCATTTCTTTTTTCAAGTAATTTTTTCGGTAAATTACTCGATAGCGGACATATTCATCACTGGCGTTCTTTTTTCTTCACCATAAACAGCTTTGTAACACCAATATTTATTTTGACAGGCAGCATTTATGGACTGCTCGCTATAGCCTTTATTAAAACAACCGCACGATGCGGGTTGAACATATCAAACGTGAAGCTTAACGAAAATGACGATGAATCGAAAAGATTCTATGAGATATATGGATATCTTATTAATTTTAGTCGCATACTGGTTCCGGTCGCAGTGGTGGCTCTGTATAACCTTTCTGGCATATGGTCTGTAATTGTATTTTCGTCATGTCTGAATGCTTTGAGCCTGTTATGTGAACTTATATCACTTCGGCGAAAGGAGCCAGAGGAGCATTCCGGGAAAAAGAAAAATGTGGAGAAAGAAAAGAATTACTCCTTCACAAGGGAAATGAAGAACAACAAAAATATTTTTTACTTGGTTTCTGGGTACACCGTGGCGAACTTCGCATTTTTTTTAAGCAACGATATGTTAGGTCTTTTCTTTAAAAAGATCGGTGAGAACGAAAATAGCATCGGGTTAATAATATCTCTTATTGGAATAGGCGGGGTCATTGGCACGAAGATAGCGTCACTATTGAATAAAAAACTTATATCCGTAGTCATACTGACAACGTCCGTCATGATTAACACTTTATCATTTGCAATTTTCGGTTTTGTGAGCGGGAATATAGCATCTGTATATATTTTTTACGGATGTATCATCCTGATAGGTATTTCCTCGGGTGTGACTTTTTTTTCCATACGCTTTGGCATCAGGGAGATTATCGGTTTTAAAAATGTCGGTAAGGCCACAGGCACAATACAGATGATGTCTTCTGTAGTAGCAATCACAATGCCCCTCATTGGCGGGTATATTGCGAACGTCCTATCACTGGAAACGACTTTCAGGATAACAAGTTCAATACTTTGTGTTCTTCTTTTAGTTATGTCATGGAATATCTATTCATCAAAACAGAGGGAAAATACGCATGAACAATCAACCAAAAATGAGTGAAATAAACTTTCTGGAAGATAAGCATTATGCATTATACCAAAAAGGAAAGACGAAACAGACTTGGGATATTGGTCTTGACTGGGGGAAAGCTGGCAATGACGATTTCCCTGATGATCTCAAAGAAGACGCGATCACAGTGGCCAGTTTATCCTCCCATGTTGAACTCATCGGGATGGAGAATGCAGCTGAACTGATGCTGCAGGCGACAGATTTTTCTCTGAAGATTGGTCTGGCTCAGGCAGTAAATGACGAAGCAAGACATGCTGAATTGTTTTCACGCTATGCCATATTAGCTAATGGACACATACTGGATTTGTCCAAAACTAGGGAGCTGTACCTAGACCATTTTCAGAAACTGAACACTTTTGATGAAACGTTCCTGAGCCATGTTTTCCTTGAAAATGGTGCACTTGAACAATTTAATCTTTTTATTCATGCATTTGGTGAAAATAGCTTGATCGGGAAAATCTACAAAGGTGCGATGAATGATGAAGCAAAACATGTTCAGCTTGGCGTAAATTATTTCCGACAGCTAATTAAGGCTAAGCCCGCTAAAAAGGAAATGGTTTATGACCATTTAACGACTTTCAAGAAAATTCTTCATGTCAACCCAGAGGGTATAGCATGGCTTTCTAAAACCAGTCGCATACCCGGAGACATTATTGAAAATCGATTTCAGGCCAGACATGATAATTTCATTGATAAGATTATGGAGGGTAAATAAATGTTCTTCGGAGTCAAGATCTTGCCTTCAATCATAACAGAACGTGAAGTGGATATATTTTATCATTATCTGGCGATTTCAGAGACCTTGGGGCATCTTAAAGGAAATAAAGATAGTGAAGATGCACATATGTATTATGCCATACCATATGGAGAAGCTTTACTAAGCTATTATTGTGATGAAATATCCTCTCATGTAGGTGAAAATGTTTATCCAAGCTATTCTTTCCTCTGGAACTATAAGAAAGGATATGTTTTGCCAAAACATAAAGACAGGAACTCTGTCGATTACATTATATCGATTGGTATACATCCCATGGAAATAAATGAATGGAGTATTTATGTTGATGGCAAAGCCTATAACATAAATCGTGGGGATGGTCTTGTTCTTGACGGAAAAAAATTAGAGCACTGGCGGGAAGCCTGCCCATATGATAATAGGCTTCAGCTTATCCTATGTTATACAAGAAGTCCTGACTTAAGATTCGACAAGAGAAAACATCTTGGCTTTGATCCTGTTCCGGAAGTTATAACAAGTCCTCTAAAAAATGAGCTGGATGTTGATGACCCATACATTAAATTTCTGGTAAAAGACCATGTCTGAGTTATTTGAGTTTGACAGTACACATATTTTTTTTGACGGAAAGGTCTTGCTGCGTGACTTTTATCAAAACAAAATTAAAGTCACAATGGGGTTTATGGCTGCAGGTGAATTCAAATGGCTTGCTGATAAAACAGAACGTTTTATTATTCTGAGCGGATGTGCTTATTTTATCCTTGGTGATGATGTATTTCCCGCCCTACCAAATAGTGAAATCACTATCCCGGAAGGTACTGTATTCACAGTAAAAGTATCAGAGCCAATAGATTACAGGTGTTACTATGGTTAGGTTAGGAATTATCGGGACGGGCATGATGGCGGGCATTATCGCCGAAAGTTGCTCTGAGGCGGGAATCAAGTTGCATTCCGTTCTGTCAAGAACAGCTGCATCATCTGAAAAATTCTGTATTAAATACAGCATTGCCCATGACAGAGGATTTATTTGTAGCAAAGATTTTTTTTCTGATGAACAACTAGATGTTGTTTATATTGCTACACCGACATCTGAGAAAGAGAAACTGCTGAGCTTATGTATCGAATTCAATAAACATGCATTGATTGAAAAGCCTTTCCCATCCACCTTATCTATGCAGGCTCTGCTGGATAAGGCCAGTTCCAGACATCTTGTATGGATAGATGCTGCACATTACATCCATACGCTCTGGTACAAGATGCTTGACGACCTATTAAATGAATATGTCGGGATTGTAAACAAAATCCGGGCAAGTTTTTCTTGGCCTGACAAAAACACAGGACAGTTAAAATTCGACCCTGTACTTGAGCCATACGGCGTGGCAGGTGACCTTGGCTGGTATCCGTTAAGAATTATCAGTAAATTCATCCCATGTCGAAGTATCAACAGAATACATTCGATATTGTTGTGCGACGATAATAATACCAACGTTGATATGAGCGCCATTGGGCACACTGATACAGATATTGTTTTTATGGTCAGTGCGTCATATAGCGATTTTGTTGTTCAGCAGAAATTTGAAATATCCGGTTCTAAAGGGCGATTGATCATTAATGATTTCGTTATGTCCTACAGCGGATCTTTTGTATATGGCACGTTACAACCAAATATGAGGGTACAGATCGAGTGGGGCACGAAGCCTTTAATTGATAAAAAGGAAATTATTATTAATATATTAGAAAAACAACATATCACCATGCTGAAACAGCTATCCGAATTTATAAAAAATCCTGACACCTCTCAACTTAAGCAGTTGCAGTCTGAGTGTATTAATACGATGGATCTCCTCCGTATAATTGAAGATTCACACTCCTGATTTCATATAGGGTTTAATAAATATGGTTAAAAACTTCATGATTTGGATTTATGAAAATTTTATTATTCCTCTTTATGACCGTGCTAGCGTTTTTTTTATACCCTCGAACGGTCTGTTTATTGGATATCTGGTTACAGCTTTGGTAATAGCAGTTATATTTTATGCTTACTCATCCCATAGTACTAACCTCCTGTCTGCACTGAAGGCTGTTATTGGTACTCATGATTTTCGCACCCGGTCTGCAAAAGATGATCTGAAGCTTTTTATTTTTGATAAGATTTTTTTGGGATTCATGTATAGTTTTGTTGCCGGCGCTGCACTTTTCTTTCATGGAGAAGTTATTCATTTTCTTTCATATATAGGAATGCCTACGCAAAAGTATTCCCCCGGACTTTTTCTGGGTATAATCCTTACATTGCTGTCTTTGGTAGTTTTTGATTTTGCGGTTTTTCTTGAACACTATTTTTCCCACAAAATTATTTTTTTATGGGAGTATCATAAAATACACCACATCGCGGAGGAGCTTAATCCACTAACATCATACCGCTCTCATCCAGTCAACCAATGTTGCTTTATTTTGATGGTGAGCTTATTCTCTGGTACTTACTCCGGCATTGTCGATTATTTTTTTGATTCTTCCCATGCTTACATATTATTTGCCGGGCAAAATGTATTTATGTTTATCCTTCTTTTTCTGGGACTCAACCTTCAGCATTCAAAAGTTTTTCTGCGCTACCCTAAAGTTATCAGAAGTATACTTATTAGTCCGGCATACCATCAATTACATCACAGTAGTGACAAAAAGCACTTCGATATAAACTTTGGATTTATTTTCGCTTTCTGGGATAAGTTGTTCAAAAGTCAGTTACAACCTTCCCACGAAAAAAAATTAATATTCGGTGTTAATGGTGAGAAATATGAATGTTATGCTGGTATAAAAAACACATATATCGTCCCTTTCAGAAAGTCTTTCTCCAGAATTAAGCGACGAATGGTCAAAAAAATTTTTTCTAGGTCGCGAAAATAATCTGATCAGTGACTTATAGCATAGAATAAAACCGGATATAGATGATGCTTTCGTTGTTTCCTGTCACCTAATAACAGGTTTGAGACCAACCGTACAGTAAGGAGAAATTTTTCGTCTGAAAAATCGATTCGTAGACAAGAGCATCCGTTAAATGCCAAATTTCGATTAAAAATACATCGTTTTGAGGGTGTTTTTCATTATGATTTATCGGACAAAAAGTCCTTAACGTGTGTAGCCGTTCCATTGAGCATCCCCCTCCCCTTAACCAGCTCAGTGCCATTATTACAGCTAGCAAAAATTTAAACAGCAACGGTCCTGAATCCATTCTTATATTCAACATATCTTCCTCTCCATTTGTGCTCAAATACAAAGGTTTCAGCACCTGATGACGCGTTATGGTGTGTACCAGCAACACCACCACCAGTGATGAAAAAAGACACCTTCAAATCACCGAGGCCCGTCGCAAAATAATGGGGAATGTTTTGGCACACTGCAAACTGGAACGGAAAGAATAAATCTGAAATAAAAAAAGCCTGAGTCCAGTGGAATACCGAACTCAGGCTTTGATGGCTGCTTATATCAGCTAAGACGAATTATACGTCTTTGCTGCCGCGCGAAGCGCGTTTACGATCGTTTTCAGTCAGGTGACGTTTACGAATACGAATAGAAGTAGGTGTCACTTCTACCAGTTCGTCGTCATCGATGAATTCAATCGCTTGTTCCAGGGACATTTTGATAGCCGGAACCAGTGTCGTTGCTTCATCTGTACCCGATGCACGCATGTTGGTCAGTTTCTTACCGGTCAGGCAGTTTACAGTCAGGTCATTAGAGCGGCTGTGAATACCGATAATTTGCCCTTCGTAAACTTCTGCACCGTGACCGAGGAACAATTTACCGCGATCCTGCAGGCTGAACAGTGCAAACGCAACAGCTTTACCCTGACCGTTAGAGATCAGTACGCCATTCTGACGCTGGCCAATTTCACCCGGACGAACATCGTCATAGTGACTGAAGGTGGAGTACAGCAGGCCAGTACCAGAAGTCATCGTCATGAACTCAGTACGGAAACCAATCAGACCACGCGCCGGGATCAGGTAATCAAGACGAATACGACCTTTACCGTCAGGGATCATGTCCTTAACGTCGCCTTTACGCTCACCCATGGCTTGCATGATAGAGCCCTGGTGCTGCTCTTCGATATCCAGAGTCACGTTTTCAAACGGCTCTTGCATACGACCATCGATCATACGGTTGATAACTTTCGGGCGAGATACTGCCAGCTCGAAGCCTTCACGACGCATATTTTCGATAAGAACGGACAGGTGTAACTCACCACGACCAGAAACACGGAATGCATCCGCATCTTCGGTTTCTTCAACACGCAGAGCAACGTTATGCACCAGCTCTTTGTTCAGACGTTCGAGGATCTGACGAGAGGTAACATATTTACCCTCTTTACCACAGAACGGAGAGGTGTTGACGTTGAAGAACATGCTTACTGTTGGTTCATCAACCGACAGAGGTTTCAGCGCTTCAACATTCTGAGTGTCGCACAGGGTATCAGAGATATTCAGTTCACCCAGACCGGTGATAGCAATGATATCACCCGCTTCAGCTTCAGCTGTTTCAATACGCTCCAGACCAAGATGGCCCAGTACTTTACCGACTTTACCGTTACGGGTTTTCCCTTCGGTATCGATAAGCGTGATTTGCTGGTTTGGCTTAACCTTACCGCGTTTGATACGACCAATCCCGATAACACCAACATAGTTGTTGTAATCCAGCTGAGAGATCTGCATCTGGAATGGACCATCAACATCAACATTGGGTGCTGGAACATGGTCAACAATCGCCTGGTACAGCGGGGTCATGTCTGCAGCCATGTCGCTGTGATCATTACCGGCAATACCCATCAGCGCTGACGCATAAATAATCGGGAAATCAAGCTGGTCGTCAGTAGCATCAAGATTAACGAACAGGTCAAATACTTGGTCAACAACCCAGTCAGGGCGAGCACCAGGACGGTCAACTTTGTTGATAACAACAATAGGCTTCAAGCCATGGTCAAACGCTTTTTTAGTGACAAAGCGCGTTTGAGGCATAGGTCCGTCCATTGCATCAACAACCAGCAATACGGAGTCAACCATTGACATTACGCGTTCAACTTCTCCACCGAAGTCGGCGTGTCCTGGGGTATCAACGATGTTGATACGATAGTTATTCCAGTTGATAGCGGTGTTTTTAGCGAGGATGGTAATTCCACGCTCTTTCTCCAAGTCGTTGGAGTCCATCACACGTTCGGTCGCTTCAGCGCGGTCGCTAAAGGTACCAGATTGTTGTAACAGCTTGTCAACCAAGGTAGTTTTACCATGGTCAACGTGCGCGATGATGGCGATATTACGCAAATTTTCGATCACAGATTTGCCTCAGGCATTAGAAATAGCGCGTTATTGTACACGTATTAATCGAAGTACAGAACAGGATCATAAAGAACCTTTACAAACAATATAAGAAGTAAGGGGTTGTGATCGTTTTCACGGAGCAGGCACAGGGATCATAACGTAAATTGCACCAATATAGTGCTCTTGTGTCATAATAAAGCACTATACTGGTGCAAATTATCAGTTATGGTGCGGCCTTTTGCACGCTGACCTGCATAATAGCGCCTTTTTAGGGAAATTTAAAAGTTGGCACAGATTTCGCTTTAAAGAATACAGGCGATGAGCCAAATGTAAAAAGTGTTTGATTACCTCGTTACCCAACGAAATGAACCAATCCTGGAGAGTTTAAGTATGTCCGCTGAACACGTATTGACAATGCTGGATGAGCACGAAGTGAAATTTGTTGATTTGCGCTTTACCGATACTAAAGGTAAAGAGCAACACATCACTATTCCTGCTCACCAAGTAAATGCAGACTTCTTTGAAGAAGGCAAAATGTTTGACGGCTCCTCGATTGGTGGCTGGAAAGGTATTGATGAATCAGACATGGTTCTGATGCCTGACTCAACCACTGCGATGATTGACCCGTTCTTCGAAGATAGTACGCTGATTATCCGTTGTGATATTCTGGAGCCAGGTACGCTGCAAGGCTATGACCGTGACCCACGTTCTATCGCAAAACGCGCTGAAGACTATCTGCGCGCGACTGGCCTGGCAGACACCGTTCTGTTTGGACCAGAGCCAGAATTCTTCCTGTTTGACGATATCCGTTTTGGTAGCTCTATCTCTGGTTCTCACGTTGCTATCGATGATATCGAAGGCGCATGGAATACCGGCACCAAATACGAAGGCGGTAACAAAGGCCATCGTCCAGCGGTTAAAGGCGGTTACTTCCCAGTACCACCGGTTGACTCATCTCAGGATATCCGTTCAGCCATGTGTCTGACCATGGAGCAAATGGGTCTGGTGGTTGAAGCGCATCACCACGAAGTTGCTACCGCAGGTCAAAACGAAATCGCTACTCGTTTTAACACCATGACCAAAAAAGCGGACGAAATTCAGATTTATAAGTATGTGGTTCACAACGTGGCACATGCTTTCGGTAAAACTGCGACCTTTATGCCAAAACCAATGTTTGGTGATAACGGTTCTGGCATGCACTGCCATATGTCTCTGGCAAAAGACGGGGTAAACCTGTTCGCTGGTGATAAATATGCGGGTCTGTCTGAACAAGCACTGTATTACATTGGCGGTGTTATCAAGCACGCTAAAGCACTGAATGCCCTGACTAACCCGACCACTAACTCTTACAAGCGTCTGGTCCCAGGATACGAAGCACCAGTTATGCTGGCCTACTCTGCCCGTAACCGTTCAGCATCTATCCGTATTCCAGTGGTCAGTTCACCAAGAGCACGTCGTATCGAAGTCCGCTTCCCGGACCCGGCCGCTAACCCATACCTGTGCTTTGCAGCACTGCTGATGGCAGGTCTTGACGGTATTAAAAACAAGATCCACCCAGGCGAAGCCATGGACAAAAACCTCTATGACTTGCCACCAGAAGAAGCAAAAGAGATCCCACAGGTTGCAGGTTCTTTAGAAGAAGCTCTGCAAGCACTGGACGAAGACCGTGAGTTCCTGACAGCTGGCGGTGTATTCACCAACGATACTATCGATGCTTATATCGCCCTGCGTACCGAAGAAAATGACCGCGTGCGCATGACTCCGCATCCAGTAGAGTTTGAACTTTACTATAGCGTTTAATTATAGTTTTTTGCCGTGGAATATTTGGCCCATCTCCGGATGGGCTTTTTTCTCCACCCCTGTTTTGCGATAGCGGTATTCTTTAACATCCCACCACTAAGCACTGAAACAGTGTAAGGAGACTGCTGTATGGCAACTGGCACCCTGCCCGATGCTGGGCAGATCCTTAATTATTTAATCAACAGTATTCTGTTGGTTGACGATGACCTTGCGGTGCATTACGCAAATCCCGCCGCCCAGCAATTGCTGGCGCAAAGCGCCCGTAAGCTTTATGACGGCACGCCATTACCGGATTTAATCGGCTATTTTTCACTGAATATCGATGTCATGAAAGAAAGTCTGCAAGACGGACAGGGCTTTACCGATAATGAAGTCACCCTGGTGATTGATGGTCGCTCTAATATCCTGTCTTTGACTGCACAAAGGCTGATGGAGGGCTATATTCTGATCGAAATGGCGCCCATGGATAATCAACGCCGGTTAAGTCAGGAACAGATACAGCACGCTCAACAGCTCGCAGCACGTGATTTAGTGCGTGGACTGGCACATGAAATTAAAAACCCGCTGGGTGGGCTGCGAGGCGCAGCACAACTGCTGAGTAAAGCGCTGCCAGACCCATCGCTTAATGAATACACCAACGTCATTATTGAGCAAGCGGACAGACTAAGAAATTTGGTCGATCGCCTGTTAGGACCACAATTACCCGGAATGCATGTTACCGAGAGCATTCACAAAGTAGCTGAACGTGTCGTGAAACTGGTATCACTGGAACTGCCTGACAACGTTAAGCTAATACGTGATTATGATCCCAGTCTGCCAGAATTTGCTCACGATCCCGACCAGATAGAACAGATTTTACTGAATATTGTCAGAAATGCCTTGCAGGCCCTGGGAAGTGAAGGGGGAGAAATCATTATTCGTACCCGTACTGCCTTCCAGTTAACGCTGCATGGCTCGCGGTATCGTCTGTTGGCGCGAATTGATATTGAAGATAACGGCCCTGGTGTCCCGGCCCATCTACAAGACACGCTGTTCTATCCGATGGTGAGTGGACGAGAAGGGGGTAGCGGGCTCGGCCTGTCTATTGCCCGAAATCTTGTCGATCAGCATTCAGGGAAAATCGAATTCAACAGTTGGCCCGGTCATACCGAATTTTCGGTTTACCTGCCTATTCGGAAGTAGAGGTCTATATGCAACGAGGGATAGTGTGGGTCGTTGACGATGATAGCTCCATTCGCTGGGTGCTTGAGCGCGCGTTAACAGGTAGTGGATTAATCTGCACTGCCTTTGAAAATGGCAATGAAGTCTTAGAGGCCCTGGCGACAAAAACGCCGGATGTTTTAATTTCTGATATCCGCATGCCCGGAATCGATGGCCTGGCCTTGTTAAAACAGATAAAACAGCGTCACCCGATGCTCCCGGTCATCATAATGACGGCTCACTCAGATCTTGATGCAGCAGTCAGTGCCTATCAGCAAGGTGCCTTTGATTATCTGCCAAAACCTTTTGATATTGATGAGGCCGTCGCGCTGGTCGAACGGGCAATCAGCCATTATCAGGAACAGCAGCAGCCCCGTAATGTCCAGGCTAACGGACCGACAACCGATATTATTGGTGAAGCGCCTGCGATGCAGGATGTGTTTCGTATTATTGGTCGTTTGTCGCGCTCGTCAATAAGTGTCCTGATTAACGGTGAGTCCGGGACAGGTAAAGAGCTGGTTGCTCATGCCCTGCATCGCCATAGCCCACGTGTGAAGTCTCCCTTTATCGCTTTGAATATGGCGGCCATCCCGAAGGATTTGATTGAATCTGAGTTATTTGGCCATGAAAAAGGGGCCTTTACCGGGGCAAATCAAATACGTCAGGGGCGTTTTGAACAGGCTGATGGCGGTACATTATTTCTTGATGAAATCGGTGATATGCCGCTGGATGTCCAGACTCGCCTGTTACGTGTACTGGCTGACGGGCAGTTTTATCGCGTTGGCGGTTATGCGCCGGTTAAGGTAGATGTTCGCATCATCGCAGCAACACACCAGAATCTGGAATTGCGGGTGCAAGAGGGTAAGTTCCGTGAGGACTTGTTTCATCGCCTGAATGTCATTCGTATTCACTTACCGCCGCTGCGTGAACGTCGTGAAGATATCCCCCGTCTGACCTGGCATTTCTTGCAAGTTGCCGCACAGGAATTAGGCGTAGAAGCAAAACAGCTCCATCCTGAAACCGAGAGTGCATTAACCCGTCTGGCATGGCCTGGTAACGTACGCCAGTTAGAAAATATCTGTCGCTGGCTGACTGTGATGGCGGCCGGACAAGAAGTTCTGATTCAGGACTTACCCAGCGAGTTATTTGAAACAACAATCACTGAAAATGGCACGGCTCAAATCGATCCGGATAACTGGGCAACACTGCTTAGCCAGTGGGCAGATAAAGCACTACGTTCCGGTCATCAAAATCTGTTAGCCGAAGCGATGCCTGAAATGGAAAGAGTACTGCTCACGACCGCATTGCGTCATACACAGGGACATAAACAAGAAGCGGCTCGTTTACTGGGATGGGGAAGAAATACCCTGACCCGAAAACTGAAAGAGCTGGGAATGGAGTAATGAGGGTCGGCTATATCCAAGCAACTTGAAGTATGATGGATATATACCGAATACCCTTTACGGACCGATAGCAGGCCTTAACCTGCTATCGGTAATATCATATTACGCGTGAAAATTGCTGTAAGCGGGCTTTCTGGCGTAAATAGATATCAAAACACATACAAATATTTCGGATCAGTAAACGGCCTTTGCCTGTAACCTGAATACCCTGCTCCGTCAGCGTGACCAGTCCATCTTTGGCCAGCGGCGCCAAAAGCTGTAAGTCCTCGGAAAAATAGTCTGTTGCGTTAATAGACCACTGCTGCTCAATAGCAGCAAAATTAAGCTGGAAGTTACAGATAAGCGCTTTAATCACATCCCGACGAATACAGTCATCTCGCGTTAAAGCCAGACCTCGCCACAGCGCGCTACCTCGTTCATTGACGTGCTGATAGTAGAGTTTTAACTCTTTCTGATTCTGAGCATAGCAGTCGCCAATCATACTGATCGCCGAAACCCCCATACCTAACAAGTCGCTGTCACCTTCAGTGGTGTAACCCTGAAAATTACGGTGAAGCTGACCTTTACGCTGAGCAATTGCCAGTTCATTGTCCGGGCGGGCAAAATGATCCATACCAATAAACTGATAGCCTGCACCAGTCAGCGAACTGATAGTTTCTTGCAAAATATCCAGTCGTTGCTGAGCACTGGGCAGATCGGCCTCTTTAATTTTGCGCTGAGCCGCAAACAGGGTCGGTAAGTGCGCGTAATTAAATACGCTCAGACGATGCGGATTGAGCTCAATCACGCGCTTAAGCGTAAACGCAAAGCTTTCCGGCGTCTGCTTCGGCAAGCCATAGATCAGGTCAATATTGGTCGAGGTAAATCCAAGTTCACGGGCACGATCCATCAGGGCAAAAATAAACTCTTCATCCTGCTCGCGGTTAACCAGACGCTGTACTTCTTTGTTAAAGTCCTGAACCCCCATACTCAGGCGGTTAAAACCTTCCTGACGCAGGTGATCGAGTACATCCAGCTCAATTTCACGGGGATCAACTTCTATCGATATCTCTGCATCGTCATTAAACCGAAAATGCTGACGAAGCAGCCCCACCAGCCGGGTAATTTGTGCTTTGTTAAGGTAGGTCGGTGTTCCGCCACCCCAGTGCATCTGACTGACATGGCGACCTGCAAATAATGGCGCACGATGGATAATTTCTTGTTCCAACGCGTCAAGATATTGATCGGCCTTATGCTGCTGGCGGGTAACTATTTTATTACAACCACAGAAATAACAGAGCTTATGGCAAAATGGGATATGGATATAGAGCGAAAGTGGGCGCTCCGGATAACGGGCTATCGCCTGTTGAAAATCCGACTCATCAAAGTTCTGTGAGAACTCCAATGCCGTTGGATAAGAGGTGTAACGTGGCCCTGAATAATTATATTTTTGGATCAGCGCCAAATCCCAGTCAATTAACTGCTCAGACATAATCACTCCTTCCGATGGTGCTGCCGCCTAAGCGGAAGGAGAGACTTTCCTCCTCGCACCCTAACCTTGCGCTGTAGTGAGAGTTTCAAGCGCGACAACCGTCGTAGTTTCACGAATAACCCTGCCAGATAACACAGCAAGGGTATGATGACGATAAGAACCGCAAATACGACGGGTGTAATCGTTAGTTACCTTTCAACAGACGCATTAAATCATCGGTTTTTTCTTCTTCTTCATCTTCGTACGTAATGCCCAACTGATCCATCAGCGTATCAATTCTGTCCAGGGTCGCATTAACCCAGTCCTGATCTGATTTACTCAGAGTTTCACCTTCTTCAAGACGCTCCAGCAACCCATCAAGACGCTCGTCGTTTTCCAGTAATGCCAGTTCTGCTTCCGGCGTCAGCGCGGCTGGTTTTTCTGCCTTCACTTTCACAGGACGGACAACAGGTGCAATCACTTCGCCGAGCTGAATCGGTGCTTTACTGCCAATACGCGGATCTTTATCTTTGTTGTTATCCTGTGAGCCTTGTGTCTGCCCTTTACCGCTGGTACGACTTCCCGCCGCATGACCACGGTGTTTTTTCTGACGTTTACGATCACGAGCCTCGCTATCTATCTCTTCACGAGATTTACGGCGGACTTTAGAAGGTTTTTTACCCTGTGGTGCTGAATTTGTCTGCTTCATAATGAGTTTTCTTAGGCCATTTTGTTCAGTATATACCCAAAGTAATTCAAATTGTCTGTAAGCGCGAAGTTCAGCCCATCGATGAGCATAGATAAACTATGTTATTCGACGAACCGGTGACAGGCAGACCTTGGCAACTTGAAATATGACGGGTATAGGATTGCGGCGGAATCTAGCAGAAAGCAAGCAAAGAAAAAAGGCGACAGTATAAACTGTCGCCTTTTTTCTTTACTTTCGCCCTGTAAAGGGTTCCACAATCCCTGTATATGTATAACAATCCTTGTCTATTTGCGACAAACCCTGTCTAATCCATTATCAGCGACATCAACTTGTCTTCCATTTCCATTTGAAACTCTTAGAGCCATGCCTCCTGGCCTGTATGGTTCGCCGTCTCCCTGACGCTCCTGAACCGATGCTCTAAGTGATAATCCATTCTGGCTCCCTTGCCGATGTGATACATTATATTGAGATTCTATTTATAAATGACGTTACAAAAGAGCGCTCAGATATTTCAAATTATCGTTTTTTTATATAACTTAATGAAAATAATAGTAAATACTAACTTTCAGCAACGAATTTAACCTCTATATCCCTCATCAACTATGGCAAATGTCTCACAAACTCAATCCGTTATTAGGAAGTTTTATTGCCTGGATGAGAAACGCCGTGTTTTCTGCTTATTCAGGTATAATCACAACTATTGCTTATCCTGACAGAGATAACCGTTTTGAAAAATTGGAATTATCAACAAACAAAATTCGTACTCAGTGCACCAGATATCCGTCATCTGCCTTCAGATACCGGTATTGAGGTTGCTTTCGCAGGCCGTTCTAACGCTGGAAAGTCCAGTGCACTTAACACCCTGACTAACCAAAAAGGTCTTGCCCGAACCAGTAAAACACCGGGCCGTACTCAGCTTATCAACTTGTTCGAAGTGGCTGAGGGTAAACGTCTGGTGGACTTACCCGGCTACGGTTACGCTGAAGTACCAGAAGAAATGAAACTCAAATGGCAGCGCGCTCTGGGTGAATATCTGCAAAAACGTCAATGTCTACAAGGTCTGGTGGTACTGATGGATATTCGTCACCCGCTAAAAGATCTCGACCAACAGATGATTAGCTGGGCAGTGCAGAGCAACCTATCGGTCATGATACTACTGACCAAAGCCGACAAACTAGCTTCCGGTGCACGTAAAGCACAGTTGAACAAAGTCCGGGAAGAAGTACTGGCCTTTAACGGTGATATTCAAGTCGAAGCGTTCTCTTCGCTGAAGAAACTGGGGGTCGATATACTGCGCCACAAGCTGGATAGCTGGTATAACGATC
Source organism: uncultured Cedecea sp. (assembly GCF_947498825.1). Taxonomy (GTDB): domain Bacteria; phylum Pseudomonadota; class Gammaproteobacteria; order Enterobacterales; family Enterobacteriaceae; genus JGM124. The sequence continues at coordinate 11,367 of NZ_CANMLV010000011.1, read as the reverse complement.
TCGAGCCAATTGTTGAAGAAGAAAACGACGCTGAATGATCGACGCAAAAATGTTCTTTGATGCATAAAAAACGCCCCAGCCATTTCTGACTGGGGCGGCTAAACTATTCAGCCAAATCCGATTACGTGAAGTAAAAGGTCTGAAAGATAGAACATCTTACCTCTGTACCCTACAAAGATAACTTTACTCCTTTTTTTTCACTTGAAAAGACTTTTTTGTAGTTTTTTTTCACTTTTTGCATTTCGTTCTTTAACTGTCATCACAAAATACGATTACCAATGTTGCTTAGTTACAAAAAAAGAGAACGATAATTTCTGCTGAGAGCCAGCTCCGCCAGACAGATGTTATTACAGTCAGCCTGAACCCGGACAGCACTCGCAATACGTAAGATTTCTGAGCACTGCCTGAGGTCAAAATAGTAAAAAATAGCCTGAAGGGATAGACTCTTAGTGGGCTTCATCCCAATTTTTACCGCTACCGACTTCAACTAACAAAGGCACATCCAGTTTCATACTGTTTTCCATCAATTCATGGATTTTCTGCGAAGCACTCGCTATATCATCCTGATGAACCTCGAATACCAGTTCATCGTGAACCTGCATAATCATTTTAACCCGGGGCTTGTCCTGCTCCAGCCAGGCATCTACGGCTATCATAGCGCGCTTAATGATATCCGCCGCTGTACCTTGCATTGGCGCATTGATTGCCGCTCTTTCAGCACCAGCACGTCTGAGGCCATTACTGGCATTGATCTCTGGTAAATATAAACGACGCCCATCCAGCGTTTCTACGTACCCCTGCTCTTTGGCTTGTGCACGTGTGCGTTCCATATACTCAAGCACGCCCGGATAACGCTCAAAATAGAGATCCATATATTTCTGGGACTCATGGCGCGGAATATTTAACTGACGGGACAGACCAAAAGCACTCATGCCATAAATCAGACCAAAGTTAATCGCCTTCGCACTGCGTCGTTGCTCGGAAGTCACACTTTCCAGTGGGATACCAAATACTTCAGCCGCAGTCGCCCGGTGAATATCTTGCCCCGCCGCAAAAGCACTCAGCAGACCTTTATCACGCGAGAGGTGTGCCATTATGCGTAACTCTATCTGTGAGTAGTCCGCAGAGACTATCAGATAGTCATCAGGGGCAATAAATGCCTGTCTGATCCGACGCCCCTCTTCATTACGTACCGGGATATTTTGTAAGTTCGGTTCGGTTGATGATAACCGTCCGGTTGCAGTTACAGCCTGATGGTAAGAGGTATGAACGCGCCCAGTTTTCGGGTTAATCATCAGTGGCAGTTTATCTGTATACGTCGACTTCAGCTTTGCCAGGCCGCGATATTCGAGGATCACTTTCGGTAACGGATAGTCCAGAGCCAGCTCTTCAAGGACCTCTTCGGAGGTAGAAGGCGCACCGCCAGGCGTTTTTTTCAGTGGTTTAATCCCCTGTTTTTCAAACAGGATAGTCTGTAGCTGTTTCGGCGAGGAAAGATTGAATGCTTCACCCGCTAATTCATGTGCTTTAAGCTCAAGCTCGGCAAGACGCACAGTCAGTTGTTCAGAATGCGCGTGTAAAATAGCCGGATCAATCTTTACGCCGCCACGTTCAATACGTGAGATTACCGGTACCAGCGGCATTTCAATCTCTTTAAAGATAGCCAGCGGTCCCGCTTCTTTTTCAAGCCGTGGCCACATTTTTAAATGTAGCTGTAACGTCACATCAGCGTCTTCAGCAGCATAACGGCCGGCGGTTTCGAGATCGATTTGATTAAAGGTGAGCTGTTTCTTACCTTTACCGGCGATCTCTTCAAAAGAGATAGTGGTATGGTTTAACCAGCGAGCCGCCAGACTGTCCATATCATGACGCCCGGACACGCTATCAAGAATATAAGACTCGAGCATGGTATCAAACGCGATCCCCTGTAGTTCAATGCCATAGTTAAGCATGACCCCGCGATCGTATTTCAGATTCTGGCCTACTTTTAACTTCTGCTTATCTTCCAGCAGCGGTTTGAGCAGCTCAAGTACGCGTTCACGTGCCAGCTGAGGTGGAACATCCAGATAATCATGAGCAACCGGAATATAACAAGCGATACCCGGCTCTGTGGCAAACGAGAGCCCAACCAGATTAGCATTGAGATTATCGAGACTATCCGTTTCGGTGTCGAAGGCAAATAATGGTGCCTGATTCAAACGTTCTACCCACTCCAGCAGAACATTTTCATCAAGAATAGTTACGTAGTTATCGTAAGAAAGAGCCTCTGTAACCTCTTTTTCCGACTCCTCATGCTTAACGCTGTTAACTGTCACAGGCATCGGTTTAGAGCCTTTTGCCAGTAACCACTTCCCTGTCTCAACATCGGCTATCCAGCGTTTAAATTCGTACTGCGTGAATAGCTCATGAAGACGCTCTGCCGCGGGTGACTGGATAGTCAGTTGTTCGCAAGAGAGATCTAACGCCACATCGGTCTTGATAGTCGCCAGTTTATAAGAGAGATAAGCCATCTCTTTATTCTGTTCCAGTTTCGCAGCCATCGTTTTAGCGCCACGGAACGAGAGTTCGGCAATTTTTTCTGGACTGGCATAGAGCGTATCCAGCCCTCCCAGCCCCTGTAGCAAGGCCTGAGCCGTTTTCTCACCCACACCGGGTACACCGGGGATATTATCGGATGAGTCGCCCATCAGCGCGAGGAAATCGATAATCAGCGCCGGTGGAACACCATATTTTGTCAAGACCTCTTCCGGACCTAATACGGTATTCGTCATGGTATTAATTAGCGTAATCGCCGGTGTCACTAGCTGGGCCATATCCTTGTCACCGGTGCTGATAAGCACTGAACGACCAGCACGTTCAGCTTCCTGCGCCAGAGTACCAATCACATCATCAGCCTCAACACCGGAAACCGCCAATAGCGGTAGTCCCATTGCTTTGACCATCTCATGAAGCGGCTCAATTTGCGCCCGTAGATCATCCGGCATCGGTGGTCGATGAGATTTATAATCCTCAAACAGCTCATCACGGAACGTTTTACCCTTGGCATCAAACACCACCGCAGCATGCGTCGGCTGATACTGCATAATAAGGCTGCGCAGCATATTCAAAACGCCATACATAGCACCTGTAGGTTCCCCACGACTATTGGTTAGTGGTGGAAAAGCGTGATATGCCCGATAAAGATATGAAGAGCCATCAACGAGAATTAGCGGGTTATCTGCAATCTGAGCCATAATGTTTCGTTCCATGCCTGGTAATTAATCTATGCTAAAGGATGCCATAGCCTGGGCCAAAACATGAAATTTTGGCGCAAAGATCCTGAAAAGAATTCCACACAGAACGATCTGTTAAAGGGATCGTCCTGTGGATAACTTTGTGTACAATTTTATATCCAATTTATTGCATTTATTGTTTATATATAACAAAACAAAAAAAAGTCATTTTTTTCATGAGGTTACACAGCAAGCCATTCAAACAGTGGAATAGAACAATTAATAACTCAATGTGGATATAAAAGTCCATTTATGCCGTTCATAGTAAAATATTTCTCTGTCTCTCGTAGGAGGTAAAATCATTTTTGTATCAAGAACCCCGTAGTATTGGTTTTCTGTTAAAATCCGATACCCAGGATATTTGCTCTCTTATACCCTATTATTGAAAAAGTCATTTATGTCGAGATTACTCTCACCGTTTGTACTGATATTAAGTGTTGTTTTGACCATTCTGGTCACGATCGCTTGCTCTGTACCTATAATTATTGCCGGCGCCATCAAGTTACTCCTTCCCATAGCCTCAGTTTCGCGTGCAATGTCAGCCTTTGCAGAACTAATGATGTATTGTTGGTGCGAGGCCTTAGCACTATTAATTCAACTTAATCCCCATCTGGTATGGGATATTCAGGGGCTAGAGGGGCTGAGCAAAAAGAGCTGGTATTTATTGATCTGCAATCATCAAAGTTGGGCAGATATTGTCATTTTGTGTGTGCTGTTTCGTAAACACATACCGATGAATAAATATTTTCTTAAGCAACAGTTGGCCTGGATCCCTTTTCTTGGGCTCGCCTGCTGGGCATTGGGAATGCCTTTTATGAAACGTTATTCACGTGGCTATCTACTACGCCACCCCGAACGGCGCGGCAAAGATATCGACACCACACGTCGTTCTTGTCTGAAATTCCGTAATCATCCAACAACTATTGTTAACTTTGTGGAAGGGTCTCGTTTTACCCCTGAAAAAAGTCGTCAGACCCGCTCATCCTTCAAGAATTTATTAGCACCTAAAGCCGCCGGAATCGCCATGGCATTAAGCGTTCTGGGTGATCAGTTCAATAAATTACTGAATGTCACACTGTGCTACCCGGAAAATATTCAGTCTCCGTTCTACGATATGTTAAGCGGAAAAATGACCCGTATTATTGTTCGTATTTCTTTATTACCAGTGACAGAAGACTTGCACGGTGATTATCTCAACGATAACAATTTCAAACGTCGCTTTCAGCTATGGCTAAACACATTATGGGATGAAAAAGACAGTCAGCTTGAAACATTATACCAGCAAGATAAACAAGCCTTAGAAAACAAAAAAGCCTGAGTACATACCATACTCAGGCCTGATGAAAAAATACCGTCAAGTTATTTTTTTTCTACCAAGTGTTTCACAGTATTTGCATATTCCTGGACAAAAACATCCAAGTCACTGGTATTCATACCTTGTGAATTTAGCATATATTTACCATCAACATACATTGCTGGTACGCCACGTAACTGGAAGTCAGCCGCAGCTTTCTCTTGCTGAGCAACCAGAGATTTGACCACAAAGCTATTTAAGGCTGCATCATACTCTTCAGCGGGTACGCCGGCATCAATAAACACTTTACGGATATCAGCTTCATTCTGTACGGTCTGCGTTTTTTGGATTGCTTCAAACATTGGCACAGTCACTTTATCTTCTACGCCCAGGGCCATGGCAACAGCCCATGCTTGAGTGACTTGTTTACCTAAAGGACCAAGAAATTCAACATGATATTTTACTAATTTGGTACCTTCTGGCAGTTTTTTCTTCACGTTATCAGAAACGTGCAATACATCTTCAAACTGATAGCAGTGTGGGCAGTAGAAGGAGAAGAACTCCAGCACCTCCGGTGCGCCTGCTACCGGCTTATCAATTGTAATATATTGTTTACCATTAGTAATATCTGCAGCAGATGCACTAAATGCCAGAACTATACCAGCCAGCGCCAGCCAAATTTTCTTCATCATCAAATCTCTCCTGAATTTTGTATTCACAGTTAATACATTGGTGCTAATTGTAACGGCGGTTCACGAAGAACCCGAACTTGCTCGGTAAATATTGTTGTTTGCCTTAGCCAGAAATCCTCTTCCAGTAACCACGGGAAATTTCTTGGAAAAGCAGGATCGTCCCAACGCCGCATCAACCACGCCAGATAGTGGACAATACGCATTCCACGCAAAGGTTCGATCAGCGCAATTTCGCGAGTATCAAAGGAGGAAAATTCTTCATAAGCCTCAATAATGGTTTCAAGCTGCATACGCTGCTCGACTTTATCGCCATTAAGTAACATCCAAATATCCTGAACTGCCGGACCATTACGCGCGTCATCAAGATCAACAAACAACGGTCCGTCACGCCAGAGAATATTTCCCGGATGGCAGTCACCATGCAGGCGTAATAACTCGGCATCACCAGACCAATGCTGCTCGACTTCATTAATCAGTGTATCTGTCGCTGCCAGAAAGGCTGACTTAAGAGAATCAGGGATCATAACACTATCTTCAAATAGCACCCGAGGTTGCCACATATATTCATCCAGACCGATAGTGGGTCTGGCTTGAAACAGAGAGCGCCGACCTGTTTGATGGATACGCCCCAGATAACGACCGACCCACTCCATCTGGTCGATATTATCAGTTTCATACTGACGTCCTCCAAGGCTCGGGAACACAGCAAACATAAACCCCTGATAATGGAGTAGTGTTTTGCCGTCAAAGCTCAGTGGTGCCGCCAGAGGGACTTCTTCTTCAAATAGTGCTTGAGCAAAGCGATGTTCTTCTTCTATCTGTTCCGCTGACCAGCGACATGGGCGATAAAACTTCACCACATAACGCCTGCGATCTTCGTCCTGGAATTGATAAACCCGATTCTCAAAACTGTTTAATGGCGTCAGCCCCGAATCCACACGGATGCCCTGCTCAAAGAGGGCATTCATAATGGTATCAGGATGCAGAGTCTGGAAATTAAAAGCGCTGTCTTTCATCCGGTAACCGACTATCAATACGAATGGTTCAGAATAACACTCTAAACAGGCTTAACATTACCGGCTTACAAGGTTTTACTCTTTAATAACACCCCGGGCGCGTAATAGTGCCGTTTTAAAGTCATCTTCATAATCTTTTTGAATACCTGGTATTACGGCATCTTTAGCCGAGTCTCGCATTTTCAGATGATAAATCAATATGTCATCAGTCAGAGAGGCAAGATCTCCACTATAACCTGACTCCTGAGCCAGTTTCTGTAAGAATTGTATCAGATTAAGATCGGGCTCTTTGCTCCATGCGGGTTGCAAAAGTTCGAGTAGTTCATTAAGACGTTTACATTTCATTTTGTATTCCTGTCACAAGTGAGATACCACAAGGTATCAAGCTTAATCCCACATTAAAAGAGGTGGTAATGGTGCAGCAACGGGCAAAAATAACGGGTGTCGTACTGGCCGGTGGTCAGGGAAGCCGTATGGGTGGAGAAGATAAAGGCCTGGTGTTGCTTAATGGTATAGCACTCTTTCAATATGTGCTGGAAACATTACGTCCTCAGGTCAGCCAACTGGCTATCAGTGCTAACCGACATATCGATATCTATCAGCAAGCAGGTGTTCCTGTTATAGCTGATTCGTTACCGGACTATCCGGGGCCTCTTGCCGGGATGCTAGCGGTGATGGAGGCGATAAAAAGTGAATGGTTTCTGTTTGTACCTTGTGATACTCCCAATATTCCTTCTCACCTGGTCTCATCTCTTTGGGATGGCCTTGGTAATCCAGCTATCGCTGCGGTATGGGTCAATGACAGTGAGCGAGACCATCCAGGAATAGCATTAGTTCATCACTCTGCAAGAGTAGCACTAAGAGCCTATTTATTTGCAGGCGAAAGACGTGTGATGCAGTTTTTACGAAGTATCGGCGGGAAAGCGGTTATCTTTGATAACTCACTCACTGACTTTGCGAATATCAATACATTCGATGAGTTATCCAACTGGCAGGAGTCTGGACAATGATACCTTTACTGGCTATTTCAGCCTGGAGCGGAACCGGAAAAACAACCCTACTGAAGCAATTGATCCCGCTATTACGCGCCAGAAATATCCGCCCGGGCCTGATTAAGCACACTCATCATAATATGGACGTTGATACTCCAGGAAAAGATAGCTACGAGTTGCGTAAAGCCGGAGCAGAACAAACCATTGTGGCCAGCCAGCAGCGCTGGGCACTGATGACAGAAACACCTGAGTTACCGCCGCTGTCCTTATCTTATTTAGTCTCAAGAATGGATCATTCAACTCTGGATCTTGTTTTAGTTGAAGGTTTTAAGCATGAAGAAATAGCAAAAATATTACTTTATCGCCAAGAGGCTGGACATACATTACATGAACTGATTCTCGACCCCTATGTGATTGCGCTGGCGAGTGATGTTCCTATAAATATGCCGGTCCCTGTTCTGCCACTTAATGAACCACAGATTATTGCTGATTTTATCTGCCAGTGGTTAAACAGAACAACATAATATATATCTTAGGCTTCTCCAGAAGCCTTAGCTGCAGATTCTCTGTCAACTATTCTGATACGGAGGATAAAATATTTAATTAGGGTGATAGTTTAAGTATTTGTACAGATTTCACCACAAAACAAATTAACACATATTAAATTTCTTTAATGTCAATTAAGATAATACAAATAACGCAAGGGCAATCATTTTATTCACCGAGATAATTTTCAGGAAGGATATATTGTCAACGTGAAACAACCAGGAATAAATTGTATTTATTTAATCTTTAGTAAAAACAAAACCATGCAGACAGACACCAAGAAATTAATATAATAAAATGTTGCAACAAGGATATTAAATGGCAGGTGCGCACATTAAAACCATATATTTCCAACACACATAATACATCACAAACAAATAATATATTACATCTCATTAGATCATATATTATTATCAGGATGTAGTTTAAAAAAACATCTCATCATAACTAAATTATTTATCACTTTTAATATCATTAACTATGAAGTCATAGTTTTCATTACCTACCATAATGACATTATTAGTTCGGTCCAACCTATAAGCACAATGGAGGTGCTCGTGATGCAATCAGGATAATAAGACATTTAGATGATGAGAGTTCAGTTAACAACCTAATACTTTGTAACTAAATTAAATGATCATCGTTATCACACACTATTTTTCATAGCAAGTGACAATGATTGACATTCATCTAAATAATGTAGTGGAAGATATTCTATGAGTTATAGAAAAAATTTAAAAAAAAGTAAATTATTTATTTTATTATTGTCCTGCCTGATGCTGGCAGCCATAAAGACATATGCTCATCCCCCAAAAAATACCATCCCGCAATCCCTTAACGTTACCTCCAGTAACCGGAGTACTGCAGATGATTATTATGATAGTTACAGGAGTAGTGATTCGGAAGAATCGTCTTATTCACAAAGGCGCGAGATAATAAATAATCGTTTGAATAAAAGATATAGTTTTCAATTACCTGATTCTAATCAGGCTGACCAAACGCTGGGAAATACAGCTAAACGTCATGGCGGTTCTGATGAAAAACCTAATCTCGAGAGCAATCCACCGGAGCCATCTTATGATTTTTACGAAATCAGTCGACTGCTTGCTGATTCAATGATGGGCAAGAGCAATAAACCAACCAGTACTACTAGAACATCCGATTTAAAAAACTCTACAATCCCGTCTGAAAATTTTATAACAGCACGTAAATATTTACAGAGTTTTTTTACATCTACTCCACCTACACCAACACCTGCACCATCCGGACCTATACCAACTCCTCCCTCCTTGCCATCTGTGTCTAATCCATCGGCACCTGCATCACCTGGGTCTATACCAATTCCACCCCCCTTGCCATCTGTGTCTAATCCATCTGCACCTGCATCACCTGGGTCTATACCAATTCCGCCCCCCTTGCCATCAGCGTTGAGCGTTAAACCTGATTCATCTGCATCTACATCATCTGGGCCTATACCCACTTCGCCCGCCTTACCATCTGTGCTGAGCGTTAAACCTGATCCATCTGCATCTACATCTGCTGGGTCTATACCAATTCCGCCTCCCTTGCCATCTGCGTTGAGCGTTAAACCTGATTCATCTGCATCTACATCATCTGGGCCTATACCCACTTCGCCCGCCTTGCCATCTGTGTTGAGCGTTAAACCTGATCCATCTGCATCTACATCTGCTGGGCCTATACCCACTTCGCCCGCCTTACCATCTGTGTCGAGCACTGAATCTGACTCAAGTGATGCGGGCCAGGAGTTGAGTAATGCGATTGATAATACTGAAGGATCAGAATCTTACGTGACAAGTAGTCAAGAACTAGATATAGATGCCAGCTACACTAAACATAAATTAAAAAACATTTATAGCTCAGGTAAATTTATATTTTCAAAAGGAGATAAAAGTGAAGTTAATTTAATTATTACTGGAAATTATATTGGCAAAAATGGCTTTATCAGCTTAAGTCCTACTGCAGTAAAAAATAACATGGTATTAAATAGATTAATTATTAGGGGTAATAGTTCAGGATTAACAAATGTGTCGATAAAAAATATTGGCGGTACAGATAGCTCCTCTCTTAATGATCTTAAACTTATCCATGTCGATGGGCTTTCTGAAGGTATTTTTAATCAAGCTGGACGTATTACAGCAGGAGCTTATGATTACTCCTTGGTCCGTGGAGATGGCAATAATAGGGGAAACTGGTATCTGACTAATAAACACAACTCAAATAACCGTATTGAGCGTCCAGAGGCTGCAAGCTATATTGCAAATTTGAGTGCATCAAATACCTTATTTACTACGACATTGAACGATCGTCCAGGTGAAACACAGTTTACTGATAGACAAACGGGTAAAAAGAAAATCACTAGCTTGTGGCTACGCCAAGTCGGTAATAATAATAACTGGTATGACAGTAACAATCAGCTAAAAACACAGAGTAAAAGTTACGTTACCATGTTAGGTGGTGATGTAATGAAGTGGAGTAGCAATGGTCATAAACAGGGACGTTTGGGTCTGATGGCCGGTTATGGAAATAACAGCAGTAATAGCCGATCTTCAATCACAAATTACCATTCAAAAGGGTCTGTTGAAGGCTATAGCATCGGATCTTATGCTACTTGGTTTACCAATAATACGGATAAATTAGGTCTGTATGTCGATGGTTGGATACAGTATAACTGGTTGAATAACCACGTACATGGACAGAAACTTCCAAAAGAAAATTATAAGTCAAAGGGGATAAACGCTGCCATTGAAACAGGTTATACCATCAAAGTAGGTGAGTTTATCAAACATCAAGGAATGGCTGAGCAGTGGTTTATTCAGCCACAGACTCAGATAACCAAAATGGGTGTGAAGGCTAAAAAACACAGAGAAGCAAATGGTACTCGTGTCATCGGTGGTGGAAAAGGTAATATTCAGACACGCTTGGGGATCAGAACATATCTGAAAGGTCAGCATGCTATGGATAAGGATAAAAACCGTGAGTTTGAACCCTTTATTGAAGCAAACTGGCTTCATAATACTCGTAAATTTGACACGACCCTGGATGGGGATAGTATCTCTCAGGCTGGTACGCGCAATATAGGGGAAGTCAAAGTCGGTATTGCGGGTAAATTTAATTCACAAGTAAATATATGGGGAAATATCGGAACTCAGATCGCTGATAAAGGTTATAGCAATACCAGTGTAACGGTTGGAGTTAAATATAACTTTTAATATCACCTATATTTAATAACTTAAAAATATTCACAAATCCCAGCCGAAAGACTGGGGTTTGTGCTTAATTGATGCCAGGCAGTTCCCTGGACTCGCACAGAGAGCCCCTACCCTACCCTCGCTGCATGGCCCGTCCTGTGTCTTTTCTGCCCTCATCTGCCGCCTTGTCTCAGGGCAAAATCCGGCGGACGCCGGGTATTTTCTGGTGCCCGGAACGCAAAAAACCCCAGCCTTTCGACTGGGGTTTCTGCTTATTTGATGCCTGGCAGTTCCCTGGACTCGCATGGGGAGACCCCACACTACCATCGGCGCATGGCGTTTCACT
>NZ_CANMLV010000010.1 GCF_947498825.1 uncultured Cedecea sp. | reverse complement strand
CAACTTGTGCAAGTTATCCATGCGGCAATCAGCAATTTTGGCGTGGAGTTTTGCGACCTTTAGCTTTGCTTTAGCGCAGTTACCTGAGCCTTTTTTCTTCTTGCTCAAGCGACGCTGTAGCAGGGCTAACTGTTTCGCATATCTCGCCGTATGGCGGGGATTGCCGGTTTTAAATCCGGTATCGGTGACGAACACATCTTTTAAACCCACATCAATGCCCGCTGTTTTAGCCGAAACAGGCAGTGAGGTTGGCTCAAATTCACACAGACAGGATACGAAATATCGGCCTGATGCGTCTTTGGAAAGGGTGACAGTTGAAGGGACTGACGGGAGTTCACGGCTCCAGCGAATATCGAGTGGCTCTTTGCTTTTCGCCATGTACAGCTTGCCGTCACGGTATTTAAACGCCGCATCGGTCAACGTAGCCGCCTGTTTGTGGTGCTTGCTTTTGAACGTCGGATATTTTGCTCGCCCTGCAAAGAAGTTAGAGAAGGCGGCTTGCTGGTGGCGTAGCACTTGCTGCAATGGCACGCTGGAAACGTCATTGAGCCATGCAAAATCAGGCTCTTTTTTGAGAGAAGTTAGCCGTGCGCTCGCTTGCGTATAGCCGATTTTTTCTTGTCGGTCATAGTACGCGTCAGTGCGCCAGCGAAGGGTGGAGTTATAGACGAAACGCACACAGCCGAATGTTTGAGCCAAAAGCTCAATTTGTTCGGGGGTTGGATAGAAGGTCAAAAGCACGCCTTATATCCTCGCCCTAGAAGAACGAGGTTTTACGGCGCTTCCTGATAAATAATAAAACCTGCGGATCGATAGATCCGCAGAACCCCTCCCACTGGAAAGATAACAAAGTCACATCTACGCTTAAACTCAACCACTGAGGCCACAGAGCCACTCAGACTCTGGCTGATGTCATATTATCCATCTGAAGTGAGGCTTACTTATTATGAAACGTCTTTTAACCGCAGCGATGATTGCATCTATTCTGGCCACTGCGCCATCTCTGGCCGTTGCCGAACCGGTATCTGACGCTGTCATCGCACACCAGCAGGCAACGGAAAGTTTAAAAATTTCTCAGCAGGGCTTTACCGCCGTACAAGATGTGCGCATGGCACGGCTGGCTATTTTCCAGGGCGTTCCTGAACATGCGGTTAAGCTGACTGATGCGGCAGCAAAACTGCTGGCGGACGACAGCGCTGACTGGAAAATATTTGCCAGAACAAACAAAGATGCCGCCCTTATCGGTGACCAGTATATTGCGATTGACGGTACTATAGGTATCAGTGAAAACTTTATTGCTACTCCAGCAAAACAGGAAGCACTTAAGAAAGCCAATGAGCAACTCACTAAAGGTGACCAGAAGGGTGCGCTTGAAACCCTGCGCCTGGCAGATATTGCTGTGACACAAAAGCTATACTTGTTGCCACTCAAACATGCGCAAAAAGTTGTCGCAGATGCCCAGAAACTACTGAGTGAGAAAAAATACTACGAAGCGAATCTGGCCCTGAAAGCAGTGGAAGACAGTGTCACGATTAATAATAATTCGATTACGGCGAACTGATCTTTCTGTGTAGCCAACAAACCACCATCATCAAAATCGACAGGGCTCAGCGAGGAAAGAATCGTTGAGCCCTGTCAGAAAAGTACGTGATGACTCTCCATAGTGGTAACGAGGAACCTGGATTGCTATCTCACCACTCAGGATCAAACAGAGTCATCGCTGATGCTGAACAATACGTCGGCGTTGTTTGCTGCCGATAGCGGTGCAATTCATCATCAGAACAGAGTAAACGGCGCAATCACCATAAACTTCACATCGCGCTCATCCTGGAAGATATTGGCATATCCCCCGCTCCAGCTTGGAATATTAGAATGGTTATTATATTGAGTGTAGTGCAGTTTGAACTGAGTTCCCTTGGCACGACCATCCTGTACTGTATACACTGCATCCAAGCTGTATGCTGACTCCTTGAGGCGCTTATTAGGATCATACCAGACATCCGGTACGGCCATTCTCCCCGGCTTCGCATCCCAGCCATAAACGTAGGAAGCACCAAACGCCCAGCCCGGCATATCCCAGTTTTTCATGTCATACATGGCACCGAAAAACACCGCTTTTTCACCGTTAGCATTAAAGTCAGAGCGATTATCCCACCAGACATCAAGACGACCGTTTGAAGACGCATAGGTCGGCGTCATACGCTGTAAGAAATAACCTTGTTGCCCTTCGGCTTTGACCAAAGTGCCCTCCAGACGGAGATCCAACACATCACCAATCTTGTAACCCAAAGTCAGCGCTTGCAGCCAGGCGGTACCATCGTAAATATCGTTCACGCCACCGTTGTTGACTTTGTCACGCGTTCCGTAAAACTGATAACTGGTACGCAGCGGCTTATCTACAACCATAATAGGATAGCTGACTTTAGCAAAATACTGGTCAATATAACCCTGGGCCTGGCCAAATGCGCCTTCCAGTATCAGGTCATTTTTAAAATCATATTTAGCGCCAATAGAGTGTAAATAACTCACCCTGGTTGTCTTATCATTCTGAAAGAAATTATCCATTTCAAGGTGCCACGGCGCTTTATATTTGTTGGTCCACATATAGGCAAGGCTGAGCGCTCCTGCATCGCCATAATCAAAGTTTGCTCCTGCTTCCGCCCCACGATAGGTCCCCGGCATAAAACTCCAGTGAGGAGCCAGCAGTGTCGGCCCAGTAGGCTGAATATATCCGGCTCGCGCCCACAAAGGACCGAGCTTAACTTTAGCGGCCGCTTTATACAGACTAATGCCGCTCTTATCGCCAGAGTAATCCTCGTCATAGGTTTTATTTCTTGCCGAAAAGGCAATTTCATTTGGGTGACCACTGTCATGACTCTCCATCATTTCAATCGCCGTAAATGCTGCAACGTCAAGACCAAACAGGTCTGCGGCATAGCCAGACTGAAAATCTAGATTAGCGTTCCAGGTTGCATGGGAAAGGTTAGTTTTATATTTATTACCATCCAGAGTATCTTTACGATCTCGTTCACGTTGCCAGTAATAAATACCGCCAGTTAATGTCGAATCATCAATAAACCCTTCCGCTTGGGCCTGAGGTATAGCAGAGTGAACGAATAATATTGAGGTAATAATAATATATAACAGACTCTTTTTATTAAATGCATGCATGACACACCCTCTCTTTTATTTTATAAAAATAAATTAGATCTTTTAGCTTTTACTTTTAAATATAATGCTAAAGCGAGTTTTACTTAAATACACACAACATGATGGCTGAGATAAATAAAATCACAGCCATTTTTTATTAATTAACGTCAAATATAATTACGGTCCTATAATTGACTCTCCAGTGAATAATAGTTACCCAGACGAAAGCCTCGGGACTTCACCGCCTGTTTTAACGACGCCGATGTCAGAATATCCAGCTCCGTCAGTCGGGGATAACAATAGGTGCTTTCCATCACGATACTGTCGATAAATGATGGGTGGCACATCACCTCCAGCGAGGAGACATTGTCCAGAAGAGCAGCATCAAGTATCTGTAAAAACTGTGCCTCCGAGACCGTATCGCCATAGAAGTCGCTGGAAAAAGCGTCACTACTACGCGGTACTCCCTGAGCAAGAGCATCCTGCTGAATAAACCGACGGTCTAACCGTACAGGCAAGCCTTTTTCACGAGCAAATTCGGCAACAACAGGATAAATCGATGCCAACATATGGACATGGTGATGGCTATCAATATGCGTCGGTTCACGGCCAAACAGCTCAATAAAGTAGCGATACTGACAGTCAAGCTCTCGGGCTATCTCATCGAGTGGCAGACAGCCCTGCTCTGCCATCTGCCAGAGCCATTTTCCCAGTCGCCCCTCGCGCGTCAGGCCCTGCATCGTCGAGAGCGGTTTCCCCTGAGTCAGTACAAAATGCATGCCAACTCCTAAGGTCGGTAGCGTACGACTCAGTTCAACGGCATGGCGAATCGCCGCCCCGTTTACCAAAGCAGTGGTTGAGGTAACCAGTCCATTATGGCAGGCCTCAATAATCCCGTAGTTTTGCCCCTTACTCAGGCCAAAATCATCTGCATTAACGATAAGTACAGGTTCCATCAATCACTCCTGTAACGATGTTATTGTTTCAGCGTTTCAATGGTTGCCGCAAAGTTTGGCAACCATTTCTGATGGGCGAGAAGCATTTCTCGTGCCAGCTGCTCGGCATCCTTATCTGAGTGCACCAGTGGACTTAAATTTAACGCCAGCAGTACATCGTTCAGCTTTCCGCTGATCGCCGCCTGGCTGGTCGCCACTTCAAATCCTTTAATGGTATAAATTAATCCCAGCACTTTTTCGTCAAAGTGAGTGATGCGCGGTGTTGGTGTCACCCCTTCTCGTCCCAGTGTACAGGTCATTTCGACCGTCCAGTCTGCCGGAATATTATCAATATGCCCACCATGGGGGATATTCACGTAATGCTCGGCCTGCTTGTCATTGTAGATAGCATTGATAACCTCACAAGCCGCATCGGAATAGTAAGCTCCGCCACGCAACTCAAGCTCTTTCGGTTTAATGTTCAAGTCTGGAGAGCTATAGAGTTCAAACAATTGTTGCTCTACTTTCTGCACTACCTGAGACCGCACGCCTCCCTTATAGTATTCCCCCATCTCAATCGCCAGCATCTCTTTCTGTTTGAAGAAATATTGTAGATAAGAGCAAGGGAGCAGGTTCAGAGCGCGGATCAGCCCTTCACTAAAGGGCAGATCAAAAATATTTTTCACCGAGCTGCCGCCTAACCGGCCCGATGCGACGCCATCAAGCAGTTCGTCAAAGCGCGAACGCCCGTTAACCAACACATCACGGATAAATACCAGATGATTCAAGCCAAACAAATCGATAGAAAGCGTATCACTCGCGCTTAATTGCAGCACATCAGTAATAAACATTTTCATACCGATCGGAATATTACACACACCGATAAAACGCCTGAAGTCTGTATGGCGATAAACCGCCTCAGTCACCATTCCGGCTGGATTAGTAAAATTAATTATCCAGGCATTCGGGCATATATCCTGCACATCTTTCACGATATCAAAGATCACCGGAATGGTTCGCAGGCCTTTAAATAATCCCCCCGCCCCATTCGTTTCCTGCCCGAGATAGCCGTGGCTGAGAGGAATACGCTCATCTTTTTCACGAGCCTGAAGCTGTCCTACGCGCAGCTGGGTAGTGACAAAATCAGCATCTTTAAGAGCCGCACGCCTGTCGAGGGTTTTAAATACCTGCATCGGCACCCCCGCTTTCTCAACCATTCGCTGGCAAAGTGCGTGGATAATATCGAGTTTTTCCGCTCCCTCCTCCACATCCACCAGCCACAGTTCAGTCACGGGCAATTCGTGATAACGTTTCAGAAAACCTTCAACCAATTCCGGGGTATAGCTACTGCCGCCTCCGATTGTCACTATCTTTAGTTTCTGGCTCATATTCCTCTCTCTTATCATTCGATGCATGGGATGCAGTTCACCCTCCATATAATAAATACGGACAGTGAAATTTATTATTTCGCTGGTGGATTAATCCACTCTCTTTAATTCACGCTGGTCAGCTTTTTACGATAATTATTTGGCGTAAATGAAGTCAGCTTCTTAAATGTTTTAATAAATAAACTCGGACTACTGTACCCCGATTCATAAGCGATATCGGTGACCGAGTAGTTAGTAATTTCCAGCTGTTTTTTTGCAAAGTTAATACGAATATCATTGATAAGTTGCATAGGCGTTTTACTATAATAACGCTGCGTCGCCCGGGTTAAATACTCTTGCGTCTTACCTGAGAGGCAGACCATCTGCTCGAGTGCACCTTCGCCAAATTTTAAATTATCGTGCATTTCCTCCACGGTATTCTTTAGCCAGGCAGGAACACTATCCTGTTCCGGCTCTTCACGATAATGCCGTAAACGGTTTATGACGTAAAAAGTGACAAGTTCAATAAACTCATCAAATTCTGTTTCACGAAAATTCAGTGATGCGATAACTGACTCAATATAGCGAATAAATGTGCTTTTCACTGAGTAAACCTGAGAGGCGACCAGGTCTGGCGGCAGTAAAGGTGAATAATGTTTCTCAAAAAAACTTTTCTTAATACCAACATTAAATATTCGCGTTGCACCAAAGGAATAAAAGCTTTGATGATGCGATCCTATTGGAATAAAAACAAAATCTCCGCTTTCCAACAGAACTCGCTTGCCGTTAATCTCCTGATAATAGCGCCCGGTTAAAACCAGAGTGTATTCGTAGTAGTCATGGCTATGGAGTCCACTGACACTTTCCGTTTTATTGTAGATAACCACATGAAAGTTCTTGCCGTTGAAAAGCTGATTTTCTCGTACGACGGTGATTTCTTTGGTTATCATTTTCGGCAGCCTCATAGTATCGATGGTCTATTGTATCTTCTGGTGCAACTCAATCAATTCTTCCACCAGCTCACGAAGCAGTATCGCCATCATCAGGTGATCCTGTGCATGCACCATCACCAAACTGACCTTGATTTTCCCCTCTCCTTCATCACTTTCAATCAGCTGAGTCTGCACCCGGTGCGCCTCACTCAATGCAATGCGTGATCTTTCCATCATCTCCTTCGCTCCGGGAAAATCACCCAGCTTAGCCTGCTTCAGCGCACCATAGGCAAAACTGCGCGCCTGGCCGGCGTTAATAATCAACCCCATCACCACTTCTTCGAGGTCATTACTTTCCGTTTTCTGCGCTTCTATTTCATCCAGATTAAACACTATTCTTCCTCGTCCGTTGGTTTATACATGATGGTTAACTCGCTAGTTAACATCAAAATTTTAGTGCATTAGCGATATCTTCTTCGCTCTCTTCCAGCTCAATAGTGCTTTGAGCCTTATTCGCAATAACCACAAAGGGTAAATACACAAGGGTCGCCACACAGAGGTTAAACAGAGCCAGCAGCAGGGCCGCTATACTCCCGTTGGTATTAAAAAAGGCACCTAATCCGGTCGGCATCGTCCAGGGAGCCATATTAGTTATTGGAGGAATAATACCTAAGCTGTATGCCGCTACAGTTATTGCCGCTAAGAGTGGCGAGATTAAGACAAAAGGAATAAACATCACTGGGTTCATAATAATCGGCAGACCAAACAGAATCGGCTCGTTAATCTGGAAAATACCAGCTGGTAACGCCAGCTTCGCGACCTGACGATGATCCGCACGACGTGAGGCAATAAAGATAGCGATAATCAGACCAAGTGTCGCACCGGAACCCCCCAGGAAGATGTAAGAATCAAACATCGGTTTTGCCCAAGTGTGGAAGGTTTTACCGGCTTCTAATGCAGCATCGACAGAGCCGTATTGCTGGAAGAGCGCCACGTTTTCCAGTGCCCAGGGGGTCATGATACCGTTGTCTAAGGCCGTCAACGCCAGCGCACCGTGTACACCAAAGAACCAAAGCAAAGGCACCATAATAACGAAGACCCATCCGACAACCGAGCCGAGCGAGGCCAGCGGAGTTGAAATACTGTCCATGATGATTTGATGGAAGTTAGTATTCCAGAGCATCAGTCCGTAAGAGAGGCTACCCATAATAGAGAGAATAATAAAACCAGGAATAACCGCTGAGAACGATCGGGACACCGATTCTGGAACACTGGGTGGCAGAGTAATGATCCAGTTGCGGCGCACGATAAAAGTGAAGATTTCGGCGACCACAATACCGATTATCATCCCGGAAATAATATTAGCGCCCCCCAGCCAGTTGGCTCCGACAGCATAGGCATCATTAACGCTATATGGCGTCACCGTCATAAAGGCTGCGACCGCTAACAGCCCGGCCGCCAGGGAGTCGACCTTTCGCTCTTCTGCCAGAGCCATACCAATAAAAAAAGGCGCCATCAGCGACATAATACCCAGCGTGCCGTTATAAACATTGCCGCCAATCGTTTTAAAGTGATTAAGCGTTTCAATGGTTGCAGGCTCAAGACGTATGCCCATTGAATAAAAAAACGACCCTTCGCCAAAACTTAAAAAAACATTATTAATTAATATAAACATCGCCCCAGCGAGAGTGAGGGGCATTAATTTAATAAAACCATTTTTGATGGCATTAATATGTGGCTGCCTTCCTATTTTAATGGCAAAAGGAAGGAGTATCTTTTCAAGAGACCCAATAATCATGCTCATAGAAAAACACCTTATCAGTATTATTTGTGTAGGGTTAGAATCTTAGTCTGGAATTATTTTTATCTTCAGAGTATCAATAAACAAAAAAAGAAAGTGTCTTGTTCTACCTTCCGCGTTAAATAATAAGAGTTTCTATTTTTCTTTTTTAAGCATGGCAACAGCGGCTTTCAATACACCAAGTCCATCAATCTTGCCATAAAGCACCGAATCAATAACCTCTATTGGCTTATTCGGCAACAGGCGCTGAAATTCCGGCAGCATATAGCCAATTTGTGGCCCCAGCATAACTACATCCGCCTCATCACCTTTTTCACTGACAAAAGTCTCTGAAAAAGCCTCAATCACCACTGGGACATTGTACTTCTGTGCCTGAGCACGCATTTTAGATACCAGAAGCGAGGTCGACATTCCTGCGGAACAGAACAGATAAATATTTTTTTTCTCCATAACATCACCCCTTAATGTTGTTCTTTTTAGTCGATATCATCAGGCTCTGTAAGATGATGCGCTGAGTATAGGGTATCGAATGAATGGCTAATAACTCGCTCTGGACAAAATTGTCTCTCATTGACCTGGTAATTAGAATCCGCCACAAACACAACAGAAACAAACAACCTTAAAAACCAATTAAAAACAAATTAAATAACGATAAAATGAAACAGAATGGACATTAAAGCCAATAAACATGGCAAAAAAGAAATTTAACGCTATTGAAATCATTAACCCAATTTTGATTACGCGATCACATGAAAGATTGATGTGATAGCTTCCCTGTCCGGGAAATACGTCTGATATAAGTGGGAAAATAGTGTGATTAGCGGCCTCATGCTCTTAAGAATAATGTTGCTTACATATGGTAAACGTGCGGAATGGATGCAATGCACATAATTTCAAAAGAACCTTTTGATAAAACGGCAACGCTTCTACGTGAAGTACATAACTACCCACACTGAATACGATAAGTTGCCCCGCTATTTTAGTGAGAGCAAAGAATGAGTACCAATACTGCAAAAGCCATTGAAGCGACGAAACAACTCGTAGCTGCTGTTCCCTGCTTGGGGAGTAGTTCGTCCGAGAAAGATTACCATGTAAGCGCTGGTGGACTGTCTAATTGAAAATGACGACAGGAACCCGCTCATTAACTTGCTGGCAAGCAAAATTGCGGACAATGAGAATAACGGCAAGCGTTTCGCTGATTTCAATAAAGCCACCTTGCTTCAGGTGGCTTTATTGACTGTACAAAAAGGACTAAAGAAAATTAACTTGCCTGTCAAAGACAAGGCCAAGTCTACGTGCTATTCAGTCACTTTCTTTTTCAAATCTCCAGCCTCTTCTTTTGTGGCATTCCAGCCTTTTTCAGCACCTTCTTTGGTTGCGTTCCAGCCTTCTTCAGCCCCCTCTTTGGTTGAGTGCCAGGCCTTCTGCGATCCTTCACTGATTTTGCTGGTGGTGGAGTCACTTGTTCCTTCTGCAGCATGCTTGGATTTTAATTTGAGCTCTTCGCCTTCATTCTGCGCCTGATGGAGTTTTTCTTTCGCAGTGTTGGCATTTTTATGAGCATTGGCCACATCTTCGTCGGTTGCATGTGTGGTAGCGGCAAAAACCGGGGCAGCTAACAGAAAAGCCGATAACGCGATTATGGTTTTTTTCATCATAAATATCCTCATTTGCTGTGAACAAGACTAAGCATTGCATAAGAAACTAACGGGATGCTTTAGGAATTACCTGTAAATGCAACAGAGGCGTTTTGGCAGCAGTGCTTAAGCTTGAAGCGTGAGAATGGTCGCAAACAAAGTCAGCCAGGGCGAAATATCGTCCTGGCGGATACCTGTCTGGTGATGCAATGACACGAAGAAATCAGGTTACAGGTGCTGGATTAAATACCGCCAGCTGATTATGCAGGCCTAACTGATCCGAAAAGGTCTGTTTACGTCCGCTGGCCACATCGATAATAAATTCGAATAGCCGCTGTCCGACCTCTTCGATAGTCTCTTCCCCTGTGGCGATGGTTCCGGCGTTAATATCCATCAAATCATACCAGCGGTTAGCAAGAGCGGTGCGGGTGGCCATCTTAATCACCGGAACCGCTGCCAGGCCATAAGGCGTACCGCGCCCGGTGGTAAAGACTTGAACGGTTATGCCTGAGGCAACCTGTTGTGTACCGCAGACAAAATCACTGGCCGGGGTGGCGGCAAAGATCAAGCCGCGTTTCGTTGGCCTCTGACCAGGGGAAAGGACTTCGACGATAGCGCTCTTGCCTGACTTAGCGATAGACCCGAGAGCTTTTTCAACGATATTAGACAGCCCACCTTTTTTATTACCAGGTGAAGGGTTGGCACTGCGGTCGGTTTGCCCCTGTTCAAGATAGTTGTCATACCATGCCATCTCTTCAAGTAAACGCCTGCCAACATGTTCATCAACAGCTCTGGGGGTCAGCAGATGTATCGCATCTCTGACTTCAGTCACTTCAGAAAACATCACGGTAGCGCCACAGCGGACCAACAGATCGGAGGCGTAGCCCACGGCAGGATTGGCCGTCACACCCGAAAAAGCATCGCTACCACCACACTGCATACCGACGACAAGTTCAGACACCGGGCAGGTTTCACGCTGGCGGGCATTGAGTTTCGCGAGATGGCGTTCCGCAACCTGTAAGATATCATCGACCATCGACTGGAAACCGACATGTTGTTCATCCTGCAGACGAACGATACTGGCATTCTCAATAGCATTGAGCGGAACTTTGCTACTGCCTTGCAGCATAAATTCAGGCTGCAGTTTTTCACAGCCAAGACCCACGACCATCACCTCGCCACCAAAATTAGGATTCAGGGCAATATTATGAATAGTGCGAATTGGCACGACAGCAGCAGGTGCGTTAATTGCCACCCCACACCCATAGAGATGGTTTAAACCAACGACCCCATCAACATTAGGATACTTTGGCAACAAGTCGCGTTCGATAATTTTCACCACATAGTCGACTACACCCGCAACACAATGCACGCTAGTTGAAATACCCAGCATGTTTTTGGTGCCAACACTGCCATCTTCATTGCGATATCCCTCGAAGGTATAACCTTCTAAGGCGGGTAAAGCTTCCGGCACCTTGGTAGCAAGCGGTAACGTATTAAGAGGAGGTGCTTTTGGCAACTCCACCAAAGACTCATCAATCCAGCTACCTTTAGCAATATCACGCACCGCATAGCCGATGACTTCTCCATAGCGAATAATATTGCCTGCGCGAGGGATATCTTGCAGAGCAACTTTATGGCCTTGAGGCACATGCTCAACCAAGGTTAATCCATCAGGAAAACGGGTGCCTGCCGCTAAGCCCTGCTCATTGACAATAATCGCAACATTATCTGAATCATCTACTTTTATATAAAAAACGGTGGGTGATTTTTGTCTAATTTTTATCTCGGCCATCTTCCAGTATTCTCCCGCATGGTGCCAGTAATCATTATTTCTTTTATCGGTTTTGATACTTATTAATTGAATCATGCCAACTAGCATAATAATAAAATGTGATGTTAATCGATTATTAGTTCATAAGGTTAGTACCCACGGAGGTTATTACGAGGAAATGTGGTTCCCCCCCCTCCATCTATTGCATATGCACAATAACATCGGTTTTATCATCGTTAATGCTGGTCTTCAGCCCAATGACCGGCGTGAGCAGAATGTATAAGATTGATTTTAGAGATTGTCATTTTATTGATGTTCGTTCTCTTACTTCGTTATCAAAATAATTATAGAACTGTACCTTTATATCCCTACGATAACGACAGTAATAGCTATAACAGCGGTGAATAATAATAACCTTCCCATTTGAGGAGCGTGCTGTGAGTACAAATATCCTTACCTGTAAAAAACAGATAATACCTACCCGGTATATTATTCTATTAATGATCTTTATCGTCACCTCGGTGAACTATGCCGACCGTGCTACGCTCTCGATTGCCGGTGCGGCAGTGGCGAAAGATCTCCAGCTTGATGCCATTGCTATGGGTTATATTTTCTCTGCATTTGGCTGGGCTTACTTACTGATGCAGATTCCCGGTGGATGGCTACTGGATAAATTTGGATCAAAGCGAGTTTATACCTATAGCCTGTTCTTTTGGTCCTTGTTTACCTTTACCCAAGGCTTTGTTGATATCTTTCCATTAGCCTGGGCGGCAACCTCCATGTTCTTTATGCGCTTTATGCTGGGGTTCTCCGAAGCGCCCTCCTTCCCGGCGAATGCACGGATCGTAACCGCATGGTTTCCAACCAAAGAACGTGGTACGGCATCTGCTATTTTTAACTCGGCACAGTATTTTGCTTTAGCGATATTTTCTCCTCTGCTTGGCTGGCTGACCTTTGCCTGGGGCTGGGAGCACGTCTTCATTGTGATGGGCGTTCTCGGCTTTATATTGACCTTTCTGTGGGTAAAGCTCATTCATAACCCAACAGACCATCCACGCATGACGCCAGAAGAATTGGATTTTATTAGCCAAAATGGCGCAGTGGTCGATATGGATCGCAGCAAGTCCGGGAAGACGCAGGATAAGACCATTAAGTTCGGCTATATCAAGCAAATGTTGTCCAATCGTATGATGCTGGGCGTCTTTTTCGGCCAGTATTTTATCAATACTATTACTTGGTTCTTCCTGACATGGTTCCCTATCTATCTGGTACAGGAAAAGGGCATGTCTATTTTGAAAGTGGGCATGGTAGCAGCGATCCCTGCTCTCTGTGGCTTTGCCGGTGGCGTGTTAGGTGGTGTGTTCTCCGATCATTTAATTAAACAAGGTGCTTCCCTGACCAAGGCTCGTAAGATACCGATTGTGCTGGGTATGTTATTAGCATCAAGCATTATTCTTTGTAACTACACCAACAATACGACCCTCGTCATCCTGTTAATGGCGCTCGCTTTTTTTGGCAAGGGATTTGGTGCCTTGGGCTGGCCGGTCATTTCAGATACGGCACCGAAAGAAATTGTCGGGCTGTGTGGCGGGCTGTTCAACGTTTTCGGTAACGTTGCATCCATTGTGACGCCGGTAGTGATTGGTTATCTGGTGAGCGAGCTTCATTCATTCAACGCCGCACTGGTGTTCGTCGGCTGTTCAGCATTGATGGCTATGGTGTGTTACTTGTTTGTTGTCGGTGACATTAAACGTATGGAATTACAGAAATAGATAAAGGTAACCTGAATGAGTAACGATATTTTCCCCAATAAATTCAAAGCGGCACTGGCCGCGCATCAGGTCCAGATCGGCTGCTGGTCAGCTCTTGCCAGCCCTATTAGCACTGAAGTGCTGGGTCTGGCGGGTTTTGACTGGCTGGTGCTGGATGGCGAACACGCGCCCAATGATATTTCGACCTTTATTCCCCAGCTCATGGCGCTCAAAGGTAGCGCTAGCGCACCAGTGGTCAGAGTGCCCACTAACGATGCGGTAATTATGAAACGCTTGTTAGATATCGGCTTCTACAATTTTCTGATCCCTTTTGTCGAAACTGAAGAAGAAGCTCGTCAGGCGGTAGCGGCTACGCGCTATCCACCGCTGGGGATACGCGGTGTGTCTGTTTCCCACCGCGCCAATATGTTTGGCACAGTACCGGACTACTTTGCCCAGTCGGATAAAAATATCACCATTCTGGTGCAAATAGAGAGCCAGGCCGGGCTTGATAATATTGATGCTATTGCTGCAACCGAAGGCGTGGACGGTATTTTTGTTGGACCAAGTGACCTGGCAGCGACCCTGGGGCATCTGGGTAATGCCGGACATCCTGAGGTTCAACAAGCCATCAAACATATTTTTGCACGCGCTAAAGCCATGGGTAAACCAAGCGGTATTTTAGCCCCCGTTGAAGCCGATGCCCGCCGCTATCTGGAATGGGGCGCAACCTTTGTGGCCGTCGGCAGTGACTTAGGGTTGTTTCGTGCCGCAAGTCAAAAACTTTCAGACACCTTCAAAAAATAGTTATTGCTATTGAGAGAGCAGATTATGACAACAAAAGTGGGTTTTATTGGCCTGGGTATTATGGGCAAACCAATGAGCAAAAATCTTCTGAAAGCAGGCTACGACGTCGTGGTTTCAGGACATAATCCCGCAGCCGCAGATGAGCTGGTCGCACTGGGTGCTCAAAAGGCCTCTTCTCCCAAAGAGATTGCACAACTATGCGATATCGTTATTACCATGCTGCCGAATTCCCCTGAAGTAAAAGCTGTAGTCCTCGGCGAAAATGGCGTTATCGAAGGCGCTAAACCTGGCAGCGTATTGATTGATATGAGTTCCATTTCTCCTCTGGCCAGTCGCGAGATCCACGATGCCCTTAAACAGAAAGGTATCGATATGCTGGATGCCCCGGTAAGTGGTGGAGAACCCAAAGCGATTGACGGTACGTTATCAGTGATGGTCGGTGGCGATAAGGCTATCTTCGATAAACACGCTACGCTACTTAAAGCGATGGCAGGATCCGTGGTCCATACGGGTGATATTGGTGCGGGGAATGTCACTAAACTCGCTAATCAGATTATTGTGGCTGTTAATATTGCCGCCATGTCCGAAGCTTTGACGCTTGCGACCAAGGCTGGGGTGAATCCTGATCTTGTTTTCCAGGCCATTCGTGGTGGTCTGGCGGGTAGCACAGTATTAGAAGCCAAAGCCCCAATGGTGATGGATCGTAATTTTAAACCGGGTTTCCGTATCGATCTGCATATCAAAGATTTAGCTAATGCTCTCGACACCTCTCACGGTATCGGAGCCCAGTTGCCGCTAACGGCTTCAGTCATGGAAATGATGCATGCGCTGCGCGTTGATGGATTGGGTCAAGCCGACCACAGTGCATTAGCCTGTTATTATGAGAAATTAGCTCAGGTTGAAATCTCTCGCTAATTAAAGATTAGCCCGACAGCTCGGGCTAACAACTGGACAAGGGCCTCGGCCGTAAAATAGCCGGATGATTCGTTAGGTTGATGACTATGAAAATCGTAATCGCCCCAGACTCTTATAAAGAGAGCCTTTCGGCTCCAGATGTCGCGGAATTTATTGAAAAAGGTTTTCGGGAAATATTCCCGGATGCGCGCTATGTGAGGATCCCTCTCGCTGATGGCGGCGAAGGTACGGTCGAGGCTATGATTGCGGCGACTCAAGGCAGGGAATACCACGCGCAGGTCACCGGTCCGCTTAACAACAAAGTTGATGCAATATGGGGACTGTCTGGCGATGGCCGTACCGCATTTATAGAAATGGCGGCAGCCAGCGGTCTGGCCTTGGTTCCTCACGACAAACGTGACCCTTTGCTGACCACGTCCTATGGCACCGGCGAGCTGATTGCTCAGGCTTTAGAAAAGGGCGCAAAAAGTATTGTCATCGGAATTGGTGGTAGCGCGACCAATGACGCAGGTGTGGGAATGATGCAGGCGCTCGGGGTACATTTTCTTGATAGCGATGGCCAGGAACTTAGCGCCGGTGGAGGCAGTCTGAATCGGCTTGAGAAGATTGATATCACCGGTCTTGACCCGCGTCTTGCTGGTTGTACCGTTCGGGTTGCCTGTGATGTCACCAATCCTCTCATTGGTCCTCAGGGTGCCTCACGGATATTTGGCCCACAAAAAGGGGCCACAGAGGAAATGATTAACACCCTCGACAGAAATCTGGAGCATTATGCTGACATCATCGCCCGCAGCTTTGATATCGACGTGAAACATGCCCCAGGCACGGGGGCTGCTGGTGGAATGGGGGCGACGCTGAAAGTCTTCCTTAACGCAGATTTACGCCGCGGTATTGAAGTGGTGACACAGGCGCTTAATCTTGAAGAACAGATCCACGATTGCACGCTGGTTATCACCGGAGAAGGGCGTCTGGACAGTCAAAGCATCAATGGCAAGGTCCCTGTTGGTGTCGCCGATATTGCTAAAAAGTACGACAAGCCGGTTATCGCTATTGCAGGCAGCCTGCATCCCGATGTTGATGTGGTCTATCAGCATGGTATCGATGCGATTTTTAGCGTACTTTCGACACTTTCAACGCGAGAAGAAGCCTTCAGTGGCGCACCCGCTAATATCTACCGTACCGCACGCAATGTCGCTGCCATGGTAAAAATAGGTATGTCACTGAATGGTGTGCCAACGGCCCGCCAGACACCATTTTCGCTGAAGTCTCTGGAATCACTGCCTGAAGATTAGCCAGTAAAGATAATGTATTAAATGTCCGTTTGATCACTCAGTCAGCTTTGCTGGCTGAGTGATCTTTTGTGCGCCAACAGGCGAATTCCTGAGGGAGTGATCCCAATTAGACAGATAACGGTATGCAATTAGCGAATGCAAAGGGATAAAATTCTTTTTATCTTAGAGTTATACCTACCCCAAATAATTCGAGTTGCTTGTAGGCTTCCAGTTCAGCCCGTCGATGAGCATAGATAAACTCTGTGATGTGGCGGCCTGAATGCTGTTAACACCCAGGCGACTTGAAGTATGACGGGTATATATTATTCGGAGGGGCTATGGCTGCTTTACACCTCGATTCCAGAATGGCGCAGGATATCGTTGCACGTACCATGCGTATCATTGACTCTAATATTAATGTAATGGATGCCCGAGGAAAAATTATCGGTAGCGGCGATCCTGAGCGTATTGGTGAGCTACATGAAGGGGCACTACTGGCGCTTTCCCAGGGGAGAGTGGTCGATATTGATGACGCGGCGGTCCATAACCTGCACGGCGTAAAGCAAGGTATTAATCTTCCCCTGAGACTCGAAGGCGATATCGTCGGTGTCATTGGTTTAACAGGTCAGCCCGAGACGCTACGCAAATACGGTGAACTGGTCTGTATGACGGCGGAAATGATGCTGGAACAAGCGCGACTGATGCACCTGTTGGCGCAGGATACGCGCCTGCGGGAAGAGTTGGTCATGAGTTTGATCCATGCCGAAGAGCATACTCCCGCCCTTATCGAATGGGCTAAACGTTTAGGCATCGATCTGACCCTGCCTCGGGTTGTGGCCGTGATTGAAATCGACAGTGGCCAGCTCGGTATTGATAGCGCCATGGAAGAGCTACAACAACTGCAAACCAATTTGCTGAAACCTGCACGTAATAATCTGGTCGCGATTATCTCACTGACTGAAATTGTGGTACTCAAACCCGCTCTGAATGCTCATGGACGTTGGGATGAGGGAGAGCATCGTCGACGTATCGAACAGCTGATCGCAAATATGCAAGAGGAAGGCCATCTGCGTTTTCGCATCGCGCTGGGAAATTACTTTATGGGTCAGGGCAGTATCGCCCGCTCCTATCGCACTGCCTGTACAACCCTTGGGGTGGGCAAACAGCGTATGCCAGAAAAACGCTGCTACTTTTATCAGGACCTGGCGCTGCCGGTGCTACTCGACGGGCTGCGTGAAGGCTGGCAGGCGGATGAACTTTCAAGACCGCTGCTTAAACTGAAGGCAATGGACAGTAATGGTTTGCTGCTCCGAACACTGGTGGCCTGGTTTAACCATAATCTTCAGCCGTTAGCCACTTCCAAAGCGCTGTTTATCCATCGCAATACCCTGGAGTATCGGCTCTCACGCATTGCCGAGTTAACCGATCTTGACCTGAAAAATCTTGATGACAAGCTGTTGCTTTATGTTGCTCTTCAGCTCGATAAAGAAAGATAACCAAGCTGTGCGAGGATGCCTGTCAGGCATCCTCGGCAGGGTTCAACAATCAATTATCCAGCTGGTAATTAAGCGTAATTTTAGCATTCAACAGTTTTGATACCGGGCAGCCAGCCTTGGCCTGCTGAATAATTTTATCAAAGGCTTCAGCCTCAATTCCCGCAAGCTTAATATTACTTTTAAGCTCAACCTGGCTGATAGCAAAGCCGCCATCAACTTTATCCAGCGAAACCACCGCTACGGTATCAATACTTTCTGCCGTATATCCAGCTTCACCGAGCATCAGCGACAACGCCATGGAAAAGCATCCCGCGTGAGCAGCACCAATCAGTTCTTCAGGATTCGTCCCGGCTTTACCTTCAAATCGGGAATTAAACCCATAAGGCTGGTTAGTAAGGGCTCCGCTTTCGGTTGAGATAGTCCCTTTACCCTGTTTAATGTTCCCTTCCCAGTGTGCCTGGCCTTGCTTATGAATCGTCATATTGCGCCTCCGGTTTGGTATTCACTGTTATCAGTATAGGTTGTGGTGGTGGCTTTACAGCATGGCTTCACCCTTTGTAGAGCATTCCGAGCAGTTTTAGACAAACTGTCCCGGAGAGTTCCGGCTCTCCGGGGAAAAACTAATACTCAGCGACTTCGCGTGCCATTTCACGACTATAACACTGACTGGCATTGAGTAACATCTTGGTATAGGCCATTTGTGCCTGATGATTCACCAGCGCATCAACCGTCAGCGTTTCCAGTATTTTACCGTACTGCATTACCGCCACTTTCTGGCACAGATGGGCAATCACCCCCAGATCGTGGGTCACCATCAGATAGGTCAGAGATGACTCACGCTGCAATTCCACCAGCAGATTAAGGATTTCAGCCTGCACAGACACATCCAGTGCCGAAGTCGGTTCATCCAGCAGTAAAATCTGTGGCTCGAGGATCAAGGCTCTTGCAATAGCTACCCTCTGACGCTGTCCGCCTGATAACTGGTGAGGATAACGTTCACGAAATTGGCGGCTCAACCCTACTCTATCCAGTAATGAGTAGATCCGCCTGTCGCGATCTTTAATGCCGTGGATCTGCAAAGGCTCTTCGAGAATATCGCCAATGGTATGTCTGGGATGCAACGAGCCGTAAGGATCCTGGAACACCATCTGTACCTGACGGCAACGGTTCTTGGTTAACTTATGATCCAGGCGCTGACCATCAATGGCCAGTTCCCCCTGCCAGTGGGTAAACAGACCTGCCAGGCACTTTAATACTGTGGTCTTGCCTGACCCGGACTCCCCTACCAAACCGTAGATCTCGCCCGCTTTTACATGGAGGCTGACATCGTGCAGTACCTGATTACACCTGTCCCCTTCACCAAAGGACAAATTGAGATTTTTTACATCAATCATCACAGGCTCCTTATTCGCTTAACCAGCTCGCCTGGCGCTGCAAGACTGGCAGGACCGGACGACGATGGTGAATTTCAGGCAAGGCATTGATCAGGCCCTGGGTATAAGGGTGTTGCGCATTATCCAGATCCTTGGCGGCAATAGACTCCACTACCCGGCCGGCATACATCACCAGCACTCGATCGCAGAAGCTACGCACCAAGTTAATATCATGACTGATAAAGATAAGTCCCAACCCGCGAGACTGGACCAGATCGTCGAGCAAACCCAGCACTTGTAAACGCACTGACACGTCCAGTGCCGAAGTTGGTTCATCGGCGATAACCAGCTCCGGGTCAGTGATAAGCATCATCGCTATCATGATGCGCTGCCCCTGGCCTCCCGATATTTCATGAGGATAAAGGTGATAAACTCGCTCCGGCTGACGAATGCGCACAATATCCAGCATCTCCATTGCCCGGGCTTTCGCCTCGTCCTTACGCCCTGGATTATGGGTCAGCCAGGCTTCGGCTATCTGTTTTCCAACACAGACCACCGGATTCAGGGAGTATTTCGGATCCTGCATAATCATCGAAATACGCTTGCCGCGGATCTTGCGCATCTGGGCTTCATTAGCCCCAAGCAAATCCTGTGAGCCAAACTGTAGCTTACTGGCGTTAATACGTGCGCTCTTCGGATGCAGATGAAGCAGTGCACGTCCTACCGTCGATTTTCCTGATCCCGACTCACCAACAATAGCGAGCTTTTCTTTTCCCAGTTGAAAGGAGACACCGCGCACCGCGTGGGTGATGGCGCTGCCGTTAACAAAGTCGACGCACAGATCGCGCACGTCGAGCAGAGGGCTATCATTCGCTGCGAGGGTCGAGTATGTCACGTAGGCCATCTCCTAAGAAGTTGAATGCTAAGCTGTTGATAAGAATGGCCAGACCAGGAATGGTCACCACCCACCAACACTCCATCATGTAAGTACGACCGCTGGAGATCATCGCTCCCCACTCAGGCTCTGGCGGCTGAGCGCCAAGGCCCAGGAAGCCAAGACCGGCTGCTGTCAGAATAATGCCCGCCATATTCATGGTGATGCGAATAATGACCGAAGGAAGGCACAGAGGCACAATGTGATGCCACAATACGCGAGCCGGAGAAGCGCCCTGTAAACGCACTGCCGAGATAAAATCAGCCTGTCTCAGTGAAAGCGTTTCAGCTCGGGCTAAACGTGCAATCGGTGGCCAGGCCGTCAAGGTAATAGCTATCACCACATGCTCAAGTCCCGGGCCTAATGCTGCGACAAAGGCCAGCGCCAGAACCAGACTTGGGAAAGAGATAAAAATATCCGTTACCCGCATCAGGACCATATCCACTTTGCCGCCAAAGTAGCCGGCACAGACTCCAAGCAACAAACCAATCGGTCCGACAGTAACAGAGACCAGCAGCACGATGTAGAGCGTAATGCGAGCCCCATAGACCAGGCGACTGAAGATATCTCGACCAAACTCATCGGTACCAAACCAGTGCTGAGAATTGGGCGCCGCCAGGACATTATTAAGATCCTGCACCAGCGGATTATAAGGGGCGATTAGCGGGGCAAATATCGCCACGACCACCAGCAGCAGGATAATACTGCCGCCGATTGCCGTAAGAGGATTACGGGCCATTTTAATCACAAATCCCCAGCAGCGGGACAGTGTGCGTTTGATACGCAGACTCGACTCACTTGCCTGATTACTCCGCGGCGTATCGAGAGAAATACTCATGATTTTGTCCTCGGATCGAAGAATTGATAGAGCATGTCAGAGAGCAAGTTGAGCATCACAAAAATGACCCCCACCAACAGTACGCAGCCCATCACTGCATTCATATCTCCCAGCAGCAGACTGCCTGTCAGATATGAACCAAATCCTGGCCAGGAGAATACCGTCTCAATCAATACCGCCCCTTCAAGCAATGAGCCATAGGCTAGCGCCACTACGGTCAGAAGCTGTACAAGGATATTGCGAAAAGCATGGTTCCAAATAACCTGACGCTCGGTTAATCCTTTAACACGGGCAGTTAAAATAAACTCCTGCGAAAGCTGGGCGAGCATAAAGCTGCGCGTCATTCGGCTAATATAGGCCATTGAGTGGAAACCAAGCAGTGAAGCCGGTAATACTAAATGGTTAATCGCATTCCAGAAGACCTGGCTGTTTCCGGCCAGTAAGGCGTCAATAGTCATCAGCCCGGTACGACGCGGCACCACACCATCCAGTCCAAGTTCAAGCCGCCCTGCTCCGCCGACCCAACCAAGCCAGGCATAGAACACCAGCAGCCCTATCATCCCGACCCAGAAAATCGGCGTCGAATAACCGGCCAGACTGATAATACGCACAATATAGTCATAAACACTGTTACGGCGCGCAGCAGCCAGAACCCCTAACGGGATCCCTAAACCCGCACCGACGATTATCGCCATAGTGGCCAGTTCCAGAGTGGCGGGGAAGACGCGAATGATATCGTCAATCACCGGTTTCCCCGTCAGCAAGGCATTGCCCAGATCGCCATGCAGCAGATTGACAAAATAGATACCGAACTGCGTCATCAGGGATTTATCAAAGCCAAGCTGCTGATAAACCTGCTGGTAAGTACTCTGATCCGCATCCGGGCCGACGATCGCCAACACCGGATCGATAGGCATCACACGGCCGATGGTAAAGGTGAGGATCAGCAGACCCAGCAGGGTGATGACGACCTGCATCAACCGTTTTGAAAAATTCCGCAAGCGAGAGCCGGAAGCCATAAAAGTCGCACTCATGGTTTCTCTCCTTCAGGTGTTTTATACACCTCACGTAAGAAGGTGGTTGCCGATGGGTGGGACTGATAGTCTTTGACTTCATTACGTATCACTACCGAGTCAACCATCTGCGAGAGGGGTAACAATGCGGGGATTAATTTATCGTAACGGACCTGGATCGCCTGGTAATCCGCAATCTGCTTCTGGGGATCGCGCTCTAACAATGCCTGGTCTATCATTTCGTTGAGTTGCTTATCATAGAAGCTGGTACGCCAGCCCTGGAAATTGGTCAGCCTGGCCGCATCGCTGTTATCCGGGTTATACACCAGGGCTCGCAGACTGGAATGCGGATGGGGCTCCATGCCGCTCCCTCCCCGGCCGACCAGCAGATCAAATTTACGCTCACGCATTGCGCCATAGATCTGGTTGCCGGTGCCGGTAATGATCTTGGCCTTAATACCCGCTTGCATCAGGGTCGACTGCACCGCAATAGCAATATTGAGGAACGGCTGATCGGAGAGGGATCGGATCGTGGTTTCAAAGCCATCCGGATAGCCCGCCTCAGCAAGCAGCGCTTTGGCTTTATCGATATCTAACTGATAACCCGGATCCGGCAAGGTTGAGGGCATACCGGCCTTAATCGGGCGCTGATGAAGCACACCATAGCCCGGCATCAACGCCTTATTGATGCCTTTATAATCAATAAGGTATCTAATTGCCTCGCGTACTTTAGGGTTGGCGAACTGCGGATCTTTCATATTCATGGCAACGTAGTACATGGTGCCACGTTGTACCGCTTCAACCGTAAGATCCGGCTGCTTACGCAGGGCGTTAATATCAGACACCGCCATATTACTGGCAACATCCAAATCGCCTTTCTCAATCATCAGACGTAAGGTTTGTGATTCCTGAAAATGACGTAGCACCACGCGATTCACTTTCGGCTCACCGCGCCAGTAATCAGGGTTAGCCTTCATACGTAAGACGTCTTTAGCCTGCCAGGTATCAAGAATAAACGGGCCGGAGCCTGCCTCATTGGTCGAGAGCCAGCGATTACCCCAGTCATTATCCTGCACATGACTTTGCACCGTTTTACTGTCCAGTACGCCTAAATTTCCCAAAGCCCCCAGAGAATAAATCACCAGTTGCGGATCGTTTTCTTTCGGCAAGACGATTTTAACGGTGTATTTATCCGGCGCGGTGACCAACTCATCGACATTTTTTTTGGTAAAACCGTAGGACTTCCAGACCGATGCCTGGGCGAGATTAAGATGCAGAATGCGGCGCATTGACCAGACTACATCTTCGGCAGTTAAGGGATTGCCTGAGTGAAACTTCACATCGTTACGCAAATGGAAAGTCAGCGTTTTACCGTCCGGACTCACGTCCCAAGTTTGCGCCAGAGCGGGTATCACATGGTTTAATTGCTTAGGATCCAACTCGACCAGCGAGTCATAGAGATTAACGACAATACCCACGACTTCATTACCGGTCATCGCGGCCGGATCAAGGGTCAGCAGGTTATTCATATTCATGCCAATAATCAGCTGATCGTCAGGCGTTTTCGCCTGAGCGCCAGGGCTTGCTACGGACATGATAAGCGTGAGCAGACACACGCCAAGAATAGCGTTCTTTTTCATATCTACCGCCTGTAGGGTACGTCAGGCTACGCCAAGGTAGCGCGCCTGAACTTATTTATTTAGGTCAGTCGTGGCTGACAGTATTGGCTTCGATATAGTTGAAATTAATGTCTTCGCCCAGTCCGGGGCCTTGAGGCAGATGCACAAAGCCCTGCGCGTCCATAGGATCGACAATGCTATTAAGGTAGGCTGCAGGTTCGTCATACTCGAGGAAAGGATGTAACAGACCGCGTTCATACCAGCGACAGTTACGGATAGCACCGACAACCGCCAGGCTTGCCGCCCCGTTACCATGCACTTCACAGTCCATACCGAACGACTCAGCCAGGGCGGCAACCTTCATGGTTGGCGTAATGCCGCCGACGCCGTTCGATCCAGCACGGAGAATATCGCAGGCGCCCGCTTTCACCCATTCAGCACGCATATGATGCTTACCGCCGAAACTTTCCGGCCCGACGATAGGAATAGACAGATTTTCCGCAAGCCAGGCATAAGAGGACATCGAGTCTTCCTCCATCGGCTCTTCAAACCAGGCGAAATTCAGCTTCTCCAGCTCTTTACCTATCCACAGAGCTTCGCTGCGACTGTACCAGTGATAACCATCGATCATCAGATCAATATCCGGCCCAACGGCTTCACGTACCGCGGCACAGGCTTTGATATCCATTTTAGGATCAGGAGCAAAGGAGACTGGCGGCATCCAGGTATGCAGTTTTATCGCCTGATAGCCGCGCGCGACAAGCTTCTCGGCAAAAATAGCGTACTCATCGGGGGTGGACAGCCCTCCGGGCAAGTCATCGCCACACATGGTACTACCGTAAGCAGGAACCTTATCGCGGAAACCACCCAACAGCTTATACACCGGCATATTCAGTTTACGGCCAATCAGGTCCCATAGCGCCTGCTCAACAAAGGACAGGGCGCGTTCGGTCAGCTGATGTGCGCTTCCGCGCTGCCAGTGATTGAGATCTTGCCAGATACGCTCACGGTTAAAAGGATCCTGCCCTACCATCACCTTACGAAAGAAAGTATTGACCACAAAGGGGCGAACCACTTCTGGAGGCGCAAACGAATAGCCCTGGGTACCATCATCGGCAGTAATCGTTAGCATCGCCATTTTGGCCATTCCTTCCGCACCGGGATGAGAGTGACCAGCACTGTCAGAGACCCGCCGGGTGGGGTATTGGAAAACGGTGACATTCACTGATTCAATTTTCATTATCAGTCCTTAAAGCAATAAGTAAACCACTATGCTTACCTGGAATACATTGCATGGTGCAAAGTGGAAGATCGGCTCGCGTTTATTGAAAAGACGTTTCAATATCAAATATAAGCATTATTTTACTTAACTACTTTAGACAAACACCTCTAAGTAACGGCTTAAATTTGTGCATTCGCATAAAGAAGTGTTGTGAGTATCACGCTTAAAAGGGCAATTCACTCAGAGCGAGCTTCCAGCAGACTAATATGTGCCGAAGCAAGAGATTGTGTCGGTGATACCTGTCGCAAAGCTGCGGTATTAAGAACAAGTGAAAATGGGAGAGTCTGGAACCCAGCGGAAGTGATACTAACGACCTCTCTTTGAGTCAACTGAAGACCATAAAATAAAAAACACGCCGGGGAGAACCTCAGCGCGCTTCACATCCGGGATAACTTCGACCCCGTTTATTTCAATGGCAAATAGATATCGGTAAGCAATTCATGTTCCGCTACCTGATGGACAAAATTATGGTAGTGAAAGAACAAAGGAAAGTCGCGCAGCTCCTCTCCACTCTCAGGTAACCAGTCACGATACAGTGCTTTCGCCAGCTCGGTTAGCGTCTCATGCGATCCCTGATGCTGTAAAACCGCACACCGACCCGCCGGAATATCGCTGTTGATCACGCCAAAGTGATTATCTTCATCAATGGGTGAGTTTACCGTGCCGCAAATATGGAACTCAAATTCATCCGGCGCGGTTAGCGTTGGATCATGAGGTGCAATACCATATGTCTGGCTGGTAGCCACTGGCGAATACCCGGTACTTTTTCGCCAGTCAATAAAACGAGCAGCCGTTTCATTGATGAGTTCCGGTTGTCCGTAATGCGTCAGCATTGCGACTGGTGTTGCGGGAAAATTGATAATACTGACCTGATTTTTCATTGTTTGTCTCCTGGCTTTATAAGGTTCAGATATACGTTTATGCCAGTCTATCCAAGGCGGCTGCTGGCGAAATTGTGTCGGTGACAGACCAAACATTTGCCTGAAAGCTCGGCTGAATGATTCAGCATGCTGAAAGCCGGCATCGAACGCGATATCTGTGATTTTCTCTAACGGATTAAAAGCCAGCCGATAAGATGCGCGTTTCAGACGCATCATCTGGATGTAACGACCAGGGGGTATCCCACAATAGCTCGAAAACTGGCGATGAAAATGAAAAGGTGAAAAATGCGCCACTTCACTGAGTTTTTCCAGTAATAAGCTGTCGTCGAGATGGCGGTCAATATAATCAAAGACCTGTTTAAAACGTCTGGCGTAACTCTCGGTTTTATTATCACACATGACTTCCTCCGTGCGGCTTACTATGCGCGAAGGCGATTGAGTTCGCCTGACCGATCTTGCTTGAATCAGAGAATAATCATTAAAGGGCAGATGAGAATGGCAGTACCCAGTGACCACACAGGATGTTTTAAAACAGAACAGTCTCAATATAGGCAAGACTAGTCAACTTTTGACTAAGGGTCGATTATTATCTCGTTCACTTAATCCATCAATCCTGCTAAAATAAAAATAATTAGCAGACTAATAATAAAATAGGTAACAACATTTATGCGCCCGCCTCAACGCAATCCTTATGCGCCTCGCGAGTGGCAGCCCCATGAAAAACCCACTTTGCTTGGTTCGCCTTCAACTCCCATCCACAGCACACCGAAACGCTTCGCTTTTGGTATTGTCGGTCTGCTGGTGTGTCTTACGGGGGCTATGGGTAATGCGATGGTTTCGGCAAACCTGCAAAATCTGCAGGGAACGTTTGCAGCCTGGTCGACAGAAATTGCCTGGCTGCCTGCCGTATACGTTATGACCAATATCTCGATTAACTTACTGCTGGTCAAGTT
This sequence comes from uncultured Cedecea sp., assembly GCF_947498825.1. GTDB lineage: Bacteria > Pseudomonadota > Gammaproteobacteria > Enterobacterales > Enterobacteriaceae > JGM124. The sequence goes on along the minus strand of NZ_CANMLV010000010.1, from coordinate 128,440 downwards.
CCGTCAGCAGTATGGTTTGCGCGCCTTCACAGAAGGTTTTTTGGTTTTGTATGTGCTGGTAACCTTCTTTCACCTGTTTGTTAACGACCTGAGTTCAGCGCTGATGGTACGCGCAGCCCACGGCATGGTCGCTGCCGCCCTCAGTTCACTGGGGATCTATTATCAAATTCAGGCCTGGCCCGCCAAACATCGCTTAAAGGCATTAACCATCGGGATAACCGGCTCATCGCTGGCCATCCCTATTGCACGGCTCTTTTCAACCGAGTTACTACAGCTGGAAGAGTGGCGTGGCCTGTATCTCTTTGAACTCGGGATGGCACTGATTTCACTGGCTTGCGTTATCGCGCTCAAACTGCCCCCCAGCGACCGGCGTAAAGTGTTCGAGAAAAAAGATTTCATCACCTTTATGCTGCTGGCACCAGGCCTTGCACTACTCTGCGCCGTACTTTCCCTGGGCAGGCTAGACTGGTGGTTTGAAGCCCCCTGGATAGGCTGGGCGCTGGCTTTATCACTCGTGCTTATCGTCAGCGCGATTACCTTTGAGCATAACCGTAGCAACCCGCTGCTGAATATACGCTGGCTTTCCAGTGGCAGTATTCTCCGCCTGGGACTGATTATGCTGCTGATCCGTATCGTACTGGCGGAGCAGAACACCGGGGTCATCGGCTGGCTGCAATATGTTGGCCTGCAAAACGAGCAGATGACCCACCTGGCATGGTCTATTTTCGCCGGAATAGTGTGTGGGATAATCACCAGCTGCCTGACGCTTAAGCCCACAAAGCTGGCCTGGCCCATTATTACGTCGCTGGCACTGATCATGGTGGCCTCGCTATTAGACAGTCACTCCAACAACCTGACCCGCCCGGATCAGCTCATGCTGAGTCAGTTCCTGCTGGGTTTTAGCAGTGCCTTTTTCCTCGCACCAGCTATGCTGGCGGCAATTGGTGGCGTGATTGCCGATCAGCGCAATCTGGTCAGTTTCTCGGTGATGTTTGGCATGAGCCAAAACCTTGGTGGGCTGTTGGGCTCAGCGATTCTCGGCACCTTCCAGACCTGGCGCGAGAAATACTATTCCAGCATGCTGGCAGATCAGCTCACCACCCTTAATCCGCTGGTTAATGAACGGCTCCAGGCCTATAGCCAGATGTATCAAAGCCAGATTAGCGACAGTGTCCTGCTGAGCACCCAGGCCGTTACCCAGCTACAAACCGTCAGCACACTGGAAGCCAATATTCTGGCTTATAATGATACGTACCTTCTGACTGCTGGTATTGCTGCTGCGACACTGGTCTGGATTTTATGGCGATTACTGCGTCTGCGTCTTACCGCACGACTGGCACTAAAAAAAATCGCTGGCAGTAAATAATAAACGTTAAAACAATGATTAATATTTTATTTCAGGAGTGGTTATGAGTCAGCAGGATGCCGAAAAAGAACAGGTCAGTATCCGTAATAATCTACGGGTAGTATCTATTTTCACAGCCGCAGCTATCGCTATCGTTGGCGTACTGGTTATCCTCTACGCCTGGCAATTGCCCCCTTTTACCCGCTATACACAATTTACCGACAACGCATACGTCCGCGGGCAAACCACCTTTATCAGCCCTCAGGTCAACGGCTATATCACCCAGGTTGACGTTCAGGATTTTGCGCATGTGAAACAGGGTGAAGTGCTGTTCCAGATTGACGACCGCATCTACAGTCAACGGGTGCACCAGGCAGAAGCCCAGTTAGCGATGAAAGTCGCAGCACTGAAAAATAATCTCCAGCAGCATAAAAGTGCTGAGGCAGTCATCTTGCGTAACGAAGCCGCACTGAAAAACGCCAAGGCGCAGAGCCTGAAAAACCAGGCTGATTTAAAGCGCGTAAAAGAGCTGACTGCAGACGGCTCCCTTTCCATTCGTGAGCGCGATGCAGCCCTGGCAAGCGCCGCTCAAAGTAGCGCCGATATCGATCAGGCTACCGCGACACTTGAGATGTCGCGTCAGGATTTACAAACGGTTATCGTTAATCGCGATGCGCTGCAGGCGGATGTGGAAAACGCGAAAGCAACACTGGAACTGGCGAAAATCGATTTGCAGAATACCCGGATTATCGCCCCCCGCGACGGCCAGCTCGGACAAGTCTCTATCCGCCAGGGAGCCTATGTTACCGCAGGAACCCACCTCACTTCGCTGGTCCCCTCACAACGCTGGGTTATCGCCAATATGAAAGAGACACAACTGGCGAACCTGCGGGTCGGGCAGTCGGTGAAATTTACTGTTGATGCCCTGGACAGTAAAGCCTATGAAGGCCGAGTAGAGAGTATCTCTCCGGCAACGGGCGTGGAGTTCAGCGCGATCAGCCCGGATAATGCGACCGGTAACTTCGTGAAAATCGCCCAGCGTATTCCGGTGCGTATCGAAGTGCTGAGTCAGCCTGAAGAAACGGCGCTGCTGCGCCCGGGTATGTCAGTCCAGGTGACTATCGATACCGGGGAGGAAAAATGATCCTTCGCCCAAGCGCGGTGCTGCTCACCGCCGCTCTGCTGAGTGCCTGTCAGTCAGTGGATGTCACCCCAGCCAAGTCCTCGCTGCAGATCCCGACCGAATGGCGTATCGCAGGTGGAGCCGCAAGCCCTGTAGAGCCCCTGTGGTGGCGCAATTTTCATGACGGTCATCTGAATCAATACGTCGACCTGGCATTACGCCATAACAGCGACGTCTTGATTGCCCGCGAGCGCATCAATGAGTATCAGGCACGCGTCTATGCCTCAGAAGGCGGCCTGTTTCCCTCCCTGGATGCCGGAGTTAACGGCTCCCGCGCTCGCTCGCAATCTGCCGTAACTGGCTTGCCCGTCTACAGTACGTTATATAAAGGCAGCCTTACCGCCAGCTATAATGTCGACCTCTGGGGCGTGAACAGCAACGCCGTCAATGCTGCCACAGCCACGCTGGAAGCGCAGAAAGCTGCTGCGGCTGCCGCAGACCTGACCGTTGCCTCGGCTGTGGCATCAGGCTATGTCACCCTGATGGCACTGGATGAACAACTCCAGGTCACGGAATCCACGCTGAAATCCCGGGAACAGGCTTTCAACCTGGCTCAACGCCAGGTTGAAGCCGGTTATAGCTCGCGACTGGAACTGATGCAGTCAGACTCCGAACTCCGTTCAACCCGGGCGCAGCTCCCCCAGCTTAAACACCAAATCGTGCAGCAGGAAAATGCCCTGAGTCTGTTGCTGGGAACCAATCCGGGAGAGGTAGTACGCAACGCAGACTTCGACAGCCTGACGCCGCTGAGTTTACCGTCGCAACTGCCTTCAACTCTGCTGAACCGCCGACCGGACATCGTGCAGGCAGAGCAGCAACTTATTGCCGCAGACGCGACGTTAGCGAAATCCCGTGGCAACCTGCTGCCGTCGATAAACTTAAGCGCAACAGGATCGATACAGGATCGCAGACTACCTGAGCTACTCGATAACCCGCTCCAGCTCTGGAGCCTGGGTGGCAGTATCCTGGCTCCCTTGCTAAACCGTCAGGCGCTGAATGCTGCTGTGGATATCTCCCAGTCCCAGCGTAATCAGGCGCTCTATAGCTATGAAAAAATAGTGCGCAACGCCTTTGCCGAAGTTAACGACAGCCTTGACGCGATCACCGGCTACCAGGAACAGTGGGCCGAACGACAAGCACAGCAAAAAGTCGCCCGGGAAACCCTGCGTATTGCCCAAAACCGCTATCAAAACGGCTACTCGTCATATCTTGACGTGCTCGATGCCCAGCGCACGCTGTTCTCGGTGCAGACCGACGAAGTGAAAGCCAAAAATAACCTGCTGCTGGCGCAAATTGATTTGTATAAGGCGTTGGGCGGAGGATGGACAGTAGAAGAATAAGGGGGCGAGGGTCCCCTTTTTGAATGACGACGTTCTTAAATTTCAGTCATCTGTGCACTGCAAGTGCTTCTCTATATTGCGCCATATGGCGTTGTCAGACAGTGAAACAGAGATGACAAACTACCCTTTACCCGTAAATTCGAATCATTGCACTATTTGTCAGCAATTGTCATGAAAAATAAAGTTTCTGTTGAAGCAGCCTACAGAATTATATATATATGCATATTAAGTGCATAAAAAATTTTACGGGTATAAAGCGTTTATGTTAACAAATGTAATGAAAAAATTAGCTATCGGCGGCTGTGTTATCGCTGCAATGTTCAGTTCTGTGCAAGCCTTGGCTCAAACTTACGTCGTCGGTTCTGGCGGAACGTATCGCCCTTTCGAATTTGAAAACAGCCAGAAAGAGCTGGAAGGTTTTGATATCGATATCATTAAAGCTGTCGCGAAAGCGGAAGGGTTTGATATCAAGCTGATCAACACCCCCTGGGAAGGTATCTTTGCAACATTAAATACAGGCGATCGCGATATTATTATTTCGGGTATTACCATCACCGATAAACGTAAAGGTATGGTCGACTTTTCTCTCCCTTACTTCCCGGCAGAACAGTCTATTGTGGTGCCTGTTGACTCTAAAATAGACTCCATCAGTTCTCTGAAAGGTAAAAAAGTGGGGGTGGTTAACTCCAGTACTGGCGATATCGTAGTATCAGACGTTTTGGGTAAAAACAGCACCGATATTAAACGCTTTGATAATACTCCGCTGATGCTGCAAGAGCTGGGCGAAGAAGGTATTGATGCCGCCGTTGGCGATGTCGGTGTGGTTAAATTTTATATTAAAACCCACCCGGATAAACCGCTGAAACTGGTTTCTGATGATAAGTTTGAGCGTCAATATTTTGGTATCGCCGTGGCGAAAGGTAACAGTGAGCTCAAAGCGAAGTTAGATGCTGGCTTGAAGAAAATTATTGCAGATGGCACTTACGCAAAAATCTACGCTACTTGGTTTGATAACAACGTTCCCACCCTCCCAGTAGAATAATTTTCAATGGGCCGTTTCGGCCCAGTCAAGGACAGGTATGACCGGATTTCGCTGGGAGATAATCTCAGAATACGCACCGCTCTTTATGCAGGGTGCACTGATGACCATCAAGTGCACCATCATCTGCGTTATTTTAGGCACATCCTGGGGATTAATGCTGGGGCTGGGCCGTATGGCTCGTGCAGAGCAAGGCCCGTGGAAATATATCCTTCGCTATGCAGTACAACTGCCTGTACGTATTTACGTCAGTGCTTTTCGCGGTACCCCGTTATTTGTCCAAATCATGGTGGTGCACTTCGCCCTGGTACCGATGTTTATCAACCCACGAGACGGCATTTTTGTTACCTCAGGGCTGATGTCTGTCGATTTTGCGCGAGATCTGCGTACCGAATACGGTGCGTTTCTCTCCTGTATTGTTGCCATCTCTCTCAACTCGGGCGCTTATGTTTCGGAAATCTTCCGGGCCGGTATTCAGTCTATTGATAATGGCCAGATGGAAGCATCGCGCGCATTAGGAATGGGCTGGTGGAAAACCATGCGTAAGGTCATCCTGCCGCAGGCTTTTCGCCGTATTCTGCCGCCACTGGGTAATAACTCGATTGCGATTGTTAAAGATTCGTCTCTGGCTTCAGCCATCGGCCTTGCCGATTTAGCCTATGCCGCACGTACGGTTTCCGGGGCTTATGCCACCTACTGGGAACCCTATCTGACAATTTCAGTTATCTACTGGGTGCTGACGTTTATACTCTCACTGCTGGTGCAATATATGGAAAAGAGGTTTGGCAGAAGTGATTCACGTTAAGGACTTACAGAAACAATTTGGCAGCTCCCATGTATTACGGGGCATCTCCTGTGATATCGCACCGCAAGATGTGGTCTGTATTATTGGCCCTTCCGGATCGGGAAAAAGTACCTTTCTGCGTTGCCTTAACGCACTGGAAAGACCCAACGGTGGCGAGATTATGGTTAATGGATTTGCTGTTCATGATCCTAAAACCAACCTCAATACGCTGCGCGAAAGCGTCGGCATGGTATTCCAGCGCTTTAATCTTTTCCCGCATATGACCGTGCTGGAAAACCTGATCATGGCCCCGATGTCCTTAAAAGGCCTGTCGAAAGCGGATGCAACATTGCAGGCTGAAAAACTACTGACGAAAGTGGGGCTGCTCGATAAAATTGATGCCTGGCCCTCCAGCCTGTCAGGCGGACAGCAGCAACGCGTTGCCATAGCCCGAGCCCTGGCGATGGAGCCTTCGATAATTCTGTTTGATGAACCCACTTCTGCACTCGATCCGGAACTGGTGGGTGAAGTGCTTGCCGTCATGAAACAGCTCGCTCAAGAAGGTATGACTATGGTTATCGTCACCCATGAAATGGGCTTCGCCAAAGAAGTCGCTGACTGGGTGATTTTTATCGACCAGGGAATCATTCAGGAACAAGGCACCCCGGCAAAATTGTTCAGTGCGCCAGAGAACCCACGTACTCAAGCCTTTTTAAGCAAAGTGCTGTAAGTCACAGGGCCCAGCAGCATCCCCCATGCTTGCATGGGGGAATAAAGCAGGGTTAAAACGCGTCTTGCTGGAGATAACTCCAGGCGTATTGGGCGTAAAGCTCAGCTCCGCTGGCCATTACATCTTCGTCAATATTGAAGCAGCCGTGGTGATGTGCCCAGTCCGTACCTTTCTCTGGATTACCGCAACCGAGTAAAGCAAAACAACCAGGGATATTTTCAATAAAAAAGCTGAAATCTTCTCCGCCTGTTGTGGGTTTTTCTGCCATCAGCACCTCTTCACCAAACGCCTCCCGCACCACCGACTGGGCCAACAGGGCACTGCGTTCTTCGTTAATGACCGGCAAAGTACCATCAATGTAGTCAACGACAGCAGTCGCGCCATAAATCGCAGCAGTATGATGCGCATACCGTTCGATAGCCTCTTTGATCCGTGTTTTCGCTGCAGCGGTGAAACAACGTACCGTCCCATCCAGTACGGCATTTTCTGCTATCACATTAAAACGGGTTCCCACTTCCATCCGTCCAATGGTGACAACAGCAGATTCCAGCGGTGACGTTTCACGAGAGACAATTGACTGGACATTCATCACAAAAGCAGACGCGACAACCGCAGCATCAATGCACGCTTCCGGCATGGAACCATGTCCACCTTTGCCTTTAAAGGTCACTTTCAGCAGATCGGCTGACGCAAACGTGGACCCCACATTGCACGAGATTTTTCCTGAAGGGCTGGTGGTCCAAATATGCATACCGAACACGTTATCCACGCCCTCAACAGCCCCCTGCTTCACCATCTCGCGGGCTCCCTGAGCTATCTCTTCTGCAGGCTGAAAAATGAGACGCACATTGCCCCGTAGACTTTGCCGATTTTCATACAGCGCTTTGGCGGCGGTCAGCAGCATTGCCGTGTGCGCATCATGGCCACAGGCGTGCATTTTGCCGTCCGTTTGCGACTTGTAGCTTATATTTTCACTCAATTCCTGCACAGGTAAGGCGTCCATATCGGCACGCAGTGCCACTCTCTTGCCGGGCAGCCCTCCGGTTATCTCGGCAATCACCCCTGTGGGGTTTGTCAGTCGATAGGGGATACCTATCTCTTCTAAGGCTTGTGCAACTTTCTGAGTGGTACGTACCTCTTCCCAGGGCAACTCTGGATGGGCGTGCAAATCGCGACGAAAGGCAATCATCGCCTCAGTATGCTTATGGATAGATTGTGCGATGGCTTTATTCGTCATAGTTACTGGCCTCTGTAATCTCTTTTACTGTTTGAAAAATAACCTCAATGCCTTTCTGAATCTGTGCATAGTCAGTCCACTCATCTGGGTGATGACTTAAACCGTCCCGACTTGGCACAAAAACGAGGCCTACTGCCGTCTGGCCAGCAAACATCATTGCATCGTGGCCGGCACCACTGACCATGGTGCGCTGTTTCAGACCCAACGCCTCGCCATGTTTCGCCAGCAATTGGTGGATCTCAGGATCTAATTGCGTAGGTGCAACCAGTAAAGGTTGCTCAATGTGACAGTGGATCCCCGCCCCCGACTGTTGATGAATGCAGGCTTTTGTTTGCTCAACCACCTGCTGCAGCTTATGCCAGTCTTTAGAGCGAATATCGACGGTAAAAATGACTTTGCTGGGGATAACATTTGCGCCGTTGGGGAAAACCTGAAGCTTGCCGGTGGTCGCGACCGTCTCTTCACCTGCCTGTCGGGCGAACTCTCCCACCTGAGCAATAACCTGACAGGCAGCAACCAGCGCGTCTTGTCGCCTGTTCATCGGCGTCGTGCCTGCGTGGCCCGCTTTGCCCGTGATAGTCACCACTAACTGCGTGATCCCGACTATCACATCCACAATCCCGACATCGAGTGATGCCTGTTCCAGCACGGGACCCTGCTCAATATGCAGTTCAATAAAGGCTTTTATCGTGGATGCGGGACGCACAACACTGGCGACACGATCGGCATCAAAACCGACCTCGGCCATACAGTGCGCGGCGGATCTCCCCTGGCTATCGCACAGGCGGTGAAGTTCTGCCGCATCCACTTTGCCCACTATGGCACTGGAAGCCAGCAATCCCCGGCCAAAGCTCGATCCCTCTTCTTCCACCAGCGCCACCACTTCCAAGGGATAGCGTGGCAGCAACCGCTGCTCTTGAAACAGTTTCGCCACCTCCAGTCCCATGACTACACCCGCAGGGCCGTCAAAGGCACCACCGTTTGGCACCGAGTCGAAATGAGACCCCACCATCACAGAAGGCAGTTCAGGATCCTGGGCGGCACTTTTACCAAAAATATTGCCAATAGCATCTTCACGTACGCTGAGCCCGGCTTCAAGCATTTGGCTCTTTATATATTCACGCGCCAGCTGCCCCTGAGGACTGTAGCTCATGCGTGTGGTTCCCTCTCCGGGAGTGGCGGTAAACTCAGCTAACTGTTCCAGTTGTCGCTGTATCCGCTCAACATTGGCACCGTTCATATTTTATCCCACCATTGGCGTAATATAACCCACCATAATGCCGGCCAGTACGACAGACACCATCGTGACAGAAATAAACCCTCCCACCAACATAGGCGCTAACATATGCTGAGTCAGGATCTCGCGCTCTTTTTCATCTTTGGTCAGTGAGGTGATTGCTTCATTGGTAATGATATAGTCTGCCGGAAAACCATACATCGCAGTCAAAGAGATGGCAAAGGCCATCTCCATGCTGACCCCCAGGCATTTACCCACGATCCAGGAAACAATAAACATCCCGATTATTGCGACAGCAATCAGCAACACCATTGGAAACAGCAGGCGTAACAGCATCTCTGGCGTCGCTCTGTTGAGGGTATCAAAAATAAACAGCATCAACCCCATCACCGCGAAACCAAAACCGTTGGCTTTTTGCAGCGGCTGTTTTTCGAGAAAGCCCAGAGAGCTGGCAATCACCCCAAAGAGTAAACACAGGACAAACGGACTGACACTCACGACCGGAGCCAGAAAACCTGACACCACATAAGCCAAATATCCCACCAGCGCCAGGCGAAGAAATTTGAAGTAGCTGGTATTGTAATGGGCAGGAATAAAGCTAAACAGATGAGGCATTTTCTCCTCAGCGCTCAAGGTCGTGGCCATCTTATCAGCTGGCAGCAACGCGGCCGATGCATGCCATTCCCCTTGACGGTATTTCTGCAACACGCGTTTGCCTTCCCGTTGCAGCATAATGGCGGTCAGTGGGTAACCCGCAAATCCTTGCATCACGTAAATCAGGATGGCAAATACGGAGAGGTCAATGAGTCCTGCACTCGCTGCACCTTTAGACATGATAAGCGCCGACACTATTCCCCCGACTAAAGGCGGAATAGTGACAATCGCCGTATTCATATCAAAAAACATCATACAAGCAATAAATACGGCAATAACAATACCGACGATCCCCGCCAGTGAAATAACAATTGTTTTCCACTGACGCACCAGCTCCGGCACAGAGAGTAAAGTCCCCATGTTGGTAATCAGCAGGTACATCAACATTACGGCGACCGCAGGGGTAATACCGGCCAGGCTAACAATATCCTGAGGGAAAAACGTCCAATAACCGATAAGAAAAAGTACGGCGCACACAAATACCGAAGGGATCCAGGCTTTCGTTCTGACGGAAATCATATCCCCCAAGTATAAAATGACCATGACAATTAACAAAGCAAGCATCTGTGACATAAAAGAGTTCCATACCTATATTTTTAAGTCATTTGTATTGGGGAATAAAACTGACTGAATACCACCACGCATACAGCCGGCCAGAAACCAGACGAGAATGGAGGTAAGCAATACCACAATAGTTTGAACAACAATGTGTATTTTCTGATACTAAACACCGTTCAGATATATGACTAGAAAATAAATGAAAAAAATTCATGTAAATGCTACTAATGATTAAAAAACCATATTTATTTATAACAACAAATAATGTTTTTAGTTGGGCAAAATATTTAAAAATAAATATTAAATGAAAGAGTCAACTGGCCTGACAAAGAATAGCGACGTAATACTCTGTTCAGAACAGAGCAAAAAATAGTGCTATATCGCCCCATGTAGTTTACATACATTACTATTGCTATAGTTAATTATATCAATGTATTGTCACGATTTAACTTCATCGATACGTGAGCTGAGGTTCAGCCATACCGAGAGTTCGAAACGGCTGGAAAACGCCTGCCTGATACTCTGAAGGTGATTGCTGTTCCAGGCGTGAATGTATTTCGAAAAGCATGGAGAAGCTCGGTTATGCGCATAATCGAGCTGGAAGGGACGGCCGGACAACTGGTACAGATAACGCTAAATTCTGGCCTCACCAATCCCATATTCTTTAATGGACTCGGTCTTTTCACTCTAAGGCGCTTTTACGTCAAATTTAGCTATCAGTGGTGTGGTACTTACAAGCACCCATTAAAATTATCACGCCAGCTTTTTGGAGAGACTTTATATTTTTCTTTGAATAACTTACTGAACAATGAATGATTCACAAAACCACATAGCCAGGATATTTGTTCTATTCTTAACGTCCTGTTATTTTCTAATAATCCCCGCGCCGCATCTAAACGTGTACCTTTAATCACCAGCATCACTGATGTCCCCTGTTCATTAAATGCTCGATCAAGACTAGCTCTTGAACAACGGAGTACTTTAGATATTGAATCTGGCGATATCTCATGCTGGGAAAAGTTCTGTTTAATGTACGATTTGGCGGCATTGAAGATATGTTTCTGTTTATCTTCTGACGTCATTCCTTTTTCTTTCGCCACATCTGACATCATTAACAGCGCCATATGATGAAGGCTATCAACGATAAGCGCGGTTTCTTTAGTATTTAAACTGGCTGACTGCTGGTCCAGATGTAACATATGAGACTTGAGAAAAGCGGCCAGATAGTGATTATCCAGAGAAATAGCATGCTGATTTAGCTTCCCGGTAAGCACCGTTTTCACCTGATCAGCATGAGGGATAACATAGAGCTCTTTGACGTCTGTAGACTGATACTGACAATAGTCATCACGCAGATGCAGTATTAATTTACCCTGATCAACCTGCGTATTATTGTTATTTTTCCGACCATTAATTATCTGATCCCCTTGCATAATCAACGAAATATAAATCATCGGCTCCTTCGCTTTATGGGGATCGAAGATGATGTCATTTTTTGAGCCCAAGGCGCTGCAATAATGCCCCATAACTCCGGATATTGTTTTATGTACGGCGATGATGTCCTCTGGCCGCCGATTGTCTGCGACCTCGATACCATAGCAGCTAAGGTTCGCGGCTATCTGATCAATGCGTTCTTCTGGCTCAATCTCTTTAGCATTCAAAATATGTGGAACGTAAAGCGCAGAAGGTCTAGACATAGTGGCTTGCTATCCAAAGTTCTTTTCAGGTTAAAGGCATTATTCGCTCAATATAAGAATAATCTTACTGAAAATCCACGAAAAACAACTAAGGAATAACATTCATCTTACATTTCTTTTTCAATCAAATTAAACTTATTATTTATCAATGAATAACGAGATATCGAATAAATTTATATTTGAACCTGTCATTAAAAATTCACATTACTGCCGTTAATTTTCACACTATGTATGCGTATTCCAGTGAGTGACGCAGCGGAGTCTCATTTTTAATTTACTGTTGCTGACCGATAACAGGCCCTTAATTGTCATTGAAAAAACGCTCATCCCCAATAAGCAAGGTAGACACAGATGCCGACCCTACATCGCAGCCCCAACCGGCATGCTCACCGCCTGGTCCGAGCCTCTTTTAGCCGTTGCTCAATAACCTTCTCCTGCTCTGCGTAACGTCCTTTACCAAAACGGTCCCGGATAGCATAGCCATTATGCCGCCACGACGAGTAAGTCGGCTGCCATTATTTGATCCCGCAATTCACGGCTTTTATATCACGCTCCCAAGGATATTCTGGCGTATGCACACCAACCACCACCAATCCCTGTTCCTGGTATTTATTCACCCAGTCACGAAGCTGAAATAACCTGTGCTGACAATTGATACAGTTACAAATCCAGAAATTCACCAGTTTGTAAGCTTTTTGCGGAAATTAACGGTTAGAGTTACAACGCCAGTCAGGGCCATAATCGAGAGTCAAACCTTAGTCTAAGTGAGTGGCCCCTCAAATCACCTGGCTGTCAATGGACAAAAAAGACTAACGCGTATGAATTGAACAGTTCAGAAAAGTATAGACATTTAATTTATTATTAAATAATCAGATACTGATGTTTATAGCAGATTGAAGACATAAAAAACCGCCTCAAGGTGACTTAATTATAGAGGCGAAGGCCGGACTCGAATTTCACACCCAATAGACTGATATCAATGTAGTTTATTAACAGGAGTAAATGGTTATACCCGCACTTGTACCCACACACTGAAATACGTACAAAAAATAGACATCGTGAGTGGGTATAAAGCCATATCAGTAGAACACTAATATGGCCATCAAAGCAATATTCAGGCAGGTAGGAAAGTTTTCTTCAGAGGCACCAAAAGTTTAGTTTCGATATCAACCTGCTCATAGTTTTCGATAAGCGCCCTGACAAGATCATCCAACGTCCAGAGCGTCAGAGGTATCGTAGAACGATCGGCTTCATAGCGAGCATCTTTTGTAAAACCACCGGTACTGACATAAAGCCCGCGATCGTCTTTATGGCGTCCGCCAATAAAGCTGCGAATCTGTTGACTCCCCATTTGCTCCCTGCGATGTTTTACCTCAACGATAATACGTGGATTTTCAAAACCGAACCCATCAGGTGAAGCTATAATATCTTTACCTCGATCGGCTCCTGCAGGAGAGACCTGCGTTTTATAGCCCATGCTGCGTAAAACTCCGGCAACCAGATTTTGCATCTCGTCCCAATCAAGAGAGTTGATACGATCTTTGATACCCTCAAACGCCAGCATTTCCATATCGCGGAGCGGATCAGAAACGACCTCATCTTCATCTATCGCAACTGGATTCTGAGTAATCACGTCTATAGTAGGTTTCTTATCCTGCAAAAGCTCTTCTAGAGCATATTCTGGAAGCTGGAAAACCGTCAGCGTAGAACCCAATGTGTTTTTGGTAGCAACAGACAATCGATCGCGGTCGATTTCTTGAGTATTCCACTTAACCTGCCGAGCAATACCCATCCCCTCTTCCAGCCATTCAGGATGATATTGGAAGTCCGATGTGACTTTGCCTAGCAGATAAGTACGGTTGGCTGGCGAATAGGTAATAACCCAATCACCCTTTTGGATCTCATTCACAAAACGCCAGACCTGCGATGCACCAGAACGGGCTGTTCCCAGCTTAGTTAGAGGATCAACTTCCTGATATAACTCAAGCAGCTGAGCTCTAGATAGGCCAAGTTTAACTAAAGGAGCTAGTTGAGACCAACCGATACCTACAATTTGTTTATCGCGAAAATCATAATAGAGCTTGCCACTATCACCGCGAATCATCCACATTTTGTTATCCATACCTGTCCTTTCAAGAAGAAAAGAAATTGCGACAAATCATATACTTGTTCTTCAAGGGCGTCAAAGTCCTCGACCACTATTACGCTAACATTTCCAGATAGTGCTTAGCGATAATGTCGTTCATTCTCTCAATCAGTTCGGTACGTTTATAAATCAAATATACCGGCCCTGCTGAAAATAAAAAATACTACCAAATTAATCCGTGAAACAAGAAAACTGGCTGCTTTGAGCCGGGAGTGAAAATAGTAAGTATTGCTTAGGTTCCACCGCTTGCACAAATAAGGTATAACCTAATATGCATTGTTCGGAGGGTGGGGATTGAAGAAAATCCACGAAAATCCCGCTGATATGCATGTTAAATTCACCGTAATTAAATTTTTTCTTTCCGATTTTCTATAAAAACTGCTATAAAACGATATCTAAATTCAATAAAAAACTATTATTAAACGGATTGTTTATGAAAAAAATATGGAAATCATTAAATTTTGGCATCGCAAATCTTTTACTTTTCTATATCGCAATATTGTTCGTTACGCAGGAGAACATGCAGTTATACCCGATTGTCATTTGGCTGGGTATGATTATCCTTAGTGGGTTAATCGTGCAATTTTACTGGAGTAAAACATCGTTTAATCAATCCACCATTCGGTTTCGAACAAATTATAAAAAAACGTCAAGAGCGGCATTACTTTCAACATTGCTATTTTTGCTAACATGTATTTCTTTTAAAGCATTAAATTATATTAGCATTGCCATTCCTACTACATTAGCATTTATGACTGCAATGTTAATTACCTACACTATCGCATCGCATATAAAATCAATCGATGACAAAGGAAAAACCATAGCCTTAAGAGTAAAGCTAGCTGTTAAATATTCATGGTTAATCGTATCATTGATCTCATACTATCTCTCTCGTTCGCTAACAGCTAACTCATGGGACATTCCTTTTGATTCCACATTCAACAAACTCGTAACGATAGTTACAGCGTTATTTTTTGTTTTCACCTTCTATTATTTAATTTACTTTGTTTTTATTTCTTTTTTATCATCTATCCCTCTAAAAACAAAAAAGGTAAAGAGAAAATCTTCTGTTGACATTAACTATTCAATATCTATTTTTGCTCCGTTATTTATTATTGGCTACATCTCGTATATTGCATTTAATGTACAATCCCTTTCAATCCTTAAATTCGGTTTCGAAGTTGCCATGAAATATGATACGCGCGACACTTTTTTTTGCAGTAATAGATACATGTTTCTTAGCGAGCATCCTAATGCCCGTTTTATGTTTATCTCTGAAGGAAACTATCGCGCATTAATACCTCATCATGATGACTTTACAATCTCACGTTTAACCTGCACGAGTAGTGAACCTTTCTATACTCTGATTAGTGTAGAGGATAAAAAAGACCTCATGCTAGCTGCTTTGGAAAAGCGGGCAAATGCGCTTGCCAGTGACATGAAAGCGATAATACCCTCGAATATTCGATGAAATACATCTTTCCGATGAAGATGTCTTTCAGACGCCAATCTGGATCTTTAGCCAGCTAACATAGCCGTCAGGATACATGTAAGCCGCCGCACGACCAAGTTTGCAGAAACCCGTTAGCGCCAGATAAGAGTGGCCATGGCTAAACTAGGAGAGGGCCACTCCTCGGCGCTAGGTCATTTTTGCACCACTTCATTGATGTCGTTTTTCAATTACTCAAGAATTAACACAATACGATATTTTTAAAGTCTACTCCTGCTCTTAAATTGACCATTTGAACTCACAGCCAGGAGCGGACGTTGTAAATCTCACTTAGCGTTAACAGTTATGAATAGTTCACTAACGCACATATTTATTCGATTATGTGGTAAAAAACTGACAAACCTATGCTAAGGGGCTTACATAATGATAATGTTTTGTTATATCTTTCTCTCACGGTGTAAACCTTGTTTTAAGAGTGTTAACACTATCTATTAATCTGGGGCTGTGTGTTTTATTGGAAAATCGCCAAAGCATTAAGCTTCAAAAAACGATGCTATAAACTCACACTATGTTAAGAGAATGTATACAATCAAATGAATAAATTCTCATGAGCATTTTGAGATAATTAGTTACTCAAAGGAGTTAAAATGGATTATTACTACTCGGAAACATTAATGATTGATAAATACCCTGGAATTCATTTGCTTCAGGATCATATAGGAACAAACTATGGAGTTCCATGGGATGACTTCGGGTATATTATTACGTTCAAAGTATATTATGTCAGAAATATTGATAAGATAAAAATTGGCAATATAAAAATGCTTTCCAAAGCAAATGAAAATACATCGCTTTACTTTAAAGAGCATGGTAAAGAAATTGAGCTGAAAATTATTAATATTAATGACTTACTGTCTGAGAATGAGTTGGTTTCGATTGGTGAAGATATAGACTACTATAAAAAGATAAATACACTATTTAAACCTGAGAAAATAGATGCCCTGCTAGAGGCTTTATGTGATGCTGGGTATTTTCTCGGGAATCAAGGAAAATACTCTGAATGGGGAGGATATTCAGGTAGTTTAATGAGAGGAAGTTCTTCTGCTGCAATTTTGAAAAAAGGATATCAAATAGCACTGGGGAGATATAATCCTAAAACTAAATTTGACCTGAACATTGAAAGCCTCGGTGATAGTTTTGATCCTATTAATTTTAAATTTAACATGGACAGAAAAATTGGGAAGTCAAATATCTGTCTTATAATCGGTAAGAATGGTGTTGGCAAAACCCATATATTGAAGAGAATAAGTGAAGTTATAACGGGTGTTACAGACGGAGAAGATCACCCTCCTTATTTTCACAAATTAATAGTTATTGCGCACTCACCATTTGAAGACTTCTATACGGAAAATGAAATATTCAATAAGCTAACAGTAAAATATTCACGGCAAGGCTCTTTAGCTAACAAAAAAAGCTTGAAACGAAAACGTTTACATGTAAATGAATACTCTTACATAGGGTTTAGAAATCAGGATGGAATCTTTGACCCGGAATACCCAGTTTTAAAAAGCGTTGAATCAATTATTAAAATACTTAGTTATGATGAAGAAAACGGTTGGTGGAATGATAAGACGAGATTTCAACTTCTAAAAGAAACATTATCCATTTCAATAGAATTTGATTCAATATCGATACTGGATAATAGTGGTGATGAAATTTGCATAAACGAAAAAACAAAAATCAATAGCATTAAAGAAAATATAAATTTAAAAAAAGGATTAATCTTTAAAAAAAACGGTGCCATAATCCCTCTAAGCTCAGGTCAGAAAATTTATACATATATGATTCCGGCAATAATATCTGAGCTTGAAGAAGAAAGTTTATTAATCCTCGATGAACCTGAGCTTTACTTACACCCTGAGCTTGAAGTTGGTTTGATAAACATGCTCAAAAACATTTTGGATGAAACAAAATCTTTTTCTATAATTGCCACTCATTCATCAATATTGACACGTGAAGTTGAAAGAGATGCAGTAACTATATTACGAAAGATTGAAGGGAACACCAAAGTATTTAGATCCTCAGTTGAAACATATGGGGAGTCAATTGATGTAATAGTCTCGGAAGTATTCGATGATGAATATGTAAGCAAGCCTTATCAAAAAGAGATTGATAAATATTTCATTCGCGATAGTTCATCTATCTCTGAAATTAAGGGGTATATCGGCAATGATGCATTAGCTTATGCACTTTCAAAATCAGATGATGACAAGATGTCTATTGAGGATGAATAATGAAATACTTAGGCGAGCTCATGGAAAATCAGCCTTGCACATGGCTTGATGCGGCAAGAGGAAGTAAAAAAGAAAATGTTCAACAACTTGAACTTATAGCTGAAGAACTATCTGATAATTATAGCTCATATGATAACCTGATAGATTCTAGTAATGATGCGCTACCTGATAGTGTATTCCTACAACATTCCGATCTATTAATTGACTATTATGAAAAAGCACCAAAGAAATTAAATAAATTATTACTTGAAAGAAGAAATGAACACGAACTTTCCTTTTGCCCTTACTGCGGAAATCCAATGATTCCTGACACTTTAGATCATTTTATCCCTAAAGGAAAATGGCCTGAATTTTCTATTTTTCCTAATAATCTAGTCCCTCAGTGTAGAGGTTGCGCTCCAGTAAAAGGTGAGCATTATTATTGCATTGAAAATAATTTAGCTATGTTTATACATCCTATTTATTTCAATTTTCTGGAGAATTTTCGTTTCTCAATGAATGTTTCATTAAATACTGAAAGCAATGATATATCTGTAGTGGTAAAGTTAAAAAGAATAATAGAAACTCAGGCAGAAGACCAAAGGCGAGTGATTATTCATGCGGAAAAATTAAAAATTAAATCACGAATTATTCATTATTGTAAAAAGGAATTCCGGCAATGGAAGAGAAGATTGGCCAATGCAAGATTTGACGTGAGTACAGCATTAAATCAACGTTTATCAGAGATTCCACAGCCAGACATTGGAAAAGATTGGCAGAGTGCATTTTATTCTGCCTTGTTACAAAATCAAGAGATTATAGATTATATGAATTCCTTGCATCCTGCAGAAAATTTGCATCAACAGTCCAATCATGCGGTAGATTTAGATTTTTGACTAATTTTTTTCATAGGCTTATGGACAGCATAGGCCTATGTGTAAGTATCTTAGCAAAGTGGCTCACTCTGTTTCAGAGATCGTCAGACAAGCGGATTAGTTACCCTCTTCGCTCAAACCAGCCCATTGGGTTCTGCTTACTGACAGTTAGTGCCAGAAGCGGAACTGTCAGTACAGCGCTCGCGGAGCTGTATTATTACAGCCAATCTTCATCACGAACACCAAATGTTGAATTAGACCACTTTGGTATAATTCGGCAAATTTTCTCATAGTATTCTTGATTAGCTGGAGTGTATTTTAAGTTACGCCATTCAACAAATTCGTTACTATTACAAATGCATGTCATTTTTTTTAGGTAACTCCTCATACCAATTTCTAATCCCAAAATTGTCAATTTTTCATCCCCTCCACATACTCTGTGCTCAAGGCATGCAGCCTCAATGCTCGCCAATCTAAACACATGAGGTGGATGTGTGCTGCTCTCCGAGTTATACCGAAAACTCAGGGCCCACAAATATGAAGCTACTGCATATATGCAAACACCGAAGTTTATTGCTGTTAAAGTGGCAGAGTCAGTACCCTCATATTCCGAGTTAGGGAAAAGACTTTCTTTTAATTCTGACATCATGAATTGAAAGGCAAAAGTATCTGCGACTATTTCACGAGCATGTGAATTAAGCCTTTCTGCTTCATCCATTTCTTCATTATCTTCAATCGCTTTGTGGATAAAAGTAATATTATCAATTGGTGAGACGCATTCTTCATTGTTATCATTTCTTCTTTCTCCATGTAAGTTATGAAGATGTCCTATCTCATGTAAAACAAGGAATATAAACAGTGCCTCTACTAATATATCAAATGCCTTTCTGTATTCTTGATCATGAAGCCACCAGTATTCATTGCTTGTCCACTCGAACTCACCCCCATTTATCCATAGATTGACATTATCAAACCAAGGTTCGTAAAAAATCTCATCGGATTCTTTGTCGCGTCGCTCTGCTCCTACCATCATTGCAGCCGTACGAAATATCTGCTCTAACATTCCTTTAAAAACTAAGACTATTTTGTGATTGTGAATAGCTACGGCTTGAACTCGAACGCTATCAATTATGTAAAAACTTGACGGGCCTTTTACATAATCTTGACATAAGTTTTTCCCAATAAAATCTAACTCATGATATAAAAAATCCTCTTCTTTTGAAAAATCGAAATAAACCTCACCTGTTTTTGAAAGAATTTCATTATGGATAAAATTTTCTACCACATTCTTATAATTTTGCATCTTAGTTTTCCTATTGATGAAATTGCAACTTCTGCTTTTCGCTCTTAGCAGGCCTCGTGGCACTTCAGACTGTTCGCCTCGTGCCAGAGGCGGTTTTTGCTAACATCACAATATCTTAATTTATGGGGAATAGTTCAATAGTCGATAAGTAAAGTTCTTCTGATGAAAAATACTTAAATTAGTTGCTAGCTTTACTGACAGGAAAATATATGATGATCCATCTTGGGATTTCGAACTACTGTATTTCAATCGATTATAATTTTTTCAGCCTATTAGTGGAACAAACCAAGTCTGTATGACTAACCACATTAGCCTTATCGACATCAGTAAGACCTTGTAGTATCCGCTGATGCCGCAGTTCCCTCTTTTCAAACATGCTATCTCTGTCTGGATCAACCTCAGAACGTTCAAACACTGTAGCAATATGAGTTTTGATTTTTTGCTTCTTAGTGGGTCCCATGATTATCATCTTTTAATAAGTACCAGTGATACTTGTTAAAGTAGCATGATTCGATCACAACCTAGGGTTCTGGCGACACTAATCATCTCGAAGCCAACATTCCCGGGTAGTATCTTGCGATAATATCGTTCATCTTCTCAATCAGTTCCGGACGTTTAAACGTCAGATGTGCCGTGCCCTTCTGAAAGTAACGAATACTAAAGAACTCATCTTCATAGGCTTCCTTAGCTGGGTTATCCCGAATATGTTCCATTAGTCGGGTAGAGATATCAGCACGATTATCAGGGATCGGTTTGCCATCCAGCAGAAACAGCATACGCTCCAAGTCAGCCAGCTGATCGCGTCGCCAGCCCCAGTTAAGACTGAATCCCCAGCGGTTATGCGTCACCAGATTGTTAATGATGATCTTCTTCCCAAAACGACAGGGGCTATTAGTTTTATAATCCCATGACAGCCCTTTGAAGACATTGATGATACCGCGTTCAAAGACATCCCTTTTATTCAGATGTAACTGCTTAAAGGTACTGAGGATATTGGCTTCGCTAATGGCAGGAAGGTCTCCCTCCTCCAAGTTTTTATGCCACTGGTCACGGGCCTGGGCATCCATCAATGCCATCATGCCGGACTTCAGCATCAAGTCGCGCCAGATACTCCGGTCAATATTGTGGGTAACGGCAGGCAGCGCTTTATCTACCTTTTCGGTCATCCAGCTATCGTAACGGTGCCCCGCTTTCATCGCCCAATCTTGCGCTGTACCACCGCCAATTTCTGAGGTTAAACGTGAAATGGCATCAAGCTGCTGAATGAGTTGTTCTATCTGTTTCAGTGCAGCATCGCGGCCAGTGACCACACGTTCGATATTGGTCGAAAGGATAAGTTCGTTGTGATCTGTTAACACGTCGGGTTCTGTTTGCATCGTTAATCGTCCATAAAAGCAAACACGCCTGCCGGAATTGGCAGGCGCATTATGCGAGGAATAAAAAGGGAGGAAAGCGCAGAGGTAAAAATCAGGAATGAAGATCGAAGAATTTACGTATTCATCAACCCGGTAGCTCGTCTGGCTCTGAGAATATCGGTTGCGGTAAGAAAAGGTGTTTGCTCATGCCAGGTGAACCCCTTACGGTCAGTGCGTACCAGTTCATAGCGTTCCACCAAGAAATTTACGGCATCAGCCAGTGTTATTCCCGCTTCGATATGTTCCTGAATGGCCGCGTCGTCATGGAATGGCGTGTCGTTGAGTGTCAGGCCGTAATGTTGCTCCAGTAGATACGTTAAAAGTTGCTGCCAGACCTGCACAGGTGACAGGCGTGACGAAACCGGCAACGTGGCCGGTACAGTTGAAATTTGCATGAGTGGAGTCTCTTAATAAAGGAGGAAAAGGTTTGAAGAATTACGATGCAGGGATAAAGCTAAAAATCAGTCTTTAACCTGTTTTGAGGGATAAATTGCGATATATACATACCCATGACTGCCCAACGTATCGGCTTCACAGGTCAACCCATTACGGTACAGCGTGACGCAATGCGCGTACCGGGAGTTCAGTTCACAGGAGAGCAGCATCAGCTCCAGATGTGCGACAAAATGAGGGAAGGCTTCCTCCAGTTGTAGGGCCTGTACCTCACTGAACATACCGGTGAATCCTGCCCGCTCTGCCAGAAAATGCAGACGATTACCTTCCTGCACCAGCCGTGCTCCGAAGCATGGCGTGATATCTCGTTTAAGACCCCAGGTTTGGGTAGTGTCTTTATTCATCATTTTATTCCTGTTAAAGAAGACCATGTTCGGCGAAGGAAAATATCTGCCTGCCGCCAACAATCAGGTGGTCGGGCACCCGAACTTCCACCAGCATCAGCGCCTGTACCAGTCGTTGGGTAATGGCCTTGTCTGCCTGGCTTGGATTCACCTCCCCGGATGGGTGGTTATGGGCAAAAATCACTGCCGCCGCGTTAAAGTACAGGGCGCGTTTTACCACCTCACGGGGATGGACTTCAGTGTGACTAATGGTGCCGGTGAACAGCGTTTCGTGAGCAAGCAGCTGGTTCTGATTGTTGAGATACATCACTACAAACTCTTCCCGCTCAAGGGTACTCATCTTCAGCATGAGCCAGTCGCGAGCCGCCTGTGTGGAAGTGAAAGCCACCCCCGGCTCACGCAGATGGTGGTCAAGCAGACTCAGGGCTCGTTTAATGGTGCGCTGTGCCGGTAATGGTAGTTCCGGTGTAAACAGAGTGATTTGTTTCTCCATAGCAAATCTCCTTAATTAAAAGTGGTAAGGATGGCACTGGATTCGATACGACAAGCGTGATGGCTGTATTCGAGCAGAAAGATGGCAATATGATTGCGAAATGCATGAGGAAACGAAGCCAGTAATGACCCAGTGACTTATACACAATGACAGTGTAAAAAAATAAAAAATCCCGCAATCCAGTGAGGATGCGGGAGGATCCATGGGGATAATATCTATCTGAAAAGGTTTAGAAAAATGGATTTGTTCCGAGACCTATTATGAAATTTTTTCGATCAGATACTTCTCGGATGTGATCGTCTGCTGAGTGCCAGAGCAGAAGTTGCAAAGAGTATGAGGTGATGATATCACCTCTATTCAGGTGGCCAAATTCAGTAAACCACTACAGTATGTTCATCAATTGGAGCAGGTAAACGCGCAGAGAGCAATAAAAATAGAGGTTGAACGATGAATCTCACATACAAAGGAAATCACTAACAGAATGAAATCGATGATTGTCTTTTTTCAAAGCATCAGAAGAAATAAATATGAAATAATTACTGTGCTACTCATGGTTTGCATTGGATTTTTTAACTTCGGATGGTTGAGTTTAAAAACGATCCCAGTGACGCCTCCAGGATATTATGAAAATATCGTCGTTGAACATTCTCAATTGCTTATTAATTTACGTAATGAGTATCAAAAACAGCGGGATGAAATGAGGAAGGAATTGACATCCCGAAAGCATACTTTCTTAGAAACTGCACAAATTGCACTTAAGTTAAATATTTCCGAATCCCGATATCTTGATTTTTGGTTAACAGAGAAGCCAATAATTATCGGTATGTTAAAGCCGTTTGAAGAATTAAAATATGTAAGCTGGTATACAAGCCTTCCCCCTTTAACTCGCAAATCAGTTAAGGTTGTAACCGACAATCTACACGAAATTTATCCCAAACTTGCTGAATGTAATACAAATGCAGTTCAAGACTATTGGGCATTGGTTTCAGGTTTGTCTACAACATCTGAGGATAAACTATCTGATGCTTTGGTTGCGCAGACCCGCGTGATAATGCGCAACATTTCTCAATCGGAACACGCTTCTTCAGAGATATGTGATAAGGCAATGGTGTCATATTTCTCTTCGGTACAACTGCTGTCAAGAACTTACAGTGACCTTGCAGATGCTTATCAGAGTTATTCAGAAGAAAATGAAAGATATCGTAAGATAGCCAGCATGATTTTATCATTTCTATTATTAATAGTTTGTTATCGTTGTAGGGAAAACCTGATTAAAAGGGCAGCGCAGTCAATGGGAGGGTAATTTATCCTGTCAAGACGATTAGTCTGAGCGCCAATTTCTGCAACTTAAATAAAGCTGATTGTTCATTCTCGTTAAATGTGGCGATCGTTACTATGTTATTCTCTGCAAGCGAAGCACAGAATTGTTGTGCTTTAGCTGAACTGCACACAAAACGATTTGGCAGTCTGCTTTGTGCCCAGGCTGTGTAAAAACTCATTTTTTGCAGTATCTGAGTACTATCCTCAGTCAGGGATGCAAGATATTCCTGATATTGACTGTATCCGCTGTGATTTGTATCTAGAGGCAGAACGAGGCTTTTGTGGCTTGATATGGAGTGCTAATGGCTTGTTATCAGCGGTTAAAGCGGCCACTCCCGCTAGTTGCATTGCCCTCGCAGCTTAATGGTCAGTCCTTCAGTACCCCAGATTGACATCATCCTTTTCAGGTTATAAGCCAGCACATGCAGACTGATTTCTGTGCTGACGTTTTTAAACCGTTGCGTCAGGAAGTGAGTCGCTCCCATCCACATTTTAATTGTCCCGAACGGATGCTCTACCGTTTGCTTTCGCACGACAGCTGTTTCTGGCGATGTGTTAAGCCTGGCTTGCATGTCTTCCATTTCTGCTTCATGAACCCAGCGCCTTATACGTCTCGGATCGCGTTTTGATGTGGTGCACCTTGACCGCTGACTGCAATCGCGACAAGCAATATTGTTAAAGTACATTTGCTGCTCTAAACCATCCTCAACCACCGTAAATCTGTTCTGAAGCTCGCTACCCATCGGACAAATATAAATATCTTTTTCCTGGTCATATTTGAACAATGAACGATTGAAAAGACCTTTGCGGTCAGCGCCTGAGGTATCGCCTTTTGGTACTAAGGCTACGGCACCTAAGTCCTGCGTTGCTTTAATATCACCCCGGCTGTAGTAACCTTTATCAGCCAGTACGGTAATATCCGCTTTGCCAACAGCGTCTTGCGCTAATTTTGTCACCGCTGTTAGCTGCCCACGGTCTGGTGTATTCGTTACTTCATGCGCAACAATCAGGTGATATTTAGCATCAACGGCAGTCTGAACGTTATAGCTAACCTGGCGGTTAACATTGTTTATTTTCATCAAACGGGAATCAGGATCTGTCAGCGACAATTGTTTATCGGGATGCTGCTCCACGGCCTGCTGAATTTGTTTTAACTCTTCTAAACGATTTTGCAACCATGCCAGTTTCGTCGCTGTTAAATCAGCGATTATTTCAGGCTCAGCAGTCTTGTCAGCTTCATCGAGCTTATTCAGGTATAGAGCGATACTTTGCTCGACCCTTTCGATGTGACCTTTTGTTTTCTGAGGTGTGAAGTTGTTCGATTTACTGTTTACTGCCTTGAACTTGCTGCCGTCGATGGCAACAACTACATCGGTGAACATTTGCATCTGCCGACACAGGTCAATAAAAGCTCGGCAGGTGTTTTTGATACCTTTACTATTGTTTTTTCTGAAGTCTGCAATGGTTTTAAAATCAGGCGTTAATCGTTCAAGTAACCACATCAGCTCAACGTTCCGATGAGCCTCTTTTTCTAACCTGCGGGACGATTGGATGCGGTTCAGGTATCCATAAATGTACAGCTTTAACATGGTTGCGGGGTGATACCCAGGCCGCCCGGTCTGCTTTGCATTAACTCTCTCGAAACCAAGAGAATCAAGCTGTAATCCATCTACAAATACATCAACTACTCTAACTGGGTTATCTTCAGTGACAAAATCATCCAGCACTTCAGGGAGTAAAGTCACCTGATGTCTGCCCTGGCCTTTAATGTGATGGGTCATATCTGTACCCGCAATATTTAATCGTATGCTTTTAATTTTATTAAATAAAGTAGGTTACCGCATGGGTTTATCAAGAATGGTTGAACATATAAAGTCGCTGCTTAGACCAAAAAGTGATCAGCAGTTTTCACACAGCCTGTGCCAGGAGCGGGCATCACGAACTCTATTGCTCGTTAGGTCAGATACCTAAAAACATGTGGCCCGCTTTGGTGAGATACTTACAATATCTTACACCCAAACTAAATCATCTAGTAATGTAGTAGAATCAATAAGTTATTCATTTTTTTTAACATGCAAGCGAGATATTACAAAATCACCGGAGGATTCAACTTTTGTAGTTTCATTTCGAATATATTCAGAGTATAGGCAGGTAACATTAGGATAATTAAAGCTACATAATATCGCGGCTAAAATATGTGGTTTTGGCCCAAATGGAATGATGGAAACATTATACTCAGACCTAAGAGGAGAGAGCATTTGTGACATGTTATCATAACATGTAGCAATACTATTAATTGGCAATTTTATGAGTTTATCTTCACCACCAAGGTAGTGTGAAATAAAGTCTTTGTTTTTTTCTAAACAAGTATTTTCATAATCATAGGTTGCAGCTGGTGCAGCCATGATTCCAAAGCATTTGTTTGGATTTAATAAGTTATACAAGCGTTGAGGACCATATCTATCAAAGCCCAACATAAATATTGCTGCATTATGTCTTTTGGTTAATGAAATACCTTCACACCCCGGAATTATGCGTAACTCACCTAGTTCAACGTTGAGATCTAAATTTTTATACACTGCGGTTGCATATGTCAAATCAACTGTTACTCTTAATTCACAAAAATTGACTAGGTAGTTTAAAATCGCTGCATACCAAGCTCGAGACATCGAGGTGTAGTCAATTAATATTTTTAATTCCGTAACATTAACCTTGTTAATTATTTTACTTAGTGCTTTTTGTATTTCAGAAATTTCTCTTTGTGAAATTTCTAGCAATTTGAAGCCAGCCCAGTTTTCTGAAAAGTAATTTAAACTATCGATACGAACTGGATCTTCTTTATGTTGGTCAAAAGCTAAAACAATCACATTGTCGATATTTTTTTTATGCAATCGTGTAGCCACGTCAATACAGCGTTCTTCGTATCCACAAGAAAATAATGCAATATCATATTTTGACTGACTTAGCTCACCTATTGATAAGTCATCTATATGTAATTTATTCATCATCCTCCTCCCAGTCTAGACTATATTGTCCATCATCATTATTTTTATTTATAGCTTTAAATCGGCTATAAGAAGAATTGTTCATTATCACAGATAATTTGATGGAGTTTCCTTTTCTTGGCATTAAGTAAAAATGAGGAGATAAACAAAAGGCCAAGGAAAATCTACCTTTTCTGTTTGGCATTTTGTTATCATTGTCCAACCCTCTAAAATCTGGGTAAATTAAACCTAGATCTACAGCTGTTTCTATATACTTCCATACGTTATCATCTTCAACATCGAATGAAAATGAGTTGTATGTATCTGTATTTATTTTGTCTGTATGAAGTTTGTCTTTTAAAAACCTCCCAATTGTTGTAAACAAATCGAAAGCTTTCTTTCCGTCCACCTCTAGGTTTAAACCATCTAGCTCTGAGTATGAAAACTCTTTTAGTTTTGCACCTTGTTCCTTGTCTGATAGAGGCTTAAGCTCAGTACAAGATTCAATATTCTTTGAAAAAAGATAATTGAATAACCGTAATAGACGACGTGGGTTTCCATCAGAACATCTTACTATCAGTGAATACCCAGAAAATATAAATGGTGAAGCATTACCTTTATAACGTTGAAAAGAATCTTTTAATATCAGTATTCCTCTTAATTTTCTTGATACTGAGCTCTCGAAAAGAGAATAGTCTTGATCCAGTAACCTCTCCGCTCTTTTGATCGTACTGGAATCACAATACTCTCTCACCTTCTCCATCAGTTTATCATCAGGGAGCGCATCTTTAGGGGAGTCAACTAATATTGAATTACCCAAAAGAAACTCTAGTGTGATATCTTTATTTATAATAGATGAATTTTTTATTCTTTTTCTAAAAAGCTTATCTGCGAAATTTTCAAAGAAATTATGAGAGTTATTATTTGAACTACCATGGAGGCCTTGCTTATCAATATTTAAATAATCAAAGTCGTGCCCCATGTTTAATGGAGTGCCCGTATCAGTTTCCAGAGTATAGTGCCGGTATGGCATTGTTGTTATCTTGAATACGATCTCATTATATGACCTCATATGCGTGTTCAATATTTTATGATGCTCTTTTGTTAAGAATTCAGCCTCATCAATACAAACACAAAATGTAGAAGAATTAGAAAGTCCGATTTCTTTTCTTACCGCAGAGAGTGCCATTGTTAAAGGCTTAAATAGATCAGTATTAAAGTTAAGCCCAACCATAAGATCATCATCACTTAATTTAAGACCTAGCTTCATCTTATTAAATACAATGTTCTTTTTATATTCGGTAATCTCTAGCTCGTCATAAATATCGGTAATTGTATTTAATTTCTTAGACAGCCATAATTCTGATATTTTATTGCAAATGGATTTTTCTTTGATAATCCTATCTATCTCATCCTCAATATACGAATGAAGGCAGCTTCGTATGGTATCTAGAAATCTTGCGCATGAAGATAAGTTCAAACTCCACTTAAAAAGCTGGTTATTATCATCAATGTCACCAATTGAGTTTACCCATTCAACTTTCAAGGGAATGTACGTCGCAATAAACGAGCGTTGATCTATGATTTTTCTTGCTTTTTCATCATTTAATTTAGTAAGACATTCATGAGAAAGCATTTTAATCAAAGCAGTCTTACCCGAGCCTCGAGAACCTAGTATTATATGATTTTTGTTAGATATTAGAGATTCAAATGCTGGGGTCCAAACAAACTCTTCAGCTAGTTGGTTAGAAGTGAAATATCTAGCATTAGAGTGTTCAAATATATTATTAAACCCAAATAAATTATGCATGTTATTTTCCCTTCAGCAAAATGAATAACTCATCTTGTCCTGGAGTTTTAAATATTGTAAAGCCAACTTCATCCGATAAATCCATAATAGTCTTTTCAAGTAACTTTCTTGAAGTATATATTATATCAGCATAATGTTTAGATAGTTCACTCCACTTTACATGTGTTTGCGTCTCGAAAAAACTCTCAATAGATTTTTTTAGCTGCTTTTTTAGTTCAATAGGTAACATGCGATTACCAAAAAACTCTTTATGAGGTATTCCGTTAATGGACTCATCTTTTGTCCACCCATGTCCTGTATTGTGTGACCAAGTCACTACCTTCCCTAAAGGGGTTTTGTTTAAATCACAAATTTTATCAATTTCAATTTGATGAATCGTATTCGGTACCCCTTGGAACCATCTATCATCTAAACGCGCAGAGAAACTGCCAGCACAAAGTATATTAATAGGATGCTGATAGTCGTCAGAATACTGTGCAAGCCTGGGTATATGTTTATGTCCATGTACGATAAAATTAATGTTATGCTTAGACGCAATTTCCATCAGGATAGCTGCGTTTTGTAAGATGCTATGGTCAGCGACATCAAAAGGTAAATCAGGCTGCTGGATTGGATGGTGATGTAAGACTAGCAGATTAATCTTCTCGCTATATGCAATCTGCAGTTCTTGAAGCTTTCTATCCAGTTCTGTTAAATCCTGTTTGCGAATAACACCGTGATGAGGTTTTCTATTATAGTGGTCATAAACCGAACTGTTCACACCAATGATATTTAGGTTCTCATCACTCCAAATAGCAAAATATGGTTCATTGTAATAACAGCCAAAATGAGCTCGGTCTAAACATTGTTTAAAAAAGTCATTGAAGCGCAAGTTGCTATATTTGCGTTCAATTGTCATGTTAATGTTTTCTTCTGAGGTCATTGAGCGTTCTTCTTCAACCCAGTTACCATCGTGGTTCCCTGGAACAAAAAAAACTTTTTCTTGCTCTACTCCCACAATCGTCGCTATTTCTTTCAATCGTGTAGATGCAAGATCAAATTCTTCTCTAGTTGCTCTGTTGGTGATGTCACCCGCAACAACAAGATAGTCAGCTCGTATATCTTCTTGTTTAGCAAGATGCCTTAATTCATTTAGAAACTGATTTTTTACAGCGTTGTTAGAGCTTCCTACTGCAAACTCATTTGAAACAGCCGCATCACCAACATGTAAATCACTAATGATTATTATTTTCATATGCCAGATACCTATAGGTATACTAATACTGTTGCATGATATCACAGTTGTGTAAGTATCCCGTTTTAAGGGATCAATCATTTTTTGAGGCCTTCCACTTCCTTCCAGAGGTAAATGTTCGTAGATCGCTCATAGAAGAACTTCGTGCCTGCCCGTAAAGTGCCATCAGTAGATTGTGCGAACGTATGGATACACTAGAAACCTAAATGCTCTGGAGTAGACCTACAAACATTGTCTGTCGCTTGGGTTGAGCATAAAATACCCATTCAATTTTAAGTGGGTATTTGTATGGAATACGTGGCTTTTGGTGATGAGAGTGGTACGACAGGGAGTGACCGCTGTTATGGCATTGGTTTGCTGTGTGTGCGTAAAGATACGTTGCAAATCTTCAATGAGCGCGTCCAGAAGTTAAAAGATAAGTACGGGATTGTCGGTGAGTTGAAGTGGTCCAAGATTAAGAACAGTGCAGGGCAGGCAAACATCTGCATTGAGCTGCTGGCTATGGTGCTCAAGAACTCGTGCTGCTTCCACTCGATTGTTGTAGTTAAGAACATTTACAACAACTGGCAGACGGACAGGGAGCTGGCTTTTTACCAGACGTACACAATGCTCGTTAAGAACGTTGCTAAACAGATTAAAAGTGACGTTGAGGTCATCATCGACCAGAAGATTGATAAGTACAAAAAGAACGATGAAGTGACAGGTATTGTTGCTAACAACATGCTGGCCAGGGCAGGGATGAAGAAGCTGGTTAAGTCTGTCACGATGCACGACTCTAAGCATCATCTTGGATTACAGGTTGTCGACATCCTGACCGGAGCTGTGAACTCTGGGTACTTGAAGTACCTTAATCCTCGGCTGGAACTATCAGTGGCTAAGGAGCTTGCCTTTGAACGTATGGCTGCTCTGCTTGGCTGGGATGTATTCCATTACGATACATTCCCGAATAAGGATTTTAATATCTGGCATTTTCCCCAAGAGATGCGAGCTATGCCGGGTTCAAAGAGTATTCGACCTGATTACAGCGTTCCATTGGTTAAGCGGGAAGAGCTGTCCTTGTAGTGGCGTACTAAATTTGGCCACCGGAACAAATATGTAAATGTCCGCTTTGCTCCCAGCAGACCTTACAGCCAGAAGCGGATACATTTATCTGAAGAAAGAAACTGACCACTGCGCTCATCGTTCGGAAGTGCCAGGGCTATCGGTGGCGAATCAGCGAAAAAAAAGAAAACCCCGACTGCCGGAAGCAATCAGGGTTGTTGTGGACTTGATAATACAGCAGTCAGTCGTTAATGCAGTCCGCTAATGTTGGCAGGACCTTTAGTGCATTCTGTACATCAGGGCTGAACGACCCCATTTTACGATTATTGATGTAGACCTCGAACTGCCCTGCCTGGCGAATATCTTTGATAAAGTCATACCAGGCGTTATCACCGTTGCGCCAGCCCAGGAATGAAGGGATAGCGTACTGCTGGTGGTTCATCACCACCGTGACATCTTTTCCTTCATCGTGTGAACTGACCATACTGTCGTCAGGCAGCGTGACGATAACCGAGTGCTGATAGATACCGTTGTTATCGGGATTGCCGGTGCAGTTGAGCGTTAACTCTACCCCCTTTGAGCTGGTAATGGTGTATTCCGCATTTCCCTGCCCGTATCCCTGCCCCCACAAATTCGGGATGGCCTGTGCGTTGAATGCCGTCATTGCGGAGCCCGCCACCAGCAGAATGCGAATATATTGATTGAGTTTCATATTCTTCCTTAATGAAAGTAAGCGTGTTTTCTTTGGCTGACTCAGTCGTCATTATCCTGATTTTCAGGCAGCAGAAGTCTGCCCATGTCCTTGCCGTCATGGGAGTAGACGAAATACTTCTCACGGGTATAGCGGTCGGTTTCTTCCCGGTACTTGAGGGTGATGTTGTCAGCAAGGCAGAGAGCATTCATCAGTGGCTGGATGGTTTTCTGCTGCATATCGGCCAGGTAGTAATAACTGCCCCCTTCACATCCCTTCGGTGACTTTCTGGTTTTTATCACCTTATACAATGGCCTGCCGGTACCCTCCAGCTGTGACCATTCATCCGCAATATCATCCTTGTCAGAAACCACATCGCTGAAGCCGGGTGGAGTCAGGTCCTTAAATTTACGCACCGCATTTAATTCTTCATCGTTGCTACCATTACAGGCCGCCAGCAGCATGGCTGATGAAGCCATCAGTAAGACGGGAATACACTTTATTTTTTTCATCATTTTCTCTTTCCTGAGATTAAGCGAACCACTTTGATAAATACGTAAACACCTACCAGTACCCCGACCGGAACACCAACAAACGGTGTCAGGGCGATACTGGCAGCACCAGCAGCCCCGCCACCGGTCAGCAGACCGGCCAGGGTGGCAACAATTAACGCGATAAGGCTCTCGGATACGCCGGTCTTGTTCAGAATGATGACAACAATGACGATGGCGATGATGGCAATGACAGGCATACTTTTGACCTCCCTGAGTGACAGTAACGGGCCTGCTGTTTCACCTTAATCCTGCCCTTCCGGTACAGAACTGAAGGAAAGCAGCGACTGTTGTATAAAACGAAAATGGGGCAGTGCCTGGATAAAGACCGGGTTCTCGACCAGGCGACACAGGTTTTCACTGCGTCTGAATGCTTCTGTTGTGGGTTGCACCACATGTATTTCATCCAGCGTAAATACCGCGATATGGCCGTTGTATCCGGCGACCAGATACCAGACATCCTGATATGCAATCAGTCTGCAGGGCTCTGCACGTTCACAGCGCTGACCCTCGGCAATCAGCGTGACCCGCTGGCGGTCAGTGATGGCTTTTATCAGCCGGTAAAAAGACAGTGAGCCTGCCGGGGTGGAAACTTCAGGTGAGGGCCAGGTCAGACAGGGAGCCTCATCACACTCCAGCAGAGTGGTAACCAGTCGTCTGTCGAGACCCGGAAACATCCCGGCAATTCCCGCCCGGTGGGCAAACGTCAGCACATCCAGCTCCCGCAGTGCGGTGTTGCCTGCTGCACGCAGGCGACAGGAGCCATGGTGATATTCGAGGTCGAGATACATCAGGCGCTC
Organism: uncultured Cedecea sp.; assembly: GCF_947498825.1. Lineage (GTDB taxonomy): Bacteria > Pseudomonadota > Gammaproteobacteria > Enterobacterales > Enterobacteriaceae > JGM124. The sequence goes on along the minus strand of NZ_CANMLV010000010.1, from coordinate 95,453 downwards.
ACGAAAATCACGGCGCAGCGTACGAACCGATACACCAAACTCAGCGGCCAGCTTACGCACGCTCAGCGTTTCGCCTGCCACCAGGCGGCTGATAATCAACGACAGCCTGACAGCCAGCCGGTCATGGCGACGAACTGCCTGAGTCATGAAAGACCTCCATGATGATTAAGTGACTGAAAAGGTATGTTTACTTTAAAGAAGGGGGTGGACAGGGTATGGACACTGCAGGAACTATTTTTTCGACAGCGACAAACCCTGTCGTGATGCGGGTTACAGCGGGAATGATTGTTTAGTGAACATTCAATCGTGATGAATGCGGAAAGGACATGACCGGTTTTAACCGGATATCAACATATCTACAGAAGTAAACGGGTAACGTTAACCCCGGAACTGTTCGAGCATGGTCTCGGCCATCACCCACAGGGCACGGTTAAGCTTCACATCGCCGTCGATGCCCCGCACGGCACGGGTATGTGTACGTCCACCTTTTGCATTACGTCCACTGAGCCCGCCCTTAATCAGGTTTTCCTGCAGACGCTGATAAGTGGTCCACAGGTCATCGCTGTAATCTTCGTAACGGCGGGGAGTGAGAACCTGAGCTTCGGTTACCGGCTGGTGGTCCTCGCCAAAGCGATAAGTGAGAGCGGCTTTTGCCAGTGCCTGACGGGCCGGAGGTGGCAGCATCAGCGACTGCATCGCATCGCGCTTTTCCTCCACCCGGTCAAAAATCCCCAGCACTTCATACGCGCCTTCTATCACCTGACTCACCACGTCTCCTTTATGCGGAACGCGTACCTCGCCAAAGGTCTCACCACAAATCAGCCCGTTCTGGCAAACCTGACGAAACAACCCCGGCAGCATCTGATACGAACTGGTGCCATCGTGCGAATTCAGCAGAATGATTTCCGGCACCTGTTTACCGGTGATTTGCCCGGCACGACGCAGGCGTAACATATGTTTGGTGTGCTCGCGGCGCTCCGGGTCACGTACACGCGTCTGGCAGGCAAAGAATGGCTGAAAGCCTTCACGCCGCAGGCTGTCCAGCAGGGTAATGGTCGGGATATAGGTATAACGTGCGCTGCGTGATTCATGTTTTTCCTGACTGAACACGCTGGGCACAAAGCGAATGAGCTCATCATCAGTCAGCGGGCGGTCACGACGAACGAGGTTCGCCGCACCAAAGCGGGAAGCTAAACGGGACATATAACACCTCAGATATCTGGATTAACGACAGGAAGTAAGAAAAGGAAACTCAGAAGAAAAAATCCCATACGGCGCGGGCCACTGATACTACCGTGTCACGCACAGCACGTATCACCGTGCGTAACGGGGCGGGTATCAGGGGAACATTGCAGAACATATCCAGCGCAGCACCGACCGTTTCACCAAAATCACTGCGCGCTTTCTCCTTTACCTGCTCAGTACGAAAAGGGCGCTGCAGTTGCGCCACCACCGGGCTGCTGGCTTCACGCGGCAGGCTGCGGACCATACGCTCTGCCATAACCCTGAGTCCCCACTTCGTGCGCACCGATACCGCACAGACCGGATGAACAGGTTGGAACAGCTCGTGAAGGGCAACGATTTTACGGCTGATGCTGCGCTTCTGAGCAGTTGACACTCCGCCAATGAGGCTGTCTGTAGGTTCAATCTTGTCAGCCTGACTGATAACGAAAAGCACTCTGCTCCGGTACTGCTCACCAATGACCTGACGGTAAAACTGCTCATCGACTGCCAGTGCACGGTCATCGGCTTTAATCAGCCACAGCACCAGGTCAAGCTTCGGTAACTGCTGGTGGTAGAGTGTCGCGTACTCTGTATCGCGCTGTTCGTTTTCACCTACACCCGGTAAGTCGACCAGTAACATGCTCCGCTCACCGACCTTCAGCCGGAAGCGCAAGGGCTCACGGGTACAGGCTGTCACATCGCTGACGGGTGAAACTTCCCCCTGAAACAGGGCATTGCATAACGATGATTTACCGGCACCAGTTTTGCCCATAATGCCAATGACCGGCTCATAGTTGGTGAGCAGACGAATCTGCTGCATGAGCCGTTCTGAGGCCCATTCTGGTAATCCCTTGAGTGAGTCCTGCAGGGACTGTAGGCCTTCTTGATTTCTCATGGCATCTCCTGAAAGAAGAAAACAAAAACGGCGAACCCTTTTTGGATTCGCCGTTATGTTGGTACATTCATGATGATGATATATGTCTATAAAAAATTTGAATGCCTATGAGTCAGAATTCTCAGATTTTATTTTTCTGTAAGCATCATCAATAAAACTTTTAAGTAGTGCATTTGGTTCTATACCGGTTGCATTATGTATTGCCAGTAATTTCTTTTTTGATTGTGCGGTAAGTTTGATACCTGAAAAATCCTTTTTAAGTTTTTCCCGGTGACGTTTTTGCATCCAAGCATTACGAGCATTCTCAAGAAATACTCTTCGACACTCATCTGCATCGGTGGGTTTTAATAATTTCTTTAAGGATATTGATTCTTCTGACCTTGCTCTTATGGCTTTGGCATTTTCTTTCTGCTTGCTGAATTGCTCATCTGTCCATCCAGCCCAATTATCGAAGGTAGCCAGTATGAAATCTTTCATCTGTTTAATTGAAGATGGTAGCAAATCACATCCCAGATGATTTTTTTTCATGTAATCCCATAGCCAGTGAATACTCTCATCTTCGGAAAGATCTATCCATTTAAATGGATTGGTAAACTGATTAAGATTGCGCCCCCATGAATCATGAACATTATCTAATATATGAATTTTTTCATTAACTTGATAATCAAGATCATCAATTAGAATCATACTGGAATATATATAACTTTCCCTAAGGTCGTTCACAGGGGACAACCGTGAAAAGTTGATTCCATTTGCGCTATTAGAAACGACGGAGCCCACGTTAACCCCACCTAAAAAAGGTCTCAGAAAATCATCTTTTTTAGCTCTCTCTTTTTCCAACTCTATGGAGAGCTCTTGTACAGAAAAACATATTTCACTATTTATTGCCTTATAATCAGGAGATTCTGAAAACATCCCTTCGTTCATATCACATGCTGAGTTAAAGTTATTAAAATCGCTTTCATTAATTAACCCCATTCTCTTATGATTAGTTGACCGCCAAGGATTAGTGTTGCTTACCAACCAGAACCATGTATAACATGCCGCCCTATTATCAGCCTTTAACCAATTAAAATATTTATCTGGCACTATATCAACTGACGCATATTCTTTCATATCTTTGATGACGTTCTTTTTGTTATCACTAAGAAATGATGAGTCACGTATTATTTTATTAATCAAAAAAGAATATTGCGCTGCAGAATGAAAACCTCCAACGTCTTCCCAGTCCACGTCTACTTTATAAAAACGTGAAAGACATTCCAGATACTGCCGATATTTCCTGCAGCGACCATAATCCATCAAAGCCATTTCACCCTCCAGTCGCTCTCTCTGTACTTAGCTGATCATTGGGTAAAAATCATACTACATGAAAATCTAAAAACATAAATATTTCGATAAAAAATCAATATAAATTAGTAATTTTTTAGTAAGTAAAATTTTGTATTTTTTACCTGTACACCCTAAAAATCAAGAGGTGAACACCTTTTATCATACACCTCTGAATGCGGATTCTATTTTTTACGCCATACCATAATGATATGGCAAGCGGCAGTAACATGTTTGTACTCGCGCTGGTCTAAGAAATCCGCGCTCACGTCCAGCATTAGAGTCCGCTAACCGAATCACAACCCCTACCGTTACTTGACGTCTGCAGAAGGTTTACAAGCTTCGCTCTAACATGTCAGTTGCTTATGTCATATACACTTTAATTTCAACATACGGATAATTAAGGTTAATTAGTTTAATTAATACTATCTCAACACTCCAGTTATCAACTTCCATACAAAAAATACAACACATCCCCTTCCTCTGAACCCAAACACAGAGGAAATAACATGGACTACAAATACCCCCATAACGAAAAATATACTATGGACTGGTTTCTGCTCAATCTCATTAACAACCATCTTAACGATGTTATTAATCGATACTCGAAAGTTATAGGTATCAGAGTAGATTTCTCATACGACAGTAAATTCACTGAAATAAATGACAGTAGCCATCACAGACTTGAGACAGAACTGCGTAAACTGTTTAGCCGTGTTGAGAAGGAGAATGGTGTCATCGGCTTTTTCTGGGTAATAGAACAGAACCAGAACAGTAATTTCCATGCCCATGCTGTTGTATACCTTGATGGGCAGAAAATACGTAAACCATTTCCGACTGCAGTACGTATTGGTGAACTATGGAAAGAAGTTACTGAAGGCAAGGGGAAACACCATCGTTGCGAACGTAAAACCAATTATAAAGAGGATATTAATAAGCTTATCGAATACAGCAATCCAGACGATATTAATGGGTTAAGGTACATCATAAGTTATTTAGCGAAGGAAGAGCAGAAAAATGGAACCCAAATCTATTGTGGCAGTGAAGTACCACCGCCAAGTGGATTAGGAAGACCGAGAGGTAAATAGTTTTCAAAGGGAATAAAGGGCTTCATTTAGAGACCCTTGTGATTCTCATAATCTTTTTTACATCATGGCTCATTGATGTGGAGGAGCTGGTGGTGAGGGAAAATTAACTACCAGCTTCGATTGTCCCCATCTAATCGGAACACATCAAAATGAACATGAAACCAGCCTTGCTTGAAGATCAATTTATCGATATGCAATTCATCACATCCCTTACAGGACTAACCAATAAATGGTTCTATAAACTTATTCAGGATGGCGAATTCCCGAAGCCTATTAAATTCGGAAGAGCATCACGCTGGTTAAGAAGCGATTTAGAAGAATGGCTGCAATATCGAATTAACGTTTCCCGAAAATAACAATTTCGTAAGACCTGATTTCAATATCTCCTTAATGATTACTTCTAGGGGGAACGTCCAACCATCGATGCCCAATGCAAACTACGTCCCCAACAATCGCCATAATGGAGCTTCAGCCTTGTTGTTGGTGGTACGCCTGTCGCAAACACAGGGACCTCTGGTTGCGTTGATGCAGACAAAAAACAATTTATACAATCACTTAAAATTTTTGGCTATCAAGGCAACCGCTGGACCGTTTACCCACAGGCAGCTATACCCAGCCCTGTGATCCATTTTTCAGTTTACCTTTTGAAATTTCACTCCTTTATGCAGCTTCCAGAATGTGCACAAAGTATCTATAGACTTCATGGCTATCCACATTTCTTTGCGCCGTATCGTTTTCCAAGCCCCTCGTTGCAGGTATCATTTTGCGAGAAGCATTCCAAAACAAATTCTGTGGCTTTGCATGATGCATGGCTACTGTGATCTACCCCGAGGATTTACATGAATAACGCTGAACAGCTATTCCTGAACGAGCTGGATAACAAATTCTGGAAGGCGGCTGACAAGCTGCGTGCCAACATGGATGCCGCCAACTACAAACATGTGGTATTGGGGCTAATCTTTCTTAAGTATGTTTCTGATGCTTTCGAGGCTCGCCAGCAAGAACTGATCACGTTGTTCCGCGATGTGGGTAACCCAAACAACATTTACGCAATGTCTCGCGAAGATTACGAATCCGATGAAGATTACTCACAGGCGATTCAGGACGAGCTGGAAGTCGAAGACTACTACGCTGAAAAGAACGTGTTCTGGGTCCCTAAAGCGGCACGTTGGGATACCCTGAAAACCAAAGCGACGCTACCAGTCGGTACAGTTCTTTGGGTTGATAAAACCGGGCAAGAAGTGAAACTGCGTTCAGTATCCTGGCTGGTGGATAACGCCCTAGATGAAATTGAAAAAACTAACCCGAAACTGAAAGACATTCTTGACCGTATAAGCCGATATCAATTGGGGAATGATGTCCTGATTGGCCTGATTAACACTTTTTCTGATGCTAACTTCACTAACCCTGAATACAACGGCGAGAAACTAAACCTGCAAAGCAAGGATATTCTCGGCCACGTATATGAGTACTTCCTCGGCCAGTTTGCGCTGGCTGAAGGTAAGCAAGGTGGACAGTACTACACGCCAAAAAGCATCGTTACGCTGATTGTTGAAATGCTGCAACCCTATAATGGGCGCGTGTATGACCCAGCAATGGGGTCCGGTGGTTTCTTTGTTTCCAGCGACCGTTTTATTGAAGAGCACGCAGGCGAGAAGCATTACAACGTAGCAGAGCAGAAACGTAATATCTCGGTATACGGTCAGGAATCTAACCCGACCACCTGGAAGCTGGCGGCGATGAACATGGCAATTCGTGGCATCGACTTTAACTTCGGCAAGAAAAACGCTGACACCCTTCTGGACGATCAACATCCTGATTTACGCGCCGACTTCGTGATGGCTAACCCACCATTCAACATGAAGGAATGGTGGAGCGCAAAATTAGAAAAAGATGTTCGCTGGAAATACGGCACACCACCGCAAGGCAACGCTAACTTTGCGTGGATGCAGCATATGATCCACCATTTAGCGCCGAGAGGTTCAATGGCGCTGCTGCTAGCTAATGGTTCGATGAGTTCCAACACCAATAACGAAGGTGATATCCGCCGCAACCTTATTGAAGCCGATCTGGTGGAGTGCATGGTGGCACTGCCGGGCCAACTGTTTACCAACACCCAAATCCCGGCCTGTATCTGGTTTTTAACCAAAGACAAATCCGGCGGCAATGGCAAAGCGCACCGCAAAGGCGAAGTGTTGTTTATCGATGCTCGCCAGATGGGTTTTATGAAGGACCGTGCGCTACGGGACTTAACCAAAGACGATATTGCGAAAATAGCTGATACCTTCCACACCTGGCAGGCAGATAAAGAGTATGAAGATATAGCCGGATTCTGCTTCTCCGCGACCCTTGAAGATATCCAGAAGAATGATTTTGTGCTGACTCCTGGACGCTACGTTGGCGCTGCCGAGCAGGAAGAAGACGATGTACCGTTTGCTGAGAAGATGACATGGCTAACACAGCAGCTAAAAGACCAGATGGAAGAGAGTGCTGAGCTGGAGAAGCAGATTAAGGCGCATCTGGGGGGGTTGGGTTATGAATTTTAAAATACAGCGCAAAAATTTAGGAAATCTTGTAACCCACAAAAAAGGGTTCGCTTTTAAATCAAAAGATTATACCCCTACGGGTGTCCCTGTTGTACGAGTAAGTAATTTTACATGGGATTCAATTTCCACAGAAGATCTGCGCTTTGTTGGTAATGAGACGGCAAACAGTAACAAAGTTGTATCGCTCAAAAAATACGACGTAATTATTGCCACCGTTGGTTCATGGCCGCAAAACCCTGCTTCAATCGTTGGTAAGGTTGTAAGGGTTCCGCAAGAGTTATCCGGTTCATTATTGAATCAAAACACAGTACGGCTAAGAGTTATAAGCGATAATATTATTGATCAGAGGTATTTGTATATTGCTCTGAAAAATAATGAGTTCTCAGATTATTTAATATCAAAAGCACAAGGAAGTGCTAACCAAGCAAGCATAACTCTTTCAGATATTTTTTCGTATGATATTCCATGGGGAAGTTCATTACAAAGAAAGTTTATCGTAGATATTATTGATAGTATCAACGATAAAATTATTATTAATAACCATATTAACCGAACCCTCGAACAAATGGCGCAATCCTTGTTCAAAAGTTGGTTTGTCGATTTTGAACCGGTAAAAGCCAAAATCGCGGTGCTGGAAGCGGGTGGTACGCAGGAGGACGCAACACTTGCTGCCATGACGGCGATTTCCGGGAAAGATGCTGATGCAATGGTGGTTTTTGAGCATGACCATTCTGAGCAATATGCTGAGTTAAAAGCCACGGCGGAACTGTTCCCATCTGCGATGCAGGACAGTGAGTTGGGTGAGATTCCCAAGGGGTGGGAAACACCTGCTGTTCAGGATGTAGCGAACACGGTAAAAGGGAAATCGTATAAAAGTACAGAACTCGATTGTTCCAAGACTGCATTGGTTACCTTAAAGTCTTTTAATCGAGGAGGTGGATATAGGCTTGACGGCCTTAAGGAATATACCGGTAAATATAAACCCGACCAGGAAGTTTTTGCGGGTGATTTGATCATCGCTTATACCGATGTGACACAGGCAGCAGAAGTGATAGGTAAGCCTGCAATGGTAATAAGTGATATCAGATACGAGCATCTTGTTATATCGCTCGATGTAGCAGTAGTCAGGCCTTTTAATGATTGCTTAAAGTACTATCTCTATGGGGTAGCAAGAACTGAACAATTTCAACAGCATACAAACTCACATTCGACTGGAACAACTGTATTACACCTAAGTAAAAATGCGGTTCCAAGTTATAAATTTATTTTAGCTAATAAAGGCTTGGTTAATATTTATGCTCGGCACGCCAAATCGATTTTTTCTAAAGTCAATACAGCTATTGAGGAAAATAAGTATCTCTCTGAGCTTAGAGACATCCTTCTCCCCAAACTCCTTTCAGGCGAAATTACTCTGCCAGAAGCCGAGCGAGCGGTAAGTGAGGCGAAAAATGTATAAAGTCGACATACCAACAAACAGCCTGCATTCGCTGCAGGAAGTCTCGTTCAGCAGCCTTGGTTTTACTGAGCGATATCACTTGCAAGAGTGGTTAGCCAAAAACCCACAGGCTTTAACCCGTGAAAGTGACGATGAACTGTTGATAATCCAGAAAGAGTTCGCTGGGTTTGACGACACCAAAGAACGCCTCGATCTCCTGGCTATCGACAAGAAAGGCAACCTGGTGATTATTGAGAACAAACTAGATGACTCCGGGCGTGACGTGGTGTGGCAGGCGCTGAAATACGCGGGTTACTGCGCTAATCTGCGCAAAGAACAGATTCTTGAGATCTTCCAGCTTTACCTCGACAAAGAACAGCCAGAAGAAACCCGCCCAGCAGCAGAGGTAATGGCTGAGTTTCTGGAATATGAAAGCCTGGATGAAGTACTAATCAACCAGATCCGTACTCAACGCGTGATGATGGTTGCCGCCAATTTCCGCAAAGAAGTCACTAATACTGCGCTTTGGCTGATGCAGTTTGGTATCCGCGCACAGTGCTTCAAGGTTACGCCGTACCGTTTTAACGACGATGTGTTTGTTGATATCCGTCAGGTGATCCCAACGCCGGAAGCAGAATCCTACATGATCGGAATGGCGCAGAAAGAAGCGGAAGAACAATCAACCAGTGGTGAAATGAAATCTCGCCATCACATGCGTAAAGCCTTCTGGACGCAGATGCTGGAGAGATTAAGGCACAGCCCCTGCTCGCTTTATAACAATATCAGCCCCTCAACAGACCATTGGCTAAGCGCTGGTTCAGGTATCAGCGGTATTTCTTATAACCTGATTTTCAGTAAAAAAGAGATTCGCGTAGAGCTTTGGATTGCCAAATTCTCCGCTGAGAGTAATACCTTTGCATTCGACTGGCTGTATGAGCGTCGACAGTCAATCGAAAATACATTTGGTCATGCACTTTTCTGGCAGCCACTACCGGGTAAAAAATCTTGCCGAATTAGTTTTGCAAAACCAGTGTCCAGTTTTGATCAGACTAACTGGCCGGAAATCACTGATTGGCTGCTGAAAAATATGAGCGCATTTGAAAAAGCTATAGACCCGTTTATTGCACCGCTGAATATCGCGCTCAAGGAAGTATCCAACGCGCCGGATGAAACTGAAGAGCCTGATACTGAGGAAGCATGATGCTAAGTGAAGACGATTTAGAGCAGCAGAGCCTTACATGGTTTGCTGCGCTGGGCTGGGAAGTGTTGCATGGGCCGGATATTGCACCAGATGGTGATAATCCGCTGCGTACCTCTTTTCATGATGTTTTTTTGCGTCCAGTTTTGTTGGAGCAGTTGCAGAAAATAAACCCACATCTTCCCGTTTCTGTATTCGATGATGTGTTGGCCCGCATCACGCACGCAGAAAGCCCGGATATAGTCGTCAGTAATAAAGCATTTCATAACCTACTGCTGGACGGTGTACCTGTGGAATACAAGCAGGATGATAAAGTCGTCTACGATAAAGCCCTGCTTATGGATTTTAGCCGCACCAGTAATAACTGCTTTACGGTCGTGAACCAAGTTGCGATTCAGGGAACGAAACAGGTTCGTCGTCCTGATGTAATTGGCTATATCAATGGCCTGCCAATGGCAGTGATTGAGCTTAAAAGTCCGAGCGATGCTAATGCTGATATTTGGGCTGCATTTAATCAATTGCAGACTTATAAAAATGAACTTAGTGACCTGTTTATTTGCAATGAAGCGCTGGTGGTCAGTGATGGGTACAACGCACGTATTGGCTCCCTTACGGCTGACGAAGAGCGCTATTTGCCCTGGAAAACCATCAGCAATGAAGACGATAAGCCCGAACTGGAGTGGCAACTCGAAAATGTTGTTAAAGGCTTCTTTAACCGTGAGTTATTACTCGATTACATCCGCTACTTCATTCTGTTTGAAACCGACGGCAAACGCCTGATTAAGAAAATCGCTGCCTATCACCAGTTCCACGCAGTGCGTGAAGCGGTCAATGCAACCATCGTCGCTTCTACAGGTAAGTTTTTACCACTACGCAGTACTATCCAACCAGGTAGCAAAAAAGCGGGTGTGGTGTGGCATACACAAGGTTCGGGAAAGAGTATTTCCATGTGCTGTTACGCCGGAAAACTGTTGCAACAGGCAGAGATGAATAACCCGACAATTGTGGTCGTGACAGACAGAAACGACCTCGACGGGCAGCTTTACACCACATTCTGCCAGGCTCAGGATTTGTTGAAGCAAGAGCCTCAGCAAGCTAGCGACCGCGATCGGCTTCGTGAATTGCTTAACTCGCGAGAATCTGGCGGTATTATTTTTACCACGGTACAGAAATTCTCCCCAGTGGATGGTGAGCAGACCCATCCTGCGTTGAACTTGCGTAGCAATATCGTAGTGATCTCGGATGAGGCGCACCGCAGCCAGTATGGGCTCAATGCCACTCTGGACAGAGAAACGGGGGCTTATAAATACGGTTATGCCAAGCATATGCGTGATGCGCTACCTAACGCCTCATTTATGGGCTTTACCGGCACGCCAGTCTCTTCAGAAGATAAAGATACTCGCGCAGTATTTGGTGATTACGTCTCTATCTACGATATTCAGGATGCGGTAGACGACGGTGCCACAGTACCGATTTACTACGAATCCCGCCTGGCAAAACTCGACCTGAATCATGAAGAGTTAGAAGAGCTTTCAAGCCAAGTAGATGAGTTGGTTGAAGACGAAGAAACCGATCAGAAAGAGAAAACCAAAGGTGACTGGAGCCGCCTGGAAAAGCTGGTGGGTTCGGAACCTCGAATCAAGCAGGTAGCCGCTGATTTGGTACAGCATTTTGAAGCCCGTAATGCCACGATGAACGGTAAGGCTATGGTAGTCGCCATGAGCCGTGATATTTGCGTCAAACTATACAACGCATTAGTGGATCTACGCCCGGAATGGCATAGCAAAGATGTAGAACAGGGCGAAATAAAAGTTATTATGACGGGTTCCGCATCAGATCTGGGTCAACTACAACCGCACATCTACAACAAACAAACCAAAAAACGCCTTGAAGCACGGTTTAAGGATCTGGATGACCCGCTAAGAATCGTGATTGTGCGTGATATGTGGCTGACCGGATTTGATGCACCATGCTGCCACACCATGTATATCGACAAGCCGATGCGCGGGCACAACCTGATGCAGGCTATCGCACGCGTAAACCGGGTATTTAAAGATAAACCTGGTGGGCTGGTGGTGGACTACATCGGCATAGCCAATGAACTGAAGCAGGCGCTGAAAACTTATACCGATTCAAAAGGTAAGGGACAGACCACGGTTGATGCGAAAGAAGCTTTCTCCATCATGTTGGAGAAGCTGGATATCATTCACGGTATGTTTGCTAAAACCCCCACCGCTACCGGTTTTGATTACACAGGTTTTGAGGAAACACCACGCCAGTATTTAATAAAAGCTGCTGATTATATTCTTGGCCTGGAAGATGGTAAGAAGCGCTATTTTGATGTTGTGCTGGCGATGAATAAAGCATGGTCGTTGTGCAGTACGCTTGATGAAGCTAAGCCGCTACAAAAAGAAATAGCCTTCTTATCGGCAGTGAAAGTCGCGATTATCAAATGCACTACAACGGATAAAAAATATAGTCAGTCAGAGAAAAATACTCTGCTGGGTAAAATCCTCGACAACGCCGTTATCGCTACGGGGGTTGATGATGTGTTTGCCTTGGCTGGGCTGGATAAACCGAACATTGGTCTGTTGTCAGATGAGTTTTTGGAAGAAGTGCGCGAAATGCCACATCGTAATCTGGCCGTCGAGTTGCTGGAAAAGCTGCTTAACGATGGCATCCATGCGCGAACCAATAACAACGTTGTGCAGGAGAAAAAGTACTCTGACCGCTTAAAGGCTGTACTGGTTAAATACAACAACCGGGCTATCGAAACGGCACAAGTTATTGAAGAGCTGATCCAGATGGCGAAAGAATTCCAGGAGGCAATGGCGCGTGATGATGCGCTGGGCCTGAATCCGGATGAAATTGCTTTCTACGATGCGTTGGCTGAAAACGAAAGTGCCGTGCGTGAGCTGGGAGATGACATCCTTAAAAAGCTAGCGATTGAAGTGACAGCTCAATTACGCAAATCCACAACGGTTGACTGGCAGGTCCGTGAAAGCGTTCGTGCTCGGCTGCGTGTTTTAGTGCGCCAAACGCTACGCAAATATAAGTATCCACCGGATAAAACACCTTACGCCGTTGAACTGATATTGAAGCAAGCTGAAGTCGTTTCGAATAGCTGGACGGTCTGAGTGAAGTCATTAAAATATTATCAACAGGATTTTTTCTTTAAGCATGAGGTCCTTATTTGCGACCTCTACAATCTCACTTAAGGAAAGGATATCGAATGCCTAAAAACTCTTTGTTAGCTTACTGGGCTGGATAACTATAATTTCTTCACCAGAATTACTGGGCAATTGCTAGAGGATTTAAATGTATGTATATAGATAAAGTAATTAATTATAAGCATGCTTGGGAAAAAGTAAGCAAGAATCATATTGTTGAATTATCCGAAATTCAATCAGCACTCGATGATATGTTTTCTGAAAATATTGAACCGGAAATGAAAGCAGAAAGAATATCCCAAAGAGATATCTGGGAGAAATTAATGTATAAAAAAGACTGGGAGTTAATTGACAGGACTCATTATACGGCAGATGGAGCACGTATAAATGTAGGCAGACTGGGACCCACTAAAAATGGCTTAAGCGTGACCCTTCCTTTTGGTAGTTTCGATACTATCAGCAGATGGATTTTTCAGCAAAGTACGGTTGCAATTAAGTATGGCCTTATAAAAACTCCAATCATGTTAGTTCCTGTGCGTGATCTATCAAGGGAATTAGATAACATGTGGATGAGGAGAGAGTATTTTGAAATGAATTTAGGTCAGCTTGAAATGCTGGCTCCATTAAGCCATCAATATCCTTTTTTGATAATTGGGTACTCCAATAAGAAGCCTACGCGTGGGCCTGAAGTTATTGAAATCTCTTCTGATTCATATGTAAACGAAGATAAGCCTGTTATCGATAGATGCATTGAATTCCCCCCAGAATATCATCAGGCTGGCTTAGATATCCTAAATTATTTTGGTACTTACCTCAGAGAGCAATATCCAGAAGAAAATGCCTCCGTTAAAATCGAACAAAAAGGGCTTACAGTTAGATTAGTGATTGAAACGGCAGATGGAAAATCAGAGGTAATAGAAAAAGCACTGCACGAATATGAACTAATTATCACAGGAGCTGTGCCACCGGAAAAATTCTCCAATAATGACAAACTTATCCTTGAACTAAGGAATGAAATTAGAATAGCGAAGTTTAGACTTGAATCACAGCAAGATTTGATTGGAATGCAGCATAATCGAATTGACCAACTTCTTAATATTGTTGGTAATGGGCTATCTCAAAAAAATCAGGTAATGGTGGATTTTAAACCAACAATTACACTTTCAAATACTATAACTATTAACAAAGATATTGCAGCGGCGTTGAGTTGTGTTACTGAGTTAATGGAAGAGTTGCCTGAATCTAACGATGCATTTTTTTCTTTAAAAGAACTTGAAAGTTCATTGATATCAATTGAAACTAATAATGATCAAGAGTCAGTAAGAAGATCACCTGCTATGAGTAAGTTTAAAAGACTAATAGATAAGGTGGCTGACACAGGAAGTAATCTCAATACCGCAATTAAAAAAGCTGAAAAGGGCTGGGAGATTTTTTCCGATTTGGCTGCTAGATATAACAAGCTGGCAGAGTGGTGTGGGTTGCCTATAGTTCCTTCTTTTCTTTTGAAATAGCACTAACGAATCGAATAACATGCTACCTTTCACCGCATCGCAGAATTTCCGTGATGCGGTTCTTGAAACATCAGTGTCCGTTCCTCACTCAAAATAGTTTAGTATTTACAACGTTTCAGACACGGACATTGCTAATATCCTGTCCAGTACTCGGACGACACGCTGGGCTGGAATATTCAGGTCGATTTTATCGCCAGCGCCTCACGTTTAAATTCATCCACCACGTTGAAGATTCTGAAGCATCTACCTTTAGGCCAGCACATCGTGCATAAAATCGATGGACCAACACAAATTAATTGCTTCAGGCGTCGCCAGAGGCGCTGGGTTGAGAGCAGGCCGGCTTTGTGTTTGATGATGGGATTGTTAGTATGAAGCATGAGAGTTACCTCGTGTTTTGTATAAGGATTCGACTCCCATATCAAAACCGGTAACTCTCAACCTTTCAAGGTCCAGTGTCAGATCAATTCGCGACTAATACATTTGATTACCGTCTCACTTTTCCAAAGTCAAACGGACTCACACCCTTCTCCCGATTCGCATCCAGATAATCTGCCCACCACTGAATCATCAGTTTCCGCTCTCCTAAGTGCTCGGCCTTATGAATATAAGCCGCACGCACAGAGTTACGCTCCTGGTGACTCATCTGCCGTTCTACCGCATCCTTCGACCATAATCCCGACTCAATCAAAGAACTGCAGGCCATGGTTCTGAAACCGTGGCCGCAAACTTCAACTTTTGTATCGAATCCCATCACCCTCAGCGCCTTGTTCACCGTGTTCTCACTCATTGGTTTACGTGGATCATGATCGCCAACGAAGATCAGCTCACGATTTCCACTCATGCTTTTGATCTGTTCCAGAATGATTAGAGCCTGGCGGGATAAAGGAACAAGATGAGGAGTCCGCATTTTCGATCCTCGATGTGAATGCTTCACACCTTCCAAAGGCTCACGCTCTCCCGGAATCGTCCACATAGCAGTTTCAAAATCTACTTCTGACCAGCGAGCAAAACGCAGTTCACTAGATCGAATGAAGACTAACAACGTCAGCTCCACAGCTAAGCGTGTTAGTGGTCTGCCGGTATATGTGTCGATCCGATGGAGTAATTCAGGAATGCGATTAAGTTCTAGCGCAGCGCGATGCTGTCGTTTAGCTGTGGCAACTGCTCCAGCGATCTCTTGCGCGGGGTTATAGTCGATTAAACCGCTCTGAACGGCAAATCGCATAATTGATGTTGTTCGTTGTTGAAGGCGCGCATCAACCTCAAGACGTCCAGACATCTCCACGGCTTTAAGTGGTTTAAGTAAGTCTTGAGTTTTTAAATCTGCGATATTTCGCTTACCAATCGCATCAAACAAATTATCTTCCAGACTTTTAAGAACCCGAGCACTGTGTGACTCAGACCATTTTTGATTGCTGGCGTGCCAATCTCTGGCAACAGACTCGAAAGTAATAACCTCTTTTGCCTGTTCTTCTTTTACTGCACGCTTATGCTCACGGGGATCAACACCGGCAGCAACAAGCTTCCTGGCCTCCTCCCTCTTTTGACGAGCATCAGCCAAGGACGTTTCAGGGTAAACACCAAAAGCCATCAGGTGTTGTTTGCCCCCAAAGCGGAAACGAAAGCGCCAGTATTTGGAGCCGTTAGGGTGTACCAGTAAAAACATACCGTCGCCATCTACTAGCGAGTATTCCTTTGCTTCGGGTTTTGCCGCACGCACCTTGGTATCAGTCAGGGCCATGATGATATTCCTTCCATATGCTGCCGTGAGTATACAACCATTATCGAACCAGCATATATACTCGGTTCTATACTCACAAGCGACTTGATGTGGGTTGACTCAGATTGACTTCTGTTGAAAGGAAAATCGCGGAAAGCCTTGCAGGAACTGGATTTCAGACATAAAAAAAGACCTCAGTTGAGGTCTATTTACGTACTGTTGGTGCCGAAGGCCGGACTCGAACCGGCACATCTTTCGATGGTTGATTTTGAATCAACTGCGTCTACCGATTTCGCCACTTCGGCACGAAGGGGTACGCGGATAACGAGGGGGATTATACCTGTGATGAGCGGTGTTGCAAGTGGCATGGTGAGTATGTTGTGTTAAGTGCGTAAATTTTCGGCGAATGGTCTTACTCGTCATACTTCAAATTGCCTGTGCGCTGGCTGCGACTCGAAATATTTTGGGTATATGCTGTATTCTCATTGAGGGAATAGCACCCTTTGTTACCCTGATTTGTCTGGATGATGTTTTACACTGTCCACCTTAACCCTGAAGAGGAATCGCGAATGTCTGTCATTAAAAGTTATGCCGCAGCAGCAGCGGGTGCTGAGCTGGAGCTTTATGAGTTTGATGCCGGTGAGTTGCAGCCGCAGGATGTTGAGGTTCGGGTAGAGTTTTGTGGGATTTGTCATTCTGATTTGTCGATGATTGATAATGAGTGGGGGTTTTCGCAGTATCCGCTGGTTGCCGGGCATGAGGTGATTGGTCGGGTACATGCTTTGGGTTCTGAGGCTCAGAGTAAAGGGCTGAAAGTGGGTCAGCGGGTTGGGATTGGCTGGACTGCGCGTAGCTGTGGGCACTGTGATGCCTGTATCAGCGGCAGTCAGGTGAATTGTCAGAGTGGCAGTGTCGCGACCATTCTCAATAAAGGTGGGTTTGCGGATAAAATCCGCGCTGACTGGCAGTGGGTTATTCCGTTACCGGAAAGTATTGATGCTGCTTCAGCCGGGCCGTTGCTGTGCGGGGGTATTACCGTATTTAAGCCATTGCTGATGCATAATATCACCGCTACCAGTCGGGTTGGGGTGATTGGTATCGGTGGTTTGGGGCATATTGCCATTAAACTGCTGCATGCGATGGGCTGCGAAGTGACGGCTTTCAGTTCTAACCCGGCCAAAGAGCAAGAAGTGCTGGCGATGGGTGCCGATCGGGTGGTTAATAGCCGTGATCCTGAGGCGTTAACCGCCCTGGCAGGTCAGTTCGATTTAATTATTAACACCGTCAATGTCAGTCTGGAGTGGCTTCCCTACTTCAATGCTCTGGCTTTTGGCGGGAACTTCCATACCGTTGGTGCAGTACTGACGCCAATCGCGGTACCGGCTTTTAGCTTGATTGCAGGCGATCGCAGTGTGTCCGGGTCATCGACCGGTTCTCCGCATGAACTGCGGTCATTAATGAAGTTTGCCGGACGCACGAAAATTGCCCCGCAGGTGGAGTTCTTCCCGATGTCAAAAATCAACGATGCGCTGCAACATGTGCGTGACGGTAAAGCACGTTACCGCGTGGTGTTAGAAGCCGATTTCCAATAAGCATCAGCCCGCTAAATGCCAGTTAGCTGGCATTTAGCGGAATCCAGTCATAACAGACTATTTTGCCAGGTCAGCAAATACCCCAGCGACTGCCGCTGCTCCCGGGTCCACTACCCCATCGAGATTTTTACTGTTTACATAGGATGAACGACCCGCGCCAGCTTTTTGCATGCTGGCGGTGGCTTGTGCTCCTTTCTCAGCGGCCACAGCCGCCGCACTGAGAGAGCCGGTTTTCAGCGCTTCCAGCGCGGGTTGCAGGGCATCAATCATCGTACGGTCACCCGGCTGGGCGCCGCCGTAGTGCTTCATTTGTTCGAGTCCTGCCAGCAGCGCTTCAGCCAGCGGTGCCTTGTCCCGGATTTTTTGTCCGGCAGCAGTAAAGAATATCGACATCAATACCCCGCTGGAACCGCCCATTACCGTCGCCAGGCGTTCCCCCACCCGCTCCAGCAGTGCTGCGGTGTCATTAAGTGGCAACTGACCTTGGTCGCTCAGACTGGCAATATCACGCGCCCCCTCAGCAAAGGTGGAGCCGGTATCGCCGTCGCCGACTTTGGCATCCAGTTCATTCAGATACGCTTCATGACTTATCAGACTCTGAGTGACAGAGGCGACCCAGGCCTTAACCTGCGCATTCTCGGAAGGCGTCACCTTCACCTCATCATGGATAAGGGTGACTTTTTGACTGGTTACTGGCCGGTATTTTACCAGCGGCTGCCAGCCGGAGGTTTCGACTTCGGAGGATAAAGCGGTGATAAACTCCGGAGTCAGTTTAATCGCTGACAGCGAGAATCCTTTCATATCCAAAGCCGTGACAAGATCTGCCGGGCCTATCAGATACTGGATTTGTGCTGCCAGTTCTGACGCGAACAGGGTTTTGGCCAACAGCGCCATTTCCAGCGCCGAGGTGCCGCCGAGGTTATTAATCAGAACCGCCAGTGGAGCCTCATTACCGGTGGCTTTACGTAGCCGCTCGACCATCATAGCAATCACTTCGGTGCTGTTCTGGGTATCAACGGTGATGGCCCCGGGTTCGCCATGAATGCCTAAACCCAGTTCAACCTGGCCGCTTTTGATCCGTTCATCGTCCCCGCTGCTGTCAGGCAAATGACAGGTTTGCATGGCTACGCCAATACTGAAAATCGAGGCGCAGGCCTGTTTTGCCACCTCGAAAACCTCATTTAACGCCAAGCCCTGCTCCGCAGCGTGACCGACAATTTTATGCACCATCACCGTTCCGGCAATACCGCGAGGTTGTTTATTATCAGGAAGGGCAATATCGTCGCCAACAATGACCATCTCTACCTTAAGGCCAGCCTTTTTGGCTTTTTCTGCCGCCAGGCCAAAGTTCAGTCGGTCGCCCGTGTAGTTTTTAACTATCAGCAGACAGCCCGCAGGACCCGTTACCGCCATAATAGTATTAAACACCGCGTCAACACTCGGGGAAGCAAACAGATCTCCGCACACGGCTGCAGTCAGCATCCCTTTGCCGACAAAACCAGCATGGGCTGGTTCATGGCCGGAGCCCCCACCCGAGATAACAGCAACCTGACTTTTATCCCAGTCGCTACGGGCAACCACCCGAATAGCAGGATCAATATCCAGTCGGGTCAGATTATGATGGCAAGAACTTATGATAATGCCTTCAATGGCATCAGAGATGAGCTGTTGACGGTCGTTATAAAAGAATCTGGACATGATTTCCCCGAAACATAGGTTGGACAGGCTTATAGCATAGCCCCTTTAGCTTGAAGTTTTGTCCTTTTCTCCCAAGGTGATGCCTTTATGCCATAAAAAAAGCACCCGGAGCAAAGCTGACAGGTGCCTGTTTTTATCGCTACTACGAGTATTAACTGGAGCGTTTCATCATCAACCACAGGCTTAACAGCAGGAAGGTGGCGCTGGGTAATAATGCCCCTAACACTGGCGGGATATGATACACCAGACTCAACGGGCCGAAGATTTGGTCAAGAACGTAAAACAGGAAACCAAAGCTGATGCCGGTCACTACCCTGACACCCATGGCTACGCTGCGCAGTGGTCCGAAGATAAACGACAGGGCCATGAGCATCATTACCGCGACCGAGAAAGGCGCGAAGATCTTACTCCACATATTGAGCTGATAACGCCCGGCATCCTGACCGCTGGCTTTAAGGTAGTTCACATAATCATAAAGCCCGGTGATGGACAGCGCCTCAGGGGACAAGGCAACGACACCCAGTTTATCCGGCGTCAGATTGGTTTTCCATTCACTGCTAACGCTCTGAGAGCCAACAATTTGCAGCGGATCGGTTAAATCAGACTTATCCACCTGCGACAGCCGCCAGACGTTATTATCCGCATCATATTTTGCCGATAGCGCATAGCGAATAGATTGCAGATGTCTTTCGGAATCAAAGCTATAGATACTGACTCCCGACAGTTCAGAGTTATCTTTTACCCGTTCGATATAGATAAAATCATGACCGTCTTTGGCCCATAAACCATTCTGGGTTGACAGTAACGAACCTCCCAGCAGCATTTGAGCACGGTAGTTACGCGCCATCTGCTCACCTTGCGGGGCAACCCACTCCCCTATTGCCATTGTGAGGATAACCAGGGGAATAGCGGT
This sequence comes from uncultured Cedecea sp., assembly GCF_947498825.1. GTDB lineage: Bacteria > Pseudomonadota > Gammaproteobacteria > Enterobacterales > Enterobacteriaceae > JGM124. Next base: position 75,134 of record NZ_CANMLV010000010.1, on the reverse strand, counting down.
TTTCATCACTGATGCGGCGATTTTCAGACGGGTATAACCCGCCGCCTGCATCACCACCAGTTCACTACGCTGGGCCAGTGCCCCCAGTCCTAACAAGGCGCCTAGCAAAGCCGCCATAGGAAAGAAGATTTGAATATCTTTCGGCACACTTAACAGGGTATAGAGCCCTGCGCCCATCGCTGAATAACTGCCCTGTCCGGTTCTTTTTAACTGATCAACGAATTTAATAATCGCTGACAGTGACACCAGCATAAACAGCGTCATCAATATCGTATTGAGGATGGTTTTACCAATATAACGATCCAGTACACCAAACATTTATACCGCTCCTTTGCTGCTAAAGCCGGCACGTATTTTACGCACGGGTACGGTGTCCCAGAGATTTAGCGCTATCGCTAATAGCAAATACAGCAGATTAACCCCCCACATTCCCAGCATCGGATCAATTCGCCCATTTGAGGCACTGGAACGCAGAGAGCTTTGTAGCAGGAAGAACACCAGATATAACAGCATTGCCGGAAGCATCGACAGCACCCGCCCTTGCCGAGGGTTTACCACGCTCAAGGGAACGACCATCAGCGCCATAATGATAACCGACATAATCAAGGTGAGACGCCAGTGTAACTCTGCCTGTAGCTCAGGCTCATTACTGTTCCACAGCGTGGACATCTCCATCTGGCTGGTATTAGAGGGATCCAGCACCACGTTTTGATGGCCGACAATCGCCTGATAATCTTTAAAATCGGTGATGCGGAAGTCACGTAATAATGCCGTTCCTTCAAAACGCGTACCGGCATTTAAGGTCACCACTTGCGAACCGTCAGAACGAACAGAAAGGTGGCCTTCATCTGCCACCACAACTGACGGGCGGGTATTACCACTTGGCCGTGTCTGAGCCAGGAATACATCCTGAAAATTTGCACCCTTCACATTTTCGATAAACAGTACCGAACGACCGTCACTGGTTTGCTGGAATTGCCCTTGTGCCAAAGCCGCAATGCCAGGGTTAGCTTTCGCTTCCGCAAGCACTTCTTCCTGATAGCGAGCTGACCAGGGGCTGAGCCACATGACATTGACTGTCGCCACGACACCGGTAAACAGCGCCAGAATCATCGCAGCCTTGACCAACACCGACTTGCCTAAACCACAGGCATGCATCACCGTTATTTCGCTTTCGGTATACAGTCGCCCCAAGGTCATCAATAAGCCGAGGAACAAACTGAGCGGCAGGATCAATTGAGCCATTTCAGGCACACCTAAACCGAGCAGCGACAGAACCAGATGAGTCGGTATCTCACCGTCCACTGCAGCGCCGAGGATCCTCACTAACTTCTGACAAAAGAAGATCAGTAACAGGATGAAAAGGATAGCTAATTGGCTCTTGAGCGTCTCACGAACCAGATATCTTATGATAATCACATTAAATACACCTGTTAAAACGAGTTCTTTTGCGGGAAAATTGCTTGTTTCATAGCTTATAGGTCATTTATTCTCTTTAATCGTCGAAAACATCGCTAAGATTAAAAAGCCCGGCGAAGTTCCGCAACAGGGCAATGCTAAGACGAACCTAAAAACGTATAAAACTATCCGTTAAGATTAACACGAAGTCATCGCAACAGCGGACCTGAGTTAACAAGGCTTTAATTCTAGCCTTTCCTCCCCGCCGTTGTCTTTAAGATTCAGGAGCGTAGTGCATGGAGTTCAGTGTAAAAAGCGGTAGCCCCGAAAAACAGCGTAGTGCATGTATCGTTGTCGGAGTTTTTGAACCGCGTCGCCTGTCCCCGATAGCCGAACAACTCGATAAAATCAGCGATGGCTACATCAGCGCCCTGCTGCGTCGTGGTGAGCTGGAAGGGAAGCCGGGGCAAACCTTGTTGCTGCATCACGTACCCAACGTGTTGTCTGAGCGCGTTTTACTTGTTGGTTGTGGTAAAGAGCGCGAGCTGGACGAGCGTCAGTTTAAACAAGTGATTCAAAAAACCATCAACACCCTTAACGACACCGGCTCAATGGAAGCAGTCTGTTTCCTGACCGAGCTGCACGTTAAAGGGCGTAACACTTACTGGAAAGTTCGCCAGGCAGTCGAAACGGCGAAAGAGACGCTGTACAGTTTCGATCAGTTGAAAACCAACAAAAGCGAGCCACGTCGCCCGCTGCGTAAAATGGTCTTCAATGTCCCGACACGCCGCGAACTCACCAGTGGTGAACGTGCTATTTCTCACGGTCTGGCCATCTCTTCAGGTATTAAGGCTGCCAAAGATTTAGGCAATATGCCGCCTAATATTTGTAACGCGGCGTATCTGGCTTCCCAGGCTCGTCAGTTAGCAGACTCATTTAGCACCAATATCGTGACCCGAGTGATTGGCGAACAGCAGATGAAAGAGCTTGGTATGCACTCTTATCTGGCGGTTGGCGCAGGTTCACAAAATGAGTCACTGATGTCAGTGATTGAGTATAAAGGGAATACTGATCCTGATGCTCGTCCAATCGTGCTTGTTGGTAAAGGGCTAACCTTCGACTCCGGCGGTATTTCAATTAAACCTGCCGAAGGCATGGACGAAATGAAGTACGATATGTGTGGTGCGGCTTCAGTCTATGGCGTAATGCGCATGGTAGCAGAACTCGGTTTACCGCTGAATGTCGTCGGGATCCTCGCAGGCTGTGAAAATATGCCTGGCGGTCGGGCTTATCGTCCGGGTGATGTCCTCACCACCATGTCTGGCCAGACTGTTGAAGTACTGAATACCGATGCTGAAGGCCGTCTGGTACTCTGTGATGTACTAACCTACGTTGAACGCTTTGAGCCCGAAGTGGTGATTGACGTTGCGACGCTGACCGGTGCCTGTGTGATTGCCCTTGGCCATCACATTACCGGTCTGATGTCGAACCATAATCCACTGGCACATGAGCTGGTGAGTGCTTCTGAGCTGGCGGGTGACCGTGCATGGCGTCTGCCGATGGCGGATGAGTTCCACGATCAGTTAGACTCTAATTTTGCCGATATGGCCAATATTGGTGGTCGTCCTGGTGGCGCGATTACCGCAGCCTGTTTCCTGTCACGCTTTGCGCGCAAATATAACTGGGCACATCTGGATATTGCGGGTACAGCATGGCGTTCAGGCAGGGCAAAAGGGGCAACAGGCCGTCCGGTTGCAATGCTGTCTCAGTTCTTGCTGAACCGTGCCGGATTTAACGGCGAAGAGTAAACTATTGCCAGTAATGGCATGATATATAGCAGTCAGAACCCAGGTTCAGACTGCTATAGCTAATATCAACAGGCTAAAACGGACCTCATGAAAAACACGACCTTTTATCTGCTCGATAACAACACGATGCGCAATGACCTTAATGCGGTTGAGCAACTGGTGTGTGAACTGGCGGCAGAAAAATTTCGTGCCGGTAAACGGGTGTTGGTCGCCTGTGAAAATGAACAACAGGCAATACGCCTGGATGAAGCGCTCTGGCAGCGTGATGTGCACGCATTTGTCCCGCATAATCTGGCTGGAGAAGGTCCTCGTTACGGTGCCCCCGTTGAACTGGCCTGGCCGGAACGTCGTGGCAGCACACCCCGAGATGTATTGATCAATTTGCTGCCCTGGTTCGCAGATTTTGCCACCGCTTTCCTTGAAGTGATAGACTTCGTACCTGACGAAATATCCCAGAAACAACTGGCTCGTGAACGCTATAAAGCTTATCGCGTTGCCGGTTTCCACTTGACTACGGCGACCTATACCCCGCCGGGAACGACATAGCAGACCATGGAAAAGACATATAACCCGCAAGATATCGAACAGCCGCTTTACGAGCACTGGGAACAGCTTGGCTACTTTAAACCTAATGGCGACCAAAGCCAGGAAAGCTTCTGCATCATGATCCCGCCGCCGAATGTCACCGGTAGTTTGCATATGGGTCACGCCTTCCAGCAAACTATCATGGATACCATGATCCGTTACCAGCGTATGCAGGGTAAAAATACCTTGTGGCAGGCAGGTACTGACCATGCGGGTATCGCTACCCAAATGGTGGTTGAGCGTAAAATTGCTGCCGAAGAAGGTAAAACCCGTCATGACTACGGTCGCGATGCTTTTATCGAAAAAATCTGGCAATGGAAAGCAGAATCTGGCGGCACCATTACCCGTCAGATGCGTCGTCTTGGTAACTCTGTGGACTGGGAACGTGAACGTTTCACCATGGACGAAGGCTTGTCCAATGCGGTCAAAGAGGTATTCGTTCGTCTCTATAAAGAAGACTTAATTTACCGTGGTAAGCGTCTGGTCAACTGGGATCCTAAACTGCGCACCGCGATTTCCGACCTGGAAGTGGAAAACCGCGAGTCGAAAGGTTCCATGTGGCACCTGCGTTATCCATTAGCTGATGGCGCAAAAACCAGTGAAGGTAAAGACTACCTGGTAGTGGCAACTACTCGTCCGGAAACCGTACTGGGCGATACTGGCGTTGCCGTAAACCCTGAAGATCCTCGCTATAAAGATCTGATCGGTAAGTATCTTACTCTGCCGCTGACTGGCCGCCGGATCCCGATTGTTGCTGATGAACATGCAGATATGGAAAAAGGCACCGGTTGTGTAAAAATCACCCCTGCCCATGACTTCAATGACTATGAAGTAGGTCGTCGCCATCAACTGCCAATGATCAATATTCTGACCCTCGACGGTGATATCCGCGATGTGGCGGAAGTATTTGATACTAAAGGTGAACCTTCAACCGTCTATAGTGGCGATATTCCGGCTGCTTTCCAGAATCTTGAGCGTTTTGCTGCCCGTAAAGCGGTGGTTGCCGCTTTTGATGAGCTGGGCCTGCTGGATGAAGTAAAAGCCCACGACTTAACGGTGCCTTATGGCGATCGTGGTGGTGTGGTTATCGAACCTATGCTGACAGATCAGTGGTATGTGCGTACTGCCCCACTGGCAAAAGTGGCCGTAGAAGCGGTTGAGCAAGGTGATATCCAGTTCGTACCAAAACAGTATGAAAATATGTACTTCTCTTGGATGCGCGATATTCAGGACTGGTGTATTTCCCGTCAGCTGTGGTGGGGACACCGTATTCCTGCCTGGTATGACGATCAGGGTAATGTCTATGTTGGCCGGGATGAAGCGGAAGTCCGTCGCGAAAATAACCTGGCAGCAGATGTGGCGCTGAGTCAGGACGAAGACGTTCTGGATACCTGGTTTTCTTCCGGTCTGTGGACCTTCTCTACCCTTGGCTGGCCTGAAAATACCGAAGCTCTGCGTACCTTCCATCCAACCAGCGTGATGGTCAGTGGTTTCGATATTATCTTCTTCTGGATTGCACGCATGATCATGCTGACCATGCACTTTATTAAAGACGAAGATGGCAAGCCGCAGATACCGTTTAAAACTATCTATATGACCGGTCTTATCCGTGATGACGAAGGACAGAAAATGTCCAAGTCTAAGGGGAACGTTATTGACCCACTGGATATGGTTGACGGTATTTCGCTGGAAGACCTGCTGGAAAAACGTACCGGTAATATGATGCAGCCGCAAATGGCTGAAAAAATCCGTAAACGTACCGAGAAACAGTTCCCGAACGGTATTGAACCACACGGTACCGATGCCCTGCGTTTTACCCTGGCTGCTCTCGCCTCTACCGGTCGCGATATCAACTGGGATATGAAACGCCTGGAAGGTTATCGCAACTTCTGTAATAAGCTGTGGAACGCCAGTCGTTTCGTGCTGATGAATACCGAAGATCAGGATTGTGGCTTTAACGGTGGTGAGTTGGTGCTGTCACTGGCAGATAACTGGATCCTCGCTGAGTTTAACCGTACGGTGAAAGCTTATCGTGAAGCGCTGGATAACTATCGCTTTGATATTGCGGCTAATATTCTGTATGAGTTCACCTGGAATCAGTTCTGTGACTGGTATCTGGAGCTGACTAAACCGGTCATGAACGGTGGATCGGAAGCTGAGCTGCGCGGTACACGTAATACCCTGGTGAACGTACTGGAAGGGCTGCTGCGTCTGGCACACCCGATCATTCCGTTTATCACGGAAACCATCTGGCAGCGCGTGAAAACGCTGAAAGGCATCACCGCAGACACCATTATGCTGCAACCTTTCCCGGCGTTTGATGCAAGTCTTGACGATACCGTTGCGCTGGCCGATACCGAATGGCTGAAGCAGGCAATTACTGCGGTACGTAATATTCGTGCAGAAATGAATATCTCTCCGGGCAAACCGCTGGATGTTCTGTTGCGTGGAGTCAGCACTGAAGTAGAGCGCCGGGTGAACGAAAACCGTAGCTTCCTGCTGAATCTGGCGCGTCTGGACAGCATCGACATTCTGCCTGCCAGCGATAAAGGCCCGGCTTCTGTGACCAAAATTATTGATGGTGCAGAACTGCTGATCCCAATGGCCGGATTCATCGATAAAGATGCAGAACTGGCGCGTCTGGCAAAAGAAGTCGCTAAGGTAGAAGCGGAAATCGGCCGTATCGAGAGCAAGCTGTCTAATGAAGGCTTTGTTGCCCGTGCGCCTGAAGCCGTTATTGCTAAAGAGCGTGAGAAGCTGGACGGTTATGCCGATGCCAAAGCGAAGCTGATTGAGCAACAATCGGTGATTGCTGCCCTGTAATATGTGAAAAATGCTGCTGTCTGGAGACTGAATATTTCTCCAGGCAGCCATTTTCACGAACAGAAACAGACAAAATCATCATGTATCCCGGTTCGGGTTACTGTTTGAGTTCTGGTGTTTTTTACTTTCAAAAGAGCGATGTATGAGTCTTGCTATACTGGCTGAGCCCCAATGCCTGTTGCGCCGGATAGCGCCCCATGACAACCCGGCTATCGCGCGGGTTATTCGTCAGGTTTCAGCAGAATATGGTTTAACGGCGGATAAAGGTTATACCGTTGCCGATCCCGATCTCGACGAGCTGTATCAGGTTTATAGCAAACCTGGGTTTGCGTTCTGGGTCGTGGAATACGACGGCGAGGTGGTCGGTGGTGGTGGCGTTGCCCCCCTGGCCTGTAGTCAGCCTGATATCTGTGAATTACAGAAAATGTATTTTTCTTCTGTCGTTCGTGGCAGAGGTTTAGCCAAGAAACTGGCGCTACTGGCAATGGACTACGCACGGGAGCAGGGTTTTAAGCAGTGTTATCTTGAGACAACCGCCTTTCTGAAAGAGGCGATTGGGTTATATGAACACTTAGGTTTTGTGCATATTGATGAGCCACTCGGCTGTACCGGCCATGTGGATTGCGAAGTGAGAATGCTCAAATCCTTGTAATAGCGAGAGCCAGAGAAATACCCCTGGCTCTGTTATGTTACTTCTGGTCTGTTACGCTTCCTGTAACACGTTCTTTTTCAGGCGACGAATCTTACGCTCTTCCAGAATAGCGACGACAGCCATCAGGGCAATACAACCTATTGCGGCGGCATCCAGTGCAGCAAAAGTCCCTGCCCAGCCCGTCAGTCCAAAGATTGGCGTACCATCTGCAATCATTCCCAGACCTAACTTCGCGAAGCTATCACCAATCAAATAGGCAAAGGTGCCTTTGATACCGTCTGCGGCACTGATAGCCTTTTTCGGTACAAAGCCTACCGCTGCCACACCAATCAATAATTGTGGGCCAAAAATCAAGAAGCCAAGGGCAAACAGTGATGCCAGATAGACATATTGATTGCTGGCATGCTGATAGACACCCAGGGTCACAATAATCAGACTCAGAGCAATACAGGCCACCAGCGCACGACGTCCGTTAGCCAGATCGGATAACCAGCCCCACAGCAGGGTTCCCACCAGCGCCCCGACTTCAAAGAGTGTGAAACCTTGAATAGCGACTTCTTTAGGTAGTTTCAGTTCCTGGTAAGCATAAACCGTTGACCACTGATCCACCCCAATACGCACTACATACAGGAATATATTGGCAAAGCAGAGCAGCCAGATAACTTTATTTTTGAGAACATATTCAACAAAGATCTGCCATTTCGTCATCGACGAGTCTTCAGTTTCTTTATCTTCTTCACTCAGCGACTCGCCAAACAACTCTTCCGCTTTACCCAGACCATAGGCTTCCGGAGAGTCATTACCGTAACGCAGGGCAATAAAGCCAATAATCAGGGCGATGATAGACGGGAAGATAAACATGCCAATAACATGGCCATCAAACAGATAGTTAGCACCAAATAGTGCCACACCTGCCGCACCCGCACCGCCGAGGTTATGGGAGATATTCCACATCCCCAGATAGCTGCCGCGCTTACGGCGTGGAGTCCATTTGGTAATCGTTGAGTAGCTGCACGACCCGCCGGTGCTCTGGAAGAAACCGCTGAGCGAATAGAAAGCTATCATCAGAAACAGGCTGACTGAACCACTCCCCATACTGGCACTGAAGCCCAGCATACAAATCGCCGAGAGGATCAGCATAAAGGGCAAGAACTGCTTGGTATTTTTACCGTCGGCGTAATAGGAAACCAGAGTCTTACCGATACCATAAGTAATCGAGAAACCCAGTCCTATCATGCCTAATTGCGTCATGCTCAGACCATAAGTCGAGATCATGTCGTTTTGCGCAATATTGAAATTCTTACGAATTAAATACATCGCCAGGTAGCCAATAAAAACCACCAGATAGGACTGCATAAAGGGTTTGAACCACATTTTCTGCCGTATTTCTAACGGCAGATCCAGAGTGGGTTTACGCACCTGGTTTAAAAAATTCAGCATGGGTTTTCCTGATTAAAATATCGACCTGATGCCGACATTGTAAAAATCAGTCGCTGATATGACCTGAGATAGCATCCAGGTCGAACCGGGAAAATATCCTAGTTTTTGGATATTCCGTTGCAAAAAGTGAGATAAATCACATTCAGTCGCGTTTGCGTGGTGCCTGGGCATTTAAAAAAGGTAACAGGAATAGCGCTGATATTCCGGCAGCAATCGATATCACGACAAAAAAGCCATTCCATGACCAGAGATTGATAACCCATGCCAGCGGCCAGCCTGCAAGCGAAGCGCCAAGATAAGCGAACAATCCCACAAACCCGGTGGCTGCTCCTGCGGCGTCTTTATGGGAGCATTCTGCTGCCGCCATACCAATCAGCATTTGCGGGCCAAAGACAAAGAAACCGATCGTGAAAAAACAGGCAGCCTGCATCACATAAGTGTGGAACGGCATCAGCCACAACGAGCCGACAGAGAGCAAAATACCCGCAGTAAAAATGAGATTCATCGGCCCGCGATTACCATTAAACAGCTTGTCGGAACCCCAGCCAGCCACCAGCGCACCAATAAATCCGCCCAGCTCGAACATGGTTACGGCTGAGTTAGCGGTCACCAACCCCACATCGAGGGTTTCCGTCATATACAAGTTACCCCAGTCATTAATCGCCGCCCGAACGATATAGACCAGCACATAGCACAGGGACAGTAACCAGATATAGGGGTTAGCAAATACATACTTATAGAGGATCTCTTTCTGCGTCAGTCCCAGCCCTTCCTGTTGTTGAGCAATATCGAGAGCATCGTGACGCCACTCGCCGACAGCTGGCAGACCCATGCTCTGCGGACGGTCCCGTAAGCGCCAGCAAACAAACAGACCACCGATAATCGCCATGACGCCGGCAATCACCATACCGCTACGCCAGCCATAATGCAGAGCGACGGCCCCCATCATCATGGGGATCAGTGCGCCACCGATATTATGGGCAGTGTTCCATAGCGCCCACCAGCCGCCACGCTCAGTACGCGAATACCAGGTGGTCAGCAAACGGGCACACACCGGTGACCCCCAGGCCTGAAAGAAGGCATTCAATACCCACAGCGATATAAAGGCCCATAACGAGGTGGAAAAACCAAACAGAATATTAATCACCCCGGTGGCTATCAGCCCGACTCCCATAAAATAACGGGCATTAGAGCGGTCACTGACGATACCCGACAAAAACTTTGATAAACCGTAGGTGATATAAAATAAGGTCGCCAGCAGGCCGATATCGGTTCGGGTCATCACGCCAGTGGCAAGAATTTCCGGTACTACCGCATTGAATCCTTTACGGGTGAAATAGAACAGCGCGTATCCCAGCCAAATGGTCAGCAGAATATGTCTGCGCCAGTAGCGATAACGTGCATCAATTTCTGTTTTAGAGCTGAGGGGTTGAATCTTTTCAGGAACTTTTAAAAAACTGAGCATGATTATTTCTCTTACCCGCCTAATGGCAGATTTACACTGACGCGCGTCCCATGAGTACAAGAAATCGCCAAAGAGCCCCCCAAGGCAGAAACACGCTCGCGCATCCCTGTCAGCCCAAACCCGGGCCGTCCTGAGTCGTCAGGCAAACCGCTACCATCATCTTCAATCACCAGCATCAGCCGCTGGTCTTGTTGCCAGCTTTGTATCGTCACGGCCTGGGCATTCGCATGCTTAACAATATTATTCAGTCCTTCCTGACAAATGCGAAATAATGTGACGCGCTGGCTTTCACTCAGTACCGACTCATCAATTTGCCAGTCGATATGGCTGATAATACCTTGCCCGGCCAGTTCCATCTCTCGCATTAAGGCACTAATAGCCTGCGCCAGGGTTAAATCATCAAGCTGACGTGGGCGTAAACGACCCAACAGGCGACGTACTGAATCATAGACGCCCAGTGAAAGTTGTTCGATATGACCTGCACTCTGTTTGATATTGGGGTTATCCCGTGCCAGACGCTGCACGATATTGGCTTGCGTACGGATCGCGGTGATGGTTTGTCCGATATCATCATGTAATTCCCGCGCCACATCCTGACGGACACTCTCTTCCGTTTCCAGTAAGCGCTCCACCAGGCGATGATTACGCTGGAGTTCGGTTTGCAATGACAGGTTCAGTTCACGCAGACGCTGGATACCCGCTCCCAGAAGCAGCCCGGTCAGGCTTTGAGCCAGTAATGAGAGCAGCAAATCAAGCGGATAAGCATGCCATGTCTGGCTGGCAATCAGCGCAATGGCATTCATTAAGGTGGCAATTAATGCCCCCTGCCAGCCGTAATGCCAGGCCAGGGCAATAATAGGCAGAGCCAGACAAAAAGGCGTAAAACGCGCTAAGCCTGCTGGTAAACCTAACTGCAACCAGAGACTGATAGCAAACAAAACCAGATACCAAACCAGATGACGGGCACGCCAGTTCACCGGCTGGGTGATCAGAGAGGGCCCCAGCGGCTGCCAGACGGTGCTGGTCAGATAGCGCCAGAAAACCAGGCAAATGGGGGACAAGGTTAAACTACCGGTAAGCGTTATGAGTAAAACATTCAGCGCCATAGCGCCCTGTTCAACCCAGGGTAATGACTGTAACAGCGCGGCGGTAATCAGGGCGGCTCCCTGACGCAGTAACGTCCGCCAGTCACGGCTGCCGGCATAATGAGCAGTTAATACTACTGGTAATATGCTGAGCAGACTGCCTATGAGCAAAAAGGGCAGATGTGCCAGTTCAACCTGCCAGGATAACCAGCCCAGTAATAACCACTCAGTCCCCAGTAATACCAGCCAGTATCTGCGCGGGCACTGCAGCATCAACCCCATACGTAAACCAAACGGGAATAGCAGTACCGCGAGTTCAGGGCTATCGACCAGATGCAGGCTGATACTCCACAAACAGAACCAGGCGGCAGCAAATGTAAAAAAGCTGGCAATAATACCCGCCAGTCGGGTCAGCAGTCTTTGCATTACCAGCCAGTAAACATATAACGAGCGAGTTCAACATCATTACTCACGTCGAGTTTTTCCATTAAATTGGCCCGGTGAACATGGACTGTTTTCGGCGATAATCCGAGTTCTGCGGCAATCTCTTTCACAGCCAGACCTTGTATCAGCTTTTCAGCAACCTGGCGTTCCCGTTTCGTCAACGGATCCTGACGCCCGACGGTAAGTTTGAGGGCAATATCTGACGTCAGATAACAGCCGCCGGTAGCAACGGTATGGATAGCCGTAATCAGTTCATCAGCGCTACAACGTTTTGATAAAAATCCACGTGCTCCGGCTTTTAACGCCTGTTCAATTAAGGCCGGGCTATCGTGTACTGACAGCATGATAGTAGCCATGCCTTGGGGAAGCTGGCTGAGCAGATCCAGCCCTGAAATATCGGGCATGGAGATATCGCAAATACACACCTGCACGCCACGACCTGGCAGACCAGCCAAGGCTTCGCGGCCAGAACCAAATTCAGCAACCACTTGAAGATCAGGTTCCAGAGCCAGTAACTGAGCGAAACCTGAACGGACGATTAGATGGTCGTCAATCAGAGCAAGGGTAATCATGGTCTCTTCCAGGAGGGTAAAATCGCTGCTACCTTAACGAGTCAAGTAACGCTGTTCAAGCATTAAACACTCTTTACCGATACCCTGCTGGTCGCTTCTGGATCTTACCCTGAAACAGGTACACCGCTGTGAAAGCGAAACGTATCGTCAGGGCTTTGGATAAGAGTGGCTTCCAACTCACCAAAGAATTTCACACGTTCCTGAATATCGCTGCCGGAAATTTGCTGTGCCAGGCTCAGATAATCCTGGTAGTGGCGCGCCTCTGAGCGCAGCAGCGACAGATAGAAACTGCTCAGTTCATCATCAAGGTAGGGAGCTATCGCGGCAAAGCGTTCACAGGAACGAGCTTCGATATAAGCCCCGCAGATCAATTTATCTATCAGCATTAAGGGTTCATGGGTACGCGTTTGACCAAGCAGCCCTTTGGCATAACGGCTGGCCGTCATTTTGACATAAGGAATATCACGCGCCAGCATGATTTCACGAACTTGCCAGAAATGGTGTAGCTCTTCTTTGATAAGCAGCAGCATGCTGTCGATAAGAGCTTGTTCCCAGTCTCCTTGTGTCTTTGGCATCAACTTCTTGCTTAGCGCTTTATGCAGCGCCAGAAAGTCAGGCTCCGGTCCGTCACTAAAGGCAAAAACCTCATAGGGGCGTAGCAAGGCTAGCAGGGTCTCCGACGTTTCTTTATCTGCAACATATTTGCGAACAAGGAACATCCCGGTCTGGGCGGCTTTCAGTTCACAGATCAAATGATCATTCAGTAATAGCGATAAATTTTCAGGTTTACGCGCTTGCTCTCTCCACGCCAGGGGCGTTGAACAGTGCAGAAAATCATTAACAGGTGAGAGAAGTAACTCTAGATTCATGCTTTATCCTGCAGTGCAGCAGCGGGCGCTGCTGCACCATCACTGATATTTAGTGACGTACACCGTCATCGTCTTCGTCATCTTCGCCATCGTCCTGGTCATCTTCACCATTCGGATCTTCAAAGTAAGTGCCCCAACCGTCATATTCAACATTGAATTTTTCGGCCAGGTTCATGAGTTGCTCAACCTGGGAATCAATGACTTCAGCATTTAATGCGCTTTCGCTCAGCACATCGCAGCATATTACGACATCACCCTCCTCAACTTCGAGCTCTTCAGGATCAGTCACTTCATAACCCAGTTTAAACGCCTCAACAGCAGCTTTTTCAAGGGTTTCGAAATCATCAGCAGAAAGATGATGTTCAATGGTGTAAAGCGCATCGGGATCGCTGCCGTCTTCCAGCAGTTCTTCAATAATTAAACGCGTTTCTTCGCGTTGTTCTTCCAGCTCTTCTGAATTTGCCATGATCCTGTCCTCACATGTATCGGCACACGCGCTTATTTTCACATACCGAAGGGTTTGCCTCCACCTTTCCTGGCAAAGATTTATTGATGAGGGTTGCAATTGAATATTCATACATATAAATTGAATTTTAATTCAATTCATGGCGCGCGCCACGTGAGGTTAAAATGAGTCACTTTTATCAGAAACACTTCCTTAAATTACTTGATTTTACCCCTGCTCAGCTCAACAAATTATTATCCTTATCCGCTAAACTGAAAAGCGACAAGAAAAAAGGCATAGAAAATCAAGGTCTTGTTGGAAAAAACATAGCGCTCATCTTCGAAAAAGATTCGACCAGAACTCGCTGCTCTTTCGAAGTTGCCGCTTATGACCAAGGCGCTCGCGTGACTTATCTTGGACCAAGTGGTAGCCAGATAGGACATAAAGAATCAATAAAAGATACGGCTCGGGTACTGGGACGTATTTATGACGGTATCCAATACCGGGGCTATGGCCAGGAAATCGTCGAAACGCTGGCAGAATTTGCCGGTGTGCCAGTCTGGAATGGCCTGACAAATGAATTTCATCCGACACAGCTGCTGGCAGATTTACTGACCATGCAGGAACATTTGCCAGGAAAAAGCTTCAATCAAATGACGCTGGCCTATGTAGGCGATGCACGTAATAACATGGGTAACTCAATGCTGGAAGCCGCCGCCCTGACCGGCTTGAACTTACGCTTAGTGGCCCCTACGAGCTGCTGGCCTGAAGCACAGCTAGTCAAGCAGTGTAGTGAGCTGGCGGTACAAAATGGCGGTCAGATAACCCTGACAGAAGATATTGCAGCCGGAGTAGCAGGAGCAGACTTTATTTATACTGATGTCTGGGTTTCCATGGGTGAAGCAAAAGAGAAATGGGCTGAACGTATCGCTCTGCTTCGCCCTTATCAGGTAAATAAGGCCATGCTGACCTTAACCGGCAATCCCCAGGTGAAATTCCTGCACTGCCTGCCTGCTTTCCATGATGAAAAAACCACTCTGGGCAAGCAGATGGCGGAGACCTTCGATTTACACAATGGAATGGAAGTGACAGATGAGGTTTTTGAGTCAGAGCACAGCGTGGTATTTGACCAGGCAGAAAACCGTATGCATACCATTAAAGCGGTGATGGTCGCCACTCTGGCACCCAACCTGTAAGTTTCAGAGTCCTCTCCAGAGGAGAGGACTCTGATATCAGTTCTGTCGAACTTTAACCACCACTTTGCGCACGATAGCAGGCTCACCCACTGCCACCAAAGGCTTGTGTACTTCTCCTGGATAGAAGATGACGAAATCACCTTCATCCAGGACGACACTTTTTTCTTGCTCACCCGCAGGCAGGAAAGCAACATCCCAGTCAGCAAGACGTTCGGTATCGGATTTTCCGGCCGGTAAGCAGCTAAACACCATACCTTCCTGACCACGTAAAACAATTTGAATATCCAGATGACGGGCGTGATATTCCGCTTTACGCGCAGCCAGAGGCTCAGTGCTGTCCTCAGAGATCAGCATAAAGATGTTATTACCATCAATATCATGCTTGCCGACGGGAGTTTCCGGTGTGACGTGCGCTTTTACGTGTTCAATTGCCTGACGCAGCTCTACCGGCAACCAGTCTTGCAGTGCATGGATATTACCAATAATCATGATGCCCTCTTTATTTAAAACGCTGTTTTAAGGTGTTCAGTCTAGCGTGGTTTTTTAGCGCATCACCAGCGACGCAGAT
Organism: uncultured Cedecea sp.; assembly: GCF_947498825.1. GTDB lineage: Bacteria > Pseudomonadota > Gammaproteobacteria > Enterobacterales > Enterobacteriaceae > JGM124. The sequence continues at coordinate 59,784 of NZ_CANMLV010000010.1, read as the reverse complement.
CATAAGATGACAAAAAAATCACAGACATACGGAAGTTAATATGAGAACAGCAGGTCGTAGGGTAAAACTCTCACTTTAAGGTGTATTCACAGTAACCAAAGCCGTTTAACAGGATAAGTCAAAAGTCAGCACTTCTGGTTATAGCAACCGATTGCTATCGGTAAAAAAAGTCTGATGAAATCTATTGCAGTGAAAAAACACCCGCGTATAATGCGCCACAATTTGCCGGGAGGAAGCATGCGCCATTGTATCTGTCAGACTATTACACTACATCGACAAACTGCCGATGTTGCTGTGGCGTTTTTCCTTCCGTTGCCTATTCAAATTTCTAAAGCCCCTCATTGAGGGGCTTTTTTTTGTCCATCGCTCGAGACTCGAGAACAGGAGAGAAATATGACAAATCCACTTTATAAAAAACACATCATTTCCATTAATGATCTCAGTCGCGATGAGCTCGAATTGGTTCTGGCCACGGCCGCAAAATTAAAAGCAAACCCGCAACCAGAGTTGCTTAAGTACAAGGTTATCGCCAGCTGTTTCTTTGAAGCTTCAACCCGTACACGCCTCTCTTTTGAGACCGCCATTCATCGTCTGGGGGCTTCTGTCGTGGGCTTTTCTGACAGCGGTAATACCTCTCTCGGTAAAAAAGGGGAAACGCTGGCAGATACCATCTCAGTTATCGGAACCTATGTGGATGCGATTGTGATGCGTTATCCGCAAGAAGGCGCTGCACGTCTGGCGACGGAATTTGCCGGTAATATCCCGGTAATCAACGCTGGTGATGGTGCAAATCAGCATCCGACCCAAACGCTACTGGATTTGTTTACTATCCAGGAAACTCAGGGACGCCTTGAGAATCTGCATATTGCCATGGTGGGTGATTTAAAATACGGTCGTACAGTGCATTCTCTGGCCCAGGCTTTGGCTAAATTTTCTGGCAACCGCTTCTATTTTATTGCCCCTTCAGTGCTGTCGATGCCGCAATATATTCTCGATATGCTGGATGAAAAAGGCATCACCTGGAGCTGCCATCAGGCCATTGATGAAGTGGTCGACGAGTTGGATATTCTCTATATGACTCGCGTTCAGAAAGAGCGTCTTGACCCTTCAGAATATGCCAACGTCAAAGCTCAGTTTATCTTGCGGGCATCTGACCTGGCTGGAGCACGCACGAATATGAAAGTGCTGCACCCTCTGCCACGTGTTGATGAGATAACCATTGATGTAGATAAAACCCCGCATGCCTGGTATTTCCAGCAAGCAGGTAACGGTATATTTGCCCGCCAGGCACTGCTCGCTCTGGTGTTGAATCGCGAATTGGTTTAAGTGAGAGGACAAGAAAAATGACACATGATAATAAATTGCAGGTTGAAGCTATCAAGTGCGGTACCGTTATCGATCATATCCCGGCTCAAGTCGGTTTTAAGCTGCTGACCTTGTTCAAACTGACCAAAACCGACCAACGCATCACCATTGGTCTGAATCTGCCGTCTCGTGAGCAAGGCCGTAAGGACTTAATCAAAATAGAAAACACCTTTCTGACCGATGACCAAGTAAACCAACTGGCGTTGTATGCCCCGGAAGCCACGGTAAACCGGATTGATAATTATGAAGTGGTGGGTAAAAGTCGCCCAAGCTTGCCTAAGTTCATCGAAAATGTGCTGATTTGCCCGAATACAAACTGTATCAGTCGTAATGAACCGGTTTCTTCCTACTTTTCGGTGGAAAAGCGCGCGGAAAAAATCAGTCTGAAGTGTAAATACTGTGAGAAAGAGTTTGCCCATCATGTCGTCGTGGCAGCTTGATCTATCACTAACAATAATACGCTATCATTCTCTATAATAACGGCGATTTCTAAGCAGACCACAGGTCTGTTGACTCCGGCAGACGATCCATCGTCTGCCAGACCTGCCAACTGAGGAAGAAAAATGTCTCACATTATTAGCACTGAAAATGCCCCAGCCGCGATTGGTCCTTATGTTCAGGGTGTTGATCTTGGTAGCATGATTATCACTTCAGGCCAGATCCCGGTTAATCCTAAAACCGGCACAGTACCTGACGATGTCTCTGCCCAGGCACGCCAGTCGCTGGAAAACGTGAAAGCGATAGTTGAAGCTGCTGGTTTAAAAGTGGGCGATATCGTAAAAACGACCGTTTTTGTGAAAGACCTTAATGATTTCGCCACCGTCAACACCACTTATGAAGCGTTCTTCACTGAGCACAATGCGGTGTTCCCGGCGCGCTCTTGTGTTGAAGTGGCTCGTCTGCCAAAAGATGTGAAGATTGAAATCGAAGCTATTGCTGTACGTCGCTGATATATAAACAAAATAATTCGAGTTTCTTGTAGGCGCCCAGTTCAGTCCGTCGATGAGCGTAGATAAACCTGTGATTCGGCGAGCTGGACGCAGGCAACCCCCAAGCGACTTGAAGTATTAGGTATAAATCAGCGTATTCTGCCCTCATTGTCATATCTACTGACACTGAGGGTTAGCTGAATACCTTATACAGCCAGAATATCAGCTTGGCTGAGATTTTCAGGTTCAGAAGCGAAAATCAGATCGCGTAAACCCACATTGATAAAAATATTTTCAAACTCTGTGCGATTCCCCATTGCCTTGCTTGCAGTGGAATGACTTCATTATAAATCCCACCCCTCTCGTACCTCAGGTTTTCATTATCTTCAGGATGCCATACTCACAATTCATGCTATGAGAGCTTTTACTCTGTGTCCCGAATGGCATAGGCTATTGCTACTCATCAGCTTTCTGTGCGTGCAAGCAGCAACATTACTGCTTTAGCGGTGAGCATAAATGTTTTTGACCATAAAACCTGATGAAATACGAGAGAAAATGACCATGAAAAACCGCCTTACAATTAAAGATATTGCTCGTCTGAGCGGCTTTGGTAAGTCGACAGTCTCACGTGTCCTTAATAATGAAAGCGGTGTCAACGCTGAGACCCGGGAACGTATTGAAGCAGTGTTGCAACAGCATAATTTTATGCCTTCTCGTTCAGCACGCGCCATGCGTGGGCAGAGCGATAAAGTGGTCGCTATCATCGTTACTCGCCTTGATTCCCTGTCTGAAAACCTGGCAGTACAAACCATGCTGCCCCACTTCTATGCCCAGGGCTATGACCCGATTATGATGGAAAGCCAGTTTTCGGCGGATAAAGTGGCAGAACATTTGGGGATCTTGCAGCGACGCCACATTGATGGCGTGATCTTATTTGGTTTTACCGGGGTAACGGAAAAGATGTTAGAACCCTGGCGTTCATCGCTGGTATTAATCGCACGTGATGCACCAGGCTTTGCCTCCGTTTGCTATGACGATGAAGGCGCTATCCAGCTTCTGATGTCAGCATTATATGAACGTGGTCATCGCTATATTAGTTTTCTCGGCGTTCCTCATACAGATATCACGACAGGTTATCGCCGTCACCAGGCCTATCTGGGCTTCTGCCAGCAATACCAGCTAGAACCTCATGCTACGCTCCCCGGGCTTGCGATGAAGCAAGGCTATGAACATGCCGCCGAAGCCCTCACTACTGAAACCACAGCGTTGGTTTGTGCGACTGATACTCTGGCTTTAGGCGCGAGTAAATATTTACAACAGCACAATCACAATAATATCCAGCTCGCCAGCGTAGGTAACACTCCCCTGATGTCGTTTCTGCATCCAGAGATTATTACCGTCGATCCGGGTTACAGCAAAGCGGGCAGTCAGGCGGCATTACAGCTAATAGCCCAAATATCCGAGCAGCAAGCATTACAGCAAATAGTGATCCCAAGCCAACTCCAGTAAGCGAAAAGATCCCTTTAATGTGATCTCCGCTGGAAATTGGGAACGTTCCCTTTCATGAAAATTAAATCATCCGCTAAGCTTAATGTATGTTTCTTACCCAGAGATTCTGATATGAGCAAAGTCAAACAGCAAGATATCGATAGACTGATCGAGTTAGTCGGTGGTCGCGACAATATCGCCTCCGTAACACATTGTATTACCCGACTGCGTTTTGTACTTAACCAGCCTGAAAATGCCCGCCCAAAAGAAATTGAAAACCTTTCGATGGTGAAAGGCTGCTTTACCAATGCCGGTCAGTTTCAGGTCGTTATTGGTACTGACGTCGATGACTATTACAAGGCATTGCTGGCAACCACGGGTCATAGCTCAGAGGACAAAGAGCAAGTAAAAGCAGCAGCACGCCAGAATATGAAATGGTACGAGCAGATGATCTCCCACTTCGCTGAGATCTTCTTCCCCTTGCTGCCAGCGTTGATCAGTGGTGGTTTGATCCTCGGCTTCCGCAATGTCATCGGTGATTTACCGATGAGCAATGGTCAGACTCTGGTACAGATGTATCCCTCACTGGATGGACTAAACAGCTTCCTGTGGCTAATTGGCGAAGCGATTTTCTTCTATCTTCCGGTGGGTATCTGCTGGTCTACGGTACGTAAACTCGGCGGAACACCGATTCTGGGCATTGTGCTGGGTATTACCCTGGTTTCTCCGCAATTGATGAATGCCTATGAGATTGGCAGCAAAATTCCGGAAGTCTGGAACTTTGGCCTGTTTGCAATTGAAAAAGTGGGTTATCAGGCGCAAGTTATCCCAGCATTACTGGCTGGTATCGCTTTAGCCTACATTGAGAGATTCTTTAAACGTATCGTACCGGATTACTTATATCTGGTCATCGTTCCTGTTTGCTCCCTGATCATTGCCGTCTTCCTGGCACACGCCATTATCGGTCCATTTGGTCGTATGATTGGTGACGGAGTTGCCTTCCTGGTACGCAGTCTGATGACCGGTAGCTTTGCTCCAGTCGGCGCCGCACTGTTTGGTTTCCTCTATGCTCCTCTGGTTATTACTGGCGTCCACCAAACCACGCTGGCAGTGGATTTACAGATGGTACAAAGCATGGGCGGCACCCCTGTCTGGCCACTGATAGCACTTTCCAATATCGCTCAGGCCTCTGCTGTTGTCGGTATCATTATCTGTAGCCGTAAGAAAAATGAACGTGAGATTTCTGTTCCGGCCGCTATTTCAGCCTATCTTGGCGTAACTGAACCGGCGATGTACGGTATTAACCTGAAATACCGTTTCCCGATGTTATGCGCGATGGTGGGATCCGGTATTGCTGGCTTGCTCTGTGGTTTAAATGGCGTACTGGCTAACGGAATCGGGGTCGGTGGTCTGCCTGGCATCCTCTCTATCCAGCCACGTTTCTGGGCTATTTATGCAGTGGCGATTGTTATCGCGGTAGTGGTACCTGTCATCCTCACCTGTATCGTTTATAAGCGTAAAGCTCGTTCAGGCACCCTCGATATCGCGTAATTTCTTTATCTGGAGGCAGGATCCCTGCCTCCTCCTATTATTTGCAGGAATCCGTTATGAACAACACTTCCCCTTGGTGGCAGCAAGGCGTCATTTATCAAATCTATCCCAAGAGTTTTCAGGACACCACCGGTCGTGGTACTGGCGATCTTCAAGGCGTCATCAAACGTCTTGATTACCTGAAAAAGTTAGGTGTTGATGCTATCTGGCTGACTCCGTTCTACCTTTCACCCCAGATAGATAATGGCTACGATGTCGCTGATTACTGCGCTATCGATCCCGCGTACGGCAATATGGATGACTTCGATACTCTGGTAGCAGAAGCCCATAAACGTGGTATCCGTCTGATTCTTGATATGGTGTTCAACCATACCTCAACTGAACATAACTGGTTTAAATCCGCGCAGGATTTACATAGTCCTTATCGTCAGTTCTACATCTGGCGTGACGGCACACCAGATGCTTTACCCAATAACTGGCAGTCTAAATTTGGTGGCAACGCCTGGAACTGGCATGCGGAAAGCGGTCAGTACTATTTGCACCTTTTTGACCCTAAACAGGCCGATCTGAACTGGGAAAACGAACGGGTTCGCAGCGAACTTAAAAAAGTGTGTGAGTTCTGGGCCGATCGTGGTGTGGATGGATTGCGCCTGGATGTTATTAACCTGGTGTCGAAAGATACGCATTTCCCAAATGATACTGATGGCGGAGATGGCCGTCGCTTTTATACCGATGGCCCGCGCATTCATGAGTTTTTGCAAGAATTCAGTCGCGATGTTTTTACCCCACGGGGCTTGATGACTGTCGGTGAAATGTCCTCGACAACGCTCGAAAACTGTCAGCAGTATGGTGCCTTGAGTGGCCAGGAACTGTCGATGACCTTTAACTTCCACCATCTGAAAGTGGACTATCCGGGTGGTGAGAAATGGACACTGGCTAAACCCGACTATGTGGCGCTGAAATCCTTGTTCAGCTACTGGCAGCAAGGCATGCACAATGTCGCCTGGAACGCCCTGTTCTGGTGTAACCACGATCAGCCACGCATTGTTTCTCGTTTCGGAGATGAGGATGAGCTGCGTGTCACTTCAGCGAAAATGCTGGCAATGGTGTTACACGGTATGCAAGGAACGCCTTATATCTACCAAGGCGAAGAACTGGGAATGACTAATCCGCATTTTAGCCGTATCGAAGAGTACCGCGATGTCGAGAGCTTGAATATCTTTGCTGAACGTCGGGCCGCTGGCGATTCGACTGAAGAGCTGCTGGCTATTCTCGCCAGTAAATCACGGGATAATAGCCGCACTCCGATGCAGTGGGATAACAGTGAACATGCCGGATTCACCACAGGCACACCGTGGATTGATGTCAGCCATAACTATCCGGAAATTAACGCTGCCACTGCCCTTGCCGATCCTGATTCGGTATTTTATACCTACCAACGACTGATTACCCTGCGCAAAACACAAGCGATATTCACTCATGGGGATTATCACGACCTCCTGCCGCAGCATCCGTCTCTGTGGTGTTATCGCCGTCAGTGGAATGGACAAACATTGGTGGTGGCTGCCAACCTCAGCTCACAGTCACAATCCTGGGATGATGCGAGTTTCTCTGGTGACTGGGAAGTGGTAATGAATAACTATCCGGATGCGGCAGCCAGACCCGGAAGACTGAGTTTACGTCCGTTTGAGGCTGTCTACTGGTTACAAAATTGACATTCTCTACGTCCTGAATGAGCTGTGCACCAGACAAGACATCGTCACGACTCTCCCTCTTGGCTACCAAGGGGGATATCCTCAAGTTCGTATTAAGCCACCTATAGAAGCGGGATAGATCCCGATACAAATAAGCTTTCTTACAGAGTTAAATATCCTGGTATCTCAGTTGCATGTAGGCGGTCAAGACACGACGAAAGACATTACTGATAAACTGAATCTGTTATGGAAAACGTCGAAACTCGCGTTCTTACGAAAAGAAAGCACCAACGAGTTGATCGTAAAGTGCTTTATCAAACCTAAATATCCCTTCAACGACAAACTTCTGGAAATTTAGTAGGTTTCTTTACCGTATTGCAGTGAACGAGGTCCGTACAGCATACCGCGTGGATGCCCCGCCGCCAGCAGACGCGCACTGGTCACGCCAGCAATATCGTGGCCCTTGTCAGAGATCGTGTCAGCAATCTGGTTCACTGCCGCCTGCACCAGAATACCGATAATGCCACCATTGGCGCTTTGCTGCTCGCTGCTGGATGCCGTTGCGCTTCCGCTCCACAGTAATTTTCCAGTACGCAGATCAACCAAACGGGCATCTGCAGAAACGCGGGTTTCGCTGCTAATCACGATATATGACGTACCGTATTCTTTCACATCCAGATACAACACAGCATCAGCACCAAAGATTTGGTGTAACTTAGCCGTACTCAACGCATGAATATCCGATGCGGTAGACAGACCATTCTGTTTGAACGTTTCATCCACTACCGCAACGGGCAGTACGTAATAGCCCGATTCAGCCAGCGGGTAGGTGACCTGTGAAAGCATACTATAGCTTGCTTTTACATCAGGAGAATGGTTAACCGGAGGCAATACCAGAATGGACCTCGGCTTGCTCTGTTTAAATGCCGAGTAGTCATAAGGTTCGGGTTTTGCACAACCAGTCAGCACAAGCACAAAAAGCAGACTACATAATCCTAAGAAACGATTCATTTAATATTCCCTTTATTTTTACTCAACAGGAAGTCCATGAAAGGTGCTGATTCAGGGAATTTCGCTTTTTCAGTTTCAAACTGTTGGCGAGCTTCACTATCACGGCCAGTATTGGCGTACAGCAATCCAAGTTGAGCATAGAGCCCCGGTGGTACGGGTTTATTTGCGGCTTTTGCTTTTTCTATCGATTCATTCAGAGAAAGGATCTGCTGCTCTTTACTGACCTTATCCTGTTGATAATAGTCATAAAGCGCTGGTTGGTACTTATCCCAACTGTAAATGGTTTTTGGCTCAGACGCACAGCCAGCCAATACTGACGCAGCCAGTAGCAAAGCAACTTTCTTATAAGAAAACATTGTTATATCCCTATTCCATTAGTTAGCTGGACGCCAGGCACCACTTTCAATTCCTGCAACCAGATTATTGACCGCTTCACGAATGGACAGGTCCAGGACTTTACCATTCAGCGTCGAGTCATAGCCAGCCGTGCCGCCGAAGCCGATTATTTCTCGGTTAGATAAAGTGTACTCGCCCGCACCCTGTACGGAATACACCACTTCAGATGTTTGTACGTTCACCACATTCAACGTGGTTTTTGCGTAAGCAACCTGTGTTTTACCGCGACCCAGGATGCCCCACAACTGATGGTCACCCACTTCTTTGCGACCAAATTCGGTCACATCGCCGGTAATAACATAGCTAGCACCTTTCAACGTTTGCGTTTGCCCTTTAATACCGGCTTCCGCTTTTAGCTCTTCCATATTGGTACGATCCAGCACATTAAATCGGCCGCTCTGTTGGAGATGGCCAACAAGAATGGTTTTGGATTGATTACCTAAGCGGTCAACACCATCAGAAAAAATACCGTTCATGTAGTTAGAACGGTTTTCAAATTTTCCGATGGAAATTGGACTGCGAACTCCCTGATAAGGTGTACTGTAAGAAGCGACTTTTTGTGCTTCTACGGTACGGGAAGATTCTGTAGCACATCCGCTCATCAACGCGGCTGACATGAGTACAGAACAAAAAACAACTTTTTTATTCATAACACTATCCATTAGTTTATTAGTGCAATTCATTAACCAAAGCACAACATATGAAATTGATTTATAGTTAGAAAATAAAAATTCTATTCAGCAACAACACTGTTTTGCTGCATTTAAATAGTACTCGGTATTATGAAGGGCGTAAGAAAAAGTAACGAGTTATTTTATGCAAAAAACTGACAAAAAATGACTAAACATCGTTTTACCTGCAACTTTCTATACACAAGATAAAAAAAGATACATATTGCCAAGAAATATTCTCCAGACCAGACAGAAGATTAATCCGAATATATCGGCGGTACTCTTTCTCCCCCGAACAGGTGCCTTGGTTGATTATTTAGACGAACAATATCATTCAGACTGATATTTTTTTTCAAGCCATGCCCATCATCTCTACCCTCACAGATTTACTTTGTCCTACATCAATAAAACAGCAAACATGTTTGATGAAAACACTACATATAGGAATTATTATTGGCGTGATGACTATATGTAGTAACCATTCAAACAATAAGTCTATATGTTCATCTGAGAAATATCGCATATTTGCTACCAGAACAGACGCGTAACCCGCTGTTTTCAGCAGCAACAGCCCGGATACACCGATAATTTTTTGCCCTAAACCAGGAGTAATCATGACACCGCATGTAATGAAAAGAGACGGATGTAAGGTGCCTTTCAGCCCTGAGCGAATCAGGGATGCTATCTTACGTGCCGCGCTTGCAGCGGGAGTGGATGATCCAGAATACTGTGCTGCGGTTGCCGATACGGTGAGTCAGCAAATGGCTGGCAGTCTGCAGGTTGATATCAGTAAGATTCAAACTGCTGTAGAAAATCAGCTCATGGCGGGTCGCTATAAGCAACTGGCTCGCGCCTATATTGAATATCGCCATGACCGGGATATTGAACGTGAAAAACGTGGGCGGTTGAATCAAGAAATACGCGGGCTGGTTGAGCAGACCAATGCCAGCTTGCTGAATGAAAATGCGAATAAAGACAGTAAAGTTATCCCGACACAGCGCGATCTTCTCGCAGGTATTGTGTCTCGCCATTATGCCAGACAATATCTGCTGCCACGTGATGTAGTGCAGGCGCATGAGCGCGGGGATATTCACTATCATGACCTCGATTATTCTCCCTTCTTCCCGATGTTTAACTGCATGCTGATTGACCTTAAAGGTATGCTGACTCATGGATTTAAGATGGGTAATGCGGAAATTGAGCCACCGAAGTCAATTTCTACCGCCACCGCCGTTACAGCACAAATCATCGCCCAGGTCGCCAGTCATATTTATGGTGGCACCACTATCAACCGTATTGATGAAGTACTGGCGCCGTTTGTCACTGAAAGTTTTAATAAACATCGTCAGATAGCTGAAGAGTGGCAGATCCCTGACGCCGATGCCTATGCGCATACCCGTACTGAAAAAGAGTGTTATGACGCTTTTCAGTCGCTGGAATATGAAGTTAACACCCTGCACACAGCCAATGGCCAGACCCCCTTTGTAACCTTTGGTTTTGGGCTAGGCACCAGCTGGCAGTCACGCCTGATTCAACAATCTATTTTGCAGAACCGCATTGCCGGCCTTGGCAAAAATCATAAAACAGCCGTGTTCCCAAAACTGGTGTTTGCTATCCGCGATGGTGTAAACCATAAAGCGGATGATGTGAATTACGATATTAAACAGCTGGCACTGGAATGTGCTTCTAAACGCATGTATCCGGATATCCTTAATTACGAACAGGTTGTTAAAGTCACCGGCTCCTTTAAAACCCCAATGGGATGTCGCAGCTTCTTGGGTGTTTATGAACAAGACGGTGAGCAGGTACATGAAGGTCGCAATAATCTTGGTGTTATCAGTCTCAACCTGCCGCGCATTGCACTTGAAGCTCGGGGAGATGAAGCACGCTTCTGGGTCTTACTGGATGAACGTCTGATTCTGGCCCGCAAAGCATTGATGACTCGTATCGCCCGCCTGGAAGGTGTCAAAGCCCGCGTTGCGCCAATTCTGTATATGGAAGGTGCCTGTGGTGTGCGCCTGAATGCTGACGATGAGGTCGCGGATATATTTAAAAATGGTCGAGCCTCGATCTCACTCGGCTACATCGGGCTGCATGAAACTATCAATGCGTTATTCGGCAACCAGCATGTCTATGACAGTCAAACATTACGTGAAAAAGCGATCGCTATCATTAGTCGTCTGCGTGAGGCCACCGAGCAATGGAAGCAAGAAACCGGCTATGGTTTTAGTCTGTATAGCACTCCGAGTGAAAACCTCTGTGACCGCTTCTGTCGTCTGGATACCGCTGAGTTTGGCATTGTTCCGGGTGTAACGGATAAAGGCTACTACACCAATAGTTTCCACCTCGACGTCGAGAAAAAGGTCAATCCCTACGACAAAATCGACTTTGAGGCACCTTATCCAGCTTTAGCGAATGGCGGTTTTATCTGCTACGGCGAGTACCCTAATCTTCAGCATAATGTACGGGCCCTGGAAGATGTCTGGGATTACAGCTATCGCCACGTTCCCTACTACGGCACCAATACGCCGATTGATGAGTGCTATGACTGTGGATTTACGGGCGAATTTACCTGTACCAGCAAAGGCTTTACCTGTCCAAAATGCGGTAACCATGATTCCGCAAGGGTTTCAGTCACCCGCCGAGTGTGTGGTTATCTGGGGAGCCCGGATGCGCGTCCGTTTAATGCCGGGAAGCAGGAAGAAGTTAAACGTCGTATTAAGCATCTGGATAACGGACAATTGGGCTAAGAAATGAATTTCCACCAGTACTATCCTGTTGATGTCGTTAACGGGCCCGGTACACGCTGTACGCTATTCGTTTCCGGATGCGTGCATGCGTGCCCGGGGTGCTATAACAAAAGTACCTGGCGAGTTAATTCTGGTCAGTTATTTACCCAGGAAATGGAAGACCAGGTCATTGCAGACTTAAATGACCCCCGTATTCGGCGGCAGGGGCTGTCACTGTCAGGTGGCGATCCTCTGCATCCAGAAAATATTACTGATATTTATAAGCTGGTTAAGCGGGTACGGGCGAAATGTCCGGGTAAAGATATCTGGCTGTGGACTGGATATCGACTTGAAGAATTAACTGCGGCACAGCATGAGGTTGTTGCGCTAATTAATGTTCTGGTTGATGGTAAATTTGTTCAGGCAATGCATGACCCGATGCTTATCTGGCGCGGCAGCAGCAATCAAGTCATTCATTACTTGCGCTAAAATACTATGCACTAATATTTTCTGTATGATTTATTTTCTCTTATAAGCATCACGCATCCCCGAGCGCCTCACTTTAATATTGCTCTCTGCCTTTGTCTCTCAGCGTTAAACCTGCATAATTACCCGATGATATTTATCTCTATCACTCAGGAGGAGAGCTCAGATGGCGAAGTCAATCACCACTCGTCATGCGATGAAGGCAGTGGTTATGCTGGGAATGTTAGTCATCATTTTAGTGGGTATTAAAGCAGCGGCTGAAATAATCGTTCCGTTTATTCTGGCGCTGTTTATTGCCGTTATTCTCAATCCTCTGATCCGTCGTTTTGAACGCCTGCGAGTACCGAGAGTGATAGCCATTAGTCTGGTTATCGCTGTCATTATTTGTACTATGTTGTTGTTACTGGCTTCACTGGGAACCTCACTGAATGAACTGGCACGAACACTGCCGCAATATCGCTCTTCACTAATGGTACCACTCCAGACCCTGGAGCCTTGGTTACAGCGTGCCGGTATCACCGTTTCGATTGATGAGCTGATAAAATACGTTGATCCTAATGCATTAATGACCTTAGTCACCAGTATGCTCAGTCAACTCTCTAATGCGATGAGCTCCATTTTTCTGCTCCTGTTAACGGTAGTTTTTATGCTGATTGAAGTCCCTCAGCTACCACGTAAGTTACAGCAGTTAATGTCAGATCCTGAGGAAGGGATGGGGGCGATTCAGCGGGCACTGGACAGTGTCAGCCACTATTTGGTTCTAAAAACTGCAATCAGCATCGTTACTGGATTAGTGGTCTGGGGAATGCTTGCTGCGCTGGGTATTCGCTTCTCATTTATTTGGGGATTACTGGCTTTTGCCCTGAACTATATTCCCAATATCGGATCCATTATCGCCGCTATTCCACCGATTATCCAAGTAATAGTCTTTAATGGATTCTATGAAACCTTACTGGTAGTTGCTGGATATTTACTGATTAACCTGGCGATAGGTAATATTATTGAACCCCGCGTGATGGGCCGAGGACTGGGGCTTTCGACGCTAGTGGTTTTTTTATCATTAATCTTTTGGGGCTGGTTACTCGGACCTGTCGGTATGTTGCTTTCCGTTCCCTTGACGATTGCGGTCAAAATTGCTCTGGAGCAGACAGAAGCCGGTAAAGGCATTGCAATACTGCTGAGTGATATGAGTAAATAATCAACGTTATCGCTATGCGGTGATTCAATTGGGCTATGGGCACGCAGGTCTGGCTGATAGCCCAAAGTGTAATCTCTGGCGGGTGTCGGGGCGCAGCGAAAGAAAAGTGGCGCCCCATTAATTTAACAAGGGTACTCTCGGGAAACAGATATTAAAAACAGACTCTAAAATATTTCAGAAAATCATTATCCAACGAGAAAACTTCCTCCCGCATTAGCATTCAATAAAAAAAAAGACATTATTAATAATAAAATCAATAAATATCTAACGCATTCAACCGCATTTTAAAATAACTGCAAGAAATGTTTATTGATATTCTTAAAGCTCAGTCTGTTATTAATTATCTCTTCATCGAACAATCAATCACATGATAAAGAGCTAACCATAATTACTGAGTCATCGCCAACCTTTCGAGAATCAAATGTAAATAAAACAACGCTAAATATGACACCACCAAGTCATCATTTCAATGGTGATGATTTCCCTGGAAATGTATTATCAATTGAAAAAATGCTATTGTACTAAAAAAACGCGTTTATCTTACCCCCTCTTAGCGATAAAAAACTTCCTGGGCAATTTGTAGTCTCAATTTTCAAGCTGGGTATCTCTCTGTTGATAATTTCACTAATGACCTGACAATAACTAGTTCAGATATATACAATATTATAGTGTCAGATTAAAAACCAGGGCAGTAGCTTTTAAAATAAGCACGTGATATTCCCCTGCCAAATCAAAAAACTCCAGTTATCATTAAATAGTTCTATATGTAATGTGATTAACACCCCTATTAAACCTCTATTTATTTTATAATAAAACAGAAAAGCGTTTCATGATAGATTTACAAATAAAATCATCTTTAATTAATTAAATATTAATAAAGGATGATGAATCATGCATGCTAGCTTTACACAAGCTTCAACCGAATCGCGTTTAAATGGAATGACAGCTCATACCTCACCATCTAACAATACCAGTAAAAATAATGGTTTTATGCATAATGTATCATTCATTGAGAACTCACATATTTCATTAACGGAGATAAATACTCCTTCATCACCACTAAAGATAATGGGTACTTTTTTTAAAAAATTAAAGTGCATATTATTAGAAAAAACAAATACTCTGACGCCGGTCGATAATGAACTTAACAGTGTTCTGTCGCAAGGCAGAATACTTTCCGAGCAGTCAGATAATCTTCAACGTTTACTTAATGATAAACCAGACGTTATCCCTCCCTCCCTTTCATTAACAACCAAAACAGGGATAGTTTTAGGCGGTATATTGCTAACCAGTGCAATCACTACTGGGAGTATCTATTATCTTCAACGTACAAGCCGTGAACAACGCAATGACGATCTTCCAGAGATGACGAATAGAGATGGACTGTCATCAATGTCACTATCACCCTATAACCTTTATCCCCCCCTTAATACCCACTCCTCAATTAGTCCATACTATAACATATCTGAAACACAGGATATTTTCTTGCCCCGTAGAAGAAGAATAAATATCATGATCAAATCAGCTGTCTCTGATCGCCAAATTTTATACAAAAAGAATATAAACAAAACCTTTCCGTGCCCGCCTGTAAATAGTAAACAGAAAATACAAGCACTTAAGTCATCCTATATTTATACAATAAAACAATCAGAGATTTGTCTGACAGATGCATTTCATAAAAACTGCCAAAGAGTCCATAATGAAAGAATGGTTAAAAGAAATTGCCATGACATTCCAAAACAGATGGTATTAAAGATACGCGATATATATTGTTTGTGCCCTCCTCCTGACTGGCTCAATATTAAAGTAGTGACACCACAACAAGTAAACAACATTCGCCCTTGCCCTTCTGTCAATGATAAGAAAAAAACAAAACTTGCTGGGTTATATATTTACACAACAAAACAACCAGAAATTTGCCTGACCGATTCTTTTAATAAAATGTGTCAAACAAGGCATCGTGAAAGAACTACCAGAAATAATTGCCACGAACTCCCATCGTATATGGTATTAAAGCTAGCTGAAATCTCTTGTATGTGCCTCCCCCCTGATTGGTTTGAAGTAAAAATGAGAGAGCCGACACAGTCTGAGATTAGGAATATTGATCGGAAGAAATATTTATCATCCACGACAGCCCCTGTTACCACCACTCATTCAATAATACCAATACCAAAAGATACTCATATTGCCCTGCCAGTTATTTCTTCTGATAATGAAAAAACGATCAAAAACAGAACTCATAATCTTTATGAATACCGACTTACTCCGAAAATAAACCATACTATTATCTCTGGTTCAAATAATACGGAAAACCTCGAGGAAGTCCAAAAGGTTAGTACTCTCGATTGTTATCATGAAAGAGAAAATTTAACAAATTCAAGAATAGCCCGCATAATCAGTCAGACAATATACAATCCTCTCTCTACTTTATTTAATGAGGGGCGAGTTATTATTCAGTATAATTTTTTTGGTCAGGGATGTTTGGACAATACTCAGTTTTATGAAACATCGAAAAAAATAGAGTCAGTTATTGAGACATTTCTCTCTTTTCTCTCTGAGAATAAAATAGCACGCAAGTTAGACAGACTACGCTTCGCCACCAGATTCATTGCTGGTCTTCTTGAACTGTATGCTGACCATATAGAGGGAAAAAAAGGTAATGCGGATACTATACTTAATATCTCTGCAGAACTGCTTGGTTTGGCAAAAGATATGGTTTCCTCTATTCTTATTCAAGACATTGAGCGTATATCGAAAAACATTGACGATAAAGAAATAAAAGAGATTACAGAGTCACTGAGTTACCAAAACGATGATCTTGTAATTACCGATCGTGATGGAAACATAATAAAAGTACAAAGAGATCTCAACCACCTTTACGATCCCGTCGGTAAGGGATTCATTTTTTATGACCATCAAAAAAAATGGTATGTTGACAGTCAGATAGAATCAAACAATTACATACGAAAAACAATTCAAAGAGCGACAGAAGTTTGGAAGGACCACGAGAATATCTTTTTTTATAAGAATAGCGCACCAGAATATTATGGTGAAAATATTATTATAAAATATAACAATGATATCTATGCATTAATTGGTGATAATTTCCAGCCAATTAATGAAATATCATTAATCGATACTGTATTTATATATACCACTAAAAATAAGATCAGTCTCCCAGTTGCTCGAGGGGAAAATGGGTGGGTTTTAGAAGCCCCCAGCTCATATTCGTCAAGTATGCAATTACAGTCATTTATAAAGAACAACAAAAATATAAAAAATGCCCTGATAAGTAAATACATTAATCATCAAGATGTTTCTCCTTTTTCTCCTGATAGCGGACTGAAATTTGATAAAAACCTCAATAATTATTTGAAGATTAATAATGAGTACTTCCTAATAAAAAAATATCAAGATACCAGTTATTATATTGAAAGCCCTCATAGTACACTTGCATTACAGATGGTTGACAACCAATATCATATAAAAGAATCATTCTTTGATGAGCTCTGCTGTTTCCATAAAGAACCTCTTAGTAAAATACCCGGTATGAATCAAGATGATAATTTTTTCCTCGATAACTCAATAATAAGACATGTTAAAAGTGATGAGTTTTTATCTAATGATCGTAATATAATGACTCAGAGAGATATTGTTGATGTTGATTTCCTGCCCTCACCTCACATAGAAGGTGCTATCTCTAATAGTGGAAACGATTACTTTTACTATGACAATATGTTTATACATATATATTCAAATAATGATGGGACATATACAATTGGAGATATAAATGACAAAAATAACATTTTGGCATATAAGAATGCACAGAGTACAGTTTATTTCAAAATACCAAAATCAAGAGGAAAATGGCAGGGATTAAAAGAGAAAAAAGAAGATTGTATAGTCAGAAGACAACCATTATCAACATGCACCGCTCCATATTTTGAAACCAGCGTGGTAAATTATCTTGTAAATAATCATATTGATGAAGGTATAACAATAGATAATCCCACTGAGCAACTTGAACCGTACGCTGGTTTTCGTGGCATATACAGAGCAAGGAGAGGAGATAGAAATAGTTTGTATTATTATACAGGGGTAGATAATATTTACCTTCATGCAAGTCCTCCCTCCGATACCTCCTCATATATAGTACCTGTTGTTTTCACTCTTCACGGCAAGGATTCAAGGCAACAGATTAATCGTAATGTTGTTATTTCTAATATCAGTATTGTAAAAGACTTTGATACAAAAAAAATAGTCATTTGCACACCTGAAGAGGCTCAGGAATATATACTTGATATCAAAAGAAAAGAGTTTTCATTACATCTGGAATGGCAGGGTGGGGATCAAATTCATCCAGAGGTGACGGCCTGGGAACTTGAGAAAATACATAGTAAGATGTCTTTCCTGAACGATCTGTCCAGCCTGGATGAACTTTTTAATCGTACAGGAAAGAAAATAATAACAGCACCTGAAAAAATTGACCAAGCGATAAAAGCATCTATTAACATGTTATTACATCCTTCAGCCACTTTAATTAATAGCCTTAAAATTAATAGTTTGAAAGATATTGTGAACTCCAATGTTCCTTTTGTAATTAAAGATATCTGTGATCAAGCGTTTAAAAAAACTATTTATAATATTAACGAGGCCATAATTACCATGAAACATTCCAGTAGAAGTGTGAATAACTACATCACTCATGCCTTAAAGATATCAGATAACAAGGCGCGCGAGAAATTTTTTGTCAATTTAGAAAAACAATTAGAAATGATGAAAATGATATTTGATGAAAAACATAAAGAAAGCATCATGATAATATCGAAAGTAAGACAAAAAAATATCGCTACAGAAGTACTTTCGGATAAAGGAAAAGCAACTCTCGGATTTAATCTTGCTCATGACCCATTAGATAGAATTTACATTAACACCGCAATGATGAATGATTTTTCAGAAACGTCCCGACTTTCTTATATAAATATGATTTCAGATACTATGCTCCATGAAGCCGTTCATGCCCTAGGTAAGACTGAGGATTATGTATATTTACCGATCAGTGAAGATGGACATATTAGTGAAATATCCACATCGATTGCAGAGATCGAGGAATCAATTGCCTGGGAATATACGGAAAACATGAATATTGAATATTTATCCAGACTCTTTTTTCTGAATCATCCTCTTTATAATAAATTTTCTATCTCCAGCCTTGTTAAAGCAAGTAACCTGCTAAATATTTTCCGCAATGACCCTTATTATCGTTCTATTATTTTCCTCAATAATCCTGATACCATCAGTGTAATAGTTAGAGAGTTGGCTCAGTTTGCGCCAGACTAAAACTAGAGGGTGATTATGCCAGCTAAAGCAATGCCTGTTACAAAAACCCTCACTAAAGGAGGAGTATCGGTTGTAGGGGTTACTCTCCCACATGATCCATTAGATCGAATATTTATTCATTTAAGAACTTTTAATGAGGCTTCAGAAATGAGCATTAACCCAGAGAAAACAGCGCAAGATAATAGGCCAGCAATGCCACAAATATCATGTCATATACTATGATACATGAAGCAATTCATACCTTGGGCAGCCCGAGGAATTATTACTATTTATCTCATAAGTTCCTTGGTTAACAGATAACAAACCAGCACCCCCTTGCTTGTTCGTTAATAACTAAGCAAGGGGATCAATGATGTATCATCATTTCCTGACCCAATGTAATTTTTTACCAAATCCCAGAGTGTTATCTGTCATCTTCAGTTCATCCAACCGAATGACCCACACAGGAGAAGGCATTGCTCTGGCGACAGGAAAACGCTTATTGTAACGCGCCCGATGACTGGCAGCTTCAGTTTCACTGAGCAGCCGGATCTCACCACGAAACTGTACACCACGGATCAAAGCGACTGTTTTTGGCTGACCGTTGACAGTACCCGCCGTTAACGCACGCTGACCGATAGCTTGTCCATGACGAGTGGTGGTGTCACTCAGAAAATAGAAGGCCACTTCGTCTTCATCAAAAATATAAAAGGCATTCGCACACCAGAGTGACTCCGCAGCCCCTGCACAGTAAGTCAGTACATGCTGTTTTTTGAGCCATTTTCCGATGCTATTGAGTGATTCCATGATAAGACCTTACAATAATAGGCTGGGCCACTCATCGATTATGTACACAGACTATGACATCCTGGTATCTTTATTTAATTCGTGGTCAAGACAACCGGCTCTATACCGGCATCACAACAGATGTACAGCGCCGCTTTGCAGAACATCAGTCTGGAAAGGGGGCTAAAGCATTACGTGGGCGGGGAGCACTGCAGTTGGTATTCAGCCAGCAGGTTGGTAACCACTCACAAGCGCTGCGCATTGAGTACAAAATCAAACAACTCAGCAAAAC
The DNA here is from genome assembly GCF_947498825.1 of uncultured Cedecea sp. Taxonomy (GTDB): domain Bacteria; phylum Pseudomonadota; class Gammaproteobacteria; order Enterobacterales; family Enterobacteriaceae; genus JGM124. The sequence goes on along the minus strand of NZ_CANMLV010000010.1, from coordinate 39,869 downwards.
TCAAAAAGAACGTCTGGTAAATCAGGAAAGGAGTCTGGAAGAACTGATAACAAACATTCAGAGTTAAACAACTCGGCTAAGAGCGATGTGAAACCCGCGCTATACATTCTGATAATGCTCCAATAATCTCATTCAGCTGCTCTGGAACAAGCTTATAGAACACCCAGTTTTTTATGCGTTTTGAGGTAACGATTCCCGCTTTAGAGAGAACGCTAAGATGGCCGGTCACTGTAGGCTGACTCAGACCTGTCTTCTCAGTAATAAATCCGACACAGACTCCATCGTCAACCAAATCCCCATCTTGCTGTTCTGGGAAATGCGCGCGCGGATCGGCCAACCAGCCCACAATAACAAATCGCTGTTCATTACTCAGAGCCTTAAGCATATCAGTAATTTCTATCGTCCGCTTGTTCATATAGCCAAACACCTATATAGTATTTTTCATATTTAGTTTACTGGCGATATACTATGACAGAGCAAGATATCAGGGCAACAGACAGCGTCACTTTAAAAGACATTTATCGGGCAGCTCAGAAAATAAAAACCACCATATGCCGGACTCCTCTGGAATACTCCCAAGGGTTATCTGCGCTTGCAGGAACTGAAGTCCGCCTTAAAATGGAAAGTCTTCAGCTTACTGGAAGCTTTAAACTGCGCGGTGCCGCAAACGTCATTGCCAGTCTTAATACACAGCAAAAACATGCAGGTGTTATCGCACCGACCGCCGGGAATCATGGCTTAGGTCTGGCTTTTGCCGGACAGGTGGCCCATATTCCAGTCACTATTTTTTTACCCCATTCAGCAGACCCAATGAAAGTTTCAGCTATGAAAGCCTGCGGCGCACAGCTCAGTTTTTTTGCTGATATCGAGGAAGCCCGGCAAGCCGCCATTATCACTGCGCAGCAAGCAGGTATAACCTTCGTGTCAGCCTATGATAATCCACAGATGATTGCAGGTGGCGGTACGGCAGGACTCGAAATTATGGAAGACTGGCTGGAAGCTGAAGTTATTTTGGTCAATATCGGTGGAGGCGGACTTATTTCAGGCATTGCAACGGCCGTTAAAGCGATTAACCCTACAGTGGAGATCTGGGGAATACAAAGTGAAGCCAGTCCAACCTTCGCACGATGGAAAGAGAGCGGCGATACTGTACCTGTAGCATTGCAACCCTCGATTGCTGAGGGTGTCAGCGGTTATATTGAGTCAGGCACCATGACCTGGCCACTGATTCGGGATCGCGTTGACCGCGTCCTCACGGTCTCGGAAGCAGAAATCAAAACAGCAATGCATTCAATGCTTAATTTCCAACGGCAGGTTGTCGAACCTTCTGGCGCACTCGCTATTGCGGCAGCGGTGCGTTATGGAAAAATGCTGGAGGGACGCAAAACGGTCTGTGTGGTCACTGGCAGGAATATCTCAGCGTCACGATACCTCACTTTACTGAATGAGGCCGTTGGGGCATAACATCAGTCAGTTACTTCAAACATTTCTGTTGATTACCTCTCGCCTGAAAGCAGTGAAGGCCTGATTACAGGCCTTCACTGTAATGATTACAGGTGGTTAAAATGTTCTGCATACTCGACCAGACCCTGCACATTCTTTAATGCATCATCTGCCAGAGGGTAGACCTGGAATGCAGTTTCAGTCCCCGGCCAGCGGCAGTGCAGGTTATGACGGCTGGCGGGCTGAAAACCGAAATGCTGATACATGCCGGCATCTCCCAGTGTCACCACTGCGCCATAACCAAATTCATTCAGTGAATCCAGTCCTTCGTAGACGAGCTGTTTAGCGATTCCCTGACCACGCAACCTGGCATCAACAGCAAGCGGGGCTAATCCAACCCACTGACGGTCTTCATCGGCTACCGTAACGGGGCTAAAAGCAACATAACCAACCACCAAGCCTTCATCGTCCGTGGCAACTAACCCCAGCGTTAACAGCCCATCTTCCCGCAGTTTTCTGACCAGCTCAGCTTCACTTCCATCATCAAAACTACGACGCAAAAGTGCATCGATACCAGGCGCATCTATGGGGATCTCTACACGAATTAACATGGTTCACCTATTGAGTTACTGTCCGGAACAGGATGATATTTCAAGCCCGTTTCAACGAAGTCTGCCAGTTGGAACAATGCAATGCGTAATGGTTTTGGCATGGCATCCAGTTCAATAGCATCCATTAGATTCTTAACATATAACCCAAGTTCCGTATCACCTTCAATCATTAAATGACGCTGAAAAAACAGGGTATCGGGATCTTGCTTACGCGCCGCTATCAGCAGCAGATAATTAGCATCAGCTTTAAAGGTGACATCAGCCTGTGCAGACTTACGCACAATCAGTTTATTCTCTTCTACTGAAGTAAACCACTGTAAGCCGATATCAGGAACCTCAATACTCAGCCAGCGCCCTTCTAAAAAATCCAGCTCCCCATCTTCTAATGCCTGGCGAAATTGCCAGCCCAGAACCTGTTCAAGCACCTGCTGCTTTAAAGCAAAAGGTATCAACTTTACTGGGGTACGTAAAAGAGCGGGACCTGTTTTAACTAATCGGGCATGCAGTTTGTTTAACATATGTTTTAACCTGGACAGAATGTTGTGGCTATTTTGCCATAACCCGTATTCTCGATAGCGCGTTATATCAACAATTACACGAGTAGTCTGAGATTGTTTTTTGCATTCCCCCGATCAGACAATGCGCTTTAAACTGCCTCAAATCAAAATATCTTATCGACAGGTTCACTAAAATCCCGACTTATCAGCTATTTTCTGCGCACCAGGCGCGGCACAGCGCCGCAGTGGTGCTATGCCTTCAGAGTCAGGATAAAATATGGAGTTACTTTGCCCTGCCGGAAATCTTCCTGCGCTAAAAGCGGCCATCGATAACGGTGCCGATGCCGTTTATATAGGCCTCAAGGATGATACCAATGCCCGCCACTTTGCCGGGCTTAACTTCACGGAAAAGAAACTACAGGAGGCGGTGAGCTATACCCACCAGCATCAGCGAAAATTACATATCGCCATTAATACCTTTGCGCACCCAGATGGTTATACACGCTGGCAAAACGCGGTGGATATGGCGGCCCAGTTAGGCGCTGATGCGCTGATCCTGGCAGATATCGCAATGCTGGAATATGCCAGCGAGCGTTATCCGCATATTGAACGCCATGTCTCGGTACAGGCTTCTGCCACCAATGAAGCAGCGATTCGTTTTTATCATCGTCATTTTGATGTCGCTCGCGTGGTCCTTCCCCGTGTGCTGTCTATTCATCAGGTAAAACAGCTCGCCCGAGTGACCCCCGTACCGCTGGAAGTCTTCGCCTTTGGTAGCTTATGTATTATGGCCGAAGGCCGCTGCTATCTCTCTTCTTACCTGACCGGAGAGTCACCCAATACCGTCGGAGCCTGTTCACCTGCACGTTTTGTTCGCTGGCAGCAAACTCCTGAAGGCCTGGAGTCACGACTGAATGATGTGCTGATAGACCGTTATCAGCCGAACGAAAATGCCGGTTATCCCACGTTATGTAAGGGGCGTTATCTGGTGGGGGATAAGCGTTATCACGCCCTTGAAGAGCCGACCAGTCTCAATACTCTGGCGCTCCTTCCAGAGCTTCAAGCTGCGGGTATTGTTTCCGTTAAAATCGAAGGGCGTCAGCGTAGCCCGGCTTATGTGACACAAGTTGCCCATGTCTGGCGTCAGGCTATCGATCGTTGCCTCGCTGACCCAACAACTTATCAAGTACAACAGAGCTGGATGGATACTCTGGGTGCCATGTCTGAAGGGGCACAAACCACGCTTGGCGCTTATCATCGTAAATGGCAGTAGGGAGCCCCATGAAATATTCTTTAGGTCCGGTACTTTACTATTGGCCCACCGAGCAGCTGGAAAAATTTTATCAGGCAGCGATAAAAAGCCATGCTGATGTTATCTATCTTGGAGAAGCGGTATGCAGTAAACGCCGCGCAACCAAAGCTGATGACTGGTTTGATATGGCTAAAATGATCGCGAGTAGCGGTAAACAAGTCGTGCTTTCTACTCTTGCATTGATTCAGGCACCTTCTGAACTCAGAGAAGTTAAGCGCTATATCGATAATGGCGAGTTTATGATTGAGGCCAATGATTTTGGTGCCGTCAATCTTGCCGCTGAACAAAAGCTACCCTTTGTCGCCGGACACGCACTCAACTGTTACAACGCCGTCACGCTCCGTCTGTTACATAAGCAAGGTATGGTTCGCTGGTGTATGCCTGTAGAACTCTCCCGGGACTGGCTGGAAAACTTACTCCTGCAATGTGAAGAGTTAGGTATTCGCCGCCAGTTTGAAGTGGAGGTCTTGAGTTATGGCCATCTTCCTCTTGCCTGGTCAGCACGCTGTTTTACCGCTCGCTCTGAAAACCGCTCCAAAGACGAATGTGAAACTTGCTGTATTGCTTATCCCAATGGTCGAGATGTGCTTTCACAAGAGCAACAACAGGTCTTCGTGCTTAATGGTATCCAGACCATGAGCGGTTATGTCTATAACCTGGGAAATGAACTGGCTTCGATGAAGGGGTTGGTTGACTTGGTTCGCCTCTCTCCGATGGGACTGGGGACACTCGATATTCTTAACGCTTTTCGTGCCAATGAACAAGGTCAGGCCCCTCTTCCTCTGGCAGGATCTCGCGACTGTAACGGATACTGGCGACGTGTTGCCGGGCTGTCACTGATTGCCCCCCCTCAAAGCGCTGAATGAAAGGGTTGAATCGCATATACCCAAATAATTCGAGTTGCTTGTAGGCGCGAAGTGAGGCGCGTCGATGAACATAGATAAGCTCTGTGATTCGGCTCGCCTCTCGCATGCACCTCCTGGCAACTTGAACTTGAAGTATGACGGGTATAGATATCTATGCGATTCAACCAGATAGCGGGGATAGCTCACAATGTTACTTAAAAAGGATCTTATTTAAGCAATACTAAAGAGACTCCAGCAAACCCTGTTCATAAAAAAGTGAGCCGCTATGTCTGAATCTCTTAACATTCCTTTTTCTGTACTGGACTTAGCCCCTGTCCCCGAAGGTCTGAATGTCAGTGAGGCATTTCGTCGCTCCCTGGATTTGGCCCGTCTGGCAGAGAAACGGCAATATCATCGCTACTGGCTGGCTGAACACCATAATATGGTCGGAATCGCCAGCGCGGCAACCTCAGTCTTGATAGGCTATCTCGCCGCAAATACCACAACGCTACGACTCGGATCGGGTGGCGTGATGCTCCCGAATCACTCTCCACTGGTAATAGCAGAGCAGTTTGGTACGCTTGAAACGCTCTATCCTGGTCGAATTGATTTAGGATTAGGCAGAGCGCCAGGCAGCGATCAGCGCACTATGCAGGCACTGCGTCGGCATATGAGTGGTGATGTTGATAACTTCCCTCGGGATGTTCTGGAACTGGTGTCATGGTTTGATGCCAGAGAGAGCAACCCGGCGGTTCGTCCGGTTCCGGGATACGCAACCCACGTTCCGGTCTGGTTGCTTGGCTCCAGCCTCTACAGCGCGCAGCTTGCCGCCCAGTTAGGTTTGCCGTTCACTTTTGCCTCACACTTTGCGCCGGATATGCTGTTCCAGGCATTGCAACTTTATCGCACCCAGTTTGTGCCATCAGAGCGCCTGTCCAAACCTTATGCCATGGTATGCATTAATATCGTGGTCGCCGACAGTAACCGTGATGCTGAATTCCTGTTTACCTCTATGCAACAAGCCTTTGTCAGACTGCGTCGCGGTGAAATCGGGCTCCTGCCGCCTCCGGTTGAAAGTATGGATGCAATCTGGAGTGGCGGTGAAAAGTACGGGGTCGATAAAGCGCTGGGCCTGTCACTGGTGGGGGATAAAGCGAAAGTCCGTCACGGCTTGATTTCATTACTACGCGAAACGCAAGCAGACGAAATTATGGTGAATGGTCAAATCTTCGATAATGACGCCAGACTGTACTCCTTCGATTTAGCGATGGATGTACGTGAAAGTTTATAATTCCGCCGCAGCTCCTGGCCCTCTCTTAACCAGATATACTGCCTGACGGATTTAGCCGGATATTATGTCCGCCATATGAGAGCCAAGTATTCAACATGTTGAATACTTGGCTCTCATACCCTTTTGCCCCCTGTATAAAACGGCCTAAATGGGGCACAATTTATTCTTATCCCAAACCTTAAGCCTGCTGTGATACAAGCGGCGAAAAAGCAGGACTTACCAAAATTAAAAATCATTTTAAGCTTTCAATATTTAATTGCTTACCATTGATGATTTAAAAGTGCAATTGCGGCCTGTGCTCCAGGAATAATATCGGTCATTCTATAATTATCGGCACTGAATATTTGACTAAAAACCGGGTGCTGACATGTTTCTTTAAGGTCTTTTTCCAGCAAGTGATAATCATGAATATCTGCCCAAAAAACACCCCTGCAATATATAAAATATATCAAGGCGCAATTTGAAAGAGTGTGTATTATATTTTAATAAGTTTATTAAAACATTTAAAAGTATTACTAATATTTTCAGTACTACAACGAATGATTTTACTCGCGGAAAAACGGTAATCGCCAGCGTATACATACACCTCAAAAGAGTCATTCCGTTTATTAATGAGAAGTTTGTCACACAATTAAAATTCAACCACGTGGCAACCAGGGATGTTTTATAAAAATGTGAGTCGGTTTACATTCTATTATTCACAAGCCCAAATGAACGGTAATAATCGCAGATAACTACGTATTAATGCACAAAACACTGTGTAAATAGCTGTGCAATAATCGAACCTCGACTCTCAAGATAAAAAATAAACAAAATGAAAATTGAAAAAATAGAGCTAATCCGTATAGCTATTCCATTTGAGTCAGGAAGAGAGAAGAAAGAAAACGCGCAACAAGACTATAACGCCGCCTCTCCCCTGCTGAGTAAAATGGAAACGCTGTTAATTAAAATTCACGCTGATAATGGTTTATATGGCTGGGGAGAAGCGTTTGGCCATCTAAGCAATCCGGTGACCTACGCTGCACTGGAAAATCTGGTTGCTCCCTTTTTTATCGGCCGACAATTCAGCTCAGTCAGCGATATTGAAACGCTGATGAAAGAAGCAGAAGTTGCGCTTCATGGCTTTGGTCGTACCGGTCCTGTCCGTTACGCGCTGTCAGCAGTGGATATTGGACTATGGGATCTGCTTGGTAAGCATCAGCAAACTCCTCTGTGGTACATGCTCGGTGCGACACGCCATGAAATTGGCCTCTACCCGAGCCTGGTCAGCTACGACAATGATCCCCATGCCATTGCGCAAAAAGTACAAGAGGTCGTTGATTCAGGGTATTCCGAAATCAAACTCCATGAAACACAGTGGGAGGCTATCGCTACGGCACGTGCCGTGATGGGAGATGAAAGATCCCTGATGGTCGATGTAAATTGCCCCTGGTCACCGGAAGAAGCGTTCGCTCACGCTCAACGCTTAACCGATCTGAACTTAAAGTGGTTAGAAGAACCTGTCTGGCCTCCTGAAGACGTACGAGGACTGGCTGCACTACGAGAAGCTGGTGTACCGCTGGCCGCTGGCGAGAACGCCGCCGGGGAAGGCGATTTTATTCATCTCATTCTTCACCATGCTGTGGATTTTCTGCAACCCAGCGTGTGTAAAGTGGGAGGAATTACCGCCATGCTAAGGGTGATAAAACTGGCGCAGGCACACCAGGTTAAAGTCATTCCTCATTGCTTTTACTATGGCGCAGGGATGCTGGCAACGGCACATCTGGTCGCGATGCTACCAAGCGATGTTCGCCTTGAGGTGCCTTATCTTCAGTGGCCTACGCCTTTGCACCCTTTCTTACACTACCAACCCACCATGCCATTACCCACCCTACCAGGCCTGGGATTCGAACCTGACTCCGCTGTGGTTGCTGAACATTTACTGATGACCACATGCTGTACTGCTGCAAAGGAGAACGCTCATGTTTAAACATCGCTATCGCTTGATAGTCGCTCTGCTACTGTTTTTTGCCGGTATGTTGAATTATTTAGACAGGGCCGCACTCTCTGTCATGGCACCGTTAGTGAAAAGCGACTTGCATATCAATGATGCTCAGCTTGGTTTCTTATTTAGCTGCTTTTTCATCGGCTATTGCGCGTTTTGCTTTATTGGTGGCTGGGGTGCAGATAAATTCGGCCCGCGTAAAGTTTATGCCTGGGCTGCGAGTGTTTGGTCTGTATTCTGCGGTGCAACCGCTTTAGTCACCGGTTTCTGGCAATTGCTGGTTGTACGCATACTGTTTGGTATTGGCGAAGGTCCAATGGGGACAACAACTAACAAATCTATCGCGAACTGGTTCCCTAAAAAAGAAGTGGGGCGTGCCGTGGGCTTTACCAATGCTGGTCAACCTTTGGGTGCTGCCATTGCCGCTCCCATTGTCGGGCTGGTCGGGCTGGCATTTGGCTGGCGCATTGCCTTCATAGTTATCGCCCTGTTAGGCATTATTTGGGTGATGGCCTGGATGCTGCTGTTTCGCGATAAACCTGAAATGCATCCACGCGTCAGCAGTGAAGAAGCAAATTATATTCAAAGCCAGAGAACAGCAAACCCGCAGACTTCTGACAGCCCCTCCTCGTCTCTGACTCTCTGGCAGGTTATTTTTTCACCCTCGGTACTCGGGGTGGCGGCAGCCTTCTTTTGCTTTAACTATATTCAGTACTTTTTTCTCTCCTGGCTACCCAGTTATCTTACTGATTTTCAACATCTTGATATTAAAAGCATGAGTATCATCGGCATTTTGCCTTGGCTCGGCGCAACCATCGGCTTTATAGCCGGCGGCTCGGTCTGCGATTTTCTGTACCATAAAACGGGCAACTTTTTGTTATCTCGTAAACTGGTGATTTTCTTCGGACTGGCGATTGCCGGGATCGGTGTTTTTGCCGCAGCTTATACCCAAAGTCTTGCAGGCGCGGTGTCCTGTATTACTCTTGCGACTGTATTTGCCTATATGACGCCGCAAGCCTGTTGGTCACTGTTGCAGGATATCGTGCCCTCTGACCGGATAGGAACAACGGGAGGCTTTGTGCATCTATTGGCAAACCTGGCGGGCATTATGTCTCCGGCGATCACCGGATTATTAATTCAATACGGTGGCGGATACCATTCTGCCTTTATTTTAGCCAGCGTGCTGTCGCTTATTGGTATTGTTGCGTTATTAGCTCTCGTAAAACAGCAGAAAAATCAGCTCAGTTTGTCATCTTAACCAAGTGGAAAAACAGCAGGGGAGAGCTACACAGTTTCCCTGCTGTTTTTAGTCCGGAATATCCCGATCAGACAGATTTCAGCGGCTAGTGATAAACCGGAAGCAGATTGAAACTCGACAGAATTTGCACCACGGCGTTACCGGCCCCGAAGATAAGGATCAGCACTATCATGCTATTTCCTCCCCAGACCCGGTACAGCGGACTACCGAATTTTTTGCGTGAAGCCCGCGCCAGCAAAGCGGGCACAATCGCCGCCCAAATAGTCGCCGCCAGTCCCGCATAACCGATAGCGTAGATAAATCCGTTTGGCCAGAGAAAACCGCCAATCACTGGCGGTGTGAAAGTCACCGCAGCAGTTTTCAGACGCCCTGCCTTCGAATCATCAAAACCAAACAAGTCTGCCAGATAGTCAAACAACCCCAGGGTCACACCAAGAAAAGAGCTCGCCACCGCAAAGTTTGAAAAAATTAGCAAAAGCAGATCCAGTGCCCGACTATTCAGTACACCACTCAGCGCCTGAACCAGTACATCAATGTTCCCGCCACGTTCAGCAATACTGATAAATTCGCCCCTGGGGATATTCCCCATACTGCCAAGCAACCAGATGGTATACAGCACTAGTGCCATTACCGTACCCCACAGTAAACAGCGACTGATCGCCTGCGGATTTTTACCGTAAAACTTCATCAGGCTCGGGACGTTACCATGATAACCAAATGAGGCCAGACAAAACGGAAGGGTCATTAACAGATAGGGCAAATAGCTTGGGTTAATGGCATCGCTATTCAGCAAGATGACAGGTTCAATATGCCAGAGTAAACCGCCAAAGGTCATAAAGAAGGTGATAATTTTTGCCCCCAACACAATGGCTGTCATACGGCTGACCGCTCTGGTACTCAACCAGACAATAAAAGCGACAAACAGGGCAAACAACAATCCTCCCATACGGGCAGAGAGATCGATATTCATCTGCGTGAGCGTGTGATGAATAATCGAGCCGCTGGCAGAGATATAGGCATAGGTCAGGATATATAAGACAAAGGCAATCGACAGGCCGTTAATGATATTCCAGCCCTGGCCCAATAAATCTTTGGTAACGGTATCGAAGCTGGAGCCTGTGCGGTAGTTAAGATTCGCCTCCAGAATCATCAGGCCGGAATGCAACATACAAAACCAGGTAAAAACCAAGGCCGCCATTGACCAGAAGAACCATGCCCCGGACATCACCACCGGCAATGAGAACATACCCGCACCGATAATAGTGCCACCGATTATCATCACGCCGCCAAAAATGGAGGGGGTCTTGCGCATAGCTAACTCTGTCATAACGGATCCTGGTTAAATGAAACAATAAACCTTGCGGTTTTGCTCCGAATCATTGTACCAGTACATTAGTACAAACAGGATAAAAAAAAGCCCTGACGGTTAAGCTCAGGGCTTTTCGACTACTTCTTATGCCAGACGAAGCATTTTATTGCTTATTTATGCATCATTAGAGCGACGACGTGGAGCTGAAGCACCTTCTTCACGACGAGGACCGCGACCGCCTTCACGACGTTCGCCGCTAAAACGACCAGCCCCCGCGCCAGCGCCAGTGCCAGCGCCTTCACGACGCGGACCACGGCCGCCTTCACGACGTTCGCCGCCACCGAAGCTACGACCAGCGCCACGACGCTCACCTGAACGCTCCGGACGTGGTTGTGCATCGCCCATCAGCTGCATATTCATCGGTTTATTGAGAATACGAGTGCGGGTAAAGTGCTGCAGAACTTCACCTGGCATACCTTTTGGCAGTTCAATAGTGGAGTGTGATGCAAACAGCTTGATGTTACCGATATAGCGGCTGCTGATATCACCTTCGTTGGCAATAGCACCCACGATATGACGAACTTCAACACCATCATCACGGCCAACTTCAATACGATACAGTTCCATATCACCCGCATCACGGCGTTCACGACGTGGACGTTCTTCGCCATTGGCAGAACGATCGCCGCGAGGAGCACGGTCAGGACGGTCTCCACGACGTTCAAAGCGCTCATCACGCTCACGGAATTCACGACGTGGACGCACAGGTGCATCTGGTGGCAGGATCAGAGGACGTTCGCCCTGTGCCATTTTCAGTAAAGCAGCCGCCAGGGTTTCAATATCCAGCTCTTCTTCACCGGGTTGCAGTTTAGCTAACAGGGCACGGTATTGATCCAAATCGCTGCTTTCTAACTGCTGCTGTACTTTAGCGGCAAATTTAGCCAAACGACGCTCACTGAGCAATTCTGCATTTGGCAGTTCTGCTTCAGGAATAGTCAGTTTCATCGTACGTTCAATGTTGCGCAGCAGGCGGCGTTCGCGGTTTTCAACAAACAGTAAAGCGCGACCAGCACGACCAGCACGGCCAGTACGACCGATACGGTGAACGTAAGACTCTGAGTCCATTGGAATGTCGTAGTTCACCACCAGGCTAATACGTTCAACATCCAGACCACGTGCCGCAACATCAGTCGCAATCAGAATATCCAGACGACCGTCTTTCAGACGTTCCAGCGTTTGCTCACGCAATGCCTGGTTCATATCACCATTCAGCGCTGCACTGTTATAACCACTACGCTCAAGTGCTTCAGCAACTTCCAGCGTGGCATTTTTAGTACGCACGAAAATGATAGCGGCATCAAAATCTTCCGCTTCCAGGAAACGAACCAGCGCTTCATTCTTACGCATACCGTAAACAGACCAGTAGCTCTGGCTGATGTCCGGACGGGTAGTTATGCTTGACTGGATGCGTACTTCCTGTGGATCTTTCATGAAACGACGAGTAATACGACGGATCGCTTCTGGCATTGTTGCAGAGAACAGTGCTGTCTGATGCTCAGCAGGGATCTGCGCCATAATGGTTTCAACGTCTTCGATGAAGCCCATACGCAGCATTTCATCAGCTTCGTCCAGCACCAAGCCTTTCAGGCTGGACAGGTTCAGCGTTCCGCGCTTCAGGTGATCCAGCAGACGACCAGGCGTTCCGACAACAATTTGTGGCCCCTGACGCAAAGCACGTAACTGCACGTCATAACGCTGACCACCATACAGAGCAACAACGTTAACGCCTTGCATATGCTTGGAGAAGTCAGTCATCGCTTCTGCGACCTGAACTGCCAGCTCACGCGTTGGCGCCAGCACCAGAATCTGTGGTGCTTTAACTGCTGCATCAAGGTTATTCAGTAAAGGGAGTGAAAACGCGGCGGTTTTACCACTCCCGGTCTGGGCCATACCCAGAACATCGCGACCACCCAACAGATGAGGGATACATTCCGCCTGGATAGGGGAAGGTTTTTCATAGCCCAGATCGTTCAGTGCATCAATAATGGAAGATTTCAGTCCGAGATCGGAGAAAGTAGTATTTAATTCAGTCATGTAGTACGTGTGCCTCATAAATGGCGGCCAGTCTACATAACTCATCTTGAAATTTAACAGCAATATTCATTGAAAAGTGTGAACCGGCTCAAATTTGGTTGATTGACGAACAAAAACGCCCTCACCAGCTAAGGTGATGACTTGAACAAAAGTTTATGGGCTGTCGTTGTACGTCAGCTATTGCTGGTCCGATTCTGCCAGGTCGTCTTGCTCCTGGCCCAAGAGCGCTAATTCCAACAATGCATAACGATGCTCAACGTAGTTATGTACGTTGTTAGCTACCGCTAACTTGAACAGTGCCATGGCGCTGTCCTTTTCCCCCAGACTTAGGTAGTACTTACCTAAATAGAAGTTGGTTTCACTGAGATGCTCAGCGAGCGAAGTGTTATCCGTTGCGTTCATCTGGAGCCTTTCCATTAGCGTAGCTTCACTAATGTTGCCCAGATAGAACTCGACAATGTTCCATCCCCATTGTTCTTTATCCGATTCTTCCAGGCGCTGTTGTAACGCCTCTTTGGCCTGCTTTTCATCTACATCGCTTTCAGTGATGTAGAGCCACAGACTACGGAAAGGATCGTTGGGATCGTCTTGATAAAACGCCTGCAGATCATCTTGCGCTAAGCGATAACGACCACCGTAATAGAGGGCGATACCACGATTTAAACGCGCATAGTTGTAAGTTGGATCAAGCTCAAGTACAGAATCAAACGCTTCATAGGCGGCATCAAAGTTGCCCGCCTGCGTTAAATATATGCCTAAATAATTAAATACTTCAGGCATATCGGGTCGAATTGCCAGCGCTTGTGAGAAATCATTCCGCGCAAGTGCTCGCAAACCTAAACTATCATACAACACTCCGCGCTCATATAAAAGCTGTGCGCGTTCATCATCTGTTAAAGCACGGCTGGCAAGAATCTGTTCCATTCTTGCCAGGATGACTTCTTGTTGCAATGATGGTTGTAACGGTACTGCGAGAACCTCGTTTTTACGCCATGCAGAATTGCTGCTGCATCCTGCCAGTGTGATAGCTGTAGCAACAAAACACCAGCGCAAAAAAGGCTTCATGACCTACTCCTGAAGACAACAAATGGTGAACATCCAGGTCCCCGTTCGCAAAATGGGGCATCCTGCCCCGTAACAACCGTTATCTACTGTTAATGAGTTTTACTCAGCTTCTGGTGCAGCGGGTGCTGCTGTTTCAGCTGGAGATTGCTCAGTAGCTTCTTTAATGCTTAAGCGTACACGGCCCTGACGATCGACTTCCAGTACTTTTACCGGTACTTCCTGACCCATTTGCAGATAATCAGTTACTTTCTCTACACGTTTGTCAGCGATCTGGGAAATATGAACCAGACCTTCTTTACCGCCGCCAATCGCAACGAAAGCACCGAAATCAACGATACGGGTGACTTTACCGTTATAGATACGACCCACTTCAATCTCTGCGGTAATCTCTTCGATACGACGGATAGCATGTTTCGCTTTCTCGTTATCGGTTGCAGCGATTTTCACCGTGCCGTCATCTTCGATTTCAATCGTCGTACCGGTTTCTTCGGTCAGCGCACGAATGACTGCGCCACCTTTTCCGATAACATCTTTGATTTTATCGGAATTGATCTTAATCGTATGGATACGTGGTGCAAATTCAGAAATATCACCACGTGGTGCATTGATAGCCTGCTCCATCACGCTCAGGATGTGTAAACGTGCACCCTTCGCCTGGTTCAGTGCTGCATGCATGATTTCACGGGTGATACCTTCAATTTTGATATCCATCTGGAGAGCAGAGATACCTTCACGGCTACCGGCCACTTTAAAGTCCATGTCACCCAGGTGATCTTCGTCACCCAGAATATCAGACAGAACAACAAAGTTATCGCCTTCTTTAACCAGCCCCATCGCAATACCCGCAACGGCAGCTTTGATAGGTACACCCGCATCCATCAGTGCTAATGATGCACCACACACGGAAGCCATAGAAGAAGAACCGTTAGATTCAGTAATTTCTGAAACTACACGTACGGTGTAAGGGAAATCCGCTACATCTGGCATAACTGCCAGTACGCCACGCTTAGCCAGACGACCATGACCAATCTCACGACGCTTAGGTGAGCCGACCATGCCGGTTTCGCCTACAGAGTACGGAGGGAAGTTATAGTGGAACAGGAAAGTATCAGTACGCTCACCCATCAGCTCATCAAGAGTCTGTGCGTCACGTGCAGTTCCCAAAGTCGCGGCAACCAGCGCCTGAGTCTCACCACGGGTAAACAGAGCAGAGCCGTGAGTACGTGGCAGAACACCCGTGCGTACATCCAGACCACGGATCATATCTTTTTCACGACCATCAATACGTGGTTCTCCACGCAGAACGCGGCTACGAACAACGTTTTTCTCGATAGCATGCAGGATTTCGCTGATTTCAGCTGCATCCAAAGTCTCATCTTCCGCCAGCAGAGCTGCGGTTACATCAGACTTAATGACATCAATTTGCTCATAACGCTGTTGCTTATCAGTTACCAGATAAGCATCGCTCAAACGCGCTTCCGCCAAAGCAGCAACACGCGCATTCAGTGCGTCATTCGCAGCTTCAGGCTGCCAGTCCCAGCGAGGTTTACCCGCTTCAGCAACCAGATCGTTAATATTTTCAATAACAACTTGCTGCTGATCGTGGCCAAATACTACCGCGCCCAGCATTTGATCTTCGCTCAGCAGTTCAGCTTCTGATTCAACCATCAGAACGGCACCAGAAGTACCCGCCACAACCAGATCCAGCTTAGATTCTTTCAGCTCATCAGCCGTTGGGTTCAGTAAGTACTGGCCATTTAAGAAACCAACACGTGCTGCACCAATTGGGCCGTTAAACGGTATGCCAGACAGGCTCAGAGCCGCAGAAGCACCAATCATTGCCACGATATCAGGGTTAACCTGTGGGTTAACAGAAACCACGGTAGCAATAACCTGAACTTCGTTAACAAAACCTTCCGGGAACAGAGGGCGAACAGGACGGTCAATCAGGCGCGCAATCAACGTTTCGCCTTCGCTTGGACGACCTTCACGGCGGAAGAAGCTCCCCGGGATGCGGCCAGCAGCATAGGTACGTTCCTGGTAATTTACTGTCAGTGGGAAGAAGTCTTGACCTGGTTTAGGTGTTTTCTTACCAACAACAGTTACTAATACCGCGGTGTCATCCATGCTAACCATAACAGCAGCAGTCGACTGGCGAGCCATCATACCGGTCTCAAGAGTGACGGTATGCTGACCATATTGGAATTTACGAACGATCGGATTCAGCAAAATAATATCCTTAAACATACAGGTGTACGTATTGACGTACTACCGTTAATACCCGACCTTCATTACATCCTCGCGACTAATGACAAACCTCACCCACTTCAGTGAGTAAAACTTCTCATTAGCCGCGCGAATCTCTGCAATAAAGATCACATTTAGCAACAATACAGCAGTTTCAACCGAAATACTTCGTTCCGGTTGAAAAAAGGGGCCACATGGGCCCCTTTTATAAAACTCGCAAAAATTAGCGACGCAGGCCTAAACGAGCGATGAGGTCAGTATAACGAGCAACATCTTTACGTTTCAGGTAGTCGAGCAGTTTACGACGCTGAGAAACCATACGCAGCAGACCACGACGGCTGTGGTGATCTTTTTTATGCTCTGAAAAGTGACCTTGCAGATGGTTAATCTGTGCAGTCAGCAGTGCAACCTGAACTTCGGTAGAACCGCTGTCGTTAGTACCACGACCAAATTCAGCAACAATTTTAGCTTTAGCTTCAACGCTTAGAGACATTTTTAACTCCAGAATTATAGATAAAAAAAGAGGGTGCCGATCTCTAATTCAGCAACCACAGTACCTGCCAGGAAAGAAAAAATACTTACCCGGCAGTAAGCCGCGTCATTTTACCTGTCGCGACCCTTGATCGCAAGCTGAGCGGATTCAGACAGGGTATTCAACAACCAGGCGACGCGGCGCAACACGCCCGTCATCAAGGATTTCTGCCATGCCAATAAATTTCTGCTCACTTCCTTCTGTCACGCGTACCAAACCTTCTTGCGGGGCTCCGGCAACACGAACAGGCTGACCATTTTTAAACCAGACGGCCACCTCTGATAAGAGGTTCACTACGGGGAAGTCTGCAGCCGGACTGTCCATTGGCATCAGTAAAGGATCTAACAGACTGGCCGATGCAACATCCTGTGCTTCTGCTTCTGCAACCAAAGCATTAAGCTGTTCCAGCGTGACCATACGTTCAACAGGATAAGTGCTGACCGCAAGACGACGCAAAAACGTCACGTGTGCACCGCATCCCAGTTTTTCACCAAGATCATCAATAATGGTGCGAATATATGTGCCTTTAGAGCAGTGAATTTCCAGTTCCAGTTCATGACCTTCATGCCGCAAGAACAGGAGTTCATACACAACAATAGCACGGGATTCTCGCGGCACGCTGATACCCTGACGGGCATATTCATACAACGGTTTTCCCTGATACTTCAGGGCCGAATACATAGAAGGAACTTGCTGTGTTTCACCGCGAAATGACTCCAGTGCCGTGGCAAGCTGCTCAGCACTGAAATTCACTTCACGTTCTTCAACAATCTGTCCATCGGCGTCAGAAGTATCCGTACGCTGACCAAGACGCGCAATCACACGATAGCGTTTATCTGAGTCCAGCAGGTACTGAGAAAACTTTGTCGCTTCTCCGAGGCATATCGGCAACATACCGGTCGCCAGAGGGTCAAGCGCCCCCGTATGCCCCGCACGGTTAGCGTTATAAAGACGTTTTACTTTCTGCAGGGCATCGTTAGAAGACAGGCCTTGCGGTTTATCCAGTAACAGTACGCCGTGTATATCACGGCCTCGACGACGAGGACGACTCATCAATCCTCCTTACTGTCGTCCGTGTTTACACGACGCTCATCATCATGACGGATGACATTAGAAACCAGATTAGACATTCTCATCCCTTCAACCAACGAATTATCGTAGAAGAAGGTTAACTCCGGAACAATACGCAGACGCATGGCTTTGCCAAGCAAAGAACGGATGTAGCCTGAGGCATCCTGCAAAACTTTGATACCTTCTTTTACTGCATCTTCATCTTTATCATTCAGGAAAGTCACGAATACTTTGGCATAAGCCAAATCGCGAGAAACCTCAACGCCAGAAACTGTCGTCATCATACCCAGACGCGGATCTTTAATCTCACGTTGCAGGATAATGGCAATTTCTTTCTGCAGTTCCTGAGAAACACGCTGTGGGCGACCAAATTCTTTCGCCATAATAATTTCTCCAGACAAAACGGGGGGCACTCGGCCCCCCTGATAATAAGTGTGGTGCGCCTATCAGGAAATGATACGCTTGATCTCGATGATTTCGAATACTTCAATCACGTCGCCTACGCGAACGTCATTGTAGTTTTTAACACCGATACCACATTCCATGCCGTTACGAACTTCGGCTGCATCGTCTTTAAAGCGACGCAGAGATTCCAGTTCGCCTTCATAGATAACCACGTTATCGCGCAAAACACGGATTGGGTTGTGACGTTTAACCACACCTTCAGTAACCATACAACCTGCAATGGCACCAAATTTCGGTGATTTAAACACATCACGAACTTCTGCCAGGCCGAGGATCTGCTGTTTCAGTTCTGGAGACAGCATACCGCTCATTGCCGCTTTCACTTCGTCAATCAAGTGATAGATAACGGAGTAGTAACGCAGATCCAGGCTTTCAGCATCAATGACACGACGAGCAGAAGCATCCGCACGAACGTTAAAGCCAACCAGGATAGCGTTAGAAGCCGCAGCAAGTGTTGCATCAGTTTCAGTAATACCACCCACACCAGAACCGATAATTTTAACTTTAACTTCATCGGTTGACAGTTTCAGCAGTGAATCACTGATTGCTTCCACGGAGCCCTGAACATCAGCTTTCAGCACGATATTCACTTCAGACACTTCGCCTTCAGTCATGTTAGCGAACATGTTTTCCAGTTTAGACTTCTGCTGACGTGCCAGTTTAACGTCACGGAATTTACCTTGGCGATACAGCGCAACTTCACGCGCTTTTTTCTCGTCACGTACAACGGTGACTTCATCACCCGCAGCAGGAACACCGGACAGACCGAGGATCTCAACAGGAATTGATGGGCCAGCTTCAGTGACTTCATGACCTAGCTCATCACGCATAGCACGCACGCGGCCATATTCAAAGCCACACAGAACAATATCACCCTTGTTCAGCGTACCTTCGCGAACCAGTACAGTCGCAACCGGACCACGACCTTTATCAAGGTAAGATTCGATAACTACGCCGCTTGCCATACCTGCACGAACAGCTTTCAGCTCCAGGACTTCAGATTGCAGTAAGATTGCATCAAGCAGGTCGTCGATACCGGTACCGGCTTTCGCTGATACATGGACAAACTGGCTTTCACCGCCCCACTCTTCTGGCATGATGCCGTACTGAGACAGCTCGGTCTTAACGCGATCCGGATCCGCTTCTGGCTTATCGATTTTGTTCACAGCAACAACAACAGGCACTTGTGCCGCCTTCGCATGCTGGATAGCTTCGATAGTCTGAGGCATCACGCCATCGTCTGCTGCAACGACCAGAACCACGATATCCGTTGCCTGAGCACCACGAGCACGCATTGAGGTAAACGCGGCGTGTCCCGGTGTATCCAGGAAGGTAATCATGCCATTGTCAGTTTCAACGTGGTAAGCACCGATGTGCTGAGTAATACCACCCGCTTCACCTGAGGCGATTTTGGTTGAACGAATGTAGTCAAGCAGAGAGGTTTTACCGTGGTCTACGTGACCCATGATAGTAACGACTGGCGCACGCGCTTCTGCAGCTGCACCAGTGTCACGATCGCTCATTACCGCTTCTTCCAGTTCGTTTTCACGACGCAGAATAACTTTATGGCCCATCTCTTCAGCAACCAGCTGTGCGGTTTCCTGATCGATGACCTGGTTGATGGTCGCCATGGCACCCAGCTTCATCATCGCTTTGATGACCTGAGAACCTTTAACTGCCATTTTGTTTGCCAGTTCAGCAACAGTGACAGTTTCACCGATGATAACATCACGGTTTACTGCCTGAGCAGGCTTGTTAAAACTCTGCTGAAGTGTACTTGGCTTACGTTTACCTTTACCACCACGTACTGCTGCACGTGCTTCTTCACGGTCAGCTTTAGACTCGCCATGCTTACCACCGGCTTTCTTCTGACGTGGGGCTTTAGCAACAGTGCGGGTACGGCTGCGACCACCTTCAACTTCACGGTCGTTTTCGTCTTCAGCCTGACGAGCATGTTGAGAGGTCGTTACGTGATAGTCAGACTTGTCGTCTTCGACTTTTTCTTGTTCAGCCCAAACACCAGCATTTGCTTCGGCCATTTTACGAGCTTCTTCAGCTACACGGCGGGCATCTTCTTCAAGCTTGCGACGCGCTTCTTCTTCTGCTTTACGTTTCAGTTCAGCAGCTTCTGCTTCACGGCGGGCTTTATCGGCTTGGGCGGTTTTCGTCATATCGTCTGATTGTTGATGAGTCACTTTGTCTTTTTCCGCAGCTACACGTTTCGCTTTCTCAGCGACTTCGCGCCTGGCTTGTTCTTCAGCATCACGCTTAGCTTTTTCTTGTGCCACAAGTTTGGCAGCTTCCTCTGCCTCACGACGGGCTTGCTCTTCCGCTTCACGCAGCGCTTGTTCTTCCGCGGCAAGACGTTCAGCCTCTTGCGGATCACGTTTTACAAAGGTGCGCTTCTTGCGGACTTCGATTTGTACCGATTTACTTTTCCCACCGGTACCTGGAATATTTAACGTACTACGCGTTTTGCGCTGTAACGTCAACTTGTCTGGCACTGAACCATGTTCACTGTTCAGATGGGCCAAGAGCGTTTGCTTCTCTTGCGCGGAAACAGAATCATCAGCAGACTTCGGGATCCCTGCATCAGCAAATTGCTGTACCAGACGGTCGACGGAGGTCTGAATCTCTGCGGCCAGCGCTTTTACGGTTACATCTGTCATGCTGTTCCTTCCTGCTACAGTTTATTACTCTTCGCCGCCAAACCAGCAAATGTTGCGCGCTGCCATAATCAATTCACCGGCTCTCTCACTCGTCAAGCCTTCGATATCTGACAGATCATCAACACCTTGCTCGGCAAGGTCTTCCAGCGAGATAACATCACGTGCAGCTAATTTAAATGCCAGCGGGCGATCCATACCATCAAGGGCCAGTAAATCTTCAGCAGGTTTCTTATCACCTAAAGATTCTTCCTGAGCCAATGCAATTGTCGTCAGTGCGTTTTTAGCACGATCGCGCAATGCTTCAACAGTATCTTCGTCAAGACCATCGATTTCCAGCAACTCTTTGACAGGCACGTAAGCCAGTTCTTCGAGTGTTGCAAAACCTTCTTCGACTAATACTGTGGCGAAATCTTCATCAATATCGAGGTATTTGGTGAAAATATCAATCGCAGCATGCGCTTCAGCCTGATGTTTAGCCTGTAAGTCGTCAACGGTCATCACGTTGAGTTCCCAGCCACTGAGCTGTGCAGCCAGACGAACGTTCTGACCGTTACGACCAATGGCCTGGGCCAGGTTACCCGCTTCTACTGCAATATCCATCGTATGTTTGTCTTCATCAACCACGATAGAGGCAACATCAGCAGGCGCCATGGCATTGATAACAAACTGAGCAGGGTTATCATCCCACAGCACGATATCAATACGTTCGCCCGCAAGCTCAGTAGAAACAGCCTGAACACGCGCACCACGCATACCCACACAGGCACCAACGGGATCGATACGTTTATCGTTGGTCTTCACGGCAATTTTTGCGCGAGAACCAGGATCGCGGGCAGCTGCTTTAATTTCAATCACTTCTTCGCCAATTTCTGGCACTTCGATACGGAATAGTTCGATCAGCATTTCTGCTTTAGAGCGGCTGACAAACAGTTGGGCACCGCGTGCTTCAGGGCGAACGGCATAAAGCACACCACGGATACGGTCACCAGGGCGGAAGTTTTCACGCGGTAACATATCTTCACGCAGGATAACCGCTTCAGCATTATTACCCAAATCGAGAGCGATATTTTCACGATTCACTTTCTTCACGACACCAGTGATTATCTCACCTTCATGCTCGCGGAATTGATCCACAACCATTGCGCGTTCAGCTTCACGTACTTTTTGTACGATAACCTGCTTTGCCGTTTGCGTAGTGATACGGTCAAAGGTAACAGACTCAATCTGATCTTCAACGTAATCACCCACATCAAAAGCAGGATCTTCAAAACGAGCCGCTTCAAGCGTAATTTCACGTGTCGGTAAAGTCACATCTTCAACCACTAACCAACGACGGAAAGTGTCAAAATCGCCGCTTTTACGGTCAATGCTGACACGAACTTCAATCTCTTGCTCGTATTTTTTCTTTGTTGCTGTTGCCAGTGCACTTTCCAGCGCTTCAAAGATCTTTTCGCGCGGTAAAGATTTTTCGTTGGAAACGGCCTCAACAACAGCCAAAATTTCTTTGTTCATCCTGGGTTTTCACCTCAATCCAAACTATTAAAAGTGGGGTACCAGGTTCGCTTTCTGGATATTACTCAGGGCGAACACTTCGTCTTTGCCTTCGACCGTAACCGTAATCATTTCACCGTCTACAGATTTAATAATACCAGACCATTTACGGCGGTTCTGTACGGCCATACGCAACACAATACTTACCTCTTCGCCACTAAAGCGTTGGTAGTGTTCTGCGCTAAATAAAGGACGGTCCAGACCTGGTGAGGATACTTCCAGGTTATAGGCAACAGTTATTGGGTCTTCAACATCGAAAACCGCACTGACTTGGTGACTGACATCAGCACAATCATCAACATCGATACCATCTTCACTATCAATATAGATACGCAGCGTTGACTGGCGACCACGAATAAACTCAATACCTACTAATTCGTAACCTAGCGCCTCGACAGGTGCCGAAATCATCTCTGTTAATTTTTGCTCTAATGTGGACAAGCCCACCCCCAAGACATAAAAAAAGGGCATAAAGCCCAGTTATTCTGAAATCAGATAACAAAAAACCCCGATAAATCGGGGCTTTAGATAACTGAACCCTGTATACCGCCAGAGGCGGCCCGGACACCGTCCAGGAGAACTTTTTTCTAAATTCTTCGCGAATGCATCAAAGATGTTCACAGGATATTTGAAAAATAATTCTCAGGGAAAGTGGTTGCGGGGGCCGGATTTGAACCGACGACCTTCGGGTTATGAGCCCGACGAGCTACCAAGCTGCTCCACCCCGCGTCCGAAACGTGGCAAATACTACGCCAGTATTGCTATAAAAGCAAGAGATGCTAAGACTTGTTGGTACCGAGGACGGGACTTGAACCCGTAAGCCCAATCGGGCACTACCACCTCAAGGTAGCGTGTCTACCAATTCCACCACCACGGCACTCTGTAAATACAATAATGTTTTTTTATCGTATTTATTACTGCGGGATATCACTGCTTGGCGTAGTAGGCGCCGCAGGTGCAGACTGCTCAGCTTGCGCTGGCTGACTCAGATTATCCCACTCACTTCCTGTTCCTGATTTGTTAGCGCTCAGATTACCGAGAACCAGACTGAGAATGAAGAACAACGTCCCTAAAATACCGGTCATACGGGTCATAAAGTTGCCTGAACCGTTCGAACCAAATAAAGTAGCGGAAGCGCCTGCTCCAAAAGAGGCTCCCATATCAGCGCCTTTACCCTGCTGCAACATGATCAGGCCTACAAGACCTAATGCCACAATAAGGAAGATAACCAAAAGAGCTTCGTACATAATCAACCTGTTCCTTGCGGGTTTACCGCGCGCAAATTGCTTCAAATCAGTAAAGCGGATACTTTTTTCATTACCCGGTGAAGCGGGTGAGAATACTAACCAAAGTCATAGTGCTGCGCAAGGGCAATTTATTAACATTGCACTGACTGCGGAAAAAAACACCAAATCACTGACTTTGGTCAGTTAAACCGGTATAAATAATGACCGGTTTTTCATAATAATGACACTCAGACGGCTTTTACCGCATCTGCGATACGATGAGCAAATTCCGTGACCTGAGCTTCATCTTCACCTTCAACCATAACGCGGATTAAAGGCTCGGTACCTGATTTACGTAACAGCACCCGTCCACGACGGCCGAGTTTCTGTTCAACTTCCTCAGTAACACGTTTCACTTCTGCATTTTCTAGCGGATCGCTAGAGCCTGCTGCAAAGCGGACATTCACTAAAACCTGTGGGAAAAGTTTCATGCCACTACATAAATCACCCAGACTCATGTTGTTACGCATCATAGCAGTGAGCACTTGCAAACCGGCGACAATACCGTCACCTGTCGTCGTGCTGTCCAGCAGAATGACATGCCCGGAGTTTTCAGCACCAATACGCCAGCCTTTCTCTTGCAGTTTTTCCAGTACGTAACGGTCACCTACTTTGGCACGGGCAAACGGAATACCCAGCTCTTTTAAGGCAACTTCAAGACCCATATTACTCATCAGAGTCCCGACAACACCACCGCGTAACTGCCCCTGGCGCAGCGCTTCACGGGCGATAATATACAGAATTTGATCGCCATCGACTTTGTTACCTTGTTCATCAACCATGATGATACGGTCGCCATCACCATCCAGTGCGATACCCAGATCCGCTTTTTCAGCCAGAACGCGGGCCTGAAGCATTTCGACATCGGTGGCACCGCATTTTTCGTTAATGTTCAAACCATTTGGTTCGCAGCCAACGGCAATAACATTAGCCCCCAGCTCGCGCAGCACATTAGGCGCAATGTGATAAGTTGCGCCGTTAGCGCAGTCAACCACCACTTTCAGCTCGTTCAGACTGAGCTCATTCGGGAAGGTACCTTTACAGAATTCAATATAACGTCCGGCAGCATCAACGATACGGCTCGCTTTACCCAGCTGAGTAGAATCGACACAGGTCAGTTCTTTTTCCATTTCCGCTTCAATAGCTTCTTCAACTGCATCAGGCAGTTTGGTGCCATCAATGGAGAAAAATTTGATGCCGTTATCGTAGAAAGGGTTATGAGAGGCTGAAATAACAATCCCGGCCTCAGCACGGAAGGCACGCGTTAAATAAGCGACTGCCGGAGTTGGCATGGGTCCGGTAAAAGACGCAGATAAGCCTGCGGCAGCAAGCCCCGCTTCCAGCGCAGACTCCAGCATATAACCGGAAATACGTGTATCTTTACCAATAATTATTTTACGTGAACCATGACGAGCGAGAACTTTTCCTGCTGCCCATCCCAGTTTCAACATAAAATCAGGCGTGATCGGCGCTTCACCTACACGGCCACGAATACCATCAGTACCAAAATATTTACGGCTACTCATAACGACTATTTTCCTTCGCTGAAAGGGTGGCTTCAACCACACGGATTGCGTCTACAGTCTCTTTGACATCATGAACACGTATAATATGCGCTCCTTGCATTGCAGCAATAACTGCGCAAGCCAGACTGCCACTCAAACGGTGTTCAGGACCGACATTCAATAACTGGCCAACCATCGATTTACGCGACATACCGACCAGTAAGGGCAGATCATAGCGATGAAATTCCCAAAGGCGAGCCAGTAGCTGGTAATTATGGGTGAGATTCTTACCGAAACCAAAGCCCGGGTCGAGTAACAATTTATCTTTTGTAATACCTGCAGCTTCACAACGCGCAATATTCTCAACAAAAAAATTATGCACATCAGCAAAAATATCATCGTAATGGGGAGCTTGCTGCATGGTTCCTGGCTCGCCTTGCATATGCATCAGGCAGACGGGTAATCCCGTTTCAGCTGCGGCTTGCAAGGCTCCTGGTAGCTGCAATGAACGAATATCATTGATCAGATGAGCGCCAACTCTGGCCGACTCCTTCATCACTTCCCCCTGGGAAGTGTCCACCGAAATCCAAACTTCAAATCGCTGCGCCAGTGCCTCAACAACAGGAATAACGCGGGACAGTTCTTCATCGAGGCTGACTTGTGCAGCACCGGGGCGCGTCGACTCGCCGCCAACATCAATAATGGTTGCTCCGGCGTTAATCATGGCATTGGCATGTTTTAGCGCATCAATTAATGCGTTGTGTTTACCACCATCGGAAAAAGAGTCCGGCGTCACGTTGAGTATCCCCATCACATGGGGATGGTTCATATCAAGCGTGGCGCCCTGTGCGCGTAATAGCATGTGATTTTTGTCCATATTTTATAGCATGAGCCGGAAACACAAGGAGATTGATACTCCCCCCGTCTCTAGCCTGATAAGTGACTAAGGCGAATTATGCTATCAGTTTTTGATCCAGGGATAGAGCAGATGTTACACCGCTTTTACACTTCCGTCGCCGCACTTAGGTCATTTGGCAGACTTCAGCCCTGAATCCGGCTGTGATGGTACAGGGATAACGCGTTGAATTAATGATTTTCAGAAAATAAAAAACCCGGGAGTTACCCCGGGTTTTTATAATAAAAACATCTTGTCAGACTCGCTAACAGTTACTCAGGCGTTTTTTCTGAGCCAGAGGTATCTGACGCATCAGCCGGGCTCACAGCGCTTGGCGTAGCATTGTTGCCAGAGTTACCTTTAGACTTAGAATCATCATCCCAGCCTGCAGGCGTACGCACTTCACGACGAGCCATCAAGTCATCAATCTGCGGAGCATCAATAGTTTCATACTTCATCAATGCGTCTTTCATTGCATGAAGGATGTCCATATTTTCGTCCAACAGACGGCGAGCACGAGCATAGTTGCGCTCAATCAGGGCTTTTACTTCCTGGTCGATGATACGCGCAGTCTCATCAGACATATGCTTGGCTTTGGCAACTGAACGCCCCAGGAATACCTCACCTTCTTCCTCTGCATACAGCAGTGGACCCAGTTTATCGGAGAAGCCCCATTGGGTGACCATGTTACGCGCCAGGTTAGTCGCAACTTTAATATCGTTAGACGCACCAGTAGACACTTTTTCTACACCGTAGATGATCTCTTCTGCCAGACGACCACCATAAAGTGTCGAGATCTGGCTTTCCAGTTTCTGACGGCTGGCGCTAATCGCATCACCGACAGGCAGGAAGAAGGTCACACCCAGTGCACGACCACGTGGAATGATGGTCACTTTATGAACCGGATCGTGCTCAGGAACCAGACGACCAATAATGGCATGTCCTGCTTCGTGATACGCAGTTGATTCTTTTTGCGCTTCCGTCATCACCAGAGAGCGACGTTCTGCTCCCATCATGATTTTGTCTTTCGCTTTTTCAAACTCAACCATCGATACGACACGCTTGTTGGTACGGGCAGCAAACAGCGCCGCTTCGTTAACCAGGTTAGCCAAGTCAGCACCTGAGAAACCTGGGGTACCACGTGCAATAATTGCCGCATCGATATCAGTTGCCAGAGGCACACGACGCATATGCACTTTCAGAATCTGCTCACGGCCACGAACATCTGGTAAACCAACCACAACCTGACGGTCAAAACGGCCTGGACGTAGTAATGCTGGATCCAGAACATCAGGGCGGTTAGTTGCCGCAATCACGATGATCCCTTCGTTGCCTTCGAAGCCGTCCATCTCAACCAGCATCTGGTTCAGGGTCTGCTCACGCTCATCGTGACCACCACCTAAACCGGCGCCACGTTGACGACCCACGGCATCGATTTCATCGATAAAGATAATGCAAGGTGCCGCTTTTTTCGCCTGTTCAAACATGTCACGAACGCGCGATGCACCAACACCAACGAACATTTCAACAAAGTCAGAACCAGAAATCGTAAAGAACGGAACTTTTGCTTCGCCAGCGATGGCTTTAGCCAGCAATGTTTTACCGGTACCCGGTGGGCCCACCATCAGCACACCTTTAGGAATCTTACCGCCCAGTTTCTGGAAACGGCTCGGTTCGCGCAGGTATTCGACCAGTTCAACAACGTCATCTTTTGCTTCATCACAACCTGCGACATCCGCAAAGGTTGTTTTGATTTGGTCTTCTGTCAGCATACGCGCCTTGCTCTTACCGAACGACATGGCACCTTTGCCGCCACCGCCCTGCATTTGACGCATAAAGAAAATCCAAACCCCTATCAGCAATAGCATCGGGAACCATGATATGAAGATAGAAGCCAGTAAGCTAGGCTCTTCAGGTGGTTCACCAACCACTTTCACCTGTTTAGTCAACAGATTATCAAGCAGTTTAGGGTCATTAACGGGAATGTATGTCGTGTATCGGTTACTGTCTTTCAAAGTAACGTTGATTTCACGCCCGTTGATACGAACTTCACGAACCTGATCCTGATTTACTTCAGACAAGAAAGTGGAATAGTCCACTCTACGGCTATTCGACTCGCTGGGCCCAAAGCTCTGAAAAACTGACATTAGCACGACGGCAATGACTAGCCAGAGTATTAGGTTTTTCGCCATGTCACTCAAGGGATTAACCTCACATTACAACTGTGTTAACAAACAGCGTCAGGGTACTATACTTTACGCCCGGTCGCTACAATGTACACTTCACGTGAGCGGGCACGAGAAGAGTCCGGTTTACGCACTTTAACTTTCGTAAACAAGGAGCGAATTTCTCGCAGGTATTCATCGAATCCTTCGCCTTGAAACACTTTCACTACAAAACTACCACCCGGAGCCAGAACATCACGGCACATTTCCAGCGCCAGCTCTACCAGATACATTGAGCGGGGGATGTCAACAGCTGGCGTCCCACTCATATTCGGTGCCATATCGGACATGACAACCTGAACTTTACTCTCACCAACACGTTCCAACAGAGCCTTAACTACTAGCTCATCACGAAAATCACCTTGAAGGAAGTCTACCCCAACAATAGGATCCATAGGTAACAGATCACAAGCGATAATTCTTCCCTTACTCCCAATCTCAGTCACAACATACTGTGACCATCCACCAGGAGCAGCACCAAGATCAACAATAGTCATTCCTGGCTTAAAAAGTTTGTCACTTTGTTGTATTTCATCAAGTTTAAACCAAGCACGGGAACGTAGTCCCTTTTTCTGTGCCTGAAGTACATATTTATCGCTAAAGTGTTCCTGCAGCCAGCGACTGGAACTGGCAGAACGCTTTTTACCTGTCATCTCATTATCCAACGTTGCTCATCGTGAGTGCAGGCTGTGCATATAATCACAGCCGATTTGGCTATACACTGGAGATGGCGGTAGAATGAACCGTTTTCAATCCCAACGTAAGCAAAAATATACGATGAATCTTAGTACTAAACAAAAACAGCACCTTAAAGGTCTCGCTCATCCACTCAAGCCGGTCGTTATGCTTGGCAATAATGGTTTGACCGAAGGGGTACTGGCCGAGATAGAACAAGCGCTTGACCATCACGAGTTAATCAAGGTGAAAGTTGCAACCGAAGATCGTGAAACTAAAACCCTGATAGTTGATGCTATCGTGCGCGAAACCAAAGCCTGTAATGTCCAGGTTATCGGAAAAACACTCGTTCTTTATCGTCCGACTAAAGAAAGAAAAGTTTCTCTGCCGAAATAGAGACGTGAGCAAAATGCCACGCTCTGCTCGTTGATTAAAGGCCGCATAGCGGCCTTTTTCTTATCTTTACAATACGCAAGCCATTGAGTAAGCATAGTTGAAATTATAAATATTCAACTTTTAGAATTTCAAACTCAACATCACCACCCGGCGTGCGAATAACTACAACATCGTCGCACTCTTTTGCGACCAGGCCACGCGCAATCGGTGAGTTTACAGAAATAAGATTCTGTTTAAAATCAGCCTCATCGTCACCCACAATACGGTATGTCAGCTCTTCTTCGCTGTCCAAGTTTAATACTGTTACCGTAGCCCCAAAAATAACGCGACCGTTATTAGGCATTTTCGTGATGTCTATCACTTGGGCATTAGAAAGTTTCGCTTCAATATCTTGAATACGCCCTTCACAGAAACCTTGCTGCTCACGCGCCGCGTGATATTCAGCATTTTCCTTTAAATCACCATGTTCACGCGCATCAGCGATAGCAGCGATAATTTCAGGTCGACGTACGGACTTCAGGAAATCGAGCTCTTCACGTAATTTCTCAGCACCACGTAAAGTCATCGGAATTGGTTGCATTATTTATACCTCTTATAATCAGTTCTGTGTGGCACAGTCAGCGGGCTAATAAGCCAAGAGTATATCCTGAGTTTATAAGCACATCCCTGCCAACAAATGAAACAAAATGGTTCGGAGTGATACCCCAAACCAAGCAGAATATTTCAAATTATCCGCTATTTTACCCTGGAGTTCACTGAGGGTCATCGTTTACTTTGCACTACGATGCACCGTAGTATGAAGACCATGTTTACAGGACATTACCGCGATACTATGCGATTTTCTAGATTTATCATTGGGTTGGCTTCTATTTTTACGCTAAATGTGCAAGCGGCAAATGTGGAAGAATATCTGTCGCAGCTACCTGCGGGGGCAAATCTGGCGTTGATGGTACAAAAAGTGGGAGACTCCTCCCCCACGATTGACTATCACGGCCAGCAAATGGCGTTACCAGCAAGTACCCAAAAAGTGATTACGGCGCTTGCTGCTCTTTTGCAGCTAGGACCCGATTTTCGCTTCACCACAACACTTGAGAGTAAAGCGCCAATTCAAAATAATATCCTGGAAGGAGACCTGACGGTACGTTTCAGCGGCGATCCTACGCTCAGACGTCAGGATATCCGTAATATGGTCACCGCCTTAAAAAAGGCCGGTGTAGAGCAAATTAAGGGCAACCTGCTGATAGATACTTCCGTCTTCGCCAGCCATGATAAAGGCCCCGGCTGGCCATGGAATGATATGACCCAGTGTTTCAGTGCTCCCCCTTCTGCTGCCATTATCGATCGTAACTGTTTCTCGGTTTCGTTATCCAGCGCGCCTAAGGCCAATGATCTGGCACATGTTCGTATCGCCTCTTATTATCCCGTCATTGTAGCAAGTCAGGTTAAAACATTGGCCAGAGGCTCATCGGAAGCCCAGTATTGTGAGCTGGATGTGGTAACCGGTGACTTAAATCGCTATACGCTGACGGGCTGCATGCCACAAAGGGAAGAACCTTTACCCCTTGCGTTTGCCATCCAGGATGGTGCGGGCTACGCGGGGGCTATTGTTAAGAAAGAACTGGAACAAGCAGGTATTCGCTACAGCGGAACCATTCTGCGTCAGACACAACCGAATGAGCCAGGCACTGTGATTGCCAGTAAGCAATCCCCACCATTAACGACGCTGTTGAAAACCATGTTAAAAAAATCAGATAACATGATTGCAGATACCGTATTCCGTACTATCGGTCATCAGCGTTTTGGCGTACCCGGAACCTGGCGCGCAGGAGCTGATGCTGTACGTCAGTTGTTACGGCAAAAAGCAGGCGTAGATTTAGGTAATAGTATCGTAGTCGATGGCTCAGGGCTTTCGCGTCATAACCTGATCTCTCCAGCAGTGATGATGCAGGTCCTTCAATATATTGCACAAAATGACAGTGAGCTGAACATTATTTCGATGCTCCCATTAGCAGGATACGATGGTTCATTACAGTATCGTGCGGGTCTGGACCAGGCGGGTGTTAATGGTAAGGTTTCAGCAAAAACCGGCTCATTACAAGGGGTCTATAATATGGCAGGTTTTATCACCACTGCGAGTGGTAAACAGATGGCCTTTGTACAATATTTGTCCGGCTATGCAGTTGAACCTGCCGATCAACGTAACCGTAGGATCCCTCTGGTTCGTTTTGAAAGTCGACTATATAAAGATATTTATCAGAATAACTGATCATGAAATTATTGATTGTCGAAGATGATGTGTTATTACAGGAAGGACTGACGCTGGCCTTCAACCAAGGCGGTTATGTTCTTGATATTGCAGCAACACCATCACAGGCAGACCAGTATGTTCGTTGTGCTGAATACAGTCTGATTATCCTCGATCTTGGTTTACCCGACCAGGATGGTGCGACATTGCTTCGTCACTGGCGTCAACGCGGTATTAAAAGCCCAGTACTGATACTGACAGCCCGCGATACGCTGGAGGACAGAGTCAGTGTACTGGACTCCGGTGCCGATGATTATCTGACGAAGCCTTTTGCGCTGGTTGAGCTCCAGGCTCGCGCCAGAGCCTTAATACGCCGTCATCAGGGACATAGTGATAATCTGCTACAAGATAATGGCTTAACGCTGAATCTCCAGACGCAACAAGTGGTGCTGGATAACCAATCCGTCGATATTACGCCGAAAGAGTTTTCAATTCTCACTCGTCTGATGATGCGTCTGGGGCAAACAGTCCACCGTGAAACCCTGCAACAAGATATTTATAGCTGGCAGGACGATCCTGGCTCCAATACCCTTGAAGTCCACATTCATAACCTGCGGCGAAAATTAGGTAAGGGAAGAATCAAAACCATCAGGGGTATTGGTTATCGTCTGGAAAGCATCGCGTGAACAGCATGCGCTGGCGACTGATTATTATCCTGGCGTTTATCTCCCTTTTTTTTCAAACTGCCAGCGTCTGGTGGCTATGGCATGAAAGTCGGGAACAAATTGCTTTTTTAGTGCAAAAGGCTGTATCCGGTACGGTCAATAATGCGCAGATAGAAAATGAAATCCACGAAGCTATTGCCGCATTACTTATTCCTTCGATAGTCATGATCGGCTGTATTTTGTTTTTTTCATTCTGGGCGATAACCTGGATAACACGCCCGCTGGAAAAACTGCGTACCAGCTTGTCCCATCGTTCCCCGAATGATCTTTCCCCTATGCCTGTATCTTCCAGTATCGGAGAGGTAGTTGCGATAACAACGGTGCTTAACCAGTTACTTGCCAGGCTGGATAACAGATTGCAGCAAGAGCGTCAGTTTACTGCTGATGCTGCCCATGAATTGCGTACCCCGCTTGCAGGTCTCAAACTGCATCTGGAGTTGATGGCAAATAATGGTGTTCCACAGGCACCAGTATTGCTACAGCGTACCGATCAACTGATGCACACCATTGAACAACTGCTGATGCTGGCAAGAGCGGGACATGCACTGGCAAGTGGGCATTATCAGACGCTGAACTGGACAGACGATATTATCGCGCCATTGCAGATGGAGATAGACGAACTGGCAATGCAACGTCAGCAACGAATCGTCTGGCCTGATAAAACCACCTGTAACACACAGGGAGACGCTATCTTGTTACGGCTAATGCTACGTAACCTGTTAGAGAATGCATGCCGTTACGGGCCGGAGAAGAGCGTTATTCAGCTATTACTGGTTGAACAGGAGGACGGTATCGTACTGACAGTCTGCGATCAGGGACCTGGCATTGCTGAGCAGTATCGACAACATCTGACAAAGCCCTTTGAACGTCTCGACAGGCGCTACAGTGGCTGCGGACTGGGGTTAAGTATCGTCCACCGAATAGTGCATTTACACCATGGCTATCTGACGCTGGATAATAGCTCTGAAAATGGCGGGTTACTGGCCAGTTGCTGGCTCCCTCACCAGAGAGAATAAAACAGGCCGAATAAATTCGGCCTGTCAGATTACCTGCCCTACTTCTGATAGATGATTTCGACGCCTTCGTCGTCTTCTTCATCCCAGTCATCATCCCAGTCATCTTCTGATTCAGCTTCCATTTCATCGAGCTGCTGGCGATGATAATCATCCCACATAAACTCGACTTTCTCTGGCTGCTTGCTAGCATCAGCGATAACAATAGGGTTAGCGATAATAAAACTCATGATATCCCAGCACAGATCTTTAACGCCAACCTGGCTTGCCGCAGAAATCAGATAGTATTTTTCATCCCATCCTAAGGCTTCAGCAATCGCTTTCGCTTTTTCTTCGGCTTCTGCTTTATCCATCAAATCAATTTTATTGAACACTAACCAGCGTGGTTTCGAAGCTAAGTCAGCGCTGTATTTTTCTAACTCACCAACGATTATCCGCGCATTGTTTACCGGATCTGAACCATCGATAGGATCGATATCAATCAAGTGCAGTAAAACCCGGCAGCGTTCAAGGTGCTTAAGGAAACGGATGCCCAGTCCCGCACCATCGGCTGCCCCTTCAATCAGACCTGGAATATCCGCAACCACGAAACTTTTTTCGTTATCCATACGGACGACGCCCAGTGAAGGGATTAGCGTGGTAAATGGATAATCCGCGACTTTGGGTTTAGCCGCAGAAACTGAACGGATAAATGTCGATTTACCGGCATTTGGCATACCCAGCATACCGACATCGGCTAACAGCATCAGCTCAAGCTGAAGCTCGCGCTGCTCACCCGGTGTTCCCATGGTTTTTTGACGTGGCGAACGGTTTACTGATGACTTAAAACGCGCATTTCCCAGCCCGTGCCAGCCGCCCTTACCTACCATCAGTTTCTGACCATGTAGCGTCATATCACCCATGGTTTCGCCAGTACCCTGATCGATAATTCGCGTACCAACAGGAACTTTTACCGTGACATCTTTACCGCGCTTACCGGTACAGTCACGACTCTGACCATTTTGACCACGTTCAGCGCGGAATGACTTCTCAAAACGGTAGTCAATCAGGGTGTTCAGGTTTTCATCAGCCTCAAGCCAGACATCACCACCATCACCACCATCACCGCCATCCGGTCCGCCCCTCGGGATATATTTTTCACGACGGAAGCTTACGCAACCATTACCGCCATCACCTGCTACCACCAGGATAGTTGCTTCATCAAC
Organism: uncultured Cedecea sp.; assembly: GCF_947498825.1. GTDB lineage: Bacteria > Pseudomonadota > Gammaproteobacteria > Enterobacterales > Enterobacteriaceae > JGM124. Next base: position 5,455 of record NZ_CANMLV010000010.1, on the reverse strand, counting down.
AAACTTCATTTTACTTCTCCGTAAATCATTCGTCTGAACGTTGTCCAGGGGTGACGACATCGGCTGATGGCCGGCGTCCCCAAAGGCGATGACCAATCGCGGAATACATCGCACCAGTCACGACGACAAACGCTCCGACATAACCTAAAAGGTTGAGCTGAGGCATGGCGAAATAGTCGGGCCAGGCCTGGGATAACAGGTCTGAAAAGAGCAGTGTAAACAGAGGGGTTAGTGTAATCAGGGCACTAACCTGAGATGCCTGCCAGCGTGCCATGGCTTCCGCCAGTGCACCATAACCTACAATGGTATTCAAACCACAAAAGAATAAACATGCAAGCTGCCAGTTGTTCAGTAAGAACAGGGTATCCAGCTTCGCTATCGGTAACAATGCTACCGCACATAAAATATACAACAAAAGGAGGATTTGTTGTGAGGCTAACCGACGCAATAACACTTTTTGCGCGACCCCGTAACTCACCCACACCATTGCTGCCAGAACACCGAAAATCACACCCAAGGTATAATCAGTCATCCTGGTAAAAATTTCGATTAGACTGTTATTAAAAAACATAATCAGCCCGCACAACAACATAATGGCACCAACGATCTGTGTGCCACGCATTCTTTCCTTCAGAACCACGACGCTGGCAACCATCATTCCAACTGGAGATAGCTGACCAATAACCTGAGAAGCGGTTGGGCTGAGATATTGCAGTGAGGAGCTAAAAAATAAAAAGTTACCAAGCAATCCAGCGGTCGCAATCGCTAACATAGCTAACCAACGGGGCTTACGAAAGATACGCACCGGAGGCAGTTTTTTACGAAATGCGAGAATAATGCCTAAACCAATACTCGCCATTGAGAAACGATAAAAAACTACGGTTAAGGGTTCCATTACCGGAAGCACTTGTTTCATTGCAATCGGTAAACTCCCCCAGCACATTGCCGTGATTATCGCTAAAACAATGCCGATTCCAGCCTGCTGCTTCATGCTCGTTTGATACCTATGATTTTTCGGATGCAGAATGTAAAAAGCCCCGCAATATTTTGCGGGGCTTACATCCGTTATCAGGACGCGAAAAACTTATTCAGCAACGATGCTGATATATTTACGGTTGTTCGGGCCTTTAACTTCAAACTTAACTTTACCGTCAGACAGTGCAAACAGAGTGTGGTCACGACCACAACCTACATTGGTGCCCGCGTGGAATTTAGTACCACGTTGACGAACAATGATGCTGCCTGCTAATACTGCCTCACCGCCGAAACGTTTTACGCCCAGACGTTTAGCTTCGGAATCGCGACCGTTACGAGTTGAGCCGCCAGCCTTTTTATGTGCCATTTAATCTGCTCCTCTGTATTAAGCGCTGATGCCAGTAATTTTAACATCAGTGAACCACTGACGATGGCCCTGTTGTTTACGGTAGTGTTTACGACGACGAAACTTAACAATTTTAATTTTCTCGCCACGACCGTGAGCAACAACTTCAGCTTTGATTACGCCGCCATCAACGAAAGGAACGCCGATTTTGACTTCTTCACCGTTTACGATCATCAGAACTTCTGCGAACTCAACTGCTTCGCCAGTTGCGATGTCTAGCTTTTCCAGGCGAACGGTCTGACCTTCGCTTACTCGGTGTTGTTTACCACCACTTTGGAAAACCGCGTACATATAAAACTCCGCTTTCCGCACTCGCCTTACATTGAATTCAGGCTGCGCTATAAATATTCACAATAGGGCGCGAATATTACGCAAAACGCGACGCTTTGACAAGTACGATTGTTTATTCCACAAAGAAAAAAAGTACAATCTGTGCCACCCCATTTATCTGTCTCGTATTTTTAGTACAATCTGTACTACAGTATCTCACCGACACCCTCCTGCTAAGCCGTAGAATTACGGCAGAAATAGGACAAAAACCAGATTTTTGCGATGAAACTAGAAAAAATTAATGAATTAGCCGCGCAAGATATGGCGGGCGTAAATGCGGCAATCCTTGAGCAATTAAATTCTGATGTTCAGCTGATTAATCAGCTCGGCTACTACATCGTCAGTGGCGGCGGTAAGCGTATTCGCCCGATGATAGCCGTTATAGCAGCCCGGGCATTAGGATATGAAGGTACAGCGCATATCAACATTGCAGCACTGATCGAATTTATCCACACAGCAACTTTGTTACACGATGATGTCGTTGACGAATCCGATATGCGGCGCGGAAAAGCAACGGCAAATGCCGCATTTGGCAATGCCGCCAGCGTTCTGGTAGGCGATTTTATCTACACCCGAGCCTTTCAGATGATGACGCAATTAGGATCACTCAAAGTTCTGGAAGTGATGTCTGAAGCGGTAAATGTGATTGCTGAAGGTGAAGTTTTGCAGCTGATGAACTGCAATGATCCGAATATTACAGAAGAGAGTTATATGCGGGTCATTTACAGTAAGACAGCCAGATTATTCGAAGCTGCGGCACAGTGTTCAGGCATTCTTGCCGGAGCCAGTGAAGCACAGGAAACCGCCCTTCGGGATTACGGTCGCTATCTTGGTACCGCTTTCCAGTTAATTGATGATTTACTGGATTACAGTGCCGATAACCAGACATTAGGCAAAAGTGTCGGCGATGACCTCAATGAGGGTAAACCAACGCTTCCTTTGCTCCATGCCATGCGCCATGGTACGCCTGAGCAATCCAGAATGATTCGTGAAGCTATTGAGCAAGGTAACGGCCGTCATCTGCTTGAGTCTGTTCTGGAGACGATGAAAGCTTGTGGATCGCTGGAATGGACGCGTCAGCGTGCCGAAGAAGAGGCTGATAAGGCTATCTCAGCACTTAGTGCTATTCCGGACTCGCCATACCGCGAAGCACTTATTGCGCTGGCACATATGTCTGTACAACGCGACCACTAACAAGCTTATTTAACGTGTCTTCCACGGCGCGTTAAAGTTTCCAATAACATAAAGAACGCCCCTGAATATCTTATCTTTGTGCTTTACTTTCATTTATTACATAGTAAGTTGCGCGAGATGACACATATTTAATCGTTCCATATATTTACAAAAAGCATTTGGATGTTTTCATGATATAACTATCCCTGACAGCCATTGTTATTCGGTAACAATAGGTAGTGATACTCACAGGGAGAAGTTATGAAAAGTCAACATACGGATTGGCATCCGGCAGATATCGTCGCCGGCTTGAGAAAAAAAGGTACATCACTGGCCGCTGAGTCACGGAAGGCGGGGCTAAGTTCATCAACACTGGCAAACACGCTAACGCGTCCGTGGCCTAAAGGTGAACTGATTATTGCAGATGTTTTGGGGATCAAACCTTGGGTTATCTGGCCATCGCGCTATCACGATGCCATTACTGATGAATTCATCGACAGAACTCATCATATCCGAAAAAAGGAACCGAGCGTTTCGGTGGATCCCGTAACAGAGAGGGATGAATGTGCCACAATCCCGTAGCACTGATGTACACCATGCCTGAGCTTTCTGTATAAGTCATGGCTCAATATTCAGAGGGATGCCAGCATCTCTCTGAATATCCGAACGCTAATGATCGCTGCAAGAATGCAGAGAATAGTGTAATCATTTAATTTCTTTATTATTCAGTATGATAGAGATAACCCATGCCATGTACGGTGCGGATCAATTGTGGATTATTTGGGTCAGGCTCAATCGTTTTACGTAGCTTGGATATATGCTGATCTAACGTGCGGCTGTTGGGTAGATAGTCATAGCCCCAGGCAGCATCAAATAGCATTTCTCGAGTAACAACACAATTTTTATGCAGATGAAGACACTCCAGAATTTTCATTTCACGCAATGAAAGTTCAAGTCGTTCACTCTGGCGCAGCGCGCACAATTGATTAGGATAAACGGTCAAATCACCAAAATAAAAACTGATCTCTGGTTGTGCTGTCCTGCTGTGCAGGCAACGTCGTGCGATCGTTTTGATCCTGGCTCTGATCTCATGGATACCAAAGGGTTTACTGATATAATCATCTGCGCCCAGCTCCAGTCCTACAACGCGATCGATCTCTTCATCCTTAGCCGATAAAAAAACGATAGGGATCTGTTCATCCAGTTTACGGATCTCACGACATACGCTGTAGCCATCCAGCTCAGGCATCATGATATCGAGAATGATAAAGTCAGGTGCCTCCTGTCGATACTTATCTAAGGCCACTTTGCCATTTTCCGCCGCAATCAACTGGTATCCTTCACGTGACAACGCTTCCACTAATCCTTGACGAATATGGATATCGTCTTCAACGATCAGAATTTTCATCATGACTTTCCTGTAATTTGTACAAGCGGGTTACCCGGGTTATGATTTTGTTCAGACCTATCACGCAGCAGACGTAGTGTGAAACATACGCCGGGTGATTGTGGAGTGACCAGAATCATCCCTCCCAGGCTCTGTGCTAATTGCTGAGCAATAGCCAGACCAATACCGGTACCCGTGACTCCTTCGGTAAGACTTGATTTGACCCGGTAGAAAGGGGTGAAAATCATGCCAATCTCTTTTTCGCTAATACCAGGGCCATAATCCCGCACTCTGATATCGATATATTGCGCATCGGTGACGGTCTGTAAGTCTATTTTTTTTGCTTCACCGGCATACTTTTCGGCATTACTCAGGAAGTTACCGATAATTTGCATTAGCCTGTCAATATCACTCTGTATGACAGCATTTTCACTGAGTGTCAGTGAGACTGTTATTCCTTCAGTATGCAACGAAGGCATGAAAGTATGGGCAACCTGAGTGACTACCGCATTGACGTCGACCTGTTGGAAGTGCAACTTAGGTTCACGTGTGAAGGTCAGAATATTTTGAATAAGACGTGATAAACGCTGACTTTCTCCGGTAATCACATCCAAATAACGTAGCGATTCAATATATTCATCATCGGCCAGCTCCTCTTTTAACAGCTCAGCATAGAGCGTGATATTGGTCAGAGGTGTTTTTAATTCATGGGATACCTGGCTGACAAAATTAACCTGCTGGCGAACCAGCCTGTCTGCCTGAGTATATTCACGGTAGAGCCGGAAAATGATCAATCCCGTGACAGTCAGCAATAACAGGATAAAAACGCCTCCCCAAAGGTATATGGTGACTGACGTTTCCGGCTGCCCATAATAACTCACCTGCCAGGCAGAGAGCGGATAGGGCAAGTTTTGTTTATCCAGCAGTTGCTGTTTATCCAGTGCGCGATAGGGAGCACTTTGGTACAACAGGCGAGCATTTTCTTCCAGCACCAAGGTATCACTGCCGAAATCAAAATGGGCAACATTGATGACATCTGACAACAAATTGATATAAGAGATGCGAAACCCGATGATCATACCGTCTTTATCAGGAAGCGCCGTAAAGCCTCGTTCTTCTAGGGCGAGGATATAAGGCGTGCTTTTGACCTTCTATCCAACCCGTCATTGACTTTTACATTCAAT
>NZ_CANMLV010000009.1 GCF_947498825.1 uncultured Cedecea sp. | reverse complement strand
AGTAGACGGACGCGGGGTGGAGCAGCCTGGTAGCTCGTCGGGCTCATAACCCGAAGGTCGTCGGTTCAAATCCGGCCTCCGCAACCAATTTATGCCACGGCATAGACAGCAGTAAAAATAGCAGTAACAGCAGTAGACGGACGCGGGGTGGAGCAGCCTGGTAGCTCGTCGGGCTCATAACCCGAAGGTCGTCGGTTCAAATCCGGCCCCCGCAACCAATAATCAAGGCACCGAAAGGTGTTTTTTTATGCCTGTTATTAACAGATGCTCAATATATAGCCAGCCCTGGCCATTGAACTCCCTTTTTCATATTTTCTCTATTGGGTCTATCCAAGCCGTGCCAGTGTGGATTGGTCAGCAAAGTAGGCTTTGATTCCTGCCAAAATCGACTCTGCAACTTCCTGCTGAAACTTTGCGGTACGCAGTTTACGCTCTTCCTCACGATTGCTCAGAAAGGCGGTCTCTACCAAAATAGAAGGAATATCAGGCGCTTTAAGCACCGCAAAACCAGCCTGATCGACACTGCTTTTATGTAGTTTATTTACGCGCCCCATACGCTGTAAGACTTCTTTACCAAACTTTAGGCTGTCGTTAATAGTCAGCGACTGCACCATATCGAACATCGTGTGGTCAAGATAGCGATCGCCACTTTTACTCACCCCGCCGATTAAGTCAGCAGCATTCTGGGTCTGAGCGAGATATTTTGCAGCAGTACTGGTTGCCCCTTTAGTGGAAAGAGCAAATACCGATGATCCACGCGCTGCTTCAGAGGTAAAAGCATCCGCATGGATAGAGATAAACAGGTCAGCACGCTGCTTCTGAGCCTTGGCAACACGCACTTTTAATGGGATAAAGATATCTTCATTACGCGTCATATAGGCTTTCATATTGCCTTCTTTATCAATCAGCGCTTTCAGCCTGCGTGCGATACTCAGGACAATATCTTTTTCTCGCGTTTTATTCGGACCAATGGCTCCAGGATCTTCACCACCGTGACCAGGATCGAGCATGATAACAATAGGTCTGTCACGCCCTGCTTTACCGGGCTGTGGTCCCTGCTGAGCTGGCATTTTTTTCTCCAGCTGACCGCTATTGTAATCTTCCAGCAAGGCTAACAGCGGATCTTGCTGATTATTCATATTGGCAGGATAAAGATCCATCACCAGCCGCTCTTTAAATTCCGCTACCGGTGCCAGGGCAAAGACTTGTGGTGTTACATTTTGTTTCAATTCAAACACCATGCGGACAGTCTTAGGGTCAAACTGCCCGACTCTTGCCGACCGAATAAAAGGATCGTCCGCCCTGATTTGGCTGCCTAATCCCTTCAGAACGGAGTTCAAATTTACCCCTTCGATGTCCACCACGACGCGTTCAGGATTACTGAGTGCAAACTGGCGATATTTAAGCAACTGGGTCGATTCCAGTGTAACCCGCGTGTAAGTGGATGCCGGCCAGACGCGCACAGCCACCACCTGGCTTGAAGCCGCAAAGCCAACTTTGCTGACACTCAATAGCCACACGGCACCTGCCCCCTGAAGTAAACGGCGACGACTAACGAACGAATTGGAATCTGACATAGCTCCCCTGAACAAGAGTGGGCATCTGATAATAATTTTTTGAGCCGAAAACTTTAACGAAACACGGTATTACTGTCATCTATAAAAGGGTAAACATTCGGAAAAGGATCTGCATGGATAATGAAAATAAATTTACGCTTTGAGGGAAATTGCTGCTTGCACCCGAGGTCACAATAGAATAAAAATACATTAAATACGAATATTCATGCAGTGAGGTTGTGTTGTGGTAAAGGAACGTAGAACCGAGCTAGTCCAGGGTTTTCGCCATTCTGTTCCCTATATTAATGCCCACAGAGGTAAAACCTTTGTCATTATGCTTGGGGGTGAGGCCATTGCACATGAGAACTTCTCCAGTATCGTGAATGATATTGGTCTGTTACATAGCTTAGGAATACGATTGGTCGTGGTGTATGGCGCACGTCCACAGATTGATGCCAATCTTGCCTACCATCATCATGAACCGGTTTACCATAAGCAAACACGCGTGACCGATGCCAAAACACTGGAGCTGGTAAAACAAGCGGCAGGTTTATTACAGCTCGATATTACCGCCAGACTTTCTATGAGCCTGGGTAATACCCCATTACATGGGGCTCATATCAACGTGGTCAGTGGTAATTTTATTATCGCTCAACCGCTTGGGGTTGATGACGGGATTGATTACTGCCACAGTGGCCGTGTACGCCGTATTGATGAAGAGGCCATTCATCGCCAGTTAGATAACGGAGCCATTGTTCTGATGGGCCCGGTGGCCGTTTCGGTAACAGGCGAAAGTTTTAACCTGACGTCAGAAGAAATTGCCACTCAGTTAGCGGTCAAACTCAAGGCAGAAAAGATGATCGGTTTCTGTTCATCTCAAGGGGTAACTGACGAACTGGACAATGTCATTTCCGAACTCTTCCCAGCCGATGCAGAGGCGCGCATCAAGACTATCGAAAGCACAGGTGATTATCACTCTGGTACCGTGCGTTTTCTTCGCGGTGCAGTAAAAGCTTGTCGTAGTGGGGTTCGCCGCTGCCATTTGATTAGCTACCAGGAAGACGGAGCGTTGTTACAGGAGCTGTTCTCCCGGGAGGGTATCGGTACCCAAATCGTGATGGAAAGTGCCGAGCAGATCCGCCGCGCCACCATCAATGATATTGGCGGTATCCTGGATCTCATCAGCCCGCTGGAACAGCAGGGTATTTTAGTCCGTCGTTCGCGCGAACAGTTGGAAATGGAAATCGATAAGTTCACCATTATTCAGCGTGATAACCTGACTATTGCCTGTGCTGCACTCTACCCGTTCCCGGAAGAGAGCATCGGTGAAATGGCCTGTGTTGCCGTTCATCCTGATTATCGCAGTTCGTCACGCGGTGAAGAGCTGTTGCAGCGTATAGCAATGCAAGCACGCCAAATAGGCCTGAACAAATTATTTGTACTGACAACGCGCAGTATTCACTGGTTCCAGGAGCGGGGCTTTATGCCAGTTGACGTAGACCAGCTTCCAGCCAGTAAAAAAGAAATGTATAACTATCAGCGTAAATCAAAGGTATTGATGGCAGATTTAACCTGAAAAACATGCGAGTAAAAGAGGGAACCCTGTTCCCTCTGAGATTGTCGACAAAGAGAACCCTGTATTCTCTTAAATGGCAGAAAAAATGGCCATCAGTCCGCTACGTCGTTCCGTTCCTGTCACGACAGCCTTATTCAGCACTTTTTTGTCCGCATACAGTGACAGACGTTTTTTAGCCCGGGTGATGGCGGTATAGACCAGCTCGCGGGTCACTACAGGAACAAACTGATTCGGTAGCACCAATGCTGCATGGTCAAATTCAGAGCCCTGCGATTTATGAACGGTCATCACCCAGGCCGTATCGTGCTGCGGCAGCCGACTGGGCTGCACCGATTTCACCGTACCATCTGGCATCGGGAACCAGACACGCAGCTCTTCCCCACTTTTCAGAGCGATACCGATATCGCCATTAAAGAGCCCGAGGGCACTTTCATTACGGGCAATCATCACCGGGCGACCGCTATACCAGCGACTCGCGGATTTTGCTGGCAAATGAATCAAATGCTCGCGCATCAAGGCCAGTTCAATGCGCTCATTCAAACCACTGACACCAAAGGGACCTTCACGCAGTGCACAGAGCAATTGGTAACGGCTAAAAGCTTCGAGGATAGCTGAGGGTTCAGCCCGAGCGTTAACCAGTTGCAAATAGCGACGATAACCCTCAACCACATCCTCTATCATCCCTGCATAGTCTTCGGTTTCCAATAAAATCCGATGAGAAATATCCTCGAAACCTGCGGAAAAAACGGCAGCAACACGTGGCAAATCACTATTATTCACAGCCAGAGCTAACTGACCAATACCTGAATTGTCACCAAACCGATAACTCTTACGCAGCAAACACAAACCGTCCTGGAGCCCACCTTCAGATACAGTTTCTCCCACGGGCACTTCACAACCCGTCAGGCGCCATAACTGCCCGGCACGTCCGGCTGAATAACCTTTATTCACATAATGGCAAATATCACCGAGTACCGCACCTGCCTCTACCGATGCCAGCTGATCCCTGTCACCCAAAAAAATAACCTGAGCATGTTGTGGTAAGGCGGCAATTAAACGAGCCATCATTGGCAGGTCAACCATTGACGCTTCATCTACTACCAGCACATCAAGATGGAGTGGGTTGCCAGCATGATAACGAAACTTCTGGCTTTGACGCTGTGCTCCGAGTAACCGATGTAAGGTACATGCGTCCCCCGGTAACAGATTTTTCTGTTTATCATTAAGCGGCAACTGACGCAGCGAAGAACCTAATGATTCAGTCAATCGGGCTGCCGCTTTACCGGTTGGTGCAGCCAGTTGAATGCGTAATGGCTTATCCACAGAGAGCTGTACCAGAGCGACCAGTAGCTTAGCAACCGTGGTCGTTTTACCGGTTCCCGGCCCACCAGAAATAACAGATATTCTTCGGGTTAAGGCGACAGCCGCCGCAACTTTCTGCCAGTCTGTTTGTTCGCTGGAGCCAAATAGCGTATCCAGCACAGCCCGCACCCTGGATTCATCCCACATAATTGCGCGGTTATGCGTTCCAAAAAAATCAGCCACTCGCTGTTCATTACGCCACATCCGGTTCAGATAGAGACGGTTATTAACAAGTTTAATCGGTGTTGCACTGTCATCATCGCTTACGGCATGGGAAGCCAGTAGCAGCGGAGCCCAGTCCTGAGGGTTGCCAGCCTCAGCAAATAGCTGAGAAGCCAGCTCAGGGGCACGTCCGGCAAACAGATACTCAGGGCAAAGACGAGACAGAGGCAGGCAAACGTGCCCCTCACCCGCATCACTGCTTAACAGCGCAGCGGCCAGCATCACCGCAGGTTGATCATCACTGGCCACCATCATGGCAAACTGTTCGTCTAATGCACTCAGCAGTTTGAGTTCTACGGCCTGATTAAGTAACTGCGACAGACTCATTTATACGACCTCTTCGCTATTACCAGCAAATAAACGATCCATTGCCTCGACCAGCGCCCAGTCCGGGCAGGTGGTAAAAATCCCTTGGCCTGGTTTATCTTGCTCTATTCCCCGTAAGAACAGATAAATGACCCCACCAAAATGCTGCTGATAGTCATATCCCGCAAGGCGATGGCGTAGATAACGATGCAGTGCCAGACTATAGAGCTGATATTGTAAGTCATAGCGATGAGACTTCATGGCCTGCTCCATTGCCTGCGGACTATAGGCACTTCCCTCTTCACCTAACCAGTTGGATTTATAGTCCAGCAGGTAATATTTACCTTGCCAGCAGAAAACAAGGTCAATAAACCCTTTCAACATGCCTTTCACTTCACGGAAATCCAGTGCCGGACAATCAGCCGACAGAGGATCATAATGCCTTATCAGTCTGTCGAGTTTGACTGACTGTAGCTCGCTGACAATCGGCAGATAAAACTCAAGTTCAGCATGTCGCTGTCGGGAAGTTAACTGTTGCAGGCTGACTCCGCTCGCATTCAACGGAGCCTTAAGAATCTCTGCCAGCCACCGGGTCATCATCGGTTGCCATTCATCACCGAACCCTTGATTACGTAGCTGTTCGGCAACCCATTCGCTGTCTACTGGTTGGTTAAAATCAATATTTTCAAACAGGCTATGTAAAAAAGTACCAGGTGAAGCTCCGCGTGGGAACGTATGTACCGTCAGTAACTGCGAACCTTCAGCAACGACATCACTCGCGGCATCAACATCAAGACGAGGCATTAGCTCCAGCAGTGAATGTCCGCCACGCTGCTGAAGCCCTGAATAACTGGTAACACGCCAATTATCGGCGACTGGTCGAGTTAAATAACGCACTGCCAGTTCTGGCCGTACTGTGACAATCGGTTGCCAGGGGGTATCATCCGGCGAGGATAACGTTTCAACGCTAATGGCATCACCTTCCAGTTGCTGTAACTGACTCGCAAGCCCTGAAGCATCCATCGCCGTGCCTTGTTGCAGTAAATATCCCAAAGCACTGAGATGCACATCAGTCAGTCCTTTTTTAGATCGAGAACCACGGAATAAAGGCGCGATACCGATACTGCAGTGCCAGACTGAGCGCGTCATCGCAACATAGAGCAAACGTAAGTCTTCCGCCAGACGCTCTTCTTCCACCATACGCTGGCTTTCTTCATCATCACTTAAGTCGAGCAGAGAGTTATAAGTGCTGCGATCGTGGTAGATACCGCTCTGTTGTTGGCGATAATTCGTCACAAAAGGTAGCCAGACCAGTGAATATTCCAAACCTTTTGACTTATGTATCGTCACCACTTGCACCAGATGTTTATCACTTTCAAGGCGCAATTGTTGGCTGGAGGCATTGTTATCGGGCTCAGCAATATGCTGACCCAACCAACGAACCAATGCATGTTCACTTTCAAGCTCAATGGATGCTTCTTGCAGTAATTCGCTGATATGCAAGATATCGGTTAAACGCCGCTCCCCGGCGGGAGTAGCCAGCAAATCTTCGGCAATTCTTCGTTTTTTAATTAAGGCCCGTAACATCGGCATTACGCCACGCTGATTCCAGAGCTGACGATAAAATAAAAACTCTTCAACCAACCTGTCCCAGTCAGTCTCACTCTGATTCAGTGCATCCAGCTCATGGGCATCCAGTCCCAGCATGCTGGTTGCCATTGCACTGCGCAACGTAGACTCAACCTCCGGGGCCAGTACCGCCTGTAAAATCCATAACAACTCACGAGCTTCCGGGGTGGCAAACACCGAGTCACGGCTGGAAAGATATACCGAAGGGATATTCAAGCGGCTTAACGCATCGCGGATAATTGTTGCCTCATGGCGGCTACGAACCAATACCGTAATATCAGAGGCAGCAACGGCAGCGGCGGTATCACCTTGCCACAACAACGCTTCCCCCTGCTGGCCCGCGGTCAGCCAGTCACGTATTTGTCTCGCACACTGCATAGCCATTGCTTGCTGATAGTCATTAACCCCTGTCCCTTCCCCTGGCTGGAGCCAGAATTTAAGCGCAGGCTGTGTTTCACCATACAGAGTAAATCGCGCTTTTTCGTTTTTCTTTGCAGATAAGACAGGTAAAAAAGGGATCTGGTTAAACAAAAAAGGCGATTCCACTTGCTGAAATAACCTGTTTACTGCCGCGATCATCGCCGGTGATGATCGCCAGTTGGTATCCAGCGTATAGTGCACACTTATCTCATTTCGTGCTTTGATATAGGTAAAAATATCAGCACCACGGAAGGCATAAATAGCCTGTTTAGGATCGCCTATCAGTAACATAGCGGTCTGCGGCTGTTGCAGATACAGGGAACGAAAAATACGGTACTGCTGTGGATCGGTATCCTGAAACTCATCAATCATTGCCACCGGGAAACGCTGGCGAATAGAGGCGGCCAGCCCCTCACCTCCCGGTTGATGCAAGGCGTTATCAAGACGACTGAGCATATCATCAAAGCCTAGCTCTCCCCGACGTGCTTTCTCGAACTGTACCTGGTCACGAATTTCTGCCAACGCACGAGTAATAACCAGGTTACGCAGCGTCAGTGGCTGAGCCAGCAAACTTTCTACCGCCACAAATAGAGGATGGCTGGGCACATCCCCCTTTTTCGTTTTTTCCGCAAGCGTTGCCTGAGAGAATTTTGCCAGTGCGTCCGGAAGCTGATAACTCAGCGTTTCTGCCTGCGCCCAGTCACCGACGATAGTAAGCCAGTTCGGCAAATGTTTACTGCTGTAACTCCGTTTATCCACACCCGAGTTTTCAATCAACGCCTGTAATTCGCCTGCAGCAACAAGCCACTGTTGTTTCAACGCATCGATACTGGCAATAATTTTGTTATGCAGACTGATCAGAGTTTCATCATCTGACGGACGCTGTTTAAGCGCCGGTTTTTCACCCTGTAGCCAGTGACTGATATCCCGTAATAAGGCATCAGGCCCGGACCACTCTTCACTGACGGCCAGAGCCACAGCTTTCGGTAACGGATAACAATGACGACGCCAAAAATCAGCACAAGCCTGGCGACGTAACGACGCTTCATCCTCCAATAGCTGCTGTTCAAACAGCATCCCTGATTCAAAAGCATTCAGACTCAACATGCGCTGACAAAAACCATGAATAGTAAAAATTGCCGCTTCGTCCATCTGTTGTTCCGCTAACAACAGCGTTCTCGCCGCCAGATTTTTATCTTCGATTTGAGCCAATAAACTGACCAGTAGCGGATTCCGGGTATGATTACGAATACAGGCGATTCGCAATTCATGAATATTCGAACGAATACGGCCACGTAACTCTTCAGTTGCGGCCTCAGTAAAGGTTACTACCAGCAACTCCTCCACCGAGAGGGGGCGTGGAAAGGCCTGAGTGCCCCCTAAGCCCAAAATAAGTCTTAGATAGAGTGCAGCGATAGTAAATGTCTTTCCTGTTCCTGCAGAGGCTTCTATTAACCGTTCACCGTGCAGTGGCAAGACTAAGGGATCAAGTGACTGAACGGTGATATCGGACATTATTTTTCTCTGGCCTCAGGTAAAGTTTGTTGTAACTCACTGACGGTATCCCACACTTTCCAGCCTTCAGGCTTGGCATAATCTGCAACACCACCTTCGCTACCAGAAACTTGTGACAGCATCGCCATACCCTGTCGGGCAATCACGGCTGAGTGGAAAAAATCAGCCAATTTTTGTGGTGTCAGCGTTTTAATTTGCTCGACTATTTTTTCCCTGGAGTCATAGGCGCTGTTACGTCTGTCGAAATCTCTGCTCAACTGAGACGCTTCTTCCGCCAGAGTTTGCGGAGCCTGTTGAATCAGGCCAATGACACTCTGCTTAATTTGTGCAAAATCCTCCGGGCTGATATCACGTAACCGTTGTTCAATCACCGGATAAAACTCAGTAAAACGCTGGTAGAGGTAGGCTGGCTGTTTATCACTGCTTTGAAGGACAAACCCCACGCCCCACTGCTGACCGATAGCCACAGGAAAAGCAGAGGCCACATAACCCAGCTGTTCTTGAGTTCTGAGCTGATTATAGAACCATGGCTGGATAATCTGACCAATCATTAAGCTGTAGGCTTCGCTGGTCGCTTCATCATAACCTGTTGGCACATAAACAGCCGACAGAGCAGAATCACTGCTGCTTCCTGGCTGCTGAAAAATAACCTGATTCTTTTTATCGATAAGAAGAGTTTTGTTTCGAGTCCATTCAGACCCCTTCAGCTTCAGCGCATCTCTGACATTAAGTGCAAGTGCTTTTGTCTGTTCCGGGGTGATATTACCCACTATCAGGAACTCTGCACGTGAGTTACTTTTTAAATTTTCACGATACTCCAGGAGGTCTTTCAACGTTAATGTCGGTAATAACGCTTTGCGATCCTTGCGTTGAAAATAGGGTAACTGAGAGATAACCTGGGCTGGAAGCAAAGCTTGTTCATAGGCTTTGCCTTTATCCGCGGCATCCAGTATCTGAGCGTACCAGGACTTGGCCTGGGTGAATTGCTCTTCTGTTGGAGTATAAGAAAAGTACCCACTCACTAACTCTTCAAAAAGCTTGGGTAACTGTTGGGTATAACCATTAGCAGTAATCATTAATCCACTATTGGCATGCGAAGAAAAACCAATTCCACCCACCGCAGCCCGCTGGCTCAGTTCATCCAGAGCTAAACCGGCCAGATAGTCATTCAGGGCAAACAGAACCTGGTGTTTCATCGTGTTCATGGCATCAGGGTTACGCAATATCATGGTGACATCCACCTTCGGCTCCCCCGAAAAATAATGACTTGGCATATACATCACCCTGACATTATCTTCATTCAGCAACATTTCCGGGTGCGAGTACTGTTTATCTGCATGATAGACGGTGAAATTATCCGGAATATAGGGGTTCAGCACCGGCAAGTCGAACTTCAGAGCATCTGCTTTTTGCTGCCATGTCGCCATAGTCTGGCTCGAAATTTTATCGACTTTATAGGGCGCATCAACGAAATAAGCGGTTTTATCATGGGGTTCTTCAGGGCTGATATACCAGATGCGTGCATTCTGCGGTGTCATTTCCTCCATGCGAGCGTGGATTGACGCAGGGTCAAATTTATCTGCAATATTTACCGCATCAAGAGCATGAGATACCGGAACACGCAACATCATATCGCCCAACCATTCGACATAATCCATATCACGCGTAATAGAAGGATATCGAAAGTCCAAATCCAGAACATGAGAAAGCTCGTTGAAATAACGCTTATCAATGCCTTCTGTTTTTAACGTATTAATATAGGAGAAAATGGCTGCCACAACGTCATCACGATTAGCCTGTCCTTTATCAGTCAGGGAAACAGTGATAGAAAATACACCGCTATTACCGGTTGCCATAGGATCAGCACTGGCACTAATGCTGTCAGCAAGTCCCTGCTCTTGTAGCCAGTCAGAGAGTGTATTATGGCTACGATTACCTATCATATAGCCGATTAGCTCGTCGGTTTTACTCCGAAATTTATCGCTATTGTTATCGATACGAAATTCAACACGTATTGCTTTGCGCGGTACGGCTGGCACATAGTGAATAAAAATCCCTTTTTGGGCCTCAGTAACCACAGGAACATTAATCACAGGTGGTTCAATATTTTTATTCTCCACCAAACCATAAGTATTTGCGGCAATTTCAGCCAGTTCTGGTAAGGGTTTATTGCTATAGATAATCGCTCGCATCAAATTTGCAGAGTAGTATTTATCCCGGAAAGTTAATAATGCATCCCGCAGTAAGCTGTCTGGTTTATCACTGAGCGTTTCTAGATTTCCACCGGAAAAACGTGAACCAGGATGTGCCGGATTCAACGTTTCAGCACTGACCTGAGCCATACGCATTCCGTCGCGAGAACGCGCCATGGTTAATTCTGAATTAACAGCGTTGCGTTCGCGATCGGCATATTTTTGATCCAGAGTCGGTTCTGCAATAGCATCAGCAAGGCGCTGAACCGCTCCCGGCAAGGCATCATTTTCCACTTCCAGATAATACGCAGTGCGATAAGGTGCAGTACTGGCATTATGGCTGCCACCGTGTTTTTTGAGATATTCAGCCAGACTATCCGGGTCCGGATACTTTTTAGACCCCATTAACGTCATATGTTCAAGATAATGAGCAAGCCCGGGATGCGCATCCGGATCGGCGAGCGATCCTACCGGAACCACTAAAGCAGAAAGTGATTTAACGGCCTGAGAGTCCGACACCAGCAGCACTATCATGCCATTATCTAAACGAATTGCCTGATACTCGCGAGGATCTTTTTCGCTTTTTCGAATGGTGTCAGGAAGCACCTGCCATCCACTCTCCGCATAGGAACTGGGTGCCCAAAGGGCAAAAATAGACAAACAAATAACAGTAAATCTCTTGATGCGTTTCGGCATAAAAAAACCTCGTCTTACGTACCTATTACTCTCAAATTTTGTCGAGTCAGCCGACTGAAATTTTGACTACCTGACATAGACACGAAGTATCAAAATGCATCATAGATGAGCTACAAGCGCTAAATTATCATGACTCACTTTTGTTTAGCTTTGGTTGAAACGAAAAACCGGTAACAGATAGTTTTCAGCCTCACTGATAATCGCTTTGTAGTAATTCTCATCCAATGAGCGATGCAAGCGTTGTAACCAGATATCGGCACCTTCCCCCTCAACCAGGGTATTTCCTTCCCACGTAGAAACAAGCTTGTTTCTTGCTTTTAGCTGAGTCTGTTCATCCCATAGAATGGCATCTTGTTGCGGGTCATAACAAGTCTTTAACCATGCTCCACCACTTTGCGGCAATAGCAGCAGCGGCTGATTAACGCCTTTTTTATAACCTTCAATTAACTGCTCCAGGTAATACTTCGCCTGCTCTTTTTTCATCAGTGGAAAGCTCCACTGTGACTCTTTACGCCCAAACATGTGGCTTTCGCCATTTCCCCCTGATGCAGACCAGACAAGATGTTCAAGCCATAATTGTAAGCCGTGACCAACCGTCAGAATCGAAGGCCGCCAGCGTAACAAACCATGCGGCTGAACATCAGACAGCCATCCCGTAAAACGAACACCGGCAATAGACAGATCCACTTCCCAATTTTCTGTCGGCTGGCGTGCAGCAATGATTTTTTCTGCCAAAACCTGCATTTCTGCTTGCTGTTTTTCCCAGATAATTTCACCGAATGCCCCATAGGGTAACTCGCCAGCAGCCCGATATCGGGTGAAGAGCTGCTGGGGATCGCCCTGTTCAATTAGGGTATTAAGTACCTTTTGATTGAGTAAGAAACTTTCAAGTGAATCAAGCGTAAAAGGCTCGCTATCGGGTAATTCAGTTTCATCAATATGGAAATTAACGCCTAATCTGGTTTGGAAAAATGCGCGTACCGGATGCCGCCAGAAACGCTGTAATTGTTCCAGAGATATTTCATCTAACGGGAGCGTGGGTAAGGGCTCAACAATAAAGGGAACATGCGCATCGCCTTGTTGATTAGCAGCAGCAAACCATTCCTCAGCAAAACTTTGGGCTGCGTCTTCAGGCAGGTAATTTTCACTGGCAAAAGGAGTACGGGAATGCTGCACAACTAAATGTTGTTTCACTCGCTGGCTGCTGGCATCAATATCCAACAGATCATCGCCCGGTAAATAGTGACTATTAACGATATAGTCCAGTAACTCCTCAACTAATACTGAAGGGTAGCGGCGGCTGTTGTCCTGAATAGAACGGCCAATATAGCTGATATATAAACGCTGCTCTGCGGAACTCAGCGCTTCAAGAAACAGATAACGGTCATCATCACGCCGGCTTCGGTCACCACGCTGCGGATTCTGACCTATTAAATCAAACCCTAATGGGGCAAGAGTACGAGGATAAACGCCATCATTCATCCCCAGCAGACAAACCACTTTAAACGGAATGGCACGCATCGGCATCAAGGTACAGAAATTGACCTGCCCGGCCAGGAAGCGCTGACTCATTCTTTGTTGATCCAGCCGCTGTGAGAGCGCACCACGTAACAGAACCAGTGATACTGGCTGGTTATAAGCAGCCTCAACTCCCTGCTCAAGCATCTCCTGCCACTGGGATTCAATTAACGCTAAAGCCTCTTCAGATTCGCTATCAGTCTGGAAGAAACAGGCCAGCATCTCTTTGCATAATGGCAACCACTCTTCCAGTGTTCTCGGTTGAGCCAAAACGTGTCGCCATTGATTAAGGCGCATTAATAACTCAGCCAGCTGCCCGACCAGACGGGCAATTAAACCGCTCGACTCATCAAACGGCAGGACGGAATCCCAGACGCCAGTCTCACTTTCCATGGCATAGCCCAGCAGCATACGTGTCAGACCAAAACGCCAGGTATGTTGCCCTGTTGCCGGTAATGCTTGCTGCCGAACATTGTCGTCATCCAGCCCCCAACGGATGCCGGACTCACTAACCCATTGACGTAAATAACGCAGACCTTCTTCATCAATGGAAAAGCGGTTAGCCAAAGAAGACACCTCCAGCAGCGCCAGTACATCTTCAGCCAGGAAGCGGCTTTCCGGTAACGAAAGTAAACTGATAAAGGCCTGCAGCGCCGGGTGAGCGTGACTGGCACGACGATCGGAAAGAGTAAAAGGTAACCAGCGATCGTCACGAGCGTTACCAAAAACAGCCTGGATAAAGGGGCTGTAGCTGTCGATATCTGCAACCATTACAATGATATCGCGTGGTTTTAAGTTCGGATCATCCTGTAGCATTGCCAGGAGTTTATCATGCAGGATCTCGACTTCACGCTGAGGGCTGTGGCACTCATGAAAGGTCACAGAGCGATCGTTTGGATCCAGCAGTTGCTTACTGTCACTGCGATTAAACTCTTCCTCTGTCAGCCCCAGCACGGCACTATTTTTTAACTCCAGCAGATCGTATTGCAGTTTGTGTAGCAAATTGTCTGGATCAACATCGACAAAGACATCGATCTCTTCAAACTGCTCCAACTCTGATAGCAGATAAACATAATCCCTTCCCAGCTTACCCCATGAGGCCAGCAGTGGATTAGCCGTGTCCTGTTCTCCAAGAATATTAAAGAGTGCTGCCGCACTGTCATTATTTTTAAATAATGCATGCTCATTGTCAGCTAAATGACGACGACGACGGCGCTGAGTCAGGCGCGCCAGAAATGCAGAGTCTTTAATATCCCCCCAGTAATAGCGGCAAGGATTAGTAAATAAGACATGAATATCAATATGTTTACCCAGTGCCTGCAGAGCCTGAAGATAAACGGGAGGAAGTGCAGAGATACCGCAAAGAAAAATACGAGAAGGCAGTCCCGGGGGGCAGGTATCACTCTCCTCAAGTTTGCTGATAAAACGCTGATAAAGATTAGCACGGTGCCATTCAGGATGACCTAAATCGGCAGTATAACGAACTAAAGCCGCCCACAGCGGCGCCTGCCACTGTTGCGCTTCTCCTGCATTATCGACCCACTCTCCCTTTTCCCAGTGACTTAACCAAGCGGGGCGATACACCAGATACTGATCGTAGAGGTCTGCAATACGTGACGCGAGCTGGAAAAGTTTACGGTTATTATCATCTGCCTGGAGATAGTGCTTTAATTGAGCAAAGGGCGCTTCAGTAAGCATCTCCGGGATAAGCGTCATCAATTTCCAGCTCATACTCTGTTTATTAAAAGCACTCTGCTCAGGAATGCCCGGCAAAACAGCGCTGAACATTTCCCAGATAAAGCTCGCCGGTAATGGAAAATGGATATTCGCAGCGATGCCAAATTTTTGTGCCAGCGTCATTTGTAACCATTGCGCCATCCCCGTGCTTTGCACCAGTACGACCTCTGGATCCAGAACATTTTCCAGGGGCTGGCGTTCAACAATGAACTCCATAATTTCTTCAAGCACATCAAGGCGATTGGAATGGTAGACACGCAACATAAAATCGCTACTCCTGATTAGAATGAGGTAACGGACATATCCGTTTTGATAACTGCCCGAAACGTCTCTGGGGGCTGGTTATCGTGACACTGATACAAAGACAATCCCCACAGGATATCTGTTGTTTCTGAACTAGCCACCCGTCCGGCAATGGTGGAGATTCAGGTTCCGTTTGCTCAAGTGCATAGCGCCAAAGTTGCCGGGTCTGCCATTGGGCCTCTCCCCCTTGCTGCAGTCCGCGGTGATAATTCAATAGTAAAATAATGACTACGGCAAACAGCACCAGTGAACATAATGTTTCGGGTAAGCTAAAACCGCGCTGCTGCATGATTATGATGCCAGATTACAGCGTGTTTTATCGCTTAAGGGACAATAATCCAGCCATCCATGGGCGTTTGCTATAAATTTACCTTTTTTCAACCATCCCCATTGCCAAAAAACCAAACTTTCAGACAAATTGCCATCCATTAAGGTTCCTGCCAGTAATACTTCATTCCCTTTTACTTGATACAAACAAGCATGCAGCCCAGAAGATGCTTCAGTCTGGCATTGCCGGTGTTTCTGCGGCGACCAGTGAAGCCCTGTCCCCCATGCCAGTGCCGACTGCGCACCAGCATGGCGGACTATCAATCTGACTTCCTTTATTCCCCACTGCCGTTCGGCAGCAAGATAAGACGATAATCCGGCCAGCATCATCAACCCTAAGAGCAACAGCATCAATACCATCAGGACTGTGCTCAGCCCGGCTTCGCGGGATAAATTCATAAATTTTCGCCTCTGACAATATGCCGCACTGTAATTGATGACGAGCTATGCTGTTGTCTGGCGGTCAGATTAATAACCAGCAATGGCGGCCCCACTTCGCGTAACAGCTTTATGACGGAGAAATGAGTCAGTGTCATCAATTCAGGATCAGAGATGTTTTCCCATAACTCACCGGTAAATTCTTTCGTTCCTTTAAGAATTTGCAACGCTCCCTGGTGTAAACGATAACCTGTCTGTGTGTACTCACCGACGATTGAATTCCCCGGTTCGGGTGCTTGCCACTGAATCAGCACTCGGCTCCCGCCTTGTTCTATTTGCAGAGCCGGGATCCTGCAGACGCCCCGGCAGTATCCTGCTCGTTGAAGATGCTTACCGATACGGTATGCAAGCTGCCACACAGACTCACGCACACAGGCAGACTGATAATCACGCAGAATATTCCGTTGCTGCATGGGGATAAGGCGCATCACCCCCAGCAGCAGTACGCTACTGAGCGCTAATGCCACTAAAACTTCAATGAGCGTAAAACCCTGCTGCCTGAGTCGCATTATGTCTGCTCCGCCAGAGCAAGGATGCGGATACGCCCCCAGACCGAAAGGATAATCTTTCGCCGCCCTGCGGTATTGCTTAAAATAATATGTCCGGGCTTTGCTGTATTCATCACCCCATAAAACCCCAGTCCGGGGGTCATTTCGGTTATCAATACATCTTTAAAGCGTGGAATGAATTGCCGCGGGCTTGTCGTTATACAAGGCTTGTCAGCGTACTGTTCTGTCGTGAGGCACCAGCGATCGCCTTGCTGCCAAAGAGTCAGTATATGGTCACGATTCAATCCGTTAGCATCGCTACGCAAATGGCGCAGAAATTGGCTGAGCTGATGCGCGGTTTGCCAGAGCCGCTGATGGTGCTGCCATTGCTGAAAGCCATAAATAGCACCGGAGCTCAAAATGGCAATCATCACCATAACAACCATCATTTCTATCAGGCTGAAGCCCTGTATCATCTTGTTCATGGCATCAGTATGCCTGTTATGAAATAACTGACCAGTCACTAAACCACAGACACCGAATATCCTCGAAATAACTCGATGCCGTTGCAGAAAATTTCATCATCTTTCTAGGTTTTCTCGAAAAAAAACCCATAAGCCGCTACAGGCTTATGGGTTTTTATACCCGTCATTTTCGGGTGACTTGATGTGGTTCAGAACATCAACAGCTTAAATCGCCACAGGTGCTTTAATCGCAGGATGTGGGTCGTAACCAGTAATGTCAAAGTCTTCAAAACGATAATCAAACAGGGATTCGGGTTTACGTTTGATAACCAGCTGCGGCAGAGGACGAGGTTCACGGGTCAGCTGCAGACGCGTCTGCTCAAGGTGGTTGAGATATAAATGCGTGTCTCCCCCTGTCCAGACAAAATCGCCCACTTCAAGGTCGCACTGTTGGGCTATCATATGCACCAGTAACGCATAACTGGCGATATTAAACGGCAGGCCGAGGAAGATATCGCACGAACGCTGATAAAGCTGACAAGACAGCTTGCCATTCGCAACATAGAACTGGAAAAAGGCATGGCAAGGTGCCAGTGCCATTTGCTCCAGTTCACCAACATTCCATGCGGAAACGATAATGCGTCTGGAATCCGGGTCATTCTTTAGTTGCTGAATAACGGTGGTGAGCTGATCAATATGACGACCATCTGGTGCCGTCCATGAACGCCATTGCTTACCGTATACCGGACCTAAATCGCCGTTTTCATCCGCCCATTCGTCCCAAATCGTCACATTATTCTCATGCAGATAAGCAACGTTGGTGTCCCCTTTTAAAAACCACAGAAGCTCATGAATAATCGAGCGCAAATGACATTTTTTAGTGGTGACTAAAGGAAAACCTTCCTGCAGATTAAAGCGCATCTGATGGCCAAAAACAGACAAGGTTCCGGTGCCGGTACGGTCATCTTTGGGAGTGCCCTCTTCAAGCACCATCTTCATCAAATCAAGATACTGTTTCATATCACCTCAGGATAATTGTGGTTGTGGACGACGGCGATAGGCCCAAACCATCATGATAGCACCCGCCACCACCATAGGAATCGAGAGGATTTGTCCCATGCTGATATATTGTACCCACTCCCCGGTAAACTGGGCGTCAGGTTGACGGAAGAATTCAGAAATAATGCGGAAGATACCGTAACCGATTAAGAACAAGCCGGATACCGCGCCCACAGGGCGGGATTTACGCACAAACACATTCAGAATGATGAATAAGACAACGCCTTCCAGTAACAACTGATACAACTGTGAAGGGTGACGTGGCAAGCTACCGTATTGATTAAACAAGGATTGCCATTCAGGATGGCTGGCCAGCAGACCGATATCTTCTCTGCGTGATTCCGGGAACAGCATTGCCCATTTAAAGTTTGGATCAACGCGGCCCCAGAGTTCGCCGTTGATAAAATTACCCAGACGCCCGGCCCCTAGACCAAAAGGGATCAGGGGAGCAATAAAGTCAGACACCTGGAAAAATGAACGTTTGGTTCGACGCGCGTAAATGATCATCACACAGATGACACCGATAAGCCCGCCGTGGAAAGACATTCCGCCATCCCATACTTTGAATAAATAGAGCGGATCGGCAAGAAACACCGGGAAATTGTAGAAAAAGACATATCCCAGTCGTCCACCAACGAATACGCCGACAAAACCAGCATAGAGCAAGTTTTCAACTTCATTTTTTGTCCATCCACTACCCGGACGGCTGGCACGACGGCCGGCAAGCCACATCGCAAATATGAAGCCGATAAGGTACATCATGCCGTACCAGTGCAGGGAGATTGGCCCGATGGAAAAAAGTACCGGATCAAATTCAGGGAAACGCAGATAGCCACTGTTCATCTGTCACCACAAGCCATTGTTACACCACCAAAAGTGGATGGCGGAATTACAAATACGCATTATATCTCCAAAATAATTCGAGTTGCTTGTAAGCACAGAGCGAGGCGTGACGATGAGCATAGACAAACTATGTAATTCAGCACGCGGAGCTCCGGCAACCCCAGGCAACTTGAAGTATGACGGGTATTAAAGAATGCGCTCCGAAAGCAACGCATCATAGCATAAAGGCTGGAAGTGATTGATTAACGAAGTTGTAAAAGATGTGTAATGCTATTTTTTATAGCCAGACAAACGTACTTAACGGCCACCACGAATCAGGCCGCCCATACCTCTTTTTTCCATAAATTCAGTCACCTGATGACTCACTTCAGCCGTCGTCTGAGCGTTAATACTGGCTATGGCCAATGCTTCAGCGTCTTCTCTTTCAATATTGCGTAGCAAGTATTTAACACGCGCCACTGAGCGACCATTCATGGATAAATGTCGATATCCCAGTCCGACCAGCAGGGCGACACAGCGTGGATCTCCCGCCATTTCACCACATAAAGCGAGATCGATACCGTAGCGTCTGGTTTCTTTAGCTATCATATCTAACGCCTGCAACACTGCCGGATGCAGGCTATCGTAGAGACTCGCTACTCGTGTGTTATTTCTGTCCACCGCCAACAGGTATTGGGTAAGATCATTGGTTCCAACAGAGATAAAATCAACACGGCCAGCCAGATGCTTAAACATAAACAGCATCGAGGGAACTTCAACCATCACCCCTAAACGCAATTCAGGTAGCGCATAACCCAAAGAGGCCTCAACTTCCTGCTCTGCTCGCTGGATAAGTTTGCGTGCCTCATCGAGTTCTTCAATGCTGGTTATCATCGGTAAGAGGATACTAAGGTTACTGGTCGCCGCATTCGCCCTGAGCATTGCCCGCACTTGAATTAAAAAAATCTCGGGTTGATCGAGCGTGATACGGATTCCGCGCCAGCCAAGAGAAGGGTTTTCTTCGCTAATCGGCATATAGGGAAGTGGTTTGTCGGCCCCGACATCAAGCGTACGTAAGGTCACAGGTTTATCATTAAACAGCTGTAGCATGCCCTGATACTGCGCAATTTGCTCTTCTTCGGAAGGGAAACCACTCTGTAGCATAAACGGAATTTCAGTACGATACAGGCCAATACCGTCAATGCGTCGCCCCAGTTTACCTTCATGTTCAGGACTTAAGCCTGCATTAAGCATCACCTGAACCCGTTCACCGCTTTTCAACTGACCAGGTTCATCGGCTTTATCCTCGACCAGGCGACTGAGTTCATTTTCCTCACTCACCAGGCGCTGATACTCTTTTAGCAGTATCTGTTCCGGCTCAACCAGTAATTCACCGCGATAACCATCAACAATCAGCATGCGGCGATGCAAGAGCGAAGGCTGAATATCCGCTCCCGTTATGGTAGGAATACCTAATGCACGCACCATGATCGCAGCATGGGAATTCACCGCACCATCGCGCACAACTATTCCGGCAAGACGATTTTGCGGTAATTCAGCAAGCGTTGCCGCTGAGAGTTCATCTGCCACCAGAATAAAACGTTCAGGCCACGTGTTAGGGCTTTGAATGGTGTCGTCGAGATGAAACAGAACCCGCTGTCCCAGCGCTCTTAAATCACCGGAACGCTCTTTTAAGTAACTGTCCGTCAGACTGGCAAACTGAGCTGCAAATTTTTCAATGACCTTTTTTACTGCCCATTCAGCAACAGAACCGCTGTCAACTTCTGCAAAAAGTTCTCGCCGTAACCGGGTATCACTGAGTAAGTGAGAATATAAGTCAAAGATAGCCGCCGTTTCTTTCTGTGCTCCGGCCGCGAAACGCTTACTATAACGCCGAAATTCGGCCGCCGACTCCTCTAATGCCGTCATCAGACGCTCACGCTCAGAGACAATATCCAGCGTCGAGGCTTCGGATACCTGTTCTATCAGTGGCAGTGTGGCATCAACCCAACCTTCCGCAATGGCCACGCCCGATGAGGCAGGTAGTGCACGAATACGCGTGTGCCGGTACTGCCTGAACAAACCAGTTAGCTGAGACTGAGATAAAATAGCAGCAACTTGGGTCGCAAGCGTAACCAGAAATGACTCTTCGCTTTCATCATATTGGCGTAGCTCACGTTGCTGTACCACCAAAACGCCCAGCAACTGTCGCCGCTGGATAACCGGAACCCCAAGAAAAGCACGAAAATGTTCTTCTTTTACGGAAGGAATGTATTTAAAGCTGGGATGCTTTTGGGCATCAGCCAAGTTAATAGGCTCTGCAAGCCGCCCAACCAGACCAACAATACCCTCATCGAATGCCAGCGTCACCGAACGGCCTCGTGGTTTTTTTAAACCACGTGTGGCCATTAGATAAAAACACTGTCTGTCATTATCGGCTAAGTAGACGGAACAGACTTCTGTATCCATCGCCTCGCAGATTTCAGTCACCAGTGTATCCAGCGCCTCATTAAGGCGCGGGGCACTGGCAACCTTTTCGACAATTTCTCGCAAACGAGTTAGCATCTTCGGCGTAACTTAACCTCTTTTACGTCGCCATACTGGCGCATTATTACGTGGTGGAGTCACTTCCTGCAGTGGCATAACAGAGCTGGAAAACTCTTTCATTACCCGCCGATAGACATCGCGTTTAAACGAAACGACTTGCCGTACCGGATACCAATAACTGACCCAGCGCCACCCATCAAACTCAGGTGTACTGCTGGTTTGCATATTGATCGCGGAGTCATTACTCACCAACTGCAAAAGAAACCATTTTTGTTTCTGGCCGATACAAACCGGCTTTGTGTCCCAACGCACCAGACGTTTGGGTAATTTGTAACGCAACCAATTTCGGGTCGAAGCAAGAATGCGCACATCTTTTCGCTGTAAACCGACCTCTTCGAAAAGCTCCCTGTACATTGCCTGTTCGGCTGACTCGCCGGAGTTAATGCCCCCCTGCGGAAATTGCCAGGAATGTTGACCAAAACGACGAGCCCACATCACCTGTCCTTGCCGATTACATATTACGATCCCAACGTTTGGGCGGTAGCCATCATCATCGATCACCGGACTACCCCAAAACAAACTTAGATTATGATGATTGTTTCATACAAGTGTCAGGCGGTAAACCACTCTATAAATATGCTGCAAACAGAATAACATTTGAATAACTCACAAAAAAACGCAAGGTTATAAACAGGGGGAGACGATTACATGGGGTTTTATTCACTTTTTCTGTGGATATAACTGTGCAGAACCCTAGAATTACATAGGGACAACTTTAAATGAGCTTAAAATTTCCTCGCGTAAAAAAAATAATAAACACATATAAATCATAACCATAAAAAACCAACGCAGTATAAAAAAACCAATATAGTGACACTAATCACATAGCATCACCACTGAGTGATGAAAGATCGTACAACGTTGTTTTTATCCACAGTTTGTGCCAACAAGTTAGGCAAATATTGCTGAAGTATTGTATTTTGTCCCTTCGTCAAGGCTGTAAATGAAACCAGTAGTCTGTCATTTTGTCAGTTATCCCATTTTTCTGTGGATAACTGGGTGTAAGATCCTGTTCATTGCCAGTGACCAGATTGGGAAAAGGTTTTGTTATCTTCCAAGAGCAACGCAGAAACAATAAAAAAAATTCTATAAATCATTATGTTGTCATTTATCTGTAGATAGTGTTTTATAGTCTGTCTATTGTGAATAACTTACGCTTATTTTTTGACCAGAAGTGTCATGTCCATCATGTTATCGATACAACCCTTTACTTCACCTCCAAACAGTGAAAATGCGCTGTTCCATCAAGCCCAGTCGATTGCGGGTTATACCCTGGGCGAACTGGCGGCCAAAGCTTGCATAACTATCCCCAATAATCTTAAGCGGGATAAAGGCTGGGTCGGTGGATTACTGGAATTATGGCTGGGAGCCAGCGCAGGCAGTAAACCTGAACAAGATTTTGCGGCCTTAGGTATTGAGCTAAAAACTATCCCTGTCGATGCGCTTGGCCGCCCGCTGGAAACCACTTTTGTCTGCGTCGCGCCACTGACTGGCAACAGTGGAGTCACCTGGGAAACCAGCCATGTCAGACATAAACTGAAACGCGTCTTATGGATACCCGTTGAAGGTGAACGCCAGATCCCGCTCGCTGAGCGTCATGTAGGTTCGCCTCTGTTATGGAGCCCTAATGCAGAAGAAGAGAAGCAGCTGTGTCAGGATTTCGAAGAACTGATGGATTTGATTGTGCTCGGGCACGTAGAACGCATTACGGCTCGTCACGGAGAAGTATTACAGTTACGCCCTAAGGCCGCCAACAGTCGCGTGCTTACTGAAGCCGTGGGGATCGATGGCAGTCCGATTCTGACCCTGCCTCGTGGGTTTTATCTGAAAAAAAACTTTACTGCCGCTTTACTCGCCAGGCATTTCTATTGCTAAGGTATTAGTACCTGTTTTTTCCCCCATTAAGCCGAGAAAAAGACAGGTGTCTGTACCCAAAATCATTCGAGTTGCTTGTAGGCTTCCAGTTCAGCCCGTCGATGAGTACAGATAAAGCTATGTGATTCGGGTGACTCGGCGGGCTGGACGCTGGCAACACCCAGGCAGCTTGAAATATGACGGAGATATACGTAATCAGAATTAACTGCTTTTCTTACTCGCTTTATTCTATTACTACTAGAGTAACAGGCTTTTAATTCCAGAAAGAGGCTTAAAAATGACAAAATGGGCAGTAGCAATCTCAGCCATTGGTCTGGTATTTGCTGTTTCAGGCTGTAGCAGTGATTATGTGATGGCAACTAAAGATGGCCGCATGATTCTGACCGAAGGTAAACCAAAAATCGACGATGAAACCGGACTGGTAAGCTATCAGGATACTGAAGGCAATGAAATTCAAATCAACCGCCAGGAAATTTCACAGATTATCAAACGTTAATCATACTCAATTCACCTTCAGAGACGTCGATGAACACAGACAGACTGTGTGATTCGGCGTGTTTTACACTCCAGCCCCCCATAGCTTGAAACACAAATACCGATAAAATCCGTTTTTTACAATGATCTCAATGTTTTCTTTCCTTGCCCCTTTTTCTTTGCTCCCGCCTCTGCCATGTTATAGGCCTTAGTCAGGGATATTTCCCGACCGTACACCATTAAGGAAGCTCACTATGCTCTATCATCGTATTCCCTGGAGCTCACTTGAAATAAGTACTTTGGGATTAGGCACCATGACATTTGGCGAGCAGAATAGCGAAGCAGATGCCCATGAACAACTCGATTATGCCGTCAGCCAGGGTATTAATTTAATTGATGTCGCAGAGATGTACCCTGTTCCTCCTCGGCCAGAAACCCAGGGACTCACAGAAACCTATGTCGGTAATTGGCTGAAAGCGCGCGGAAACAGAGAGAAGCTGGTTATTGCTTCAAAAGTAAGCGGCCCGCCACGAAATACCGATGCGGGCATCCGTCCTCACCAGGTCCTTGATCGTAAAAATATTCGCCAGGCACTCGATGCCAGCCTGAAGCGTTTACAGACAGATTATCTCGATCTTTATCAGGTTCACTGGCCCCAACGGCCGACCAACTGTTTTGGACAGCTGGGTTATACTTGGGCCGATACAACGACCTTTCCGGTGACGATTCTGGAAACACTGGAAGCACTGACAGAGTTACAGAGAGCAGGAAAAATCCGCTATATTGGTGTTTCCAATGAAACGCCGTTTGGCGTAATGCGCTATCTGAAGCTTGCTGAGAAACACGATTTACCACGCATTGTCACCATCCAGAACCCATACAGTTTGCTGAACAGAAGCTTTGAAGTAGGCTTGTCTGAAATCACTCAGTATGAAGGTGTCGAGCTACTGGCCTATTCTTGCCTGGCATTTGGAACTCTCAGTGGTAAGTATCTTAATGGTGCCCAGCCCGCTGGCGCACGTAACACATTATTCAGTCGCTTTACTCGCTACAGTGGTGAGCAGTCACAGAAAGCGATAGCCGCTTATGTTGATATCGCCAGACACCATAACCTGGATCCTGCACAAATGGCGCTTGCTTTTGTGCGTCGCCAACCCTTTGTTGCCAGTACCCTGCTGGGCGCAACAACGCTCGAACAACTGAAAAGTAATGTTGGAAGCTTACATCTTGAATTGAGTGAAGATGTGCTGAAAGAACTGGAAGCAGTACACCGCGTGTATACCTATCCCGCACCTTAAATCTCAGTAAAAAGACTACCCGTTTAATGGGTAGTCTTTGCGGCTATCAAAGGTATGCAGAACGTTTTTTCTGATTGTGTTGCCAGATCCATAACGCGGCAATCGCCAGGGCAAAAATCAAACCAAAGCCAATGCCTATCCCGACTGCAGGTAAACCCACTTTCACGGCCAGTGAATAAAGACCCAACATCAGTAACATGGCGGTATTTTCCCCCAAATTCTGAACAGCAATAGCATGGCCTGCTCCGACAGTTTCCTTCCCTTTTTCTTGTAACAGAGCGTTAAGCGGCACGACAAAGAATCCACCACATATCCCAATCAAGGTCAGAAGCAGGTAAGTGGGCAGTAATGACTGTTGTATTGCAAAGAAAGTGACGGCAATGCCCAGCAAAATGCCAGCAGGCATACAGCGCGCAACGCTCTTAAGCGTTACCAGTTTTGCCGCCAGCCCGGCTCCCACTACAATCCCGACGGCAACCATTGCATTAAGATAGGTCGGCGTAGCGTTATCGGTAATACCGAGTGCGACCGGCACCCACAGTACCAGTAAAAAACGCAGAGTCACTCCTGCTCCCCAGAACATGCTGGTTCCTACCAGGGTAAGTCGTGTTTCAGGGTTCTGCCACAATATACGACAGGCTCCGACAAAATGGCGGAACATTGCAGGAAGATGCCAGGACTCGCCGGAACGTGCCGGGGCAAGCTTAGGAATAAACAGGTTAGCAACCACTGCCGCAGCATAAACCGCCACGCAAACCAGTAATGCTGCAAACAGATTTAAATCAGCCAGTATGCCACCAATCACAGACCCTAACAGGATAGCGACGATCGTTGATGCTTCCATCAGCCCATTTGCTTTCACCAAATTAGGACCCGTCGTCAGTTCACCGAGAATACCGTATTTCGCCGGGGAATAAGTGGCAGCCCCAACGCCAACCAGGGTGTAACCAATAAAGGGATCAAGGCCAAAACAGATGCAGGCTGCACCGAGTAATTTCAGGCTGTTAGCCATCATCATTACTCGACCTTTAGAGAAACTATCCGCAACCTGACCAACAAATGGAGCAAATACAATATAGGCTCCAACAAATACCATCTGTAATATCGGCTGACTCCAGTCAGGATAAAATTGCTGTTTCAGCACCGCCAAGGTAACAAAAAGTAGCGCATTGTCACCAAATGCGGAGAGAAACTGAGCCCCCGTTACCGCCATCATGCCGCGAGAGCAAAGCGAGCTATCCTTAACCGTTGATTCAGCCATGTGTATTCTCCGCCTCATCAAGTTGCGCTTTCAGTGTGATAAAATCAGGCTTACCGCTGCCCAGCACCGGGATCTGTTTCAAAAAGCGAATATCACGCGGCACGGCAAGTTCCGGAATACCTTTGGCCCGGGCATAGCTTAGTAAAGCTTCGCGCTTTAGCTCAGCATCACTGGTAAAGAGCACCAATGCTTCGCCTTTCGCCGCATCCTGACGTACCACGGTGGCATGGAGTTTTTCAGGTGATACGCCAATTGCCATCTGCTCAACCATTTCCAGTGAGACCATTTCGCCTGCAATTTTCGCAAAACGCTTAGCGCGCCCCTGGATAATACAGTAGCCTTGTGAATCAAAAGTGACGATATCTCCCGTGTCATACCAACCGTTTTCTGACTCGCCATTCGCATTTTCCGCAACAGGAACTTCCAGCACGCCAGGATTTTCGACTCGCAGATAGCCATTCATAATATTTGGCCCTTTTAACTGCAACCGTCCCCCCTCTTCAATGCCTGGCACCGCCATTAAACGGGCATCCATAGCGGGTAAAATACGCCCGACAGTGCCTGTTTTACATGCCATTGGCACATTAATAGAGACGACCGGAGCACATTCCGTCACGCCATATCCTTCAAGAACTCGTAAGCCAAATTTTTCCTGCCACAGCTGCCGGGTGCTTTCCTGCAGTTTTTCAGCTCCGGCAACAACATAACGAATACGGAAAAAGTCATACGGATTGGCAAAACGGGCATAGTGGCCGAGGAAGGTAGAAGTACCAAACATCACGGTACAGTTGCGGTCATAAATCAGCTCAGGTACGACACGGTAATGCAGCGGACTGGGATAGAGGAATACCTCTGCCCCCGTAAAGAGAGGGGTAAATAAACCGACTGTCAGACCAAATGAATGGAACAAAGGTAAAGCAGACATAAAACGGTCATCAGCAGTAAAATCAGCGATAGTGCGAATTTGCTCTACGTTCGCCAGGATACTTTTATGACTATGCACCACGCCTTTTGGATGGCCTTCTGAACCAGAGGTAAAAAGAATGATAGCGGCCTGTTCCGGTTGCTGTTTGACTTGTGCCAGACGAGGCACAAACAGGTGAGCCAGAATCCAGAGTTTATCCCCTGTGGTTACGGTAGATTTTAAATCTTCTAAGAAAATCCAGCGGACTTGGGTTAATTGCTCAGGCAAGTGCCATAGTTTGCCCTTATCAAGAAATTGTCGTGAGGTGAAGACGGTCTTAATTTGTGCTGCAGTAATTGCACTCGTCAGGCCTTTAACGCCTGCACTGTAGTTCATCATTGCCGGAACACGGCCACGTAATGATGCCCCAAAGATAACCGCCGCACTGATAGCCGCATTAGGAAGCATCAGTCCGATACTTTCCCCTGGTGCACTGTATTTATCCAGAATTCGTCCAACAGAGAGGCTCTTTTTCAGTAACGAGCGGTAGCTGTCGGGCTTAAAATTAATATCTTCAATACAGTGCTTTCCGGCACCGTAGCGATATTTAGCCGCCAGCAGAGCTTCAAACAATGTTTCCCGTGGCCGCACCGCCATACGCGCTTCCATCATTATCTGATGCAGCATTTCTCCGGCAATTTTACGTCGCTCACGAGGACGGGGAGCGACCGGCATCTCAAGATTTGTAGGCGGCAGGACATGCAGGGTAATCCTGGGAAACAGCCGCTGTTTAACCAACCCCTTCAGTCGGCTAAAAAAGGTCAGTTCAGCTCCGTCAATTCTGACAGGAACGACGACCGCTTTTGATTTAGCGGCCACAAATCCTGCTCCGTCATAAATTTTCATCAGTGAGCCGCTCACCGAAATACGACCTTCAGGAAAAATTACGACAGGGCGCCCCTGTTCTACCAGACGTACCAAATGTTTGATAGCCAAAGGACGAGTTGGATCGAGCGGAACAAAATCGATAATCGATTTTAGCCAGCGCATATACCACTTTTCAGTAATAGCAGAGTACACCGCAAATACCGGGCGTACCGGTAAAAACAGGGCCAGCAGAATACCATCAATAAACGAGACATGGTTCGGTACAATCAGTACACGTGACTGTTTAAGGCTTTGCGTGTCGCCATAAAGGCGTACCCGGAAAAGTACGCGAAATACAGCGCGCAAAAATGTAAAGAACATGGAAACTCCCTTTATTATCGTTAGAGCCTGTCCCGCCTGGCATCATTGCTACTGCGATTTTGTCCACGAGCAGCGCGGAAGAACCCCGGCGTACCACCCGGTACGTGAGGATTCTGAGCACCACCCAGAGACAAAATGGCAAATAAAATAGCCTGCAAGGAGAGTCTTTGAGTCAGTAACAGCATTCGGCCCACAGAGTACACCATGTTTTACGCTCTCGAAAAAGGGACATTTGACACTCCCTTCCCTAAAGGAAGGGGATTCTTGTTTCGCGGAGTCGAACCTAAGCCGCATTAAGCGGTTCAGGATTTACAGACTCTCCACAAGCTAGCACGGTCAGCCCGACCGCTCTTATATTAATAGCCGCGTTAACGTCACGATCATGGTCTGTGCCGCATTCAGGACAGTGCCAATGTTCAGCGCCTTGCGGCAATGCTTTATATATATATCCGCAACAATGGCAACGTTTTGAGGACGGGAAAAAGCGGTCAATTCTGACCACGCTACGCCCTGCCCATTCGCCTTTATATTCAAGCTGGCGCATGAATTCACCCCAGCTCGCGTCTGCTATCGCTTTGGACAGTTTTGGGTTGCGGATCATGTTCTTTACTGCGAGGGATTCAGCGCAAACAACTTGGTTTTCGTTAATGAGTTTGCGGGATAGCCAGTGGAGGCGATCCGAACGACAATCGGCAATTTTAGCGTGAATACGGGCAACTTTTAAGCGGGCTTTGGCACGGTTCTTTGAGCCTTGCGCCTTTTTGCTTAAACGGCGCTGGAGTAGCGCAAGTTTAGCCGCGTATTTAGCGCTGTGACGGGGATTGTCGTATTTTTTCCCAGTATCAGTGATGAACAAATCTCTTAAACCAACATCAATGCCGACCATTTTCGAACTCATCGGCTGTGATGCAGGTTCAAAATCGCAGAGGCAGGACACGAAATATCGTCCGGCAGCATCTTTGGAAAGGGTTACAGTCGATGGCGTAGACGGTAATTCACGGCTCCAGCGTATGTCTAATGGCGCTTTGCTCTTTGCCATATACAACTTGCCGTCGCGGTATTTAAACGCGGCATCGGTGAGCGTGGCGGACTGTTTATACCCTAAATAATTCAAGTTGCTTGTAGGCGCAGAGTCAATCCTGGCGATGAGCATAGATAAACTATGTGATTCGGCAGGATTGACGAAGGTAACGCCCAAGCAACTTGAAGTATGACGGGTATATGACGCTTGCTTTTAAATGTCGGGTATTTGGCACGGCCTGCAAAGAAGTGAGAGAATCCGGTTTGTTGGTGGCGCAAGGCTTGCTGTAGAGGCACGCTAGAAACGTCATTGAGCCATGTAAATTCAGGTTCTTTTTTCAGTGCGGTTAATCGTGAACTGGCTTGTGTGTAACCTATTTTTTCCTGACGGTCATAATACGCGTCAGTACGCCAGCGAAGAATGCTGTTATAGACAAAACGCACACACCCGAACGTCTGAGCCAAAAGCTCAATCTGATCGGGTGTTGGATAGAATCTGTATTTGTATGCACGTTTTATGACTTACAGAATACACCATAAAATGTAAAATGCATTGAAGAAGATCAATAAATTGTTGGCTGGCAGGTCAACGGCACGCCTTATATCCCCGACCTAAAAGGACGGGGTTTTACGACGCTTCCCGATAAAAATAAAACGCAGAGCGGGGAATGCAGGCAAAAAAAAGCCTGCGCATCTGCGCAGGCTGGTGCAAATGAACTGTACTCAGTTGAGTATCAAGAATTCTCACCAATCAATACCTCTGGGATTTAAACTGTAGCAGTGGGATGCAGACTTCATCTATGGGTAAATAGAAACAGTGGGCTGCAAAATGTAAGCAAAGGTTTGCCTTGCAATATATTCTTGACGAGAAGCTAAAAAACAAACAAAAAAAGACTAATTATTGAACTTGTTTTTCTTTTATCATCTTAATACTGTGAATTATCAAGCAGCCTGAGGGTGAGTTTCTTGAAGTAAGGGACAATTTCCGCAACACTGGGCCTCAATGAAACATCTCGCGGATAAAAAGGTAGTTAATGGCGACAATTAAGGATGTAGCACAACTTGCCGGAGTCTCGGTCGCCACGGTCTCCCGTGTCATAAATCACTCACCGAAAGCCAGTGCTGCTTCTCGTGAGGCAGTTAATCATGCCATGAAGTCCTTGAACTATCATCCCAATGAGAATGCCCGTGCACTTGCTCAGCAAAATACTAAAACCATTGGACTGGTGGTGGGTGATGTCTCAGATCCATTTTTTGGTGCGATGGTAAAGGCAGTAGAACAGGTCTCTTACCATAGCGGTAATTTCTTGCTGATTGGCAATGGCTATCATAATGAACAAAAAGAGACTCAGGCGATTGAACAGCTTATACGTCATCGCTGTGCGGCCCTGGTAGTTCATGCCAAGAAAACGCCTGATGCCCGACTCATTCCCTTAATGGAACAAATACCTGGAATGGTATTGATTAATCGTATTCTTCCCGGTTTTGAACAACGTTGTATCGCACTTGATAATCGTTATGGTGCCTGGCTTGCAACACGACATCTTATTCAGCAAGGCCATCGCCAAATAGGCTATCTCTGTTCTAACCATAAAATCTCTGACGCCGAAGAACGTTTACAGGGCTATCTTGATGCCTTGCATGAACATCATATTGTTGCCGATGAGCGGCTGATAACCTACGGTGAGCCCGATGAGAGTGGCGGCGAACTGGCGATGACCGAACTATTAAGCCACGGTAAAAACTTTACTGCGATAGCTTGTTACAACGATTCGATGGCTGCGGGTGCCATGGGGGTATTAATCGATAATGGCCAGGATGTGCCGAATGCGGTTTCACTGATAGGTTTTGATGACATTTTAATTTCGCGTTATACACGTCCGCGCCTGACAACCGTCCGTTATCCGATAGTTAATATGGCAACACAAGCCGCTGAACTGGCACTCGCGCTGGCCGAAAATACGCCGTTACCGGAAGTGACGCATATGTTTACACCGACGCTGGTCCGTCGTCATTCAGTTCTGATGAACAATCACCACAAGCCGTAGTTCGCTGGTAAAGATGGACCTTATGCGACGGATAGTCCAGTCCGTCACCGATATAATACCAGCCAAACTGCTCGTAATAGTCTTTACAGGCTGAATAGAGATAGAGCGTTTCAAAACCACATTCACGCGCATAGTGAATAACATGGCGTTGCAGTTTTCCACCCAGTCCTTTGCCGCGCTGACTTTCATCAATATAAAGAGCTGCCAGCCAGGGCCAGAGATCCTGACGACTGATAAGATCACAGCGCCATAATCCCACAGTACCGAGTAATCTATCCCCCTCAAGGGCAATAAATGTCAGAGGAAGTGCCCCTTCTTTCTGGCTTGAAGCCACGACAGAAGCAAAAAAATCCCGGCTATCGGCGCTTCCAAACTCTTGCCATATCCAGTCAGTAACCTGTTCAGCGTGATGCGGAGCCTGATATAAGGGGATAATTTGCATAGTAGCCTCAAATAACGACTGGTAAAGGCATCTTTACCAGTCAGATAACAGAAGTGTAGCGGTATCTCGGGAAGATTACAGAATCTCTAGCGCCAGGAGCTCGGCAATAGTCTGGCGGCGGCGAATCAGGCGTGCCTGGCCGTTATCAAACAAGACTTCAGGTAATAATGGACGGGTATTGTAATTGGAAGACATCGATGCGCCATAAGCCCCGGTATCATGTAATACAAGGTAGTCACCGACTTCAACCGCAGGTAGCAGACGGGTCTCTACCTTACCGCCTTCTTGCTGGGTAAAAACATCGCCAGATTCACAAAGCGGACCCGCAACTACCGTTTCAACCAGTCCGGCAGACTCCAGGGAACGGCCATCATGAGGGAGTGCAGAAATATGATGATAGCTACCGTACATAGACGGACGCATTAAGTCATTAAATCCGGCGTCAATCAACACAAAGTGACGTGACCCCATCTCTTTGACTGCCCGAACCTGGGCAACCAACACACCTGATTCAGCAACCAGGAAGCGACCGGGTTCAATTTCCAGCTTGACTGGATGGCCCAAATGAGAAGCAATCACTTCCCTGGCAGCATTCCACAAACCAAAATAGTGTTGAGTATCAATAGTCTCATCACCAATATGATAAGGGATAGATAATCCACCACCTGCCGAGATAGCTTCCAGATCCTGACCAAAATCAATCACCTGGCTTACCATAGCTCCACAGACTTGTTCCAGATGCCCATAATCAACGCCAGAGCCGATATGCATATGCATACCAACTAACTGTAGCTGGTAACGTTGCATCACTTCTAAAGCCTGCGGCAGATCAGTGTGCCAGATACCGTGTTTACTGTTCTCACCACCCGTATTGGTTTTCTGGCTGTGACCATGGCCAAAACCTGGATTGATACGTAACCAGACCCGATGACCCGGTGATGCCGCTCCAAGCTGATGCAGCATATCAACAGAGCCAATATTGACGGCAATTTTATGCTCTGCGACCAGCGCCAACGTCGCGTCATCAATCACATCAGCAGTAAAAACGATATCGTCCGGGTTTTCTAAAGGCTGGTAGCCCGCGGCCAGAGCGCGTTCAATTTCCCCCTGAGAAACAGAGTCCACTTTAACGCCCTGCTCACGCATCAGTTTAAGGATATGAATATTTGAGCAGGCTTTCTGCGCAAAACGAATCACATCAAACTGACGTAATTGTTCAATTTGGTGGCGAATAATATCTGCATCATAAGCCCAGACCGGGCAGCCATATTCGCTTACCAGGGTCAGTAAACTCTGCGCATTCAGCGCTGTAGTGGTATCCGTCAACAGACGAGGCATAGTGAACTCCAATAAAAAATGGTTTTCAGTATTACGCCACAATTAATATACGATAAAAAATATCGTTTTCTTGTCAGTCTATTCAAATATGATATAGGCAAAAGGAGAACTCTATGCCAGCCATTACTCTGCGTCATATTGAAATATTTCGGGCCGTCATCACTGCGGGTAATCTGACCGAAGCCGCATCACTGCTGCACACTTCCCAGCCAACCATTAGCCGGGAACTGGCACGCTTTGAGAAACTCATTGATTTACAATTATTTGTACGTAGCCGGGGGCGTTTACATCCGACGGTGCAAGGATTGCGATTATTTGAGGAGGTACAACGATCCTGGTATGGCCTGGACCGTATTCTTAATGCGGCTGAAAGCCTGCGCGAGTTTCGTCAGGGCGAACTTTCTGTTGCCTGTTTACCAGTATTTTCTCAGTCATTTCTGCCGCACTTACTCCAGCCCTTTCTGAGCCGCTATCCTGACCTGAGTCTGAATATTATTCCCCAGGAATCGCCGCTGCTTGAAGAGTGGCTCTCTGCTCAAAGACATGATTTAGGTTTAACCGAAAATACCTTAACTCCTGCGGGAACTGAACGCCTGACCTTACTCACGCTCAATGAAGTCTGCGTTCTGCCTGCCGGGCATCGACTGGCGAGTAAAAAGGAACTGATCCCTCAGGACTTTGCAGCAGAAAATTATATCAGCTTGTCACCAACAGACAGCTACCGCCAGTTACTGGACTCGTTATTTCAGGAATTCAACATTAAAAGGCGTATGGTCGTTGAAACCCACAGCGCAGCGTCGGTATGTGCCATGGTCAAGGCGGGTGTAGGGATATCCATTGTTAATCCCCTGACAGCGCTGGACTATCAGAGACAGGGACTGGTAGTAAAACGTTTCAGTGAATCAGTTCCCTTCACGGTCAGTTTGATTCGTCCTCTACATCGCCCTGCCTCTGCGCTGGTTAATGCTTTTAGTGAGCACTTACAAAAATACAGTCATCAGTATTCTGATTCTCTTGATGCCCTGCTTGATGAAGAGAAAGAGCTATAGACATAGAATGAAGGCGATCGCCGGGATCATATTGCTGGTTAAACCGCGGTGCAGTCAGGATCGAGGGGTATGCTTCATCAATGAGGTCACTTCGTAACAGAAAAATGTCCGGAGCCATTAATGGCTGAATTGCTCCCTTTTTTACGGTAGTAAACGCCTGATCCCCTAATCAGACCAGAGTTTACCTTTCCTCTGACACGATATGGATGAGTACATCTAGCGGGCATTTATCCGTTAAATACCCGCTTAATGCGCCATCTGATAGAAAATTTACGACTCGGTTACGGGCCGGGTTTGACGCGTTGTACTATTAAAGGTTATCAGACAGACAATCAAGCCGATAATCGCCAGACCGGCTGCCGCAACGGGTACGACTGTCAGACCAAAACCACCCTCAATGACCACGCCCCCGACCCAGGCGCCGAGAGCATTGCCAACGTTAAAGGCAGCGATATTCAACGTTGAGACCAAATTAGGTGCATTTTTGCCATGGGCCAGGACATTAATTTGCAGCGCAGGTACAGTAGCAAAAGTCGCAACAGCCCATAAAAATAACGTAATTTCTGCAAGCCAAGTATCATGGCTGGTCCAGCGAAATAGCAGCGAAAACAGCGCAATAAGACTGAAACTCAACAGTAAACTGAATGAAACCCGCCAGTCGGCCAGTCGACCGCCGAGGATATTACCGATAGTCAGACCGCCACCAATCAAAAACAGTGTCCAGCTCACTCCTTCAGAGGTGATACCGGTAATATCTAACAGCATCGGGGCAATATAGCTGAATAAGGCAAACATCGCCGCGGCAAAAAAGACC
Source organism: uncultured Cedecea sp. (assembly GCF_947498825.1). Classification (GTDB taxonomy): domain Bacteria; phylum Pseudomonadota; class Gammaproteobacteria; order Enterobacterales; family Enterobacteriaceae; genus JGM124. The sequence goes on along the minus strand of NZ_CANMLV010000009.1, from coordinate 122,650 downwards.
GTCATACACAGAGATAACCAAAGCTTGCCATTCGCCAGCGCTTTAATCTCTGCTTTAATATCGGTATTTTCAGCATTCTTTTGTGTCGGCAAGCTGACTATCAGGCAGATAAAAGCCAGGATACCGATAGCCGCAACTCCCCAGAAGGTCGCTCGCCAGCCATATAGCTGACCAAAAGCGGTGCCTAACGGTACACCTAACACATTTGCCAGTGTCAGACCGGTAAACATCAACGCCACGGCTGAAGCTTTGCGTCCTTCCGGAACCAGACTCGCAGCGACCACAGCGCCAATACCAAAGAAGGCACCATGACAAAGGGCGGTAATAATACGCGCCAGCATCAGGAACTCGTAACTCAAGGCAATAGCACACAATGCATTACCGACAATAAAAATAATCATCAGTAGCGTTAATGATAACTTGCGTGGGAGACGTGCGGTAAGTAACGCCATAATCGGAGCGCCAATCGCCACTCCTAATGCATATCCACTGATTAACCAGCCCGCTGTCGGTATCGAAATACTCAGACTATCGGCCACCTCAGGCAGTAAACCCATAATAACAAACTCAGTGGTGCCAATGGCAAAGGCACTGATTGCCAGCGCCAGTAAAGAAACAGGCATAGAATTCCCCCGATTTCAGTCAATGAAAAAGCGGTAGTCTGATGCCTGTCCGCCTGGATTAAGATCTGCGTGTTTTAGCGCTTAACCCTTCTGCTCGCCCTGAATAACCGGCAAACAATGTTGCTAAAACGTGATTTTACTCACGGTTTTATAACACAGGTAGTATTGGTCAGGAAACTGATGACTGTAGTAAATCACCGTCGAGGTGACTCACTCAGCATAAAGTCGACCGCAGCCTGGGCATGAATGGCTGTGGTATCAAAAACCGGTATTGAGCAGTCATTTTGACTGAGCAACATCCCTATTTCAGTACAACCGAAAATAACCCCCTCGGCGCCTAACTCCTGCAACTCATTAATAATTTGCTGGTAGTAATGTTTTGATGCCGGATGAATAATGCCATGACAGAGTTCATCAAAGATAACCTGATTAATTTTCATACGCTGAATTTCATCGGGAATAAGTGAGGTTATATCGAAGGTATCTTTCAGTCGCCCACGATAGAAATCTTGCTCCATTGTATAACGGGTACCCAGCAGCGCGACTTGCCTTAACCCGGCATTATGAATCACCTGGCCAGTAGCATCGGCAATATGCAAAATAGGTAGCGAGCAGCGGGCTTCAATATGTGGAACAATTTTATGCATGGTATTAGTACACAGCATGATGCCATCAGCGCCTGCCTTTTCCAGCCCCAGAGCTGCATCAGCCAGTATCTCACCCGCTTTATCCCATGCACCTGTTACCTGGCATGCTTCTATTTCATAAAAATCAACGCTATGCAGTAAAATCTTCGCCGAATGCAGGCCACCTAAATGATTATTAATTCCTTGATTAATGAGTCGATAATATGGAATTGTTGATTCCCAGCTCATACCGCCTAACAGTCCGATTGTTTTCATCGTATTCACCTTTATTATGACGCGGTTTCTATACAAATTAAGAGGCTATCAAAGCACTTTCAGGCCTGCAATTACCTTGAACTAATTATTATCAGAGTTTTTATATATACCCAAAATAATTCGAGTTGCTTGTAGACAGCCAGTTCAGCCCGTCGATGAGCACAGATAAACTCTGTGATTCGGCGGGCCGGACGCAGGCAACACCCAGGCAACTTGAAGTATGACGGGTATAAGCATGCCTGTATTCAAGCGACGCTTTATTTTTAGCGAGATAACCAGCCACCATCAACAGCCACAGTATAACCATTAACATAGTCTGAGGCAGAAGAGGCAAGAAAGACCACTGGTCCTTTAAAATCAGAAGGTTTTCCCCAGCGTCCAGCCGGAATACGATCGAGAATTTCGCCGTTACGTTGCTCATCCTCACGCAGTTGTTGGGTATTATTAGTGGCAATATAACCTGGAGCAATGGCATTCACGTTGATACCGTGTTTTGCCCATTCGTTTGCCAGTAAACGTGTCACTCCCATAACGGCACTCTTGGAAGCAGTATAAGAAGGAACACGGACTCCTCCCTGGAAAGAGAGCATAGAAGCAATATTAATGATTTTTCCACCCGTTCCTTGGGCAATAAAATGTTTCGCCGCAGCCTGGGACATAAAGAAGACGGATTTAATATTCACATTCATTACGTCATCCCAGTCTTGCTCACTGAATTCTAACGCATCCTGACGACGAATCAGTCCGGCATTATTCACCAGAATATCGATATGGCCAAATTCAGCAACTGCGGCATCCAACAGCACCGAAATACCATCGATATGACTTAAGTCTGCTTTCAGACTCAGAAAACGACGCCCCAAAGCGGTAACTCGCTCAATGGTTTCTGTCGGCTCTGATCTATTCAGCCCGACAATATCACAACCCGCCTCAGCCAAACCAATAGCCATATCCTGGCCTAAGCCTGTGTTACAACCTGAAACTACCGCGACCTTACCCGCTAAAGAAAATGAATCCAGAATCATAAGAGTTTCCTTTGCTGGGCCTCTGTTTAAGGCCTTATCTGTGAGATGAAGAGACCGGATGACGCTCTATTATCTGACAATAAAATAACAAATAGAGATCAGTGAATATGAATGATATTTCTTTTGAAACTGCATTTCAATTAAACAGATCGGTTGTTTTATTTTTATTTCATGGTTTCTTTTTTGAGCTTTACACTTGCCATGTAAAGCAGAAAAAAGATGCTGATTCCCTTGGCAGAAACAGCCTTAACACATTAAAAAAGAAATTATTTATCAACTGGCTACAAATAACACATGAGGACCTGACTGAATGCCCTGCTTCAGCAAGAAACATTCAGCCAGGCTATCTGATTAGAGAACAGGTTGAGTCATCTCTCCCATCACAAACGCCAGATTAGCGACGGCAACCAACACGGATGTGCGGGCATCAATCTCAAGTTGTTGAGCCTGCAGTAGATTGTTCGCCGCTTCATTCACCAGCGTAATCGTGCCGACGCCGTGCTTATAGGCATCAAACGCAGCATCATAGGTGATTAAGGCCGTTTTAACTAAATTAGCTGCAGCGGTATTAGAGGCGATTGCTGATTCCAGGGCATCACCAGATACCACAATTTCTCGCGCCGCCATCTCACGCGTTTTTTCAAAAGTTTCGTGCGCACTGGCAGCACGAGACTGCGCTTCCTGGACACGTATCGCACGCATTCCGCCATCATATAAAGGCAAACTGATACCTAACAGAATATTTGATGATGAGGTTTGCGGTCCGATCGTTGGAAGCCCCTGAATATCAAAACGGGTACGTGCATGGGCCAGCCCACCCGCCATAACTATTTTTGGCATATAGCTGGCTTCTGCGGCGGTAATCCCTTCTTTCGCAGCCTGGGCCAGAGCATAGCTGGCCAGTACGTCCGGACGACGGGCAAGGGCCTGCTCTACCATCTTCTGGCTGGGATGAATCACTTTCAGCGAGGGGACTTTATATTCAGGGGTATCAACATCCAGTTTTGAGTTAGCAGGCAAACCGGTAGAAGCGAGTAAAGCCTGTTTAGCATCCCGTTGCAGACCTTGAGCAACAACACGATTAAGCTCCGCCTGAGCCACCAGCTGCGTCACTTGCGCCACTTCCAGCGAAGTACCGATACCCTGCTGCCTTTTCGCCTCGGCGGCTGCGAGAATATTTTTGCTGTTTTGCAGCATTTCTTCTGTTTTTTTGTAACGGGCCTGAGCGGCACCATATTGATAATAAGTCCGGGTAACATCATAAATGATTTTTTGATGTATACCGTTGAAACCAATATTAGCCGCGAATGATACCTGCTCGGCAGCATTGGTTAATGCCCTGCGCTGACCAAAATCAAACACCAACCACTGTAGTACTAACGCAGGGATCACCGCATGAGTATTGGTTTCCAGATTATTGTGCCCAAGCACGCCCAACGATAAGGGGGTGCGAGTATGTTGATAACCACCTATCACATTGGCTGAAATCATCGGCAAGAATAATGTTTCACTTAAGCCCACCGCTAAAGCAGCCTGACGCGCTTGCTGCCAGGCGATTCGCGTATCCGGATTTTCTAACTGAGCAATATTAATGAGTTCCGGCAGTGAGTAAGCATGGTTTTGCTTAATTTGGGGTGAGACTGGACTCTCCAGGATCTGTTTATTTTCAGGGACTGAAAATGAATCGGCCACCGCCTGACTTGTTTGCCCTGAAGGCTGCCAGGGGGTCGAAGGTGACGCGGGGGCACGTTCTGACGAGTCTGCCACACAGGCACTCAGCAGCGAAGCAATGATGATTATCAGCAGTCTCTTTGCGGTTATTTTTTTATCCATATGCACCATGGGTCCCTTCATTTTAGAAGCCCCTCAAGTCTGGTTAAACTGCGTTTCAGGGCATCTTGCACAACCAAAGGTTCAGGCGGAAATTCAGCATCGACCACTCCGGTATTTTCGTTTTTTTCCAGTGATACCGACTGACTTATGCACAACGCTTTTAGTCTCTCTTTATCGGCCTCGTCCCTCGCCATCGGTAAGAATAGCGCCCGACAAGTCACGTCTATTTCCAGTAATATTTTCGTTAACCGCTGATATTCCTCGGTTGATGGACGTAAGTTTTTAGGTTCAAAAGGAACTAAGCGGAGTGATTCTATTGTTCTGGCAATTGACTGTTCGATACGGGCGGCCTGCAAGGTTACCTGCATTCTGGCCTGTAACGGTAATTCAGAAAGAATTGATAAATCTTTTAAGTTGTTTCGAATACTGGAACGGACGGAGTCAACAATACCCACCGGCCATAGATGGGTGAAGATAACATAAATAACCACATTTCCCAGCAAGATACCAAGAATACGCCCGGTTGCAACATCCAAATCATCACTGGGAGCAAAGCCGTGTAACACCGTCAGCAGAAAAGCCAGCCCAACCTGAATTCCGGCGTACGCAATGCGCTCATTTCCGGTTGAGATCCAAGCCGAAAGAAGCAGTGCGATAAAGACTAAAATCATTAACTGACCAATATCATCCATACCGGGAACAATAAAGATAAGCGATAACATTCCCATCGTGGCACCAATCAGGCATCCGGTAATGCGTAGTACTAACTTATGTACCGTCTCTCCCGTCGTACCAAGCACCGCAACATAGCAGGTTATCATGGCGGTATGAATGCTCTGCCAGTCAAGCAGGGTATAGGTGAGATAACAAATCACACTTGCCAGGGTGGTTTTTAAGGCAAAATAACGGTGAACCGGATTGGTCAGTGCATCCGGTGCGAAGAAAGGCGTTTTTATCCCTGCTGGCAGGGGCTTATCATCAGGTGTCGCAAATGCAATTAAAGCATCAGCAATCTCGTTATTCAGCTCCTGAGACGACCACTCGGGCAAAGCGGGCATACGTTTCACTGCCAGTTGTTGTGCTGCACTGCTGCACCAGTCGGCCATTTTCAGACGTATCGGCTCAGGTAACGTTTCGGCCAGTTCAGAGACTGCCATTAATACCCGATAACTGTTAATTACCGCCGCCGGCAGCCACTTATTTTCAGCGCCTCGTCCAAGATGAAATACCTTCACAAACATCGCTCGCTGTGCCAGGTCATTCTGATCATCCAGTAACTGCAAGCGTACTTGTCTTATCTGAGTGACATCCGGATCGCGCAATGCAGCAGCAGCAATTTGCAAACGTTCCGTCAGGCTTTCATAAACCAGCATCACCGGTGAACGGCCAAAAAGATAGTTAAAGATAAACAACAGTAGCATCGGTGAGGCAGTCATCAACCAGGCATAAAGTATTGCCCGGGTTGCTATTTCACCGGTAGGCGCAAAGCCAATCAGCCCCATAATAAAAGCGATAACCAAGGCGATAATACTGCCGACTTCTCCCAGCTGACTTGCCGAACCTAGCCATAAAAAGAAAAAGGAGCTGGCTATCAATATTGTCATGCGCAGAGGACCATATTCGAGGGTCATCGGCAGAATCAAAATAATTAAGCCCACGACAATAGTAACCAGTATGATAATAGCCACCGCCATTATCATACTGGTTACTGCATCTGGCTTCATGATGAACAAAATAAGATAACAACTGATAGCAGACTCAGGAATACCGTAGAACATCGCGACAAAGCTCATCAGCGCCGTTAAGGCACCAATGCGCCATGCCATTGCAAAGCGGCCAGGAAAATAGCGCAGATCCGCCTTGACCTGGCGAAACATAGAGTGGCCCAGATTATCAGCAATCATTGTCATTTCGCACAATAGCGACAGCCGTTGCCCCCACCCGCATTAAGTCAGGCGGCGGATTATCCAGCACAATTCTTACCGGGAAACGTTGTTCCACACGCACCCAATTCAATGATTTAGGTACATAAGGTAAGCTACGCGGGATATTCAGCTGATCTTCTGACATCACGCCCCAACCAATGCCTTGTACTCGCCCTTTCATGGTTCTACTGCGATCGGCCAGAACATACACCATGGCACAATTGCCAATTTTGATATGCTGAAGCTCGGTTTCCCTATAGTAAGCCGCAGCATGCCATTGCTGTGTATCAATCAAAGTGAAGATAGCCTGATCCGGCACCACAAACTCACCCGAAGAGGTTCTGAGTCCAACGATCAGTCCATCATGGGGGGCGCGTATTTCAGTATGAGCCAGCATTCTTTCTGCTATCGCCAGCGCAGCACGACGGGCACTGACCAAAGCTTCGGTACTGTCGGTATTACTGACTAAAGCTTCGGCTGCTACCGATTGCTTTAATGCCTGCTGTAACATTACCTCAGCATTACGTTTTATCGTCGTGGCATCATCCACTTGTTGCTTGGTCACATAGCCTTTTGCTTCAAGCGGCTGCAGACGAGCCAGCGTCTGGGTTGCCAGCTGCAAATTGGTACGCGCTGCCGTTATCTGATCATTAGTGATACCCGAATTAGATTGTTCAGCAATCACGGTACGATGCTGTGTATCCATAGCGGCTTCCGCTATTTTCAAGTCAGCGCGTGCCTGTTCGACTTGCAGTTGGTAGATATAGGGGTCAATAGTAAATAACAGATCGCCTTTTTTAACCCGGCTATTTTCCACAACATTAATGGACGCGATACGTCCAGGAATTTCACTGCTGATCCTCACAACATTGCTACCGATAACCGCATCTTCCGACATCGGATTGTGCGCACTTTGTCTCAAAATAAACCATCCTGAGATAATAGCGGCGAGAACAATGATAATGCCAATAGCAATAGCTATTTTAGATTTCGACCCTGATGAATGAGTATTGTCCATTTTTTAGCCCATAAAGAAGAGCAAAGCCGAGATGAATGACACCGTAAGCATCAGACAAAGATAAACCAGCAAACGCAGAGGCATGACATCGTCAATACCGGTTTTAATAAATATGATCCGTACGATGATAGCAACCACCAAGCCTACTGCCGCACAGACCATCCAGTAAGGAATAAAGGATCCAAGGAGCGTAAAGGCCGGAGCCCCGACCTGCACACATCCTGTCAGCACTAAGGTACTGATAGTCACCAGGATTAACGGGTGATGACGCAGTGAGTTTCTGAGCAGTGCTGAAAAACACGGCCTCAGAAACTCCATCATCTTATGTTCCATTATTTCAACTCCCTGAATAACATCTGTAATTTTTAGCCTGCGACTGAGTATATCCGTCATAGCTCAAGTTGCATTTGTGTTGACGGCATTTGCGCACCCAAATCACTGACTCTCGTGGGTTCGTCAGGCACCCTTCTCTGCCGCCTTACTGCAACTTGAATTATTTTGGCTATATCACAGGGTATATTTAAAAATAGCCCCTTCTTTCATAATCAGTTTGAAAGATTCTTCTGGTTGGGAAATTAAATCTATATTTTCTAAAGGATCGCCTGCGACAATAATCATATCAGCAAATGCGCCCTCCGCAATCACTCCCAGCTGCCCTGGATAAGGATTACGCGGACCCGACATTGCACAAAGTTCAGCGTTCGTACTGGTCGCCATTTTCAGGATTTCCAACGGCGAGTACCAACGTTTAAGTTTCGCTAACTGTGCTCCCTGTCGTGTCGCCAGATGCTCATTGAACAGAGTATCGGTTCCCCAGGCGGTTTTAATTTTATGTTTTTTCGCCAACTGATAAGCATTGTCAGTACCTTCTGACATGACTCGCTGCTTTGCCTGCGAAGCGGGAGTCGCTGTTGGTACCGCATCTTCATCATTCAAAAACGGCTGCAAGCTCCACCACAACGACTTATCAGCAATAATTTTAACCGTTTCTTCATCGAGCATTTGTCCATGCTCAATGCATTTTACACCGCCTTCAATAGCCATTTGTACTGCACGCGGCGTGTAAGCATGAACAGTCACATAAGTGCCAAAATTTTCCGCAGCGCTAACCGCAGCACGGATCTCTGCAACAGACCCCTCGGTCACATCTATTCCATCATACAGCGATGAGACGCCCCCCCCGGCCATATATTTGATTTGCGAGGCCCCTCTCATCAACTGCTCGCGGGCTTTCAGTAAGACATTGTCTGCCCCATCTGCCAGAGCGGTCATGCCAATCTGTTCGATATAGCTGAGTGTCCCCGCAACACGTGGAACTTCATGCAGAAGACGAAAATCGCCATGCCCACCCGTTTGTGAAATAAAAGCGCCTGAAGGATAAATTCTTGGCCCGACGGCTACCTGCTCATCAATCGCACGCTTCAAACCAAATACCGGCCCCCCCATATCCCTGACGGTAGTAAAGCCGCGCAGTAATGTTGCCTGTGCCTCGGCGATAGCCAGTGCCTGAATATAGTTAAAATCGGCGGTCATCGCCGTCATCATTGACGGACGAGCCATAATGGCATGCCAGTGGGCATCAATCAGCCCGGGCATTAATACTCCTCCCTGACCATCAATAACCTCAGCATTTTCAGGTAATGCTGTTTCGGCAGGTAATAGCGCACTGATTTTATTGCCTTCAACAATGACTTGTAAGCCATCTCTGAGTTTGTCAGAAACGCCATCAAATACCCGCACATTGATAAAGACTTTCACGGACCCTGTTGCTTCGGTGTTCTGACCCTTTGCTGATATCGCACCGGGAATAGCCATTTTAACCGCTGCAGAACTGATTGGCGGCGCCTTAATCGCTTCCCTAGTCAGGACGGTATTAATACGCTGAAATGCCTTGCTATGGCACAAACAAGGTTCATCATGCTCGTGGCTGTGGAGGTGATTCGCAGCAGTATTTGACATCAGGCTGAACTCCTTATGGCATTGATTTTAAAATTATCGTTCACTTGATAATAGCCCACTGGTACAACCCATGATTATCTTACTCTGGCACATAATGCCATTACTACTATAGAAGCTGTCGGGATGATGTCTACCAATAGAGAACAGACATTCTGACATATAGAGGGTAGAAAAATTTTAATTTTATGGTGGCAGACCTGGAACAATATTCAGGTAACAGCTAATTTATCCTGGCGTATTGTTACAGAAAAAACCATGTGCAATCCGTCATTTTTCTGAATTCAACTAACGATACAGACAAAGACAGGGGAATGAAGATTATCAATAATATAGCTATTTTCCATTTTAGTCATTCGCAAATAACGTCCCTCTTTCTGCGTGGCACTAAAAAACAAGCTGTTCATTAATGTTTCATCAACACTCTCATAATTACGCCGTGAAGTTTTTATATCTGTGAGATGATAGACTGTTCCCCCTTCCCTTTGATGGATAAAATGATAAGTCCTTGCCACATCGAATGTTTCACCTTGAGAATAGACCTTCCCTGAAATATCAAAAATCCCTCGACCATCTCTCTGCAACTGTAAAAAAATATTTAATTTCGCGATAAATTCGGGTTTGTTATATTTCATTTGAAATGATGTCGCACAGTGAAAATAAACGTCCCCCTCCATTTGTTTTTTAGATGCAGAGAACAAAAAAATCAATAAAGCGATCACTACGAAGCCAACCAATAGAAATATTTTTTTATCATTAATCATTCGTATCATAGTCAGCACCATAAAAATTAATGCAAGATGTTATCAATCCCATTTTTGGGTCTTTCATCGCACAGTCAGCTAAAAAGACACGCCCCCGCTGGTGATAAATGACATCCTCTGAAAAGTAAATATAATACTGAATTTCATTTCCACAAGACCTGCCACGCATAGCTAAAATATGCTTAGTAATTTCTATACTTCTTGCTTTAAGATTATCTGCAACGGGCTTTAGAGATACAACAGGACATGTATCAATCATTCCCACAGGATAGCTTTTTTGAGTAGTGGTATAAATATCCTCATCGCTGTCCTTAGGGTGAAAAATATAAAACAGTAGCCCGGATAAAAATAAAACCACAATAAATAAAAAAACATACTGGTAAGTTCGCAGCCCATCACGGCGCTCTTCCAAAGGCGTTGCTGACACAATAGGAACAATCTCAGATTCCATTCTGCTCACTGTTGAAATGACAATGGCACCTGAGATAGAGAACCCGACTCTAGGAATAGTTGCAATAATTTCATCTTCCAGCCCTAAGGCTCTGAACATCTGACGAAGATCAGAGATATACTTATTTAAGCTATTTGTTGACGCCCGTAGCCCATGCGCTTCCCAGACCTGACTGAGAATATCGTCTTTAGTCACATTTTCCCCATGTTTTTCAACTAAAAACAATAGGAGACGAGACATCGTTACCGTCAAAGTAACGACTGTATGCGGCTCATGAGTTTGCTCAAGAGTATAGTCAGCCGGATCAAACCGGATTGCATTCTGAATAATGTAGTGCACTCTATAATCCTTGTGTGAAGCTGCTGAACAAGCAGCTAGACAGCCTTATTATAGCCAAATATCAACTTAAAATAAAAAATTTTAAAACAAGAAGTCTTGGCATAAAACTCTATAAAAATATTATAAAAACTTATAAATCAGAATTTAAATCCGTATTAATGGTTAAAATCAATACAAATAGCCAAAAAATTATCGAGGCAATATAATTTATACGAAATCAAGAAATGCATATAATCCAGCTATGTTAGTAATGACTCAAGAGCTGATTAACTACATGCAGTCTTTGATTAAAAAGAAAGAGTCAGGCTATCACTCAACAGTCACTTGAGAGTTTATTTAAGTACCGACGATAGTATTTAAATAAACGCTCAAAATAAATTGCCCTTCAATTTATGGGGGATGCGTGAGCTATTGCCTTAAATCCAAGTGTAAAATGAAAAGGATTAAATAATAGATATGAAAAAATCCGTTTGTTCAAATGATAACTTTTTCATTTTTGGATTAAAAAACCTACTAAGCAAAGAGTTCGTAAACGATTACTTCACTATTCTTGATCTCGATCATATCTCTAAAGATGACATGCATGAAATTATAAGCAGAGATAAAGAAATTATTGCCTTTGCCTCTAACGATCTGTCCTCTTTAAGTGCTGATAGTTTTGGTAAAATACCTGTCCTGGATAAAAGATCCAGTCTCAAAGATATTCTTAGTTATTTTATGCTTAAGAATGAAAGTGGTATTTATCGCTCAAGTATGGCGTTGACTAAAAGAGAAAAGGAAATACTGACCCTGTTACATAAGGGATTTAGCCATGAGAGAATATCAAAACAGCTGAACATTAAAAGTAAAACGATGTATACCTATAGACGTAATCTTATGAAGAAATTAGGTTGTGAAAATAGAATTGATTTTCAAAAATTACTTCTGCAAACAAAATAGATAAGAATAATACAGTAACGTCGCTCGACAGGCTGTATACAGATAATTTTTCGAATGACGTTTCTGTAGCTGAGTCAAAACTATCCTGATAAACGACTGGTCCTTTTTGCAGGATTTTTTACTCTTCTTCGCCCTCTGTCATAATGTACTGTTAGCATAATCATCCCCGAAAAATTATCTAACTGAATCTCCGCTTCCTGGCTATTATAAATCAGGACAGACAGTACTGTAATATGAGTCATTCTCCCCTCTGAATTATGTCACATCATCCGGGAAAGCGCTTAACGGCTGAGTTACACTGATATGTCTCCTGTAAAACCTCTCTATGATTAAAATCTGTTGTAGCGATTTTTCAAATGATTTAAAACCGTGTTTAGTATAAAAATGATTCATAAGTACTATTTTTTGATAACTCTTCCATTGCCGCCATTCGCAAATAAAAAAATCTTTCTTATAACAAACAGATAGAAAATTAAAAATCCACACTCCCTCTGCCTCATAAAAAACAATCTTGCTCACGTTATGCGTAACATAAGTTAAGTAACATCATTTTTAGTGATTCAGATCGCATAATTGTTAGTAAATTCCCGCTTTTATACCTCAGGAAAATTTCCGTATATCACTTACCCCTTCTGAGGACTCATAATGACAATGCTTTTTTCTCTCGATAACAAACGAGCGCTGATAACCGGCTCCGCCAGAGGTATTGGCTTTTTGATAGCGCAAGGGTTAGCGCAGGCAGGGGCTGAAGTCATTATTAATGCCACAACCCAGGAAGGTGCTGACCGTGCAGCGATAAAACTGAGAGAACTGGGTTTCAAGGCTCATGCCGTTGCTTTTAATGTTACCCAGTCGGCTGAGGTCAATCAGGCTATTGAGCATATCGAACAGAATATCGGCCCAATTGATATTCTGGTGAATAATGCCGGGATCCAACGCCGCCACCCATTCCTGGAGTTTCCTGAACAAGAGTGGAATGAGGTTATTGCCATTAACCAAACCGGCGTTTTCTTGGTGGCTCAGGCTGTTGCCCGTAAAATGACTGAGCGTAAACAAGGAAAAATTATTAATATTGGCTCAATGCAAAGCGAGCTTGGGCGCGATACTATCACGCCATATGCGGCATCAAAAGGCGCTGTCGCTATGCTCACTAAAGGAATGTGTGTTGAACTGGCTCGTTATAATATTCAGGTGAATGGTATTGCCCCTGGCTACTTTAAAACAGAAATGACCCAAGCATTGGCTGATGATGAAGCCTTCACTGGCTGGCTATGTAAACGAACACCAGCGGCACGCTGGGGAGATCCTGAAGAGTTGATTGGCGCGGCTGTTTTTCTTTCTGCCAAAGCTTCTGACTTTGTTAACGGGCATTTACTCTTTGTCGATGGCGGAATGCGCGTGGCAGTATAAAAGTTTATATTATGCAACGTTAAGAGCCTAATGGGATAGGCTCTTAAGCTGTTCGGTACAACCAGCGCGGCGACTATATGTCCGGAGCAAAAATTAATCGCTTCTTATGCAGAGGGTAATGATGAGATCTCACCGTATATCGTTGCAGGATATCGCCACGCTGGCCGGTGTGACTAAAATGACTGTCAGCCGTTACTTGCGAACGCCTGATCGCGTCGCCCCGGAGACGGGGGAAAAAATCGCAAAAATCATAGAAGAGATTAATTACATCCCTAATCGTGCTCCCGAAATGTTACTTAATTCCAAGAGTTACACTTTGGGTGTGTTAATTCCTTCTTTTAAAAATCAAATTTTTGCCGATCTATTAAGCGGTATTGAAGAAGCAACTAAAATTGGTAATTATCAAATACTTACTGGAAATTTTAACTATGATAAACTGATCGAAGAAGAACAGATTATCAATCTACTTTCTTATAATATTGATGGCATTTTACTGACAGAAAAGAACCATACACTCCGGGCCGAAAAATATCTGCGCGCTGCACGCATTCCCATTGTTGAAGTGATGGATTCCGAAGGAAGTTGTCTGGATATGCAAGTTGGGTTTAGTAATTTTAATGCCGGATACGATATGACCCGTATTCTACTTGATAAGGGACGTACGCGGATTGTCTACTTTGGTTCACGAAATGACAAACGAGATGAAGAGCGTTATCAAGGCTATTGCCGTGCAATGAATGAAAGAGGAGCGGAAGCTCGCCGTGTTAACCCGAAGGTAGTCTCTTCACAGAAATTAGGCGCAGAGATGATGGAAAATGCCTTGGCGCTTTATCCTAACCTCGATGCCGTTTTTTGTACCAATGATGATTTAGCGCTTGGCGCATTGGTTTGGTGTTTACGGAAAAAAATCCCCGTTCCAGAGCGTATTGCCATTGCCGGATTTCATGGACTGGATATCAGCCGTGAAATGTATCCCACAATGGCCAGCGTGATCACTCCTCGCTATGACATTGGTTATACTGCCGCAGAACTATTATTAAAAAAAATAGCGGCTCCCTACTTTTCAGCAAAAACGGTCTCTCTCGATTATCAAATTTTTATGGGTGAAACCATCTAACCTGAACAAGAGACAGGCGAAACAAAGCAGTCTTCATACCAGTAGACTGCCATCACATCGGTACAGAAAAAGGTTTAGCTCAGATCGCTTGAAATAAATTTTGCCAGTCGCTGCTCTAGTTGAATATTTTCATTATGTAAAGAACGGTTGCTTTCAAGCAAACTCAGCACGATAGCAATACCTGACCAATCCAGTGCCAGCTCACGGCACAGACGAGCGGCCTGATGGACAATAACCACATCATTTTCAGCAAAGATCCAATGTTCGTTTTGTGTCAGTTGCGGTTCAATAACGCCCAGTCCGACGATCTCCAACAGATCCTCTTCCGATACTCCGGTATAAGAACAAAGCTCACTGATTGTATGGGTTATTACTGTCATCTCTGCCATTATGCTTTCCCCCATTTTTCACGCGGATCATAGGATGATTGCGCTTCAGCCAGTTTTTTCCAATATTCCGCTGTTTTATCGTCTGGCTTAGGCGGCATAACTATTTTAATCACTACATATAAATCACCCGTTTGCTGCTTGTTCACCAATCCCTTCCCCGGAATACGTAAACGTTGCCCGGCTTGACTACCGGCAGGTATTGTTAACCGAATACTGTCTTTCAGCGTTGGGATGGTAATTTTTTCCCCCAGAGCAGCTTCCCAGGGCGCCAGTGGCAGCACAATTTCCAGATCATGGCCGATTATATTGAACAGCGGATGTGGAGCGATACGGATAATCATCCATAAATCACCGTTAGGTCCTCCATTCGTACCCGCTGTCCCCTGCCCTTTAAGACGTATTTTTTGCCCGTCAACGACCCCTGCCGGGATAGTCACATTCAACGTTTTTGGCGTTTCCTGTACCACTCGCCCAAACATATCATAGACAGGCAATTTAAAACTGATCGGACGTTTATGAGCTTCGAGCGTATCTTCAAGGAAAACAGCCACTTCGATTTCAAAATCATGCCCACGCGTACGTTGCTGCTGTCCACCTCTGCGGTCAAACATCGAGGAAAAAATATCGCCGAAATCATCCTGGCTATAATAGCGCTGGTTTTGCTGCCCCTGACGACTATGCTGGCTAAAGCGCGGATCGTTGCGATATTTCCATTGCTCATCATACTCAGCACGGCGTTGCTCATCACTGAGTACTTCCCAGGCTTCAGCAACTTCTTTGAAATGTTGTTCTGCGTCTACTTCTTTACTGACATCAGGATGATATTTACGTGCCAGACGACGGTAAGCTGTCTTGATTGTCTTCAGACTATCTGTTCGTTCCACACCCAGAATGGCGTAATAATCCTTTAATTCCATAATGTTATCTTGCATACCTCTGATTGAAAGAACAAGTTATCAGTATCGAATTCGTCCTTTAGTGTAGGACAAATGAGACTATGTAATGAGAATAATATCCACTGAAGTATTGTTGCCAGCCATACAAAACACGCAGGCCGAGCAAAGTACATCAGGTGGTAGCATCTCGTTTAACAAAAAAATAATTTCGTAATATCAATATGTTATTTTAATAAGATACCAGATATCGACCCGGTCAAATAGCGATTCAGGCTAACATGCTATTCTCTTAAAGGTCAGGTGCTCAATACAAACACTCGGCCATCCTTCCATTGGCCTTCTCTTGTCAGCCAACAACCAACAGGAAAAGGTGAGTGGTTTTAAGATTGATTTTTATCTCCACGGTTACCGTGACAGCCATCTTTGTGTAAGGCTCCTTCTATGAGTGAGAAAAGTACAGTACAGCATGCTCCCTTCGGTACATTGTTAGGTTATGCTCCAGGCGGTGTAGCCATTTACTCTTCTGATTATGACTCTCTGAAAAATGCAGACCGGCTGGATGACTCTTCATTTCGCCACTATCTGGACAAAGAATATATGGGTTATAAGTGGCAATGTGTTGAGTTCGCACGCCGCTTTCTCTATCTCAATTACGGTACGATTCTGACAGATGTCAGAATGGCTTATGAAATATTTTCCCTGCGCTATTTGCGCCAAGTCGTGAATGATAACCTGTTACCCCTCCAGGCATTTGCCAATGGCAGTAAACGTCCTCCTCAAAAAGGTGCGCTGCTTATCTGGCAGGAAGGCGGTGAATTTATTGAAACCGGGCACGTCGCTATTATCACCCAAGTACTGAGTGACAAAGTGCGTATTGCCGAACAAAATGTCATCCATCATCCTCTCCCGAAAGGGCAGCAATGGACGCGGGAGTTGCCATTACAACAGCTGGATGGAAAATACTTTATTCAGGATACGTTACAGGATACTGAACTCCTGGGCTGGATGATCCAGACTAACGATACCCGCTATAGCCTGCCTCAACCAGAAGTACCTGCGCACTATCTCGCTATCCATGAAATATCGATCCCTCGTCAGGGTCAATTTGACGAGACCTGGCTCAATCCTCAGGATACGCTGGAGCAGACATATATCACAGCGAATGATGGCTGCACGATTAATGAAAATCCTTACCGCTACCTGACGATTTCGCGCAGTGCCGAACAAGAGCTGATCCATGCGACCAATGAAATGCATCTGATGTATCTACACGCAACTGACAAGGTGATGAAAGATGATAATTTACTGGCTCTGTTTGATATTCCAGAAGCATTGTGGCCAAGACTACGCTTGTCATGGCAGCGCCGCCGCCATCATATGATTACCGGGCGTATTGATTTCTGTATGGATGAGCGCGGCCTGAAAGTTTATGAATATAACGCAGATTCTGCCTCATGCCATGCTGAAACAGGGCTAATATTAGGTAAATGGGCAAAACAGGCCGGTCATATTCCTGGTAAAGACCCCGGTAAATATTTATTAGAGCTCTTGGCCAGTACCTGGAAGCATAGCGATGCCAGCTCTTTTGTACATATACTTCAGGATAATGATGCCGAAGAGAGCTACCACGCACAATTTATGCAACGGGCACTGACTAAAGCCGGTTTCGAAAGCAAAATTATTCATGGTCTGGAAGAGCTACACTGGGACACAACTGGGCAGTTAGTCGATGGTGACAGGCGCCCGGTCAATTGTGTCTGGAAAACTTGGGCCTGGGAAACTGCATTTGATCAGTTACGAGAAGAAAGTGAAGCTGAACATGCGGGTGTTCCTATCCGTACCGGGCACCCTGAAGATCGCATACGTCTGATAGATGTGCTGCTCCGCCCGGAAGTGATGGTTTTTGAACCGCTCTGGACAGTTATCCCAAGTAATAAGGCCATCCTGCCCGTACTATGGTCTTTGTTCCCACACCACCGCTATTTACTGGATGCCGATTTTGCCCTGAATGAAGAACTGGAGCAAACAGGTTATGCCGTTAAACCCATCGCGGGGCGCTGCGGCAATAATATCGGCCTGATTAATCATGATGATAAGGTGTTGGATGAAACCTCGGGTAAATTTGATACACAGAAAAATATTTATCAACAGCTTTGGTGTTTGCCTAAAGTAGGCGAACGCTACATTCAACTGTGCGCCTTCACCGTTGGCGGTCATTATGGTGGCGTCTGTGTGCGTTCAGAAAAAGGGTTAGTTATCAAAAAAGAGAGTGATATTGATCCATTGCGGATTATTGAAGATGAAGACGATTTATATAATAAATAATTGATACTGTTTACATATCCTACCAATGAAAAAAGACACTCTGTATTCTTTGGTAGGATCCATTCAAGCCATACCCATGCAATACTAAGCATATGCCCAAAATAATTCGAGTTGCTTGTAGGCTCCCAGTTCAGCCCGTCGATGAGCATAGATAAACTATGTGATTCGGCGGGCTGGACGCAGGCAAAGCCCAAGCAACTTGAAGTATGACGGGTATAGATATCAAAGATGTATTGTAGCGCACCGAGCATATTAGGTTCGAATGTTAAGCTCAATATTTTTCATTGCATTTATAAGGTGCGATGAGGATATGCCAATTTATTATAATTTTTACCAGCACAGGAAATGTTTAGTGTTCCATCATACGCGTTATAGATTTTTTCCAGTACGTTATCCACTTCCAATTTAATACCTCCGCCATAGCTATAAGTATATGTATTATAAATTTCGTTTAGAACTTTCATTTTATCAGAATTAAGTTCAGTACTTGACTCTCCATTATAATAAGATTTTGAATATGCTTTTATTAAATAATCAATCGATGGATGAACCATAGTAAATACAACTCTTGATTCTATTTTCTGATAACCCATAGAAGAAAATTGATGGGTTAACTTCATAGCCGCTTTATGTTTTAAATAATTGAGTGATTTCTCTTCACTGTAACTGAGAAAATCTACGTTTTTCAGTTCGGTGCCAGAGTCTTCGACCATTGTCTGCGGACGGTATAACTCTAATAGTTCAGGATAATGCTCTTCATACATTTCCAGTCTGATGTCACTGGCATAGCTGTCACGATACAGACCGTCATTTCTTCGTAACGTATCAAGCATTTTTAAAAAAAGATGTTGTTCAGATGCAGACATATCGTATAGAGGTGTTTGCTCATGGATATTCATCAGCTTGCACAGGCTACTCTGACCCACTTTTTTATCAGCAATATAAAACAATACCTCTTTTCCAGAGATTTCTTTATGAAAATATTTTTCACATTCTGGTGTCGCGAAACTTATTAGTTTATTGAATGCATCAAGCTTGGTACCATCATCAGTATGGTGCAGAATTTCATACAATTCTTTATAAGCATTCGATTTTTTATCATCTCTAAAAAAATCTTTTATTCTCTCCCATATATTGAGATGAAGAGCTATTTTTTTATCACCATTTATCATTCCGGAAAGGCGTTCTTCGTTGACACGGCAGCTTCTGTTATTATTAAAAATCAGGTTAAAATCCACATTAAAATCCTTATTAATCAATAATCCCTGATAATATATGATGTTTCAATACTCTGGTATATAAAAAAACATTACAGGATTTTAAATCAGAATAAATCAATCATGCTAACGCATGTTCATAAATAAAAAACACCCACACCGAAATATAGGAATTTATTTATAAGAGCCATTAGGAATACTATAAAGATACCGCATACAGAAACGATATCTTTTCTGCATCCACCAAGAGCATTCTGTGCATTAATTCTGGAACGATGGCGTAAACATACGCGCACACAGAAAATCGATCAAAACCCGCACTTTTGGTGATGGATGCTTACTGGCTGGCCATAGTATATAAAAGGTTCCCTCGCGGGTTACATAGTCATCCAACACTGACTGTAATTGACCTGTCGCCAGTAATTCACGAATAGAGAAATCGGGTAAATTGGCCACTCCAAGTCCCTGTAGCGCAAAGCAGACCCGCGTTTCAATGTTATTACACACCATCGATACCGGCAGTTGAAGCTCTGTTTCGTCTGGAGGTAAATTAAAACACCAGGGTTCAAGTTTTCCGCTGTGAGCAAAACGATAGTGCAGACAGCGATGTTGTAATAAGTCATGGGGGACAGAAGGCTTGCCGTGTTGACTCAAATAGGCAGGGGAAGCCACTAATAGCGAGCGATATTTCCCCAGTTTACGCGCGGCCAGACGAGAATCAGTAAGTTCGCCCGTCCTTACCACAGCATCAAATCCCTCCTCAATAACATCGACCATACGATCGGTAAAATCGAGATCCAGCTCTATTTCAGGATACGTTTTCATAAACTCACCTAATACCCGTAGCACCAGAGAGCTGACCAGTGGCAAACTGACACGCAAGCGTCCACGCGGCAATTCACTCGCCAGGGATAGTTCTTGCTGTGCAGCTTCAATTTCCGCCAGAATACGACGGCTGCGCGTCAGGAATAATGCTCCTTCAGCGGTGAGCGTAATGCTGCGAGTGCTTCGGTGAAAAAGACGAACGCCTAATTTTTCTTCCAGCCTGGCAATACTTTTACCAACCGCTGAAGCTGAAATACCTAAGGCACGCCCCACAGCGACAAAACTACGTAACTCCGCAACCTGCACAAAGACCACAAACCCATTCAGACTTTCCATTATGCCTCGCAATTACGGACAAATTTATCCGTTATGAACGGAACTATAGCTTACTTTTTCTCTGAATAACCTCTTTCTATCATAGCGCCATGATTAATAACGACCGAGTCACGCCATGATATCTTCAGCATCGCCCCCTATGCCTGTATTATCTTTGTTAGCCCTTGCTTTGACAGGCTTTATTACCATTCTGACAGAGGCTTTGCCTGCCGGGCTTCTGTCACAAATGTCACAAAGTCTGGCCGTCTCAGAAGCCTGGATAGGTCAGACTATCACCATCTATGCAATTGGTTCTCTGGTCGCAGCCATTCCCTTAACGACCCTTACCCAGAAGAGCCGCCGCCGCCCTTTACTGCTCACCGCCCTGGCAGGTTTTGTTATTGCCAACAGCGTCACCGCCATATCAACCAGCTATTTCCTCACCATGGTAGCCCGTTTTCTGGCAGGGATTTCTGCCGGGTTATTATGGGCGTTGGTTGCAGGCTATGCCGCACGCATGGTTCCCGAACAGCAAAAAGGCCGGGCGATTGCTATCGCGATGATAGGTGCGCCGCTGGCTCTCTCACTCGGCGTACCCGCCGGGGCTTTTCTGAGTCAACTGCTGGACTGGCGCTATTGCTTTGCCATTATGAGCATACTGGCAATACTGCTTATGCTCTGGGTTCACTTAAAACTCCCTGACTTTGCCGGGGTCAGTACCAGTAAGACCTACTCTATTGCGCAGGTCTTTACCCTGCCAGGAATACGGCTAATCCTGTTTGTGGTGCTGACTTTCGTTCTGGCACACAATATTCTCTATACCTATATCGTCCCTTTTCTGGCAAGCGTGGATATGGCGGAAAATACTGACTTGGTACTGCTGTTGTTTGGTCTGTCCTCATTTCCCAGTATCTGGCTGGTTGGTTTACTGATAGACCACCATCTGCGCAAGCTGACGCTAGTGTGTATTCTGTTGTTTTCCCTGGCCGCTTTCTTATTGCCCTTTAGCAGTCAGCTACCGACCGTTGTTTATGCCGCGTCTGCTATTTGGGGTCTGGCTTTTGGCGGTGCGGCAACTTTATTCCAGACTGCACTGGCCAGAGCCGCAGGCGATTGCGCCGATATCGCGCAGTCCATGTTGGTTACCGTATGGAATATTGCAATAGCCGGCGGAGGTGTTGCAGGCGCCCTGGTCATGAATAATCTCGGTGTTGGCGGTTTTTCACCAGCACTTCTGGTACTGCTGATAGTTACCCTGGTGGTGGTGTGGATGGGAAAAACACATGGGTTTCCAGCGATGAGAGAAACTCAGTGACACATTTATGGGGTCAGTTCATAAGGACGGGGTTTTACGACGCATCCGATAATCAGGCCCCCTTCTCCTCCCCATTTTGCGCTCACTTTAAATAATGGACAGGCTCTATATCCACACGTAGTAAAATTTTAATCACAATCTTGAAAATGCAATCAAGGTAGGTGTTTTTTCATAAATTTATAACTACGATAGCCTCAATCGAGATGCAAACGTTGTCATTTAAAAATAACTGGCTACTCATGGAGTGTCAGTTATTTTTTAACTTTAAATGCAAACGTTGTCACTGATGATAAAGCGCTTATTTCAGCTCCGGAAGTTAAAATATGGCGATGTTATTGATAGTAAAAATGACTCTTTAACCCAGGAGAATGAGAATGGAGTTGTATCTGGATACGGCAAATGTCGCCGAGGTTGAACGCCTGGTAAGAATTTTACCTGTCAGTGGGGTTACTACAAATCCCAGTATTATCGCAGCGGGCGGCCAATCAATATGGGAAGTCTTACCCAAACTCGCACAAGCTATCGGCCCGGAAGGAAAGCTGTTTGCCCAGGTTATGAAACCAGATGCACAAGGAATGGTGGAAGAAGCTCAGCGTCTGGTTACGCATATTCCGGGGATCGTAGTGAAAATTCCTGTCACCAGCGAAGGACTGGTCGCCATTAAACAGCTTAAAAAAATGGGGATCACAACTCTCGGCACCGCGGTATACAGTGCGGCTCAAGGGCTTTTAGCCGCAATGGCGGGAGCAGAATACATTGCCCCTTATGTCAATCGGGTGGATGCTCAGGGAGGTGATGGGATCCGCATGGTCGAAGAACTGCAAAGCCTGCTGGAGCAACATGCCCCCAATAGTAAAATCCTGGCAGCCAGTTTCAAAACGCCTCGCCAGGCACTGGATTGCCTGCTTGCCGGATGTGAAGCCATTACTTTACCGTTAGATGTCGCACAACAGTTTTTAGCAGCCCCCGCTGTAACCGCTGCGATAGAAAAGTTTGAACAAGACTGGCGCAGCGCTTTCGGACAAGACGGACTCTAGTCAAGTACTTGAGATAACGTTGATATATCACTCAGTCATTAAAGCCAGTGATAACACAATAATCAAAAGAGTGGACTCTCACACTCTCTAATTGACCTGGTTTGTTAATTTACTACATAAGAATGCAAACGTTATCACTGGGGATCATATGGCAAATATTATTGATATAGCGAAAAAAACCGGCTTATCTGCATCCACGGTATCGCGGGCATTATCAAAACCGGAAAAGGTGGCCCCCCTCACCCAGATGGCAGGTGGGATATCTCTCTGCTGGACCAGGCAGACGTCTGGCAATCTTTAATGACGTACTACGACAAAACCTTCCTCAGGCTGTGGTTCGACAAAATAGGCCGTAATAAAATCGAATTGTGCTTCTGTTGCAGCGAAATCATGTTCGCCCGCGGCATTACGCTTGCGCAGTCGAGCTTTACAAACCTCGTCACTGACTGCCAGATAGTGAAGTTGATGCCGGGCACCTGAGGTTTTAATTATCGACATTATCCATTCGCGACTAGCCAGAGTGTTTGCCGGGAAGTCGAGTACTACAGTGACACCCGCCTGAAGCAGGGCAATAATATGTGGCGTAATCGCCTCTTTTAGTCGTCCGGAGTAATGAATATAGTCCTCAACGCTGTTCATTGACTCTCTGAACAGGGCTGATAGCCAGCGATCCTCACTTAAAATAATATTGCCCGCATGATCGGCCAGTTGTGCGGCAAGGGTTGATTTGCCTGAGGCAATCTTTCCACACAAGATATGCAGTGTTCCCGGAACGGCTTGAGAAGGCGTATCAGAGCATTCGGTCATCACTTTTCTCCAACGGATTCGTTAAAAAACGTTTTACGCTATCTTTATTTTCTTCAACATTTGGTTAGCAGCAATCGCCATCAAATGTGAGAACCCAGATTAATGTGAAATTTATCACAAAATAATCAATCATTTATTTAACCCGTCAACGACAAAAAACACAACTCAGATCACATAATATTTCACTATAGATAACAATGAGTTAATTAAATCATTGATAAAAACACCACTTACAATAGTGATTACCATCACAAATTTAAGTCATTTTTCATCCTGTCAATAACGCTGAATTCTAAAAAACACATCAAAAACGTGATTAAGTTCAAAAAATTAAATTCACGCTTCTCTAACATTCCTTTCACGTTATCCAGTCGATATATGCCTGAGGTCAGCCATGAAAATAGGATTAGTATTAAGTGGGGGTGATGTCAGTGGAATGAATAATTTTTTATTTCAGATAGACCGGATGACGGAAGCTGAAATAGTGGTTTTCGATGGTGGTATTAATGGCTTGATTGAAAATCGCTACAAAGATATATCGCATCGTGATTTAGTTGATTTATCTATTTCCTCAGTACCGATTGTGGCGTCAGGACGTAAAGAAGATAAATGTAAAAAAACTGACTTTCAGCGTATTGTAAAAAATATTCGCCAGAAAAAAATAGACTGCTTAATTATGGCGGGTGGTGATGGTTCATTTCAGTTTTTAAAAGTCCTCAGCAGCTACGGTATTAATTGTTATGGCGTAGGTATGACTATCGACAATGATATTACCGGGAATAGTTATACCATTGGTTTTTCTACCGCCTGTGAACAAGTTATCAGTGAAGTAGAAAAATTACGCAATACCGGCCGTGGATTGCCCGGTCGTATATTTATGATTGAACTACTGGGAGGCTATTGTGGAGAGCTCACCTTACAAGCGGCACTAAAAAGTAATGCCGATATTGCTCTGATCCCTGAAGCGCCCTGGGATATCGATGGTCTGGCAAGTACCATAAAACAAAAAATTGCCAGTCAGAATAGCGTCATTATTCTGTGCTCTGAAGGCTACACCAAAGAATATACCCCTGGTTTTCAGGGGGCTATAGATACCATGATTACTAAGCTCGAACATAAAGTTGGCATCAGAATCAGAAAAACAATTCTTGGTTATGGTTTACGTAATGGTAAACCTACCGGTGAAGAAATTATTCAAGGCGCTATTCTCGCAGAAGAAATGGTGAGATGTATTAAAAGCGGCCTGACGAATAAAATCATTGTTATTAATAACAATAATAAAGCAATACCTATCGATCTCGAAAATTCCGATAAACGTTTAGTGGATGAAGATAGTAACCTCTACAAACTGGCTAAAATAAATAACCTTATCTGAGGTATTAATATGCTTAAAGTACTCTGCGTATGTGGCTGCGGCCTGGGTTCAAGTTTTGCAATTGAAATGAGTGCAAAATCTGTTTTACAAAAACTTTGTATTGAAGCGAATATTGATCACACAACCGTATCAGAAGCGTCTTCATTTAAATATGACATTATTCTTACGCAAAAAATGTTTGCTGATGTCTTAACGGCAGATGCTAACGATGAGCAAAAGAAAAAAGTCATTGTATTAAATAAGCTCACCGACAAAAAAGAAATAGAAGAAAAAATCCTCGCATATATAAACTCGAACTGAAAGATGAGGTGGTAAATGGACGCTATTATTCATTTTATTGTAAAAGATTTTCTCGGCCAGGCTTCAATACTGATTGCCTTAATTGCCATGCTGGGATTGATCTTACAAAAAAAATCTGTCGGTAAAATCGTTGAGGGGACGTTTAAAACCCTGATGGGTTTTTTAATCATGATGGCAGGTATCAATATCATTGTTGTAGCCCTCACCTTTCTCAATGATATTTTTACCAGCGGTTTTGGTATGCAGGGCTACATTACCGATGTGGCGGCAATTGCCGGTGTAGCAAACCGTGAACTGGGCTCTGAAGTCGCACTCACGCTGTTAGTTATCTTTGCCGTTAACATCATTATTGCGCGGATAACGCCCTACAAATACATCTTCCTCACCGGGCAGGCGTTACTGTGGATGGCAACAATCGGCACCGTTATTGGTTATAAATCCGGACTGACAGGTGCAACCTTGATCCTGACCGGAGGTATTTTTGGCGGCATCATGGCGGTCCTGATGCCAGCCATCGCCCAGCCTATCGTACGTAAAATAACTGACTCTGATGATGTCGCACTTGGGCACTTCTGTACTATTGGTTACCTGGTCCAGGCCGCCGTTGCCAGGGCGATTGGTAAAAACTCACGTTCCACTGAAGACTTAGTCCTGCCGGATAATTTCAAATTCCTCCAGGATACTTACCTGTCCATGGCCGTGATTATGGTACCGATGTACATCATTCCGGCTCTTTTCGCAGGGCCAGAATATATCGCCCAGTTCTCTGATGGCACCAACTACATCATGTTTGCCTTTATGCAGTCGATGCAGTTTGTCGCTGGGGTCTTTGTCCTGTACAGCGGTGTACGTTTACTGCTTAACGAACTGGTACCGGCTTTCCGCGGTATTGCTATGCGCCTGGTGCCGAATGCTAAACCTGCTCTTGATTGCCCGGTACTGTTCCCTTATGCCCCTAATGCGGTCATTGTCGGTTTCCTGGCTACCACCGTAGGTTCCATTATCGGCATGATTGTCTTCCCTCTGTTTGGGCTGGCGATGATCCTGCCGGGCCTGCTAACTAACTTCTTTGCAGGCGGTGCTGCTGGCGTCTTTGGTAACGCAATGGGTGGGCGCAAAGGGGCAATTATTGGCGGTGTGGTACATGGTTTATTTATCACCCTGTTACCAGCAATGTTGATTCCCTTACTTGAAACCTTTGGCTTTAAAGGCGTCACCTTCAGCGATTCGGATGTTATCGGTACCGGCTTAGTACTGGGCCATGCCTTCCAGAATGACTGGCCATTTGTTATCGGTTTTATTGCCTTCGTTGTGTTTATTGTCTGGTTTGCTAACAGAAAACTGGCTAAGTAGGAGGGAAGATATGTTTGCAAAATTAAAGCAAATATTTAGCTCAGAACAACCAGAAACAGATGGAGATAATAATGCACAAGCAGAAATTATCAGCGAAGAGTTAACTCAGCTTGAAGCGACCCTTGCGAATAATCCAGCTGATAGCGACGCGCAAAAAAAACTGATGGTGAAATATAACCAGGCGATAAAGATTTATTCATCTAATAAAACATATCGTAATCGGGTAGATGATATTTTTATTAAAATAGATGAACTCAGGAATACTATCCGAAAAAATATATGAGGTAATATGAGCATAAAAGAGTTTCTTGCACAGAACCAATATATTCAAGTCCAGATGGAAGTTGATTCCTGGAATGAGATTATTCACCAGGCAGCCAAACCACTTATCGAAGGCGGCTTTGTGACTGAGAAATATCCACAGGCCGTTATTGATAACACTCTGGAATATGGCGCTTATTATGTTTTTGATGAAGGTATTGCTATTCCACATGCTCGGCCGGAATGTGGAGTCATTAAAGATTGCTTCAGCATGGTGACATTAAGTAAGCCGACATCAATAAATGGCAGTCCACCGGTTGATATTGTCGTAATGTTCGGTGGTATTAATGGTGACTCTCATATTACTGAAGGTATTGCATCAATCGTGGGACTGCTGGAACAGGAAGAAACTTTATTACATATCAGACGCGCGACAACCATTGATGAAATTATCGGGCTATTATGAAAAAACTTATTATCGTCAACGGCATCCCGGCATCAGGTAAAAGTTCAGTAACGAAAGTAATCGCTAATTACTTTTCATTTCCTGTTCTGAGTATCGATGAAATTAAAGAGCCCTTTATGGTTCAGTTCGCAGATGTTATTGACAGACCATTAAACAGAAAATTGGGTTATGCGGCCTATGAAGCGATGTTTAACATTGTCAAATCATCGCCACCGGAAGTGATATTTATTATGGATGCCTGGTTTGGCTTTCGCGATAAATCGGTTCTTAAGGATTATCTAAAAAATACAGGTGATGTACAGGTTATCGAAATTTGGGTTAAAGCCTCTGCCACGCTCGTCGCTGAACGTTATAAAAATCGTTGCGGCGGTCGGATTAAAGGTCATCCTGGCGAAGAATATATTCCAGAGTTGATGTTACTGGCAGAAAGCGCCGAACCAATGAATATCGGAAAAGTTTATACCTTTGATCAGAATAGTCATCTCAGCCATGACGAGCTTATTGTCTGGATCAAAGAAAATATTAATCACAATTAATCTCCACTAATGCTTCCGTGATGAGGAATATATTATGAACAGAATGACAACAGCAGAACGACGTGGCTATCAAATGATTTGTGATGCAACAGGTGCCATGATGGTGGTTGCCTGCGATCAGCGTGGCGGTATGCGTACGTTATTAGCGGCAACTCCTGAAGAACAAGCGTTAATCTCCAATGAAACCTTAGGTAAAACGAAATACGATATTACCCGTTTTCTGGCCTCACAGGCAGGTTGTGTTCTGGTTGACCCTATCTGTGCGGTACCGGGAATTATTGATGAAGGTGTGGTTCCGCGTAACACCGGCCTGCTGATTGGCCTTGATGCTTCCGGCTGGGATACGTCACCTGAAGGATACCGTATTTCAAAAATGGTCGAAGGTATCACTGCCCGTAAAGTCCGTGAACTTGGTGCTACTGGCGGTAAAATCATGATTTATCTGCGTAGCGATACCCCGAAAGCTAACGTAGAAAACCTTCAGACCCTGCGTGATGTCATCGCTGATTTTGCCCGGGAAGACCTGTTCCTGGTGGTGGAGTTTCTGACATATCAACTGGAAAATGAAAGCAAAGAAGAATATCAAAGTAAAATCCCGCAGCTTATCCAGGAAGGCTGTCAGGCCTGTATTGACTGTGGTTCTAAAGTGCTGAAGATCCCGTATCCGGGAACTGAACAGGCCTGTGCCGCGGTAACCGATATTTGTGGCGATGTACCTTGGGCTGTACTGTCTGCGGGTGTGGATCACGCCACCTTCCTTACCCAGGTCGATATTTCACTGCGTAACGGCGCATCAGGGGTCATTGCCGGACGTTCATTGTGGAAAGACTGCATCTCCCTTGACCGTAATATCTCAAAAGAAAAACTTTCGTCTATTGCCGTATCGCGTCTGCGTGATATTCAGGACTTACTGGTGAAATATAAAAAAGAGCGCAATGTCGCCTGAGCGAAATAGTGCGATAAATAATCGGGCGGCATAGTGCCGCCCTTCGCATATTGACAGATAAGGGAAACAGATGGGCAGTACACTCGATTTAATTATATTTGACTGCGATGGCGTGCTGGTTGATTCCGAGATTATTGGTATTAAATTAACGGTCTCACTGTTGAATCAACAAGGAGTAGATATTGATATCGGAACCTTTACCCGTTTATACAGCGGTCTCGCCTGGGAAGCACTGATCGATAAGATTCGCCGCGATACGGGAATCACGGTATCCGCCACTCTCGGTCAGGATTTTTATCCTCAGCTAATGGCTGCTTTTCCGACGCAACTTAAACGTATCGCGGGTAGTCTTGAAGTCATCAGTAATATCAAGACAGCCAAGTGTATTTGCTCTAACTCAAAAAGTGAGCAGCTGGATTATATGCTGACCCTGGTGGGGCTGAAGAGTCTGTTTGCCCCATGGATTTTTTCCGCAAATGATTTGGGGCCGGGGCGTGGAAAACCAGAACCCGATATTTTCTTGTACGGGGCGCAACAATTTAATGCCTGCCCGGAAAATACCCTGGTCATTGAAGATTCCGTTCATGGGGTAATGGCAGCCAAACGCGCCGGTATGTATGTGGTGGGCTTTACCGGTGGTGCGCATACCACTCCCGATCACCAAAGCAGATTAATCACTGCCGGGGCAGATGGCGTTATCCACTCGTTATATCAGTTACCTGATGAAGCAGAACGTTTCAGTCAACGGTAAACTTAAATATCTTATTGATATCATTTACTATAAATGGGTCACATCAAAGGCAATCGGTGCAATAAATTCAACTTTTCCATCAACCAATAGCGTCTCTGGCGGCGCCGGGAAAGGGGCGGCGCGGTTAATGGTAGCGATAGCCTCTTTATCAAGAATTTTAGTGCCGGAGGATGTCTGTAAACTGACACTCAATACTTCACCGTGGCTGTTGAGCACCACTTTTACTTGAGAAATACCGGTAGAGTTGTAGCGTAATGCCGCTCTCGGATAGCGCTTTGCTTTACCTAAACGCTGGTGAACTTCACTATGCCAGCTCTGCTGTCCGCTGACAGCGACCGAGGCATTACTGGTAAACGTCGCGCTATTATTCGCCGTGGTGCCGGAAGCAGGAACCGCCGTTATAGCTTCTTCTTGAGTATTTTTTGGTGTCTCCATCACCCTTTTTTGTACCGGTTCAGTCTTTTTTTTCGGCGGCTGTTTTTTCTCACTGACATGCGCCAGAGTACCGTTTTCAACCAGACGCGTTTTCGGTAAATTCTCAATTTCTTTTATCGGATCGGGCAGCGTTTCTTCCCGAACTGCCATTTGCTGTTTAGGCGCATGATTAATTTCGGCCTCTTTCTGTTGCTCAAGCTGATAATGGCCTATCTGAATAGGAATAGCGGGCGGTAATACACCGGTAACAGGTACTGAGGTCGTCAAATAGCCAATAAAAATAAGCACTAATGTGCCGTGGAACAGGAGACTTAAAAATACGCTGCCCAGTGGACGAACCACTGAATTCCCCGGCATTTCCACGAGACTACTCATACCCTGTTTTCCTCATGACTTTATTTTTTGCGGATTATAGGCATAATACAAAAAAAAATGATATTCCAAGAAATCATTATTAAATCCGCTCGACATCATTCATGTTACCCCCGGCTGACGTACTCCGTGACCCCATATTCATAAACAGTTTTGCTGTTTTAGAGAGTCTGGGACGGGTATTAAAGCGGTAATTTAAAGTGTGGCGAGACGAGAAAAAATTTTAATTATCGATGTAATTTGAGCAGAATATTCACTGGCGTAGACACAGACGCTTTAACGTTTCGATACCCATAAAATGACTATTGATAAATCTTTTGCCCACAAAATCAGTGGTGCATATCAGTCAACTTATAGCCAGCTGGTACGTTTTTTTCGTAATCGGTTAGGTAACAGCAATGATGCTGATGATTTATCACAGGATGTGTTCACCTTATGGCTGCATCGCAAAGCTGACGCTCCCGTAAAAGAGAGCCGGGCCTATTTATTTAAAATTGCCAATAACGTGCTGATCGATCACTGGCGACGCAATCAGCGAAAGAACCATGCTGAAGTCGATGTGGAAGAGAGCTTGCTGGATAACCACGTCAGTATGACTCAAAGCGATCCCAGCGAAATACTTGAACAGCAGCAACGCATACAAAAACTGAGTGAAGCGATAGAACTGCTTCCACCTCGCCGCAGAGAAGCGTTTCTGCTCTACCGATTTGATGGCTTATCGCAAAGCGAGATTGCTGAACGGATGGAAATTTCTGTCAGTATGGTTGAGAAGCATATCGCTGCGGCGTTAGTTCACTGTAAACATCATCTTGATAATACGAGTAATAATCCGTCATGACTGACACGCATTCTCCAGGCGCTGAGTCTGCTGGCACCCTTGATGAACAGGCCGCTTTGTGGTTTACCCGCCGGCATGGACAGCGTATGAGTGAAGCTGACTCTCATCAGTTTGAAAACTGGTTAAAAACCTCCCCGGCACATGCCCAAGCCTATGAATCCATTGCCGGAGTCTGGCGTGAATTTGAGGCTATGCCCAGACCAGCAACAGTGCAACAACCCGCTCGTAAATCGATTTTTTCCCCACTCTGGCGACCACTGGGGCATAGCGTTGCCGCGCTGTTTATTGCCGCTATTTTATTATTACCTTACAGCAAGTTACCCGCTTTACTGCTTGATAACATGACGCTGGTAACCAGTGACAATCCTAAAGAAGTCACTTTACCCGACGGGAGTCAGGTCTTTCTGAATAATCAGACTCGTCTGCGGGTCGCCTATGAAACGAGCGTGCGCCATATCTATCTGGACGAAGGCAGTGTCTATTTCAACGTGAAGTCGAATCCTTATCGCCCGTTTATTATTCAGGCCGACGGACGGGAGATTAAAGTCGTCGGCACCCAGTTTGAAGTCAGCAACCAGCAACATCAGGTCACAGTCCAGGTCAGCCAGGGCGTGGTTAGCTTTAAAACCGGCGAAATGCAAAAAAATCAGTATTTGCTGGCGGGTGACGAGGCAGTCAGTGGATCTGAGAATAGCAACATCATCCTGAGTAAAATCAATGCGCAGGATGTAGCCAGCTGGCGCTTTGGCGAATTAGTCTTTACCGACAAACCTCTGGCGGAAATCCTTACACAACTCAAACCTTATTCAGGTCTCGAGGTTGAGCTCTCCCCCCCATCGCTGGCACAGCAGAAAATCTCCGGGCGTATCGATGTACGGCAGCCAGAGCGTTTTTTCCAGGCGCTTCCTCAGCTTCTTCCCGTTCAGGTAATTTATAAAGACAAAAATAATGTGTTAATTATCAATAACAAAAAAAGCAAATGAAAATTATTTTTATTTGCATGTGAGGATAATTCTCATTTCACCGTCTTCTTAGGCAGTTGTTAATTTTTAGTGGGTTTTAGCACTATTTTGCGCCTCTGATTAAGAAGAAGGGAAAATCATGTCAATTCACTTTGCCCGCCAGCGACTCAAGCCGCTGGCATTTTTGGTAGCTCTCAGCACCACTTCTGCGTTTGCCCAGGATATTACTTTTTCTTTGCCGGAACAGCCTCTGGCTCATTCCGTTGCTCAAATCAGTCGCCAGGGACAGATTCAACTGCTGTATAGCCAGAACCAATTGAATGGCTTGCGTGCCCCTGCCCTGGCGGGTAACTACACGCCACAAACCGCATTACAAAAAATACTTATCGGTAGTGGGCTGGAGTTAGTCAGTGAAAATGGCGTATTTGTCATTCGCCCGCAGAATATTAATCAAGGAAAACTTATCCTGCCAACTACTCAGGTATCAGGCATTACCCTGGCCAATCCCAGTAACGATGTGATTTCTGCCCCGCAATATGTCACTTCCGAAGAGATCCGCCAACGTAATACCGGCGATGGCAATATCACCGACTTAATGAAGACCAACCCTGCAGTGCAGTTTGCTAACAGCGACAGCAACTCTATGAACCAGGGTGAAATTAAGCCTTCACGTATTTCTATTCACGGTTCAAGCAGCTATCAGAATGCCTACCGTCTGGATGGGGTCAGTTTTAACAACGATTTTGACCCGGCGGATAGCGGTTTAGGGGAAACATCGACCCGCCTGAGCACCAGCGATCAGGGGATTTATATTGATAGCCGTCTTATCGATAGTCTGTCGGTGTATGACAATAACATTCCAGTTGAATTCGGTGGTTTTACGGGCGGAACAGTCGATGTTTCCAGCCGCCGCTGGCAGGGTGAAAACAGCGCTCATGCCTATTATCGTGTCACGCAATCTGGCTGGAACAAGCTGTTTAATGATCCGGCACAAAGTATTGATAGCAGCAAAAATGACACCTCTAATCCGGCTCGCTTCCAGAATAAATATAGCAAAGATGACTTTGGCGGCTGGTTTGAAGTGGGCGTAAGTGAAAACTCCGGTCTGGTATTCTCGGCTTCACGGCGTAACTCAACGATTCCGATGACGGTGACAGGGGGAGAGGGGCCGATTTTTGTTGATAATGGCCAAATAGAGATTGTTGAATTTGATGGCGGAACAAAAAAACAGCACCGCACCTCAGATAACTTCTTTCTGAAGTATTCACTTGATGTTTCAGACAGGACTTCCGTCGATTTATCAACAAACTATGCCACTTATACCAGTTATATGTTTTCTTCCAGAGTGATGAACTCCGGATATGACTCTAAACATAACGGACTGGGCATTACCGCGGTACTGAAGCACAGATTTGATATTGGTCAGTTTGAACTCACTGCCAATACTCAGAATTTAAAAGACGATCGCAGTAATGAACAAAAATACGATCTGACACTACGAGCTTTCGGCGATGAGTCTAATGGCTGGCAAATGATCGAACGCAACAGTGGTGGTTTAGGTGATTTAACCTCAAAACAAAAAAATAATAATTTAAAAACTGTGATGCGTTTTGACGCTACAGAAGATGGTTTAGGGCTGATTCACAGCCCTACCCTGGGTGGTGAACTGGCCTATACCAAGGGAACTTACCAACGTGATCAAGACTATTTCCGTTATACCTATCAGGGATCACTTAATGGAGATATCTATACTGGAACCCTGAATAATATTACCCGCTTCCAGGCCGGTTCCTATTCAGCAGATTACACCAGCTACGCCCTGTTTCTCGACGATAATATTGAGTATGGCAAACTGACTCTGCGTCCAGGCGTGCGCATGGACAGAGATGATTTTGTTAAGCAAACCAATATCGCACCACGCCTGTCCGGGGTTTATGACCTGTTTGGCGATGGCAGCACCCAGATTATTGGCGGGGCCAATCGCTACTATGGCCGTTCAATGCTGACCTACGCCCTGTACGGTGCGCAAAATGGCGGCATGCAAAACTGCCAAGGTTACTGGGAACCTTGCTCATTAGATCCAAACCAAAACGAGTGGGATAACCAGAAAGATTACGAGGGTATGGATTCGCTGAAAACCCCGTATAACGATGAGTTAACCGCAGCATTGCAGCAGGAGATCCTCTCCACCACCTGGCGTTTGCAGTACGTTCACCGTGAAGGCTATGACGAAGTCAGAACCCGTACCAAATATAATAGCCGTGACCAGGATAAACGCAGTATTCGTGTCTATGACAATGACGGTCGCAGCTCACACGACACCGTCACCCTGTCAGTCAGAAACAGCCAGCCTTGGGAATGGGCGCAGGCCTCCCACGTAATGAATGCCGCCCTGACCTGGCAAGAATCAAAAAGTAATACGCCAAAAGATGCGGGCTATAGCTCCTTCGATCCTTCTAACCAGGTGAATTTAAATAAAGTCTGGTATGACGGAAAGGTAATTGATGCCTCTAAGCTGCCCTCCACCAGCTTTAACTCACCGTTTAAGTTCAACCTGGAACTGACCAGCGTCTGGGATAACTATGACCTGACCTGGTATAACCGCCTGCAATGGTTTGGTGCGCGTAATCAGGCTGTGCGTTATGACAACTCGTACTACTTCGATAATGAACATGGTCAGATGCGCAAATACACCAAGCAGCACTTCGGTAGTCGATACACCTGGGATACCCGTCTGGGCTGGAAACCTGATTTTGCCTATGGCTTTGGTTTCTCGGTTGAAGTGAATAACGTTCTGAATAATAAGAATGTGGCTGACCGCTTTGTATTCGAAGACCGCATTATCCGATCTTACGATCCTGGCCGTCAGTTCTGGCTACAAGTGAATTACGACCTGTAAGTCCGGCGTTATAAATAGCCGCCTGCTTCAAGTCCCCCCAGCGTCTGAAGTATGGCGGCTATACCCTATGGGTACATATATAAGCAATGTGAGCCATTAAAATAAGATATCCACTAATGTCATGAAGACACTGAAACAATTTTACTTTTTAGTTAAACCTTTTTTAGGGCAGCGTGCTGCCCTTTACTGTTGGACTTTGCTTATTGCCTCCCTGACCCTGACACTGTCATCGGTCTGGTTCAATGTGCAAATGAACAGGTGGAACGGTGATTTCTATAATGCTCTACAAAAATTAGACGGTCAGGCGTTATACGGTTTATTACAACACTTTGTGGTGCTGGTTAGCGGGCTGATTTTTGTCGTGGTGATGGGCAACTATCTTAAACAGATGCTGATCATTCGCTGGCGTAAAGGCATGACGGAGCAAGTACTCACACGCTGGCTCTCGCCATATAGCAAACATTATATGCTGCGCCTAACCTCCCAGGAGCCTGATAATCCGGACCAGCGTATTGCCGAAGATGTGCGACTGCTAATTGAGTCAACGTTAAACCTGCTGGTGACATTCCTGCACTCAGCCCTGACACTCATTTCATTTGCCGCCATTCTCTGGACGCTTTCTGGCAGCCTGAGTTTTACGTTCGCTGGCAACACCTGGACGATTGCCGGTTATATGTTTTGGGCCTGTCTTATTTACACCCTTATCGGGATTGCTCTTACCCAGTGGATTGGTTTTCCACTGCGTCGCCTGCATATGGACAAGCAACGCCGTGAAGCTGACTACCGTAGTATGCTGATTAACTGCCGTCAGCATGGGGATGCGATTGCCGGACAACGGGGTGAATCGCAGGATACCCGGGAGTTGATGACCCGCTTTGGCGAGATAGTCAAAAACTGGAATCAGCTCATTCGCAATGAACGTAACCTGTCATTTTATACCGTTGGCTATCAGCAAGTCACCGCGCTGGCTCCGGTGCTGTTAGCCTTGCCAAAATTTCTTACCGGGGAAATTATGTTAGGTGGACTGATGCAGCTTCGTCAGGCCTTTAGCAATGTAGCCACATCACTTGGCTGGTTTATTTTCGCCTATAAAGAAATTGCCGCCTGGCAGGCTACGGTATCTCGTCTGTACAATTTTGTCGTGTTATTAGAAAACGATAACCCGACTAAAGCAGAAATTACTGACAATAAAACACCACTTTGCGCCTCAATCAACGTCACAGCCGCTGATAACAGTCGCCTTATCGATAATGTCAGTCTGCACGTGAAACCCGGTGAATTACTGTTGATATCCGGTCGTTCTGGTATCGGTAAATCAACGTTATTGCGCACCCTGAGCGGTCACTGGCCTTACTTTAGCGGCGATATTATACGCACCGATAGTCTGATGTGGGTGCCGCAGCGCCTTTACTTACCCATTAACCGTCTCGATAACTTACTGGCTTATCCGCAAGATGCCGCACAATTTAGTGAGAGTGATTTGTGCCGGGTACTCAAGCAAGTGGGGCTGGAAAAGCTTCAATACCAGCTCCGTTTAGAAACTGACTGGAGTCATCGCTTATCCGGAGGGGAACAACAGCGTGTGATGTTTGCCCGTCTGCTGCTTAACCGTCCCGAATTACTATTATTGGATGAAACCACCTCAGCACTGGATGAGGCCAGCGCCCTGGAACTGGTACAGAAACTCAAAACAGAATTACGCGACAGCGCGATTGTTTTAGTCAGCCATCAGCGTTTCCTGTCGTCATTAGCTGAAAACACGCTACACCTCGATGACAAGCCTGATTCTCCTCTCTTAATCTCAGGAACACCTGAATATGTTTCGTAAACTTATAGTACTCACGATGAGTGGGTTTATGCTGGTCAGTTGTGTCACCCACCCGACCACCTCTTCTGACGCCAGCCTGAATACGTTGCTGCCAGTACGCAGTAATTTGCAACATTTCACTCTGGATAATGGATTACACGTTTATCTGTTACAGCGCAGTCAACCCGGTGTAGAACTGCGTTTACTGGTAAAAAGCGGCTCCGTTCAGGAAAATGAACAACAGCTCGGCTTGGCGCACTTTACTGAACATATGGCGTTTAAAGGAACGCGGCATTTTCCAGGCACTACAGGTTTCCGTCAGTTAGAACAGCAGGGCTTTAAACTGGGCAGTCATGTTAATGCCGTCACCAGCCTGAACGCGACGCTGTATCAATTATCACTGCCTGAAGCCACCTCAGCGCAAGTTGCTACCGGCCTGCAAGTGATGTCTGACTGGGCATCGCATATTAGCTTTGATAAAGACGCTTTTGAGAAAGAGCGACCGGTGATTGTTGAAGAGTGGCGTCTGCGTCAGGGAATGGGCTACCGTATTAACGACAGTCTGGAAAAACTCCGCTATCACGGCAGCCGCTATGCCGAACGTAATCCGATCGGTTCTTTGGATATTGTACGTGAGGCGCCTATTGAGCGGGCGATTGAATACTATCAAACATGGTATCAGCCACAGCGTATGTCGCTGGTTGTCATCGGTGATTTTAATCCTACAGCGGTGCGTAAAGATATCGACTCCCTGTTCACTTCACCACCCGCGAAAAATCCGGCGCAAGATGACCCCCAGTGGAAAAAATTCAACCACTCAACGCAGCTGTTAGTTCAACCTGTATTTGACAAAGAACAGGGGCAACGTTTTGTACAGTTCGCCCTGCAAAAAGATGTCGCCGCGCCATTAAATACCCGTCAGGGACAATACGATGATTTAATGGACAGCCTGTGGTTAGCCATCTTAAATCAGCGGTTCTCTGTACTGGTAGATAACGGTGTTCTGCCATCAATCAGTATCAATGAACAAGGCTCAATGCTCGATAGTCGCCGCCTGCAACAATTAATGATTATTCATCCGAAAAGCGATGATTATCTCGGCGCAACACAGGTTCTGTTTACTGAACTCCAGCGTCTGGCGACAGAGCCGGTGACACAACAAGAACTGGATGATGTCAGACAAGCCCTGCTGAAGAAACTGAGTCAGCAAGCGGCAACTGAACAGCGTTACGGTAATGACTACCTGGCAGGTCAGCTGACTACCGCTCTCGAATTTGATATGCCGCTGTGGAATAAACGTCAGCAGTTAGATACCACCTGGCAATTGCTTAAAAATGTGAAGCCCCGGGACTTACAGCAGCATGTCGCCACATTCTTAACTATCGCCTCCCCACGCCTGGCACTGATTGGCCCGGATAGCGATGCGGCGAAATCAGACCCCGAGGCTTTTAATCATCAGTGGCAACAAATCCGCCAAAGTTCGCCAGGGCCTTTCACCAGCCGTTCTAAAACAATTAGCCTGCAACTCCCCCATCCGACAAAAGGGAGCATTACCGCTGAAAGCAGATTACCGGTGGAGAAAACTGAACTCTGGCAGTTAAGTAATGGCATAAAAGTCATTGTTAAAGCGGATAAAAACTTAAAAGAGGATGTGCAGCTTAAACTACAGCTTCCGGGCGGACGTTCATTAGAAACCGAGCAAACCGCGGGTTTAACCGACTGGGCGCTCAAGCTGCCAGAAAGTAGCGGCTATGGTGAATATAGCGCGCGAGAACTGGCTTTACTGGCCAGGCAGAATCAGATATTGCTGCGTCCTTATAGTGAGTTGCTTACCCACGGTTTCCGGATAAAAACGCCGGCGGATAATCTGGAAACAGCACTGCAACTGTTGTATCTCAAACTGACCGCGCCGCAATTTAGCGGTGAAAAACTGGAACAGCAAAAAGAGGCCTTTGCTCTGAGTCAGTCTAAAGTTCCGGTAGAGCGTATCTTCCTCGATAATATCAACAAAGAGGGCTATAACCATGGCGAACTGCTGGTCATTAATCCCGAAGGTGGCTGGCGTAACTTTACGGCTCAGCAATTGCAGCAGGCTAACCGTCAGTTACT
This sequence comes from uncultured Cedecea sp., assembly GCF_947498825.1. Classification (GTDB taxonomy): domain Bacteria; phylum Pseudomonadota; class Gammaproteobacteria; order Enterobacterales; family Enterobacteriaceae; genus JGM124. Next base: position 83,812 of record NZ_CANMLV010000009.1, on the reverse strand, counting down.
GACGTCTACTGCGGATATGACTTTGGTTATCAGTGGTGCAGTCAATAGCCGTGATTTAAAACCGCTGCTGGAACAATGGGTGGCATCACTACCGGTTGCAAACGGTGGACTGGTCTGGCGTGACCAGGGGATTACACCAAAAATGACAACGATGGCTCATCGTTATCCGATCAGTAGTAGCGACAAGAGTATGGTTAGCCTGCAATACTCTGCCCCGGCCCAGTGGTCACAGAAAGATCAGTTAGCCTTGCAGCTATTGGATACGATTGTGAGTCAGCGCTTACGTTCTGAGTTACGTGAAAAAGCCAGCGGGATCTATGCCCTGGGCTTCTCACAGATGCTGGTGAAAAAACCACGTCCTTACTACCTGGCGCGGCTAAATTTCACTACCTCACCTGAGCGTAGTGAAGAGTTAACGCAAATTGCCCAGAAAACGCTGCAACAAATCGGCCTGGCGGGCGTTAATCAAAAAGAGTTGAGCGAAGCCAAAAATATGTGGCTGACAGAAAACGCACAGGGAACGGATAGCTCAGGTTACTGGACTGAAGCCCTGGCGCAAATTGCCTCTGACGATGGCCAGTATCAGCGCCTTAATCAAGAAAATACGCTAATCAATCAGTTAACGACTCAAGATATCAGTGCCCTGGCTAAACGATATTTGGGTAAGAATCAGAAAGTATTTATGATGACGCCTTGAGTTTCATGAATGTAAGCGCCTGCAAACATCAATAATAAAAGCCCAAAAGGCTCCCTTCGGAGCCTTTCAGATTGCTGACAAAGAAGGAAAAAACGTGGTTTTTCCTTCTTTGTGTTATCAGCTGAAAATCAATGAATTGATTTTCCTGTTTATTTTCGTAAATAAGCGCTGAGAATTAGATATCACTTTAGCTTTGTCATCAGTCTCAAAGGCTCCCTTCGGAGCCTTTCTTAATGAACAGAACTTTTTGACAACAAATTGATAATCAACACGCCGATACAAATAAAAGTGATACCAATAATGGCTGGCAGATCAAGCTTCTGGCCGCTGATTATCCAGCCCGCCAGGCTAATCAGAACAATGCCAATGCCAGACCAGATGGCGTAAGCAATACCTGTAGGGATATGACTCAGCACTTGCGACAGCATATAAAATGACACGCCATAGAGCGCTAAAGAGCCTAGCGTGTAGCCGAGTTTTGTGAAACCTTCAGAAAATCTGAGCAAGGTCGTCGCAATCACTTCGGTGATAATCGCTACGCCTAAAAAAATATATGGATTCATTGACCTGCCTCTGAATGGTACGTTATCTGTTGATGATGAAGGCATTTTACTCGATTCTTTGTCAATTTAAATGACAGAGGTGCATTACGACTTCTAACCAGATACCGTTATATTGCGTGTTGAATAAACTGGTCATTAGCGGAATTAATAAATTAAGATAGTGAAGGAATAAAAATTATTTTTACTGAGTGAAACTGTATTCATGTTATCAGTTGACGCATCAGCGCCAAATAACAACAATACAATTCATTTAAAATAAAACCATCCTATTCCCACCACCTTCACCAGTCCAAAAATATACATTAAACTCAGTAGTATAAGAACAAGAGATTATATCTGTAATTAACAGTGACCAGAAAAATCAATCGTTAACTTTTAATTTTCATGATTCTTTTTATACAAATCATCAATTCAGCGGGGTCCTCGCACTTGCCACCTGCACGCAACTCGAATTATTTTGGAGGAAGGAGTATTTCACTTACGGCTTTACAATGTAAAACGCTCCCTCTCTCTATACTTAGAATAATTCGAGCCACCTGTTACATGATAGGCATATAACATATATCGCAGAAACTCATAATTGAAACGAACACTGTATTCTCAATATTTGAGTCATTCACTCAAACTTTTTAGCGCCTTCCACTACCACTGTTAGTTCACTTTTCGTCATCCGAACACAATAGGATGGCATGCCTCGCTCGAAGCGCCAGCCTTCTGAAAGAGAACCGGCATCCAGCGAATCAAAACCAAATTCGTCATATAACCGGCGAACCCTCTCTTTCGTTTCCAAATCATCACCTGCCAGTGGCAGCGCACGGCGCTGTGGATCTCCTGCTGGCAAGCCATCGTTTTCAAGGTCTGGCATTCGAATGGCATTGAATGCTTTGGTTATCTTTGACTCAGGAAGGAAACGGGCAAGATATTCACTGGTTGTCGTACTCCGATTATCCAGTTCTGCCACCTGCCCGTCGCGCTCAGGATAATAATTCACTGCATCAATCAGCGCTTTTCCAGCGAGTTCAGTGACCGGTAGCTGCCCGAGAGCCGTCAACGGTACAGCAATCACCACAATATCGCCATAGATAGCCGCCTCTGCCGCAGTGCCAATTTCACAACCAATCATCGGTTTGAGGCTGAACAAGCTTTGCGGTCCGCGCGAGTTACTCAGCATAACCTGATGTCCTGCTTGTATTGCCAGTTTAGCTATCGTTCTGCCAACAAATCCTGCCCCAATAATGCCTATTTTCATCATCTTTACCTTTCATTTTGTCGTTGGAAAGTTAAGAATAATTGCATACTCATTGTTGATAAATGCTCTTAATTGACATAAATAAACAACAAAAAAGAGGGAATCATGGATCGCTTAACCAGTATGAATGTCTTTGTCAAAACAGCCGATCTGGGTTCCTTCGCCGCAGCGGCGCAGACATTGCGCATTTCACCGCAAATGGTGGCAAAGCATATTGCCCGCCTTGAGTCGAGGCTGGGTACACCATTGATTAATCGCACCACGCGTCGCCAGCATCTCACCGATATCGGACGCAGCTACTATGAACGCTGTAAAATTGTGCTGTCAGAGGCAGAGGCCGCAGATGCCATCGCTCTTGAAATGAAAACCTCACCTTCCGGTACATTACGGATTAATGCCCCGGTAACCTTCGGCAGTTCATCACTGGCCCCATTTATTACGCATTATCTGGCAGAATTCCCGGAAACACAGATTGAACTGACACTGAACGACAGGAGAGTCGATCCGATTGAAGAAGGCTATGAAGTGATCCTGCGTATCGGTGAACTCAGTGACAGTCAGATGATCGCCTATCCGCTGCGTCCCTATCGCCTGATTGCCTGTGCCTCGCCCGATTATCTTGCCAGAAATGGGATCCCCAAAACGCCTGCCGATCTGACTACCCATTCTTGTCTGGTTTACGGCATTTGGTCGCCTCACTCCCCGTGTCGCTGGCAATTTCACCAGAACGGCAAAGTGCAGGAAGTCCATCCCGAGGGCCGACTGCGTTCAAATGACTGGCGGGCACTGCTGCATGCCGCGGTGAGTGGATATGGCGTAACACTTGGACCGGAAGATGTACTGAGTGAAGAGATCAAGGCCGGACGTTTGATTCAGGTATTACCTGACTATGAAGGTCCCTCGCGACCCATGCATATGCTGACGCCCGCGGGATTACGACAAACGGTAAAAATTCGTAGTTTTATTCAGGCAGTGAGACAGGCATTTGGCTGACTCGCTGCGATTACTGATTATTTTAACCTCTAAGCTAAACAGGCTAAGATTACCAGTAATAAACAGATAAGCAGGTAAAAGAGCGGGAACCAGAGTCTATGATTTGGATAATGCTGGCCACACTGATAGTGGTATTTATTGTTGGTTTCAGGGTATTAACATCAGGGACCCGGCGAGCGATTCGTCGTCTGAGTGAACGTTCTGGCGTAGATCTTATCACCGTAGAGTCCATGATCGACGGGATGGGTAAGCAGCCCGGTAACGAGTTTTTACAGTATTTGCATCGCCCGGATGAATCCCATATCCAAAACGCAGTACAAGTCCTGCTTATCTGGCAGGGTGTGATGATCGATGGCAGTCAGCAAAACCTACAACTCTGGCATCGCATCTTGAAGAAAAACCGTCTTGCGGCACCGATAACTGAAGCTCAGTTACGTCTGGCGCTCGGTTTTCTGCGCGAAATGGAAATTGAAATGCAGGAGTTGCGTGACTTTCAGGTTCGTTACAATAGTTTGTTTTTACCTGAAGAGGGCGTGGTCTGGCTGCACTGATACCAGCCTCCTCAAACGATTAAAGGGTGCAAGTTCATCTCTGTACCCTTCACTGCTGCCTGATTAATCATATTAAATTCCTGTTGCAGCCAGCGTTTAATCTGCCGGATATCTTCTCTGTCTGCTTTCTGCTGGCTGGTGACAAAATAGTAATTCCCCCCCGGCAGGCTTCCAGGAAGGGCAATTCGCAGCAATCCTTGCTCCAGCGCATCCTGAATCAGTAACTCACTGGCCAACAGTACCCCCTGCCCGGCTATCGCGGCATGTATAGCGTGGGTCTCATCATCAAAACGAATACCTGACTGCAGCGCCAGATGCGCCGGACCAAAGGCCATCTTCCAGTGTTCCCAGCTCGGCTCAGATGTCGGGATATGACGATTTTCAATATGAAACAAGGTCAGCCCCGCGAGATCGTCAGGTACGTTCAGACGAAGTTGTGGACTGGCTACCAGCACAAAACGGTCCTGATACAGCAAAGTACTGTCGAGACCTTTATCAGCTTGCATACTGTAACGGATAGCACAATCCGCCACAGTGCCACGCACATCCGCTAAATCGGTACTACTATGCAAACGGAGTTCCAGATTGGCATATTGCTGATGTAACGACGATAAACGGGGCACCAGCCAGTGAGTTAAAAAATTCGAGGTCGTACTCAACGTAAGCGTCGAGGACGATTTGGGTGCCTGTATTACGTCTATCGCTTCGCGCAAGGTGGTAAAGATATTGCCCGATGCCCTAAAGAGAACTTCCCCCGCACGAGTCAGCGTGACGCCACGCGCTGAACGAATAAATAACCGCTGATTCAGTGACTCCTCCAGCACCCGAATTTGATGACTGATAGCCGTTGCCGTGACGCCAATTTCTTCGGCAGCCAGTTTAAAACTGGCGTGTCGGGCTACCGCATCAAAAGCACGGATCGCCGTCAATGGGGGTAATCGCTGCTGTTTCATAGCTGAATTAATCTCATCTATTGCTGAATTATATGACTTTGATTTGCAGTATTAATAAGACGTAGTCTGTTTTACATCATCAAAACAAGATGAATAAATCTCATCATATATTATTAACAGGAAGTGCTCTGTGACACAAACCGATACCTTAACATCGACCTCTTCTGTTCGTTATTTGGCACTGCTGGCTCCTTGTATTGCCCAGGCGCTTATCGCACTGGATTACGCGATTGTTTATATTGCACTTCCTACGATCGCACACCAGCTAACCCTCTCCGTCAGCGAAATGCAGTGGGTGATCTCTCTTTATGGATTGAGTTTTGCAGCATTATTGTTAATGGGTGGTAGCCTGTGTGACAAATTCGGAGCACGGCGCGTATTCAGTCTCGGTATGGCGGGTTTTTTACTGGCATCAGCGCTCGGAGGCCTGGCATCTGGCGGTTCATTATTACTCATTGCCCGAGGAGGCCAGGGGCTGGCTGCAGCCATGCTACAACCCGCTGTGATGGCCTTGCTGGCACAACGTTTTCACGGTAAGTCACATAACCGGGCACTGGCAATTTGGAGTGCTATCGGAACCCTGGGACTGATATCCGGAGTTATGCTCGGTGGATTGCTGACAGCTATCAGCTGGCGCACAATTTTCTTTATCAATCTTCCCCCGGGTCTGATTGCGCTCTGGTTAGTACGTAAACATTACCTGCAACAGCGCCCGGACAGGGCTTCACCGTCCGCGGGTATTGCTGCCCTGGTGGGTTGCGGCGCTGCCGGGGCGCTGGTCTGGGCAATGATGCGCTATGCCGAAACAGGTACCATGGATTTTCTCGCAAACCAAATTGCCGCAGCAATGCTGATACTGTTTATTTTACATGAGCGTTTTACAGCGCAGCCTCTGCTGCCGCAGGCTATTCGTGAGATACCCGGTTTGCGAATCGGCTGGCTCAGCAGCGCTTTTTATATGGCAAGTGTTGGCAGTCAGTTTTATGCCATGACCTTGTTGTGGCAGCAAACATTACAATGGGATGCAGTAACGACCGGTCTGTTGTTTACACCACTGGCCCTGCTTATTGTGACTGGCAACCTTATCTATACCCAACTGAGTAAATATTTTTCCAGCGGTCAGTTACTGATGTGCGGATTTGCCGCTGCCGGTCTGGGACTAAAATTACTGTCGGTGACGCCGGACGACCCACTATCAGTCGGTTTTATTACCGGAATCATATTGAGTGGCATCGGGCACGGCGTTATTTTCCCAGCCATGTTTGCAGTCGGTCTGAAGAACGTTCCTTTACCACAGCAAGGACGTGCCAGCGCACTGATCATTACCAGTCAGTATATTGCAGGGGCAATGGCTCTGGCGGTTATCTCTCTGTTTCTCGGGGAGGAGCCTGATATCACTGACTGGAGCGACACATTTTCGCTATTAAGCGCTTTGGCATTTGGCGGTATGCTGGTTGCACTATGTGCCGATAAAAAATATGCCGACAAGAAATAATCAACGGGGCATTGTTATGCCCCCTCAGATTGCTGACTAAAGAAGGAAAAAACGTTTTTCCTTCTTTGTGGTTAGCAGCCAAAAGCAATAATTAGTCTCACTTCAGGGTGAATACCCGAACGCTTTCCAGCAGCAGGCTGGATTGCTCTTTCAGAGAACCACTGGCAGCAGAAGACTCTTCAACTAATGAAGCATTCTGTTGGGTGGTGGTATCAATCTGTCCCATTGCGGCATTAATTTGTTCAATACCATCGCTTTGTTCATGGCTGGCACGCGCAATTTCATCCACCAGTTCTTGTACCCGGGCGACATTTACCACGATTTCCTGCATACCGCTATCTGCCTGGCTAACCAGGCCACGGCCTTGAGTAATTTTACCCACAGAAGCACCAATAATCTCGCGGATCTCTTTCGCAGCACCTGAGCTTCTCTGGGCCAGGGTTCTGACCTCTCCAGCAACAACTGCAAAACCACGGCCTTGTTCACCAGCACGGGCAGCCTCAACCGCAGCGTTCAGCGCCAGTATATTGGTCTGGAAAGCAATACCTTCAATAGCGGTAATAATATCCGTCATCTTTTGTGCACCGCTGTGGATTTCTCCCATCGCAGAGGCCACACTGTGCATTCGCTCACTGTTGGCTTTGACCATTTTGCCTGATTCAGTAAACAGTTCGTTGACCAGGCGTGCATTACTTGCAGTACTTTGAATCGTTGAAGTTAACTGCTCAAGGGTGGCTGCAGTTTGCTCCACGCTGGCGGCCTGTTCTTCGGTACGTGAAGCTAAATCCTGGTTCCCCGCATCTATCTCGTCAGCAGCCATCGCAATATTTTCGGCACCTGAGCTAACATTTTTTACCGTGCTCGCCAGAGCGTTTACCATCTCTTTCAGGGAGAGCATCAGCTGACCCAGCTCATCACGAGAATGAACAATGACTTCAGTCGTGAGATCGCCATGAGCAACCCGACTGGCAACCGTTACCGCTTCTTTTAATGGTCGGGTAATACTGCGAGTAATAACCCAGGAGATAATTAATCCCCCTCCCACACCAAGTACAATCAAAAATAACATCGCTAATTCGTTGTTATGTGATGTATTTTTAATTTCATCATGCGTCTTATTCATCAGTGACTCTTGAAAACTGAGCAAGTTACGTAATGCCTGACGATACTCATCGCTCACAGGAATCATTTTATTCCAGATAAAATCTTCAATAACGTCATGCTCACCACTACCCGCTAATACCACCCCCTCGTTACGGGTCATCAGGTATTTTTCACGTATAGAGGCAATAGCGCTGAGCAGTTTTTTCCCTTCTTCATGTTCAACCAGTGCAACCATTTGTTCCTGAATTTGCGCAGTATCCATACTATTTTTTGCAATTTGCAACATCAGTTTTTGGCGTAATGGCGCTCCTTCTGTCGCCATTGCGGCGATGGTTATGCCATTATTTTTATCAATCTGTGCCAGCCACTGTGCGGTTAAGCGTTCTTTAACTAAATGCTTCTCTACGAGTTCATTGACGTCACTGACATTTTCCCGGCTAAACCAAACAGCGCTAACGCCCATCAGAATCATCAAGGCTAATATCAGCAAAAAACCTGTATTAAGTCTTACACCTACCCGCATATTACTGAATTTCATTCATTTTCCTTATTGTGACATCAACCAAACCAGAAAAACCGGTTATTATGGGTGATATATACCCTAAATAATTCGAGTTGCCTGTAAGTGCCCAGTTCAGCCCGTCGATGAGCATAGACAAACTATGTGATTCGGCGGGGGACGCAAGCAACACCCAGACAACTTGAACTGTGGCGGATATATTGATGGGCCTGCTTATACGGGTATCGGATATGAGTTCATTTTCTGTAGGTATAAATAAAAATAAATATTTTTTATTTCGGATAATGAATTTAAAGCGCGATTTACGTGATAAATGTCTCACTGTCATTGCAAAAACAAAAACAAAACACGACTCATTAAATCATTCGGATGTTGTCCGAACACAGAGCAGTAATAAGTTAAACTGATATTATGGTTTTATCACTTCCAGGTGAATGTTGTACTCATCATGCCCTTCCAGTCGCAAGTTGCTGGTTCTTTTTTGTAACCCAAGAACCTGATTATTCAGTACATCGGCAGAGCTGGCTAATTCTTCAGCCACGGAGATATTGCTTTGAGTCACTTTTTCCAATTCCGATAAGGCAATCGCTATTTGATGAATACCTTTCTCCTGTTCTGCAGTAGAGAGGAAAATATGTTCCATAAGTTCTTCAATATTTGTCGATCCAGAAACAATATCCTGCATATTTTTCTCAGCCTCGGTTACCAGACTGACTCCCTGCATGACATTCTGGCTGGTCGTTTCAATTAACGATTTGATGTTTTTTGCGGATGCCGCACTTTGGTGAGCCAAGTTACGGACTTCACCAGCAACAACGGCAAAACCCTTACCCTGTTCACCGGCTCTGGCGGCTTCCACGGCGGCATTTAGTGCCAGGATATTGGTTTGAAAAGCAATGTTATCAATAACAGTAATAATTTCCTTCATCTTATTAGCGCATCCGGTAATCGAAGCCATATTACTGGTTAATTTCTGCATTAAATGGCTACCATGATCTGCCCAATGATGAGCGCTAACGGTTATTTCACTCAGTATCCGGGTATTTTCAGCATTATTTTTGGTACTCACAGAAATCTGTTCCATGCTGGCAGCCGTCTCGATGAGCATCGCTGATTGCTGCTCTGTTTTTACCGACAAACTGGCACTTTGGGTCACCAAATTATTCGACAAATGCTTTGCAGAGAGTGAGGACTGGCGGATATCCAGAACCAGATTGGTTATTTCAGATGAAAGTTTATTGATGCCGGGAATGAGACGCCCTGCACAATTATTACCAAATTCAGCGATATGAATCGATAAGTTCCCTGAACCAATCTCATCGATATTTTTTTTAACTTCATTAATGGGCCTAACAAGATACAGGGTCATATATGTCCAGAGACTGATAGTCAAAATGCCCCAGGAGATATTAAGCACTAATAAGACTGAAGTACTTACCCCCATAAAAAAAACCAATACATCAATGAGTAAAAAAGAACACACCATAAATAAAATAATGACGTTTCTAATGCTGGCATTTTTAAGCATAACTCATCCTTGGCCTTATTTAACATTTATATAGTTATGGTCAATTTTTCACATAAAATCCAACACTGAATAAAAATTAACATAATATGTTTCCATAACAAGGTTAAATGGGATTTTTGCACGCTTTGATGAAATAAAAAATCAACGGTGCTTCCATCCGCATCCGCTTAGCGCGGAAAAATATCTGACGTCTATTTACTTGCATTTTGATAGTCACTATGTCAATGTCAGTCTGGATCTCCCTTTAATCTTCAACTAACCATGAAAAATGAACCCCTGTACCATGCACCTTGTCCTATCGCGCGCAGTCTTGGGCGCATCGGTGATAGCTGGAGCATTATTATTCTGCGTGATGCCTTTGCCGGTTTTACGCGTTTCGATGAATTTCAAAAAAACAGTACCATCGCACCTAATATCCTTTCTCGTCGGCTAAAAGATCTTGTGGATGACGGCCTGTTAGAAAAACAGTGTTACAGCACAACGCCGCCGCGCTATGAATATCACCTCACTCCTCTGGGACGCGATTTTCGCCCGGTTCTGATGGCCCTACTACAATGGGGCAATCAGCACTTTTCGCCAGAAGGTGCGCAAATGCAGTTAGTGGAAACCGCCACCCAACGTCCGGTGGAAACGGTTATGGTCGATAAACAGACCGGAGAAGCCATTACCTCAACCAAATACAGTCTGATCCCAGGTCCAGCAGCGGCCCCGATAATTCACTATCGCCATGAATACTTAGTCCGTAAGCGTAATGGCGAAAGTAATGAAAAATTTATGCCAGGCTCCCAAGAGCCTGTTACACCACAAACATCAGGAAATAAACGATGAATCATTCAGCTAAACGTATCGTTATCACCGGAATGGGAATCGTCAGTCCATTAGGTTGCGGTATATCCCACGTCTGGCAGTCACTGCTCGCAGGTAAGTCTGGTATTTCACGCCTTGATGAAGAGGTTGTTGCAGGCATTGGCTGTAAAGTTGCCGGACAAGTGCCGGATATTGAACAAGATCCAGAACATGGTTTTGACCCGCTGGTGGCTATCCCTGCGAAGGAACGTAAAAAGATGGATCGTTTTATTGAGTTTGCTTTAGTCGCAGCTAAAGAGGCCCTTGCTCATGCAGGCTGGGAGCCGAAAACTCAAGAACAAAAAGAACGAACCGCAACCGTAATTGCCACAGGTATTGGGGGATTTAATGAGATAGCCAATGCGGTACATACTACTGATGAGCGCGGACCGCGCCGCTTATCCCCCTTTACCATCCCTTCTTTCCTCGCTAATTTAGCCGCCGGTCATGTCTCTATTGCCCATGGTTTTCGTGGTCCGATTGGCGCTCCGGTTACCGCTTGTGCCGCTGGAGCGCAGGCTATTGGTGATGCCGCTCGTATTATCCGCAGTGGTGAAGCTGATATCGCCGTATGTGGGGGAGCAGAAGCCGCTATCCACCGGGTTAGCCTGGCTGGATTTGCCGCAGCCAGAGCCCTTTCTTCAGAGTTTAATGATAATCCTGAAACCGCGTCACGCCCTTTCGATAGCAGCCGTGATGGCTTTGTGATGGGAGAAGGAGCAGGATTACTGGTCATTGAGTCGCTGGAGCACGCCCAGGCTCGGGGGGCAACGCCTCTGGCTGAATTGGTTGGCTATGGCACTAGCGCAGATGCTTATCATCTGACCGCGGGCCCGGAAGATGGTAATGGCGCAAGACGAGCAATGGAAACCGCAATCCTCCAGGCGGGGATCGCGGTGACAGAGATCCAGCATATCAATGCCCATGCCACATCCACTCAAGTGGGTGATAAAGGCGAATTGGCTGCAATCAGAGCGCTTTTTGGTCAGCACCCGGTCGCTATATCATCAACAAAATCAGCAACAGGCCACTTGTTAGGAGCAGCCGGAGGAGTCGAAGCTATTTTTACTGTTCAGGCGCTACGTGAGCAGATTGTGCCCCCGACGCTCAACCTGCATAACCCGGACCCCGATGCCGCAGGGTTAAATTTAATCGCCCTGCAACCACAGCCGCTGGCCATGCGTTATGCCCTGTCGAATGGTTTCGGGTTTGGTGGCGTCAATGCCAGCCTGTTACTGAAACGCTGGGAGGAGTAATGATTCGCAGACCGTATCGGATAAAGATGCGGTCTGTAACTATGATTAGTACTTTTAATGCGTTTGCTGTCGGTTCGTGAGGTTTGGTCTTTCAAAGATTGAAAAATATTATTGCGCGTTACAGCTTCTGCTCTGCGTGCCGGGTCAGCGTAGTATTTAAGGGTAAAAATCGCTTTCCCCGGCGCCACAGGGTAACGCCAGGAGAAACGATAATCCCCTTGGGGATTAAAGAAGAACAGATTAAAGAAGAACAGATTAAAAATGGCAGTATGTTGAGTCATATCGGAATACTCATAAGAGAAATAACAGCACTCCTGACATGACATATGACTATTTTGCTGCCAGTTTCTCTTTTACCCACTGCTCCGCCACTTTAGCCGGATCTTTTCTGTCGACATCAACCTCTTTATTAAGATTAATAATATCCTGGGTGGTAATTTTGGACGAAATATTATTCAGAACCTGCTCTGCTTTAGGAGAAATAGCGCCCTTGTGAATCAGTGGCACGACATTTTGCGCCGGCTGTTCATTCTTATCGTCTTCCAGAACGACCCACTTCTCTTTCACTAAATTCCCCTGGGTTGAGACTATCGTCGCGACATCAATTTTACCTGAATTCAGCGCCAAACGGCTCAAGGGCCCACCAATATCCAGCGACTTAAAGGCTTTAAATTTAATGCCGTAGACACGCTCAAGGCCAGGTAATCCCAGAGCACGAACAGCCACTTCAGGCGGACCACCAACTGTCAGTTCAGGCGCGACTTTAGCCAAGTCTGACAGCGTTTTCAGATTGTATTTTTTTGCTGTCTCTTCACGAACAGCCCAGGCAGTAATCGAACCACCAGGAGAGGTTTCCAGCAATACTAAATCTTCCGGTAATACGCCGACCAGTTCATCAGTAACTTGTTTCTGTGTGGTCGACTCACTGCCACCCTGGTAATAATTCAGCAACGCACCGATATATTCAGGCACGACATCCAGTTCACCTGACTGAAGCGCCGGAATAATGATTTCACGATTTCCAAGGTTCAGACGTGTTTTTACATCAATCCCTTCCTGACGCAAAGCACTGGCATAGATATTAGCCAGAACCGTTTGTTCAGAGTAGTTAGCGCCTCCAATAGTGACCGTTTCAGCCTGTGCAGCAAAACTGGCGCTCGCTAAACTGAGTGCCAGCAGCGTCATTCGAATGCCTTGGTATTTCGTGAATAACCCATTTTTTATTGTCATCATCTGCTTCTCTTTTGATTATGATTACATTATGTAGTTGCAGCCATTAGCCTGCAGTCGGGGTTGAAATAGCCAGCCAGCGCTTTGCCAGTCCGGCCATTAGAAGCTCACAACCTATCGCCAGGAGTGAGATAACAATGGATCCTGCTATAACCTGGGGATAATCACGCTGACCCAAGCCATCAATAAGAAAACGCCCCAATCCATCTAAACCAGCATAGGCCGCGACGACCGCAGTCGCAATCAGCTGTAAGAGTGCGGTACGCACACCGGCAAAAATTAGTGGCATTGCCAGAGGAATTCGCACTTTTATCAAACTTTGCAAAGGCGTCATGCCCATAGCCTTGGCGGCATCACATAAGGTTTGATCCGCATGGCTAATGCCGACATAGGTATTGGTTAACATGGGGGGGATAGAGAGAGCAACCAGCGCAATAAATACCGGGGCATCGTTAAAGCCAAAAAGCATGATGCACAATAAAATAATGCCCAGTGAAGGAAAAGCCTGACCAATATTAAACAAATTAATGACGATAAAACCGCCGCGCTTTAAATAACCAAATAAAATTCCCACTGGTTGAGCAATCAGAAAAGCGATAATCAGGCTCACCAGCACATAATAGAGATGCTGGAAAACACGCACGATCAGACCGAGATCACCTGTCCAGTGACTGCCGTCCAAGAACCAGAGCCAAGTATCATTGAGTATTCCCATCAGTGTGTCCACCCTGTCAAGTGATAACCCACTCGGGTTATCACCAGGTCAAACAGCAGTGATAACAGCAGACTTAACCCCAGGCTAATAAAAATAGGGGTAAGGAAATTCTGATTAAATCCGAGGATCATCAGCTGGCCTAATCCTCCTTGTCCGATTAACGCCGTGACAATCACCAGCCCTACCAGGGTAACAGAGGCAATGCGTAGCCCGGCAAATAGCGCCGGGAGAATAAGAAAAATTTCAATATCGATAAAACGGCCAAATCGGGTGTAGCCCAGCGCGCGCGCTGATTCCAGCACCTCAACAGGCAGTTTTTGCAAACCTGCCAGTACGTTACGCAGTAAAATAAGCAACGAGTAAAGCGTCAGGCCAATCACCGAAGTGGTCATCGACAGGCCGGTCCATGGCAGTAGCAGAATAAACAGCGCCAGCGAGGGAACGGTGAATAACACACTGCTTAAGGTCATTAATGGATTAGATAACGCAGGCCAAATAATAGCCAGCAATAGCATCAACGCAGTGAATACTGTGCCTAATGCCAGTGAGAGTACCACCATCTGCAAGTGTTGAAGTGTAAGCTCGATTATCATCGAGGCGTTATCGAGACTCCATGCCCAGTCAATCATGATGAGATGACTCCTGATGATGGTTAAGTGCATCACTTAGCAAGCGACTATCGATAGTTCCGGCATACTGTCCTTGCATAGTGACCCGTACCAACACCCCCAGTGGCACATCCAGTAAATCACTGTACACCTGACGTAGTGACTGATGTTCTTCGGCAATACGTACCGGGACTAAATGCCCATTGTCGAGCCAGTACAGGGGACGACTTTCTTCGTCCAATACCAATGCGTAGGGTTGTGAGAGCAATGAATACTCCCCTGCCAGAGGCTTCTCATCCTGGTCTAACAGCAACACATCATGGCGCGGCAGATCGCTGACTCGCATCATACCAAGTCGCTTCAAATTAGGTTCAGGTCCGATAAAATCACGGACAAAGTCACTGGCGGGATGGGCTAAAATATTATCCGGCGTATCAAACTGGGCCAGCCGTCCACCTTGCTGAAAAATAGCTATTCTGTCACCGAGACGAATAGCTTCATTGATATCATGGGTAACCAGAATAATGGTTTTATGTAACCGACTCTGCAGCTCTAACATGTCACCTTGTAGCTTATCGCGTACCACAGGATCGATAGCGGCAAAGGGTTCATCCATTAATAAAATAGGAGGATCAGCAGCCAGCGCTCGGGCAATAGATACCCGGCTTTGTTGCCCACCGGATAACTGATGTGGGTAGCGTTTCAGTACCATTGGATCCAGTGACATCAACGCCACTAACTCATCAATCCGTGCGCTAATAGCATGCTTATCCCAGCCCAGCAGCCGTGGTACGGTGGCAATATTTTCCGCGACCGTGCGATGAGGAAATAACGCCGGGCTTTGCATCACAAAGCCAATTTTTCGCCGCACCTGGATAATATCTGCGCCGGACAGGGCTTGTCCCTGGATGTAGACTTCACCACTGTCAGGTACATCCAGCTGATTAATCATACGTAATGTGGTGGTTTTACCGCAGCCACTAGGACCAACAAAGGTACAAAACTCTCCCTCATTGACGCTCATACTGAGAGCATTAATGGCATGTTGTGCATTGCCCGGGTAGGTCTTTTTAATGTTTTCCAGTCTAATCATAATCAACTTACACTTCCTGATGCTGCACAACTGATACTTATTCCAGCCAATATGGCAAAGGCCATTGTGCCAGCAAATTCATCATAGTGGTAAGCATAGATGGAAAATTGCTATCAACCTTGGTACATAATTCTGAATGTCAGAGAGAAATGTAACTAATATTAAACAGAATATATGAAGGTGAGATGAGATAAAAAAAGAGAGGTATTTAACAAATAAAAATAGCTTTCTGAAAAGATAATCATTTTTACTACAGCTAAAACAATTCAAATTACAGAACATTTTGAACAACGCCAAGCCTTGCCCCGCAAGGGTGAGACGCATTGATGAGACTCGTTACACAGCAAGAGAACGAATATCGATAAGCGAAGAAAATCATGGATTCGGGTGAGCGATCGCAGCCAACTCACCTGTCACTTGAAGTATGAGGGGGATATTAAAACATCGCCGGATTGATTCAATAATCAAACGTTAACATCCCAGAGCGCCAGACGCCTGTCGTACGGATCAGCGCTTTATCCCGTAGAAAATTAGTGAAGATTGAAATGATACGATCATGGCGATTATCCATACGGGTAATAATAAATAAATGACGCCGTAAGGGTTGAGGCAACTCCAAAACACGGATATTTTCAGGTACCGGTAACACAGATAACCAAGGAATAATTGAAAACCCAATCCCCTGATTAACCCACCCGACAATACCACTGTCACTGGCAAGTTTATGCCTGACTTCATGACGTAATCCCATCTCCCGGCAACGTTCAATAATCTCGGTCTGTGTATTCGCATTCGGCTGGATAAAAGACAAATTTTCCAGTTGCCGCCAGCTAAAAGGTGATGTCAGGCGAAATGTTTTCGGCACCAGTAAGACATAGGCATCGCTCACATAGGGAACACTATGAATATCAGGGAGCTGGCCATGAATAGTCAGGCCTATATCTGCTCTTCCCGAGGCAACGGCCTCATCAATATGGTGATATTCTGTTGCCGTATCATCAATATCCAGATGGATATCCGGCCAGGATTTGGCTAGCGCTTCCAGACAAGGAGGAAGAATATAAGCCGTGGCACTCCGGAAACAGGCGACTCTGATACGCCCGGTAATTTGTGGGGTTTCTGCCGCTATTTGTTCGATATTGTCAATAAAATGCATCACTTTGTGTGCATCTTTTACTATTCGAGCCCCAGCAGGAGTTGGCTCACAACCTGTACGGGAACGATGCAATAAGCGCGTATTAAGATGCTGTTCCAGTTCGACAATAGCATGACTGATACGTGACTGAGTACAGCCTAATACCGCAGCGGCTGCACTGAACCCCTTGTTTTCAACGACTGCAATCAACATCTCCAGTTGATTGAGTTTAATTTTTGACATGTTTTTAAGTCAGTTAGTGAATGTTAACCAGTATGACAAATCGAAATCCTTCATAGATGAATCAAATATATCACTCTTTTCGGTTGTCAGATATAAGGCGAATTTTCATGATAGGCCACGGAAATCGAGCGCTATTTTTCCCATTCCATTATCACCTCACATCAGAACAATAAGTTTAAGGAAACAGTTAAGTATGCTGGGCATCATTAACTATGAAACATTTGTACTGTCATTTATTATTTTCTTAATGATCCCAGGGCCTGGCAATCTGATACTGATTACCAGTACCAGTAAAGGCGGTTTTCATAGTGGCCTTGCCTGTATGATGGGTATCGTGGTCGGCGATCAGGTTTTGCTGTGGCTGGCGATTGCCGGCGTTGCGACACTCCTTGAGTCGTCACCTAATCTGTTTCTGGCGATGAAATGGTTGGGGGCCGCCTATTTATTATGGATTGGTGGGCAACTCCTGTTTAAATCAGCAAATCACAGCGCACCGCCGCCGGTAAGCCGTAAAAGAACACCTTTTTTACAGGGTATGGCTATCACACTGACTAATCCTAAACCAATTTTGTTCTATATGATGTTTCTGCCGCTGTTTATCGACCCGATATATAGCCGTGGAGTGCTGACATTTGCCAGCCTGGCCGGAACCGCGGCGCTATTAACCGTTATCTACGCCGTTATGATGATGACCATTACCCTGTCGATTGCTGATAGCGTTCGCACCCGACCCGCAATGATGTTTCTGCTGGAAAAGATTGCCGGCCTTTTTCTGGCCGTTTTTGCCATTAAGCTGGCCTTTTTTTAGCCCAATGGCAGGTGAGGATTGTATAACCTGGCCATTTTCACGTGGTAACATGAAGCAGGCATAACAATCAGAATAATGATGAGATCATATGAGTAAGGCATCTTTTTCTATCGGTGAACAAACAGTACAGTTTAGTGAGCCCGCTATCTCGCTACCGACCGGCTATCTGAGTATTGCACAGACGTTTTTTCACCGTGATATCCCTTCATCTTATGAAGTCGAAATGGCTATAGCTACATTTGAAGACCATCTTCAGGCCACTCCGCAGCTACACCATATTGCCCCGGAATTTACCTGTCACGATGATTATCTGAAACAGATTATGAAGATAACTGGAGTGGAGAATGAGATAAGTCAGACAGAGATTGAGCGAGTGTTTAACCGTGTCGCAGATGTTGTTTCCGGCAGCCCAAAACGTGACGGAGAATTCCCTGAAGATAAGAACTTCATCAGCTATTTACTGATAATAAGGGAACTCTCACATCATCTTAATATTGAGACAATCAGCAGTCGCTAAGGTTTTTGAGTGAACCATTCAGTAGCTATTGCACACTGTATTATTACCCGATTTATGGCAATAAGTGGTTCTCGGACGCGCATTTTCCATCGCCATCATTGACTGACTCATGGCTTGCTGTTGCTGTGCTGCTAATAGTTGTTGCTGATAGGCCTGTTGATTACTTAACTGACGCTGTGTGGTAGCAATATTTAAGCGATCGCAATCGGCCTTTTTCAATGGCTGGACACTGATTTGCTTAACTGACTCAGCATGAGCAGTCTGATAAAGGCTGGGATCATAGCTCCAGTTATTTAGGTCTTGAGCATTGAAATTCTTGGCTGCCGCAGCCATCTGATAATCCGTAAAGCCCAATGCAACACACTGATCAACAGAAGCATCACGATAACTGATATCATGATAAGTTGCTAAAGGCATAGGCTGCTTCTGGATAGCGCACCCGGAAAGGACTAAAACACATACTGCGATGATAAATTTTTTCACTGTAGCACCAGACCAGAATTCGATTATCTACTGTCATCAGGATCAGACATATTCTATAAAAAGTAAATAGGTCACATCAATACTCAAGCGCAGATCCAGATTAATACCCAGGATTACGCTTATTGTCCGAGTTGCACCAGTTCTTCAATGCTCAGACCGGTTAACTTCATGACGACATCATAATCAATACCATGTTGTAACATAGAATAAGCCACCTGACATTTTTCCTGGCGATCGTCTAACTGAATATCCTTCTTCATATCTCGCTGCCCGCTAATCTGTGTGCTTTGCTCTATATCTTGTTGCATACCTTTTATTATTCCTTTCAGTTCCAATTGTTGTGCAATTGTTATCAATTCGCCCCCATTATCTGGTACCCGTAATACCAGCCCACGAACAAAAACTGCAGCATCGGTGAATCGTCGACGTGAATAATATGGTTAATCAGTGGGGCTACTTGGGAATAAACTAAATATCCCGTCTTTAATAGTCGCACGAGTTTATCCAGCAATTCTGTCAAATTACGATGATGGAGATGTTTTTGTAGTAACGACAGAAAGTCATACTGTGTTGTTTTATTACCTGTTCATCAGGAATGACTGCGATATCTACTATTAGGATACAGTTCAGTTGGATGAGGTTGTACACGGAAGTTTATAAAAAACAACAACAAACATCACTAATAAATATATTTAATCAATTAAGAACAGATATATACCCGTCATACTTCAAGTTGCTTGGGTGTTGCCTGCGTCCAGCCCGCCGAATCACATAGTGTATCTATGCTCATCGACGGGCTGAACTGGGCGCCTACAAGCAACTCGAATTATTTTGGGTATAGAATATTATTTCCCCCAATTTTAATATTTATTAATCATTCTTATTAATTCAGTCACCAAATGGGACTGGCGACATTTTATCGCTCGTCCTTTTTCACATTGTTCCTGAGAGTACGCCATTGCACAGGGGTCATACCCACTTCACGACTAAATACCACAGAAAAGTAGTTACTGTCCTCAAATCCACACTGCATGGCAATATCACTGACCATTTGCCGGGTATGTTGTAGCAGATATTGTGCATAACAAATACGCAACTGCCGTAAATACTGGTTTATTGTCATGCCCGTCTGTTCGCGAAACTGCTGGCGTAGCACGCGTTCACTGCACTGCTGCTGTATGCAAAATTCTTCCAGCACAAAGCTTGTAGCCAGACTACTCGCAAGCGTAGTAATCAGTTTATCCAGCAGCATTTCCTGCTCATTAATATCGGGGTTATCAATAAGATAACGACTTCTGTTGAAAGTAATAACCAACTGAGCGAAAAGCAATTCTGTCATTCTGTTGCTAACAGGATCGTCTTTAAGTCCCTCATGCTCAAGCTGAGTAATCACCTGTCTGGCACTTGTCATGCCACTGCTACTTAACCGCCAATGTGGGATCGGACGGGAATCACTAAAGCCTGGAATATAAGTAGCCCAATCAATATTGAGTTTCAGTCGCTCAGGGCAATAAATAATATTTTGCAACACCAGAGAGTTAACCGAAGCATAAGAGTGTTTGTCTTCAGCACGAATATAGAACAGATCGCCCCGGGTAATGCGATAGGGACGATCGTTAAGGATATGCAGACCGTTACCTCGCCACACTAGCACCAGTTCGCAAAATTCATGGGTATGTTCAGCGAATGCATGTTGTGGATAACGATCCAGCACAGCAACCGCCTGACTTTCACTGGTAAAAAATGCATTCTTGCGAAGAATCAAGGGTTCTGACACAGCACAGCCTCAGCATCGAACAATTTGTTATTATTAACTTTTTTATATCAAAAATGGTGACTATCTTCACGTTACTGATGCTAAATATCTCGGCATTGACGAATATCGCGTGGTGACCAGTTAAATTCCCGGCGAAACAACGTTGAAAAATGATTACTGTCACCAAACCCACACTGATAAGCGATATCGGTGACGGTCTCTTCCGTGTGTCGTAACAAGTGCCGGGCTTTAATCAGACGTAAACGGTTAAGATAGCGCTGCGGCGTAAGTCCGCTGTGCTGTTTTAACTGTCGGTGCAAGGTACGCAATGACAAGGAGAATTTATCCGCCAGCGTTTCCCAACAGACGTCTTCGGCAAAGTTATCTTCCAGCCACAAGACTAATTGATTCAGCCGGGTCGTATTATTACTCGCCCTCTCAACAAAGCTACTCTGACGCAGGGAGACTAATAACTGCATAAATAACAGTTCTCTACTGGCAATCGTGTGGGTTTCCGGACCATCCTCTGCCTGTTCCATCTGCTCGGTTAACTTCAGAACTTGCTGCATTGTTGATTTATTTACCCGCCAGTGCGAAGGGTAACTTCCGTCCTGTTCCTGAGGAAGTAGCTGATTTAATCCTGTCAGAAATCGAAATCTGTCAGGTGAACGATAAAGCACATTAGTCAGACACAAATTATCAGTATGTTCATATAGATGACGATCGTGCTCGCGTATAAAGCAGACCGTTCCGCCGCTGATAGTATAAGGCTGACCATTAAAAACATGGGTTCCTGTGCCATGTTCCACAATCACTATCTCATTAAAATCATGACTATGTTCAGGAAATGCCGCCTGAGGAAGTCGAGGCTCAATAGCAACAGGTGAGTGTCCAGACGGAAAAAAATCCACACTATGTAATACAGTCATCACAGCCCCTCCTAATGAGAATTGTTCTCACGATAGTAGTAGGGATAATAAAAACCCACCTTAAATTTCCGTCCTGAAATGATGCTAAATTGGTTTTTTTGTTAAGAAATAACGGTGAATGTTGATAACTGTGGTCATCATCACACCACTTATAACAATCGTTATAGTGAGAAATTGTGACCTCTCTCATGTTCATCTTGGTTTTCTTGCCAGTCCCTCTTTTTTCCTGTCAGTAGTAAAAAGGCAGCCTTCTCCCCCCTTTCTTAGACTTATGCTCAACAAATCTAACAGAGGTCCGTCCATGACCATTATTCATTGTGTGGCTGTCGATTTAGGCGCATCAAGCGGCCGTATAATGCTTGGCCACTTCGAGCCCAGGCACGCTACGCTCTCGCTTCGCGAAATTCATCGCTTTGCCAATAATCTGGTCAAACAACAGGGCTTTGATAGTTGGGATATTGATGCACTGGAAGCGGAAATACGTATCGGTCTGAATAAAATCTGTGAAGAAGGTATTCAGCCAGACAGTATCGGCATTGATACCTGGGGTGTTGATTACGTTTTGCTGAATAGCGAAGGTCAGCGTGTCGGTCCGCCCGTTTCCTATCGGGATAATCGTACTCAGGGAGTCATGGCACAAGCCCTGGAACAACTCGGTAAAACCGAGATCTATCGGTATAGCGGTATTCAGTTTCTGTCGTTTAATACACTCTATCAATTCCGGGCGCTGCTTAAACAACAGCCAAACCTGGTCGGCGATGTCGCCCATGCCCTGATGATCCCGGATTATCTCTGTTATCGTCTGACCGGTAATCTCAACTGGGAATACACCAACGCCACCACCACTCAGATGGTCAATATTGAAACCCACGACTGGGATAACAGATTGCTGGACTGGGCCGGTATCCCTCGCTCCTGGCTCGCAACCCCCAGCCAACCCGGAAACGTCATTGGTCACTGGAACAGTCCTCAGGGTCTGTCGATTCCCGTGGTCGCCGTCGCCAGCCACGATACGGCCAGTGCGGTTATTGCCGCTCCATTAACGGATAAAGATGCCGCCTATCTTTCATCGGGGACTTGGTCACTCATCGGCTTTGAAAGTCAGACACCTTACACCTGCGAGCAAGCTCTGCGTTCGAATATCACTAATGAAGGTGGCGCGGAAGGACGTTTCCGGGTACTGAAGAATATTATGGGGTTGTGGTTATTACAGCGGGTACTGAAAGAACAGAACATAACCGATCTCCCGGCACTCATTACCGAGGCAGAAAAACTGACTGCCTGCCATTTTCTGATTAATCCAAATGATGAGCGCTTTATCAATCCTCTCAGCATGAGTGATGAAATTGTCACTGCCTGTCGTGAAACAGGGCAACCTATACCCTTAAGCCCGGCCGCACTGGCCCGCTGTATTTTCGATAGCCTCGCCCTACTCTACGCCGATTCCCTGAATGAACTGGCCTTGCTCCGTGGAGCGCCTTTTAGCCAGCTTCATATCGTCGGTGGTGGTTGTCAGAACCCTCTGCTTAACCAGCTTTGCGCTGATGCCTGCGGCATCAAGGTGGTTGCAGGACCGGTAGAGGCCTCAACTCTCGGCAATATTGGTATGCAATTAATGGCTCTTGGAGAGTTTTCTGACGTCAATCAGTTCCGTCAGCAAACCACCAGCAACAGCAAACTGGTCACTTTTACCCCCAACCCGAATCATGAAATTGCGCGCTATGTTCGCGATTTCAACAGAACAAGCAGATTCAAGGAGATTTGCGCATGACCACCCAATTAGAACAAGCCTTTGAACTGGCTAAACACCGTTTTGCTGCCGTTGGTGTCGATATCGAACAGGCCCTGCACCAGCTCGATAAACTCCCCGTGTCGATGCACTGCTGGCAGGGCGATGATGTCGCTGGTTTTGAAAATCAGAACGCGGCGTTAACTGGCGGTATTCAGGTCACCGGTAATTATCCCGGTAAAGCACGTAACCCCGCTGAACTGCGTACCGATCTCGAACTGGCACTCAGTCTGATCCCTGGCCCAAAACGCCTCAACTTACATGCCATTTATCTTGAGTCTGATGAACCGGTTGCGCGTAATAAAATTAAACCGGAGCATTTTAAGAATTGGGTAGAATGGGCTAAAGCAAATCAGTTGGGGCTGGATTTTAACCCATCATGTTTCTCACATCCCCTAAGTGCTGATGGCTTTACCCTCTCACATATCGATGATGAAATCCGCCAGTTCTGGATTGAACATTGCCAGGCTTGCCGCCGCATCTCGGCCTACTTCGGTGAACAGCTCAATACTCCCTCAGTAATGAATATCTGGATACCGGATGGAATGAAAGATATTGCTGTCGATCGCTTAGCTCCACGTCAGCGTTTGATCAATGCACTGGATGAAGTGATTAGCGAAAAGCTGAATCCGGCACACCATATTGATGCCGTCGAGAGCAAGTTATTCGGTATTGGCGCTGAGAGCTATACCGTGGGTTCCAATGAGTTTTATATGGGATATGCCACCAGCCGTCAGACCGCATTGTGTCTGGATGCAGGTCATTTTCATCCAACTGAAATTGTTTCTGACAAGATTTCCGCCGCCATGCTGTATGTCCCGCGTTTACTGCTCCACGTTAGCCGCCCTGTACGCTGGGATAGCGATCATGTGGTGTTGCTGGATGATGAAACTCAGGCGATCGCCAGCGAGATTATTCGTCATAACCTGTTTGACCGCGTCCATATTGGTCTCGACTTCTTTGATGGTTCTATCAACCGTATCGCAGCCTGGGTGATTGGTACGCGCAATATGAAAAAAGCCTTATTACGCGCGCTGCTTGAACCTACAGCTCAGTTCCGCCAGCTCGAAGCTGAAGGTGATTACACCGCGCGTTTAGCCTTAATGGAAGAGCAGAAATCCCTGCCATGGCAAGCGGTCTGGGAAATGTACTGCCACCGTCATAACACACCAACAGGCAGCCAGTGGTTAGACACAGTACGCACTTATGAGAATGACGTACTGCGTCACCGTCGATAACGACTGGCCAGAAATATCCTCTCGCTAAGAGAGATCTATTACTGAATTAACAGGACCCACAGACTATGCAAACTATCATTAATTCTTGGTTCGTCCAGGGCATGATTAAAGCGACTTCCGATGCCTGGCTGAAAGGATGGGATGAACGCAATGGCGGTAACCTGACTCTGCGCCTGGACGAGGCAGACCTGGCACCTTTTGAAGCCGATTTTCATGCCGAGCCACGCTATATTGCTCTTAGCCAGCCAATGCCTGTCTTAGCAAATCATTCATTTATCGTCACCGGATCCGGTAAATTTTTCCGTAATGTCCAACTCGACCCGGTAGCCAGTCTTGGTGTCGTCAAGGTCGACAGTGATGGAGCGGGATACCATATTCTCTGGGGATTAACTAATGATGCAGTACCTACCTCTGAATTGCCCGCGCATTTTCTTTCCCACAGTGAGCGTATCCGCGTCACTGGCGGTAAAGATCGGGTCATCATGCACTGCCATGCCACAAATCTTATTGCCCTGACCTATGTACTGGAAAACAACAGCGACTTTATCACCCGTAAACTATGGGAAGGCAGTACTGAATGTTTGGTGGTTTTTCCGGACGGTGTCGGTACCCTGCCGTGGATGGTTCCCGGCACAGACGAAATTGGTCAGGCAACCGCACAGCAGATGCGCAAACATTCTCTGGTGCTCTGGCCGTTCCACGGCGTGTTCGGCAGTGCACCGACTCTGGATGAAACCTTTGGCCTTATCGATACCGCAGAGAAGTCAGCTGAAGTATTGGTAAAAGTCTACTCAATGGGCGGAATGAAACAAACGATTACGCAAGAAGAGTTAATCGCTTTGGGTAAACGCTTCGGCGTGACGCCACTGCAATCCGCATTAGATCTCTATAAATAATCTTTATCGCCCTGTATTTAATGCGGGGCAAAATTTTACCTGTAATCCCTACAAATCACTTAAATATGTGGAGTAAAAGCAATGAAAACAAAATTAAGCTTGATCCTCACCGCAATCACCGTCGCATTATCGACATCAGCTTATGCTGAGGTCAAAATTGCTCTGGTCGCTAAATCCCTGGGAAATGGTTTCTTTGAAGCCGCTAACGTCGGTGCTCAGGAAGCGGCTAAAGAGTTAGGCGATGTCAAAGTCATTTATACCGGGCCAACGACCACCACAGCTGAAGCACAAATAGAAGTTCTGAACGGCCTGATTGCTCAGGGGGTGGATGCGATTGCTATCTCCGCTAATGACCCTGACGCTCTGGTTCCAGTACTCAAAAAAGCCATGCAACGCGGCATCAAAGTCGTTTCCTGGGATTCCGGTGTCGCGCCTGCCGGACGTCAGATCCATCTGACTCCCTCTAATAATGAGCTGATCGGCGAGATCAACGTCAAGCTGGCTGACGACGCGCTCAAAACACTGAATACAGAAAAAGGTGATGTCGCTATTCTGAGCGCCACCCCCACCTCAACCAACCAAAATATCTGGATTGGTGAGATGAAAAAGGTGTTACCAAAGTATCCTGGAATCAATCTCGTCACTGTCGCCTATGGTGATGATCTGTCAGATAAAAGTTACCGCGAAACCGTGGGTTTACTGAAAACTTACCCGGATTTAAAAGTTATTGTCTCCCCTTCATCTGTCGGCATCGTTGCTGCAGCTCAGGCAGTGAAAGATCAGGGAAAAATCGGCAAGGTGTATGTCACTGGTTTAGGTTTGCCTTCTGAAATGGCGGGGGCTGTCAAATCCGGCGCAAGCAAAAGCTTCGCCATCTGGAATCCTATCGATTTAGGCTATGCCGCAACTTATTTAGCCAATGATCTGGTGAAAGGGACTGCGACAAAGACGGAAGCAGATATGGGACGTATGGGTAAACTGAAGCTGGATAAAGAAGGTAATGGCGCCATGGCCGAACCCTTTATTTATGATGCCAGCAACATCGATCAGTTCTCAAAAATCTTTTAATCCCCCCGCCCTTTCCCCACGGGAGAGGGCGTTATCCGGAGAACTATCATGACAGCATCTACGCCGTTGCTGCAGCTCAAGGGAATAACGAAGGTTTTCCCTGGCGTGCGCGCCCTTGAAAACGTGCAACTTGAACTCTTCCCCGGAAAAGTGACAGCACTTATCGGTGAAAATGGTGCCGGTAAATCGACACTGGTCAAAGTAATGACCGGTATTTACCAGCCCGATGAAGGGGAGATTCTCTATAAAGATATCCCGATTCATTTACCCACGCCAGAATCAGCACATAAAGTTGGCGTTACTGCCATCCATCAAGAGACAGTGCTCTTTGAAGAGTTGTCAGTTACGGAAAATATTTTTGTCGGTCAGTATCTCTATAAGGGCTGGTTTAAAAAGCTCAACTGGCCAGAAATGCACCGTCGCGCGCAGGCCATTTTAACGCGCCTGGAAGTCCAGATAGACCCACACGCGATACTGAAAACGCTCAGTATTGCCCAGCGCCATATGGTCGCTATTGCCCGGGCATTATCTTTTGAGGCTCAAGTGGTTATTCTCGATGAGCCGACGGCAGCCCTTTCCCAGCATGAAATTCTGGAGTTTTATCAGATTGTTGAACGCTTAAAACAGGAAGGTAAAGCTATTCTGTTTATCTCGCATAAATTCGATGAAATTTTTGAACTGGCCGATCACTACACAATCCTGCGTGACGGCACCTTTGTTGGTGCCGGTAAGATGAACGAGATAAGTGAAGAGAAGATGGTTGCCATGATGGTTGGGCGAGCCATAACACAGACTTACCCCAAAATTCACTGCGAACAAGGCGAAACCATTCTTGAAGTAAAAAATCTCTGCCACCCTACAGAGTTTGCTCAGATCTCGTTCTCTCTGCGTAAGGGGGAAATTCTCGGCTTTTATGGGCTGGTGGGGGCCGGACGTACCGAGGTTATGCAAGCCCTTTCTGGGGTCACAAAGCCGGCGTCTGGCGAAATAGTGCTCAAGGGTAAATCGCTTCGCTTCCGTCAGCCAGCAGATGCCATTACTGCCGGCATTGTCTGCGTGCCAGAGGAGAGACAAAAACAGGGAGCGATTATCCAGTTACCGATAGTACAAAATATCAGTCTGCCACAACTCAGTCGTCTTAATCCTGACGGCGTATTAAATAAAGAGCGTGAGTGGCAACTGGCAGAAGAATATGCCCGACGTTTACAGGTTAAGGCCTTTAGCTGGCAACAACCTGTAGAAACCCTGTCTGGCGGTAACCAACAGAAAGTGGTGATCGGCAAATGGCTGGCAACGCAACCTGACGTGATAATTCTCGATGAGCCAACAAAAGGTATAGATATTGGTTCGAAAGCAGCCGTTCATCAATTTATGTCTGAATTAGTGGTTCAAGGACTGGCAGTGATTATGGTTTCCTCCGAATTACCGGAAGTCATGGGCATGTCCGACCGTATTATCGTGATGCATGAAGGACTAATGGTGGCGGAGTATCAGGCAGGTGAAGCCACCGCAGAGATGATAGTCAGCGCGGCCAGCGGCGCAAAACATGAGGCAGCATAATGATGGGACAAAAACTGCTTAAACACCGTGAAGCCTTACTGGGATTAGTCATCGTACTGATGATCCTCTCTATTGGCAGCCGGGTACCCTCGTTTATCGCCCCCAATAACCTGGTGGGGATATTCAACGATACCTCGATTCTGATTATCCTGGCCCTGGGCCAGATGATGGTGCTGTTAACCAAAGGCATCGATTTATCGATGGCAGCAAACCTGGCACTCAGCGGCATGATAGTTGCGTTGATAAACTTCCACTATCCAGATGTACCAGTCTGGCTATTGTTGATTCTGGCAACCGTTTTGGGCCTGATAATGGGTGCGATTAACGGCCTGCTGGTATGGAAACTCGGTATCCCGGCGATTGTTGTTACGCTCGGCACCATGAGTATCTACCGCGGAATAATATTCTTACTTTCCGGTGGAGGCTGGGTGAACTCCAACCAGATGGGGGCTGAATTTCTCGACCTGCCACGAACGATGATACTAGGACTCCCCGTTCTGAGCTGGTGCGCCATTGCCGTTCTGCTGTTAGTCAGTTATTTCCTCTGCTATAGCCGTACCGGACGTGCGTTCTATACCGCCGGAGGCAACGCGACCGCAGCCTACTATACCGGGATCAATGCCGGAAAGATGCAGTTTATCAGTTTCTGCTTGTCCGGCATGCTCGCCGGGTTCTGCGGCTATCTGTGGATTTCTCGTTTTGCTGTCGCTTATGTTGATGTCGCTAACGGCTTTGAATTACAAGTGGTTGCAGCCTGCGTCATTGGTGGCATCAGTACTATGGGCGGGAGTGGACGTGTTCTAGGCTGCCTGTTCGGCGCGCTTTTCCTCGGGGTAATTAACAACGCCCTGCCTGTCATTGGCGTATCGCCTTTCTGGCAAATGGCCATTTCCGGTACGGTCATTGTGATTGCCGTTCTGCTGAATGAGCGTGGTAACAAACGTAAAGGTCGCCTGATCCTGCGTGATGCGGCCCTGGCCCGACAAAAACTGGCGGTTAAATCATGAGCAAAATAATGACCACTGACATTATGAAACAGCCTGCGACAACAAAGGGGATTTTCCAGCGCTTATTGTGCTGGGAAGGTTTTCTTCTGGCGGTCACCTTGGCTATCTTTGTAGTGAATGCTTTTGCTTCACCTTATTTCCTTGATATCTGGAACCTCTCCGATGCCACGTTCAACTTCACCGAAAAGGCCATCATCGTATTGCCAATGGCGATGTTGATTATTGCCAGAGAAATTGACTTATCGGTAGCCTCTACCATTGCCCTGAGCTCAACCATTATGGGATTGAGTGCGGCTGCAGGAGTCGATACACCACTGCTGGTGGTGATTGGCCTCGGTGTCGGGCTGCTATGCGGCTTGCTAAACGGCATTCTGGTGACTCGTTTTAACCTCTCATCGATAGTTATCACCATCGGCACCATGAGTTTATATCGCGGGATCGCTTATATTTTGTTGGGCGATCAAGCGTTAAACAGTTATCCGGAAAGCTTTGCCTGGTTTGGGCAAGGCTACGTCTGGGGCGCACTGTCGTTTGAATTTGCGCTATTTATTCTGCTCTCTGCAATATTTGTGTTCCTGCTACATAAAACCAACTTTGGTCGCCGGACCTACGCTATTGGTAATAACCCGACTGCGGCCTGGTTTTCGGGTATCAATGTTAAACGCCATAATCTGGCATTATTTGCTCTGGTCGGACTGATGGCGGGCCTGGCCTCCGTTCTGCTCACCTCCCGCCTCGGTAGCACTCGCCCAACCATCGCGATGGGCTGGGAGCTGGCAGTGGTGACCATGGTGGTACTCGGCGGCGTCAATATTCTTGGCGGTTCCGGCAGCATGGTCGGTGTTATTATCGCTGCCTTCTTAATGGGGCTAGTCACCTTCGGCCTGAGTCTGCTGAATGTGCCGGGTATCGTTATGTCGATTATCGTCGGAGCCATGTTGATTGTGGTGATTTCTCTGCCGATTATCGCCAGACGTGTGATGAAAAAACGGCAAATCTGATTATCCACGGGTACTGCTCCCCACTCAGGTGCAGTACCTGCAAACTAAAATCACTCCGGAGAGAGTATGATCCGCAAAGCCTTTGTTATGCATGTTAATCCTGATGCACACCTGGAATATCAGCAACGCCATAACCCAGTATGGCCGGAACTGGAAACCCTACTCAAAGAACAGGGCGCACATCACTACGCTATCTACCTTGATAAACAGCGCCACCTGTTATTTGCCACTGTCGAAATTGAATCAGAAGAACGCTGGGCTGCTATTGCCAATACTGAAATCTGCCAGCGCTGGTGGCAGTATATGCGCGATATCATGCCCGCAAATCCGGACAATAGCCCGGTCAGTAGCGAACTTCATGAAGTGTTTTATCTCGCATAACCTCCCTTCCATCTATCTTCCTCTTCTCTTCTGATGGCACTTAAGGCGGACTTTCTTGTTCGCCAGACAATCCCCTTTAAGCCCACTCATCTGGGCCATAAATATACAAGATGAGCCGTAATCATTCAGACTTACAACACACCATTCTCAAGGCGATAGATCATGCAGAGCTTCCTGTCGGCCCGGTAAAACAGCTCAATATACCGTGACGCTTGAGGCTATAAGGGTTCCGCCCCATTCAGATTACGGCAGAGGAAAACTTAAAAATATTGCTATTCGCGCTATCGGTGCGGAAGGTGATGGTGTGAACTCTGCATGACAGATACAGGCTCTTAATACATTTAGCCGGGCAATGGATTAATCAGGGATGCACAGCCTGAAGCCTGCGCTGAGAAAAATCAAATGCCCGTCAACATGGGCATTTGATTCAAAGAGGCGTTATTGGTACTGCAAATAGGCGACGTGTGTTTGTAAATACTCTTCCAGACCATGGCGTCCGTCTGCGCCACCAATGCCTGATTTACGCCAGCCAGCATGGAAGCCTTGCATCGCTTCGAAGTTTTCCCGGTTGATATAGGTTTCACCAAACTTCAACTGCTTCAGCGCTTTCATCGCCGTGTTTAAGTTGGCGGTAAAAATTGACGATGTCAGGCCATATTCACTGTCGTTAGCCAGAGCAATAGCTTCATCCAGCGTGCTGAATTTCATCACTGGCAGTACCGGACCGAAGGTCTCTTCCTGCATGATACGCATTTTTTGCTGAACATTGGTAATCAGTGTGGGTTCAAAGAAGAAGCCAGTATTTCCTGAACGTTTACCGCCAGTCACAATCGTTGCTCCACCCGCAACAGCATCGGCCACTTTTTCCTCAACCCGTTGCAGAGCAGCAGCCGTGATTAAGGGTCCCATATCCAGACCCTTGCGTGTTGCCGGATCACCAAAGGTGACCTCTTTAAAGGCTGCCGCCAGGCGGGTCACCAGTTCATCATAAACGCCATCCTGCACGTAGAGGCGCTCCACGCAGTTACACACTTGTCCGGTATTGATCATACGTGAGGCAACAATCGCTTTCACAGTCAAATCCAGATCCGCATCATTCATCACGATAGTCGGAGCTTTTCCGCCAAGTTCCAGTGACGCTTTAGTCACATTCGGGGCTGCGGCCTTAAGAGTTGCAATCCCGGCATTCACACTGCCTGTCAAACTCACCAGCCCCACTTTCGGGTTTGCCGCCAGTTCTTGTCCTACCACAGGGCCATAACCGGTTACCAGATTAAAGACACCAGCAGGCAGACCAATATCATTGACAATACGGGCAAAAATGATCGCATTATTCGGTGTCAGTTCGCTCGGTTTAATAACAATAGTATTACCGGTCAGCAAAGCGGGAGCCGCTTTACGCGCGATCAGGAAGAATGGGAAGTTCCAGGGTAAAATACCCGTTGTTACGCCAATCGCTTTTTTAAACACCAGAATATGTTCCTGAGGACGGTCACTTTGTACTATCTCGCCTTCGTAGCGACGCGCCCACTCAGACATATAGTCGAGATAATCGGCAGTAAAAAACACCTCCACTTCTGCCAGTTCCTGAGTTTTTCCCCCTTCAGCAACAATGGTCTCCGTTAACTCAGCAGCATTCTGGCGTATACCCTCGGCAATTTTCTTTAACCAGCGACCCCGTTCAATAGCAGGTAATGCCTCCCAGTCTGGCTGGGCATCTACTGCGGCATCAATAGCCCGTTGAGCATCTTCCGGAGTCCCTTCAGGGATACGTGACAGCAGCGCCTCCGTTGCCGGATTTATTACGTCAATCCAGCGGTCTGAACTGTTTTCGACAAACTGACCGTTAATATACATTTGATGCTGAACAGGTTTCATAACAGGTTCTCCGTGAGATGTTTTTATCGTAGGGCTGATTGATGATACGTAGTGATTTACCCAAGATTGAAAGTGCAACAATTCACGAAAAATAACCTTGGCCTGGTTGCCAGTCCGTCAGTCAGAGTGGCAAAAATAACAAGAAACGACTATTTCAATCGGCATTTTGTCCATTCCCCCTTCATTCCTTTCATCAGCAGAGCTCTCTGGTCTCAGATTGGGTAAACAATTCTTTACATTAGCCATAAAGGTAATAAATGCAATAAAAATCAAACTGTTAAGCAAACTCATGCTATGTCATGACATAAATCACAGTTTAACAAATAGAAATGATTCTTAATGTGATTTACATTATCACTCGCATTTATTGGGATGCCACAATCAATATCTCTGGGGGAGATAACGGTGAGTATTAAATCTATGAATGGAAAGTTAAAAACGGGTTTACTGGTACCTATTCTTGGCCTAAGTTCACCTGCGTTTGCAGTCAGTGACGTGACTGAAAATAGCGATGACGTGATGGTTGTTACCGCTTCTGCGATTGAACAAAGAATCAAAGATGCGCCTGCCAGTATCTCGGTTATTACCGCTGAAGAACTGCAACAGAACGTGGTTAAATCCTCGACCGATCTCGCCGATATTCTTAGCCGCGCCAACGGTGTCTCTAAAGCAATTGGAACCGACGTTAGTTCCGGTATTCAAATTCGTGGTATGCCTGCCGCCTATACCCTGTTATTGATTGACGGTAAACGCGTCGGTTCAAGTAATGGGATCAAAACAACACAGCAAAACTACTTCGACGATATCAACTGGCTGCCCGTAGAGTCCATTGAACGTATTGAGATTGTCCGCGGCCCCATGTCTGCCCTGTATGGTTCAGATGCCATGGGTGGTGTTGTCAATATCATCACTAAAAAGAACAACAAAGAAGACTGGCATGGCGCACTGTCCGTCGGAACTCGCCAGCCTAAAGATTCCAACCGTGGCGATACCAACACCTGGACCGGAACCGTTGGCGGGCCTTTAGGACACGGTTTTGATTTACGTCTGAGCGGCTCTTCAAATAAACGTAACGCGGATACCAGCGAAACAGGCAGCCTGCGCTGGGGCAGCGGTTTAGAAGGGAAAAAAGTCTATACTTATGGCGCTGAACTGGGCTGGGATATTACTGAAACTCAGCGTGTCGCTATCTCAACCCTGCAAGGGAAAGAAGAAGGTATCGCTGGCACCAGTAATACAGGTGAACAGATAGGTCTGCGTGGCGTAGATACGCTTGAGCGTGAAAACTATACGGCCGACTATCAGGGCCTGTTTGATTTTGGCTCAGTCAAATTCACCGCATATGAAAACAAATTTAAAAATGCCGCCAGCGATGTTCCCATCATCAGCAATGGCGTTGCTTTGGGTACCCACGATACCAAATTGTGGAGCCGGGAGCGTATTGTCGAAGGGGATGTTAACCTGCCCTTTGAGCTGATTCTGCCACAAAACCTGACCATCGGTGCCCAGTGGAAAAAAGAAGAGTTAGATAACCCACGTTCTCTGGGAACCACCGCCAGTTCGCCACAAACTTACGGTCAAAGCTATGGCTCAGCCATCAGCAAAGGCATCTTTGTTGAAGATCAGATAGATTTGCTTGATGAGCTGACCCTGACACTGGGCCTGCGTCGGGATGATACCAAGTACGGTAACAAAACTACGCCACGTGCCTACCTGGTCTGGAACGCAACTGACGCCCTGACCTTTAAAGGTGGATATTCTGAAGGCTTCAAAGCGCCGAGCATCCGTCAGGCGAGCCTTGGATTTATCGAAACCTCCCGCGGTGCGGGTTGTAATGGCTATGCTGAATACACCGGTGGTGGTTGCTATACCATGGGTAACGACAACCTGAAGCCAGAAAAATCAACCAACTGGGAATTCGGTGCGCTGTATGATAACGCGGGCTGGAATGCCGGGCTGACCTTCTTTGATAGCCGCTTCAAGGATAAGATAGCAACAACGCCCGTTGGTTATGTCTACGGGCCTGCTAACGGGTTCTGGATGGAACGTGTCAACCTCGACAGCGCACATACTCAGGGTATTGAAGGTAATCTGAATATTCCACTGATCGGCGAACCAAAAGGGCAGTGGCTGCAGAAGCTGACCTTTAACAACAACTTTACCCGTATGATCAAAGCAGAAGATGCGCTGGGTGTTATGCTCGTTACGACACCTAAACTGACAACCTGGTCTTCACTGGACTGGCAGGTGACCAATGATCTGAGCGTTGAGTTCAATGCCCAGTACTACAGCAAAATGTTAGGCCTGGACAGTGCTGCAGACCAGTCTTCTCGTGGTTCAACCGCAACAGCACGTATTCGTAATGCTTATACTATCTACGGTATTGCAGGACACTATAAAGCCACTAAGAACCTGAAGTTTAACGTTGGAATCGACAACCTGTTTGATAAAAATCCAACGCCAGCGGAACCTTCAGGCAGTAATCTGAGTGGTAATAACTACTACGTTCCGGGCCAAACCTATTACGCCTCTATGACCGCCACATTCTAAGAATTGTCGCAGTCATTGAACCTGGCATCGCTGCATCGGTGTCGGGTTCTGTTCTCAATATCGGAACATAACCGTAAATATTGAGTGCCATTGTTGTTCATACTTTCCTTTTACCGTTATCATAGTGGAAAAGTGAAATACGAATCATTCTTATAAGCATATTCTAAACAATTAGAATTACTCGCGATGCAAGTGAAACGGGTGAAAGCCAGATCATTTGAAACAGAGCGAATATCATAAGAATAAGCTTTCCAGGAGAAAAAATGCGTCTTACTAAGCTAGTTGTTTCATCCCTGTTTGCTGCAGCTCTGACTTGCTCATCCCCCGTTTTCGCAGCCAGTGAACCGACAATAGAAGTGGTCCATGCCCAGGGAACAACTCAGGTACCTAAAAATCCACAACGCGTGGTTATTCTGAGCCCGGCAACACTGGATATCGCTGATGCTTTGGGTATAGAAGTGATGGCGGTTCCGAAAACCAGCGCCCACTACCCGACTCATCTGGCCAAATATAACGGTGACGCTTATATCAATGCGGGTACGCTGTTTGAGCCTAACTATGAAGCGCTGATCAACGCCAAACCCGACTTGATTATCGCGGGTGCTCGCGCCGCTGCGGCTTACGACAAACTGAGCGGAATAGCACCAACTATTGCACTGGATATCGACCCGAAAGACTTCCTCGCCAGTATGACTCAACGCACTGAACAACTGGGTGAGATTTTTGGCAAGCAAGAGAAAGCCAAAGAAGTGATTGCTGCCTTTAATGCTCAGGCTGAAGACATTCGCAAGAAATCAGCCCAGTCGGGCACTGCCATGATGCTGATGGTAAATGGCGGTAAGATTAACGCTTATTCTCCTGACTCTCGCTTTGGCTTTATTTTTGATGTCCTTGGATTCAAACCAGCCACGACCTTCGCGTCAACGGGGCAGCACGGTAATACCGTCTCACCAGAATTCATTATGGAAGCCAACCCTGACTGGCTGTTTGTGCTGGACCGCGACAGCGCTATCGGCAGCAAAAAAGACGGTGTATCTGCAAATCAGGTACTGGATAACCCGTTAGTGAAAAGAACTAACGCCTGGAAAAACCAGCATGTGGTTTACCTTGATTCTGGTGCCCTGTATATCGCAGGAGGTATCCAAAGCTATAGCAACCTGATGACGCAGGTTAATCAAGTACTGAGCAAGACGAAACCTTAATCATAAATGAAATCTGCTTATTATATTGCAGGCCTGGTGTTATTACTGGGCCTTATCTTTTGTAGTTTATTTGTCGGTGTCAGCCGTATTTCCCTGGTAGAGCTCTGGCACGATCCGGAAATGCGTGAAGTCTTGTTTGTCAGCCGCTTCCCGCGTACCGCAGCTCTGATTCTGGCAGGCAGTGCGATGAGTGTCGCAGGGCAAATCATGCAGATGCTTACACAGAACCGATTTGTCGAACCTTCCGTAGCGGGGACCACACAGTCAGCCGGTCTTGGGCTGTTACTGGTGATGATAATCAGCCCGGCAGCACCTGTCATGGTGAAGATGGGAATCGCCTCGTTGTTTGCTCTGTTTGGCACCGCGCTATTTATGTTGCTGATTAACCGCATTCAGATGAAATCCTCGCTGATGGTCCCTCTGGCGGGGATCATGCTGGGTGCTGTTTTCAGTTCAATGACGACTTTCCTGGCGATGGAACATGACCTGCTTCAGTCGCTGGGCGGGTGGGAGTCCGGTGATTTCTCAAGCGTAAT
The DNA here is from genome assembly GCF_947498825.1 of uncultured Cedecea sp. Lineage (GTDB taxonomy): Bacteria > Pseudomonadota > Gammaproteobacteria > Enterobacterales > Enterobacteriaceae > JGM124. Next base: position 47,434 of record NZ_CANMLV010000009.1, on the reverse strand, counting down.
GCAGGGACGTTATGAGTTGTTATGGGGTGTCGGGGTCATTACTGTTCTTGCGGCACTTATTGCCGACCGCTTTACCGTCAGTGGTATGGGACGTGATTTTTCAGTCAATGTTGGACTGAATTATCGCCGCGTACAGCTCACTGGTATGGCGATGATCGCCATTATTAGCGGTGTGGTGATTGTGGTTATCGGTGTCCTGCCTTTCCTGGGGCTGATTGTACCGAATATTGTTAGCATGATTTTTGGCGATAACTTGCGCCGTACGGTCCCCTGGGTCGCTCTCCTGGGAGCATTGCTGGTAATCGGCTGCGATATTATTGGCCGTCTGATTATCTATCCATTTGAAATTCCGGTCAGCGCACTGCTTGGTGTACTGGGGGCGATGGTCTTCCTGATGCTTATCATAAAGGGGAAACGCCATGTTCGCTAAATCGCAATCTGCTTCTGTGCCACACAAAGTCTCTCTTTCTCCGGGTAAGAGGTTGTGCCTGTTAGGTCTGGTTGTTGTGGCATTGATAGCCGTGTTTATGCTCATCCATCTCCAGGGCAATATCGCTTATATTCTGATGCATCGCGGACAGATCCTCGCGACGATGATGCTGGTTGCTTTTGCTTCGGGTATCAGTACGTTATTGTTTCAGACTATCACGCAAAACCGCATACTGACGCCTTCGGTGATGGGACTGGAATCATTATTTGTTCTGCTCCAGACGGTATTAGTTTTCTTCCTGAATATCGCTGGGTTAAGTATGTTCGGCACTGTCGGACAGTTTGTGGGAGAAACCGCGCTATTAGTTTTTTTCGCCACCTTACTGTATCGCTGGCTACTCAGTGGCACCGGAATCGATCTGCATCGAGTCTTGTTAATCGGCCTGGTGTTCGGCACCTTGTTCCGTAGCGCTGCCGGACTCATGCAGCGCCTGCTGTCACCGGGCGAATTTGCTGTGCTACAAAGCCGGATCTTCGCCACCTTCACCCGTGCTGACAGTAACGTATTGCTGATCTCCGCTCTGGTTATTGCAACTATCAGCTTTGTGGTCTGGCGAATGCGTCATCGGCTTGATGTGATAGCTTTGGGAAGCAATACCGCGACGGCACTCGGTATTCCTTACAAACGCTATATTACCGGTCTGCTGCTGTTAATTTCTGTCCTGGTCGCTATTTCAACCGCGTTGGTCGGCCCAATGATGTTTCTCGGGTTGTTAATCGTGAATCTGACCTACCCTCTGATGGGCTCCTGGCGTCACGCTTATCTGCTACCGGGTTGCGTAATGATCGGTATGATTGCGCTGATAGGCGGCCAGTTGATCCTGGAGCGTGTCTTCGATATGGCGGGGACGTTATCTGTAGTCATTGAATTTATCGGTGGCGGACTGTTTATTTATCTTTTACTGAAGAAGGTCGCGAAGTGATTGAAGTCAAAAATGTCAGCAAGAGATATGAAGACCAGCTGGTATTGCAAAATATCAATGAAACGCTGCCTTCATCGGGTATTACTTCAATTATTGGTCCGAATGGTGCGGGTAAATCAACGCTACTGTCCGTAATGAGTCGATTACTGACCCCTGATAGAGGTCAGGTGATGGTTGACTCGCTTAATGTGAATGACTCGAATAGCGAACAACTGGCAAAAGTCTTGTCGGTATTGCGCCAGGAGAACCATTTTACCAGCCGGTTAAGCGTCTACGATCTGGTCAGTTTTGGTCGTTATCCGTATACCAAAGGTCGACTCACCGCAGAAGATAAGCACTATATCAATCAGGCACTCTCTTTCCTCGATTTACTGCCACTCGCCAACCGCTATCTGGATGAGTTATCTGGTGGACAGCGTCAGCGCGCCTTTGTTGCAATGGTATTATGCCAGGATACAAAGTATGTGCTGCTGGATGAGCCACTCAATAATTTAGATATGAAGCATAGCGTTGCGATGATGAAACAGCTACGTCGGGCTGCCGACGAGCTAGGAAAGTCGATAGTACTGGTGATCCACGATATCAATTTCGCCTCTACCTATTCTGATCATATTATTGCGATGAAAAACGGTGAAGTGGTGTTTCGCGGCGTCCCGGCAGAGGTAATGGTGCCAAGCGTGATCGAGTCTATTTTCGAATTACCCGTCACCATTGAATACTTAGGCGGACAGCATATTGCGGTTTATTATCGCTAACTTGTTCAGTCATCATCATGAAGGGATAGCTTAATATCCCTCCTGCTCCCTTCCTCTACTCTTCATCCGCTCCTGTTATCCTGACCAGATGTACCGTCAGCCATAACAACTCATTCCCGCTCAGCGTAATATTTAGCTGTGATTTGACATAATCACGGATCAGCAATGAGCAGCGATAAACATGGGGATACTCTTTAATAATCTGTACCAGCAGAAAGCTATCGCGAGATTTATCCAGTTCACCTTCCTGTAGGCGCTGCAGAAAGAACTGCATATGAATCAGAAAACGTGAATAGTTAACTGACTCAACATCAATTTCTTGTTTAAAGTGGTACTGAACCAGATTAAAAATATCCTTTAACATCTTCACTGACTGTATCGTTTGCGCGACATCGTCACCTTGGGTCTGGCCATTAACTAAATGAAAAGCAATATTCGCCGTTTCTTCATCTGGCAGGCTAAGGCCGTACTGGCGATTAATCGCCGCCACGGCCTGGCTGGCAACGCGATACTGCTGGGGATAAAAACGTCTTACCTCCGGCAACAAACGGTTCTGAATAGCGATGCCTTTACTGCAGCGCTCAATAGCAAAAGCCAGATGGTCAGCAAGGGTAAAAAAGATCAGTTCCCGGACTTTATTCGTGAGCTGGGTATTAGCCTGTTCAATAATCATCGCCGCCATCTCAATTACGTTATCCGGAATGGAGGAAAGCATTTCCAGATAGCCTTTAAGATTGGTTTGCGACTGTACAACAAACAGTTTTTCAATTTTATCCGCAGCAATCTCATCACCCGGCCTACTACTAAAACCAATCCCTTTTCCCATGACGATAACCTCCCGGTTATCGTCATCAGTCGAAAGCACCAGGCTATTATTAAGCACTTTCTCAACAATCATGGTTACTCACCGTCTCTGATATTACCGTTTCTCTCTATCACATCCTTATACCACCAGAAACTACGCTTACGGACCCTTTTTAACTCTTTTAAGTCTGCTTCATTACGATCGACATAAATAAAGCCGTAGCGTTTTGCATATCCCTGATGGGTACTGACAACGTCAATTGCCGCCCAAGGACAATAACCCATTAATTCAACACCATCAGCAATCGCCAGTTGCATCTGTTCAATGTGCGATTGCAAGAAGGCAATACGATAGTCATCGTTAATCGTACCGTCGTCCTCAAGCTTATCCGGTGCCCCCATACCATTCTCAGTAATAATAATCGGCAGCCCGTAACGCTCACACACTTTGCGCAGCGTTAGCCGCAGGCCGACGGGGTCAACCACCCAGCCGTAAGGCGTTTTTCCTACATGAGGATTTTCCGCGGGTCGATAGACACCAGGCTCTCCCAGCATTATCTGCTGATCGCCTGCACGAGGCGCGACATCATTCCCGTCCCCGCGACTTGCGGCAATCGTCGCTGTCGAATAGTAGTTAATCGCCACAAAATCAGGTTTATCTTGTCGTAATAACGCCTCATCTCCGGGTAGAACATCCGGAGCGATACCTCTGTCAGACAAATAAGCCCAAGCCAGAGCGTTATAGCGACCATGAACCGCAACATCGAGAAAACTCCAGCAACGCAAAGTTTCCCAGTTATGGGCGGCAATCGCATCTTCCGGTTTACAAGTTTCGGCATACATCGAGGTGGTATTGATGGCCGGGCCTATCTTCAGCCCGCTAAATTCACGGTGGCAAAGCGCAAAGATCTGCGCCTGGGCCAGCATCATGTGGTGATTCTGCTGATATAGCTCTTTTTTTCCGGGTAATTCCCGATCGGCAGGAACACCTATCGCACCCGGATGCAAAATCATCGTATTCTGTTCATTAATGGTCAGCCATAACGGCACCTTGCTACTAAATTCAGTAAACAGAATGTGGGCATAACGGACAAAGGCATTAATGGTCTCACGGTTGAGCCAGCCACCTTTCAGCTCCAACGCCCAGGGCAAGTCAAAATGATAGAGTGTGACAATCGGGGTTATCTTGTGTCGGCATAAAGCATCAATCAGCCGACGATAGAAGTCCAGCCCCGCGGGATTAACTTCACCATCGCCGTCAGGAATAACACGGGACCAGGCAATCGAAAAACGGTAAGCCTTTAATCCCATCTCAGCCATTAAGGCAACGTCTTCCTCAAACCGATGGTAGTGATCGCTGGCGACATGAAAATCCGCCACACCCTCAGGATGACTGAGCATATCGACAACCGAGGGACCTTTGCCATCTTCATTCCAGGCCCCTTCGACCTGATAGGCCGAAGTCGACGCTCCCCAGAGAAAAGTATCCGAAAATTGGGTCGGTTTCTGATAAATCATGAATTCGTCTCCTGATGAGATTTCGTCATAAGCACATCGCCAAAGGTGGCCGCTGTTGCAGAAGTGATACGCAATGCCGCGTCTTCATCTCCCACCAGGATAACCGGAGTTATCAGGTCGTAACCTGCCGCTTCAATCGCCGGAATATCAAACTCAATTAAGGTCTCACCGGCCTTAACCTCATCCCCGACTTTAAGCGAGGAACGGAAGTGCTGACCATTCAGATTCACGGTATCAATACCAATATGAATCAACAGTTCGAGACCATTTTTATCTTGTAAACCAACCGCATGACAGGACGGCAGGAACATCATGACTTTGCCATCAAAAGGCGCTTTTAAAATACCTTCGCGCGGATAAATCGCCACCCCCTGGCCCAGCAGGCCGCCAGAGAACACATCATCATTCACTTCTGACAGCTTAACCACATCGCCACGTAGCGGACTGGCAATAACGCTTTCATTCTGTACCTTCTGGGTTGAGGCGTCCTGAGTCGTCGTTGCGACCTCCTCACTCTCATCAGCAATATCTTTGAACGCAAATATCCAGGTCAAAGCAAAGGTCACCACAATGGCGATACCGCAGGTGACCAGGGCATGGACAATGTTCATTGGATTTTCACCAATAAACGCAGGCAAAGCGGCAAGACCTGGCGAGACAAAGGCATAACGTACCAGGCCACTCAGTCCGGCATACATTCCAGCACAACCACCGCCTATCATCGCGGCAATCAGCACCCGACGGAATTTCAGTAACACACCATACAGCGCCGGTTCAGTAATACCCAGCAGCGCGGTAAAACCGGAGGATGAAGCCAGTTGACGCAGGTTGCTATTTTTGGTTTTCATCGCAATGCACAGCGTCGCAGCCCCCATTGCAATGTTAGAAGAGAGCATCCCCGGACCGTTAATCATTTCAAAACCGTTTTTACTCAACTGCCCAGTCGCGATAGGCGTCATTGCCCAGGCGGTGCCGGTAATAATTAAGAAGGGTTGTAGCGTGCCCATTAACATTGGAATTAACCAGCTAGCATGGCTGTCAATCGTTGCCGCTCCGGCGGCAACCAGGTCATTAAGTAAAATACCTGCAGGCCCGACAATCACCAGCGCCAGGGGAGCAGCAATCAGCAGGATCAGCATCGGTTTAATGAAAAACTTGATGATTGAAGGGGACACTTTTTCGGCAAAACGTTCCACCCAGGACATCAACCAGACCGTCAGAATAATCGGCAGAACTGAACCTGCATAATCAGAAAGCTGGACATTAATTCCAATAAAATCAACCGGTTTTCCGGTTGCTAACAATTGACCAATCCCGGGATGCAGTAAGATCCCTGCCAGCGTCATCGCCAGAATAGGGTTACACTCAAACTTAATCGAGGCACCGTAGGCCAGCAGGACTGGCAAGAAGAAGAAAGCCGCATCAGCGATAATATCTAACAGTTGATAGGTAGTACTTGTCGCGCTAATCAGCCCCGTCAGCTTCAGAATCGCTAACAGCGCTTTGATCATACCGGCGCCGGTAATGGCAGGGATCACCGGCGCAAAAGTGGTTGAAATCACGCTAATAATCCGCGTAATGATACCCTTTTTCTCATTCTCACTCTTTTTACCCGCTGGAATTTTATTCAGCGGTAAAGCTTTATTCAGAACCCGGAAGACCTGTTGAACCTCGTTTCCGATAACAATCTGAAACTGCCCTCCCTTCTCAACGACGCTGATAACGCCCGCTATATGGCTTATCTTATCCTCATCGACTTTAGCACGGTCGTGAAACTCCATACGCAATCGGGTTGCACAGTGAGTCAAGGTCCGTATATTCCCCGCACCACCAACATCCTGAAGGATTTTTTCTGCTATCTCATTGTAATTCATGAAGTTCCCTTATTTTTGACGCAAAAAAAAGACCAAAACGGAGATGCTCCCCTTACGGGAGAGCATTTCTATTTTGGTCTTGCCTGCTTGCGCAGTGACATGCCGTAATAAAAATGGCGATTTCGTCGGATTATCTGGAGTTAATTTCTGTTATTCAATCTCTGATATTTAAAAACGTGATCTACACCAAAAATCTATACCCAAAATAATTCAAGTTGCACCGGCATTCCCACCGAACAACTTGACGTACCACAAGCTAAAAGAGGATAAAAACGGCTACCACTTCATTTCGCCAGTGTTCACTTTGGCACTCAGTTCCAGCGATCCTTCATCCGCGAGTCCTGGATAAGCCTCTTTCATCTCGCTGATAACCTCGGCTGAACTTTTATGCTTGTTCAGTGCATTTTCAAATTTAACCAGATAATCCTGAGTAAAGGTTACTGCTTTATCGCCATCAGGCAGGCTTCCCAGATAATGACCGGGTATGACCTTGATCGGTTTCAGCGCTTTCATTTCAGTTAAAACATTACGCCATGCTTCACGCTTCTGCGCTGACAGTGTGTCTGCAGTCCAGACATGTATACCTGATGCAACCCCTGTTCCGCCTAAGATCGTTTTTTCAGACGGGATCCAGATATAGGCGGCATACTCTCCAGAATGGTGAAGTTCAAGCGGTGTTCCATCAACAGAAAAAGAGGTTTCTGGAGTGGGCTGAGGGACAACGATACTCTTCGGTGCCCCCTCTTCCATTTTAGGTCCCCAGTATTCAAGTTTCGCATCTTTGGTGGCACGAATATGCTCAACCACGGCGGGAGACGCGACAACGCTTACTGCCGGGAAAGCCTTAACCAACGGCTCAAGGCCAAAATAGTAATCAGGATCGCCGGAGGTAATGATTATCTTCGTCAAGTCCTTACCGCTCGCCTTAATCATATCAGCCAGCTTTTGCCCATCTTTGACACTGAACTGGGCATCAATCAAAACGACTTCTTTTGGCCCTGAAACCAGTGTCGAAGACACCGGAAAAATCGCTTTTTCGCCAGGGTTATAAACTTCCAGATGAAGGGGCGCTGAAATGGCGGGAACGGCAATCAGCGATAATAAGACAGCCAGTGTTTTGATGGTCATGTAGCATCCTTAACGCGCCCTCACGGGCATAAACAAAAAGTGAAACGTTGAGAGACAGTGTAATGGTTTCATTTTTTGATAAAATCCCCTCTACAAGACATGCTCAGTTTCTTAAAACGATCGGATGAGGCTGTTAATGGACAGAATTATGGCGGCGACTGTTTTTAATCATATCTGTGAACTCGGGAGCATGAGCGCGGCAGCGCGAGCCTTGGGCATTTCACGCCCGATGGTCAGCCGCTACCTTGCGGAAATGGAGAAATGGGCCGGCTCCAGACTGGTTCATCGTTCCTCACGACGCCTGACAGTCACGCCGGCCGGAGAAGAAATACTTAAAAAAACCAAACAGATATCCCAGCTTTCTGATGACGTTACCAGTATGAAAGAACACGCAACGCCAAGTGGAACTCTGCGTATTGCCTGTTCTCATTTCATCGGTATGCAGATAATCAGCCCGGTTATCAACGATTTCTTAAAGCGCTATCCAGAACTGCGCATTGAAATGAATATTAATAATCATCCGGTTAGTCTGATTGGCGAGCGTATTGATTTAGCGATTCGCATCACGGATAACCCGGAACCCGGTGCTATCGCCAGGCGACTCGGGGAATGTGTTTCTGTTGTTTGTGGCTCACCGGGTTATCTGAAAAGTCATGGAATACCGCAGCATCCTGACTCGCTGGAAGGCCACAATTGCCTGCAGTACAGCCGTTTTGCTCAGCAACTGTGGCACTTTAAAGATCAAGAGAAAAAATCCCTTTCCGTCCCTGTAAAAGGCAATTTTAGCGCTGATATTTCCTGGCTGCTGTGTGAAGCCGCTATTGCCGATTGTGGGCTGGCACTGGTACCAGAAATAGAAGCTCGCGCGGCGCTGGATTCCGGACAATTGGTTCAGGTCCTGGCGGATTTTGAACCGCGCACCATGGGAATTTATGGTCTGTATATGTCCCGAGAGCATAAATCTGTAGCACTCAATCTGTTTCTGAGCGCACTAGAAAGCAGGCTCTCCAGGACATAAAAGGCTCGTGTAAAATTATACTTCTGGTGGATAGATCATCGCGTTTGCAGATGCCTGTCCTGCCGGATACTGATATAGCCGCAGTGAGAATTGTTCTGCTATCGCCATAATATATTCAAAAATAGCGGACTGCGTGTTCTCATATTCCATCCATAACGTCGAAGAGGTAAAACAATAAATTTCCAACGGTAAACCCGCAGGAGAAGGCTTTAACATACGTACCATGATGTACATATCTTTGATGATGTCCTCACGGTCGGCCAGATAACGCATCAGATAATGGCGAAACAGAGTCAGATTCGTGATGCCATTGTCCATAAACCAGCCATCAGCAATACCGCCAGGGTCTCTGCCATCAACCAGCTGATTTAGCGGCTCACTGATCCCCCGCAGAGCAAGCATTGGCTTCAAGCTATCCTGAGTCACAAAAGCCACAGAGTGCTGATCAATAAAAATACTGCGCATAATACGTCTGGCACCAGAGGAAAACATGGCTTGCCAGTTGGTATAGGTTTCGGTGAGAAAATTTTTCGTTGGAATACGAGAAATTGTATTGTCCCAGTTACGGATAGTGATGGTATGCAGAGCAATATCAATCACCTCGCCACTGAGATTTCTATCCGGCATTTCAATCCAGTCACCGAGTTGCAGAACATCATTCGAAGAGAGCTGTACGTTGGCGACCAGTGACAGCAACGTATGCTGGAATACCAGCATCAGAACAGCAGCAGCCGCACCCAGGCTGGAAATAATAATAATCGGTGATTTATTCGACATCACGGCAAGGATCATGATTGCCGCAAGTATATGGATCAAAATCTTCCCTATCTGAATATAGCCTTTGATCGAGTGATTTTTTCGTTTCGCTTTACGCAGATATGAAATATTAACGATATCCAGCAGTTCGTTAAAAAATACTGACAGATAAATAAAAAATAAAATGCCACATAAGGTATGTATTGCTGTTACCCAGGGAGTGGGCATATCTGGCATAAATTGCAACAAATAGTAAACGCTTAAAACAGGGATAAAATTGGATATTTTTTCAGCAATTCGCCGGTCTTTTTCCAGAGGAACATCCTGCTTGTGACTGCCAAAAAACACTCTCCTGACAATTTTTATAACAAAAAATTTACAAGAGATATGTACAATTAACCATACTGCAATCAGTAAAATTATATTAAAGCCAAGGGAAAGCGCTTGATCTCCCTGAATAAAAGCCATCAACTTTTGTAAATAAACCATGTCGTCACGCCCGAAAAAATCTAAGAATCATGAAATAATAAAAAAATCAGAATACCCACAAAATTTCCTGATAATTATCATGACATGCTGAGACCATTTTCGTCTATGTCGTATTATCCGACATTATCGATGAAGAGAAGAAAAAGAGGTAAATATGGCAGGAAAATAAATAGGCTTTTCAGCCTATTTATTTTTATACTTGACTAGCAGAAGGAATTATTTGCCCAGCAAAGTGCGAATATAATCAGTCAACTCTGCGTCCTGGCTATTATTGAAGAAGCATTCCTGGAAGCGTTCTCCGCCAATAGCTTGCTTAACCAGCTCTTGATCAATCGCTTTCAGGGAGTCTATCAAAGGTTTGTTTGCAGCAACTTTCATGTCGTTCAGAATCACTGCGTTAGCATTCTGAGATTCACGACGTTCAGCCGGATAGCCTAACCCTTTCTCGCCGTCGAAAGCTTTCTCAAAGATATAACGGATATTAAGCTCTGCACCCCAGCCAAAGCCTTTCGCAAAAGGTAATGCTAACGCATTTCCGTTATTCACCTGAGCAAACAGGTAGGCATCAGTCGGGTCGATGCAGTAACCGCAGTTCACACCCGGGAAGGTGTTAAGCGCCATCATAGCGCCCTGACCAGTTCCACAGCCAGCAATAATGAAATCAACGGCTTTGCTGTTCAGCAGAAGAGCACCAATAATGCCAAGATGAACGTAAGTTAAACGGTGATCGTTGTCACCATCCATTCCCACGTTAAAAACAGTATGGCCTTGCTTTGATACCGTCGTGGTTAATTCATTCAAGATGATAGCATTCTTAGCCGCCTGGCTAAATTCATTCATTAATGCAATTTTCATTTTTTTAACCCCAATAGAGAACAACTCGTTACACAGTGCGGATACTGATGGACTGCGTCCATATCATGAGCACTATAGTATAGTAAATTTAGAAAACCACAACGCACTTCCACTAAAAATGAAACTATGTTTTAATATTATTATTCAACGTGATTCAGATCACTGTTTGCCGGGCTAAATTTAGCTATGTTACTTACCATATGGCAAAGCTCCGGAAAGAATTTAGTATTGGCGCAGAGTGAGGATTTATGGCTAAGGGTGATGTTCAGAAACTTAATTTTTCATCGACTGTCGATAGTGACTCCAACAACGAAGTCATTCGCTTAACACCGCAAGACGTTTTGTGTCACCGAAACTACTTCTATCAAAAATGTTTTACCAACGACAGCTCGAAGTTAATATTTGCCGCAGAGTTTGATAAAAATCGTAACTATTTTCTCTTAGATTTAGCATCACAAACAGCGAAACAATTAACTGAAGGTAGTGGCGATAATACTTTCGGCGGCTTTTTATCACCTGACGATAAGTTCTTATTCTACGTTAAGAATGAACGTAATTTGCAGCGTGTAGATATTGAGACGCTGGAAGAAATCACTATTTATACTGTACCCGATGACTGGGTGGGTTATGGTACATGGGTAGCAAATAGTAAGTGCACCCATATTGTTGCGATTGAAATTTTAAAAAGTGACTGGACACCGCTCAGTGACTGGAAAATATTCCACGATTTCTATCATAAAAAACCACGCTGCCGGTTAATTACCATTAATCTGGAAACAGGGATCGCCTCTGTTGTTCTGGATCAGAATGTATGGCTGGGACACCCAATTTACCGTCCTAATCACGATGATACTATCGCCTTCTGCCATGAAGGTCCGCATGATTTAATTGATGCAAGAATGTGGTTAGTGAACAGCGACGGCACCCAGGAACGCATGGTTCATGAGCACCTGCCAGGCGAAAGCTGCACGCATGAATTCTGGATCCCTGATGGTTCAGCCCTGGCTTATGTCTCTTATATGAAAGGCAAGCAAGAGCGCTATATTCGTAACTATAACCCTGCCACCAACGAAGATACTCTGGTGATGGAAATGCCTGCCTGCTCTCACTTAATGAGTAATGAAGACGGCACACTCTATGTCGGCGATGGTTCCGGTAGCCCTGTAGATGTTAAAGACACCGGCAACTATGAGATTGAAAATGATCCTTGGATCTATATTTTAGCCCCTAAAACCGGGCAAGCTTATAAACTGGTAAAACATAATAGTTCCTGGAAAGTATTGAACGGTGACAGACAAGTAACACACCCTCACCCATCATTTACCCCAGATAATAAATATGTCTTATATTCTTGTGATGCTGAAGGTCTCCCAGCGCTTTATCTGGCGAAAGTATCTGAAGAAATGTTAACTCAAATATAATTTGTACTCATAAATAATAGAGTGACTTGTAAACATTACACTCAACTAACTCACATACAGTTAGTTGAGTGATAATGATATCCGGCACCCTTAAAATATGATGTATATATTAATATATATAATTATCGGAGTCTCTATGTCATTTATTGATATGTTCTATCTGAAAGGTAAAGTAGCTTTAGTTACTGGCGCTTCTTACGGTATTGGTTTTGAAATTGCGAAAGCATTGAGCAGCGCAGGGGCGACAATTGTATTCAATGATGTTGTTGAAGAAAACCTGAACAAAGGACTGGCAGCTTATCAAGAAGCCGGTATTAAAGCACATGGTTATCTGTTCGATATCACTGACGAACCTTCTGTAATAGAAAATATTAAACTGATTGAAAAAGATGTCGGCGTTATTGATATTCTGGTGAATAACGCCGGGATCATTCAAAGAAAACCGATGTTAGAAACTACCGCTGCTGACTATCGTAAAATCATTGATATTGACCTGACCGGTCAGTTCATTATGGCTAAAGCAGTTTTACCTTCAATGATCGCCAAAGGTCACGGTAAAATCATCAATATTTGCTCAATGATGAGTGAACTTGGCCGTGAAACAGTTGTAGGTTACGCCTCCGCGAAAGGTGGATTAAAAATGCTGACCAAGAATATCTGCTCTGAGTTTGGCTCAGCAAATATTCAATGTAACGGCATCGGACCTGGTTACATCGCAACGCCACAGACTGCACCATTGCGTGAAATTCAGGAAGACGGAAGTCGTCATCCATTTGACCAGTTCATCATTTCAAAAACACCGGCAAGCCGTTGGGGTACTCCTGACGATCTGGCTGGCGCGGCTATCTTCCTGGCTTCCGATGCATCAAACTTTGTGAATGGTCATATTTTGTATGTTGATGGTGGTATTTTGGCATATATTGGTAAGCAGCCTTAATTACATGCTGTAATATGCAACTAAAAATATAATCGATTCAACCACTTATTTTTGTGAGGTGGCAATGTTTGTTTTTAATCATGACAGAGTTCTTGAAGATCTCGGCAATGGTGTCAGCAGAAAAGTCTTAGCGCATGGTGGCAGCATGATGGCTGTTGAAGTGTTCTTTGAGAAAGATGCTGTTGGCCCAATGCATAATCATCCTCATGAACAACTGACTTATGTTCTGTCGGGTGTATTTGAATTCACCATTGGTGATGAGGTACATATCGTTAAAGCGGGTGACACACTTTATAAACAACCCAACATCATGCATGGTTGTGTTTGTCTTGAACCCGGAACGTTATTAGATACCTTCACGCCTCAGCGCCAGGATTTTCTAAAGGACAATAAGTAGTCATATCGGAATCTCTGAATAGCAGTCGAACATCCTGATGAAGGATCCGCATTGGCGGATCCTTAAGTCAGTCTATCTGGACTATAATTTTTAGTATTAATGAGAATATTAGCCATAAATAATTCAAGTGACTTGTAGAGGCCAAATTCAGGTAACTTAAACTACGATGGGTATCGTTCTTTTTATACTATGAATTAGCATTCAAAGCAGTACATGACTGAGTGCAGTAGACTTTTAGACAACAGGAATTTTATCATGCTCTTCAACGAAATAAATTCATATTACCTTGGTCAGGGCATAGGAATCCTCGCTTTTCTGATAGGATTGACCGTATTTATTCAGCGCGATGATAAAAAGCTAAAATTTCGCTTGGTTATATACACTGCATTTATGGGAATACATTTTTTTTTGCTGGGGGCAACACCAGCAGGAATAAGTGCCTCATTAAATGCTGTTCGAACGCTGGTTTCTATCTATTTTAGAAAGTCAGTCATCATGTACGTCTTCATTACTCTCACCCTGACATTAACCCTACCTAATATCCATCACTGGATGGAATTTCTGCCAGTCGTTGCAACAGTCATGAGTACAGTGGCGTTTTTTAAATTTACTCAGTTAAAACTACGTATCACTATGTGGCTTTCTACCGTTTGTTGGGTGATATACAACTTTTGGATTGGAACCTTAGGAGGAACATTGATTGAATCGAGTTTCTTATTGATCAATGGTATTGCTATTTATCGTTTCACTGTGCTGAAGAGAAAAGGAATAGATCCCTTCGCCACACAAAAATAATTTTTTTATCCATAAATTCAATCTTAGCCAGTCAATAAAACTGCGGTCCGTTAATTACTAACAAACATGATTAATTAACATAATTAACAATTTATTCCGTCATCCGAACTTTCGATACAATATATTTAATCATGTCGCTAACAAAGCCAAAATAAAGTAAAAACCCCACAATAAACCACATGTAAAATATTTGTTTAATACAAAAATAAATTTGAAGTACATCACATAGTTTACATAAATACGTTCTTAAAAAACCTTGCCAGGCATATTATTGAAACAATGTTTCATAAATTAATAATTAACCTTCCATTGATGTTAAAACGGATCACTCCGTTTTATAATAGGCGAGTTAAATGACTGACAAACAAAGAAATATTACTGCCATAACACGGTTCTCATATGGCAGCGGAAACCTGATCGGCAGCGGTGCAATCGCAATCAGCGGAGCATGGCTGCTTTATTTTTATACTACTTTTTGTGGGCTATCAGTTTTTGAAGCAACCATAATATTTTCGATAGCCACTTATTTGGATGTCATTTTAAATCCGCTGATGGGTTTTATTACCGATAACTTCAATCAGAGTAAGTTAGGCCGCCGTTTTGGCCGCCGCCGTTTTTTCATACTGATTGCGATTCCATGCATGATCATTTATCCCATGCTTTGGATTAATGGCATGAGTTTTTGGTATTACCTGACGACATATATCATTTTTGAAGTCGTTTATACCATGATCATGATACCGTTCAATACATTGCCTGTTGAAATGACAAAAGACTTCAACCAAAGAACTTATTTGACCGGTTCTAAGGCTATGTTTGGTAAAGTTGCTAACTTTTTAGCCGCGGCGATACCGGGAATTTTCTTCTACTTCTTTAATAAAGAATCGGCAACGCCGTTTTTCCTGACCGGCGTGACTTATGCTGTAATTATGATAATTGCGCTTATTTTGCTCTATTGCAATAGCTGGGAAAGACCTAAAGAAGAAGTTGCTGATGAATTCACCCACGGTTTTTGGGAAGGATTCCATAAACTATTTTCAGACCTTTTTTCGACCTTTAAATTAAAAACATTCCGTACCCATCTTGGGATGTATTTGTTCGGTTTTGGCGCTGAATGGCTATTCACCGCAACCTTTACCTACTTTATTGTTTTCAACTTGGAGCAACCCCGTACCTTTGTCTCTGAAATGAACTCGTTAAGCAGTATCTGTCAGCTTGTTTCAACTGCATTCTTTATGATGTGGTGTGCCAAGCGTGGGTTTAAACGTCCATTTATTGTCGCCATTCTGATCGTTGTTTCCTCGGTTGTGGGTTATGTCGGTGTTTTCTACTTGAACCTCCCTCATTTAACCTGGGTTATCGTCGGTATCACTATTTGGTTCGGTTTAGGTACCGGTGGCGTGTATTACATTCCATGGAGCGTTTACGTATTCCTTGCCGATGTCGATGAAGTATTAACCGGAAGACGTCGTGAAGGTTTGTATGCCGGCGCCATGATCATGGCCGGTAAGTTGATGAGAGCAACCGTTGTATTTTGTTTAGGTGTCGTACTGAGTCTGTTTGGTTTTGAGTCTGGTATTCATCATCAACCGGAAAGTGCTGTTAACGCTATCAATGGCGTGATGATTTTTGGTGTTGCAGGAATGGCTTTGATAGGTATCTATTTCTCAGTAAAAATGAAATTAGATAAAAGCTCTCATGCTGAAGTCACTCAAGAGTTAGAACGTTTAAAACAAGGTGGTAGAAAAGAAGACGCTACGCCAGAAGTGAGAGTGTTAGTTAAAGAACTGACCGGTTATGAATACGATGAATGCTTCGGTAATAACAACGTTGGCTTTAAATACACCACTAAAGCTGAGGCTATTTAGTATGAAAAAAAATATTATCTTACTCTCTGTTTGTTTAAGTTCTCTTTGTAGTGTTGCATTTGCCCAGGAATGGAAAGTTGCTGCTTTTGGTCAGTCAACTGATTTAAACTTTTCCTCACTGATCGATCCGGCCAAAATTGGCCGGAATAATGCCTGGATAGCAGGCAGTAACGATTTTTTGATACCCGGTAAAGCCTATCCACTGCCAAGTGATTTCATTATTGAAAGTCGCGGCGGAAAAATTGCTAATTCGCATGATGGAATGACGGTGTTTTACACCTCTGTTCCTGTTAATCAGACCTTCCTGTTTGAGGCGGACCTGACGCTTGTACAAATAGGGCCTGAAGTTGATGGTAAGTCACCTGCTGCGCAAGAAGCCGCTGGCTTGTTTGTCAGAGACATTATCGGAACTCCACGTCAGGAACCACAATCAGCAGGATTTGAAGAGTTTCCTCAGGCATCGAACGTGCTGATGAATGCTTTTGTTACTCAAAATAAAAAGAATGATAATTTAGTACAGATTACATCTATTCTTCGCGAGGGTGTCAAAAACTCTTGGGGTAATGAAGGGATCTCAATTAAGAAACAAGCCATTGTTAAGAATATTAATTTTACTGAAAAAACCAATATTCGAATGACAATTGAGCGTACTGCAAACCAATTTATTCTTACTACTGTTGATAGCGACAGCAAAGAGAAGAAATCATGGAGCATTGATGACTACGCGGGCTTCATGAATCAGCAAAATAGCGAGTCAATCTCGTTAGGATTCTTTGCTTCACGTAATGCTAAGCTTGAAGTAAAAAATGCCCACTTCCAGCCAGGAACAGCAACCGTCGATTATGCTAAACTGGCCCCGGCAAAAGCGCATGGCGGGAAAAAAATCGTACCTGAATTACTTCTGGCCTCCGGGACGAAAGTGGTCGGCAATGCGACGACCTTACAACTCTTAGCCAATCAAACAGGCAGTGTTGTGCTTGAGGGAAGCGATCAGAAAAAAACCGTTCAGGGCGGAGAGCTGGTTCAGTTCCCCGTACAGTTGAATCAAGGCGAAAATACGTTCACTGTTAACTATCTGGTCAATGGTGTTGAAATTCAGCAAAAGATTAACGTTGAAGCTGTCTCGAGCAATATCGCTAACCTGTCAGAGATCTACGTTTGTGCTGACTGTAAAAGTGATGCTACGGGAACCAAAGCTGACCCTGTTGATTTAAAAACAGCAGTAACATTCCTGGCTCCAGGTGGAAAAATTTACCTGAACGATGGTCAATACGATGGACTGACGCTGGCACGGGAAGTCAGTGGCTTACCTGACCAGTTAAAAACACTTATCGCGATTAACAAGCATAAAGCCGTATTTGTTAATAAGACCTTTAACCTTGGCGCCAGCTACTGGCATCTGAAAGATATCATCTTTGATGGTAACGTTGATAATACGCAAAATAAACCCGCTTATCTGAGAGTATCGGGTAGCCATAACATTGTGGAACGTGTTATTGCCCGAAACAATGATGATACCGGTATTGCGATTACCGCTAAGGATAAAAATCGTCTGCTGTGGCCTGCGCATAACTTGATCCTGGATTCGGACTCCTATAATAACCTGGACTTGTCCGGTATTAATGCCGACGGGTTTGCCGCTAAGTTAGGTGTCGGACCAGGTAACGTATTCAGAGGCTGTATTTCTCATAATAATGCAGACGATGGCTGGGATTTCTTCAATAAAATTGAAGACGGTCCGAATGCACCTGTCACGATTGAAAATTCAATTGCCTATGCCAATGGTTTACCCTTAAGCAAACCAAATATATTAAAAGGCAGTATTGGTAATGGATTTAAAATTGGTGGAGAAGGTCAGCCGGTTGAACATAAGATAATCAATTCTATAGCATTTAATAACAACATGGATGGCTTTACAGATAACTTTAATACTGGCTCATTAATTATCGAAAATAATATATCGATAAATAACGCGCGTTATAATTACATTCTGAGATCCAATCCATATACAATTGCGTCACAAATTACCTTTAAAAATAACTATTCCATTCGCGATAGCTGGGAAGGTAAAATTAAAGACTATTTTGGCGAGCAAGTTGTTGCTACTGATAACAAAACATTAACCGCAAAAGAGATCGGTGGAATACCTAAAGACATCGTTATTTCACGTGATGAAAATGGGAAAATTATCTACCCTGATTTTTTATTAAAACTTAACCCAAATTTAAGTTAATAAATTGTACTAACCTGCCCCGGACGTATTAATACTGCCGGGGCAGATATCAACTTTCTCCCCATCGCCTCTCCTTAAATACAGATACTACGGCAATAGATTTAATTGTAAGAAAAGGCTTGCCCCTCTTCTCTTTCACCACAGAACATTGATCACTATCACATTTTTGTGATTCAGCCCCTTTCAGTGATAGCTATACCCCAAATAATTCGAGTTGCTTGTAGGCACCCAGTTCAGCCTGTCGATGAGCATAGATAAACTCTGTAATTGGCGGGTTGGACGCAGGTAACACGACATGTAATGTTCGGGATGGCTTATAGAATTCAAGCGGCATGTAGCGCGATCCTAACCGCCAGATCAAGTTTGAAACATTGCAAATAGCATGTCGAAAAATAAACACTTTATTGTCACAAGTGCGGATTCAATCACATTTTTTTTCGCTCAATACACAGTTATCACCTCATTCTATCTCTGTCCTTCCACATTCCAAGAAATAGTAAAACACTGTTTCGACTTGGATCACATTTTCATCATCCATTGAATGACTAAAACACCAAACCCACATAAAATGAAACAATGTTTTATAAATAAGAATTTATCACAAACTCTCACATTGAGATGCAGCTTTATTATTTTAAATAAGTGATATAACAGTCCCGTTTCGTAATAGTTTTTAAACAATTGATACCAAGCAGGTACTACATGAATGAAAACAGAATGTTGGGATTAGCCTGGATATCACCTTATATTTTAGGGTTGATAATCTTTACGGCTTTCCCATTTGTCTCCTCCTTTGTACTCAGTTTTACCGAGTATGACTTAATTAACCCTCCAGAATTTACAGGTCTGGAAAACTATCGCTATATGCTGACGGAAGATTCTCTCTTCTGGAAGTCTATGGGGGTTACTTTTGCCTACGTTTTTCTTACCATTCCTTTAAAACTGGCTTTTGCTCTGGGTATTGCTTTTGTACTGAACTTTAAATTACGTGGCATAGGATTCTTTAGAACCGCGTATTATATTCCTTCTATTCTAGGGAGCTCAGTTGCCATTGCCGTGTTATGGCGTGCACTGTTTGCAATTGATGGATTACTGAATAGTTTTATTGGCGTATTTGGTTTTGACCCCGTTAACTGGTTAGGTGAACCCTCTCTGGCATTAATGTCTGTCACCTTATTACGTGTCTGGCAGTTTGGTTCTGCAATGGTTATTTTCCTTGCAGCATTGCAAAACGTACCTCAGTCCCAGTACGAAGCCGCCATGATTGACGGTGCTTCTAAATGGCAAATGTTTACTAAAGTCACGATTCCGCTGATTACGCCGGTGATTTTCTTTAACTTCATAATGCAGACAACCCAAGCATTCCAGGAGTTTACCGCACCGTACATCATCACTGGCGGCGGCCCGACACACTATACCTACCTGTTCTCGCTCTATATCTACGATACCGCATTTAAGTATTTTGAAATGGGCTACGGTGCCGCACTGGCATGGGTATTGTTCTTGGTCGTGGCGGTCTTTGCCTCCATCGCCTTTAAATCATCGAAATACTGGGTGTTCTATTCTGCAGATAAGGGAGGCAAAAATGGCTGATATTCAACAACCTATGGCCCCGAAACAAAATTTAGATTTAGCTGAGCAAGAAGTTCTGCGTACGCTACGTCGGGAAAAAATTAGCGCTTATATTCGCTACGTCATACTGCTTATCGTCGGTCTGCTGATGCTGTATCCGTTAGTATGGATGTTTTCAGCAGCCTTTAAACCTAATCATGAGATTTTTACCACGCTCGGATTATGGCCAGAACATCCAACCAGCGATGGTTTTATTAATGGCTGGAAAACCGGTACCGAATATACTTTCGGACACTACATGCTGAATACTTTTAAGTATGTTATCCCGAAAGTGCTTCTGACCATTATTTCGTCCACTATCGTGGCCTATGGTTTTGCTCGTTTTGAAATTCCATTTAAAAAGTTTTGGTTTGCCACACTCATCACCACTATGTTGCTGCCAAGTACTGTACTGCTGATCCCTCAGTACCTGATGTTCCGTGAAATGGGCATGCTGAATAGCTATCTGCCACTGTATTTACCTATGGCTTTTGCTACACAAGGGTTCTTTGTCTTCATGCTGATTCAGTTCCTGCGTGGTGTTCCACGTGACATGGAAGAAGCGGCGCAAATTGACGGATGTAACTCATTTCAAGTGCTGTGGTATGTCGTCGTCCCGATTCTGAAACCCGCGATTATTTCCGTCGCATTGTTCCAGTTCATGTGGTCAATGAACGACTTTATCGGTCCGCTGATTTATGTCTACAGCGTAGATAAATATCCAATTGCATTAGCATTAAAAATGTCCATCGATGTCACCGAGGGCGCACCATGGAATGAGATTTTAGCTATGGCAAGTATCTCTATCCTGCCATCAATCATCATATTCTTCCTGGCACAGCGCTATTTTGTTCAGGGTGTCACGAGCAGCGGAATTAAAGGTTAATAGGGGCAATATCATGGCTGAAGTTATTTTTAATAAATTAGAAAAAGTCTATTCAAACGGTTTCAAGGCTGTACATAACATTGATTTAACTATCAAAGATGGCGAGTTCATGGTTATTGTCGGACCTTCCGGTTGTGCAAAATCAACGACCTTACGTATGTTAGCAGGTCTTGAAACCATCAGCGGTGGTGAAGTCCGTATTGGAGAACGTGTCGTTAATAACCTGGCACCAAAATCTCGCGGTATTGCCATGGTGTTCCAGAACTATGCACTTTATCCGCATATGACTGTACGTGAAAACCTGGCATTCGGTTTGAAGCTCAGCAAAATGCCGAAAAAAGAGATTGAGAAGCAGGTTAACGAAGCGGCGAAAATTCTTGAGCTGGACGAGCTGCTGGACAGACTGCCGCGCCAGTTATCCGGCGGACAAGCACAGCGTGTAGCCGTAGGCCGTGCAATTGTAAAAAAACCAGATGTGTTCCTGTTTGACGAACCGCTTTCTAACCTGGATGCCAAACTGCGTGCATCAATGCGTATTCGTATTTCTGACCTGCATAAGCAGCTGAAGCAAAGCGGTAAACCAGCCACCACAGTATATGTTACCCACGATCAGACCGAAGCGATGACCATGGGCGACAGAATTTGTGTGATGAAACTGGGCCATATCATGCAGGTCGATACCCCGGACAATCTCTATCATTACCCTAAAAATATGTTTGTTGCCGGTTTCATCGGTGCCCCAGAAATGAACATTAAAAAGAGTAAATTGATCGAAAAAGACGGAAAGATGTATATCACCATTGGTAGCAATGTTCTGGCTCTGAACGAACAAAAAACAGAGAAAGTTGCGGCCTATAAAGATCAGGACGTTTTCTTTGGTATTCGTCCGGAATTTGTCAATATTTCCGACCAGCCTTTTGAAAGTAGCAGTGCTACCGGTGAAATTGTTCGTGTCGAAAATATGGGACATGAGTTCTTTGTCTACCTAAAAATAGACAACTATGAACTGACCTGTCGTATTTCGTCAGATGAAGCGAAACCTATTCTTGCGCAGGGTATCAACCGTTCAGTTTATTTTAAATTTGATATGGATAAATGCCATATTTTTGATTCAAAAACAGAAGAAAACCTCTCTATCTAACAGGAGTAGCTCATAATGAAAACAATGCTATTGAGTACCTTGATTGCTTCTACATTAGTGATGTCGGCAGGTAGTGCTTTTGCGGCAGATGACGTTGATTTACGCATGTCCTGGTGGGGAGGAAACGGCCGACACCAGGTCACCCTGAAGGCTTTGGAAGAATTCCACAAGCTTCATCCAAATATTAATATTAAATCTGAATATACCGGCTGGGACGGTCACTTATCTCGTCTTACCACGCAAATTGCTGGCGGAACTGAGCCAGATGTTATGCAGACTAACTGGAACTGGCTGCCTATTTTCTCGAAAACAGGAAATGGCTTCTATAACCTTAACTTACTGAAAGATGAACTGGGTTTATCTAACTTTAAACCACAAGATCTACAGTTCACGACGGTAGACGGTAAATTAAACGGTATTCCTATTTCTGTCACAGCGCGTGTTTTCTATTTTAATGATCAAACCTGGAAACAAGCCGGGATAGATTATCCAAAAACGTGGGATGAATTGCTCGCAGCAGGAAAAACATTTGAAACGAAACTGGGCAAAGAATATTTCCCTGTGGTACTTGAACATCAGGATACGCTTGCCTTACTCAATTCATATATGATCCAGAAGTACAACGTACCGGCAATCGATCTGGACGGTAAAAAATTCGCCTACAGCAAAGAGCAATGGGTTGAATTTTTTGAAATGTACAAAAAACTGATCGACAATCATGTCATGCCTGATACCAAATACTATGCCTCATTTGGTAAGAGCAACATGTATGAAATGAAGCCATGGATCCAGGGTGAATGGGCGGGTACCTATATGTGGAACTCAACCATTACCAAATATTCCGATAACCTGAAACCACCAGCAAAACTAGAGTTAGGTGCTTATCCTATGCTGCCAGGAGCAACGGATGCGGGCTTGTTCTTTAAACCTGCTCAGATGCTATCAATCAGTAAAACGACTAAGCATCCGAAAGACGCCGCCATGGTGATCAACTTCCTGTTAAATAACAAAATAGGCGTTGAAGCTCTGGGACTGGAGCGCGGTGTTCCATTGAGTAATGCAGCAGTTACTCACTTATCTTCCACGGGTGTCATTAAAGACAGTGACCCTGCGGTTGCCGGATTAAAACTGGCTCAGTCATTACCAAATAAACTGGTCGTTTCTCCTTACTTTGACGATCCACAACTGGTGACTCTGTTCGGTTCAACTCTGCAATATATCGACTATGGCCAGAAAACCGTAGCAGAAGCCGCAGAAGAATTTGAACGCCAGGGTAACCGTATTCTGAAACGCGCAATGCGCTAAGCTTGCCTGAAAACTCTGTTCTGTCCTCACCTGCCGTGATGTCATTCACGGCAGGTTCTTTTTTATAAGATGCCAGAAAACATCCCGACAGTGCATATATGTCATCGATATCGCCTGCCAGCTTCATTCCTGACAACATCTCCGCATATGTTTATCTCTTCTCACATGTGATTGAAATAATTTACCATAAGACTAAACAGTAGAAATACTTACCGTCATTCAGTGATTTAAGTCACAATCAGATAACAATAATCCTTCATGAAATGAACCTTTTATCTTTTTGAAATGTTATTTCAAAATATCGCTTGAGGTGTATCACATTATGATTAAAAACCACTTTTCCTTACAGCAAATATAAAGCAGTATACTGAAATGGCGTTTCATTTTGATTTATCGGATATTTAACTCACTTGTAAAAAGAAGCAATAAGAACCTAAATTAGCACTTTGATTCAGTATCATCTCGTCCTCTTGGATGAAAAAGTTCTCATTGCTATCGATTAACACATGACAGTTCTGGATGAAAAATGAGATAGAACATTAACAAAACAGCTTTATATTCACATGAAAACAACAAGCCACTTTTAATGTGGCGCTTAAATCTGCGCGTGACAGATATAGTCGCAGATTTAATTTATGTCAGATTTTAATATGTTACATCAATACCTGTAATTAATAGTTGCATCACTCCATTGATATGGAAGCATTTTATTTTTGTGAGTGTTTGCTTTGATAAAATTATTAATTATAAAAACGGTGTTCTCTGGTCTAAAACAAGGTAAATACTATGCAAAAAAAAGTATTAGCTTTAATGGTTATTTTATCTAGCAATGCCTATGCAGCAACTGTTGAGTTAGGGTTTGAGAATGAGCGCTATACCCGCGATCAATATAAGACCTCAGATGTATTCATGCCTTATATCTCAACCAGTTTTAACCCTATTGAAGACTCCAGCCTGAATATTTCAATGAAATATATGTATCAGGATCAATATGGTAAAAAACACGCAACCACACCTAAAGACCAGTTTAAAACTAACCGTGACCGTATTGAAGTCATTGCCAAGGGCTATTCCTGGAAAAATGGTAACTTTAGCTTTTCACCACAAGCCGGGTTCCGTTATGAAAGCTGGGATATCAACTATCTGACCAATACCGGTAAACAGGACAGAAGCAAGCTTGAGCTGCGTTTCTACCCTAACATGGACTACAAAATTAACGACCAGGTTAACGTATATCTGAGCGGTTTTGTCGCCCCTGTGTTTATGAAGACCAAACAAGAGTCAAGAAAAGGTGACCACTATGTTAAAGGTGAATTAAGCACAAATAATTATAATGGTGATTATTATCACGAACTTCAGTTACTGGGCGTACGATACAAAATAAACAAAAACAATAGCCTGTGGTCATCTATTTATAATGAAAGAAAATACTCTGAAGATGCCTCAAAATATGACAGATGGCAATTACGTGTAGGGTATAACGTTAATGTCATAAACGATCTGAGCTTCAGCCCGTTTGTCCGTTATGACCTTCATTATAAAGAAGAAAATATTGAAAGTGCCAAATTTGTTAAAGATCATGGCAAATCAAGAAACAAAGATGAATTACGTATCGGATCGGGCTTTAACTACAAAGCAACCTCTACTGTAAATATTGTCGGCGAGGTTTACTGGCAAACTGCAAAAGTGGAAAGCTATAGCGGCGTATCCTCAGATGATAAAAACAGAATGTTCTACAAGTTAGCGGTAAGAAAATCATTCTAATTAAAACAGTTAGTAAGCCATCTGACAGATGGCTAAACATTTATTAAATACAATATATTAAGATGATTTTCTCCTTGCCCGGAGGGTTTATGTTATTAAAGAAACGCAGTTTATTAAGTTTGTTTGCTGCTTCAACTCTGGTTCTGTGTTCAGGTCTGGCCTTTGCTAATAATTTTGAAAGTGTTACTGCCACTGGATTTGATGAAGACAAAAATCATCGTCCGGAAAATATGATTGACGGTAATACCAAGACCCGCTGGGCGGTTAATGGTCTGGGGAACTCAGCAACGTTAAAGCTAAAAAGTGATATGAAAATCACTAATATCGTATTACTTCCATTCAAACCTACTGAACGTCGCCTGAAATTCGATCTATTAACCTCGACCGATAACAGCACCTGGACACCATTAGCCAGTGGTTTAGAAACCTCTGATAAGTATGACAAGGGGGAGAAATTCGTGCTGAAAACCCCTCGTGATGCACGTTATTTGAAGATCAATGTTAATGGAACCAATGCCAATAAATGGAGTGCGCTCATTGAGGTTGATGTTAACTCTAATGAAGCCCTCCCGGAAACTGTTTTACCTTGATACGAATCATATATAACACCATCAATATGGTTTGAAAACGGCGCATCCAGAAAGAGACTTAATATGAATCTTTAAGGATGCGGCCGTTTTAATTTGTGCAATTTACCAAAATGATTTTCTTCACTTAACGCTATCAGAATCCTGCTTTTTCGCTTAAAGGAACACTGAATATCATCCTTATCGCAAGTAAAAACAGACGACTGACAGTGCCACCAGATATAGCTAATAAGCATCCAGCAGAAAGGAAAAATAGTGACTAAAAATCTGGTTATTACTTTATTACTCGGTGGGGCAGTACTATGCTCAACTCAAGCCCTGGCTTCACAATGGGATGCAATAGTTTCGCCCTCCCCTGAGGCCGGACATTTCAGCTCAGTTAAACAAGCCCTTGATGCCGCCCCGGCAGACGGAAGCCCCTGGCGTATTCTGGTTACCGATGGTAGCTGGCAAGAACGACTGATCATTGATAAACCGGTAACACTGGTAGGCGAATCAGAAGATAAAACCATTATCGAAGCCAATACTCCAGCAGGTCAGCTTGATAGCACAGGTAAGAAATTAGGCACATCCCGTACCAGTACCGTAGAAATTAAAGCCAATGGCGTGACATTAGAAAATATCACCATCCGTAATAGCTTTGATTTTCCTGCAAACCAGGCACTCCCCGCTGATTCCCCGCAAAAGCTGAAAGATACTCAGGCAGTGGCATTACTAGTGGCTGATAATGTTGATGAGGCGCGATTCAGGCATGTTCGTCTGGAAGGGTACCAGGATACTTTTTACAGTAAAACCGGCAGCAGAAGCTACTTTACCGACTGCACGATAAGCGGCCATGTTGACTTTATCTTTGGCTCCGGTACCGCAGTATTTGAACGCTGCGACATCATTGCCCGGGCACGGGCTGATATTTCACCACCTCTTGGCTATATCACCGCGCCATCAACCAACGTCAATGCCCCTTATGGTCTGATTTTTATCGACAGCAAGTTATTGAAAGAACCTGGCGTTCCGGCAAAAAGTTTTGCCCTTGGTCGTCCGTGGCACCCTACCACCCAGTTTGACGACGGGCGCTATGCTGACCCACAGGCTATCGGTTTATCTGCATTTATTAACAGTGAAATCGATGACCATATTTATGGCTGGGACAAAATGTCTGGTAAAGATAAAGCCGGTGAAAAGATCTGGTTCTATCCTGAAGACAGCCGTTTCTATGAATACGGCAGTCGCGGAGCAGGCGCTAATCAGGGGGGAGAGAAATATGCTATGAGTGCCTCCCAAGCCGAAAAGTACAGTGTAAAAAATATTTTTTCTGACTGGCCATCATCACGACTTCAATAGGATCTGTTATGAATACCCGATTCCCACTACGCCTTTGCTGTGTTCTTATTATGGCAGCCAGTTCCGTTGCGCTTGCCGATAGCCAGCAGCGTTTGCAGGCGGTCAAAACTTTTGCCGATACCGTGCTGGATAAAGCCGGAGATAAATATCATGGTTCCACGCCCAGCCCTTTATTAGCCAGCGGTGTTGATCCGAGAACCGGTGAGCAGATGGAATGGATCTTTCCTGATGGCCGTACCGCAGTGCTATCCAACTTCTCTGCTCAACAAAACCTGATGCGTGTTCTGGTAGGCTTAAGTAATCTGACCGGTGATGAAAAGTATAAAAAGCGTGCCGAAGAGACCACTAAATATTATTTTGATAACTATCAGGACAATAGCGGGCTATTGATCTGGGGTGGACATCGGTTCGTTGATCTGAAGTCGCTGAAACCGGAAGGCCCGAGTGAGAAAGAGCAGGTTCACGAATTAAAAAATGCTTATCCTTACTATGAAATGATGTTCGCCGTCGATAAAGAACCAACAGTAAGGTTTATTCGTGGCTTCTGGAATGCCCACGTTTACGACTGGAATATTATGGAGACCAGCCGTCACGGTGAATATAACAAGCCAATGGGCGAACTGTGGAAAAGCAGTTTTGTTCAGCAGCCCCCGTTCTTTGCCACTAAAGGGCTGAGCTTTCTGAATGCAGGCAATGACCTGATTTACTCTGCGGCACTGCTGTCTAAATATAATAATGAACCCGAAGCCTTGGTCTGGGCCCAGCGTTTAGCACAACAGTATGTGTTACCCCGGGATAAAAAAACCGGGCTGGGTGTTTATCAGTTTACTCAAGCACTACAGCGTGAGAAACCTACTGATGACAGTAATACCCATTCAAAATTTGGCGATCGTGCCCAGCGTCAGTTTGGTCCGGAATTCGGCCCGGATGCACTGGAAGGTAATATGATGCTGAAAGGCCGTACCAGCACTATCTATTCTGAAAATGCTCTGATGCAGCTGGCACTGGCTAATGAATTAGGTAGCCAGGGTGCTGATCTTAAGAAGTGGACTATCGATGGACTGAAAGCTTTTGCTCATTACGCCTATGATGAAAGTAACAATACCTTCAGGCCGATGCTGGCAAACGGTACTGATTTATCAAACTATGTTCTGCCACGCGACGGTTACTACGGTAAAAAAGGTACCAAACTTACGCCGTATAAAGCTGGCAATGAATTCCTTCTCTCTTATGCCCGCGCATACGGTATTGAGCAGGACGATGAACTGTGGAAAGCGGTACGCGGTATCGCCAAAGGTCAGGGACTGGGCGACATCGGCGCACCGGGCGGCCAGAATGCAAAACTCAATATGGGTACCAGCAACAGTGACCCCTATACCATTTTTGCATTGATCGACCTGTCGAAGGCCACCGGACATAAAGATTATCTCAGTCTTGCTGAGAAAGTTGCCGATAATATTGTTGAGAATAAACGGTTAAATGGCTTCTTTGTTGATAACAAAGAGATCAAATATGCCAATGTCGATAATATCGCACCTTATGCCCTGCTGGCACTTGAGTCGGTATTACAGAATAAACCTGATGCAGTAGCGCCTTTCCTGAATGGTTCGGGCTTTACCGAAGGGGCTTACCGCATGCCTGACGGTTCAGCACGTATATCAACACGTGATGAAGAGCTGTTTGCGTTGAAGGAAGGCGAACAACTGAAACCGAATAATAAAAAATAAGACTTAATATAAACGGCACCGCTGACTCAGCGATGCCGTTTTATAATCAATAAGAAAATGATCAGGAAGTCGCTTTTTTACCGGTAATATTCTCTCTTCCTATATTGTCCGATATTTGCGGACGCTCTGCTTTCGGCGTCGCGTACCAGTAACCCAGGCCCATAAAAATCATGCCAGAGAACATATTACCCAAAGTTACCCACAGTAAATTGTGGCCAATACCAGACAGGGTATAAGCTTCAGAATGGTTCCCAAGCCATGACAGGGCAAGCAGGGTCATATTGGCAACCGAGTGCTCATAACCGGAAGCAATAAACGCGAGCAGACACCACCAGATAGCCAGAAACTTAGCGGCACCTTCAGTGCGAATAGCCATCCAAATTGCCAGGCAGACCAGCCAGTTGCAGAGAATACCTTTAAAGAAGAGAGTCATCGCCGGAGCGGTCGTTTTAGCTAAGGCCGCACTGTGTACCAGGCTGGTATCAAGCGGTAACAATGCGCCGCCTCCCCAGTTATAGAGTAAGGCAATAAAGACAGAGCCGAGCAGATTCCCCAACCAGGTCTGAGGCAAAATCGCCCACATCTGTCCCTGTGAGACAGTACCGGCTTTAACCCCAAGCGTCAGAAACATGGTATGGCCTGTGAAGAGTTCTGAACCTGCAATAATGACCAGGGTCAGAGCAATACCAAAGGTCGCCCCCATCACCAGCGGTCGTAATGAAGGCTCCATCAAATTACCCAGCGTGAAAATCAAAATAATACCAAACCCAACGTAAGCCCCCGCCATCATCGAACTGACCCAGAATGCAAAAGGGTTAGTAGAGGAAAGTCGCTGAATACGCCCGGCATTAGCTGCACACTTATTAATAGTATCAGTGAACATAGTTATTTCTCTGGAAAGTAGATGAATGCAGTTGTTCCCAAAAGCCAGACTCGTTATCAGCGCCTGTCTCAGCAGGAAAAATATCGACATATACCCAAAATAATTCGCGTTGCCTGTAAGTGCGAAGTATGACGGGTATAGACGATAAATCGTCGACTCTATGAGGTCGGGCCTCTCACTGAGGCCCGACAGGTCAGTTTCTATGCTTTTATTTGTACGACGCCATTTTCAACGCGAGCTGCAAAATGTGCGATGGAATAGGACTCATCCTCCAGACAGTAGCCGTCAATTAAGCGAAAATGCTGTTTTTTCAGCGGACTGGTTATCCACAGTTCGTTATGGTGCTCAGCAATCAATCCTCGTGACAGCACGCTTGCCTCAAAGAAAGGATCAATATTACTGACCGCATATACTTGCTCATCAGCATAAGGACGGAAGATAGCAATTTGCTCCCCCTTCACTAACGCGCAGACGCCTGTTTCGGGCAAAATATCACTTAGCTGACAAACGGTATTCCACTGGCTCATAGCTGTTCCTCCACATCCAGTAATGTTACCGGGATACGCTCATAAGGTGTCGCAGGACGATGTTGTTCACGTTCACTGACAATCTGCACATTCGGGTCACGTAATGTACTGTTGATAAAGTGTCTGAAACGCACCTGAGCCTCTGGGTTATCAACTGTTTCGCGCCATTCACAGATAACTTTCTCACGCAGGCGAGCCAATTCGCTTTCCAGCTGGCTATTAAGGTTAAGCTTGTCGTCAATGATGACGCTGCGCAGATAGTCTATTCCACCTTCCAGATTCTCAAGCCAAACCGAGGTGCGAGTGAGCTTATCGGCAGTACGGATATAGAACATCATAAAGCGGTCGAGATAAGTGATAACGGTTTCGCGGTCGAGGTCAGCCGCCAGCAAATCAGCATGGCGTGGTTTCATCCCGCCATTACCACAAACGTAGAGGTTCCAGCCTTTTTCTGTCGCGATAATCCCGACATCTTTCCCCTGGGCTTCAGCACACTCACGGGTACAACCAGAGACACCAAACTTCATTTTATGCGGGGTACGAATACCCTTGTAGCGATTCTCTAACTCAACCCCAAAGCCAACACTATCGCCCACACCGTAGCGACACCAGGTACTGCCGACGCAGGTTTTAGCCATACGTAAAGCTTTGGCATAAGCATGACCGGTTTCAAATCCGGCATTGATCAGCTGACGCCAGATCTCAGGTAAATCATCTTTCTGTGCACCAAACATCCCGATACGCTGTGATCCGGTAATTTTGGTATAAAGATTATATTCCCGGGAGATACGGCCGATTTCCATTAATCCTTCCGGTGTAATTTCGCCCCCCGCAGAACGTGGAATAACAGAATAAGTCCCGTCTTTCTGAATATTGCCGAGGAAATTATCGTTAGTATCCTGCAGCGGAGTGAGTTCCGGCTCAAGAATGTAATTATTCCAGCAAGAGGCTAACAAAGAACCGACGGTAGGTTTACAGACTTCACATCCGTAGCCTTTACCGTATTTATGCAGCAGTTGTTCAAAGGACTTGATCCCTTCGACACGAATTAAATGGTAAAGCTCCTGGCGTGAGAAGGCGAAATGTTCACAGAGGTGATTGTTGGTTTCGATACCGGCTTTCGCCAGTTCGGCATTGAGTACCTGAGTCACCAGCGGAATACAGCCGCCACATCCCGTACCGGCTTTGGTTTCCGCTTTCAGAGCAGCAACGGTATGGCAACCCTTATTAATCGCCTTAACCAAATCGCCTTTAGTGACGTCAAAGCAGGAGCAAATTTGGGCGGTATCAGGCAGTTTGTCGACACCCAGAGCTGATTTAGGACTGCTGGCATAAGAAGGTAAAATCAGCGAATCGGGGTTTTCCGGCAATTCAATAGCGTTAAGCACCAACTGCAATAAATTGCCGTAATCACTGGTATCCCCCACCAGCACAGCCCCCAGCAAAGCTTTATTATCTTCACTGACGATTAAACGCTTATAGACTTCTTTGCTCTCATCCAGGTAGACATAGCTGCGAGTATTTGGCGTGCGGCCGTGGGTATCGCCAATCCCCCCCACATCAACCCCCAGCAATTTGAGCTTGGCGCTCATATCCGCCCCGGTAAAATGGCTCTTAGTGCCCAGCAGATTATCGACTGCAACCTGGGCCATTTTGTAACCCGGGGCCACTAAACCAAAAATTTGCCTGTTCCAGCTCGCACATTCACCGATAGCATAAACATCGGGATCTGAAGTCTGGCAGTGATCGTTAATGGCAATCCCACCACGCGGCGTGGCAATTTCCAGCCCACACTGAGCGGCCAGTCTATCCTGAGGGCGAATACCGGTAGAAAAAACGATAAAGTCGATTTCCAGTGCACTACCATCAGCAAACAGCATGGTTTTACGTGCTTCATTTCCTTTTTGAACAATTTCTAAGGTATTTTTGTTGGTATGAACCTGTACCCCAAGACGTTCAATTTTATTACGAAGTTGCTCGCCACCCATCTGGTCAAGCTGCTCAGCCATCAGCATTGGCGCGAATTCAATAACGTGAGTTTCTACCCCGAGGTTTTTCAGCGCGCCGGCGGCTTCCAATCCTAACAAACCACCACCAACGACCGCACCACGTTTGCTACGCCGCGCGCAGGCTTCAATCGCGTTCAAATCTTCAATGGTACGATAGACAAAGCAGTCCTGAGTATCTGCGCCTTTAATCGACGGTATCCAGGGGTACGAACCCGTCGCCATCACCAGTTTGTCATAATAGATGCTTCGTCCGGTGTTAGAGTGGATAAGCTTATCCTGACGGTTAATGGTAATAGCTCGTTCACCAACCAGCACTTTTACACCATGTTTTTCATAGTAACCGTCGCGTACTAAGGAGAGTTCTTCAGCGGTGTGGTGGGAGAAGTAAGAAGACAGGTGAACACGGTCATAAGCTTTGCGGGGTTCTTCACAGAAGACCGTGATTTCAAATTGGTCAGACGGGGCTTTATCCAGCAGGTCTTCAATAAAGCGATGACCTACCATACCGTTGCCGATAACTGCTATTTTGAGTTTGCTCATCAACATTGCCTCAATCTTTTTTATTGTTATCTACTTTATCGATTCAGCTAATCGCTGCATTGATGCAAATCAAATACACCTTTAAATATTTTACGGACTGTTATTAACCTGGATCAGGAAAGACATTTTCACAAGAAATATCAATGCGATATGGATGATTTCAAAAGAATAAAACATTGAAGAAATGACATATTTTTAGGCCGTTACACCCGCTGCGACGGGTTTATCAGCCACACAAGCGGCCACCCTCCCCTGGCAGCCATATTAACCGCGTGTTTTAGAGTAAAACAGGCTGGTTTTCGTCCTTAAGTTAATGCCGGTATCAGGCTTGCAGATGCAATCGATCCAGGCCCTGACGTAAATCGTTAATCAGATCATCGGTATCTTCCAGCCCAATCTGTAAACGGAGCGTTCTTCCGGCTGGCTGCCAGGTTGTCGCCGTCCGGTAGTCTGAGCAGTCAAAAGGAATAATCAAGCTTTCAAAACCTCCCCAGGAATATCCCATCCCGAACAGTTCGAGTCCGTTTAGCATCTCAGTAACTGCCGATTTTGAGAACGCAGGATCGAGGATAAGCGAAAATAATCCGGTCGATCCGCTGAAATCACGTTTCCAGAATTCATGTCCGGGACAGCTTTCAAAGGCTGGGTGCAAAATGGTTTTGACCTCGGGCTGCTGTTCCAACCAGCGTGCCACCTTAAGTGCACGGCTTTCGGCTTCCTTTAAACGAATATGCAAGGTTCTTAATCCACGTAACGCAAGGAAGCAATCTTCAGCGCCGGGCAGCATCGCCATGCTGTCATAAGTTGCCCGTAATTCAGGCCAGGTTTCAGCATTGGCGCTGACCAGCCCCATCAATAGGTCAGAATGTCCGCTGAGATATTTCGTTCCAGCCTCAACGGAAAGATCGCAGCCGTGTTTATGCGCCTGGAAAAACACCGGCGTGGCCCAAGTGTTATCGATGATAGTTTTAATGCCACGCGCACGTGCAATTTCGGTAAACAGCGGTATATCCTGGATCTCAAAGCTCTGTGAACCCGGCGACTCTAAAAATAGCGTACTGGTTTCAGGGCGGATCAACGCTACAATCCCCGCGCCAATCATCGGATCGTAATAGGTGGTGGTGACGCCAAATTTTTTCAGTGTCCGATCGCAAAAACTTCTGGTCGGGCGATACACCGTATCGGGGATGAGCAGATGGTCGCCTGCTTTCAGCGTGGTCATCAGCGCGAGCGCAATAGCCCCCAGCCCGGATGGCGACATTACCGTACCTGCAGCGCCCGCCAGCTCGGTCCAGGCATCTTCAAGATTCTTTATCGTTGGCGTTCCCAGCGTCCCGTAGACAAAATCTGCCCGGTTATTCTCCAGGTCTTCAACGGTATTAAAAATAACCGTTGATCCTCGATACACCGGGCTATTCACAAAGCCACGCTGCTCTTTGGTATTACGGCCCAGTTGCGTTAAGCGAGTAGATAGTTTTAACGGTTCAGCTTGCGTATTTTTCATAGTGACGTCCATTTAATTCGACTTTCAGGGCTAGCCGTTTTACTCGTAAGGTCTGTATCAGCAGCATAGACCTGACCTGCTCCCGTTAACCAGTCCGTTTACTGTAATTTCTGCACCACTTTTTCGATCACTCCCCGAGAAAACAATAACTTTTTCATCTGTTATTAACCAAAATATCAGCAATAAACAGACGCCAATAACACAGAACAACGAGAATAATGCTAAAAAAAGCACACAAAAAAGATGTAAAAAATGGACGATAAAGGAAATAAACCCGTCAAAGGAAAACCTGATAAGCCAGAAAAAAGTATCACGAAAACGCAGGAAAAGAGCAGAGCTAAACGGAGTACTGGCGTACCCAAAACGGTTCAAGGTTCAGGTGCTGACAATGGTGCGCGACAGGCCCACAGGACTTGATCAAATCACCGTACTTGCGACGGCGGGTATGCTAAAGCGACATATTTTGATTACCCCTGTACCAAACCATTCCACCACAGCATCGCATACCTGGACCGCTCTCAGTAAACCACCCGCATTATTTTTAACCTGACTACAAATTTAAATTTTCCGTCACAAAACGGTCAAATACACATAAACGGTCAATATCGGTCATGCTAATGTTATTCGCAGGTTAAGAAAAAAAACAAAAGCCAAAGCGTTTCTAAGCGTTACCCGGTTAATAAATGTGACCAAAGTCACTAAATAATGGAATTATATAAAACAATTACATTACAAACATGACAAAAATCACCATGACGAATTGATGTAATTATTCGCCTGTGGACTCCTATCCAGCACACATTTTCTCACTACAGTATCGGGTACTTTATTAAACATCGGGAGGGCATAATGTTACCGATAGAAAGACAGCAGAGAATTATTGATGAATTAAATATAAACGGCAGAGTATTGGTCGCGGAATTAGTAACACTGTGTCAAGTCTCTCAGGAAACAATTAGACGAGACCTGAGTCAATTAGAAAAAAGAGGTTTATTACAGCGTAGCCATGGTGGAGCTGTTCTTGCTAAGAAAGAGATAAATACTTCACAAAATAATACCCGTGTTGTCAACGAGCAGGGCTTATCTTTTCGTCAAAGAATAAATGAAAAAGTAGATGAAAAAATGGCAATAGCAAAACGGGCACTAGATTTTGTCAGTCCGGGGGACTGTATATTAATAGACGACAGCACTACCGGCTGGTATTTTTCGCGCCAGTTACCTGATATCGAGTTAACGGTAATTAGTAATTCTCTGAGGGTCGTTCAGACATTAGCGGCACGCAGTAATATAAGAACTATTTGCCTCGGCGGAGAATACTCTGACAGATATGAAAGTTTTCATGGTGTCGTAACTGAACAACCGCTACGTGAATTTCAAATTAATAAAATATTTTTTTCTTGTACTAATTTAAGCAGTGATGGTTATTTACGTGAAGAAAATGAAAATAGTGCTCATCTAAAACAGCAAATGATCCTTGCAGCAGAACGTAAATATCTGTTGCTTGATAGCAGTAAATTTTTACACCCCTCATTCGCAAGAATTTGTCATTACCGCGATGTGGAATTTCTTATTACTGACCAATTAAAAAACAAAGAACTGGAAAAGGAATTAGCGTGGAACGGTGTCAATATTATCGACTGCTCGCAACGCAATAATCCTAAACAGCTAATTAAAAATTAAACCGGAGTCTTTATGAAGAAACATCTTATTACCTGCAGCCTGATTGCCCTGTTCGCGAGTGCTACTGTTCATGCCGAAGATAAATTACGTATGGGTGTGGTAGTAAAAATCGGCGGTATTCCTTGGTTTAATGCCATGGAAGCCGGTATTAAAAGCGAAGCAGATAAACGTGGAATTGATGCATGGATGATAGGTCCGACAGCTGCAGATCCTGCACTACAAGTGCGTGCTATCGAAGATTTAATCGCCCAGAAAGTCGACATTATTGGTGTTGTTCCTAACGATCCGAAAGTACTGGAACCTGTGATTAAACGTGCTCGTGATGCTGGCATAAAGGTCATTACTCATGAGTCTCCAGGCCAGAAAGATGTGAACTGGGACTTTGAACTGGTTGATGCCCAGACTCATGGTATCAACCATATGAAAGAATTAGCCAAGTGCATGAATGAAGAAGGAAAATATGCCATGTACGTTGGCAGCCTGACCGTTCCTCTGCATCAAGAATGGACCGATTCAGCGTTAAATTATCAGAAAGAACATTACCCGAAAATGCAGCTGGTAACGGACAAGTTTGGTGTGGGTGAGTCACTCGATAACTCCATCAGAACCACCAATGAGCTGATGTCTAAATATCCTGACCTTAAAGGGATCATGGCATTTGGTTCTCAAGGTCCGATTGGTGCCGGACGTGCAGTAATGAGCCGTAATAAAACAGATCAAGTCTGCGTTATTGGTTCCTTCAGCCCAGGTCAAGGCGCATCGCTGGTACAGAGGGGCGCAATCAAAGGTGGCTATATCTGGAATCCACAAACTGCTGGCGAAGTATTTGTTCGCGTCGCCGATATGCTGCAAAAGAATGAGCCTGTCACCGACGGTATGACCATTGAAGGTTTAGGAAAAGTAAAAGTTGACCAGGAAAACCGCACCATTCTGGGTAATAGCACCGAGAGCCTGGATAAAGAGAACTTACCGAAACTGGTAAAAATGGGGCTGTAAAAAATGAATGAGCACACATCAAATACACTTATTTCCCTTGAAAACCTGTCAAAAACATTCGGCGGAAACCGGGCATTAAGTGATATTTCTATGACTTTACTGGCAGGAGAGGTGCACTGTCTTGCTGGTACAAATGGCTGTGGTAAAAGCACATTAATTAAAGTCATTTCCGGTGTACATACTCCGGATAGTGGTAGCTCGATTACGTTAGGGGATGGTGCACCCACCCCCAAACTCTCTGCCCGTCAGGCTCGTGATTTTGGTATTCAGGTCATTTATCAAGACCTGTCGTTATTTCCAAATCTGTCAGTCTGGGAAAACATTGCTTTTGAACACAATCTGGAAGGATTACTGCGCTGGCATAATAAGCCCAAACTGCGCAAAGCCGCACTGGAAGTCATTGAAAAACTGCAGTTTGATCTTGATATAGACCAACAGGTATTTTCGCTTTCCATTGCCCAGCGTCAGCAAGTGGCTATTTGTCGTGCCTTAGTTGCAGATGCACGTTTAGTTATTATGGATGAACCGACGGCTTCGCTCACCAGAACTGAAGTTAATCAGTTATTAAAAACCGTGCGCTATCTTAAAGAATCGAATATTTGTGTGGTATTTGTCAGCCACAGACTCGATGAAGTTCTCGAGATCTCTGACCGTGTTACCGTGATACGCGATGGTCGTATTATTGGTTGCTGGCCAGCAAATGAAATGACACCCTTTCATTTAACGGAACTGATGACAGGCAAAAAACTGGACTATCAAATGAAAGCGCCAACCAAGAGTGACTCTCGCGTTATTCTTGAAGTTGAGAATTTAACCCGGGCGAACCAATACTCAAATGTCAGTTTTAAATTGTATAAAGGCGAAATTATCGGTTTATGTGGCCTGTTAGGCTCAGGGCGTACTGAACTGGCACTTTCACTGTTTGGCATGACAAAACCAGATAGCGGAAAAATCTGGCTTGACAGTAAACCGGTTCGTTTTAAAACCCATGAAGATGCTATTAAATCCGGGATTGGTTATGTTTCAGAAGACAGACTTACTCTCGGTTTAGTTCAGCAACAATCAGTTGCCGACAATATGGTTCTAACCATTCTCGACCAGCTTAAAAATCGTTTTCACTTAATTGATGAATATCGAAAAAATAAAATAATATTAGAGTGGATCCAGAAGTTAGGTGTGCGTGTTGCCGATCCTGAATTAGCGATTTCGACATTATCGGGTGGTAATCAACAAAAAATCGTCCTCGCAAAATGGGTATTAACTCAGCCGCAGATATTAATATTAGACTCCCCTACCGTTGGAGTCGATGTAGGCGCTAAAGCCAGTATTTATCAGCTTATTCATGCTCTGGCAAAAGAAGGCATCTCTATTATTATCATTTCCGATGAGATCCCGGAAGTTTGGTATAACTGTGATCGTATTATGCATTTTCGTGATGGCACTATAAATGCTGAATATAAACCTGATTCCGTTGAGCAGCATCAGCTAGCCGAGGTAATTAATGCTTAATCTATCGCGTTTACGCCCAACCTCCAGCCAAGGCTGGCTTGCCTGGGTACTGTTTATTGCTATTGTATTTTTTAGTCTGGCAAGCGAGCAGTTTTTGACTATTCAAAACCTGCTTGATTTAGCTGAAAGCTACGCAGTCACCGGTATATTCGCTCTGGGACTGTTTGTTGTACTGGTTACCGGTGGAATAGATATTTCCTTCGCCGCTGTCGCTTCTGTGGTTCAGTATTTTATCGCAACGTTATTTATTCAATTTCAGTTTGATAATGCCATTCTCAGTATTTTATTAGCGATCGTCTGTGGCACGTTATTTGGTGTAATTAATGCCATTCTGATTACCACCTTACGAGTCGTGTCGATAATCATCACCATAAGTATGCAGTCACTGCTGTTTGGCTTACTGATGTGGGTCACTGCAGGACGGAGCATTTACTCCCTTCCGGACTGGTGGGTTTCACTGCGCACAGTACTACCATTTGAGGTTAATGGTGTGCAATTTCAGCTTGGGTTACCGCTCGTCACTATGCTGGTTATCGCTGGAGCGACTGCGCTCCTGCTGAATAAAACGAATCTCGGTCGCCAGCTTTACGCCGTTGGTGGAGATCCTGAGTCAGCCCGTCGTATCGGTATCAGGGTTGGACTGATCCATGTCTTTGCTTACGGCTGGTTAGGCGCCATGGCCGCAATAGGTGGGTTAGTACAGGTTTACCGTATGGGTGAAGTAGTCCCCAATGCGCTGGTTGGCGGTGAACTCGATGTACTGGCAGCAACCGTTTTAGGGGGAGCCAGTTTAATGGGAGGAAAAGGCACCGTCAGCGGAACGTTAATGGGCGTATTCCTGATAGCAATACTAAAAAATGGCCTTAATTTAATCGGCGTATCTAACTACTTCATGAATATCGTCGTCGGCGTCATTATCGTTATTGCCATTGCCGTTACGCACTATAAAAAACGTAAAGAAACTGATGTCAGCTTTGTCTAATTAAAGGCGTATCGTTATGAAACTAATTTCCGCTCTACGTCCCGATAGTAGTAATACTGGACTTTTACTCCTTATTGCATTGGCTCTGAGTTGTTTTACTCTGTTATTACCCGGACGTTTTCTTACTGATTCAACCTTTATGAGCATGGCTTTCCAGTTGCCGGAACTGGGTTTACTGACCTTAGCCATGTTCATTGCTATTTTAAGCGGCGGGTTAAATCTGGCCATTATTGCAACCTCAAATATTACCGCCCTGTTTATGGCCTGGGTACTCTTAAGCATGCTGCCAGCAGATGCCAGTGTCCCTTATCAGTTATTATGGCTCGGTATCGCGATTATTGGTGCGATGTGCATTGCTGTGGTCATTGGCGTTATTACCGGAATGATGATAACACGCATTGGTGCTCATCCTATTCTGGTGACACTGGCAACCATGATGACCCTGAATGGTATTGGTATTTGGTTAACAAAAGGGGCTGCACTCAGTGGTATGCCGCAGATTATCAGAACTCTGGGTTCAGATACCTTTATCGGCATTCCATTACCATTATGGGTTTTTCTTATCGCGGCGGTATCACTGGCTTTATTCTTAGGTAAAACACGCCCGGGAAAATGTATCTATATGGGTGGCAGTAATATTAATGCCACCTGGTTCAGCGGTGTTAATACCCATCGTGTAGTGATTCTTGTATACGTTATATCCAGCTTACTCTGTGTTCTTGCTGGTTTAATTATGATGGCCAGATTTAACTCGGCGAGAATGGGCTATGGCGATGCCTATTTATTACTGACAGTATTAGCGATTATTTTAGGTGGAACAGACCCAAACGGTGGGTTTGGTCGTGTCTCTGGTGTGGTGCTTTCTTTAATTGCATTACAAATATTATCAA
This sequence comes from uncultured Cedecea sp., assembly GCF_947498825.1. Classification (GTDB taxonomy): domain Bacteria; phylum Pseudomonadota; class Gammaproteobacteria; order Enterobacterales; family Enterobacteriaceae; genus JGM124. The sequence goes on along the minus strand of NZ_CANMLV010000009.1, from coordinate 7,292 downwards.
CGGGTTTCAACTTAATGAATATTAGTCAGCATATCAGTCTGGCTATGTGGGGAGCGGTATTAATTGTAGTTCTTGCACTTAAACACTTTAAATCACGTTTTAATGAACATCGTGCCGTTAAAAAAAGCAGAGTAACGACACAGCCAAAATCTCTTATTGAAAAAAAGGAATAACAATGCGTATTCAAGTATCCCCTTCATTAATGTGTATGAACTTAATAGAAATAAAAAAACAATTAGCTGTTCTTGATACTCGTGCTGATTTTTTACATGTCGACATTATGGATGGCCACTATGTGAAAAACATTACTTTATCACCTTTTTTCATTGAACAAATAAGACCGCATACTCAGGTCGCTATTGATGTTCACTTGATGGTTGAAGAACCAACAGATTTTATTGACGCCATTGCCAGGGCCGGTGCAGATTATATTTGCCCGCACGCCGAAACCATTAACCGTGATGCTTTCAGGGTCATCAACCAGATCCGTTCTCATGGTAAAAAAGTGGGTATTGTTTTAAATCCCGCTACGCCAGTAGCTTATATTCACCATTATATTCACCTGGTGGATAAGATTACCGTTATGACAGTTGATCCTGGTTACGCAGGACAGCCATTTATTCCTGAAATGTTACTAAAGGTTAAAGAACTAAAAGAACTGAAAGAGCGTCATGGTTATTCTTATCTGATTGAAATTGATGGCTCCTGCAACGTTAAGACTTATGAAGATTTAATCAGCGCAGGGGCTGAAGTGCTCATTGTCGGTACGTCTGGGTTATTCAATATTCATCAGGATCTGGAAACAGCCTGGAATATGATGAGAAGCAGCATCGATGAGGCTCAATGCGCCATACAGGAAGCCGTATGAAGAAACACTGGCTTGGTATTGACATTGGCGGTACGGGGACACGCTTACAGCTAATGGAAGAAGGACGTATCTGGAGTACTTACCGCAAGGTCAGTACTTCAAGCTGGGCCCGGCAAGATGATGCGCTGGATGCACTGGGCCAACTGATTATCGACACGCTGGAGGGTAAGCCTGTTTCAGGAATTATGCTTGGCTTACCTGGCGTCTTAACACGCTCTCGTCAGCAGGTCGTTTCACTCCCTTTTATCCAGACCCTGGATGGGCAACCGGTGAGTGACATTTTGAGCCAGCGTATCGGCGTACCGGTAGCCATGGATAAAGATGTTAATCAGTTAATGACCTGGGATCTGATGCAGCTTGAGACCCTGCCTGATTCAGCGGTAGGAATATACCCTGGTACTGGTATGGGAAATAGTCTGTGGCTGAATGGTCAGTTTTATCACGGTCAGCACGGTGGAGCAGGAGAACTGGGGCACATTCCGATTGAAGGAAACGATTTACCCTGCCCTTGTGGTAATCGGGGCTGTGCCGAGACACTGACATCCGGGAACTGGCTACGCCACTGGGCAGAGCAACATGCACCTGATATTAATATGTCAGACTTGTTTACTCATTATGGTGAGCACGCGGATTTACAGGCTTTTGTCGCCAGACTTGCACGACTGATTGCGACAGAAATTAATATTCTCGACCCTGAATATCTGATTCTGGGAGGTGGCGTGTTAGCCATGAATAATTTTCCTTTAACCCAGCTACGTGACGGTATTCGGTCCTCTCTTCGCCCACCCGTAACACGCGATGGATTAAAAATCGTTTTCAGTCAGTCAACGGATTATACCGGCTGCCGTGGCGCATGTTTAGCCGCAGAACGGTACTTCAGGAGCCCATTATGAGCGGAAGAGTCTGTGTATTCGGATCCTTTAATCTTGATGTCGTCGCCACTATGAGCCGTTTCCCAAGGCCCGGAGAATCACTCACGGCATATCACAGCAATATGGGGCCTGGCGGTAAAGGCGCTAATCAGGCCACAGCAGCATTACGTGCCGGAGCCCGCGTTCACTACATCGGTAAAGTAGGAAATGATGATTTCGGGGTCTTTGCGCGTCGGCACTTAGAAAAGACCGGTTTTGATGCCATTACCCTCTTTACCTGTAAAGAGAAACCAACAGGTAATGCGTTGATCTATGTCGCCGGTGAAGATGCCGAGAATATGATCTCTGTTTATCCGGGAGCCAATACGACCGTTACCGCAGCAGAGGTAAACCGATGCCAGCCAACAGTCGCTGCCGCGGATATTCTGTTAGTACAATTAGAAAATAACCTCAGTGCTATACAGAAAATGGTCGATAACGCCCATCAGGCAGGGACATATATTATTCTTAATCCAGCCCCATGGCAGAAGGTCGGTAATGCACTCTTAAAGAAAGTGGATTTGCTTACGCCTAACTGTTCGGAAGCCATGCAGCTCACCGGGATTGAGGTGACGGATGTGAAAAGTGCCCAGCGTGCAGCAACGGCCCTACATCAAAAAGGGGCCTGCCGAGTGATCATTACTCTTGGAATGGAAGGCGCACTGTTATCCACACCTGAAGAGCAGTTCAGAATTCCTATTTTTCCTGCCCAACCTTGTGACACTACCGGAGCGGGCGACTCCTTTAACGGTGCATTAGCGGCACGCCTGGCTGCGGGAGAATCAATATTACCGGCATCGATATTTGCCTCAGCCTATGCTTCTTTATGCGTTGAACGTAAAGGTGCGGCAGAGTCTATGCCTACTTATGCAGAAGCACTCGCGCGTTTACAGCAATATCCCGAATATGTGCCAGAACTTTTAGAACAGCTACAGTAAAAAGATGATAAAAAGAAGATGCCGTGAAATAACGGCATCTGTGAAACCATAACAACGTTATTCCAAATCAGCCCCATTACTGGCTATCACTTTCTGATACCAGTAGAAGGATTTTTTCTTTTTACGTTCACGCGTTCCCTGCCCCTGGTCATCAAGATCAACATGAATAAAGCCATAGCGCTTACTCATCTCTCCGGTAGACGCGGCAACCAAATCAATGCATGACCAAGTGGTGTAGCCGATAACAGGAATGCCATCTTCTATTGCCTCGCCCATGGCATTAATATGGCTGCGTAAGTAATCAATACGATAATCATCGTTGATTTCCCCCTCAGCGGTGACTTCATCCCGCGCCCCAAGACCATTCTCAACTAAGAAGAGTGGCTTCTGATAGCGGTCATACATCATATTCATCGTGATACGTAAGCCCAGAGGGTCGATACCCCATCCCCACTCGCTCACTTTAATATGGGGATTTTTCAGTGACTTAACTACGTTGGCTTCACTGCTATTTTGCGCATTCATTTCAGCAGAAGCACAGCGTGAGGCATAGTAACTGAAAGAGACAAAATCAACGGTATTGGCAAGGATAGCTTCATCCTCAGGATCAACCACCAGCGAAATTCCCTTTTCTTTAAACAGGCGGGCAGCATAAGCCGGATAACGACCACGCGCCTGGACATCAATAAAAAACAGATTCTCGCGATCTTTATTAAGTGCCGCCCAAACATCATCAGGTTTGCATGACCAAGGATAGAATATCCCTCCAGCCAGCATACAACCCACCTGGTTTTCAGGGTTCACTTCATGCGCAATACGGGTGGCTAACGCACTGGCGACCAGTTCATGGTGAGCCGCCTGATACTTAACCTGGTCAGGGTTTTCATCAGCACTGAACACCAGGCCCGCGCCAGAGAACGGGCTGTGCAGCATGATGTTAATTTCATTGAAGGTCAGCCAGTATTTCACCAAACCATCAAAGGCTTCAAAACAGGTTCGGGCATAGCGGCTAAAGAAATCGACCATTTTCCGGTTACGCCATGAGCCATATTCAATCACCAGATGCATCGGTACATCGAAGTGACACAGGGTCACCAGCGGTTCAATATTGTATTTTCTGCATTCGGTAAACAGGTCACGATAAAAAGCGATACCTTCCTCATTTGGTGTCAGCTCATCGCCGTTAGGGTAAAGGCGGCTCCAGGCAATAGAGGTTCTGAACACACCGAATCCCATTTCGGCAAGCAGAGCAATATCTTCTTTATAGTGATGATAAAAATCGATAGCCTGGTGGCTGGGATAATATTCATCTTCACGCAGACTGAAGCGTTCTTCTTGCCCAAGTTTAACCGGCATCCGATTACTACCGTGGGGAATCATGTCCACCGTGGTCAGCCCTTTCCCCCCTTCACGGTATGCCCCCTCAGCTTGATTAGCAGAGATGGCTCCTCCCCAAAGAAAGTTGTCGGGAAATCTTGATGTGGACATGCGTACTTCTCCTTATCCGTTAATTAATTCAGACGTTAACTTGTTGTGGCTGAGAGACTTTTTGATCAACAGGCTCTTTTTTATCGTTGGATGCTTCAACCGGAATATCTTCAAATCCGAGTAACAAAGTCACAATGAATGACATCACTATCGCCATGATCATGACGCCAACGACCCAGACGATACTCATTGGGTTTTGTGGATCGAAGAATTGCACACTGGTAAACAGACCTGGTGAAGCCATAGAGTGACTCGCTAACCCGCCGATCCCGGCAACGGCTCCGCAGAAAAATCCGGTAATTAAACTCGCGATCAATGGCCGCTTGAGACGCAGAGCAACACCATATAAGGCCGGTTCAGAGATCCCGGCAACAATGGCTGAGGCAGCAGCAGCGAGTGCCGTTTGGCGTAACTCAGGGTTTTTGGTGCGCCAGGCAACAGCCAGCGATGACCCCCCTAAGGCAAGGTTGGCACCAATTTCTGACGGCATCACCATACCTTCTTTGCCTGTTTCAGCAATGGTCTGAATAATGGTCGGAGTAAATACCCGATGCATGCCGGTCATTACCAGCAGTGGCCAGAGCGCCCCCATGATAGCCACAGATAACCAGCCAAGATAATGGTGAATGGTATAGACCACGGAAGAAATGCCGCTACCAATCCAGATACCTACAGGCCCGATTAAGATAATTGCAATCGGGGATGCAATAAGAAATATCAGCATCGGTTTGAGGAAGTTCTTGGTGACCGCCGGGGTTATCTTATCAACCCATCTTTCGATGTAGGAGAGTAGCCAAGTCATACACAACGCCGGGATCACGGTATAAGTGTATTTCACTGCCGTAATCGGAATACCGATAAAATCCACTGGTTGGCCTTGAGCGGCTTTGGCCATCAAATCGATAAATGCCGGGTGTACCATAACCCCTGAGATGGCAATAGCGAGTGACATGTTCGTTTTGAACTTAACCGCAGCAGAAGCAGCCACCATAATCGGCAGGAAAAAGAACGCACCGTCACCAATGACATTAAGCAGGATAAGTGTAGAAGAACCTTTGGTCAGGATACCGCTCATTTCCAGGACCATAGCCAGCAGTTTGATCATTGATGCACCAATAATCGCAGGGATCAGAGGTGACATAGTCCCTATCAGAGCATCAAGGATCCCGGCGCCAACACGACGGAAGGACCAGGGACTTTTGGTCGCTGGCCGGGTTTCCTGTGCCAGCCCTTCTGGCAGCAATTTGATAACTTCTTCATAAGCTTTTGAAACTGTATTGCCAATAATCACCTGGCATTGTGAGTCTGTTTTCACCACCCCCATGACGCCAGTAATACTTTTTAAACGTGCTAAATCAACGGGTTCATCACTTTTCAGCACAAACCGCAGGCGTGTCATACAGTGGGTGACAGCAGTAATATTTTCGACCCCGCCGATAGCATCAACAATCGAACGAGAAACAGCCGCATAATTCTTGGACATGGGTAAATGAGCTCTTGTAATCGCACTCTACATCCAGCGGTATAGGGCACTCAATGTAACGGATACGCATCCCGCTTCATGGCGATTTATTTAAGTTTATGTATTAACTGATATTTATATCGTTAATGGAATATATATTACTGAGCAACAGCCGGTAACCGGTTCCACACAATATTTAATTTATTTAATAATAATTCAACCATTTTGTTTTTTGATGTTTGTTTGTGTGACTTAACTCACCAAACAGATGCGTTTTCTAGTAAGAACCACGCTCATTACTGCACAGATCTCTGCATCTCTGGCGATAAGAAATGTGTAAAATGATTCGGGTATCAATAGGTCGGGATAAAGACATGTCTACAATGCAGGAAGTGGCAAAACGGGCAAACGTATCAAAAGCGACAGTTTCGCGCGTATTGTCAGGGAAAGGTTATACCAGTGACGAAACCAAAGCGCGGGTTTACCAGGCGATTGAAGAAACCGGCTATCGCCCTAATTTACTGGCTCGTAATCTTTCAACCAGTAAATCCGCCTGTATTGGTCTGGTAGTGACTAATAATCTTTATCAAGGCAGTTACTTTAATGAGATCCTATCCCAGGCAGCAAAAAAGCTCGAAGATAATGGTCGGCAACTGATCCTTGTTGATGGCAAACACAGTGCAGAGGAAGAACATGCCGCAATTCAGTTTCTGCTCGGATTACGCTGTGATGCGATTATTGTCTATCCCCGCTTTCTGAGTATCAGCCAGATGGATGAAATCATCGAGCAACATTCCCAGCCTATTATGATAGTGAACCGTAAACTGAGAAAAAATCAGAGTCACTGTATAGCTTGCGATCATAAAGGCTCCAGTTTTAACGCCACTCAGTATCTGATTTCTCGTGGTCACAGAGAGATTGCTTTTATTACCGGTTCAATGGACTCACCGACAGCAATTGAACGTCTGGCGGGTTATAAAGAGGCCTTACTTGCCAGTGGCATTGAAGTCATCGAGTCATTGATTATTCAAGGCCGCTGGACACCGACTTGCGGTGTTCAAGGCGTGATGAAATTACACCAACAGGCAACACCTTTTACCGCTATTCTGGCCAGTAATGATGATATGGCCATAGGAGCCATCAAAGCGCTGGATGATATCGGCATCGCGGTTCCCCAACAGGTTTCCGTTATTGGTTTTGATGATATTCCAACCGCGCCCTTCCTGAAACCGGCCTTATCCAGTGTAAAAGACCCGGTTAATGGAATGATTAACGAAGTTATTCATCGGGTAATTTCGATGCTCGATGGCGGACATTTTTCAAAAGAGAATATCTTTATCTCAGAATTAAAAATCAGGGATTCTGTTAGCGACGGGCCATACAGCAATTGACTGCTCCCCGCCCTGAAGGACGGGGATTCCCAATTCACAGAGTCCAACCTAAACAGCATTAAGCGATTCAGGAATGACAGACTCTCCAAGGGCTAACACCGCAAGACCTGCGGCTTTTATATTCTTTGCAGCGTTAATATCACGGTCATGGTTAACACCACATTCAGGGCAGACCCAAGACCGTGTATGTAACGCCAGTTTAGACAGTGTGTAACCGCAACCGCTGCAACGTTT